>CAWEAH010000001.1:0-117089 GCA_963807125.1 uncultured Alphaproteobacteria bacterium
TCGACGGTGACCGCCGCCTGCCTGCTCGTGTCGCCGAGGTGCTTGTGGCCTATGCCGGGCCCGCCGCACCGATGTCGTTCGATCCCTGGCAGATCGCGGCGGTGCGGCATAACGCGCCGCAGCTTATTTGCGGGGTCGTTGCGGCCAAGTACCGACCGCATCCATATTGGGACCGGATGCCATTTTGGATGCGGCATGGAATGGGCTGTCTCGTCACCGGCCTGCCGGCCCGGGCGCAATTCGTCGCTTACGCGGTGGCGGACCTGCCCGCGCTTGCGCCGCTTGCCGCGCGGCACGTTTTTGGCTTGCCGCTGTTGACCTGGGCGGTCCGTACCGAGGCGGAGCGAAGCATCGCTGCGCGCTTCGCGGACCAGATGATTTTCGAGGGTTTTCGGCCATGACGCGTGCGCCGAATGAGGCGATCGAGCGGGCCAGGGCAAGCGCCGCTCAAGAGCTACGGATCAGCGTCGTAGGCGCGATCGATGAGGTCAGCGCCGTCGCATGGGACGCCTGCGCCAATCCGGGAGCAGACGCTCATATCTTGGATGAGAGGGTGCATTATAACCCTTTTGTATCGCATGATTTCTTGTCGGTTCTTGAGGCCTCGAAATCGGTCGGCCCCCGCACCGGCTGGCAGCCCCAGCATGTGCTGGCGCACACCGCGGATGGCGAGCTTGTCGCCGCCGCCCCCTGCTATCTTAAAAGCCATTCGCGCGGCGAATACGTGTTCGACCGCGGCTGGGCTGAAGCCTACGAGCGCGCCGGCGGCAGCTATTACCCAAAACTGCAAATTGCAGTGCCGTTCACGCCGGCAACCGGGCCGCGGCTTTTGCTGCGTCCGGGCCCGAATTCCGATGCGGTCGCCCGCGCGCTCGGCGGCGGCCTGGCCGAACTTTGCACGCTTGCGGCGCCTCCGGCGTGCACGTCACCTTCGCGCCCGAGGCCCAATACCGCTTGCTGGGCGAACTCGGCTATCTGCAGCGCACCGATCAGCAATTCCATTGGGAGAACCGGGATTATGCGAATTTCGAGGATTTTCTTGCCGCGTTGAGCTCCCGCAAGCGCAAGACCATCAGGCGCGAGCGGCAGGATGCGCTGGCCAACGGCATCACCGTTCACTGGCTGACCGGCAGCGATCTCACCGAAGCCGTGTGGGACGCCTTTTTCGAATTCTATATGGAGACCGGTTCGCGCAAATGGGGGCGGCCCTATCTCACCCGCTCGTTCTATTCGCTGGTCGGCGACAAGATGCGCGATCGCATCGTCCTCATCATGGCCAAGCGCGGCGGCCGCTGGATCGCCGGCGCAATCAATTTCCGCGGCTCGCATGCGCTGTTCGGACGCCATTGGGGCGCCATCGAGCATCATCCGTTTCTGCATTTTGAGCTGTGCTACTACCAAGCGATCGATTACGCCATTGCGCAAAAACTGGCCCGCGTCGAAGCCGGAGCGCAGGGCGAGCACAAGATTTCCCGCGGCTATATGCCGACGA
This sequence comes from uncultured Alphaproteobacteria bacterium, assembly GCA_963807125.1. GTDB lineage: Bacteria > Pseudomonadota > Alphaproteobacteria > Rhizobiales > Xanthobacteraceae > BOG-931. The sequence continues at coordinate 1,493 of CAWEAH010000001.1, forward strand.
CGACTTATTCGGCGCACTATATCGCCGACCCGGCGCTGCGCCGCGCCATCGCCGACTATCTTGTCCGTGAACGCGCCTATGTTGCCGCCGCCGGCGAGGAGCTTGCGAGTTTAGCGCCGTTCCGCAAGGATTTGGCCGCCGAGCACGAAGTGGAATAGCAAAGTAAAGTGAGAGCGTGAGGGGGAGCGCGCAATGCCAAGCTACGATCCGAGCAATATTTTCGCCAAAATCCTGCGCGGCGAAGTGCCGGCGTACAAAGTCTTCGAGGATGAGAGGACCTTCGCCTTCCTCGACATCATGCCGCAGGCGTCGGGACACACTTTGGTCATTCCCAAAAGCCCGGCGCGCAACATATTCGACATCGCACCGGGCGAACTCGCCTATCTGATCGAGGTGACGCAGAAAATAGCCAAAACGGCAATGTCGGTTTTTGCCGCCGATGGCATCAATATTTTCCAATTCAACGAGGCGGCGGCCGGCCAATCGGTGTTCCACCTGCACTTTCACGTCATCCCGCGCAAACAAGGCGTGCCGCTGAAGCCGCCGGCCACCGTCAAGGAAGATCCCACGATATTGTCGGAACAGGCGCTGAGACTGGCAGCAGCGCTGCGGGGATGACGCGGCGCGCGGCCGCCCTCAGCTTGCGCGACCGCGCGAGACGCGCTCGATCTCGGCGCGCACCAGCCGTTCGACCATGCCGGGTAGATTATCGTCGAGCCACGATTTCAGCATCGGCCGCAGCATTTCGCGCACCAAATCTTCAAGCGTACGGGCGTTCTGCACCAGAACGGTTTGCGCAAGAGCATTGAAGGCGGAATCCACCGCCGCGGTCGTGGCCTGCGAAATCAAAGACGCCCCGCTCCTCGCCAGCGCGGCGCCGGACCGGGGGCTGCGGGCCTTTCGCTTTCCTCGTCAAATCCCACGTCGGAACTGCCGTCGATGGTGCGAAATTGCGGATTGGACATGACACTGGCCGCCTGCGCTGCGGGCGATGGCTGCGGCATGGCGGCCATCGACTCGGTGAGGTCGAGAATGTCGGATGACTGGTCCGCAACCGATGCCGGCTCGGGCGGATTTAAGGGTTGCATCGCCGCGCGTGCGTCAGGTTCGCCGCGAGGGCGCGATGAATCCGACGGCGCCGAGGGCATCGGCGGCACGGCCGCCGGCGGCGCTTCCGCTGTCATGGGTTCCGGGCCTTTGCTCGGGGTCTTGTTGGCGTCGTCGTCGGCGATAATGCGACGGATGGAGGCGAGAATCTCCTCCATCGACGGTTCCTGCGATTTCGCCGGTTGCGTCATGCACAATCCCTCGCCTCGCTTGGCCAGCCCACCTCAGTGCCTAACTCAGTGCCCAGGCCGCGTGCGTTTCCCTAGCCCAACGCCGCGTTGCGTATGCGACGCCGCAAATCACACACCGCAACTATGCAATCGAGAGGGTAAATTTGTCACCGCCAAAGTCGCAGTCAGAACGCCCGCTGTGGACACGGCCTGGTGTCCCGGTTCCGAATTGCAACGGTCGATGCACGCAACATATTGATCTAGCGGCGTCGGACCAATTCGCGAGCTGCGTCTATTTGCCGTCGGGCGTACGCACGCCGACCCAGGCGTCGCGCACCTGCTGATAGTGCACCTGCGGATCGTAGATCAGCACGTTGAGCCCAAGATGCTGCATCGACAATCCGCCGACCGCCGCCAAAAGCGCATACGACGCCACCACCCGGTCATGCTGCGCCGTGACCAGCGCGACGCGTGCATTGACGAGTTCCTGTTGCGCATTGAGGACGTCGAGCGTGGTGCGCTGGCCGACGCGCGCTTCCTCGCGCACGCCATTGAGCGCGATCTCGGCGGCATTGACTTGCGCCGTGGTCGCTTCGATCTGCGCCTTGGCGGCATCCAACTGGCCCCAGCTCTGCACCACGGTCGCGCGCGCCTCGTCGCGGTTGACATCAAGATTGAGCCGCTGCTGGCCGACCGTTTCTTTGGATTGACGGATCGCCGAATATTCGGCGCCGCCCTGATAGAGCGGAATAGTCAGAGAGCCGAGGACCGAGGCGGTCGTCTGTTTGCGCACGTTGTACAAAGGATCGTAGTTCTTCGCCGCGCTCGCGGTGAGCGACAAGTTCGGATAGAGCGCGCCCTCGCTGATCTTTACGGCGAGCTCGGCGATATCGACGCCATAGGCGGCCGCCAAGACCGACGGGCTTTGCGTTTCGCCTGCAGTGACCGCGCCGGGAAGGCTCGGCGGCGACAGCCGGTCGACCGGCGTGCCGGGATCGAGCCGACCGGGATCGACGCCGATGACGCGACGATAATTTGCCTGCGACGTGACATAGTTCGACTGCGCGCCGAGCAACGCCGAACGGCCCGCCGCGAGCCGGGATTCGGCTTGTGCGACGTCGGTTCGCGTCACTTCGCCGACATTGAAACGGTCCCGCGTCTGCTTGAGCTGTTCGGTGAGAACTTCGACGTTGCGGCGATTGAGATCGAGGATGGCCTGGTCGCGCAGCAAATTCATGTAGGCGGTGGCGGCATCGAGCAGCACCTGCTGTTCGGTGACGCGGAGCGTTTCGCGTGCGCCCATCACCTGGCTTTCGGCCTGGCGCGTTTTGTTGGCGGTCTGAAAGCCGTTGAACAGCGTCTGGCTCGCGGTCACGCCGGCGCCGCGGCTACCGAAGTCTCTGCCGAGATTCGAATAGGAGACGCTGTTGGGAAAAACCGCTTGATTGACAGTCTCGGAGAGCGTGCTGCTGTAGTTAAAGCCGCCGTTCGCGGTGACGCTCACTTTGGGTCGGTAGCCCGATAAAGCCTGCGGCACGTCTTCGTCGGTCGCGCGCAATGCCGCGCGCTGCGCATTGAGCGACGGATTGTTCTGATAAGCTTGCACGAGCGCCCATTCGAGCGTGTCGGCGCGCGCCGCCGAGCCGTATGCAAAGGCGGCGAGGCCGCCCAAGACGAGGCTCGTAGCGGTTCGGATATGCGCCCGCACTCCGCGTCCACTCATCACGTAGACACAGCTCCCACTCCTCCGCCCGCCCCCTTATGGCGGATCCCCTAGCAGCCGCGCTTTAGACGCCTCGGCCAAGGAGATACCGCCCGCCTGGGCCGAAAGCGCGGAACGAACTACCTTAAGCGTCTGGTGAGCAAGCCGAAACCCCGCATCTGGGGATGAAACGCAAAAATCTGGGAATAGCCGCTTCTGCGCCACAGGTGGGCGGCCATTCGGATTGGATCGGCGATGGCGCCAGGATCGCCGCTCACACGGCTTACTCTACCCTAGAATACAAAGGCCGCAGGCGCCGCAAAGCCCGGCAGAACCGGGGCGGCAGCGTCAAAAATCGGACGTCCGACCAAATGGCCCTCGACCAGCCGGTAGATCATGGCTTTGGCGGCAGGACCGCGACCGAAAATACAGGCTAGCCGGCCGTTTGGCTTCAACTGGCGCCCAAGAGCTTCCGGCGCAATCTCGGTCGCGCCGTTGAGGAGAATGACGTCGTAGGGGCCGCCCGCCGCCCAGCCGGCTATCAGAGGGCCGACGGCAACCGTCACATTGACGGCGCCCACGCTTTGCAGAGCTTGTTTGGCCAGCTGCGCCAATGCCGGTTCCTGCTCGAGCGCCACCACCGAGTCGACGATTCGCGCCAGCACAGCAGAGGAATAGCCAGTACCGCAAGCGACATCGAGTACACGATTCCCCGGACCGACCAGCGCGCCCTGGATCAGTTTGGCAAGCACCATAGGTTTGACCAGCACGCGGCCGGCGCCGAGGGGGATATCGCTATCCAGATAGGCCTGCCCGGCCTGGGCGGGAGGCACGAATAGTTCGCGCGGCACCGCCAACATGGCCGCAATCAAGTCGAGATTGGTGACGTCGGCGGTGCGAACTTGCCCGTCTACCATCATGCGCCGCGCCATGGCAGCGTCGAACATGGCTGAGGTCCCCGCGTGAGCCTTTATGAGCCTTTGCGCCTTGTGCGGCAGCGCCCGCAAAAACGCAAGCGGGGTCGATGGCAACTGCGCCGGTCGCAAAATTCCCGGCTATGGCGGGTGCCATAACCGGGTGAGGTCTTCAGTTGCGGACCCGCTCGGCTGAGCGGGCCGGGGGTCAGCTCATGTACTTATTTGGATGTCGACTTCTTTTTCTTGGTCGTCTTATGCTTCATCGTTTTATCCGACATCTTGCCCATGGAGCCGCTGCTGCCGGCCGTAGGACTCGCTGCCGCACCGCCCGCCGGCGGTTGCCCGCCCGTCGATGGGCCGTTTTGCGCGATCGCCAGCGAAGTCGCGCCTGCAATCAGGGCAGCGGCAAGTGTTACTGTCTTAAAAAGGGCCATTCCATCCTCCGAGTACCGATGTGTTGCGCTAATCACTTTGCGCAGCAAAGCAACTCGCCCGGGAACTCCTGGTTCCTTCGTCATCGATTAAGCGCAGCCCGACATAATCCGGCGTGCGGCGCGGTGAATTTTGCGGAGGCATTGCTTAATCTGCGAGGGGAAGTTACCCATTCGCTCCAACGGCCACGTGGCGGAGTGGTTACGCAGCGGTCTGCAAAACCGTTTACCCCGGTTCAATTCCGGGCGTGGCCTCCACCCAGCAATACAGCGACAGAGAAAAACACGGCGCAGGGCCCACCAACCGTTTTGGCCCCCAATACGTCGCTCAACGCTTTCAAAGCCGGATCGGCTTTGTTATATGCGGCTTCCGACGCTCGCGAGCAGGCTTTTCCCCGGTAGCTCAGCGGTAGAGCAACCGGCTGTTAACCGGTTGGTCGCTGGTTCGAATCCGGCCCGGGGAGCCAATCGCCATTGAAATTTCAAGACTTTTTGGCCACACGGCCAGTTTACCCACAAGCCTACCCCCAACAGAAAATTTCTCGCTGGGCGCCAAAATCGGCGATCCGGCCGCATATATACCGGACACACTTTATAAGGAGAAATTCATTGTCCAAGAAGCCAATTTTTGCCCCCGCCGTAATGCTCACCGCCGCCACCATCGTTATCTGGCATGCCGACGTTGCTAATCAATTCTGCCTTGATCATCCGCTGTACCAGAATTGCGACGCCGCAACCTACCCGGTGCCGCAAACGCCCGACGAGCGATCTGAGATGCCGACCGTTCCGCTTGGTCAACTGATGGTCAACCTCATGCCCACCGCAAATTCCACCGTGACCTTTTCGGGCTCGGGAGCATCTGGCCCATTAAAGACGGCGTGACGATAGGCTGAGAGCGCTCTTAACCACTGGTTTTCAAGTCTATTGCACTCACGCTAAAGCTGTCGGATGATCCTCGGAAGGGCGTCCGGGGGGGAATGCCATGCGTAGTCAGTTGAGTGCCGCATTGGCGGCGTTGATGTTGGCCGGCTGCGCCTCAAAGGCCGCCGACGTTGCGCCGGCTTACGTCTCTCCGTTGCAGTATCAGTCTTTCACCTGTCCGCAACTCGCAGCGGAAGCGCAGCGTGTCTCGCAGGCGGCAGCGATAGCGTCGGGCACGCAAGATAGTCAGGCCACGAAGGACGCCGTGGCAACGACCGTTGGCGTGATCGTCTTTTGGCCATCGCTATTCCTCGTCAACGGTGACAAACAGAATGCGGCGCAGTTGGCCCAACTGAAGGGCGACATGGACGCAATCCAACAAGCGTCGATCCAAAAGAATTGCGGAATTCAATTCCAGACGGCGCCAGGACAGACAGCTTCGTCATCGCAGCCGCAAGCGACGCGCGCTGCATCGGCGGCTCCGAAGGGTCAATAGGGCTACGGCGCGTGCAAACGTGGGTGTTGGTCATAATTCTGCTGGTGCACTCCAAATCTGTGGGGATCACAAACGTGCCGGGCTACCCTTCCCTTTTAGCATGCGCCAATGCTGGCAATGAGCTACGCAATCAAGAAGTAAGCATGGTGGGCCGCGATCGGGACATCGATTTCGATTGTTTCCCCGGTCCGGCAAGGTAAGACGGCCTCCGGCGACATGATCGGAAACGCGGTTGTTTCTAGACACGGTAACGCCGCCGAAATTGTATAAAAATTTTCGGCCGGCTTGCAAATTTGCTCAGGAAATTTTTGGGGGGTAGGCCCCCGCACGGGGGCAGGTATTTCCATGCCGCGGCCGGAGGACCGTTTCGGGGGGGTCATCGCGACGCGTGCGGCGCGGGGATGGTAGCCGCCGCGCCTGCCCTGCCGCCGCGTGGCCCGGCGCCGGCCCGCTACGCCCGCGCCAGAACGTTGCTCACCGATTTCGCGTACCACGCACCGCCGCGCGGCGTGGTGATGCCGCGAGCATTGAGAGCGTCCGCAATCGCGTGCAGTGATCGTGCGCCGCTCCGTTGTATCTCTCGGATCACAGGCAGCACGTTGGCCGCATGGTGGTCGGCCGCCGCCCTCACCGAGGCGATGGCGTTTTTGCGTGCCTGTGCGAGCTTAGGGCCGCCCAGGGCGACTCCGCGGGCCTTGGCTGCCGCAAGTGCCGCCTTCGTGCGAGTGCTAATCAGTGCCCGTTCTTTCTCGGCTAGAGCGGCGAATAAGTGGAGGATGAACGGGTCAACGTCGGGGCCAAGCTCGGCCACCACAAACGGCACGCGGTGAGCCATTAGGCCGCTTATGAAATGCACGTCGCGGCTAAGACGATCGAGCTTGGCTACTGCCACCGAACACCGCAGTCGGCGCGCCTCAGCGAGCGCCGCGGCAAGCTCGGGGCGGCGATCGAGCGCGTCGGCGCCCTTGCCTGTCTCAACCTCCACGAATACGCGGCCCAACTCAAAGCCCTCTGCCGCAGCGAAGCGAGCGAGCGCCTCTTGCTGCGCTTCGATCCCGAGCCCCGATCGGCCCTGTTGTGAAGTCGAAACCCGGACGTACCCGACAAGCCGCCTATTCGACATAGCGCGCTCCCGTGTTTGGGCGTCTGTGTAAATCTTATACGGTCGTTTTATATTTACACAAACGCTCAAATCGCATGGCTCGGCTCACAGTCATGTGAAACGGGAATCACTCCGAGCGTTTAAACGTCGCCGGCTTGTCGCATTCTGCCGCCATACGAGTGGCCCAATCTGAGAATGAAAGGACGCCATGAGGGACGAAGACGATATGGGTTGGGCGGCTGCGGTGCACGAAGCAGGGCATGCGGTTGTCGCGTGGGCGCTCGGACTGCGAGTGCAGGCAATGTCCGTCGCTGACAGCGGCGACGGCCGATCGAAGATCGAATGCACCGCTCGGCACCCTTTGCTCCATCAAATCGCTGTTGCGGAGGCCGGAATGGTGGCAGCCGAACTTTTAGCCGCGCCAACTTTGCCACAAGCCGGCATGACGGATGCGGCGAAGGTGATGGAACTATTGGAGCGACACACCGCTCCCCCGCGCCAAAGCGTCGAAGGCCAGAGGTACGCGCGGCAAATTCTTAGCTCGCGCGCGGCACTTGTCCGTGATCTTGCAAACGCTCTTGATCGCGCAGGCTCTTTAAGCGACGGCGATTTGGAAGACTTCGCTGTTCGGTGCCCACGCGAGAAAAATTGCCTAGCCGCCTAGCACCCGCCGCGCCTGCCCACGGCCCGCTTTGCGTCACTTATCGCCCACCTTCACCCATTCCTTATTTTGGTTCTGCATTTCACGCGTAACGGCCCCGGTATCCCAATTGGTACAAAGCCGAACGTCACCAAAGCCATTGAATTTGCAAATATCCCGATCAAGCATCTTGCCGGTCGCGTCTTCTGAGGTCCGCAACATCGCAAGTGTCCCATCATTCATCTTAAAAAAAACTGCCGTGCTGCAAGTACCTATTTCGGGCTGACAAGTTCTAGAAGTTAATGCCTTCCCGTCATTTTGTTCGGTCGATCTTGCAAATGCGTTGGACACTGTATCCTTCCAAGTCGGCGTTGAGCCGCTTTCCTCGTCAGACGGCGCTGCCGCGCGCGTAGTCGGATCAAGCTGCATTGGCGGTGATTGATCATTGGGAGCCTGTACCGGCGGCGGTACTTGCTCAGGCTTGCCGGTTAGTGTGGTTCCCATTGAGCGTAGATCATCAGGCGTCAGCCAAACAATTTGACTTGGCGGTGTCACCACCATTTTGCCAATTATCGGAGCCGGCACACCAAGGTCCCGCACAATTCTCGCCATAGAAACTGTTGCTGCACCGGCCTGCACCGTTTCCTGACCGTCTGCATCCGCTGCCCCATGCACGCCTACGAAGGCGCTGTAGCTTACGAACTTTGGGTCCCCCGCTGCAAAGACGATGAAACATGCAGAGGCGCATTGAGCGCCGTTCGCCACTACAGTGGCGATTTTTCCAAACCGCACGATTTCGGCAAGTTTGGTTCCTTCCAGAAGATTTCCGCCCGGGGAATTCAATCGCATGCCCGAGACGAGCCGGCCACTATCGTTCGCTTCCTTGATCGCAGCTTTCAATGTGTCTGCATCGCCTTCTGAAATTTCGCCATTCAGTGAAATAATTGTCTTGTTCTCTTTGGAAATGATGCTTTTCAGAGACGCGGCGCTTGCCGCCGAATGAGCAGCGAGCAACACGCCAAGACCAGCGACCACCAACAACAGCCGCATGAGAACCCCCCAATAACTCAACCAATTCTTGCGCTTTTCAGTCCCACACGCAAGATTGTTCTGCCGCGACGAAAGTAGAATTGCCGCCGCCTGTAAAGGGGCGACGGCAACGTGAGTGCCCTCTAACCCAAGTGGGCGCTAGGCTCGCCCGGCTTCATCACGGGACACGCCGCATAAGCGTCAGGCACCGAAAAGAGTGACAAGAGCGACGTTAGCGCGTCAATCCGTTCTTCGCGCAAGTGGTCTTCCGCCGGGTTGTCGTCACCGTCCGGTATCGGGATTTGGCCCGCCATGCGCTCGGCGACATAGAGCGAATTATCCACACGCGGCAGAGAGCGAGGGGTGCCCCTATCGACCATGTAGAGGCTCGCGCGTCGGACTTTCGGTGGCGTGCCCCAACCCTCTGCAATATCCTTTAGGTCCGCGTCGCCGGGAAAGTAGATCAGCAACGCTTCGGCCAAACCGGGAAAGCGCGGCACAATCCTTTTGACCCTCGCCATGTCCTGCGGGTCCCGCTTCAATCCCGCAGCTAGGTATTCTGCGGAAAGCTCGCAAAACGATTGCCCTGTGATCGGGTGCCGGTAAGTGATCGCGAGTTCCTCCATTTCCTCAAGCTGATAGTCATACATATTTCCAAATTGTACTCTCAGATGCTTTTGCACTTGCCAAACATTCATGGTCCCCTTTTCTTCCTGTTGAATTGCGCCACCGTTACAGCGTGCCGGGTGCGCGTGTTGATAGAGCCAACTATTGACCCGCTGTTGCTGGAAACTCTGCTCGGATGGCAGCCGCAAGGGCCGCCCGCCGCGCCATGATAGCGCCAGTGCTGGCGCCCATGAGTTGAACACGTCCAAGATTTGTCGCCGCCCGGCTCACCGCCGGCCGTGCGAGCGCAGATGCAGCGAGCCGCGCCCCTGCTAGGGTTGCGATCGTTCCGACAGGGTGAGCCAAGCCGCCTAACAAGCTCGCAGCTTCAAGCGTGGGCGCCGTGCGGCTTGTATTCTCATATTTGGAAAGCTTGGCGCTAACCTGATTAGAAACGGTTGAAAGGTCGTCCAAGGCGGATTTTTGCTGTGGCGTGAACAGGATTGACTTTGCGGAGGGGGAGATACCGGCATAGCCACTCGGCCCTATGAACCGATCGGGTGAAAAGTTGCCCTGCGGATCACGCCCGAGCCGAGAAATAATGCCGCCGCCAACTTGCCCCCACGCTTGCGGCCCCATTGCCGATTTGGCTTGCTGAAGCAACGCAAGGTCGGCTGCGGAGCCCGTGCCGGCCGCAGTGGCGAGACGAGAAAACACCGCTTCAGGTGCAACGTCGCCTTTCGAGCCGACGATTTTATAAAGCTGTTTGCGTTGCGCCGCGGAAGTCGCCGCAAGGGTGTTTGCTTCGGTAAAGTCGTTGAGCGCGGGTTGACCGCCCCCGAGATAGACGGCGTTTTTTAGGTCTTCAGTGAGCGGCCCGTAAAGCTGGCGCGCTTCCTGCGGGTTGACGCCTTCCGCAATCAACGTCTGCGGTGCGCCCTGCCCGAGATAGCTACGCAACTGTTTGATGCCGGCGTAGTTCATGCCTTGCGGGTCGGTTACAGCTTGCGCCAAGATTTTCATATTCGGCGACCACTCGGGCAAGTTCGCATTTGCCCGCGCGCTTTGAAGCTGTTGCATTTTCTGCATGGTGTTAGTGAGCGGCACTTGCACGGTCGGGTCGGTGAGACTGCCCCCACCATTCGGGCCGCCTTCCAACTTCCCATATAGCGCCGACACAGCCGCGGGAGCGTCAACTTTTATGTTTTGCGTGATCGCGTCTTTCGCAGCCTGCCCGGCAACGTCTGGCGCAGTGCGTGGCGCCGCAGTGTCGATTGCGTTTTGTAAGCCGCTGCGTGTTTGGTTCGCCGCGGTGATGACCGGCTTGCCGGCAAATGGCACGGCCTTAGCGCCTTGGGCTAGAGCCGGCGCAACGGGGCCTTCCGTCGCCATGAATTTTGGGATGGCGACGCCAATGCGTTCAGCCGCTTGCACGGCCGCGTCGGCGGTGGACGGGGCGATTTGGCTAGGAAGCTGTGACACGGGACGGATTACCCCGCCGCTCGCGATCGGCGCCAAATCCATAGCCGCTTGCGTCATCTGCGGCACGGCGTCGTCGCTCATGTCGCCGGTTTGCATCGCGGTCTTTGTGGCCGCGGCACCCGTCATTGCGCCGTTGTAAACGCCTTTGATGATCGAGACGAGGCCACCGGGCGTCGGGTTGTCCCACACGCGTTGCATCGCTGCGGACCACGAATTGCCTTTAGGCGGCGTGTTGGTGCTCGGGCTGGCCGGCGCTGCGCCGTCAACGTCTAGCGTGAAGCCCGGCGGCAACGATGCCATGGGATCGGGCGCGGCTGGATGAGTGTCAAGCACCGCACCGGGCGGCAACGACGCCATGGGATCAACGTTGTCGAATTGGTCAAACGGATTTGCCAAGCGCTGCGGGGTGGGTGATTGCGGCGGAGCGGGGCTCGGCTGCGTATCGAGCGTGTAACCGGCCGGCAGGCTGCTTGCCGGATCAACATTGTCGAATTGGTCGAATGGATTGCTAGGCATTAGTTTTTTCCCCCGTCACCAGCGATCGGTTTCCCCCTACTGGCTTGTGTTGCTGTCCGTCGCCGTCATCGGCTCGGCCGTTACGTCGATTATTCGCGTGTCCAATGTCCCTAAGTATTTGCCGAGGCGTCGGGTTTGTGGGCCGTGTGCGCGTGTGTCGGTGCCCCCCGAGGGCTACAGACACAGACAATGTCGTTGCCGCACGGGGGTTTTTGATCGTTTGTGTCGGTGTGTGCGCGAAATTCGCATTCGATATGCAGTGGATGCAATTCTTGCCCGCCGCATTCCGCGTCTCCGCGTTCCTATATTTATTCATTTTTCCCAATTTAAGAAAGTACAGACACACAGACACAAACTGACGGAAACCAAAGCCACATGCGGGTTTCTTTGTGCGTGTGCCTGAAAAGCCGCACAGACACACAGACACAAAATCAGCGGCATTGAGCACTCGGCTTAGGCTGCTTTGCATGACGGGTCCTCCGTTTCGCTGCGGTACAGGGCGCGCATTGCGTCAGCGGTCGTGCTGCCATGCACGCCGCGCGCCCAAAGTCGGTCCACGTCATTTCCTAAGCGAACACGATGTGCGGCCTTGAACCCTTCAGCCTTGAGCGCGGCCGTAACGTGCCTCTCCGTTGGTGGCTCTGGCGCATCCCACTCACGGCCCCGGTTCCGAAGCTCCCTCACCGTCACCACGCGGCGATCGGCCAAGCTTCCTCCCGCCATTAGCTTTTCACGGAGCCACAGAACCGGGGCCGGTTGAGACAATTCAAGCATCGCTCGCTTGGCCGCAGTGCTCCCCGGCTTTGCCATCGGATTAAAGCCGCTCAAATCACGTTGCAGCAGCCACCCGGCGATTTTTTCGACACCGCCAGCTTTGTACCAAGCGTGCAGTTTGGTGAAAAAGTCATCAGACGGGGCTTCCTCTGCAACTGCCCGGTGAGCCCAAAAACGGCGATCATCGTCTTCAAGAGCAAGTGCGTTGTCGTGATTGGAGGTGACAAGCCAGTTTTGATTATTCGGCAGAAAATACTGTGGCAGGTTTTTTTCATTCACCGCGAGCCCCGTAGCCTGCGCTGAAATGAAGGGTTTCAAGTAATTGTATAGGTCGCGATGACGACCGCCCATCTTCGCCTCCTGCACATATACTATTTGAAAGCGGAGATAGAAATTGAACGAGTTTGCCAACGCGGTGGTGTCTATTGAAGCGACATTGTGAGTACCTAGCCCTTTAAAGAGCGGCTTCAATAGAGTGTCCTTTCCAAAGCCCTGACCACTTATTAGGGCAATCGCGTGTCCAATTTTTCGCCCCGGCTTTTGAAAATTGTACGCCCACCAATTCAGAAAGTGCTCGCGCTCTGGCGTAGCGTTGCCGAAGAGAACGTCACAGAGCGTGAGCCAAGGCTTCACGTCGGCATCGGCCACATCTTTCGCCGGAACGACGTTGGATGGGCGCCACGTTTTGACAGCCGGCTTGCCGGCTTCCGCGATCAGCATGGGTTTACCGGGCCGGTAGGTCGGCGTTGCAACGCGTTGCGCTTTCGGATGATTTTGAAGCTGCGCCGCGGCGCTGTTCGTGCCGGTCTTTCCATACGCGGCAACATCAGTGCTGCACACGTTGACGGACTTTTCGGAAATGAAGGCGCGCGTCGTGGTGTCAAAGTAGCGATCAAGCTCCGTGCAATACACGAAGCGCGCCACCATGCGGTCAAGCGCGTTTTCAGGTATTGAGCCATCCGGGTTTTCAGGATCAACAGCGGAGACGCCGGCCGGCGCAGCTTGCGGATTATCCGCCTGCGGCGTGTCCGCAAAGGTGTGCTGCGCGCTCCCGCGATAGCCAGCCTTGCGCGCCATGCCTTCAACGAATGACCAGCCAAGCGTGCTATCGTTGATACTATCCCAACGCGCCGCAAATTGATCGTCTTCTCCGGAACGGACGCCCGGCGACCATTCAAGCACTTCTTGCCTGTAGTCTTCGCGGGACGGTCCTAAACTTGCCTTGATAGCGACGAGAGCCTGCACATACTCGTCATGCCCCATGTGCTCGGGGCGCCAAACCTTCAGCGCGTCAAGCACCATGTCAGGGGACGGCGCGTGCAGGGCCGGATTGTCCAACCCCTTGCGCGTGCCGCCACCGGAGCTTGACGACTGTTCGGCCGCAAACTTATAGCCGTACATTTCCAGCGTGTCGGCGAGCGCAGCAAAGAACGCGTCTGCCGTCGCAGCGGTAATCTCAGTGAGCGAAGCGGGGCCGGTATCGCACGGGTGCCAGTCAGGCCACGTATATTCCCCGCCGGCCGGGTGCGGGCCTTCAACAACGCACTGTTGCCCGAGCCCGAGCATTTCCACTGCGGCCTTGGCGTCGCCTATGAGGAAGGCAAGCCGGCGCTTCCGCAATGGCGTCTCACCGTCTTTGAGACGATACAGCAACAAACAGCGTTGCGAGCCCGTGCGGATACGCCGGGGTGCAGCACCTAGCTTGTCATAAGCAAGCTTCTCAATTTCGCGCGAGAGTTTTTTGTCGTCAATGTCCACGTCAATCGCGACGAACTTGCGAGTTTGCAGCCCAACGCTGGCGCCCATATTGTGCCACGCTTGCACGTCGGGGAGCTTGGCGAAGAATTCAGTTGACCACTTTCCCCCGAGCCCAACCCAACCGCTCTCACGCCTTAACCCCGGCGTCTTTCCCAAAATCTTCGGCGTGAGTGTTTCGCTTTTCGGCGAAATTGGAGCGCCGGGCGGTACGATCGGCAACAGTTCGGAAGTGAAGCCGGCACAGTGCCAACGCGGGAAGCCTGTCTTGTTGGTCTTGTTAGTGCCTGTGCGATATACAGGATTGCTATTCGCGGCATTTTCTGCCATATGATCGTCCTCCAACGTATTTTGTCCCGGTCGCACGGTGCCACCCGTTGGGCCGGGACATTTTTTGTCCAAGCCTCCGACCGTTTAAACGCACGACAGCGCGGGCTCGAAAGCGCCGAGCGAGAGTGCGTGTTGTGTTTTTCAGATTGAGTGTGAGAGAGACTAGCCGCGCTCGACATTAAGCGGCTGAGCGAGCCTTATCCTGCGGGATGATTGGCCGGCGATTTGACGTTGGCTTTTCAGCCAAACTATCGAGCCACAGCGTCAGGTCAGACCTGAGCACCAACGATCGGCGCCCGAATTTCCTGATTGGAATTTGCCCGGCGCGAGTTAATTGATAGAACTTGCTCTTGCCAATTCCAAGAACCCTGCATGCGTTGTCAGGGGAGTACGACAAAACGTCTTCCATTCTCCAAACCGTATCGCACTCCCATTCGGGTTAGGCGCATACGACCTGCTTGATTGCCGGTGTTACGTATGTTCGCCAGTGCTCGCATTGGTGTACACGATGAGCGGCCGATTATCAAATCCGCCACCGGAGCGCGAATTCCTCATAGGTCGGAAAAGACTTAGCCAAACGACATCACAGAATGGCAACGACACGCACGACACATTACGGCTTGGGCCCCACCACTATTCTGATGGTTCCGGCCGGGGGTGGATGAAATACGTCCGGACCTGCGGAGTAACCTGAGACCGTTCCGAGCGTGTCGAATATTGCCTTAGTAAGCGCGTTGATCGCTGTGGGAGCATCCCGGTCATTCAGACGTTGAAAATCGTCCTGTGTGTCCGCGCGCGATACTACAGCAACTCCTAACGGCTGACCGCCGGCCGCCATGTACGACGGCTGGTTGGCCAATCTCGGTATGTCGTTGGGTGGCACGGGAACGGGCTCCGCAACTGTCCATTTCGCTACGCGCAGCAAATCTCTAAACTGTATCGCCAACTGAAAGCATTCCCCGTTTTCCCTTGGAAACATTATTTCGACCGTCCCGGTGGGTTTCCCTTCCAAGTCGTTTAGAAAGAGTTCGCTATTTAAAAGTCGCGGCCCAAGCTGCTTCTGCAAGTGGGCGGTTTCGTGATTTAGTTCGGCGATCCTCAGTTCGCGAGCCGCATCAATCTGCTTTTCAAATCGGCGCGCTACCCGGCCCGCAACGAGCTCAACTGCAAGGGCAATAATGACAATTGCAAACGCGATGTCGGCAACAGTTTCGAGCATTGGTGCCCAATAGGTGGCACTCGCCAATTGCGCGTTATTCATCGGTTTCCCCTTGGCTCCCCGAAAAATATCACAGTCCACGCAGGGGAGAAACTTTTTACTAGACGTGAGCCAATAATTCGTGTTAACAGTAATTATGTGAGGCGCCGCATGGGGTGGCGTTGAGGAAAAGGGAAGTCGGAATGTCAGTCAGGATCGAAGCCACGGGCAAAACGATTGCGGAAGCACTAGCCGGTCTTGGGGCGAACCTAGCAGGTATTGAGACGGACGAGTTGCTGATGGAGCTTCGCCAACGTTTTGCGGAGCAAGGGCAAGTCGTGAAGGTCGTCCCGTTTGCTGAAGGTACGCGCAAGGCGGCGTAGCGTTTAAACTGTCTGTGGCCTGACGCGAGGACGCAGCCTCGCCAAAGGCCACAGTCTTGGCTTCGGACTTGATGAAAGCTCAATTTGATTTTCAGAAACTCAAAATGAAAAAGGCGAAGCGTTCTAACAAACAAAAACGCAGAGTGGGGCGCCCGCACACCACCGGCCCCGGCACGCTCGTCGGCATTCGGTGTCACACTGAATTTCTCGCCCGTGTTGACGAGTGGCAGGCGCGCAAGGCGCCAGAGCTTTCCCGGCCACAGGCGATCCGCCAGCTTGCGGAGATTGGGCTAGATCACGATGAACGAAGCGGAGGCGGTGAGAGAAACCGAGGACAGTTATGAGCACCACATGGTGGATTGTTGTTATCGGTTTGTTTGTAGTTCTGACAGTCTGCGGCAACGAGATGGGGGAAATCAAAACCAAGCTCGATCGTCTTTCCATCGATCACAACGGGTTGGAAGACAGATTGCAGATGATAGAGCGCCAAATCAACGCCACATCGCAAACCATATCCAATGCTCTCGCCCGCGAGGAAGAGACGATTGAAGAACAGTGGCTACGCAAAGAATATCGTCCTTAGTTCACGCCGGCCCACGGATCGGAACGACGGTAGCACCACCCTTGGCCGCTTTCGGCGTATTACAGAACGTCGTCCAATCCGCCATTAACAGACGCCGCTTCTCGAATAAATCGCCGCGTCGATATGCAGCCTCCACCTTGTCGCTCACCGCATGGGCGAGCGCCATTTCTACAACCTCATTCGGGTAATTCGTCTGTTCCGCCGCCCAATCACGGAAGGTAGAGCGGAAGCCATGCACTGTGATGTCATCACGCTTCATGCGCCGCAAAACTGACGCCATGGCCATGTTGGACAGCGGTCTACCGTGCTTACCCCCGGGGAAAATAAACGCATGGTCGCCGTTCTCCGGGGCTGTAACGTCCTTCAGGATGGCGAGCGCACGCGCAGACAGCGGCACGCGGTGTTCTTTCCCGGCCTTCATGCGGACACCGGGCACCGTCCAAAGCTTGTCGGTCACATTCGCCTCAGCGCGGGTTGCCCCGATTATCTCGCCCGTTCGCGCCGCAGTCAGGATCGTGAATTCTAGTGCTTGAGCGCCGATGCCAACTTCCTCGCGAAGCTTCCGCATGAAGTCGGGAAGTTCGGCATAGGGTAGCGCCGGGTGATGCTCCACCCGCCGAACCTTTGATTGCGCCGGTAGCTGATATTGCAGGTGGCCGCGCCACCGTGCGGGGTTTTCGCCTTGGCGCAAGCCGCGGGACTTTGCCCAATCTAGGATCGCCTCAATGCGGCCGCGAACACGGCCCGCGGTTTCGGGCTTCGCAGTCCAAATCGGTTCCAAGACCTTCAAGACAAGTGCGGTGTCGATCGCCTGCACCGAGACCTTCCCCATGACCGGATAGGCATAGGTCTTGAGCGTGTTTTCCCACAGCAACGCATGCTTGGCCTTTTTCCATCCTGCCCTATGGGCGGCAATGTATCGCTCAGCCGCTTCCTTGAACGTGATCGCCTTGGCGTCGTCCAGCGCGGCTTGTGCACGCTCGGCCTTCCGCGCTTCGATGGGGTCAAGCCCGCGCTGGCGAAGCCCACGGCACAGCTTGGCCTCAGTCCGTGCATTCGCGAGGCTTACAGAGTTGAGCGAACCCAGGCCCATCTCTCGCGGTTTGCCACGCAACGAATATCGGTAAATCCAGGACTTGGCGCCGGCCCCCGTCACTTGCAGGTAAAGCCCTCCCCCATCCGCATGCATTCCGACTGCAAGTTCGCGACTGATCCGCAACGCAGTGAGCTTTTCAACGGTCTTTGGCATGCCGGCTACCCCATGTTTACCCACAAGCGTAGCGCGGATTTCAGTGCACGCCAATGCCCGTCGTCAACAAGAAAGCCTTGTAGATGTTGGCTTTCTATCGAGGTTTATCGCCGGTCAGTGCCCGTGCGTGCAAGTCGATTAGACAGAGGCCCGGGGAGCCAATCCATCAAGCTCGCTAGTCCGTTTCCACGCTTTTGGCGGTCGCTTTGCTAGGCGCGCGTCAAAGTCGCCGCCCATGGACTTTCGATCTCGGTAGCGCGCAGCATCTCGGCAAAGCGCATTTTTCGTGACCGCCATCACAGTCGTCGCATCCGGCTTGGGGCATCGTTTAGTGGTTGAATGATGGAGACCCCCCATGAAAATGCTCCTGACCGGCGTGGCCTTCGTGGTTGGAATGGTCCTCTGCACCCAAGCGTTTGCCGACAACGGCGGAGCACGGTGTCCGAACATGGTCTGGAAAAACGGCCATTACATCTGCGGCGAAATTGAAAACAACTCTTAGGTCCGCCGCCGCCTAATTCGATGCTCTTGGTCGAAGCGGGCGAGCGCCACGGCGAACGCGTCGGTCCCCGGTTCCGATTAATACGATTGCGTATTAGAATTAAAGACTTCGAAGCATTTCTGATGGCACTGCCTCAAGCGCGGCGCTGATCCCGCATCGCCACGCTCAGCGATTCTTAACCATAGGCAGACAGACTTGCCCCTCTCGCGGAGGGCTACGAATCATGCCGCATACGCTCGGTTACGTTCTGCCGCGCGCCGCTATTATCGTGTTCGGCTGGATGGCGACCTATTGGATCCTGACCGCGTTGTCGACGCACCTGCCGCCCACGGCCGTCTACATCACCGGATTAGCGTGGGTCGCGACCGGCATCGCCGGATTCGCCTATCTCTACCGGCTGCGCCGCGAACTCGGCACGCTGCCGCATCAGCAGGTGGCATCGGCCGAGGCCATAGAGCCGCCGCAGACGCCGCGCGAGCGCTTCTATGCGGCGCTTGCCGACAAGGCGACGCGTCGATGATGCGCTAGGCGCCAGCGCGGTTCCAGCCGCGGATGCGGTCGCCATAGACCTCAAATCCGGTCGGGGTCACCACGACCGTGTCTTCAAGCTTGATGAAACCGCGGCGCGGATGCTGCAGCGTGGTTTCGACCGAGATGACCATGCCGGTCTCGAGCGGCCGATCCGCATCGTAGGCGTCGTATGGCACCGGTCCGGAATTGGTGAGCCGCGGCGCTTCGTGACTGACGAGGCCCATGCCGTGGGCCAAAAATTCGGTGTGGTTGTGCAGCTTGGATTTATGCAGTACCGCGTTTGCCGCCGCATAAATCTCCTTGCCCAACGCGCCGGGCTTGATCGGCTTCATCGACGCCTGCTCGACCGCCTCGACCTCGCCGAGAAGGTCGACAAGTTCCGCATCCGGTTCCCCGGCGACGCCCATACGGCAAACATCGCCGATATAGCCGTGATAGTTGCCCCCTGAGTTGAGCGACAGCACGTCGCCTTTTTCCCAGCGCTGATCGGAGGGTGCGCGGTTCAAACTCGAGCCGGCCGCAATCAGGCAATAATCGAAAGTCAGGCCGCGCGAGGTTTCCTCACGGCGCAGCGCTTCGGCAAGCTCCGCTTTGGTGGCGCCAGGGCCGTGAGCGGCAAACACCGCGGCCATCGAGTCGATCACCTTGTCGGAGGCGAGCTTGAGCATTTCGAGCTCGTGCGGAGTTTTGACGGCGCGCAGCCGCTCCAGCACGAACAGCGCATCCACGAAGTCGGCGCCCGGAAAGCTCTTGCGCAGCACCGCTTCCGCATCGACCGGGATGAACGCGGTTTCGATGCCGATCCGCTTCGGTTTGGCATTAAGCCTGCGCGCATAATCCGCGGCCTTTTCCGCCGCATCGACCGAGCCCGAGCTTTTGGTGTTCACCTCGGCGACCCAGAATGGCGTGTTTTCATCTTGAAAGCGGTCCATGCGATGGCCGAAAAATCCGGCCCTCTGCGGCTCGCCTTTGGCATAGACGAAAACCGGCAGATAGCGGCTCAATCCCATCGCATCCATCGATTCGAAAAAGAACGAGCGATGGCCGCCGAGCAGATATTGAATGTTGTGCTTCGACGTTGCGATCAACACGTCGATGCCGGCGTCGTCCATCAACCGGTCGAGCCGCGCGGTATCGAACGGGGCGGTTCCCTGCCGCTTGGTGACGTCGAGCATGATGAATCTCCCTTCGGGTGCCTTTGGGCCGCTCTTTGGCCGGTAAGGTTTTGGGTCTGTAAGGTTTTGCTGAGCCTTATGTAGCAAATCCTGCCCGGTTCATGAACCCTTCCGGTCGAGGACCTGCCCCGTCGATGCGGCAATCCTCGCCGGCTTGGCTTTTAAGCCCACAATTCGGCGCTGGCGATCTTGGCGCCTTTGACGAGCGCATCGAGCTTGGCCCACATGATGCTCGGATGCACGCGGCGATGGAACGGCCCCTGGGCAAAGCCGCAATCGGTTCCGGCGACGAGATTTTCGCGCCCGACGAGGCGGGCGAGGCGGACGATCCGCTCGGCGACCAATTCCGGATGTTCGACGACATTGGTGGCGTGGCTGATCACGCCGGGAATGAGGACTTTGCCGTCCGGCAGCTTGGCATTCTGCCAAACCCGCCATTCGTGCTCATGCCGCGGATTGGCGCCCTCGATCACATAGGCCCCGACTTTCATGCCGAGGACGAGGTCGACGATATCCCTGAGCGGCACGTCGCTGGTGTGCGGCCCGGGCCAACTGCCCCAGCAAACGTGATAGCGGATGCGGTCGGCCGGCAGGCCGGCGATCGCCTCGTTGAGCACGTCGACCTGCAAAGCCAGCCACTTGCGGTATTCGGCGAAACTCGCCGGCGGCACCATGCGATCATAGGTGACGGCGGCGCGCGCATCGTCGAGCTGCAAAATAAAGCCCGCATCGATGATCATCTTGTATTCGGTGCGCATCGCCGCGCCGATGGCGCGGATCAACTCTTCCTCGCTCCGGTAATACTCGTTCCTGCGGTCCGGAATAACACTCGCCGGCGCCGCCACCGGCAGGAACGCCTCTTCGACCTTGACGCCTTTGAGCGCCGCTTTGAAATTGTCGATGTCGCGCTGCAGCTCCGCCTGGCCGCAGTAGCTTATCGGCCCGACACAGACGGCCTCGATGCTGGTCGCAACGCCCTCGCGGGCGTCGAGCTCGGCGTAAAACTCGGCGAATTTTTCCCGGTCGACGCCGCGGGTGAACGGATTGGCGCCGGCCTTGATCGGCCGGCGCTCGAAGCCGCTCAGTCGCTCCAGCACATATTGCGACCAGCTGATCGATTTGCCGAACTCGCCGTCGCTGACCACATCGATCCCGACGTCGGCCTGCCGGCGCACCACCTCGTCAACCGATTGCCTCAGGCAGGATTCATAGGCGGCGGCGTCATAAGGTTTGCCGGCTTGCTTTAAGCGCAAAAACTCCTGCAGGGCCGACGGCCGGATCAAGCTACCAACATGCGTTGTGGGAATGCGATCGGCGCTGCGCTTCATTCGTTCCGTCTCCCTGCGGCTTCGTTATCGCCTGCAACGAAGCAACCCGGCACCGCGACGTCAATTCATGATTTGCACGAGCGCCGCCGCCGCGCTGCCTCGCAGAGCGCGGACACGAATGGGCTATCGCCCATCTAAGCTGGCTGACGCGGATTTTACGCGGCGGAGCGTGCGCCCGATTTGGCGCCGGGGGCGAGCCGCGTTTCGACCGCGGTGCGCTTGGCGCGGTCGAGGATGAGCTCGATGGAGGCGATCTCGACGCGATTGCGGCCGTTGTCCTTGGCGCGGTACAGCGCGTGGTCGGCTTGCGCCAACAGCGCCGAAATATCGAGCACCGCATCGTAGCTGATGACGATGCCGATGCTCACCGTGGCGACGACGGGCCTGCCGTCGAGCTCGTAGCTTTCACTGGCGAACGACCGTCGCACGTCCTCGGCGACCGCAAGCGCCCGCTCGCGCGTGACGTCCACGAGCAATGCAGCGAATTCCTCGCCGCCAAGCCTGCCGAACAAGTCGGCGCGCCGCATGCAATTACCGGCGACGGTAGCGAACATCTGCAGCACGCGATCGCCGACGGCATGGCCGAAACGGTCATTGATCGACTTGAAATTATCCAGATCGAGCAGCATCACCGCGATCGGGCGCGGGTCGGTCGCTTGCCGGCGCAATCGCACCTCGCTGTCTTGCAGGAATGCGCGGCGGTTGGAAATGCCGGTCAGCGGGTCGACCAGCGCCGCGGTTTTATGGCGATGCTCGGTGCGCTCCTTCGCCATGGCCAACAGGATGAAGGCGATCGAGATGGTGAACAACAGCGCTTCGAAGCTGAGCACGGTCAGCCACACGCTCTGGAACACGACCGTACCGTTCGGCGACCACGGCAGCATGGCGCCGAACGGGGTGCGCAACAAATAGAGCGCGCCGTGGGCGAACAGCATGAAGATCGCCGGCCACCGCGACACCAAGGGCTCGCTGCGGCCGCGCCAGAATTCCCAGGCCGTCGCCCAGGTGTAGGCGGTGATAATCCCGGAGCTCAACAGCACGCGGATGTCCCAGGACGAGGCAATGCTCGGAACCCGGGACAGCACCAGCCATAGCGCCGCACCGCCGAACAAAAGGATCGGCAGCGGCTTGCGGTCGTCGAACACGCGAGCGCCGGTCCATGTAAGGGCAAAGGCGGTGAACAACAGCACATTGGCGAGATCGATCGAGATCAGATCGGAGACCGATCCGTACATGCCGAACAGCGCGACCGAGCCGGCCCGCAGCAGGTCGGCAAAGCCCCACCATGCCACCGCATAGATCGAGGTGTTTTGCACCCACGCGAACAACAGCAGCAATCCGAGGATTGCCTCCACGTAGATGGTGACCAGAAACAAGGTATTGACGTCGAGATTCATCGCGCCCAACCGAAGCCCTGCCTTATCGGCTTAACGCGGGTGCGGAAAAAATGGGTGAATAGCCGTAGCCAGTGGGCCCGCGATGCATCGTTATGGTTTCAGCGGGGTTTCACCTTTTGACGGCATTGTCGCGATACGTTGCCGGCGTCTTTTCGATGCCCAAGTTCGCAACCCGGAAGCCGCAAAATCACGCGAACTTCGGAAAGTTACCCGCCTTGTTTCCCCGGTTCCCGTCATCTAGGGTCCGCGGCTCGGGATTTTTACCGCCATGCAGTTTGCCAACGGCATTATCGAGGCGATCGGCAATACGCCGCTGATCAAGCTCAAGCGCGTTTCGGAAGCGACCGGCTGCACCATTTTGGGCAAGGCCGAGTTCATAAATCCGGGCCAATCGGTGAAGGACCGCGCCGCGCTGTTCATCATCGAGGACGCGATCAAAAAAGGCGAGCTGCGGCCGGGCGGCGTCATCGTCGAAGGCACGGCCGGCAATACCGGCATAGGACTGACGCTCGTCGGCAACGCCATGGGATTCCGCAGCGTCATCGTGATCCCGGAAACGCAAAGCCAGGAAAAGAAGGACACGCTGCGGCTGTGCGGCGCGGAATTGGTCGAAGTGCCGGCGGTGCCCTACTCCAATCCCAACAACTACGTCAAAATCTCCGGCCGGCTCGCCGCGCAATTGGCAAGGACCGAAAAAAACGGCGCAATCTGGGCCAATCAGTTCGACAATGTCGCCAACCGCCAAGGCCATATCGACACCACGGGGCCCGAAATCTGGCGGCAGACCGACGGCAAGGTCGATGGCTTCACCTGCGCAGTCGGCACCGGCGGCACGCTCGCCGGCGTCGCGATGGCGTTAAAGGCGCGCAACAAGAATGTCCGGATTGCGCTCGCCGATCCCTTAGGCGCAGCACTCTACAGCTACTACACGACGGGCCAACTCAAATCTCAGGGATCGTCGATCACCGAGGGTATCGGCCAGGGTCGGATTACCAAAAACCTCGAAGACGCTCCGGTCGACCTCGCCTATCAAATTCCCGATGCGGAAGCCGTACCGATCATCTTCGACCTGCTCGAACACGAAGGTCTGTGCCTCGGTGGCTCCTCGGGCATCAATGTTGCCGGCGCGGTCCGCCTCGCCAAGGACCTCGGCCCCGGACATACCGTCGTGACCATCCTCGCCGACTATGGCACGCGCTATCAGTCGAAGCTGTTCAATCCGCAGTTTTTGCGCGAGAAAAACCTGCCGGTGCCGGCTTGGCTCGAGCGCAAATCCGGCATCGCGGTTCCCTACGAATGAACTAAAGCGAATTGGCCCGCGTTAGAGAGCGAGACCCATCATGTTGCGACCTGAAAACACCGCCGCCCCCTCTCCGACCAGCCGCTTCCTGGTGGCCACCGATTGGCTTGCCGACCGGCTTCGCGATCCCCATGTCGTCGCGGTCGACGGCTCCTATTTCCTGCCGACGCAGAAGCGCGACGCGCTGGCCGAATACCGCGCCGGCCACATTCCCGGCGCCGTGTTCTTCGACCTTGAAGCCGTCAGCGATCATTCCACCGAGCTGCCGCACATGCTCCCCGGCAACACCCAATTCGGCAACGCGGTCGGCGAACTCGGAATCGGCGACGGCGATACCGTCGTCGTCTACGACAGCTACGATCCGCCTCAGCCCGGCGTCTTTTCGGCGCCGCGGGTATGGTGGACGTTCCGGCTGTTCGGCGCGAAATCGGTATTCATTCTCGATGGCGGATTGAAGAAATGGAAGGCCGAGGGCCGGCCGCTCGAAACCGGCGAGACCAAACGCGCGCCCAAGACGTTCACGGCGGAGATGAATGTCGGCGCGGTCGCGATGCTTGACGACATGCGCATGGCGCAGACCGACGATAGCGTCCAGATCGTCGATGCCCGCTCGGCGGAGCGTTTTGCCGGCAAGGCGCCCGAGCCGCGGCCGGGCCTGCGCTCGGGACACATGCCGGGCTCGTTCAACGTGCCCTATGAGAGGGTGCTGCAGAGCGGCCGCCTCGCCCCGCGCGAGCAGATCGTCAAGGCGTTCACCACAGCCGGCGTCGATCTCGACAAGCCGATCATCACCAGTTGCGGCTCGGGCGTTACCGCCGCGGTTTTGACCTTTGCGCTTGAATCGCTCGGCAAGGAACCGCGCGGCCTTTACGACGGTTCATGGGCGGAATGGGGTTCGCGCCCGGATTTGCCGGTCGAGCGCGACAAATGAAATGAAAAGCGTCGCCCTGGTGTCCGGAGGCACGAACGGCATCGGCCGCGCCGTTATGCGCCGGCTCCTCGAAACCGGATGGGACGACGGCGTTATCGACCTTACCGACGGCGGCTTGCATCGTGCCTTTTGCGGCGAAATGATTGCCTCATTTTCGAGACTTAGCGCGGTTGCGCCCGCTTAACCCCCGCTGAAGGCGGGATGACCTCACTAGAATAATCTTGTCGATACTGGGCTTGCGGCCCCATTTTCATTCCGTGATGACGGGTATATTTAGAATGTAGGCCACGCAGAGGGAGGAGCGCGTGATCTTTCGTCAGCTCTTCAATTCGACCTCAGGGACCTACACCTACTTACTCGCCAGCCGGCCGGGCGGTGAAGCCCTGGTGATCGATCCGGTTCTGGAGAAGGTCGACCGCTACCTGCAGCTCATCCGCGAACTCGACCTCCGGCTGGTCAAAGCGGTGGATACCCACTTGCACGCCGACCACATCACCGGGCTCGGCGCTTTGCGCGACCGTACCCATTGCGTCACGGTCATGGGCGAGAACACCAAAGCCGATGTCGTGTCGATGCGGGTCGCCGAAGGCGATCGTATCGAGATCGAGGGGCTCCGCCTCGATGTGTTGTACACGCCGGGTCATACCGACAATTCGTATTCGTATCTCCTTGCCGACCGGGTCTTCACCGGCGACACCTTGCTCATCCGCGGCACCGGCCGCACCGATTTTCAGAACGGCGATCCGCGGGCGCAATACGACTCGATCTTCAATAAGCTCTTGAAGCTCCCCGATGCAACGCTGGTCTATCCGGCGCACGACTACAAAGGCGACATGGTCTCCACCATCGGCGAGGAGAAGCTTTTCAATCCGCGGCTCAAAGTGACGTCGATGGACGAATATGCGGAGCTGATGAACAACCTGAAACTGCCCAACCCGAAAATGATGGACGTCGCGGTGCCGGCGAATATGCGTATCGGCTTTCACCAGGAAGAAGTGGCGCGCAAAGGCTGGGCCTTGACGCCGCCGCAAGCGATCGCGCTGCGCGGCCGGCCGGACGTGGCGATCGTGGATCTGCGCGAGAAGAGCGAGCGCGATAAGCACGGCATCGTTCCGGGCGCGCTGCATGCGCCCTATGCCAGCCTTCAGGAAGAGCTCGGCTCAGGCGGCATGCTGCACGAGCTGGCGACCGCCGCCGGCAAGCGCATCGTGTTCCTATGCGCCTTTGGCGAGCGCTCGGCGATGGCGGTGCAGGCGGCGCAGGACGCCGGACTCAAGACCGCCCGTCATATCGCCGGCGGCATCGACGCGTGGAAGAAAGCGGACGGGCCGCTCATCGCCCACTGACCGCAGGCGCCTGTCAAACATGCGAAAGCCGCGGGAAGAAAATCCCGCGGCTTCCACTTTGGCGGCCGCTGCAGGGAGGGAGGTCCAGCGGACGCCGATCGTTTGCAAGGACGCTAGAGCCGCGAGCCCTGATCGGGAGCCGCCGTCACCCGGTTGGCCGAAATGTCGGCCATGCTGCCAACCGTAGCCCTGCCCTTCGCGCCAACGGTGTTCGAGCATGGCATGCATGCGCGGATGCGGCCGCAGCATGCGCGCCAGCTTCATGAAGCGCTGCTTCTGATCATCGTTGAGGCCCTGGTAGAGCGGCGTGCCGGCGTCGGCGACCTTCTTCAGCGCCGCGCTGCGCTTGGCCATTGCATCGGCGCGCTGTTCCAGACGATCGAATGGCGACGTCGATGCCTGATCCTGGCCGGACAAGCGCGCCTGAATGCGCTGGATGCGCAACTGCGCCATGTCGCGCAGCGCTTGCTCGAACGGCGGCCAGTTCTTGGCTTGATCGGGCGTGAGCTCGAGACCCGCCTTCAGCGCGGCAATGCGTGCGTCGGTGAACGCGCTGATATCGGCGGGGTCTGGCCGATGACGATATTCCATTCGCGAACCGTCGCTGCCCTGATCGCCGAGATTCTGTTGCGCATAGACCAACGTGGAGCCGGCGAGCGCAAACAGCGCCGTCGCGGCGATAAGCGGTTTTATCATGTGATCCTCCTCGGATTCAGCGTGACCAAAATAATGAAGCGCGACGGTAGGAACTCAAGTTAAAGTTTCGACAGGTGCAGCATTGAATGAATTACAAGACGGTAATTATTTCCGGCGTGTACCTTCATGAACAAATGTGCAGCAAATTTGCGATCGCTGTCGTGGTGCGCTCGAAATCGTCGTGCGCTCACCGCAGTATTTGTTGCAAGAACAGCCGCGTGCGCTCGTGCTGCGGGTGGGCAAAGAATGCTTCCGGCGCGTTGATTTCGACGATTTGTCCGTCCGCCATGAAGATGACGCGATCGGCGACTTGCCGGGCAAATCCCATTTCGTGGGAGACGACGAGCATGGTGATGCCGTCGTTCGCCAGCTCGACCATGGTGTCGAGCACTTCCTTGACCATTTCCGGATCGAGCGCGGAGGTCGGCTCGTCGAACAGCATGATCGTCGGGCTCATGCATAACGCCCGGGCTATGGCGACGCGCTGTTGCTGACCGCCGGACAGCCGCGCCGGATATTTGTGCGCCTGCTCCGGTATCTTGACGCGCTCCAGATAGCGCATCGCCAGCTCTTCGGCGTCTTGCTTCGGCATGTGCCGGACCCAGATCGGCGCCAGCGTGCAGTTTTCCAGCACGGTCAGATGCGGGAACAGATTGAACTGCTGGAACACCATGCCGACGTCGCGGCGCACCTTGACGATCTGCTTGGGGTCGTCGGTCAGCTCGATGCCGTCGACGACGACGCGGCCGCGCTGCCAGTCCTCCAGCCGGTTGATGCAGCGGAGCAGCGTCGACTTGCCGCCTCCCGACGGACCGCAAATGACGATGCGCTCGCCGCGGGCGACGGCGAGATTGATGTCTCGCAGCACATGGAAGTCGCCGTACCATTTGTGCAGGCCGACGATTTCGACCGCCGGTCCGGATTGCGCGGCATCGGCGCTTATGGAGTCCACGGGTCTTTCCATCGGCACTCCCCTCACCGCCTCCGGCGCGCCAAGCGCAGTTCGACGCCGCGGGCATAGCGCGACATGCCGAAGCAGCACAGGAAATAGAATAAAGCGGCGAAAGCATAACCGGTTACGCTGGTGACCGGCGTGACCCAATGCGGATCGGCACGCGCCGCTTCTATGGTGCGCAGAAAATCGAAAATGCCGACGATGAAGACCAGCGTCGTGTCCTTGAACAGACCGATGAAGGTATTGACGATATTCGGCAAGGTGATGCGAAGAGCCTGGGGCATGATCACGAACGCCATCATGCGCCAGTACGGCAGCCCCAGCGCCTGCGCGGCTTCGTATTGGCCGCGCGGAATGGCGTTAAGACCCCCGCGCACGACCTCAGCCATGTAGGCGGAGGCAAACAGCGCCACGCCGATCAAAGCGCGAACGAGCTTGTCCGGCGAGACTTGCTCCGGGACGAACAGCGGCAGCATGACGCTTGCCATGAACAGCACGGTGATCAGTGGCACGCCCCGGACGAATTCGATGAACCCCACCGCCAGCGCCTTGACGATGGGAAGATCGGAGCGGCGCGCCAGCGCCAGCAAGATGCCGATCGGCAGCGACGCCACGATCCCGACCGTCGCCACCACGATGGTGACCAGGATGCCGCCCCACAGTTCGGTCGGGATAACGATGAGGCCGAGCCGCGGTGCACCGCTCAACAGCACAAAGGACAGCAGCGGCAATACAATGAAGAAATAGACGGCGCCGAGGCCGCGGCGCGGCGCCGACAGCCAGGCCAGCCAGGCGATCCCCAGCGCCAAGGCCGCGAAAAACACATCGACCCGCCAGCGTTCGGCAATCGGGTAGAAGCCGTAGACGAAATAGTCGAACCAGACGCGGACAAAGGCCCAACAGGCGCCGGGATGCGGATTGGCCGGCGACGGCAGACAGGCCGTCCGGTCGGCGCCGGACCACACTGCGTCGAACACGAAGAAACGCAGCAGCGGCGGCGCCGCCCAGCCGATAAAAGCAATGCACATAACTGTCAGCGCAATATTGCCGGGCGAGGAAAAGAGATTTTCCCGCAGCCAGCCGGGCGCGCCGTTGCGGTCGGACGGCGGCGGCAGGCGTTCGACCGGCGTCACTGCGCAGATAGCTTCCGTCGTCCCGCGTCGCCATCGCCATCAGCGCTCCTCTACGGCGATCGCATAGCCATAAAGATTCATCAAAAACGACGTGGCGAGGCTGATGGCGAGATAAACCGCCATGGTGATGGCGACCACCTCGACGGCTTGGCCGGTGAGATTGAGCACGGTTCCGGTAAAGACCTGCACCAGATCGGGATAGCCGATGGCGACGGCGAGCGATGAGTTTTTTATCAAATTGAGATACTGGCTGGTCAGCGGCGGGACGATCACGCGCATCGCCTGCGGAACGGTCACCAGCCGCAGCGTCATGCCGGAGCGCAAGCCGAGCGCCTGCGCCGCCTCGATCTGGCCGGACGGTACCGCCAACACGCCGGCGCGCACCACCTCGGCGATGAACGCCGCGGTATAGACGGTCAAGGCCAGAAGCAGCGCGGCAAATTCCGGCAAGATCTCGACGCCACCTATAACGTTGAAGTGGCCCATTTGCGGAAGGCTGAAGGACATCGGCGCACCTGCCGCGACGAAAACCGCCGCCGGCAGGACGACAATGAGACCGATGGCCCACCAAAGGACGTGCCCGGGCTCGCCGGTTCGATCCTGACGACGTCGCGTCCAAACGCGCATGACCGCGGTGACGACGATGCCGCAGAACAGCGCGGCCGCAACGTATCCAAAGCCGGTGGCAAATTCCGGCCGCGGCAGGAATAGCCCGCGATTATTGAGAATCCCGCCCCCGGGCAACGCCACGCTGCCGCGCAATTGCGGCAGCGAGATCAGCACGGAATTGTACCAAAACAACAACTGCAGCAGGAGCGGCACATTGCGGATGAGCTCGACATAGCCGCCGGCGAGATGCGCGACCAGCCAATTGCGCGATAAGCGCGCAATGCCGATGGCAAAGCCGAGTATCGTCGCGAGCACAATGCCGATGCCGGCGACGAGGAGCGTATTCAGGAGGCCGACCCAGAACGCGCGACCGAATGTCGAGAGGCTTGGAGAATAAGCAATCAGCGTCTGGCTGATGTCGAAGCCTGCGGTATTGTCCCAGAAGGCGAAGCCGGAAACGATATGGGCGCTGGCGAGGTTTTGCGCCGCGTTATGGATAGCGAGATACGCGAGCCCCCCGACAATGACGACCAGCGCGATTTGCAGCGCGATCGCACCGAAGCGGCGCGCTCCTCGTCTTGTCGCAATGGAGCCTGCGCTCAACGAATCGGCAGTCCGTATTGCAAGCCGCCTTTGGTCCACAGTGCGTTGAGGCCGCGTGCGATCTTCAAGGGCGATCCCTGGCCGACATTGCGCTCGAAGCTCTCGCCGTAATTGCCGACCGCCTTGATGATACGGTAGGCCCAATCATTGGTCAGGCCGAGCGCCGTGCCGAACTGCCCTTCGACGCCGAGCAGGCGGCGGATGTCCGGGGCGTCCGACTTCAACATATCGTCGACATTGTGCTGGTTGACGCCAAGCTCCTCGGCGTCGACCATCGCATAATGCGTCCAGCGCACGATGTCTTCCCAGGTATCGTCGCCCTGACGGACGGCGGGACTGAGCGGCTCCTTGGAGATGATCTCCGGCAACACGATGTTGGCGTTCGGATCGGCAAGCTGCAAGCGCACGCCGTAAAGCCCGGAAGAGTCGGTCGTATAGGAATCGCAGCGGTTGGTATCATAGGCCTTGATCGCTTCATCGACAGTCGCAAACGTCACGGTCTTCAGCGTCATGTGGTTCTGCCGGAAGTAGTCGGCGAGATTGAGCTCGGTGGTGGTGCCCTGTTGCACGCAGACCGACGCGCCGTTGAGCTCGAGCGCCGAATTCACCTTCAGCGATTTGCGCACCATGAAGCCCTGGCCGTCGTAGAAATTCACCGCAGCGAAATCGACACCGAGCGTGGTGTCGCGCTCCATCGTCCAGGTGGTGTTGCGCGACAGCACGTCGATCTCGCCGGATCTGCAGCGCCGTGAAGCGGTTGGCGGCGGTCAGCGGCACGAATTTGACTTTGGTCGGATCGTTGAAAATCGCCGCGGCCAGCGCCCGGCAGAAGTCGACGTCGAATCCCGTCCAATTGCCTTGCGGATCGGGGATGCCGAAGCCGGCTAATTGACCGTTGGCGCCGCAATTGAGCATGCCGCGGTCCTTGACCGCCTTGAGCGTGGCCGAGTCCGCGAAAGCCGCTTGCGTGCCGAGCCCAAGGCCGATTGCAAAGGCAAGCGCCGCGGCTAAACGTTTCATGACACGTTTCATAACTCGGCCTTTCAGCATGAGATGCGCGCACAAAGCCCCGACAGATCGCCCCAAAATCCGCGCGCTTTAAGGATCGTCGATCCGAGCAACCGGCATCACAGAACGATGCCGCTTTGAGGTCAAGGGGTTGACGAAAGCATGCGATGCCGGGGTAATGCGGCAGCGACGGCGCCTTAAGCGCCGGCAGAGCCGACAGCAGCCAAGATAAAACCATGAACGATAAGGGAAATGATGCACGGACGAGTTCGCGACGCACGGCCACCAAGCTGGTGACGGCCGGTCGCGATCCCAAATCCTACCACGGCTTCGTCAATCCGCCGGTCTACCACGCCTCGACCGTGCTCTATCCGAGCGCGCGAGGATTATGTCGCGCAC
The DNA here is from genome assembly GCA_963807125.1 of uncultured Alphaproteobacteria bacterium. Taxonomy (GTDB): domain Bacteria; phylum Pseudomonadota; class Alphaproteobacteria; order Rhizobiales; family Xanthobacteraceae; genus BOG-931. The sequence continues at coordinate 32,797 of CAWEAH010000001.1, forward strand.
CGCTCGCGTTACCAGTATGGCCGGCGCGGCACTCCGACGACCGAGGCGCTCGAACTTGCGCTGCAGGAGTTGGAGGGGCCGCAATGCGCGGGCGTTGCGCTGGTGCCGTCGGGACTGGCTGCGATTTCGACCGCGTTGTTGGCGGTCGTGCATGCCGGCGATCATGTGCTCGTCACCGACAGCGCCTATGGGCCGACGCGCACCTTCTGCGATCAAATTCTGGCCCGGCTCGGCGTCACCACGACCTATTACGATCCGCTCATCGGCGCCGGCATCGCCGACCTGTTCAGCCCCAATACGCGCGCGGTTTATCTGGAATTGCCGGGTTCGCAGAGCTTCGAAATGCAGGACATCGGCGCCATCGCTAAGGTCGCCAAGGCCAAAGGGCGCCATTGCGATGATCGACAATACCTGGGCGACGCCGCTGTATTTCCGCCCGCTCGACCACGGCATCGATCTTGTCGATCCAGGCCGGCACCAAATATATCGGCGGCCATTCCGACGTGATGCTCGGCACGGTGTCGGCCAATGCGGCAACGCGTCGCAGCGCTGAAAAACACCGTGCGACTACACCGGTCTCCATGAGGCGCCCGACGACACTTATCTGGCGCTGCGCGGTTTGCGCACGCTCGGCATTCGGCTCGACCGGCATTTCGAATCCGGCGTGGCGGTGGCGCGCTGGCTCGAACAACGGCCGGAAGTTTTGCGCATGCTGCATCCGGCGCTGGAAAGCCATCCCGGCCACGCGCTGTGGAAGCGCGATTTCACCGGCGCCTCGGGGCTTTTCAGCATGGTGCTCAAGCCGGTGCCGCAGAAGGCCTATTACGCCTTCCTCGACACGCTGGAATTGTTCGGCATCGGCGCCTCGTGGGGCGGCTACGAAAGCCTCGCCATCCCGTTCGACTGCACGCCCTATCGGACCGCGACGCGCTGGCAGCCCGGCGGACCGACGGTGCGCTTCCATATCGGGCTGGAAGCGGTCGAAGACCTGATCGCCGACCTCGAGCGCGGCTTTGCCGCACTGGCGGCCGCGGCCTAACTCCACGTTCGCGGCCTAACTCCACGTTTATGTGAAATGCTTATGCGATACGCGCGGCGCGGCGATCCCGGGTGACGAAATAGAGATTGCGCGCATAGACGAAAAACGAAAACGCCTGGCCGGCGATGAAGACGACGTCCCGGCGATAGAGCGCATAGATCAGCAGCAGCGCGCCGCCGCAGATCGAGAAAATCCAAAAAGCCACCGGGATGACGCTGTGCCCGGCGCGCTCGGAAGCGATCCACTGCACCACGAAGCGATGCCGTGAACAGCAATTGCGCCGATCATGCCCAGGATCACCCACCAATCGAGCCGCGTCACGAAGACGTCGGTCAGATAGGTGCCTATCGCGTGCGACATATCAACCAGCAAGGGTCACCTCTTCGGCATTGGGAACGCGCTTTCTGCGCCGGATCAGCCACCACACGCCGGCGAGGTCGAGAATGCCGATCCAGAGCCGGTCCCAAAATCCATAATTCGACACGCCGTGGCCGCGCGGCCGGTCGATCACGTCGACATAGCCGATTTCGAAGCGCTTCGCGGCGAACGAGCGCCGGCAAGAAGCGATGCTGCCCATCGAAATACGGCAGCGCCAGAAACAGCTCGCGGCGGAATGCCTTCAACCCGCAGCCGGTATCGCGCGTGCCGTCCTTGAGCACGGCCTTGCGCACGCCGTTGGCGATGCGCGATTGGAGCTTTTTGAATCCGCTGGCCTTGCGGCCGACACGCTGGCCGGCAACCAGCCCGATCCGCGGCGCGCCGGCTTCGAGCACCGCGACGAGCTTCGGAATGAAGGCCGGGTCGTTCTGGCCGTCGCCGTCGAGCGTCGCCACGATCGATCCACGCGCCATCGCGACGCCGCTGCGCACGGCTGCCGATTGGCCGCACGATTGCCGATGGCGGATCTGCCGCAAATAGGGGTGCTCCGCCATCAAGCCGCGCAATTCCTGCTCGGTCGCATCGCTCGAGCCGTCGTTGACATAGACGATCTCGAAGGCCCTGCCCTGCATGGCGCGGACGATCTCGGCAATGAGCGGCGCGATATTGCCGGCCTCGTTGCGGACCGGCACGATGACGGATATCGCGGGCGACGCTCGGTGTTGCGCCGTGGTGGTCTGGGACAGGGTATTTTGCGACATGGCGCATGCTTCTAAGGCCCATCCGGGCCGGGTTCAATCGGGCGGATTTCCGGCTGATTCCCGTGGCTTACGGCCGCCCGGCGAAGACCTCATGCAGCGCCGCCGAAATTCGCCGCCAGGACGGCCCCGGATATGCGCGCAAATCGCGAGCGCAAAAGACCAGATGGCGCGCCGCAAACCAGCGTCGCACCAGGAAGGCGCCGACCGCGCCGGTCAGCGCGCCGGCAATCACGTCGCTCGGATGATGCGCCAATACGAAGACCCGGCTTGCCATGATGACCAACGCATAGATCCACATGACGAACCGGGTGCGCGGCCACACGGCGCCGATGGCGATCGCGGCCGCCACGGCCGTGGTCGAATGGCCGGACGGCATGCTGGCATAGTCGGGGCGCCAGACGAACGCGCGATAGACGAACGGATCGTCGTGGCCGCCGGCGCCGACAAAGGGCCGCGCCCGGCCGATCAGGCGTTTGACGATGGTGACGAACAGGCCGGGGACGCCGATGGCCAGAAACAAGAAGCCGAAGCGGGCCGCGAGTGCCGTGAGGACACCTTGCGCGCGGCGCGACAAGGCCGGCGATACGACCGCTGCGAGAAAGAGAGGACGGCGGCAAACGGGATCAGAAACCAGCCGGACAATCCGAAATTGGTGATTTTTTCGAACAGACCGCGAAACCAGCCCGGCTCGTGAGCGGCCCATTCGCTTGCCGCGGCATCCAGTGCGAACATCGAGGCGACCATCACGTAGAGGGTCGCGACCGTTGCGGCAATCGTGGGCAGCGACGGCTTGAGCATTTTGGCCGGCGGCGCCGGCGCGACGGCGCGGCACCAGCGTTCCAGATTTTTCGCGGCATTATGCGCAAGCCGCTCCAGCCGGCTCGGCAGCGACCGGGAAGCAGCGCCGCTCACGACCGCGCCGTTGTCGCGGCGGCGCTTGTGGTGCATTCACGGCGCGCCTGCCGATTGGAAGACGGCAATGGCGATCGGCTTGCCGACGGCAATATTGTAACCGTCGATCCGCGGCCCCCGCGTATAACGCAATCCGATCGCTTCGGCCCGCAACGCGAATTCGCGCTCTTGCGGGGCGTCGACAAAGGCGAAACGGCAACCGCCGCCGCTGCAGGAAATCGGCCGCGCCATCGGCGTCGGTGAAACGGGTCTTGGTGCCGGCAAGAAAGACAAGGCTCGGCTCCTGATAGGCGGTCGAGGCGGCAACCGGCATCCGGGCAGCCCGATTTGCGCAGCACCTGCGCCAGCGCGACGCTCGGAAACGCCGGCGTCAGCGACGGCACGACCACCGCATACATGCCGAACGCCATCAGCACGGACGCTTCGGCCGCGCGCATAAAGGCGCGCTCGGCGCCGTCGTCATCGTATAATTGCCAGGCAAAAAGCCCGCAGACGATCGCGCCGGCGAAAAACGGCCAAGCCAGCAGCGACCAGGTCGCGATCGATCACGACGGCGGCGACGATCGCGACGATGCTCAGGATCACCGGAACCAAAAACCACCACATGGTGCCGCGCACCATCCAGGGCCGGCGCGACAGCACTTTGGTCTCGACCGCGCCCGCAATCAGGATGGCGATGGCCGGATAAAGCGGCAGCACATAATGCGGCAGCTTGGTGACGACGAGCTCGAAGACGATCCAGGACGGCACCAGCCAGGCCAACAGGAACCGCGCCGCCGGCTCGCGGCGCACCGCCCAAACCGCCGGCGCCGCCAGTCCCGCCAGCATCGAGGCCGGAAAGAAAGTGGCGAAGAACAAGATCACGTAGAGGCCAGGCGGCGCGCCATGGGTTTCCTGGGCGCTGGCGACCTTGGCCAGCATGTCCTCGCCGACGGAAGCGACCAAAAATTGGCTGCCGACGCGGGCAAAGATGGCGATGAACCACGGCAGCACCAGAAGGAACATCCAGGCTAGTCCGGGCAGCGGGCGCAGCGCCAGCAGCCACCGCGCCGAGCGGTCGAGGATCGACAGCGTCACCGCAGCGAGCCCGACCACCATCAGAATGAGCGGACCCTTGATCAGGATGCCGACGGCGAGCGCCGACCAAAATGCGGCGAGAAGCCCAAGGCCCGGACGTCTCTTCGCCGCGATGCGGCGCCAGATAGACGCGCGCCAAGACACTCATGGCGACGACGATGGTGAAAAGCAGCACCGCATCGGTCTTGGCCAATCTCGCTTCGACGCCGAGAATGGTCGATACCGCCATCATCAAGGCGGACAGCACCGCGCCGCGCCGGCTGACGAAGGCGAGCGCACACCAATAGGTCGCCAAGACGGCGCCGATGGCGCCAAGGAGCGACGGGATGCGATAGAGCCAGATCGTCGTCAGGGCGTTCGGCAACCCGAGCGCGCGCGCCGTATTCACCACCGCCGCCTGCAGCCAATAAATGCCGACCGGTTTGCGATAGCGCACGTCGTCCTGGTAGCGGATGTCGACATAATCGCCGGTCTCGATCATCTGCTTGGTGGCTTGCGCGAAATAGGCCTCGTCGCGGTCGACCGGCGGGATTTGGAAAAATCCCGGCAGGAAGGCGAGCAGCGAGATCAAGACCAGCACGGCCACCGCGCGCCGGTGCGAGAAGGCGGCATAGTCGAACAGCGCGGCAAATCCCTTTGCCGGCCAGTAGGACCGCGATGTCCAGCTGCTGGTCGTTGTCATTGGCGATGTGTCGTTAGCGTGTGATCGGTTCGAAAGCCCGCCGCACCCGGTTAAGCCCCGGCTGTCGCCGGTCACCGCATACGGCCCTAAAGTCCGGCCGACAATAGTGAATTCCGCCCGGCCGGAAAAGCGCCGCAACCCCGCATTGGCGTCGCCGAAGATCGTGTCGAGGTCGTGGCCGATGCGCAAGGAGCGCGTGATTTACCGGGCATTCGTCCGCCGGTTCTACTATATGATCCGCCGCTGCGGGGCCCCGTAGCTCAGGGGATAGAGCAACAGCCTTCTAAGCTGAAGGTCGCTGGTTCGAATCCAGCCGGGGTCGCCAATTCACTCGAAACTCGATCGACCGGCGCGCCGCACCGGTGCGGCGGAAATCGGCCCACCACGTCGCCAATCCGTGCGATCTGCGCAACCCAGACACTAGCCGGCTTCCCGCGATAAGAGTATGTTTTCCGTCCACGCCAGCCAAAACCAAAAATAATCATGGCGCCGACAGGGAGGATACGATGACCGACTCAGGGCTATCGTCACAGTCACACGACGCTACTCAATCGAACATCAGCCGCCGCGGCCTTCTCAAATCCGCAGCGCTCGGCTCCGCCGCCACCCTTGCCGCCCCCTATGTCAAGGGCGCCTATGCCGCCGGCTCGTTGTCGCTTGGCGTCTGGGACCATTGGGTGCCCGGCGCCAACAAGGCGCTCACGGCGCTGTGCAACGAATGGGGCGCCAAGAACAATTGCGAAGTGACGATCGATTACATCACCTCGCAGGGCGAAAAGGACAAATTGACCGCCGCCGCCGAAGCCCAAGCCGGCACCGGCCACGACATCATGTCTCACCGCGACTGGAACATCCGCATCCACGCCGAGGTGCTCGAACCGCTCGACGACGTCGTCAATGGGCTGATCAAACAATACGGCCCGATCAGCCCGGTTGCCGAATATCTCGCCCGGATCAAAGGCTCCTGGCGCGGCGTGCCGACCACGGTCGGCAGCCAGGTCAAGCCGTGCTGCTCGCGCTTCGATCTCTATCAGCAGCATGCCGGCATCGATCTGCGCGAAATGTTTCCCGCCGACGAGACGAAATACGACAACGCCAAGATCGCCAACTGGAATTGGGACACCTATCTCGACTTCCGCCCAGAAGCTCTACAAGGCCGGCTTCCCGGTCGGCCTGCCGATGGGCCAGTCGAGCGACGCCGTCGACTGGGTCGGCGCGCTGTTCGCCTCCTATGGGCGTGGTGATGGTCGACGCCAAGGACGCCATCAAGATCAACTCCGACGAAACCCGCACGGCGCTGGAATATCTCAAGAAGCTCATGGAGGTGAATCCGCCGGAGGTTTACGCCTGGGACGACGCCGGCAATAACCGCTGGCTGATTTCCGGCAAAGGCTCGAGCATCATGAATCCGCCGAGCGCCTGGGCCGTGGCCAAGCGCGATAACCCGACGGTCGCCGCCAATTGCTGGACCCACGGCATGCCGCGCGGGCCGAAGGGCCGTTTCGTCGGGCAATTGCCGCAATTCTACGGCCTGTGGAACTTCTCCAAGAACAAATCGGCGGCCAAGGACCTGCTCACTTTCATCTCGCAGAAGGAATCCGCGGCGAAGCTCGTGGCCGCGTCTTTCGGCTACGATCTGCCGTCGTTCAAGACGATGTACGACTTCGATACCTGGAAGACCGTCGAGCCGCCGCTCGGCACGGTCTACAGCTATCCGCCGCGCGGCGACGAGCAGACCTCGATCGCCGGTGCGCCGGCGCGCTCCGAAGTCGGCGCCCAGATCTACAATCAGGCGATCAACACCGTGATGGTTGCCAAGGTCACGCAAGGCAACGAGAAAATCGACGACGTGATCAAGTGGGCGGAGAACGAGCTCGAAGGAACTTTGCGCGCCTAGGACGTTGAATAAACGGGGGGCGCGGGCAAACAGGTCCGCGTCCCCGTAGACCGCAAACCGCGCGCTTTTAAAAGCCGATCTCCGACGACGCGCTCCCGATACGAGTTCAACCCGCAAGGGACGACGAGATGGCCGACACCGTTCAAACCTGGACAGCAACGGCGCCACGCGGCGGGGCCCTGACGCCGTCGACCGGGCAAACGCTGCAACGCTTCTTGCACCGCCGCTCGACCGTCGCCTTCCTGATGTGCCTGCCGCTGATCGTCATCATCGCCGGGCTTGTGATCTATCCGGCCTGCTATTCGATCTATCTGTCGATGCTCAATCGCGCCCAGACTCACTTCATCGGCCTTGGCAATTTCAAATTCCTGTTGTCGCGCGACGTCTTTCAGATGGTGGTAGAGCAAACCGCCATCTTCGCGCTCAGCGCCGTGTTCTTCAAAGCCCTGATAGGGCTTATCACCGCGCATCTCATCAACAATTTGCCGGCCAAAGGCCAGCGCAAGTGGCGCGGCATGATGCTGGTGCCGTGGGTGATACCGCTCGCGCTGTCGTCGCTCGGCTGGTGGTGGTTATTCGATCCGACCCACTCCGCGTTCAACTACGTTCTTTCTAGCCTGGGCTTCAGCGAGGTGGGATGGTTGAGCAGTCCGTACTGGGCGCGCTTTTCCGTTATCCTGGTCAATGTCTGGTTCGGAGCGCCGTTTTTTCTGATCATGTATCTGGCGGCGCTGAAATCCGTGCCGGAGCAGCTCTACGAGGCGGCCGCGATCGACGGCGCCAGCGCCTGGCAAAAATTCGTCCACATCACGCTGCCGATGATGCGCAACATCATCGCCATTACCGTGCTGTTCTCGCTGATTGTGACGTTTGCCAATTTCGACATCGTGCAGATCATGACCGCGGGCGGCCCGCGCAACATGACACATGTATTTGCGACGTATGCCTTCATGCTCGGCATTCGCTCGGGCGATCTACCGCTCGGCGCCGCCACGTCACTGTTCATGTTCCCGATCCTTGCTTTCGCAGCGGTCTTCATCCTGCGCGGCGTCCGCAAGCGCGGCAGGGAGATCGGATGAGCACGGCCGCCCTCGCCGCCCGCACACCGAGGATCGGCATCCGCGCCAGCCTGAGCCGCAATCGGCGCTGGGCGCTGTTCACGTCGTATTTCTTTCTCGTTCTGTTTGCGATCTTCTTTCTCATCCCGCCCTACTACATGATCGTCACCGCGTTTAAGAGCGACGCCGAAGTGGCGCGGATGGCGACCAACCCGTGGTTTATCGCCGACGGGATCACGCTCGATCAATTTCGTATCCTGCTGACGCAGACCGATTTTCTGATCTTCTTCAAGAATACGATCATCGTGACGCTGTGCACGGTCGCGATCACGATGGTGGTCAGCGTGTTTGCCGCCTTCTCGCTCGGCAGGATGAAATTCTGGGGCTCCGGCATGCTGGCGACGGGAATTTTTCTCACTTATTTGGTGCCCGACACCCTGCTTTTCATCCCTCTCTTCCAGATCGTAAAAGCGCTCGGGCTCCTGAACTCCTACTGGGGCATGGTGCTCGTCTATCCGACGCTCACCGTGCCGTTTTGCACCTGGATCATGATCGGCTACTTCCAGTCGATTCCGAAGGAGCTCGATGAAGCCGCGTTGATCGACGGCGCCGGCCACTTGCAGATGCTCACCAAAATCTTCATCCCGGTGGCGCTGCCCGGCATCATTGCCGCGATGATCTTCGCCTTCACCGTGTCGTGGGCGGCCTTCGTCTATCCGATGACGTTTCTGTATTCGGCGGATCAGCAGGTGCTCACCGTCGGCACGGTGACGAGTTTGATCCGCGGCGATGTCTATAAGTGGGGCATGCTGATGGCCGGCGCGCTGATGGCAGCAGCACCGCCGCTCGTGATCTACGCGTTCCTGATGGATTATTACATCGCCGGTCTCACCGCTGGCGCAACCAAGGGCTAAGGGTATCGGACATGGCCGAAGTCACGTTGCGCAACGTCGTCAAGCGTTTCGACAATATTGAAGTGGTTCGCAATATCAGCCTCGACATTCCCGACAATGAATTCGTTGTGCTGGTCGGTCCATCGGGCTGCGGCAAGTCGACCACGCTGCGCATGATCGCCGGGCTCGAAGAGATAAGTGCCGGCGACATCTATATCGGCGGCGAAGTCGTCAACGATCTGCCGCCGAAAGACCGCGACATCGCCATGGTGTTCCAAAATTACGCTCTCTATCCGCACATGTCGGTGTTCGAGAATATGTCGTTCGGATTGAAGCTTCGCAAGTTTCCCAAGGACGAGATCAAGAAGCGGGTCGATCACGCGGCCCGCATTCTTGCCATCACCGAGCTTCTCGACCGCAAGCCGAAAGCGCTGTCGGGCGGCCAGCGCCAGCGCGTCGCCATGGGCCGCGCCATCGTGCGCAATCCCAAGGTGTTCCTGTTCGACGAGCCGCTATCGAATCTCGACGCCAAGCTGCGCGTGCAGATGCGCACCGAGATCAAGCGCGTGCATCAATTGGTGAAGACCACCACGGTCTACGTCACCCATGACCAGATCGAAGCCATGACGCTGGCCGACCGCGTGGTCGTCATGAACGGCGGCATCATCGAGCAGATCGCCACCCCGCACGATCTTTATCACCATCCCAGGACGCGCTTCGTCGCCGGTTTCATCGGCTCGCCGGCGATGAATTTCATCCGCTGCCGCCTCGAACAGAACGGCGTCGGCTTGCGGGCACGCATCTCCGACAAGATCAGCCTGCCGGTGCCGGCTTCACAATCGGGGCGCTTCCAGTCGCTCACCGGCAAGGAGCTCGTATTCGGGCTGCGCCCCGAGCACATCACCGAGCCGCGGCGCAACGACCGCGATCCGAACTGCGAGTTCGATGCCACGCTCGACGTCGTCGAGCCGATGGGCATGGAGACGATGGTCTATTTCACAGTCGACGGCCAGGAGATCTGCGGCCGCGTCGATCCCGGAAGCGCCACGGGCCCGGGCGAGCCGATGCGGCTCTATGCCGACATGGACCGCATGCATCTGATCGATCCGCAGACCGACGCGGTGCTTTAAGCCAGATCGAACAAAAAAGCCCGCTTCCGGCATGTACCGAAAGCGGGCCCTTAGGTCAGCGCCGAAGCGAGCGTTGCCGCCGCCTCGGCATTGTACCGCTAACTTTACTCTTCGGCGTAAGCCTCGGCCGAAATATCCTTGCCGGTGTAGTCCGGCATCAAACCGGCCGATATCAGGCTGATGACCGCGCAGGCGGCGATATAGATCGCGATCGCATAGCCCGTGTGGTAGGCGGCAAACAGAGCCGTGGCGATGATCGGCGCCGGCCCGCCGGCGATGATCGAGGCGAGCTGATAGCCGAGCGACGAACCGCTATAGCGCAGGTTCGGGGGAAACGATTCCGCGATCAGCGCCGCCTGCGGGCCGTATTGCATATCGTGCGGTATGAGCGACAACACGATAGCGATGAACACCGCGGACGGAACCGCGGTATCGACCATGCCGAAATACAGGAAGCCGAACAGGCCCATCGCCACGACGCCGATCAGATACATGTTCTTGCGGCCGATCTTATCGGAGATATGGCCGGCGAGCGGAATGGTGAAGAACGACACACACGCCGCGACAATCACGGCGGTAAGGATGAAGTTCCGATCCATTTTCAATGTGCCGACGGTGTAGGCGAAAACGAATGCGGTGAAGACGTAGAACGGCGCCTGCTCGGACATCCGCAGCAATGCCGAGAGGATGATTTCCTTGGGCTGCTTTCTGATGACTTCGAGGATCGGCGTCTTCTCGATTTTATTGGTATCGAGCAGATTCTGGAATACCGGGGTCTCGAGGATGCCGAGCCTGATCCACAGCCCGATGCCGACCAGGACGATCGACAAGGCAAATGGAATGCGCCAGCCCCAGGTCACGAAATCGGCACCAGCCCAGGAGCTGAAGACAATCACTGCCAAGGTCGAAAGCAGAAGACCGCAAGGAACGCCGAATTGCGGCCATGACGCAACGAGGCCTCGCTGACCACGGGTGCGCGACCATTCCATGGAAAGAAGTATCGAGCCGCCCCATTCGCCACCGACGCCGATGCCTTGGATCGCACGCAGAACGGTCAGAAGGACGGCACCCCAAATCCCGATCGAGTCATAGGTCGGCACAAAGGCGATGGCGAAGGTCGCGAGCCCCATGCACAACAGTGTTGCGATCAGGGTCGCTTTGCGGCCGATGCGGTCGCCGTAATGGCCGAAAATGGCGGCGCCGACGGGTCGAGCCGCGAAGCCGATGAAATAGGTGCCGAACGCCAGAAGCGTTGCCGACAGCGGATCCTGATTGGGGAAGTAAAGCTTGCCGAAGACGAGGCCGGCCGCGGTGCCGTAGAGGAAAAAATCGTACCACTCGATCGCGGTGCCGACCGTCGAAGCGATCACCGCCTTGCGCAGCTGAGCACTATGCTCGGCTTCGGGCAGTGTCCCATATGTCGTTGCCGTAGCCATGGCGTACCTCCCCCGGGTTCACTTGTTCTACGGAAGCGAGTTGAAAGCCCGCCTCCTGCCGCGAGGATATACGCAGAGCTTGCCGCATGGCTAGCGCCGAGGCCGTTACACACACCCCCATTGCGTCAATTTTGATGCACTGCAGCGGACGAATAAACCGCGGCCAGCTCGCGTCACGCCCGAAGCGGCTACTGCGTGGGCTTGCTCGACGCCATGACGGTAACCGGCGTGGCACGATAATAGTCCGGGAACATGCGCTTAAGATTCGTCGACCTTGGGCAGGTCGTTAAAGACGATGTAGGGATAGCTCGGGTGAACCACCGCAAAATCCTGATGATAGTCCTCAGCCGGATAGAAGCCCGTCAGCGGCTCGAGCTTGGTCACGATTGGCGCTGAGAAGGCATGCGCCTTGTCGAGTTGGTCGATATAGGCCGCGGCGATCCGTTTCTGCTCGTCATTGGCATAGAAGATGGCGGATCGATAGGAAGTCCCGCTGTCGGGTCCCTGGTAGTTGAGCTCGGTCGGATTGTGCGCGACGGAGAAATAGATCTGCAGGATTTTGCCAAGCGAAATCTGCCGTGGGTCGTAAGTCACGGAGACAGATTCGGCATGCCCGGTGCGCTCCGTTCCGACCATTTGGTAATGCGCGGTTTCCTTGGAGCCGCCGGAATATCCCGAGACTGCCAGCGTGACGCCCTTGGTATGCTCGTAGACCGCCTGCATGCCCCAGAAGCAGCCGCCGGCCAGCACCACGGTTTGCGAGCCGCCGGCCGGCGCGGATTCATCAACCGCAGGCGGCGGAATGGCGACGGCCGGCTCCGCGGCCCGGGAGTGGCCGGACGCCAGCATCATGAGCGGCGCAAGAAGCAACGCTCCCGCAATCAAAGCGCTCGTCGATCTCTTACTTGCCATCGTTCCCTCCCCGCGAATCCAGCAACGCGCCGGTGCCGAACGATGAGTTAAGTATCATCGTCAACACGCGCCAATCACATTTGCCGCCACAGCTCATCGCGGCGCGGTCACGGCCTCGTGACACGATGGACCGCGCAGATGAGAGCGAAGACCGCTACTCGATCGTTTGGTAGCCGGGAATGACCGCCTCCGAGCCAAAACCCCAATAGTTGCGAAGCGTGCCTTCCGGCCACACTTTCGGCCGTTGCGGCCGGTCCTGGTGCCACGGCCGCGGATCGAAATAGCCGAGCGTCTCGTCCTTCATCTGATCCATCTCGCAGAAGAACTCGACGCGCACCTTGTCGGCGTTGCGATGATAGATCGCAATGTTATGGCCGATGATATGGCGCCCGGGTCCCCAGACCAGACGGATATCGTGCCGCGCCAGCATTTCCGCCGCACGCTGGATTTCCGCCCAGTCCTTCACCTCGAAGGCGATATGGTGAAGCTGCGGCACGGCGTCGTAAACGAAGTTCACGGTGTGGTGGTCGGTATTGCACCGCAGAAAGGCGAAATGGTCGGCATGCCAGTCGGAGACACGGAAGCCGAGCACGTCGCAATAGAATTTTACGGTGCGCTTCACGTCGTCGACGCGGTAGGCGACGTGGCCAAGCTTGAGCGGCATGACACCGGCCTGCTTGCCGTCGTCCTTGGCAAAATCGTAGCCGGCGAAAATCTCGACCAGCGTTCCCTTCGGATCGGTGAAGACCACCGCCTCGGCAATCCCCGGCGATATGCCGCTTCGCCGTTCGCATTTCACGCCGTCGTCGCCGAGGCCGCGTTCGACCTCGCCCAAATCGGTATCCGGCGCCACCTGAAGCGCAAGCCGCGACAGCGCGTTGCCGGTTCCCGGCTCGAGCGCGATCGCCTCAAGGCCGAGCTTGGTGGCGAGAAAGGCGCGATCTTTGCCCCGCTCGACCAGGCTGAGGCCGACAATGTCGATGTAATAGGCAAGCTGCCGCTCGATATCCGGCGTCGTCAGCGTGGCATGCCCGAGGCGTCTGACCTTGATCATGTGAACCGGTTCCGAAGCTCGTCGACTTGAAACAGCCCTCGCAATCTATCGCATCCGCGAGGGTTTCGGCCGCGCTCTTTCCACAGACAAATCATGGATATCTACTTCATCCACGCCAACCGCCATGCCGCAGTGCGGAATGACCGAAACCGCAAGTTAATGATTTAGATCAATGATGCCGCATCCCGTTAAGGATGTCCCAACGCGGCCCCGGCGGTCGCACCGATGATGGCCCAAGCGAGCGCGACTACAGCGAAACCGGCGCAATCACCGGCAGCCGTTGCCGGCTTTGCCACCGAGAGCGCGGAGGCGCGCACGCCGCTTTGCTACGTCATCGACGGCGACGGGAGCATTCGGCATTTTCTTTCGCTCATCCTGCACGGCGCCGGCATCGACACCGAGGAATTTGCCGACGGTCAAGGATTGCGTCAGGCGCTCGCGCGCCGGCCGCCGGATCTGATTTTCCTCGATATTCCTCTGGAATCCGCCGAAGCGATTGCCTGCGTGGTCGCGCTCGGCGCAGCGACCTATCGGGGACCGGTGCAGCTGATGTCGAGCCGGGGCTCGGCGGTGTTGGCGCATGTCAAGAGCATCGGCGACCAACAACGCCTGCAAATGCTGCCGGTCTTGCGCAAGCCGTTCGAGACCAATGCCATCATGAAAGTGCTGGCCGATTTGAAACTCGGTCAACCACCGACGATCGCCGGGCGCATCGATCTCCAGGAGGCTCTGACGAAGGGCTGGATCGAATTCTGGTATCAGCCCAAAATCGATCTGCGCAAAAAGCAACTGGTGGGCGCCGAAGCCTTTGCACGTGCGCGCCATCCAAGCGACGGCGTCCTGACGCCGAGCGCATTCATGCCCGGCGCCAAGGAGGCGAGCCTGATCGCTTTGGCCGAGCTCGGTCTTGAGCGGTCGCTGACCGCCGCTCTCGGCTTCGCCAAGCTTGGGGTCAATCTGCGCATGGCGGTCAATATCGCCGTCAACGCCTTGGTCAAGATCGACGTCGCCGGCATCGTGCAGCCCTTTCGGTCGCGTTTTGAGAAGTGGCCGGGCCTGATCATCGACGTTACCGAAGAGCAGATCGTCACCGATCTCGCGCTGGCCAATGACTTCACCAAACGCCTGCAGCACCTCAACGTCCAGCTTGCAATCGACGATTTCGGTCGTGGCTATTCCTCGTTGGTCCGGCTCAAAGATCTGCCGTTCGCCGAGCTCAAGCTCGACCGTGCTTTCGTCACCGACTGCGGCTCCGACAAGGTCAACGCGCCCTTGTGCAAGACGGTGATCGACCTCGCCCATAATTTCGGCAGCGTTGCGGTGGCGATCGGCATCGAAAAGGCGTCGGATGCGCTCGCTTTGATCAGTATGGGCTGCGACTACGGCCAAGGCTTCTTGCTCGGCCAGCCGATGCCGGAGGATCGCTTCGCCTCGCTATTGCGCCAGCGCGCCGGGTCGCAGGTGCGCGGGCGCGCCGAGCCGGCGCGCACCGCAAGAGCGGCCGGCGTGACGGCTTAGTGAGTCCAGGCGCCGCGCCGGGTGTAAGCGAAATTGTCGGAATAGGAGAGACGGGGCTGCTTGTGCGGCACGCTCTCGAACAATTCGTAGGCAATGCCGTTGCGCTCGCAATAGGCGACGGCCTCTTCCCTGGTGTCGAAGGCAAGCCGCAGCTGCTGCTTCATGTCGCCCGAGCTGGTCCAGCCCATCAAGGGTTCGATGGCGCGCGGCTGCTCCGGCTCGTAATCCAGCACCCATTCCTTGGTCTTGGCCGCGCCGGACTGCATGGCGGTGCGGGCCGGTTTATAAATGCGAGCGGTCATTGACGGTCCCTTGCGCGACCCTTCGGCCGGTCAAAGCGAGCATAATCACCCCTAAGGCGAAGCGGGTGGTCGGGGCAGCAGGATTTGAACCTGCGACCTGCAGTACCCAAAACTGCCGCGCTACCAGGCTGCGCTATACCCCGCCCGGTGCGGCACTGGATAGCCGTTTCGCCTGCCGCCAGCAAGCCGAGCAAATCCGTTTGCCTCCGCTCAGCGGCCGGCGAAAATCGAGCCGGTGACGCGGTCGCCCGGCACGATGTTGAATTTGCGGGCGGTGCCGGCGATCACTTCCAGCACGGCGCGCACCGGACCTCCGGATGGAATGAGGTCATCGGACATCGGCTTGGCATCCTGCGCGATGCGCAAAATGCGTCCGTCGCCGCGGATGAAGATCATGTCGAGCGAAATGTAGGTGTTGTGCATCCAGAACTGCACCGGCTGGTCGGTCTTGAAATCGAACAGCATGCCGTGACCTTCCGGCAGCGATTTGCGGAACATCAGGCCGAGCGCCCGTTCGGCGTCATTGGTGGCAAGCTCGACGGAGAATGCGTGCACCCCGGAACTGGTGACGATCTCGATCGTGTCTTGTGCGGCGGCGCTGGCTGAGGTCTGTGCCGCCGGCAGCGCGCAACCGGTGATGAACAGGATGGCCGCAAGCGCGAGGGCCTGCGTAAACCCCCTGGCGCGACCGGCAACGCGCGCCGCTAATGTGAGGACGGACCGAGCGAGCCGCCTTCGGGACGGACTTCCGCCGCCATCAGCCCCTTGGGTCCGGGCCCGAAGCGGACCAGCACGAACTGGCCGGGGCGCAGTTCGGTCATGCCGAACCGGCGCAGTGTCTCCATATGGACGAAGATATCCGGCGTCCCCTCTCCCCGCGTGACGAAGCCGAAGCCGCGCAACCGATTGAACCATTTGACCTGTGCCCGTTCGAGACCGCTGGTGGGCGTCACGGTAACATGAGTTCGCGGCGGCGGCATCTGGGCCGGGTGGATCGCCGTCGATTCGTCCATCGACAGCAGCCGGAACGCTTGCAAGCCCTTGGGTCCCGTCAAAACCTCGCAGACGACGCGGGCGCCCTCATAGGCGGTTTGAAAACCGTCGCGGCGCAGGCACGTGACGTGCAACAGCACGTCACCCATGCCGTTGTCCGGCACGATAAAGCCATAGCCCTTGGCGACGTCAAACCACTTGATGACGCCCGCGACCTCGATGACGTGCGTCCCGTCATCGGGAAGCGCAACGTCAGGGCCGAGGCCCGCTTTAGAGGTTTTTGATTCGATCCCGTCCGACGCCATGACGCCGTGGCCGCCGCTTCTCTGCTGGCGCCCCGCGGGCGCATCGCGAATCTCTTGAATCGAGGATAACACCGGCAACCCGAGGCGAAAGGGTAAAAATGCAACACTGGCGCAAAAGCGTCACGGCCTGTGCACAAAGCGGATTTTATTCAGTGCACGATCAGGGGTTCGAGAACGGTGCCAATATCCTGGTGCAGAACGAGGTCGGCGAGGTCGTCGAACTCGGTCGGTTCGCGATTGAGGATGACGAGGCGCGCGCCGTTACGCTTTGCCATCAATGGGAAGCCGGCAGCCGGCCACACCACGAGCGAGGAGCCGATGGCCAGGAACAGGTCGCAGGACTGCGTCAGCTCCTGGGCGCGCCGCATTGCCGCATCGGGCATCGCTTGGCCGAACGAAACCGTGGCGGTCTTGATGAAGCCGCCGCAGGCCGGGCAATCCGGCGCGCAACCATTGCCAGCCTCCATCCGTCCGCGCACCCAAGGCAGTTCGTACCGCTGGCTGCAATCGAGACAGGTCGCGTAGGTCGTATTGCCGTGCAGTTCGACCACATCTTCCATGGCAATTCCGGAGGCTTGGTGTAGATTGTCGATGTTCTGCGTGATCACGCCGGGCACCTTGCCGCTGCGATAGAGGCTGGCGAGCGCCTGGTGGCCGCGGCTCGGCCGGGCGCCGCCGAATTTGTCCTCCATGGCGAAGCGTCGCCGCCATGATTTCATTGCGCGCCTCCTGGCTGCCGAGGAACTCATCGAAGGGAATCGGCCGGTACTTGGTCCAAAGCCCGCCCGGGGAGCGAAAATCGGGGATGCCGGACTCGGTCGATATGCCGGCCCCGGTGAACGGCACCACCGCGCGAGCCTCCCCGACCATGTCGCGCAGCCGTTCGGTAGCGCCATCGAGATTGGAAACGATCATTCGTCAAAACCACGCTTCATAGCCGCCGCGCGTCATCCTACATTAAAGGCTTGGTTCCAATTCACCGCCATTTAGCGGAGGTTTTATTATGCGGTATCTGCACACTATGCTGCGCGTGCGCAATCTCGACGACGCGCTCGATTTCTATTGCAACAAGCTCGGCTTGAAAGAAGTCCGCCGCCGGGAAGACGAGAAGGCCAAATTCACGCTGGTTTTTCTCGGCGCGCCCGAGGACGAGGGCCAGATCGCCAAGGGGCCGGCAGGCCGGGCGGCGCCGCTTGTCGAATTGACCTATAATTGGGACAGCGAGGACTACGGCGAGGCGCGCTATTTCGGCCACCTCGCCTATGAGGTCGACGACATCTATGCGCTCTGCGAGCGCTTGATGAAGGCCGGCGTGACCATCAATCGCCCGCCGCGCGACGGCAATATGGCGTTTGTCCGCTCCCCGGATAAACATTCAATCGAGCTTCTGCAAAAAGGCTCGCCGCTGCCACCCAAGGAACCCTGGCTGTCGATGCCCAATGTCGGCAAATGGTAGGCTTCTCCCGCTTTCTTGCCGGCTCCGCCAAATCTCTCTATATCTCCGCCCGCCTTTAACCGAGCGGCTTGCGCTCGACCACGCGCCCTTCGTCTAGCGGTCCAGGACATCGCCCTTTCACGGCGGTAACACGGGTTCGAGTCCCGTAGGGCGCGCCACTTCAGCTTGGTTACGACCAAAGCGTCATCCCGCAAAACGTCACGGCCATGTCCGACGCATTAAAGCTTTTGACCACCCGCCGTTCGTTCAAGGCCGGCGAACTTGCGGGGCCCGCCCCGTCGGCGGCCGAGCTCGACACGCTTTTGACGGTCGCGTCGCGGGTGCCCGATCACGGCAAGCTTGCGCCGTGGCGCTTCATCGTGTTCGAAGGCGACGCGCGATTGGCCGCCGGCGACGCCATTGTCGCCGCGTTCCGCGCCAAATATCCGGACGCCAAGCCCGAGCAGGCCGAGGCCGAGCGCCAGCGGCTGGCGCGGGCGCCGTTGGTCGTGGCGGTGGTAAGCCGCGCTGCGCCGCACGTAAAAATTCCGGAATGGGAGCAGGTCCTGTCCGCCGGCGCGGCTGCGATGAACCTCGTTTTGGCGGCGCATGCGCTCGGCTATGGCGCGAGCTGGATCACCGAGTGGTATGCGTACGACCGCAACGTGCTCGATGCGCTCGGGCTTGCGCCGCACGAGAAGATCGCCGGTTTCGTCCATATCGGGCGGCCGCCTGGGCCGCCGGAAGACCGCCCGCGGCCGCCGCTGAGCGAAATCGCCACACGCTTCCCGGCATAGCTTGGCACATCGCCGAGAACAGAAGAGGGCGCGACTTAAAGCCGGCGCCCTCGTCTCACCCTACGCGCGCGACTTACATTCCGTTGTTGATCAAGTATTGCTGCGTCGCGGCGTTTGCCGCATCGTTTTGCGCTTCGGCCGCCGCATTGCTGGCATTCATGTCCTGCAGCGACTGGTCTTCCTCCTGCATGGCTTGGTCCGACGCGTCAATGGCCGCCTGTGACTGACTGTTATCGACCTCGACCGCTGCCGGACTTGTATCAAACACCTGCGAATTGTCGTCGCTGGACGCAGCTGTGGCATGTGTGCCGGCAGCCCGCGATCCGTGGGTTACGAGTGGCACCGCAAACCCGCCGAATGCGGCCGCAATGAAATCCGGAAGATCGAATTGCCGTTGCGTGAACTGAGGGTGTTTGGCCGCCGCGACATGGTGGACCACGTGATGCGCGGTGGCCGGGGCCTTTGCCGCAACGTGGCCGGCATTGGCCGCGAACGCATTGCCGGCCAGCGCCAGCGAGGCGACAATAATTGTGGTACGCACAAGAGACTGGGTGACGCGTGATTTTCTGGAAAGCGACTTCATGGCAACCTCCTTCAATATCGGCGTCCGCCGCGGAGAGTCCCTTGAACGCTATGTCGCTACGGTTGGGCGCGCTGACGTGGAGTGCCGGTGGCCGGCAAATGAACTAGCGTCCACTTTTCGTATCGGGATACCTTATTGGGTCAGAAGCTGCTCACGATCGCGCGACTGGAACCGTCCCCGGCAGCGTTCTGGGAATTGTCGGAGAGACCGGCGCCTCGGTCTGCTGGGGAATGGTCAGCGAGCTTGACGGATTTTGCGCATGTGCAACCGCCACGTAGGCGGCGACGAAATGCACAGGCCGCGATCACGAAAACCGTGAGTGTCGTTTGTTCGATACGCCGCGCCCGCATGGAAAGCTCGTGCGTTTCTGCTGCTGGCTCTCAACGCAAGCCGAAACGGCAAGTTCCAGCGGCTGTTGCGCCGCACAATTTCAATTTCACTCAATTGTTGCACAGCTACCGGAATTTTTCCCCGCCTCCTTCACGCCGGCGACCCACATCCGTCACGGCGAGGCCACAGAGTGCTTCTAGACCTGATCCACCGGTGAGGGAATGATCAGGGAGGAAGGATCATGGCTCCGCGAACCGACACGCAAGCCCGGCGAACAGACACGCAAGCCCGTTTGGCCACTTACAGCAAGAACAATTGCCCGCAATGCAGCGAATGGCTGCTGGCTCCGAACTGGTCCGAATATCTCAACGATCGCTGCGTGCGCCACACCTGGTCGTGCGAGGCCTGCGGCTATCAGTTCGAGACCGCGGTGTTCTTTGCGCAAGCCGCTTAACCGCCCGGCGCGGCGGGCGGGTAGACGTGCCGCCGCCCGTTGAAATCCTCGACCGACGAAGCGTCCGCGCTCAAATAACTCGGGCCGATCGGCGATTTGCCGTGGCCGCCGGGAATATCGAGAACATAAGCCGGCTGGCACAGCCCGGAGTAGCGCCCGTGCAGCGCGCGAAGCAAGCCTTGGCCTTCCGCGATCGTCGTCCGTAAATGCGATGTCCCTGGCGCCAGATCGGCGTGATGCAGGTAGTAAGGCTTGACGCGGCATTCGACCAAAGCCCGCATCAGCGCGCCGAGCGTGGCGACCTCGTCATTGACGCCGCGAAGAAGCACCGACTGGCTGAGCATGGGAATCCCGGCATCGACGAAGCGGGCGATGGCCGCGCGCACCGCCGGCGTCAATTCGCGCGGATGATTGGCATGCAGGACGACGAACGTCGCCGTGTCGCTGCGTAACGCCCGCACCAGCGCCGCCGTGATGCGCTCCGGCGCCGCGATCGGGAGCCTGGTGTGCACGCGGATCACCTTGACGTGGTCGATCGCCGCGAGCTGCGCCACCACCTCCCGCAACCGCCGCGCCGAAACAATAAGCGGGTCGCCGCCGGTGAGGATAACTTCCCAGATGTCCGGCATGGCGCGGATGTAATCGAGCGCGGCGGCGAGCGCGTTGCGCGACAGCCCTCCCCGCCCCGGCCCGACCATTTCGCGGCGGAAACAGAAACGGCAATACACCGCGCAGGCGCTGACGAGCTTGAGCAGCACGCGGTCGGGATAGCGGTGCACGACGCCTTCGACCGGGGCATGGGCGCGATCGCCGATGGGATCGGCATTCTCATGCGGCGCAACGTCAAGCTCGCGGGGGTCGGGAACGAATTGCCGCGCAATCGGATCCTCCGCATCGGACGGGTCGATCAAATCCGCAATCGCCGGCGTGATCGCAACCGCATAGCGCGCGGCGACCTTTTCCAGGTCGGCAAGCCGATCGTCGCGCACCAATCCTGCGGCGGCGACGCCCGATACCGTGCGTATCGCTGTCATTCCACTTACTCCTGAATGGGCGTCCAGAGCACTTGCTCGATCCGCGAAGCGCCGGTCACGAGCATCACCAGGCGATCGAGCCCGAGCGCGATGCCCGAGGCTTGCGGCATGTGCGGGAGCGCGGCAATAAAATCCTCGTCGATCGGATAGCGCTCGCCGTAAATGCGTTGCCGTTCGGCCATCTGCGCGTCGAGGCGGCGGCGCTGCTCGGCGGCATCGGTGAGTTCGCCGAAGCCGTTGGCAAGCTCGACGCCGCAGGCGTAAAGCTCGAAGCGCTCGGCGACGCGGGGGTCGGAGGTCGGGCGCGCCAACGCCGAGAGCGCCGTCGGATAGCGGTCGAGAATGGTGGCGCGGCCGATGCCGAGATTGGGTTCGATGCGCTCGACCAGGACGCGGCTGAAAATATCGCCCCAGGTGTCGTCGTCGGCGAGGCGGATGCCGGCTGTTCGCGCGGCTTCGGCAAACAGCGCGCCGTCCGGTTCGCCGCTTGCAAGCGTCGCCAACAGAT
The DNA here is from genome assembly GCA_963807125.1 of uncultured Alphaproteobacteria bacterium. Classification (GTDB taxonomy): domain Bacteria; phylum Pseudomonadota; class Alphaproteobacteria; order Rhizobiales; family Xanthobacteraceae; genus BOG-931. The sequence continues at coordinate 54,285 of CAWEAH010000001.1, forward strand.
CGATCCCGGCGAAGCGCGCAAAAGCCTCCGCCACGGAAAGCCGCTCCGGCTCGGCAAAGGCGTCGGCCGAACGGCCGCGAAAAGTGAGCTGCCGCGCCTGTGCCGCGCGCGCCGCGGTGGCAAGGATGGCCGCGCAATCCGCCATCAGCGCCGCATAGGGTTCGCCGGCGCGATACCACTCGACCAGCGTGAATTCGGGATGATGCAGCGCGCCGCGCTCGCGATCGCGGAACACATGGGCGAATTCGACAATGCGGCGCTCGCCGGCGGCAAGGAGTTTCTTGCAGGCAAATTCCGGCGAGGTGCGTAAGTAGCGCGGTGACGCGGTGCCATCGGCAGCGTGAAGCGTAGCGCCGATGGCATGCAGGTGAATCTCGTTGCCGGGCGACACCTGCAGGGCCGCGGTATCCACTTCGACAAAATCGGCCTGCCCAAACCATGCCCGCAGCGCCGCAACGATCCGGCCCCGCGCCCGCAGCAGCGGCCGGCGGTCGGCATAAACATGCGGTGCCCAGAAGGGCGAGGAATCGGGCGGAACGGTCGGCATAACCTTGTCTATGCGGGTTTAAGGAAATAACTAGCGGTCTGGCTCAGGATCGTTATGGTGCGCCGCGAATCGCGCTTATTACCATTGAGGAAACCGTGAAAGTCATCGCCAGCTCGTTGCGGAAGGGCAATATTGTCGAAATCGACGGCAAACTCGGAGTCATTGTGACTGTCGAGAGCATCCATCCCGGCAAGGGCACGCCGGTCACGCAAATGGATGTGCGCCGGATTGCCGACGGCGTGAAGGTCGCGCTTCGCTACAAGACCACCGATCAGGTCGAGCGCGCCTTCGTCGAGGATCGCAAGCACCAATATATGTATCAGGACAGCGACGGCTATCATTTCATGAACATGGAAAGCTACGACCAGGTCGCTCTGCCGGCCGACATTATCGGCGACCAGGCCGCGTATTTGCAGCCCGAAATGGAGGTGACGATCAGCCTCCACGAAGGCACGCCGGTCTCCATCGAGCTGCCGCCGAAGGCGACGCTCGAAGTGGTCGATACCGAACCGACCATCAAGAGCCAGACCGCGGCCTCGTCCTACAAGCCGGCGATGCTGTCGAACGGCGTGCGCACCATGGTGCCTTCCTTCGTCACTACCGGTACCCGCATCGTGGTGATGACGGCGGACGGCAGCTACGTCGAGCGCGCGAAGGATTGATTTTGACGCTGCCTATTTGGCGGGCTCGATTTGACAAAGTAGCTTCTGGAAGCTACTTTTCGTCATGCGCTCGGTCGGCCTCAAAGTCCTGAAAAACAGGCTCAGCGAATACGTTCGCTTGGCTGCGGCCGGTGAGACCGTGCTCGTTACCGACCGCGACCGCGTGGTGGCCGAAATTGTGCCACCGCAGCCCGGCCATCGCACCATTTCCCACGATGAATTTCGCGCGGAGGGCATACGCGAGGGTTGGTTGACGCCAACCTCTCAGCCCGGCGCAGGACCGCCGCCGCGCAAACCTATTATGACGTTAGATCAACTCCTTGGGGAGCTCGATCAAGATCGGGCCGATCGGTGATCTATCTCGACAGCTCCGTCGTACTCGCTCAACTTTTCACCGAGCATCGCACGCTGCCTCATGCCGCGTGGCAGCAGCCGCTGATATCCAGCCGGTTGCTCGAATATGAAGTCTGGACACGAATCAATGCCCGGCATCTTGCGGCGTCTCATGGCGCGGAGGCCAAAATCATTCTCGGTGGCGTCGACTTCATTGAGTTGACAGCCGTCGTGCTCGCGAGGGCGCTTGAGCCGTTTGCCGTCCCGGTTCGCACTCTCGATGCGCTGCATCTCGCATCGATGGAATTCCTGCGCAGCCGACGGAGTGAGATTTTGCTGGCGAGTTTCGACGCGCGCTTAATTTCTGCCGCGCGGGCGCTCGGTATTTCAATCTATGACTGTTAGGTCATTCGCGCCGAGTCCCGAACTTTTCTGAATGTTTGTTCATTACGATGCGACCCCGGGGTGCCACTTCCCCGCTTGGCAGTGCGCCCGATCCTGGCGATAGTAGCGCATCTCGAATTCGGGATTTGACCCGTGCGCGCTGCCGTCACGATCGGTCTTCTCGCCACCGGCATTTCCGGCGCGCTATGGCTTGGTTCGCCGCAAGCCGCCTTCGGCAACGATTGCAAACCCCATCATTTTCGTGAGCCGTTTTTTGTCAAAGACATGGGCGCCTGCGCCTTCAATCCGGAGACTTTGAGTTACGCCGGAACGCCGGTCGAGCAGGCCATGTGTTTGATGCGCGGCATGGATGCGACGCGCAATCTCGGGCCGCCGTTGACGTCCCTGCCGCCGGCACTCGCGAGCCGGATCGGTCAAGCCAACGGTTTGCCGACGCGCGAAGTGCTGGCGGCTTATCTGTCGAACCAAAACCTCGAAACCGATTTTGCCGCGCATCTCGGAGAACCCTTGTCGCGCGCCCACGACAACGATCCGGATTCCCCGACGGCACGCTATTTCGTGATCCACGATACCAGCGGGCCGAATTACGGCCACCGCGCCTTCCCTGACGACATCGACACCGACCCGCACTACGAAAATCTCGCCGACTACGCCTGTTCCGACGGTTGGGGGCGGGCGCACGTCTTCATCAATCGCATCGGCGAGATGCTGTTGGCGCACGACTACGCGGTGCCCTGGCGCGAAACCAAGTTCGAGCAGGCCGCCGAATTCGGCGGCGCGCTGCAAGGCCTGTTTGTGCATAATGAAATGGTGCAGCCGCGTAAAAGCGCCCCCGGCCGCGGCTGGCGCAACGATGCGCAAACGCCCGACCCCGCCTTTACGCCAGCACAATATGACCGGCTGGCGCTCCTCTACACCATCGCCGGTGTGCGCAAAGGCAAATGGCTCGTTCCCGCCTTCCATGCCGCCATCGACGCCGACATTCCCAACGGCCACGACGATCCGTTGCATTTCGACGTCGACAGTTTTGCCGCGAGCTTGGACACCCTGGCTGAAAAATTGGGGCAGCCGGTGGTGGTCCAGGCCGCCCATTAGAAGGGATGGTGCGGCAACGGCCGGAGCGCAGCCCGCACCGTATCGGATGCCGGCTATGCCCGCGTGAGCCGGTTCGCCCGGTTGCGCCACGCTTCGCGATCAGGTTGGATGGGGACGATCAGCCCCAACCTGAAACCTTTGAGGAAATGCCCGCCATGACGCCGTCACAGTCCGCAACCGCACGCGCCACCACCGATGCCGACCCGACCGTCGGCAAGATCGAACGGCCGACGCCGGCCGGCGCCAATGCGCCCGGTTTCGGCTCGGACGTGATCGCCGATGCGCTGCGCTCGCTCGATATTCCCTATATCGCGCTCACCCCCGGCGCGAGCTATCGCGGCCTGCATGATTCAATTGTCAATTATCTCGGCAATACCAAGCCGCAAATGCTGCTGTGCCTGCATGAGGAAGCCGCCGTCGCCATCGCCCATGGCTACGCCAAGGTGACCGGCAAGGCGATGGTCACTGCCGTGCATTCGAATGTCGGGCTGATGCACGCCTCCATGGCGATGTTCAACGCCTGGTGCGACCGCATGCCGGTCATTGTGCTCGGTGCCACCGGCCCGGTGGATGCGGCCAAGCGCCGGCCATGGATCGACTGGATTCATACTGCGCGCGATCAGGGCGCCCTCATCCGCGACTATACAAAATGGGACGATCAGCCGGCCTCGCCGGGCGCCGCGCGCGAAGCGATCCTGCGCGGCACCTGGATCGCCAATACCGTGCCGCAGGGCCCGGTCTATATCAATTTCGACGCCGAGCTGCAGGAAGGCAAAGTCTCCGAGCAGCTGCCTCCGATCGATGTGGCGCGCTATATGCCGGCCGTTTCGACCGCCGCCCCGGCCGAGCTCGTGCGCGAGGCCGCCACTGTCCTAAAAAACGCCAAGCAGGTTTTGATCCTGGCCGGCCGCGCTTCGCGGGACGAAGCGGCGTGGAACGCCCGCGTGGCGCTCGCCGAAGCGCTCAATGCCCGCGTCGTCACCGACCTGAAAATCGGCGCGACGTTCCCGAGCGATCATCCGCTCTATGTCGGCTCGCCGCGCGCCATCAATCCGGAAAGCGTCGAAGGCCTGAAGAACGTCGATGTCGTGCTCAGCCTCGATTGGGTCGATCTCGCCGGCGCGCTGCGCAGTTTCGGCCCGTCGCCCTCGGTCAAAGTGATTCAGGTTTCGCTCGACCACCGCATCCACAATGGCTGGAGCATGGACCATCAGGCGCTGCCGCCGGTCGATATTCTGCTCTCGGCCGATCCCGACCTCGTGGTGCCCGAACTGGTCAAGGAAGTCGGCAAGAGCGCCAAGCCGCACGTTATGCCAAGCCCGCGCAAGGTCTCCGACAAGGAGCCGACCGGCTTCACCAACGAGCATATCGCACGGGCGCTGCGCAAAGTCTTGGGCGACCGGTCGGTGACCTATACCCATCTGCCGCTGTCATGGGACGATAGCTGGATCACCTTCCGTCATCCGCTCGACTATGTCGGCTCCGACGGCGGCGGCGGCGTCGGCGGCGGTCCGGGCATTTCGGTCGGCGCGGCGCTGGCGCTCAAAGGCACCGGACGGCTGCCGATCGCGATTTGCGGCGACGGCGATTTCCTGATGGGCGTGACCGCGGTGTGGACCGCGGTGCATTACAAGATCCCGCTCCTCTTCGTGCTCGCCAATAACCGCTCGTTCTACAACGACGAACTGCACCAGGAACGCATGGCGCGCGCGCGCAATCGCCCCGTGGAGAACAAGTGGATCGGCCAGCGCATGTCCGACCCCGAAGTCGATCTCGCCGCCATGGGCCGCGCCCAAGGCGCGGTCGGTTTCGGCCCGGTCACCAAGTCGGCCGAGCTTGCGGGCGTTCTGGAGAAAGCGATCGCCGCGGTGGACGCGGGTGGGGTCGCGGTCGTCGATGTGCGCGTCGAGCCGGGCTACACGGCGGTGATGACGGCGGCAATGACGCGCGCCGGAAGCTAGAACAACTCGCGTACCGGGAGACCATCATGAACGAAGCGGTTCAGCCGAAAAACTTGAAAGCACAGACGCTCAATCTGCCGCAGCATCGCGACGCCTTCTATGGCGGCAAATGGCATAAGGCAAAATCCGGACGCGCCGCCGACGCCATCAATCCGGGCACCGGCGAGTCGCTCGGGCCGGTGGCCGATTGCGGCGCGGCGGATATCGATGCCGCCGTGCAAGCGGCCAAGGCTGCGTTCCCGGCATGGCGCGACACCCCGCCGCTCGAGCGCGCGCGCATGCTCAAGCGCATCGCCAATGTGCTGCGCGACCACGCCGAAGAATTGGCCCTGATCGACGCCGCCGATTGCGGCAATCCCTTTGCCGAAATGGTCAAGGACGCCACCATCGCCGCGGCGCAGATCGAGTTCTACGCCGGGCTGGTTACCGAGATGAAAGGCGCGTCGGTGCCGATGGGACCCGGTGTGGTCAATTTCTCGGTCCGCGAGCCCCGCGGCGTCGTCGGCCGCATCATTCCGTTCAATCATCCGTTCATGTTCTGCGCCGGCAAGGCCGGTGCGCCGCTCGCCGCCGGCAACACCGTGGTGATGAAGCCGCCGGAACAGGCGCCGCTGTCGTCGCTGCGACTCGCCGAACTGATCGGCGATATTTTGCCGCCCGGCGTGTTCAACCTGGTGCCCGGCGGCCGCGAAGCCGGCTCGACGCTCGCTTCGCATCCTGACGTCGCCATGATCGCGCTCATCGGCTCGGTGCCGACCGGCCGCGCGGTGATGAAAGCGGCGTCCGATACGCTTAAAGCCGTCATGCTCGAGCTCGGCGGCAAGAACGCCCTGATCGCCTATCCCGATGCCGATGCGGACGAAGTCGCCGACGGCGTCATCGGCGGCATGAATTTCACCTGGTGCGGGCAATCCTGCGGTTCGACCAGCCGCGCCTTCATCCACGAGAAAATCTATGACGCGGTGTTGGCCAAGGTGAAAACCAAGATCGCGCACTACAAGCCGGGCATCGCCACCGATCCTGCGACCACGATGGGCTCGATCATTTCGAAGGTGCAGTACGAACGCATTCTCGGCTTTATCGACAGCGCCAAACAGGAGGGCGCGCGGCTTCTCACCGGCGGCGGCCGGCCATCCGATCCGGCGCTGGCCAAGGGCTTTTTTATCGAGCCTACGGTGTTCGCCGATGTGCAGCCGACGATGCGCATCGCGCGCGAGGAGATTTTCGGACCGGTCCTCTCGGTGCTCAAATGGAGCGATGAGAAGAAAATGCTCGAAGAGGTCAACGCTGTGGAATATGGCCTTACCGCTTCGATCTGGACCAACGACATTTCCACCGCGCACCGCACCGCGGCCGCGGTGCAAGCCGGCTTCATCTGGATCAACGAAGTGTCCAAGCATTTCCTCGGCGCGCCGTTCGGCGGCTATAAGCAGTCCGGCATCGGCCGTGAGGAATGCTTCGAGGAATTGCTGGCCTATACGCAGGAGAAGAACGTTCACATCAGGCTAAGGCCGAGTAAAGCGTAAACAGCGTTACCCGCCGTCATTCCGAGGAACGAAGCGACGAAACAATCCAGGACGACCTGGAGGCGTACCCCGCACTGGATTGCTTCGCTCAGCTCGCAATGACGGGTTCGGAATGCCTACAGCTTGAACGTCTCATACGTCGCCGGGTGGAACAGCTCGTCAACGGAAACGCGGCGTGGCGACAATCCCTCAGCGTGGTGCTGAGCGAGAAAATAATCGAGCACCTTGCGGTTCGGCCCGACACCGTAGGACCAAAAATCGTGACCCATCAAGTTGCGCGCTTCCTTTAAGCGCTCCTCGACGAACGGCAGCGTCACCTTGGTCGCGGAGGTATCCGATAGTTTGCGCAGGCCCGCTTCCTTGGCCTGCTCGAACGCCTTGAGCACCGCGCCAGGCAGCCACGAATGTTTTTCGGCCAATTCGCGGCGGATGCCCACCACATGCATGATCGGGAAGAAACCGGTGCGCTGGTAATAGTCCTTGGCGACCGCGGTCGGATCGGGAAACAGCCAGCCGATATGTGGATGGCCTTGTTCGACCAGTGTCGGCGGGCGCGGCGCGATAAAGCCGTCGATCTCTCCGGCCTCCAGCAGCTTCGAGATGGTTGCGCCCTCCGGGGCATTGTCGAGCCGCACGCCGGGCGGCAGCTTCACGGTGATCTTTTCCGGCCGCCCCGCCTCCTCGATGCCGCCGCGGATCCAATGGATGTCCGAGCGTTTGACGCCGTAATCGTCTTCGAGGAAAGCGCGCGCCCAGACATTGGCGGTGAGCTGATATTCCGGCACGCCGACTTTACGGCCTTTCAAGTCTTGCGGCTTCTTGATGCGGTCGCTACGGACATAGATCGCGGTATGGCGGAAGGCGCGCGAGACGAAGGCCGGCACGGCGATATAGGGGCAATCCTTCAGCGCCGTCTTGACCGTATAGCTCGACAGCGACAATTCGCAGATGTCGAATTCAGCGGCCCGGAAGGCGCGGAAGAAGATCTCTTCCGGCACCAGCGTCATATAGACCGGATCGACGCCGTCGATTTGCACGCTGCCGTCGATCAGCGCCCGGGTACGATCGTAATCGCCGACCGCGACGGAGAGATTGAGCTTGGCCATTTCGCTTCCCTAAATGCATCCACAGTGACTCGGTCGCGACAGATAGCCGCCTCCGGTGGCCCGTGCCAAGATGCTATCGGACCATCCGCGTCCACAATCGAACGCTTTGCCGGGATAAGTGATGAAACGGCACCGCATTTTCTGGGTGGTTTTCTTGGCGGTTATGGCGACATTGCCGCTCAGCCTGTTGCCGGGTCTAGGCCGGGCGCAGAGCGCGGCGGCGCATGTCTATAGCGACGCCGGCAACATTTATTTCGAGCGCAACGGCGTCAAGACCAAGCTCACCGGATCGGAAATGGACGTCGATCCGGTGTTGGCGCCGAACGGCGCCTATGTCGTGTATACGCGGCAAGGCCGCGGCCGCACCCTTCACGACTACGACGCCAGCCAGGAATGCAGCACAGAGCCGCGGCCGGACGAGCTGCGCCAGATCAATGTGGACGGCAGTGGCGACAAGCTTGTGCTGCGTGGTCGCAAAGGCGATCCAAAACATCAGCTCTGCGATTTTCGGCAAAAGCAATTCGGCTCGGATGGCCGCCGGCTTTATTTCCTGTCGCCGGGCTGGGCGACATCGGACGCACTCCACGTCCTCGATATGCGAAGCGGCGACGAGCGCTTTGTCATGCCGGCCAACGATCTGTTGGTGCTGAGCTTCTGTCCCAACCCATACAAGGACGATCTCGTGGTGCTGGCGCACCGTTATTTCGCGCTCGGCGGCAGCTACGACTGGTATTGGCTGTACGATCCGAGCGGCAAAGATCAGCTCGGCCCGCTCGGCCCATTCGACACGCCGACCGATATGGTGCGCGACGCCCATGCCGTTTGGTGCGCGACGAAACCGTGATCAGAACTCGCCCCGCGAACGGCTCCGCCGGCGCGATATCGGTGAGCTTGAACTGGACGCGTTCCTCGCCCTGCCAGCGGTCGAGCGCGACGGTGCCGGCGGCATGGACGCGCTGGCCGCGGGCGTTGCGCAGCGCCGCACCGAGCTTGCCGCCGACCGCACGGAAGGCGATGGCGTTGACGCCGGCGCCGTCGCCGGATTTCAGCCGCACCCGCATATGCGCCTGCCCGACCTCTTCCGCATACGCCACCGTATGCGCCGGCAGCACGATGAGCGGCTCCGGATTGCCCGATCCGAACGGGCCGGCGCGCTCCAGCATGGCCACGAGGTTGGCGTCCGCTCCCGCCGCGGTCACGGCGCCGTCGATCAGAAGCCCGGCGGCGCGGCGCGCGGTATCGACCTCGGCGCGCCAGCGTTGCCTCGAAGAAGGCGCGCAGCTCGGCGAGGCCGCCCTTGCGCAGCGTGACGCCGGCCGCCATGGCATGACCGCCGCCCTTGAGCAGCAAACCCTCGGTCACGGCGCGGCGCACCGCGCGGCCGATATCGACGCCGACGATGGAGCGGCCCGAGCCGGTGCCGATGCCGCCGGGCTCGAGCGCGATCGCGAAAGCGGGACGGCCGAATTTCTCCTTCAGCCGCGCGGCGACGAGCCCCATCACTCCCGGATGCCAGCCTTCGGCGGCGGTCACCACGACCGCACCTTTCTCTTCGATGCCAAGCGCGGCGCTCGCCTCCGCTTCGGCCTGCGCCAGCATCGCCAGCTCGATGGTTTGGCGCTCCTGATTGAGCCGGTCGAGCTCGGCGGCGATCTTCGCCGCCTCGATCGGATCGTTCTCCAGCAAGAGTCTCACGCCGAGATCGGCCCGGCCGATGCGGCCGCCGGCATTGATGCGCGGCCCGAGCAGAAAACCGAGGTGCCAGGCTTCCGGCGGCCCGTTGAGCCGCGCCACATCCATCAGGCTCACATGGCCTGCCCGATCGCGCCGGCGCAGCGCGATCAAGCCCTTGGCCACGAAGGCGCGATTGAGCCCGATGAGCGGCACCACGTCGGCAACGGTGCCAAGCGCCACGTCGTCGAGCAGCAATAACAGGTCGGGCTCCGGCCGCTCCGCCGTCCAGAAGCCACGCCCGCGCAGCACCCGGTTGACGGCGACGACCGTCATGAAGGTGAGGCCGACGGCGGCGAGATGGCCGAGCCCGCTCAAATCGTCGCGGCGGTTCGGATTGACGATCGCGAGCGCCGGCGGCAACTCCTCATCGGCCTGATGGTGATCGATGACGACGGTGTCGAAACCGAGCCTCCCCGCTTCCGCCAGCGGCTCGATGCTGGTCGTGCCGCAATCGACGCAGACAAGCAACGTCGCGCCGCGCTCGGAGAGCGTGCGCACGGCTTCGACGTTCGGGCCGTAACCTTCAAATAAGCGATCGGGAATGTGGATGATCGGCTCAAGGCCGCATTGGCGCAGATAGCGCGCCAGCAACGCGGCCGAGGTCGCGCCGTCGACGTCATAGTCGCCGAAAATAGCGACGGATTCCCCGCGAATGACGGCATCGGCGATGCGCTCCGCAGCCTCTTTCATGGCGGTCAGCACCAGCGGATCCGGCATCGAATGCTTGATCGTCGGATCGAGGAAGGCGTCGACCGCATCGACCTCGACGTTACGGCCGGCGAGAATGCGCGCCAACAGCTCGGGCAAGCCGTGGCGCTGCGCAATCGCCAGCGCGCGGGCGGCGCCGCGATCGTCAAGCCGGTCGCGCCACGCCCGCCCGGTCGCCGAGTTTTCGACGCCAAGGAAAAAGCGATTCTCAGCCATTTCAGCGATTGTAGAACGAAATTGGCCGGCAAGACCCTCCGCCGACCGCCTGCAAATAGGCGTTTACTCGAACTTATCAAGCTTGCGATGCTCGGCACGGATCCATCTGATAGTGCCGCTTGCCGAGCGCATCACCACGGTCTCGGTCTCGATCGCGTCCTTGCCGAAGCGAACGCCGCGCAGCATAGGGCCGTCGGTGACGCCGGTTGCCGCGAACAGGCAGTCGCCCTTCACCATGTCCTCGATCTGGTATTTCTTGCGCGGGTCTTTGATACCCATTTTGGCGATGCGCTCGCGTTTCTCGTCGGTATCGACGATGAGCCGCGTCTGCATCTGGCCGCCGATGCAGCGCAACGCTGCCGCCGCCAGCACGCCCTCGGGCGCGCCGCCGATGCCGAGATAGATATCGATGCCGGTTTTTTCGGCGTCGGCGGTATGAATGACGCCGGCCACGTCGCCGTCGGTGATCAGGCTCACCGCGGCGCCGGCCTTGCGCACCGCGGCGATCAGATCGGCGTGGCGCGGCCGGTCGAGGATCATTGCGGTGATCGCCGCGGGTTTGACGCCTTTGGCTTTCGCCAGATTGATGATGTTTTGATCGGCCGGCGCGTCGAGATCGACCACGCCCCTGGGATAGCCGGCGCCGATCGCAATCTTGTCCATATAGATGTCCGGCGCGTGCAACAGCGCACCCTCCTCGGCCACCGCCAGCGTGGCGATGGCGCCCGGCATGTTCTTGGCGCACAACGTCGTGCCTTCCAGCGGATCGACGGCGATATCGATTTTAGGGCCGTTCTTGCTGCCGACTTTTTCGCCGATATACAGCATCGGCGCCTCGTCCATCTCGCCCTCGCCGATGACGACCGTGCCGTCGATGGGCAAGGCGCTGAGTTCACGCCGCATGGCATCCACTGCGACCTGATCGGATTCCTTGACCGCGCCGCGCCCGCGCAACCGCGCGGCAGCTACCGCTGCGCGTTCGGTAACGCGGGCGATTTCGAGCGACAGCACGCGCTCGAGCGCCAGATGCGAAAATCCTGATTTCGGCGGCATGAAGCAAATCTCCGGTCACGCTCTTTCGATACGGATCACTTGCGGACGCCCCGACACGACCCGGTCGCGCCGCACCGCGGCCAGCGCCTTGTGCACGGCATCCTCGCTGGTCGCATAGGTGATCATGATCACCGGCACCGCTTCGCCGGAGCGGCCGGGCTGCGCGGCGCCGCGGGAACCCGGCGGATGGCGCTGCACGATCGATTCCAGCGAGATTTTCTGCTGCGCCAGCCGCCGCGCGATGGTCGCCGCGGTGCCCGGCCGGTCGCGCGCCAACAGCCGGATATAATAGCCGCCTTCGTGGTGCTGCATCGGCGCCTTGCGGATCGCGGTCATGCGCGCCACCGGCCGGCCGAACGGCGGCGTCACGACGCTGCGCGCGATATCGGCAAGATCGGCAATAATGGCCGAGGCCGTGGCGGCGCCGCCGGCGCCGGGCCCGACCAGCGTGATCGGCGCCAGGCCTTCGGCGTCCAGCGTGACGGCGTTGGTGACGCCCATGACTTGGGCGATGGCGGAGTCCTTCGGCACCATGGTCGGATGGACGCGCTGTTCGATACCGGCTTCCGTTTTCACCGCAACGCCGAGCAGCTTGACGCGGTAACCGAGCTCGGCCGCGGCATCGAGATCGGCGAGCGCGATCGACGAAATGCCTTCCACATAAACCGCATCGGGGTCGATCCTAGTGCCGAAAGCCAGACTCGCCAAAATCGCGAGCTTCTGCGCGGTATCGTGACCTTCGACGTCGAATGTCGGGTCGGCCTCTGCGTAACCGAGGCGCTGCGCTTCGCGCAGGCATTCGTCGAAAGCGAGCCGGTCCTGCTCCATGCGGGTGAGGATGTAGTTACAGGTGCCGTTGAGGATGCCGTAGATGCGCGAGAACGAGGCGCCGTTCAATCCTTCGCGCAGCGTCTTGACGATCGGGATGCCGCCGGCGACGGCGGCTTCGAAGTTGAGCGCGACGCCGTGGCGTTCCGCCAGCGTCGCAAGCTTCTGGCCGTGGCGGGCGAGCAGCGCCTTGTTTGCGGTCACGACCGGCTTGCCGGCCGCGAGCGCGGTTTCGATGGCGCGTTTGGCCGGATCGCCCTCCCCGCCGATGACCTCGACCAGAACATCGATCGACGGGTCGGCTGCCAGCGCCACGGGGTCGGCGAACCAGCGAAACTTTTTGACGTCGAAATCGCGCTTCTTGCCGCGCGAGCGCGCGGAGAGCGCGACAACCTCGATCGGCCGGCCGCATCGCGCGACTAGCTTGTCGCGCCCCTCATCCAGGAGACGGATAACGGCGCTGCCGACGGTGCCCAGTCCGGCAAGCCCGACTTTGAGCGGCTCAGCCATAACGTCGCCAGCCTGTGGAGGGTAAAGGCGACGCCCGATTAACGCCGCGTCGCCAAGGGTACGACGTTGTGCAGCATTTCCGGGCCTGTTTCAAGAAAGCGCCGGATATTGCGCGCGGCCTGGCGGATACGCTGCTCGTTTTCCACCAGCGCGATGCGGACATGGCCCTCGCCATGCTCGCCGAAGCCGGCGCCGGGCGACACCGCAACGCCGGCCTTCTCGACCAGAATCGTTGCAAATTCCACGCTGCCGAGCGGCCGGAAAGGTTCCGGAATCGGCGCCCAGGCAAACATCGAGGCCGACGGCGCCGGCACCTGCCAGCCGGCGCGGCCGAACGATTCGACCAAGGCGTCGCGGCGGCGCCTATAGATCGCGCGCATCTCCTTGATGCACTCGTCCGGTCCGTTGAGCGCGGCCGTTGCCGCCACCTGGATCGGGGTAAAGGCACCGTAATCGAGATAGGATTTGACGCGGGCAAGCGCGGCGATGATGCGCTCGTTGCCGACCGCAAAGCCGATGCGCCAGCCCGGCATCGAAAAGGTCTTGGACATCGAGGTGAATTCGACCGCGACGTCCATCGCTCCCGGCACTTGCAGCAGCGACGGCGGCGGATTGTCGTCGAAATAGACCTCGGCGTAAGCGAGATCGGACAACAACAGAAGCGAGTGTTTCTTCGCAAACGCGACCAGTTCCCGGTAAAAGTCGAAGCTGGCGACACACGCCGTCGGATTCGACGGGTAGCAAACCACCACCGCAATCGGCTTCGGGATCGAGAACAGCACCGCCCGTTCGAGCGCGCCGAAAAACGCATCGTCCGCCTCAACCGGCACCGATCGGATGGCGCCACCGGCCATCAGGAAACCGAACACGTGGATTGGATAGGTCGGGTTGGGAACGATGATGATATCGCCGGGAGCGGTGATCGCCTGAGCGACGTTGGCGAAGCCCTCTTTCGAGCCGAGCGTGGTGACGATCTGAGTCTCGGCATTGAGCTTCACGCCGAAGCGGCGGGCGTAATAGGCCGCTTGCGCCCGGCGCAGCCCCGCAATGCCTTTGGAGGCCGAGTAGCGATCGGTCCGCGGCCGGCCGACCGTTTCCTTCAGCTTCTCCACCACATGCGTCGGCGTCGGCAAATCGGGATTGCCCATGCCGAGATCGATGATGTCGGCGCCGCCGTTACGGGCAACCGCTTTGGCGCGGTTGACCGTCTCGAACACATAGGGCGGCAGCCGGCGAATACGATAAAAGTCTTCCATGGTAGTCCCAGCGGATCGTCTTCTGCAAAACTTGGCGAACACTATCCTAGCTTCGCGGTCTTTTCACTTGGTTTCAGCGCCGGTCGCTTGGTTGCTCGCAGGCTGGATCGTTCCCGAAGCGGTGCCGGCATTTTGGGCGCGTGCGCCGCTCGACCCCGTTGCGGCAGGCGCGGCGGCGGTGGCTTGGCCGTTCCCGGCCTCGGCGCTCAACCGATTGCGATCCGTGATCAAATCCTCGGTCGCCTGCTGCACCTGATTGGCGTCCATCGGTGTGTCGGCGCGCTGCGGCGGCGCTTGCTCGACCGCGGGAAACATCGACGGATAACTGACAGGCGAACAGCCGGCCGTCGGCAAAGCGGCCGGGCCCATTAAAGCCAACGCGGCAAAGACCCGCGTACTGACCGGGCGGTGCTTCACCGCTCCCTCCGAACCTGACCAAAACCTGACTTGGCAAAGCGCCCCGTTTTCGGACCTGTGGTCCGAAAATCCACCCCGCCAACCCCTACCAATTCCAGAAAACCATAAAACCCAATGATTTGCGCCGAACACCTGAGACAGCACGCAAGCAACAAAGCTAAGGTCCCAATATGTCGAAACGAGGACGACCGGTCGCTGCTGATATCGCCGATAGGTTAAAACAGTGCTGGACCTGTCGCAATCGGTATGACTTGTGCAGAACAGCCTCGCCAGCCATCTCTGGGAAAAGGGCCAATTCGGCCAGTGTCCCGAGTCCAAAGCTCGTTTGGTTATCCGGCACACTCTGTTGCGAACTTCGGAATTGACAAGGACACTGGCAACTTATTGAATCTAGTGTGGCTTTGGTTCAGAAGTCCGCATGATGAGCCCAGCCGAATGACGATGCGGACTTCTGAACCGCCACACTCGTGAGGAAACGCTCGTGCGGGCTCCAACGCAAGAGCCGGTGAAGGAACCGGCGCCGCAAGCTCCGATGAAGATCGGAGCCGTCGACGTCGAGACGTTATCGCGCAATCTGGCACGCCTCATCGAGGAAGGCGGCCGTGCGCTCGCTGCTTATCTCAAGCCGCGCGAAGAAGGCCGTGACGCCAGCGAATTCGCCGATGAGATCGCGGAGGTGGTCAAAACGCTCGGCCATGTCGCCGAGTATTGGCTCGCCGATCCGCAGCGCACCGTGGAATTACAGAATCGGCTGGGCAAGGCCTATCTCGAACTCTGGGCCTCGGCGGCAAAACGCCTTGCCGGCCAGGAAGCTCCGCCGGTCGTGCGGCCAGCTCCGACCGACAAGCGGTTCAGCGATCCCGAATGGACGCAAAACCAGTTCTTCGATTTCCTCAAGCAAGCCTATCTGCTGACCGCCGGCTGGGCCGACCAACTGGTGACGGACGCCGCCCTTAATGCGCATACCAAGCAGAAGGCCGAGTTCTACATGCGGCAGATCACCAATGCGCTGTCGCCGACGAATTTCGTCCTGACCAACCCGGAGCTGTTGCGCGAAACGCTGACCTCGAACGCCGAGAATCTGGTGCGCGGCATGCACATGCTGGCCGAGGATATTGCGGCCGGCGGCGGTCATCTCAAGATTCGGCAATCGGACGCCTCGATGTTCGAGGTCGGGCGGAACCTGGCGATCACCCCCGGCAAGGTGGTTTTCCAGAACGAGCTGATGCAGCTCATTCAATATGCGCCCTCGACCGAGACCGTGCTGAAGCGGCCGCTGCTGATCGTGCCGCCATGGATCAACAAATATTACGTGCTCGATCTGACGCCCGAGAAGTCCTTCATAAAGTGGTGCGTCGATCAGGGTCTCACGGTGTTTTGCATCTCCTGGGTCAATCCCGACGCCCACCTCGCCCAGAAAAGCTTCGACGACTATATGGAGCTCGGACCGCTGGCCGCGCTTGACGCCATCAAGCAGGCGACCGGCGAGGAAAAGATCCATGCCATCGGCTATTGCGTCGGCGGCACGCTGCTCGCAATCACTTTGGCGGCGATGGCGGCGCGGCACGACGAGCGGATCGCCTCGGCGACGCTGTTCGCGTCGCAGGTCGATTTCACTTATGCCGGGGATCTCAAAGTATTCGTCGACGAGGAGCAAGTCGCCGCTCTGGAGAAAAGGATGGCCGAGCGCGGCTATCTCGAAAGCAAGTCGATGGCGACCGTGTTCAATCTCTTGCGGTCCAACGATCTGCTCTGGCCCTACGTCATCAACAATTACCTGAAGGGCAAGGCGCCCTTCCCGTTCGATCTATTGTATTGGAATTCCGACGCCACCCGCATGCCGGCGGCCAACCATTCGTTCTATCTGCGCAATTGCTATCTCGACAACAAGCTGGCCAAAGGCAAGATGACCGTCGGCAATACGCAGATCGACCTCAAAGCGATCAAGATACCGATCTACAATCTCGCCACCCGCGAGGACCATATCGCGCCGGCGAAATCGGTCATGGCGGGGTCGAAATTGTTCGGCGGCGACGTCAAATTCGTGGTCTCCGGCTCCGGCCATATCGCCGGCGTGATCAATCCGCCGGCCAAGCACAAATATCAGTTCTGGACCGGACCGAAACCGCGCAACGCCGACATCGAGGGCTGGCTCGCCAAGGCCAAGGAAAATCCCGGCTCGTGGTGGCCGGATTGGCTGGTTTGGCTGACCCGGCAAAGCCCGACCGAGGTGCCGGCGCGCATCCCGGGCGACGGCAGCCTCAAAGCCATCGAAGATGCGCCGGGCAGTTACGTCAAAGTGCGCGATTGAGAGATCACGGAAACAGCGCCACTTGTTCCAGTCCCGTGGTCTCGGCAAAGCCGAGCATCAGGTTCATGTTCTGCACCGCCTGGCCGGACGCGCCTTTGGTCAGATTGTCAAGCGCGGACACTATGATGGCACGCCCGGGCACGCGGTCCGCGGCGACCCCGATGAAGGTCATATTGGAGCCGCGCACATGCCGGGTCGCCGGCACCGTGCCGAACGGCAGCACGTGGACGAACGGCTCCTTCGCGTAAACCTTTAAAAGTATCGCATGAAGATCCTGCGGCGAGGTTTTGACGCCACGGACATAAATCGTCGACAGAATGCCGCGGTTCATCGGCACCAGATGCGGCGTGAAGCTGACGATCACCTCACGACCGGTGGCGAGTGAAAACTCCTGGTCGAGCTCGGCCATGTGGCGGTGGTGGCCGACGCCATAGGCATGGAAGCCTTCGGAGACTTCCGAAAACAGCATTTCTTCCTTGGCCGCCCTGCCCGCGCCGGTCATGCCGGACTTGGCGTCGACGACGATCGCGTCGGGATCGACGGCCTTGGCCTTAAGAAGCGGAATCAGCGCCAGCTCGGCGCAAGTCGTGTAGCAGCCCGGATTAGCGACGAGCCGCGCCGCCTTGATCTTATCGCGATAAATTTCGGTCAGGCCGTAGACCGCCTCCTTCTGCAATTCCGGTGCAAAATGCTCGTGGCCGTACCAGCGCGCGTAAGCGGCCGGATCGGTGAGGCGAAAATCGGCCGACAGGTCCACCACCTTGGTCCGCGGCGCACGTACCATCAAATCCTTGATGACCTGCTGCGTCGTGCCGTGCGGCAGTGCGCAGAACGCAAGATCGAGCGCCAGCGTTCCCCAGTCGGCCGCCTCAACCGAAGACAGGACCGGCAGCGCATAGGGCGCGAATTGCGGGAACACATCCGCCATGCTCTTGCCGGCGCGGCGCTCCGCAGTGAGCAGCGCGATTTCGGCTCCGGGATGGCGAAGGATGAGCCGCACCAGCTCCGCGCCGGTGTAGCCGGACGCGCCGAGCACGGCGATTTTTGCTTTGTCAGGCATGATGCAAACCTTGGCTTGAGGATATCTCAGGCCGATATCGCGGGCAGAATATCAGGATGGCAGTGCCGCGAAATCGGCGGCACGGAAAAAGCTCACGCGCGTGCGCGCGCCCGTGCCGCGCCGGTACGGCGGCGGCGGTTTTTCATAGGTGCGACAGTCGCTAACGAGCTGTTCATAACCCGCGATATAAGCCCCACCCGAAACCCCGTCAATGTGCTGATGGCATGCCGCCTAAATGGCATAGTCACCTGCGAAACAGCCATTGATTCGTCGCCGTTGCGCGATCGCGCGCGGCGCGCCACATGGAACACACCGTGGGAAAAGCAGCGAAATCCTCCAAAACGCCCGACCTGTTCGCCGACGCTCCGAAACCGCGGCGCGAGGCCGGCCGCGGCCGGAGCGCCGGTACGGCGCGCACCGCGGGCGAGGCCGGCTATACCGCCAAGCATATCGAGGTCCTGGAAGGGCTCGAGCCGGTGCGCCGCCGCCCCGGCATGTATATCGGCGGCACCGACGAGAAGGCGCTGCATCACCTGTTCGCCGAAGTGATCGACAACGCCATGGACGAGGCGCTGGCCGGCCATGCCGACTGGATCGAGGTCGACATGGAGGCCGACGGCTTCGTTTCCGTCACCGACAACGGCCGCGGCATCCCGGTCGATCCGCATCCCAAATTCAAGAACAAGTCGGCGCTCGAAGTGATCATGTGCACGTTGCACGCCGGCGGCAAATTCGACTCCGAGGTCTACGAGACCTCGGGCGGCCTGCACGGCGTCGGCGTGTCGGTGGCCAATGCGCTGTCCGAGCGCTTGGAGGTCGAAGTCGCGCGCGGCCAGAAGCTCTACAAAATGGCGTTCGAGCGCGGCAAGCCGAAGGGCAAATTGCAGGAAGCCGGCAAGGCGCCAAACCGGCGCGGCACCAAAGTGCGCTTTCGCCCCGATCCGCAGATTTTCGGCGCCAAGGCGCATTTCAAACCCGAACGCGTCTTCAAGATGGCGCGGTCCAAGGCGTATTTGTTCGGCGGCGTCGAAATTCGCTGGTCCTGCGCCAAGGAACTGCTGCGCGGCGTCGACGACGTGCCGGACCAGGCGAAATTTCATTTCGCGGAAGGCCTGAAGGACTATCTGTCGGAGGCGCTCGCTGGCACCACGCTGGTGCATCCCGATATTTTTACGGGTAGCGCCGGCAAGACGGGTGCCCACGGCGCCGTTCAATGGGCCGTTGCCTGGACCGCCGATGCCGACGGCTTTCTCAACTCCTATTGCAACACCATCCCGACGCCGGACGGTGGCACCCACGAATCCGGCCTGCGCGCAGCGCTGACCCGCGGCCTCAAAGATCACGCCGAGCGCATCGGCCAGGGCAAGCGCGCCGCCGCCATCACGTCCGACGACGTCATGGTCGGCGCCGGCGCCATGCTTTCGGTGTTCATCCGCGAGCCGGAATTCCAGGGCCAGACCAAGGACCGCCTCGCCACTGCCGAGGCCCAGCGCATCGTCGAGCAGGCGATCAAGGACCCGTGCGACCACTGGCTCGCCGGCAATCCGCTCGCCGCCAACAAGCTGCTCGATTTCGTCGCCGAGCGCGCCGAGGAGCGCATCCGCCGCCGGCAGGAAAAAGACATCGCGCGCAAAACCGCGGTGCGCAAATTGCGGCTCCCCGGCAAGCTCGCCGACTGCACCAACTCGGCCGCCGAAGGCTCGGAGCTGTTCGTCGTCGAAGGCGATTCCGCCGGCGGCTCGGCGAAACAAGCGCGCGACCGCGCGTCGCAAGCGATTTTGCCGTTGCGCGGCAAAATCCTCAACGTGGCGTCGGCCGGCAAGGACAAGCTGGCGCAAAACCAGCAATTGGCCGACCTCGTCCAGGCGCTCGGCTGCGGCACCGGCGTGCATTACCGCGACGAGGATTTGCGCTACGGCCGCGTCATCGTCATGACCGACGCCGATGTCGACGGCGCCCATATCGCCTCGCTGCTCATCACCTTCTTCTACCGGCAGATGCCGCAGCTCATCGATCACGGCCACCTTTATCTCGCCGTGCCGCCGCTTTATCGGCTGGCCCACGGCGGCAAGATTTTCTATGCCCGCAACGACAAGCACCGCGACGAAATTCTGAAAAAAGAATTCCACGCCAATGCCAAGGTCGAAGTCAGCCGCTTCAAGGGCTTGGGTGAGATGATGGCGGCACAATTGAAAGAAACCACCATGGACCCGCGAAAGCGGACGCTGCTCCGCGTCGTGCTGATTGCCGACGACCGCAAGGACACCGAAAAATCCGTCGAGCGGCTGATGGGCGCCAAGGCCGAATCGCGCTTCGAATTCATCCAGGAACGCGCGGAATTCGCCGATGAGGCAGCGCTGGATGTGTAGCCGCCCTTAGTCGGAGAACAGCTTATCCGCCGCCGTAATCAGCCCCTGGTCGGGATGCTCGCTGCAATACTCGCCGAGCTTCTTGGCATTTGCGACGAACTGGTCGGTATCGATCACCGGCGGATCGTCCTGGTCCTTATAATAGCCGTCGAGCCAGCTCAGGATGATGCCGATGGTATCCTTGTCGGCGGCCTGAAATTTCTTGCAGGTCCAGGTGGACAAGTCGATCTCCTCGGCAAAGGCGGGACTGCAGCACGCGATCATCGCGGCGGCCGTCAGACCGGTCATGTATTTCATAGGAAAGCCCTCCAGCGACGGCACTACTGTGGCGCTTCTCCGCCACGGAGTCCAGTGGACTGCGTACTTCTGCGCGGCGCGCCGTGACAGTTTTATTGCTCCCGCCGGAATTTATTGCTCCCGCCGGAATGTTTTGTTGGCACTGAGGTCCGATCGTCTATGGAACGCATTTGCCTGTACCGAGCGAATAAGACGTCAGCCCGAGCTTCAAAAGCTTCGACACATCCGGATCGCACGACAGTAGCGTCGCGTTCGCGCCGCCACATAAGGATCGTTCAGCGCCACGCCGGATGCGGTTTGAGCCTTGTAATCGACCGTGATGGGCCCCGGATCGCAGGTGACGATCAGATCGGGGGCGTAAGCGCTCTCGACGCGCTTCGTGATGCGTGACGCCGACACATGTTGCGCCGGCGAAACGACGCTAAACGCGAATGCAAGCGCAACGAGACATACGACCCGAATTCACGCCTCGCGCTAATCCTCGAACTTCAAATTCGCGGCTTTGACCACATCGCCGAATTTGGTGATGTCGGACTGGATGAGCTTCTCGAATTGCTCCGGCGTCGCGCCGCCGGGATCGACCGCCATCGCCTTGAGTTTCGCCGATACGCCAGGGTCTTCAATGGATTGGTTACAGGCCTTTTGCAGCTTGGCGACGATCGGCGCCGGCGTGCCGGCAGGCGCGAATACGCCGCTCCAGAGATGGACGTCGACGCTCGGATAGCCGGCTTCCGCCATGCTCGGCACGTCGGGCAAAAGCGGCGAGCGTTCCGCGCCGGTCACGGCAAGCGCCTTCACTTTGCCGGCCTTGACCTGCGGCACCGTCGGCGGTCCATCGGCGATGGTCATCGCGGTCTGGCCCTGGATCACGGAGAGGATCATCTCACCGCTGCCCTTGTAGGGGATCATGGTGCCGGGCATTCCGCTTTTCAATTTCAATAGCTCGGTGGTGATGGTGAAGGCCGGCGAGGAACTGGCGTAGTTGGCTTTGTCGGGATGCGCTTTCATCCAGGCGACAAACTCTTTCACGTTCGTTGCCGGATTGTCGGCCGCGACCACCATGATCAAAGGAAAGTGCGCGATCATGGCGAGCGGCACAAAACTTTTGGTCGGAGAATATTTGAGATCGGGGTAGATCGCGGCGGCGATCGCCATGGCGCCGCTCGGACCGACGAACAGCGTATAGCCGTCAGCCGCCTGCTGGGTGACGTATTCCGGCGCCAACCGGCCGCCGGCGCCCGGCTTGTTCTCGACCACGACGGACTGGCCGAGGATCTCGGACAGTTTGGCACCGACCAGCCGCGCGAAAATATCGTTGCCGCCGCCGGCGGCAAAACCGACGACCAGGTGGATCGGCCGGTTCGGGTAATCGGCTTGCGCGCGCGCCGGCGCGATCAGCGGCGGGAGACGCCATAAGACCGGCGGCTGCGGACAAGACTGAGCGGCGGGTTAGACGACCGGACATCAGTTCCTCCCAAAGACGTTTCTGCGCCCCCATGGCGGGGCTTAAGGTTTACAATGGACGATATCTCGTTAGCACAATCCGGCGCGGTGTATCTCGCCTCCATGTCGCTCTTATGGCCGCAGCCATTCGACCAGCGCTTTGGTCACCGCGGCCGGCTGTTCCAGCGTCGACAAATGGCCGCTGTCGGGAATGACAACGAGGCGCGATCCGGCAATGCCGGCGGCGATTTCGCGCGCCAGTTCCGGCGGCGTCGCCTCGTCGCCCTCGCCGACCAGGACCAGCGTCGGGCAGGCGATCGCGGCAAGGCCGGGCCGCGAATCCGGACGGCTCATAATCGCCTGCTGCTGGCGCAGATAAGCCTCGACGCCGGTCGCCTCGGCCATGTCGCGCACTACGCGCTTGAGCGCTTCGTCGCCGTGCCGGTTGCGGTGGACGTAAACCGGAAAAGCCTGTTCGGGAATCTCGGCGTAGCGGCCTGCTCGGGCGAGCGTCATCAACACACGGCGCCGTTCGGTCTGTTCCGGCATGTCGGCGCGCGATCCGGTGTCGAGCAAAGCGAGCTTGGCCACGCGCTTGGGCTCTTGCCGCATGATCTCGAAAGCGATGTAGCCGCCCATCGACAGGCCGGCGAGCGCAAAGCGCGGCGGCGCGGCGGCCAAAATCCGCCGCGCGATGGCCGCCATGCTGTCATCGCGGCGATGATCGGCCACCGTCACCGGCCCGAACTGCCACAGCGCCGGGATTTGCTCGGCATAGAGCTGCGCCGTGCAGGTCAGCCCGGACACGAGCACGATGGGCAGGCCATCTTCTGCAGGATCGAAGGTCAATTGCGTTCCTTAAGCGTCAGCCGGATGACGATCAGATTAACCGGCATCGACAGAAAGTGAAGGGAATCCCTCAACTTACTGCGTTGCGGTAGCGCCCTGCAGGTTGACTTTCGTCCAATCGATCTTATGTTGCGCGCAAGTTATCAGGCAAATTCGACCGCGTTCGCGCGTGTTTGCCGCTTTCACCCGAAACGGTTCTGCCGGCGGTGCCTCATCGGAGGACGTCTTCCATAGAGGGTCTATGTCGTTTTCTCATCTCGGCTTGTCCGAAAAAGTTCTCGCCGCCGTTGCGGCGGCTGGTTACAAGACTCCCACTCCCATCCAAGATCAGGCTATCCCCCACGTGCTTGCCCGGCGCGACGTGCTCGGCATCGCGCAGACCGGCACCGGCAAGACGGCGGCGTTCGTGCTGCCGATGCTGACCATGCTGGAAAGAGGCCGCGCCCGCGCTCGCATGCCGCGCACGCTCATCCTCGAGCCGACCCGCGAACTCGCGGCGCAAGTGGAGGAGAGCTTCGTCAAATACGGCGTCAACCACAAGCTCAACGTGGCGCTGATCATCGGCGGCGTCTCGTTCGACAATCAGGATGCCAAGCTGACGCGCGGCGTCGACGTGCTGATCGCGACGCCCGGGCGGCTGCTCGATCATAACGAGCGCGGCCGGCTCCTGCTCACCGGCGTCGAGCTTCTGGTCATCGACGAAGCCGACCGCATGCTCGATATGGGCTTCATCCCCGACATCGAGCGCATCTGCAAACTGGTTCCGTTCACCCGCCAGACGCTGTTTTTCACCGCCACCATGCCGCCGGAAATCCGGCGCATCACCGAGCAGTTCCTGCACAATCCGGTTCGCGTCGAAGTCTCCCGCCCGGCCACCACCGTCGCCGCCACGACGCCAGCTTGCTGGCCAGGTCGGGACGCGAGCCGCACGAGAAGCGCGACACGCTGCGCCGCCTGATCCGCTCGGCCGAAGGATTGAAGAACGCCATCATCTTCTGCAACCGCAAGCGCGACGTCGCCACCCTGTTTCGCTCGCTGCTGCGCCACGGCTTTTCGGTGCAGGCGCTGCACGGCGACATGGACCAGTCCGCGCGCACGGCCGCGCTCGAGCAATTCCGCAAGGGCGAAGTCACGCTGCTGGTCGCGTCCGACGTCGCGGCCCGCGGCCTCGATATCCCGGCCGTGAGCCACATCTACAATTTCGACGTGCCCTTGCATGCCGACGATTACGTGCACCGCATCGGCCGTACCGGCCGTGCCGGACGCAGCGGCACCGCGATCACGCATGGTGGCGGGTGCCAACGACGCCAAGGCGGTCGCGGCGATCGAAAAGCTGATCGGCCAGCCGATCCCATCGATGGACAAAGCAGCCGGCCGCAAGCGCCGACGCCCGAGCGGCCGCCGCGCTGCACCGCGTCGCTCGACCGTCACGGCGACGATCCGCCGGCATCCGCATCGTCCGGCTCCGGTTGCGCGCATCGACGAGGCAAGACCGCGTCGCGCGCGCCGCCGGCGCCGCGCCCGCGTGCACGACGATGCCGACGCACTCTCACCTGCCCGCGTTTCTGCTGCGTCCGGTTACCGTGAAGGCTTAGCAGAAATTTCGCGCTGCTACGTTGCAGCGTCAGGTTCCTACAAACAAAGTCATTTACCGGTCCTTCACCGCTTTCCCTTAGTTTCGCGGATCAATTCGCGACCGCGCCGTTCGGCGCGGGCTTGAGACTTTCCAGGGCGAATGGAGATGTCGCCGTGCCCCACGAAGAGCACGAAAGGACCCTCGCATTCGCCGAAATCGCGCTCGGACAAATCCGCGCCTTGGGCCAGGCGGCATCGCCGCGGAATTTCGAAATCTGGTACAACTATGCGACCGGCTACAATCAGCCGCTCAATCAGACGATCAACGAGATGCTGTCAAAAAAAGGCACGCTCAGCGAAGCCGATCTCGATCAAATCTACGACAACTTACATCGCCGCCAGCCAGCTGGGCGAGCGGATCGATTCGGTCAACAGCCGCGTGCTCGACGAGATCAAGCAGGTCATCACCATGATCAATGCCGCCGCCGGTTCGGCGACCAGTTATTCCGAAGCGGCTGAATCTGGCGAGCCAAGAGCTCGCACAGGCCAAGGACGGCGAAGCGCTGCGCGCCGTCATCGAGTGTCTGGTCCAGGGCGCCAAGGAAATGGAGCTCAACAACAAGAAGCTGGAGGCGCGGTCTCGCCTCGTCGCGCCAGGAAATCGAGCAGCTCCAGCAAAATCTCGAAACCGTGCGCAACGAAAGCCTGACCGATCCGCTGACGACGCTCGCCAATCGCAAGTTCTTCGATGCCGCGCTGGCCAAGGGCATGGCCGAGGCCAAGAGACAGAACGAGCCGTTGTCGCTGCTGATGGCCGACATCGATCACTTCAAGAGCTTCAACGATCAATATGGCCACCTCACCGGCGACCAGGTGCTGCGGCTGGTCGCGCTTGCCATGAAGCAGAACGTCAAAGGCCAGGACATCGCCGCGCGCTATGGCGGCGAGGAATTCGTCGTCGCGCTGCCGAATACCGCGCTGCAATCGGCGATCACCGTCGCCGAACACATCCGGCACGCGGTCATGACCAAGGAGCTGATGCGGCGATCAAACGGCGAGCGGCTCGGCCGCGTGACGATTTCGATCGGCGCCGCCGTGCTGCGCCCGGGCGACAGCTCGCAGCTTCTGATCGAGCGCGCCGACAAATGCCTCTACGCCGCCAAGCGCCAGGGCCGCAATCGCGTCATCTGCGAGGCCGATCCCGAAGCGGAGGATGCGGCCGACAGGCCCGCTCGGACACGCGTCGCTTAGGCGCACACGCGACCAGACTCACGCGGCAAGGCTAATGCGCCTTGGCGCCGGCGTCGTCCGTCGCCGGCTCGATCTGCACCGATTCGCCGCAGCCGCAGGCCGAGGTCTGATTCGGGTTGTTGAACACGAATTGCGCAGAGAGCTTGTCGACCTTGTAGTCCATCTCGGTGCCGAGCAGGAACAGCACCGCCTTCGGATCGACCAGAATGCTCACGCCTTTGTCCTCGATCAACCTCGTCGAGCTTGCCGACGTCGTCGGCATATTCCATGAAGTAGCTCATGCCGGCGCAGCCGCCGTTCTTGACGCCGACGCGAATGGCGGCGATCGGACGCTCGGCGTTCGCCATGACCGCCTTGATGCGGTCCGCCGCGGCATCGGTGAGCCGCATCACTTTCGGTCTCGGTCGGGCTGTTGCCATCGTCATGTCCTCGTCTTCGATGTAATGCGCGCAAAGCAGTGCGCGCAACTTACGCCGGGATTCGCAACTCACCACATATTCAGCACGGTGCGCGCCTCGTCCGACATCCGGCTCGGATCCCACGGCGGCTCCCAGACGATATTGACCTTGGCCTCGCGCACCCCGGCGACGCCGGAGACCGCGTTCTCGACCTGAGCCGGCAGTTCCGCCGCCGAGGGGCAATTCGGCGTGGTCAGCGTCATGTCGATATTGACCATGCGATCGTCATCGATGTCGACCTTGTAGATCAGCCCGAGCTCGTAGATGTCGGCCGGAATTTCCGGATCGTAAACGGTCTTCAGCGCCGCGACGATGTCGTCGGTCAGCCGCGCCATCTCGTCGGCCGGAATAGCGGTCGGCTTCTCGCCGTCGGCAGGAACGGCGGCTTCCGCCGGTGCTGTTTTCACGTCATCGTTCATGCTGCATCATCCGAGCATGCTTTGCGCCTTAAGGAGCGCCTGCGCGAGGCAGTCGACCTCTTCGCGCGTGTTATACATGGCAAACGAGGCGCGGCAGGTCGCGGTGAGGCCGAAGCGCGACAAGGAGCGGCATCACGCAATGGGTGCCGGCGCGCACCGCGACGCCGGAGCGGTCGATGATCGTCGCCACGTCGTGCGGATGCGCCCCCTTCATCTCGAACGACACGATCGGCCCCTTGTCCTTGGTGGTGCCGAGGATGCGCAGCGAATTGATCTCGCGCAGCCGGTCGTGGGCGTAGCGCATCAGCCCGGCCTCGTGATTGCGAATACCCGCTTTGCCGACCGCAGCCACATAGTCGATCGCGGCGCCGAGCCCGATCGCCTGCACGATGGACGGCGTGCCGGCTTCGAATTTATGCGGCGGCTCGCCGTAAGTGATGCGATCCTCGAACACTTCGCGGATCATCTCGCCGCCGCCGTTGAACGGCGGCATCGCGGCGAGATGCTCGTACTTGCCGTAGAGCACGCCGATCCCGGTCGGGCCGTACAGTTTGTGGCCGGTGAAAACGTAGAAATCGCAGTCGATGTCGCGCACGTCGACATCGAGATGCACCGCGGCCTGGGCGCCGTCGAACAGCACCGGAATGCCGCGCGCATGCGCGATCCGCGCCACCTCTTTGACCGGCACCAGCGTGCCGAGCATGTTCGACATATGGGTGATGGCGACCATCTTGGTGCGCGGCGTCAAAAGCTTCTCGAACTCGTCGAGCAGGAAATGGCCCTCGTCGTCGACCGGCGCCCATTTGATCACCGCGCCCTGGCGCTCCCGCAGGAAATGCCACGGCACGATGTTGGAGTGGTGCTCCATGATCGACAGCACGATCTCGTCGCCGGGCTTGATGCGCTCGCGGCCGAACGTATAGGCGACCAGATTGATCGCCTCGGTGGCGTTGCGGGTGAAGACGATCTCTTCCTTGCGGGCGGCATTGAGAAACGCCGCCACTTTCTCGCGCGCGCCCTCGTAGGCCTCGGTCGCTTCGTTGGCGAGATAGTGCAGCCCGCGATGCACGTTGGCGTATTCGGACGTATAAGCCTTATCGATGCGGTCGAGCACGGCCTTCGGCTTCTGCGCCGAGGCGGCATTGTCGAGATAAACAAGCGGCTTGCCGTAAACCTGCATGCCGAGGATCGGAAAATCCGCCCGGATGCGGTTCACGTCGTAGGCCGTTGGTGGAGACGCCGCTCATTTTGCCCGCGCCTTCAGCCACGCCGCGACCTGATCGAGAAGCGCCTCGCGCAAGCCGGCATGCTCGATGCCTTCGATGGCCTCGCCGAGAAAAGCCTGGATCAGCAGCGCTTCGGCTTCGGCGGCCGGAATGCCGCGCGCCATCAGATAGAATTTCAGTTCGTCGTCGAGCGCGCCGGCGGTCGCGCCGTGGCCGCATTGCACGTCGTCGGCAAAAATCTCGAGCTCGGGCTTGTTGTCGGCTTCGGCGCGCTCCGACAACAACAGCGCCTGCGTCATCATCTTGCCGTCGGTCTTCTGCGCGTGCCGCTGCACGATGATGCGGCCCTGGAACACGCCGTGCGCCTCGTCGTCGAGCACCGTCTTGAAGACTTCGCGGCTCTGGCAACCCGCCGCATTATGATTGGCGACCAGCGTCGTGTCGGCGTGCTGGCGGCCCTTGAGCAGGCTCGCGCCGCGGATGGCGGCGACGGTGCCTTCGCCGTCGAAATTGAGAAACAGCTGGTTGCGCACTACCGCGCCGCCGGCGACGAAGCTGAAGGAATTAAACCGCGCCCGGCTGCCGACCGCGGCAGCCAGCGTCGAGACATGAAGCGCTTCGGCGCCCTCGCCGATCAGTCTTGACGTGATCCACGTGAGCATCGTCGCCGACGAACAGCTCGACCGCGGCATTGACCTGGTAATCGCAATCCGGTGGCCCTTCGTGACTTTCGATCACCATCGCGCGCGCGCCGCGCTCGACGACGATCAGCGAGCGCACGAAAGATGCGGCGGGCTTTTCCGAAGCGACGAACAACAGATGCAACGGCCGCTCGACGGTCGAGCCGGCGGCGACCCGGATCACGGCGCCATCGCCCATCAGCGCGGTGTTGAGCGCAACCGCCACGTTGTCGGCCGGCGCGAGCTTGCCGAGATGAGCGGCAAGCGCCGGCTCGCCGCCGGCCAGCGCTTGGGCGAGCGAGCCGACCGTGAGCCCGGCTTCGAGACCCGTCAGGTCGGATATTGCCGGCACAAACGCGCCGTCGACAAAGACAAGCCGCCGGGTCTCGACGTCGCCGACCAGCACCCCGGCCGATTTGGCGCGCGCTATGGCGGCCGCATCGGGAGGCGCCGCAAGCGGCTTGGCGTCGCGCATCAGCGCGCGCAGGTCGGTATATTTCCACTCCTCGACCCGGCGGTGCGGCAGGCCTTCTTTGGCAAAGACGTCGAAGGCGGCGTCGCGTCGCGCCGCCACCGCGTCGTCGCCGGGCAGCCGGTCGCGTGCCTTCGCAAAGGCTTCCGCGAGCGCCGTCTCCGCGGCGGTCTTGATGGGTGTGACTTCGGCGTTCACGCCGCAGCTTCCTCTTGATATTCGGCGTAGCCGCGCGCTTCGAGCTCGAGCGCCAGCTCCTTGCCGCCGGTTTTGACGATACGGCCGCCGGACAGCACGTGCACGATATCGGGCACGATGTAGGACAACAGCCGCTGGTAATGGGTGATGACGACGAACGACCGCTGCGGCGAACGCAAGCTGTTGACGCCGTCGGCGACGATCTTGAGCGCATCGATATCGAGGCCGGAATCGGTTTCGTCGAGCACGGCGAGCCGCGGCTCAAGCAGCGCCATCTGCAAAATCTCGTTGCGCTTCTTCTCGCCGCCGGAAAAGCCGACATTGACGGCGCGACGCAACATGTCCTGCTCGATGCCGAGCCTGCCGGAGAGTTCGCGCACGCGTTTGATGAACTCCGGCGTCGACAGCTCGGCGTCCCCGCGCTTCTTGCGCTGGGCATTGAGCGCGGTGCGCAGAAAGGTCATGGTGGCGACGCCGGGAATTTCCAGCGGATATTGGAAGGCAAGAAACAGCCCGGCGGCGGCGCGGTCGTCGGGCGCCATGTCGAACAGATTCTTGCCGTTGAACAAAACCGCGCCCGCCGTCGGCGTGTAATCGGCCCGGCCGGCGAGCACATAAGCGAGCGTCGACTTACCGGAGCCGTTCGGGCCCATGATGGCATGCACCTCGCCGGCGTTCACGGCGAGGTTCAGGCCCTTAAGAATTTCCTTGCCGTCGATCTCGACGTGCAGATCTTTCACTTCAAGCAACGCCATTCACATGCTCCAAACTCGATTTAGCCGACCGAGCCTTCCAGCGACACCGAGATCAGCTTCTGTGCTTCGACCGCGAATTCCATCGGTAGCTGCTGCAGCACGTCCTTGACGAAGCCGTTGACGACGAGCGCAGTCGCTTCCTCCGCCGACAGGCCGCGCTGGCGGCAGTAGAACAGCATGTCCTCGGAAATCTTCGAGGTCGTGGCCTCGTGCTCGAATACGGTCGAGGAATTTTTCGCCTCGATATAGGGCACGGTATGCGCGCCGCACCGGTCGCCGATCAAAAGCGAATCGCAATTAGTGAAATTGCGCGCGCCCGAGGCGCGGCGATGCGCGGTGACGAGGCCGCGATAGGTGTTGTTTGAGTGGCCGGCGGCGATGCCCTTACTGATGATGCGGCTCGTCGTGTTCTTGCCGAGATGCAGCATCTTGGTGCCGGAATCGACCTGCTGATAGCCGTTGGAAATCGCGATCGAGTAGAACTCGCCGCGCGAATTGTCGCCGCGCAGGATGCAGCTCGGATATTTCCAGGTGATGGCCGAGCCGGTTTCGAGCTGGGTCCAGGAAATCTTGGCGTTCTTGCCGCGGCAGTCGCCGCGCTTGGTGACGAAATTGTAAACGCCGCCCTTGCCATTGGCGTCGCCCGGATACCAGTTCTGGATGGTCGAATATTTGATCTCGGCGTCGTCGAGCGCGACCAGTTCGACCACCGCGGCGTGGAGCTGGTTTTCGTCGCGCACCGGGGCGGTGCAGCCTTCCAGATAACTCACATAGGAGCCGCGGTCGGCGATGAGCAGCGTGCGTTCGAACTGGCCGGTATTGCGCTCATTGATGCGGAAATAGGTCGACAGCTCCATCGGGCAGCGCACGCCCGGCGGCACGTAGACGAACGAGCCGTCCGAGAACACCGCCGCATTGAGCGTCGCGAAGAAATTATCCGAGATCGGCACCACCGAGCCGAGATATTTCTTCACCAGATCCGGATGCCGATGAATGGCTTCGGAAATGGGCATGAACAGCACGCCGGCCTTGGCGAGCTCGGCCTGGAACGTGGTGGCGACCGAAACCGAATCGAACACCGCGTCGACGGCGACGCGACCGTAACCGTTGCCGCCTTCGGTATTGCCGTCTTCCGCGCCGTCTTGATTGGCCGGCTTCGCAATGCCGAGCAGCGCCTCGCGCTCGCGCAGCGGGATGCCGAGCTTCTCGTAAGTCGCCAGAATTTCCGGATCGATCTCGTCGAGCGAGGCCGGTGCCTTCTTCGGGGCCGAGTAGTAATAGGCGTTCTGATAGTCGATCGGGCCGTAATCGACCTTGGCCCATTTCGGCTCGCGCATGGTCAGCCAGCGCTTATAGGCATCAAGCCGCCACGCCAGCATCCACTCCGGCTCGTTCTTCTTGGCCGAGATGAAGCGGATCGTATCTTCGGACAGGCCCTTGGGGGCCTTTTCCGATTCGATGAGCGTCTCGAATCCGTACTTATATTGATCGACGTCGATGCGCCGGACCTGCTCAACGGTCTCTTGTACTGCCGGCATTCGTCCCTCCGCTCACGGTTTCAAGGACCGCGGGTTGGATTAGTCGGTTATGGTCAGGTGGCCTTGTCCGGATCACCTCAAGTGATTTTCAAGCCCTTTCAAGGGCTTATAAGAATTGATTCATTCGTCCCAAGCAGTCGTTCAGGCTGCGATACCGCGATGACCTTTAGATAATGCAGTTGCAAGCTTTCTCCAAGCGTTCTGGAATCTTTCTATATCCGCCTCGGTGGTCGTCCGGCCCAGGCTGACGCGCACCGCGCCCCGCAGTTCCGGTGCAACCCCCATGGCCGCAAGCACATGCGAAGGTTGCACTTTGCCGGAAGAACAGGCGGCACCCGAAGACACCGCAATTCCCTCAAGATCGAAAGCGATGACGGCGGTTTCGGCTTTCATGCCGGGCACCGCAAACAGGGTCGTGTTGGGCAGACGCTCGGCCTCGCCGCCGAAGACGACGGCCGAGGGCGTCAGCTCGCGCAGACCGGCTTCCAGGCGATTGCGTAACGCCAGCATATGCCTGGATTCGGCCGGCCGCGCCCATTGGGCGGCCGCCGCGGCGGCGCCGAAGGCGGCGATACCGGCTACGTTTTCGGTGCCGGCGCGAAGCCCGCGCTCTTGACCGCCGCCACGGATCAGCGGCTCGGGCAGATGGATATGCTCGCCGCGGCGGATTAGCGCGCCGACGCCCTTCGGGCCGCCGATCTTGTGGGCCGACAGCGTCATCAAGTCGGCACCGAGCGCGGCGATATCGCATTCGATACGGCCGGCCGCCTGTACCGCATCGACATGGAGCACGCCTTGCGCCGCATGGACGACCGCAGCGGCCTCGGCCACCGGTTGGATGACGCCGGTCTCGTTATTGGCGAGCATCAGCGACACCAGAGCGCCCGGCCACCGCGCCAAAGCCGCTGCAAGGGCCGCAAGGTCGAGGCGACCGTCGGTGCCGACCGGCAGTTCCTCGACCGCCTCACGCGGGAATCGGCCGCCGGCCCGCACCGAGGCGTGCTCGACCGCGGAGAAAAGAAGCCGCGACCGCCGCCGCTTGTCGCCGCCAAGCTCGATGGCCGGCGTCAGCGCCAGCATGTTGGCTTCGGTGCCGCTCGAGGTGAAGACGACGTCGCCCGGCCGCGCACCGACCAGGGCCGCGACCTGTTCGCGCGCCTGTTCGATCAGGCGGTGGGCGGCGCGGCCCTCTGCGTGCACCGATGACGGGTTTCCGGGCAGCGACAATGCCTCGGCCAGCGCCGCCTGGGCCTCGTCCCGAAGCGGCGCGGTCGCGTTCCAGTCGAAATAGCTCCGCTGCGCCATGTTCGTTGTGCTTGCTTTTTGGCCCCCGGCCTGTGCTAGAAGTCCCGACCCAAGGCTTAGAGCCGGGCCCAAGCGTTGCCAGTTCCGAAATATCGTGGGCTTATAGCCACTTACGTGCGGACCGCAGCAACGTCAAGCGCAGCCCTTTGAGTTTTTTGCGTAACGCTTAAGTCTGCCGCTGAAGGCTGCTTAGCAAGGATCGAGGTTTTCCGCATATGCCCGAAGTTATTTTCACGGGGCCGGCCGGCCGCATTGAAGGCCGCTATCATCCGGCGCGGCAGAAAAACGCGCCGATCGGCATCGTGCTGCACCCGCATCCGCAGTTCGGCGGCACGATGAACCACCAGATCGTCTATCAGATCTACTATGCCTATGTGCACCGCGGTTTCTCCGCGTTGCGCTTCAACTTCCGCGGCGTGGGGCGCAGCCAAGGCGGCTTCGACCACGGTATCGGCGAATTGTCGGACGCGGCCTCGGCGCTCGATTGGGCGCAATCGGTCAATCCCGAGGCGCGCGCCTGCTGGATCGCCGGCTTCTCCTTCGGCGCCTGGATCGGCATGCAGCTCCTCATGCGGCGGCCGGAAATCGAAGGTTTCATTTCGATCGCCCCGCCGGCGAACCTTTACGACTTCTCGTTCCTGGCGCCCTGCCCGTCGTCCGGCCTCATCATCCACGGTGACAAGGATGCCGTGGTGCCGCATCGTGACGTCACCACGCTGGTCGAGAAGCTGAAGACGCAGAAGGGCATCGTGATCGAGCAGAAGGTAGTGCCGGGCGCCAACCACTTTTTCGACGGCAAGGTCGAGCCGCTGATGCAGGCAATCGGCGGTTATCTCGACAAGCGTCTCGGCACCAAGGGCGGAAGGGCCAATAGCGCCGCCTGACGCGCCTCGATATCGCTTCGCGCCTCCGCGATCACGATCTGAAGGGTTGGTCGCTTCATCGGCTCGTCGCGCTCAAGCAAGCTTGTCGCGCGCATTGGCGCACCGGGCATCGCCGGGTGCCTTGCTGCCGCGACCTCGACTTTAAGGAAAATTTCACCCTAACGACCCACTCTGCTGCAACCTCCGCGGCAGCCATGCTTTCACTTCTCACCATCGGACTCGACTGGCAACTCGCCCTCCTGGCCGGAGCGGTTTGCCTGCTCGCCGGCATTGCTGTGGCGAAGTTCTCGTCTCCCGCATGCGCACGACGAGCGGGCGCGCCCGAGGGATTTGGATTGTCGCCGCCGCCATTGCCGCGCTCTGCGGCTCGATCGCGATCGAGATGGCGGCGGAACAGGCCTATAACCTTGAGCTGATCGCCGCCGGCGCAGCCATCGGTCTCGGCCTCGGCGCCGGCCTCTACCGGCTCGCCAGCACCGCGGGAGGCGCCCACGATGACCTGCGCGACGCCGCGCTCAGCTACATGACCCAGGGGCTTTGCATGTTCGATTCCGGAGGGCGGCTCGTCTTCTGGAACAAACGCTTCGCTGACATTTATCGGGTCGAGGGCCGGCTGCGAATCGGCTTCACGTTGCTCGACATTCTTCGGGCGCGGGTCGCCGCCGGGACCTTGGCCGAGGATCCGGAGGAATATGCCCGCCGCGCCCATGCCGCGGCCAAAGCCGGCAAAAAACTCACGCACGTCTTCGAGCTATCCGACGGGCGCAAGATCGCGGTCAACAACGAGCCGCGGCCAAGCGGCGGCTGGGTATCCACCCACGAGGACATCACCGAGCGGCAGCAGATCGACCACGAACGCGCCACCATCCGCGATCAGGAGCAGCGCCGCGCCGTGGTGGACTCCGCCATCGCCACGTTTCGCCCGCAGATGGAAAACCTCGTCGGCAGCGTCAGTGACAATGCCGGCGCCATGCGCGGCACCGCCTCGTCGTTGTTCGCCAGTTCGCAGCAGACCTCGCAGCGCGCCGCGGACGCCGTGCAGTCTTTCGACGAGGCCTCGGCCAACGTCAAGACCGTCGCGGAAGCGGCCGACGAGCTGTCGCGCTCGATTGCCGACATCAGCGACCAACTGGTGCGAATGAGCGAGGAGGTGCGGCTCGCGACCACCGAGGCGCAAGCCACCAACCGCGAGATCGCCGGGCTTTCCGACGGAGCGCAGAAGATCGGCGAAGTGGTCAAGCTTATCCGCGCCATCGCCGAGCAGACCAATCTGCTGGCGCTCAACGCCACCATCGAGGCGGCGCGCGCGGGCGAAGCCGGCCGCGGATTTGCGGTGGTGGCCGCCGAGGTCAAGTCGCTCGCGGTGCAGACCGCGAAGGCCACCGAAGAGATCGCCAATCACATCCTCGCCGTGCAGACCTCGACCGCCGGCGCGGTCGAGGCGATCCGCCGCATCGCCGGGCGCATGCAGGAGATCAACGAAATCAACCTCCACGGTTTCCGCGGCGGTCGAGCAGCAGAACGCCGCCACCGGCGATATCAAGCACAACGTCACGAGCGCCGCCGAAAGCGCCAATGCCATGGCTGCCGTGATCGGCGAAGTCGCCGGCGCCACCACAGAGACGCGATCGGCGGCGCAGATCGTACTCGACGCATCGGAAACGGTGGCGACGGACATCGCCAAGCTGCGCGCCAATGTCGAAGGCTTCCTCGCCAGGGTGGCGGTGTAGTCTATTGCGCTGCGAACGCCGTCCGGCTCTGGCGATGCTCAGCCGTTCATGCCTAGCGTTCGCCGGGCATCTTGGCGAAGCCAACGGTCATTCGCCCGACTCCGGATACAACCATCGGCGGTGGATTTTCGTTTCGTGTCAAGCAAATGAGGCGCATATATTGCGGCGTCTCATGGAACGCTTGTGAGGCGGCCGATCGCGGCCCACCCCGCTTGCAATTGGCACGCCCTCGCCGTTCAATGAGCCAGGTAAGAGCTCAGAAGAACGGATCGGGGAAACACCATGCGTTGCACGCATTTTGCTATCGGCTGTCTGGCCATCGCCGTTTTAGGAGGGGGAGCCAGCGGCGCCGCCGCGCAAGACACCATCAAGATCGGCATTGTGGTGCCGATGACCGGAACCTCCGGCGCGGTGGGGCGGGAAATTTCCGACGCCACGCATCTGTACATGGCGCAGCATGGCGACACCGTTGCCGGCAAGAAGATCGAACTCATCATCAAAGACGATCAAAGCGTGCCCGATAACGCCAAGCGGCTGGCGCAGGAGCTGATCGTCAACGATCATGTGAACTTCCTCGGCGCCGGGCTGACCCCGAGCGCCATGGCCATGGCGCCGATCGCCACCCAAGCGAAGGTGCCGACGGTGGTCCTGGTGTCCGGCACCTCTATCGTGACCGAGAAGTCGCCGTACTACGTGCGTACCAGTTTCACGCTCGGCCAGCAGTCGGGCATCATCGCCGATTGGGCGATCCAGAGCGGCAGCAAGAAGGCGGTATCGATCCTGTCCGACTGGGCGCCCGGCGCCGAAGCCGGCAAAGTGTTCGCGGACCACTTCAGCAAGGGCGGCGGACAAGTCCTCGACACGCTGAAGGTGCCGCTCGCCAATCCGGACTTCTCGCCGTTCCTGCAGCGCGCCCATGACCTCGCGCCGGACACGCTGTTCGTCTTCGTGCCGGCCGGCCAGGCGGGGACTTTCGCCAAGCAATTCGCCGAGCGCGGGCTGGAGAAATCCGGCATCAAGCTTGTCGGACCGGGCGACATCGTCGACGACGACGATCTGCCGAATACCGGCGACACGCTCCTTGGCGTGGTCACCGCCGGAATTTATTCCGCCGCGCATCCGTCGCAGCTCAATAAGGATTACGTCGCGGCCTATAAGAAGGCGACCGGCCACCGCGCCAACTTCATCTCAGTCGGCGGCTACGACGCCATGGCCTTGATCTATGCGGCCCTGCAGAAGACCAACGGCAATACGGACGCCGATGCGGTGATCGGGGTGATGAAGGGCATGAAATGGGAAAGCCCGCGCGGTCCCATTGCCATCGATCCCGAGACCCGCGACATCGTGCAGAACGTCTATATCCGCAAGGTGCAGATGGTGAACGGCGAGCCGTGGGCCATCGAGTTCAAGACCTTTCCGGCGGTGAAGGATCCGCTCAAGGAGGCGGCGGCGAAATAGGCCGCCGCGATCAGTCATGCGCGGCGTGACGTTCCTCGGCGGACGCAAACTCGCGCTCGCCGAATTTCCCGACCCGACGCCCGGACGCCACGATGTCGTCATTGCGGTGAAGGCTTCCGGCATGTGCGGAAGCGATCTGCACCCCTATCGCGCAACCGGCGGCTCGGCGTCGCACGGTCTCGGCAAAGCGTCCGGTCCGGTCATTGCCGGGCACGAGCCCTGCGGCGTGGTTGCCGCGGCCGGCAGCGCCGTCGACGAGCGCATCGTCCAGGCCGGGGCGCGCGTCATGGTGCATCACTATGGCGGCTGCGGCACCTGCCGGCACTGCCGAACCGGCTGGACCCAGATGTGCGACGCCGGCAGCATCGTCTACGGCAGAACCGGCGATGGCGCGCATGCGCCATACATGAAAGTGCCGTCCTACACATTGGTGCCGCTGCCGGACGAGTTGTCGTTCTCAACCGGCGCGGCGATCTCCTGCGGCACCGGCACCGCCTACCAGGCGCTGCGGCGGATCAATCTCGCCGGCGGCGACACTATCGCCATCGTCGGCCAGGGCCCGGTGGGCCTGTCGGCAACGCAGTTCGCCGCGGCCATGGGCGCGCGCGTCATTGCGCTGGACGTCAGCGCCGAACGGCTCACGCGGGCCAAAGAGTTCGGCGCCGACGCGCTGATCGATCCGGGCAGCAACGACGCTCCGGCCGCGATCAGGGACCTCACCCACGGCGTGGGCGCCGACTTTACGCTCGATACCTCCGGCACCGCCGCCGGCCGCATCGCCGCGGTGCGCGCGACGCGCAAATGGGGCACCACGTGTTTCGTCGGCGAAGGCGGCGACGTTACCATCGAGGTCAGCCCCGACATGCTGCGCAAGCAGCTCACCATTGTCGCATCGTGGACCTTTTCCACGACCATCCAGGCCGATTGCGCGCGCTTTGTCGCCGATCACAACATCGACGTCGATCATCTGTTCACGCACCGCTGGCGGCTCGATCAGGCCGAGGAGGCCTACCAATTGTTCGATAAGCAAACGAGCGGCAAAGGCGTGTTTCTGATGGAGTGACTTATGGCCGCCCCAGCACACCGCCGGTGAGCGGCCTTTTCACCCCAGTGGTGCCCGGAAAGCTCAGCGGCAGACCGCGCAAGCTACGCACCGCGAGATAAGCGAAGGCCTGCGCTTCAAGCGAATCGATCGACCAGCCGGCTTCGTGGGCACTCTGGACGCGCGCGGGTGTAAGCCGCTCCGCCAGCATGCGCATCAGCGTCGGATTGCGGGCGCCGCCGCCGGCAACGATCCAGGTCGCGGGCGGCGCGCGGCAAATGCGGCACGACGCGCGCCACCGCGGCCACGGTCAGCGCAGTCAGCGTCGCCGCGCCATCTTCAAGCCCGATATTGTCGAGCGTGTCGCCGACGAGGCCGCGAAAGTCGTTGCGGTCGAGCGATTTCGGCAGCGGCACGGCGAAGAACGGATGCTCCAGCACGCGCGCGATCATGGTTTCGTCGACCCGGCCCGCGGCGGCCTTGCGGCCATCGATGTCGAGCGGCCGTCCGGTGCGCAGCCGCAGGAAATCGTCGAGCAAGGCATTGCCCGGACCGGTATCGCAGGCGATCAGCGCCTCATCGTCGATATAGGTCACGTTGGCGACGCCGCCGACATTGAGCACCGCGACCGGCGGCGGCAGCGCCAGTCGCCGCACCAGCGCGCGGTGATAGATCGGCGCCAGCGGCGCGCCCTGCCCGCCGGCGGCGACGTCGGCGGCGCGAAAATCATAGACCACCGCAATGCCGAGGCGCCGCGCCAGCGCGGCGCCATCGCCGATCTGCAGCGTCAGCCCGCGCTCGGGGCGATGCAGCAGCGTCTGGCCATGAAATCCGATCGCCGCGATGCTGCGGGCTTCCAGCGCATTGGCGGCGAGAAACGTCTCCACCGCCTCGCCATGCGCGTCGGTCACCAAGCGCTCGGCCTCGGCGACGATCGCCGGCCGCGCCGTCGCGATCGGTCAGGTTCGCGGCTGCGGCCGTGGCGCCGCGCAACAGCGTGCGCTCGGCCGCGGTATAGGGCCGAAATGCGGTGGCGCCGAATTGCGCGATCGTTTCGCCGTCGGTGTCGATCAAAGCGACGTCGACGCCGTCTTGCGACGTGCCGCTCATCAGCCCGATCGCCAGAACCGAAGCGCTCGCGGCTTCGCCTGCCGGACCGGATGCCGTTTGTTCCTGTATCGACACGTGCCCCAATCGCCGGTTTGAATAAGCTTTCGGACCTGTTACACCAGCCGCGCCGCCGCGGCGAGCCGCGCTGCGACCTTATCATTCGGACCGACGATAAGCCGGACCTCGATGAGCACCTACAAGTCCGATTTTCTCAACGTTCTCGCCGAGCGCGGCTTTATCCACCAGGTCTCGGAGCCCGACGCGCTGGACGCGCTGGCGCATTCGTCAACGATCACCGCCTATATCGGTTTCGACTGCACCGCGCCGTCGCTGCATGTCGGCTCGCTGTTGCCGATCATGCTGCTGTACTGGCTGCAGCAGACCGGGCACCGGCCGATCGCGCTGATGGGCGGCGGCACCACGCGCGTCGGCGATCCGTCGGGCAAGGACGAGAGCCGCCGGCTGCTCACCGACGAGGCCATCGACGAGAACCTCAAGGGCATCCGCGCGGTCTTCGACAAATTTCTGAAATTCGAGAACGCCGGCGGCAACGCGGTGATGGCCAACAATGCCGACTGGCTGAACACGCTCAACTACATCGACTTCCTGCGCGACGTCGGCCGGCACTTCTCGATCAACCGGATGCTGGCGTTCAATTCGGTCAAGCTGCGGCTCGACCGCCAGCAGGAACTGTCGTTCCTCGAATTCAACTACATGATCCTGCAGGCCTACGATTTCGTCGAGCTGTATCGCCGCTACGGCTGCGTGCTGCAGATGGGCGGCTCCGACCAATGGGGCAATATCGTCAACGGCATCGATCTCGGCCGCCGTCTGCACAACGCGCAGTTCTTCGCGCTGACCTCGCCGCTGATCACCACCTCCTCGGGCGCCAAGATGGGCAAGACCGCGGCCGGCGCGGTGTGGCTCAACGCCGACCAAGTGAGCCCCTACGAATACTGGCAATATTGGCGCAACACCGAGGACGCCGACGTCGCCCGCTTCCTCAAACTGTTCACGATCTTGCCGCTCGACGAGATCGCGCGGCTCGCCGCGCTCAAGGGCGCGGAGATCAACGAGGCGAAGAAAATTCTCGCCACCGAAGCGACCGCGCTGGTTCACGGCCGCGCCGCCGCCGACGAGGCCGCGGCGACCGCGCGCACGACGTTCGAGGAAGGCGGCCTTGGCGCGAGCCTGCCGACCGTCGAAATTGCGCGCGCCGAGTTCAAGGCCGGCATCGGCGTGCTGGCGGCTTTCGTCAAAGCCGGACTTGCCGCCTCGAACGGCGAAGTGCGGCGCGCCATCGCCAACAATGCGCATCATGGTCAACGATGCGCGCGTGACCAACGACAAGGCTGCGATCGGCGAAGCCGATGTCACGGCCGACGGCGTCATCAAACTCTCGCTCGGCCGCAAGCGCCACGTGTTGTTCAAGCCGGTGTGATGGATCAGCTAGTGATTGTCGCATGTCGGCGTTGATGGTGCCCGTAGGTCGTCGGCAGTCGTCGGCCGTCGGCGGCATTCGCCGGACTTGTCGCCGGGAATTCGAACACTTTGCGCAACAGTCCCGGCGCCAGCGCCGAAAGCGGATTGACGTGCAGCACCGGATTGCCCGGCTTGCCGACCACTTCGTAGGTGACGCCGACCAGGCCTTCTTTCTCGCCGCCGAGGAACAGTCCCACCACCGGGACTGGCCCGAGCAGATTATTGGCGCCGTAGAGCGGGATCAGCGTGCCGCGCAGGTGCATGTCGTCGCGCGCGTAATCGATCATGCCGTCGATGGTGCCGCCGAGCACCGGCCCGCGCACCACCCCGTCGTGCAGCGCGACGCGGCCCGGCGATGCGGGTGAAGTCGACTTTCAGGCCGGAGAAATCATATTGTTGCGCGGCAGCGGGCTGCCGTTGGACACCGCGCTGCTCGAGCTGGGACTTCGTCGTGAACGGCGAAATTGCGCACGCTGAGCGTGCCGAGCTGGGTCGGGTTGTTCGCGGACGGCGCATCCATCACCGTCGCCATCTGACCGCCGTCATGCGCGAATAGACGTCGGTGAAGCGGAACAGCGCGCCGGCATCGCTGGTCTCGAGGTCGACCACCTGCCGCCCGCCGGCCGGCCGCGCAGATCGCCGGTCAGCGTGCCGTTGCGGCCGATCTTGGCCGTCAGCCCGAGACTGCGGATCTCGCCGGCGCGGCGCGACATTTTCAATTCGAGGCCGCGCAGCGCCTCGCCGTTGAAGCCGAGCACGGCGCCGAGCTTCATGTCGAGATCGATGTCGCGGGGCCTTGCGCTTTGCCGGTTGCGGCACGCCGGCCCGCCGGTCATGGCCTTGATGAAACCGCGGCCGTCATAAGCGTCGCCGCGCATGACGACGCGCAGCGCGCCGTCCGGCGCGCGGTCGACTTTCAGGCTGGTGCGATCGCCGTCGGAGAATCCGTAGGACGGGAAAATCGGCCGATTGCAACTCGCCCGAGCCGTCGAGCTCGATGGTGCCTTTGACGCCGCCGCCGGCGCCCTCGATCAAAAGATCGTCGATGCGGATCGATTGCGGCTTGGTGGTGAGCGTGAATGTCGCGCGCGCCGGCTTGCCGGATTGTTTGACCCAGCCCGGCAGGAAACCGTCGATCTGCGCCGGCGTCAGATCGGCCGTCGACGGCGAAGCGGCCGTCGCGGTCGGACGTGGTGCCGACGCGGCCGGCGATGTCGATCGGGATGGCGCCGCTGATCGTGTTCGCCGGATCGAGCCCGAGATTGTTGCGCATCGGTCTCGTCGAGCATGCCCTGAATATGGACGTCGGCGTCGCTGTCGCCGCGCACTTTGCGGTATTCGAGATTGGCCGGCGTGCCGCCGATCTTGACGTCGCCCTTGAGCGCGAAGCCCTGATTGTTGGCGCTGACTTTGAGCGCCGCGGCCTCGACCTTCTGCCCCATGATCATGTGCTCGGCGGCAAAATTCGTGGCGTCGACCGCGATCGCGTAAGTGGTCGATCCGGGCGGCAGATCGGGCTTGAGCGGCATGCCGAGCGCGACCAGCGCGCTCATATGTGCCGTGCGTCGTCGCCGGATCGAACGGCACGCCGGAAGCGTCGCGCAGGCGGTCCATGCGAAAAGCTCGGCGGCGGCCGGCACCGGACCGTCGAGCTTGAAATGCACGCGCGCCGGCGGCTCGTGCGGCGCGGTATCGGGCACTTCGAACAGGCCCGACGACATGACCAGCTTGCGCCCGGACGGCAGATCGGCGGTGGCCTTGCCGAGCGAGATCTGCGCGTCGCGCCCGACGATATGAACGGTGAGATCGGCATCGTGCAGCGCCGGCAGGCCGGCCACCGGCCGGATCACGCAATTGGTGGCCAGCGCATCGAGCGTCAGGCCGTCGTCGGGCAGCGGCGGGCCGGAGGCCTTGAGCGTATCGAGCGGCGCATTCACGCGCGATCACCAGGCGCTCGACGGTGCCGCTGATGAGATGCTCGTTGAACCAGTCGCGAACTTTCGGCGCGACGAAGACCGGCCACAGCCGCTTCAAGGCATCGGCCGACATGCGCGTCGCGGCAAGGCCCGCGGCCAGCCGCAGATCGCCGCTCGGAATAATCGGCATTGCCGGACATGGCGACGCCGACATCGCCATTGCCGATGTCGCCGTGATCGACCACGAAGCGCTTCTTGACCGGGTCGAACTGGCCGCTCAAGCGCGATGCGATTGAGGACCAGCGGATCGCCCTGCTCGTCCGGCGAATTCAGCACGACCGTGCCGCCGCCGATCTGGAACAGCCACGGTCCCGGCGACTGCGCCGGCGCTTCGACCTCGCCCAGCAGCGTGATCCGATTGCCGCCGGAAAGAATTTGAAACGGCACCGCCAGGATCCGGCTGGCGGCATCCCAATTGATCTTGAATTCGGCGCGGTCGATATCGATGCGGCCGTCGGCACCGTCGGCGTCGCTCGATGGAACCGGCATCGGCGACGATCCGGCCGGTCAGCGATTGCGGCACGCCGTTCGGGACCGATCTCGCCGCGCAGGCTCGCCGACAGCGGCATGTCGATCTGCAGAGTGCCGTCGCCGAGGCGGGCCGCCAGCAGCAGATCGCTCGGCGGAAACTGGCGGGCTTCGAGCGCGATGCTGCGGTAGCCGTCTGCGGTCGGCTTGATCGACGCCGTCAGTCCCCACGGATGTTCGGCATTGTCCGAGCCGACCGTCACGACGATGCCGCCGCCGTGCGGCCGCTCGAGGCTGAGGGTGATGTCCTGAAAGGTCCAGCGTTTGCCGGTGCGCGCGTCATCGACGGTGAGCGTGCCGTCCTTCAGTCCGAGCTCGCGCAAGTCGTGGCCGTCGAGTCCGGACTCGCCGATGCCGTCGATCCACGTCAACAGCGCGGCGATGACTGTCGCTCGGGCGGCGCGCGGCAGGCCGAATCGCGCCTGCGGCGGCGCGGCGGACGCGCGGCCGCGGCGGCATTGCCCGGCTCGTATTTGTCCTGCTTGACCGCTCGCGGCGCAACAGCGCCGCGGCGGCCGACCGGCACGGCGCGGTCGCGATCGGATGCTTGTCGGCGCCGGAGGCAAAGACCGTGACATTGCCGTCCGGCTCGATGCGCACCGACATCGTCGGCGCCGACCAGATTGAGACTTTCGGCGCGCATATGGCCGCTAAGCAGGCTCATGCCGGAAACATGGATTTCCGCCTTCGGCGCGCTCGCGACCACGGTGCCGTCGGGATCGCGCACCACGATATCGCGTACGCGCACCGCGGCGCCGCCATGTTCGGTGCGCTCGATTTGCGTGCCGCCGACCTCGACGCGCTCTGGCTGCCGAAATTGTCCTCGATGGCGGAGACGAGCCAGGGCGTGAAGACGTCGAGCTGGATCGGTC
Source organism: uncultured Alphaproteobacteria bacterium (assembly GCA_963807125.1). GTDB lineage: Bacteria > Pseudomonadota > Alphaproteobacteria > Rhizobiales > Xanthobacteraceae > BOG-931. The sequence goes on from CAWEAH010000001.1 coordinate 97,930, forward strand.
CGCTGGACAGCCGCCACCACAGGCCGGCGCAGCCCAGAACCAAGATGCCGAGCAACGCCGCCGAGGCGATGCCGACCCGCCTGATCAGGCGATGATGCCGGGCGAGGAGCCGCCGGTAAGCCGCGAGATAGCGGCTGTCGCCGCGCTCACCGCGGTGAGCCGCGGCGAGGTTGCCCCGGCGTCGCGGGTGAACGGAGGCCTCCCAACGCGGGAACGGCGCGCTGTGCCTGTCTTGGTTCGTCATGCCCGCTCGGGCGTCCCCTCGTGTCCCGATCCCGCATTCAATCTCGTGCGCTCCGATCCGCACCGCTAGCAATGCCACGCCGGCGCCGTCACAACGATGATGCAGCGAACAAACACACCCCCCGCAGGCGACGATCCGACACCCCTGCCCGCGGGCCTATTCTGAGGTTAAAGATGACGCCTGGAAAGCGTCGAAAGGAAGGCATATGGCGGCAAGGCAGAGCCAGGGCCGAGGTCAAAACAGGCTTCGCACCAAGAGGATAGCGCAATCCGCGACAGCCAAAGGCGATTCTGGGTCCGCCATCAAGCCCGGGCAAAAGGCACCCGGTTTCACCCTGCCTTGCGACGGCGGCGGCGAGGTCTCGCTTTCCGATTTCGCCGGCCGCAAGCTCGTCCTGTATTTTTATCCCCGCGCCGACACCTCCGGCTGCACCAAGGAGGCCATCGATTTCACCCGGCTGAAGCCGCGGTTCAGCCGCGCCTCGACCGACATCCTGGGCGTTTCCGCCGACCCGGTCAGCGCCCTCGATGCGTTCAAGGCAAAACATAGACTTGGAGTCGCGCTTGCCTCGGATGAAAAGCACAAAATGCTGGACGCCTACGGGGTTTGGCAGGAAAAGTCGATGTATGGGAGGAAGTTCCTCGGCGTTGTGCGGACGACCATCCTCATCGGACCGGACCAGCGGGTGGTTCGGGTTTGGCCCAAGGTCAAGGTCGAGGGCCATGCTGAGGAGGTCCTGGCCGCCGCACTCGCGCTATAGGCCGCCGCCATCCATTTGCAGCGCGTTTACCGAAGTAAACGAAATGGCCGCAAGTTTACATCGCCGATTGTCCGAAAATTAACCATAAGCGGCTGAAATCCGCTCCCGGCTTGGGTGGGAGCGTCAATGTCGCATTGGAAAGCGTCACGGTCCGTGGAGAGCGCGCGATCGCAGCTTGCCGCGGCGCATTCCGCCCATCACGCCCCGCGCGATGGCCGGCGCGACGCGCGCACGCGGGCCGCCGCCGGGCCTTCGGCCGGCGCCTACACCCTCGCTCATGCCGGCCGTCAGGTCAGGTTCGGACCGGTTGTTTTTTGGATTGCGGTCGGCACCGTCGTGATCATGGCGGGATGGTCGATCACGGCCGCAACCTATCTTGCGTTTCGCGACGACGTGCTGCGCACGCTCATTGCCCGCCAGGCGCAACAGCAGTTCGGCTACGAGGACCGCATCGCCGATTTACGGGCGCAGATCGACCGCACCACGAGCCGCCAACTGCTCGACCAGGAACAGTTCGAGCAGAAACTCGATGAGCTGACGCGTCGCCAGGCGGCGCTGGAATCGCGCGCCAACGCGCTGAGCAATTTTGCCGATCCGGCAACCACCGGCTCGATCGGCCCGGCCGCAAGGCAAGGTCGCGATCCCGCTCCGCCCTCGCACGTCGGCCGCCAATCGAGCATCGGCGAGACACTCGACCGCATGGAGGCTTCGCTCGACCGCGTCGAAGCCCGGCAAACCAATGCGCTTGGCACGCTGGACGATCGCTACGAGAGCAAAATCCGCCGCATCCGCAGCGTACTCGACCAACTCGGGATAAAGCGCGAAGCGGCGGCGGTCGGCGGTCCCTTCGTTCCCGTCAAACTTCCCCCGGCCAATGAGGGTTTTCAGCGCGCGCTGTTTCGCGCCAATCTGGCGCGGTCCGAAGTCGACCAGCTCACCGACACGCTGCGCGCCGTGCCGGTCCGCCAGCCGGTGGCCGGCGAGATCGACGAAACCTCCCCGTTCGGAGTTCGCGAGGATCCCTTTATGCATGAACCGGCCATGCATACCGGCATGGACATTCGCGGCGAACCCGGCAAATCGGTCCATGCCACGGCGGCCGGGCGCGTGACCATCGCCGGCTGGGACGGCGGTTACGGCAACATGGTCGAGATCGATCACGGCAACGGACTGGCGACCCGCTACGGCCATCTGTCGCAGATCGACGTTCACGTCGGCGACGAGGTGCGCATCGGCCAGATCATCGGATTGATCGGCTCGACCGGCCGCTCCACAGGCCCGCATTTGCACTATGAGACGCGGGTCAACGGCGAGCCGGTCAATCCCGAGAAATTCCTCGAAGCCGGCGACGAGCTGTTCGGCGGCAGCCAACAGATCGTCCACGACAGCCACGACGCGGCGCAAGACTGATTGACCGCGACGGTTCAGCGGCCCCGTTCCCGGCCGCCTACTCCACGTCCTCGACATGCTTCGGCCCGGTGCCGAACGCCTTCTGCGCCAGCGCGGCTTCGGTGAACTGATCGATGTCGCCGTCGAGCACGCCTTGCGTGTTGGAGGTCGACACGCCGGTGCGCAGGTCTTTGACCATCTGATAGGGCTGCAGCACGTAAGAGCGGATCTGGTGACCCCAGCCGATATCGGTCTTGGCGGCCTGATCGGCGATGGCTTTCTCTTCGCGCTTCTTCAATTCGGCTTCGTAAAGCTTGGCGCGCAGCATCTGCCAGGCCTGGGCGCGGTTGCGATGCTGCGAGCGGTCGTTCTGGCAGAACACCACGATGTTGGTCGGGATGTGGGTGAGCCGCACCGCCGATTCCGTTTTGTTGACGTGCTGGCCGCCGGCGCCGCCGGAGCGCAGCGTATCGACGCGCACGTCGGCCTCGTCGATGTCGATCTTGATACGGTCGTCGATCACCGGATAGACGTTGACGCTGGCGAACGAGGTGTGCCGGCGCGCGTTGGAATCGAACGGCGAGATGCGCACCAGCCGGTGCACGCCGTTCTCGGTCTTGAGCCAGCCATAGGCGTTGCGGCCCTTGATCTCGATCGTGGCCGATTTGATCCCGGCCTCTTCGCCCTGGGTCTCCTCGATATAATCGACCTTAAAACCGTGCGCCTCCGCCCAGCGCGTATACATGCGCAACAGCATCGACGCCCAGTCCTGGCTCTCGGTACCGCCGGCGCCGGCATGGACTTCAAGATAAGCGTCGTTGTTGTCGGCTTCGCCCGATAGCAGCGCTTCGAGCTCGCGCCGCGACACTTCGGCCTTGAGAGTGCGCAAGGCGGCTTCCGCCTCGCCGACGACTTTCTGATCCTTCTCCGCTTCGCCGAGCTCGATCAGCATCACCTGATCGGCGAGCTCCTGCTCCATGCGTGACAGCGCGCTCAGATTGTCGTCGAGCACGGTGCGCTCGCGCATCACGCGGCTCGCGGCTTGCGGATCGTTCCAGAGATCGGGGTCCTCGGCCTGACGGTTCAGCTCGCCGAGCCGGGCGCGCGCCTTGTCGACGTCAAAGATGCCTCCTCAGCAGCGACAGCGACTGCTTGATTTCGTCGACGATAGTGGTGGTTTCCGCGCGCATGGTGCTCAGATATCAGGTGTCAGGGAACAGGTATCAAGTGCCAGGCGGTGATCAAGTGCCAAGCGTCAAGTTTGCCTATTCTTGATACCCGATTCCCCATTCCCTGAAATCAGTACAATCCACCGGTCCCGCTGCGCACCACCGTGCCGGCGTCAGGCGAGACCTGCTGCACATTGGACACGCCGTTGGTGGTATCGGCGCCGACGACGGTGTCGCCGTCGGGCGGGGCGGTGCCGGGCTTGAAGGCCTCGAGAATGACACGCGGATCGCCCGGTCCGGCGCGCATGCCGGTCTTGGCGTCGACGCGGATGAGCTTTATTCCGGGCGGCACCGAGAACGGAATCGGCGGCGTGTCGGCGAGCGCGACCTTGAGGAAGTCACGGACCACGGGCGCGGCCAGGCTGCCGCCGGTGGCGCGATTGCCGATATGGCGCGGCTTGTCATAACCCATATAGACGCCGCAGACGATGTCAGGCGAAAAGCCGATGAACCAGACGTCTTTTTCATCGTTGGTGGTGCCGGTTTTTCCCGCGATGGGCTTGCCGAGCGCATGCAGCGCGAAGCCGGTACCGCGCTGCACCACGCCTTCCATCAGCGAGGTGATCTGATAGGCGGTCATCGGGTCGATGACCTGCTCGCGCTTGTCGACCAGCGTCGGCTCCGGCTGATCCTGCCAGTCCTTGGCATTGCAACCGATGCACTCGCGCTGGTCGTGCTTGTAGATGGTATGGCCGTAGCGGTCCTGGATGCGGTCGATCAAAGTCGGAATGACGCGGCGGCCGCCGTTGTCGAACATGGAATAGGCGGTGACCATGCGCATCACCGTGGTCTCGCCGGCGCCGAGCGCATAGGACAGATACGGCGGCAATTCGTCATAGACGCCGAACCGCTTGGCGTATTCGGAAATCAGCGGCATGCCGATGTCCTGCGCCAGCCGCACGGTCATCACGTTGCGCGATTCCTCGAGGCCGAAGCGCAGCGTCGAGGGTCCGAAAAACTTGCCGCCATAGTTTTGCGGCGTCCAGATGCCGCCGCCCGCGCCCATGTCGATTTCGATCGGCGCATCCATGATGATGGTGGACGGTGTGTAGCCATTGTCCAGCGCCGCGGCATAGACGATCGGCTTGAACGAAGATCCCGGCTGCCGCAGCGCCTGGGTGGCGCGATTGAACTGGCTCTGATCGAAGGAGAAGCCGCCGACCATCGCCAACACCCGGCCGGTGTGCGGGTCCATCACCACCATGGCGCCGGAGATTTCAGGAATCTGGCGCAGCTCATACTGGCCCGCCACTTCCGTCGGCTCGACATAGATCACATCGCCGACGGACAGCACCTGATTGACATGCTGGATGGGCTTCGCCGGCCCGGTCGCCGGTTTCGCCCATTTGACGCCGTCGAGCGGCACGATGCCGACTTCGCGGTCCTTGAGCACCGTTCCCGACGGATCGCGGCCGGGCTGCAGGCCGATGCGCGCCGACTGGTCGTCGACCTGGAGCACCACGGCCATCCGCCACGGATCGATGTCGTCGAGCGATTTGACGTCGGCGAGCTTGACCCCCCAGTCGCCGCCGACGTCTATGTGCGTGACCGGTCCGCGATAGCCTTGTTTCTCGTCGAAACTGACAAGACCGTTGACCATGGTGTTGCGCGCCAGCATCTGCAGCTTCGGATCGAGCGTGGTGCGCACCGAGAGGCCGCCCTCATAAAGCTTCTTCTCTCCGTAATTGTCGTAGAGATAGCGGCGCACCTCCTCGGTGAAATATTCGGCGGCATAGACGTGCGGATTGGCGGTGCGGATGGTGACGTCGAGCGGTTCCTTTTCTGCGCTGGCGCCGTCCGCGGCCGAGATGAAGCCGTCCTCGACCATGCGGTCGATGACGTAGTTGCGCCGCGCGATCGCCTCGTCCTTGCGGCGGAACGGATTGTAGTTGTTCGGCCCCTTCGGCAGGCCGGCGAGATAAGCAGCCTGGGCAATGCTCAGTTCGTGCACCGATTTGTCGAAGTACAGAAGCGACGCCGCGGCCACGCCATACGCGCCGAAGCCGAGATAGATTTCGTTGAGATAGAGTTCGAGGATCTTCTGCTTCGAATAGGTGCGCTCGATGCGCAAAGCCAGCAGCGCTTCTTTGATCTTGCGCTCGAACGATACCTGGTTGTTCAGGAGAAAGTTCTTGGCGACCTGTTGCGTGATGGTCGAAGCGCCCTGCGGGCGGCGTCCGCTGCCGTAATTCTCGACATAAAGCATGCCGGCGCGCAGGATGCCGTAAACGTCGATCCCCGGGTGATGGTAGAAATTCTTGTCCTCCGCCGCCACGAAAGCGTTGGTGACGAGCTTCGGGATAGCCTGGATCGGCAGATAAAGGCGCCGCTCCTTGGCATATTCGGCGAGTAGCGAGCCGTCGGCGGCATGCACCCGCGTCATCACCGGCGGCTCGTAGTCCTGCAACTGGCTGTAGTCCGGCAAATCCTTGGAATAATGCCAGAGCAGACCCGCGGTCGCGGCGATCCCGGCGATGAACAGGATCGTCCCCGCTGCAAACAGAAACCCGAAAAAACGCAGCAGCAATTTCACCGCGACACCGATTTCATTGAGATTTGCCCGCCCAGGCCCGGTTCCGAGCCCTTACGTTCGAGCGAGTCGCCCGACGTTAGCGCGACAGTCTAGCGTTTTCACAGCGTCTCGTCGCTCTGGTTTTTGTTCAAACTGAGGCCGTCTCTCTGCCTTGCCGCGTCGGTCAGTTGGCCCGCGCGGCGGCGCCGGCCAGATGGCTGGCGAAATACTCGTTTACCGCCGCCGTGATCGAATCGGCAGTCCGATCGCGCCAGCTATCCGAATTGAGCGCCTGCAGATCCTCCTTATTCGACACATAGCCCAATTCGATCAGCACCGAAGGCACGTCGGGAGCCCGCAGCACGCGGAACCCGGCTGAGCGCACCGGATCCTTGTTCAGATGCGTCGCCGACTTGAGGTCGCCGACCAGCTTGTGCGCGAACTGCAAGGAAAACGTCTTGGTCTCCCGTTGCGCGAGATCGAGCAGGATGCCGGCGACGTCGTCCGGCTCGTCCTTGAGGTTGACGCCGGCGATGACATCGGCGCGGTTTTCCTCCGCGGCGACCCGGGCGGCCTGCGGATCGGACGGCTTGTCGGACAGCGTATAGACGGTGGCGCCCTCGGCATCGCCTTCCCGGCTTGGCAGGAAATCGGCATGAATCGAGATGAACAACGCCGCCCCCGCCTGGCGCGCGATCTGCACACGATCGGGAAGCGCAACGAAAGTATCGTCGGTGCGCGTCATCAGCACGCGATATTTGCCCGTCTTTTCGAGGTGATCGCGCAAAATCTTGGCGAAGGCGAGCACGATATCTTTCTCGCACTCCCCGTTCGGCGCTCTGGTTCCGGTGTCGATGCCGCCATGTCCGGGATCGAGCACCAAAAGCGGCCGAGGATCGTTGGATATCGCCGGCGGCGGGGTGATCGGAGGGGCTTCGCTGCGGGCGATTTTCTCTTCCTGCGCCATGGTGCGCAAAAAGCTCTCCCGGTCGGTGGCGACCAGATCGAGAACGAGGCGCGCCGGCGCGCCGGCGGCAGCGTCCATCACGAAGGCCTTATCGACGCGGGCCGGTCGCGTCAGGTCGAAGACCATGCGCGAGCCGCCCGGCATCACCAGCCCGAACCGAAACGCCTTGATCAGGCCCCTGCCGTTCTCCCCGACCTGGGGCGGCAGTTGAAAAGTAACCTGGGGGATGTCGAGAACGACCCGATAGGGATCGGCAAGGCTGAAGGCATGCACGTCGATCTTGCGATCGAGGTCCATGATGAAACGGGTTTGCGTGCCGTCGCCACCGAGCCGCACGCCGGTTGCGACCGGAAACGAGTCGGCTGCCGGAGCCGTCGGCGGCGATCCGGCCGCCCAGGCCGTGGCGGCGAAGAATACACCGAGGAGAGCCCAGCGCATGGCTTGGACAGGCATCGGTTACTACCCCATCGAGCCCCTCTTACTCCATTAGGGACGCGTGGTTAACCAAATCTTACGGGTCGGGGAAGAGCCGGCTGAACATCGCGATATTCAGCCCGTTCGGCTGCCCATCTTACACGCGACTTGCCAATTCCCCATTCCGAGCCTTATGAAGAAGGTGCTGACGGTGAAAGGTTCCGGTTGTGTCGCGTCAGGGCATCCGGTCGCGTCCGCAAGGATTGGCTCCCCAAGAAAGATGACGGGAGCGAGGCGGACAGCGCTTTCGGACCGCTCCGGCGCCATAGCTTGAGGCAATGGCTTGGGGCAATGCCTTGAGGCAAAGCTCAAGCAAATGGGCCGCCGCCGACGCAAAAGCGCCGCCGAACGCCCTTGAGGACTTGGCTGGTTAAGGATTTGGCCAGTTAAGGATTTGGCCAGCCGGAACCCAGCACACGACCCGATCCAGCAGCCCAAAGGCTGTCGGCCAAGGTCGCGCCCCGGAAGCGGAGAGCGAAATTGCGGCCGCGCCTTGCGCTGCCGCCTCATCGCGGTTTGGAGTTCATGTTCGAGGCAGAAGTCTTCAGTCCAAAAGTCCAGGTTCGCTGTCGTCATGAGGGCGCCGATTCGGCGCCTGCCGGCTCGCGAACCCGTCCTGCTTGGCGGCCTCGCGATATCCGATCCGTTTCATCCACTGACAATCGGGCTGACACCCTAGCTCCACGCCGAAGCGGCGCAGAGCGGGCGGCGCCGGCCCTCAAGAGATCTGAAAATGGCCAACAAAATGCTCATCGACGCGACCCATCCCGAGGAGACCCGGGTGGTCGTTTTGCGCGGCAATCGCGTCGAGGAATTCGACTTTGAGTCGGCGCAGCGCAAACAGCTAAGAGGCAATATTTATCTGGCGAAGGTGACGCGCGTTGAGCCGTCGCTACAGGCCGCCTTTGTCGATTACGGCGGCAATCGTCACGGCTTCCTTGCGTTTAGCGAAATCCATCCCGACTACTACCAAATCCCGGTCGCCGACCGGCAAGCCTTGATCGATGAAGAGGAGCGCGCCCAGCGCGCGGCCGACGACGAGATCGATCGCCGTTCTCGCCGCCATCGCAATCACGGCGGCCGCTCGGCGCGCCGCCGTGACGAGGCGATCCATGGCGAATCAAGTCATGGCGAAATAAGTCATGGCGAGGCCGCCGAAGCCTCCACTGGCGACGACGAGCACGCTGATCACAGTGCCGTTGAACATATTCACTCCGAGGACGAAGCGGCGGCCGCGCCGAGCGAGTTGGAGCCCGATGCCGGGCTTCCTATCGCTGGCACCGAGGATTTACCGGGCGAAACCGTAACCCCGACCGCGCCGTCCGAGCCGATCGAGGCTTCGGCTGACGAGGTCGAAGCCGGGCAATTCCACGAAAATGCGGCGCCCGCACACGCCGAATTTGGCGACGACGACGCCGGCCAAGCCGAGTCGCAGCATGCCCAGGCGGGTGACGCCGCAACGCCACCGACCGCCGAGAATGGCGAAGCCAATCCGGCCGAGGCGCGCGAGTCTGAGGGCGGCGAGGATGAAGAAGCGTCGGAACCCGAAGAAATCGTGGAATCGGTCGGCGGCGCCGACGCCATGGAGGAAGTGCCCGATCGCGCCCCGCGCTTCCGCCGTCAGTACAAAATCCAAGAGGTGATCAAGCGCCGTCAGGTCATGCTGGTCCAGGTGGTCAAAGAGGAACGCGGCACCAAAGGCGCGGCCTTGACGACCTATTTGTCGCTCGCCGGGCGCTATTCGGTGTTGATGCCCAATACCGCGCGCGGCGGCGGCATCAGCCGCAAGATCACCAGCTCCGAAGATCGCGCCCGGCTCAAAGAGGCGGCCGCGGAACTCGAAGTGCCGGAGGGCATGGGCGTCATCCTGCGGACCGCCGGCGCCAGCCGCACCAAAATCGAGATCAAGCGCGATTTCGAATATTTGCTGCGCATGTGGGAGACGGTGCGCGACCTGACGCTCAAGTCCACCGCGCCGAAGCTCGTCTACGAAGAAGGCTCGCTGGTCAAGCGTTCGATCCGCGACCTCTATACCAAGGATATCGACGAGGTAATCGTCGCCGGAACCGAGGCCTATCACGAGGCCAAGGATTTCATGCGCATGCTCATGCCGAGTCATGCCAAGAACGTTCATTTCTACAGCGATACCCAGCCATTGCTGTCGCGCTACGGCGTGGAAAATCAGCTCGACGCCATGTTCTCGCCCGTGGTGCAGTTGCGTTCCGGCGGCTACATCGTGCTCAACCAGGCGGAAGCCCTGGTCGCGATCGACGTCAATTCCGGCCGCGCCACGCGCGAGCACCATATCGAGGACACCGCGCTCAAGACCAATCTGGAGGCGTCCGACGAGATCGCCCGCCAACTGCGGCTGCGCGACCTCGCCGGGCTCATCGTCATCGACTTCATCGACATGGAGGAGAAGCGCAACAATCGTTCGGTCGAGCGGCGCCTCAAAGAGTGTCTCAAGCACGATCGCGCCCGGATTCAGGTCGGCCGCATTTCGCATTTCGGCCTTTTGGAGATGTCGCGTCAGCGCATCCGCACCAGTGTGCTCGAAAGCTCGACGGAGAAGTGCCCGTATTGCGGCGGCAGCGGCCACGTCCGCTCGGTGTCGTCGCTGGCACTGCAAGTGCTGCGCGCGCTGGAGGAGCAGCTGATCCGCGGCGCCACGCACAACCTTATTGCGCGGACCCGGCCGGATGTCGCGCTCTATGTCCTCAATCAGAAGCGCGCGCATTTGCGCAGCCTGGAGGAACGCTTCGCCATCACCATCACCGTCTCGGCCGACGAATCGGTGCGCGCGCCGCAGGCGTTCATCATCGACCGTGGCGAACAGGTGCATACGGTCGAGGCGGCGAAAGCGCTCGCCGAGCGCATCGAGGCCACTCCGGCGCCGCTCGAGGAAGAGGACGATCTGGAAGTCGCTGGCATCGAAGGCGAAGAGGTCGTCGAACCCGCCGAGACGGAAGCGGCGTCGGCGCCCGCAGCCGAGCCGGACGAAGACGGCAGCAGGCGTCGGCGGCGCCGACGACGGCGCGGCGGCCGCAACGGCGGCGAAGGCGCCTATAGCGAGCATCGCGAGCCGCCGCCCGAGCACATCGCGCCCGACCAGGTTTCAATCGCGGCCGGCGAGGAGTTTCCCGTATCGGCCGAGCCCGCAGCGTCGGGCGAAGACGAACTGGTGGAAGCGGGCGAATTCGGGCCGCAGGCGCCAGCCGACGAGAGCCATCGCGAAGGCGACCGGCGCCGACGGCGCGGCCGCCGCGGCGGGCGGCGCAACCGCCATCGTAACGGCGGCCCAGAGCGCGGCCATCACGAAACGCCGGAGGAGGCCGCCGCCGCCGAAGAACTGACAACGACCACCCCGGCCGAGCCCGAGCTCCAAGAAGCGGTCGCGGATCTGGACGCGGCGCCGCGCGCCGTTTCCCAGGCCCCGATCGCTGCGGAGGTGCCCCAGCCGGTGCCGCCGGTGCCGCCGGAGGAGCCGGCGCGACGCCGCTCGACAATACGCGAACGGGCTCCGGTCAGCGGCGCCGACGAAAACCCGCCGCCGCCGCAGACCGAGCAACCGAGCACGCCTGCGCCCGCGCCGACCATTTCCGAATCCGGCGACGCTGCGGAGAGCGCCCAGCCACGCCGCACCGGCTGGTGGTCGCGCCGCTTTGCCGGCGGCTGACGCTTCGCAAACGTTCGCTGTATTAGGTGGAGCATGATGCTTTCGGACCTTCCTTCGCCCGCCGAAGCGGGCTTCGCGAAGGCGGCAAGCCGGTGCCCGCTTTTCCGGATCATGCTCTGATGCAAAGCGCTTGGGTCGAGCGCGACGCCGAGGCGCTGATCGGCGAAGTTACGAAGACTTCCGGCGCCGCCATCGATCGCGATTTTGCGTTGCGCATTTACAGCACGCGCCTGTTGGGCCGCGATCCAAAGCTCGTCCTGCATGGCGGCGGCAATACCTCGCTGAAGACCAAGCTTCGCGATCGCCTCGGCGAAGAGGTCGACGTACTGCGCGTCAAATCGTCCGGCTCCGACATGGCGAAGATCGGCGCGGACGGCTTCGTCGCGGTGCGCCTCGCGCCGATGCGCAAATTGCGCGCGCTCGATTCGATCGGCGACGAGGACCTCGTCGGCTTTGAGCGCGCTAATCTCATCGAACCTTCGGCGCCGAATCCTTCGGTCGAAATGATGCTGCACGCCTTCCTGCCGCACAAATTCGTCGACCACACCCACGCCACCGCGGTCTTAAGCGTGATCGACCAACCCGACGGCGAGCAAAAATGCGCCGACCTTTTCGGCGGGCGTCTCGGATTTGTGGCCTATGTCATGCCCGGCTTTGGCCTTGCCAAGGCGGCGATCGAGGCTTTCGAGCGCACCAAACCGAGCGACGGGCTGATCTTGAGCAAGCACGGCATCGTCACCTTTGGCGACAGCGCCCGCGAAGCCTATGAGCGCATGATCGCCATGGTATCGCTGGCGGAAGCGTTCATCGCGCGCGGCCGCAAATCGGTCGCGGCTCACCCCCTGCCGCTCAACGTCGCCGGCATTGCGCATGTTGCGCCAATCGTGCGTGGCGCGTGCAGCGAAAGGGATACTGCGGTCGAAGGGGCCTGGCGGCGGCTCGTTTTTGAGTTTCGCAACAACGCGGCGGTGCAGAATTTCCTCAATGCCAAAGAGCTGGATGGCATCAGCCAGCGCGGGGTGATCACACCCGATCACACCATCCGCACCAAGAACTGGCCGCTCCTTTTGCCGGTGCCGGAAGCCGGCAAGCTCGATGAATTCGCCCGGAGAGCGCGCGCGCAGGCGAGCCTATTCGCCGCGCACTATCGCGACTATTTTGCGCGCCACAACAAACGCGCCGGCCACATCAAGCGCGAGCTCGATCCCCTGCCCCGCGTCGTGCTGGTGCCCGGCCTGGGCCTGTTCGGTCTCGGTCGCAGCAAAAATGACGCAATCATCGCGGCCGATATTGCTGAAGCCTGGATCGAAGGCGTGAGCGACGCCGAGGCGATCGGCCGCTTCGAGTCGATCTCGGAAGCCGAGATGTTCGATTGTGAATATTGGTCGCTGGAACAAGCCAAGCTCGGCCAGCGCGGAGAGCGGCCGCTTGAAGGCCAAATCGCCGCCGTCACTGGCGCGGGCGGCGCCATCGGCACCGCGACCGCAAGAGCTTTTGCCGCCGCCGGCGCCGAAGTCGCGTTGCTCGACGTCGATTTTACCGCCGCCGCCGACCAAGCCGAAAAGATCGGCGCGACGGCGCTGCCGGTGACCTGCGACGTGACCGACGCCGAGTCGGTTCGCACCGCATTCGACAAGGTGGTGAAGGATTTCGGCGGCGTCGACATCGTCGTGTCCAATGCCGGCGCCGCCTGGCAAGGCCGCATCGGCGAGGTCGACGAAGACATTTTGCGCAAAAGCTTCGAATTGAATTTCTACGGCCATCAGCGTGTGGCGCAGGGGGCCGTAAGGATCATGCTGGCGCAAGCCACCGGCGGCTGTCTCCTCTTCAATGTCTCGAAGCAAGCCGTCAATCCGGGGCCGAATTTCGGGCCCTACGGCATTGCGAAAGCGGCCGCGCTCGCTTTGATGCGCCAATACGCGCTCGATTATGGCGCCGACGGCATCCGCGCCAACGCCGTCAATGCCGACCGCATCCGCTCGGGCTTGCTCACGCCGGACATGATCGCTTCGCGCTCCAAGGCGCGGGGGCTTTCCGAGAAAGATTACATGAGCGGCAATCTGCTTGGCCGCGAAGTCACCGCCGATGACGTGGCGCAGGCCTTTCTGCATCAGGCGCTGGAATTGAAAACCACCGCCAGCGTCACTACCGTCGACGGCGGCAACATCGCCGCGGCGATGCGGTGAGCTGAACGCTCTCAATCGCTCGACAAAATCACGTTCTTCAAAATCGGATAGATCTGCTTTTCCCAGCGCGAGCCGGAGAACACGCCGTAGTGGCCGACGCCGGCCTGCATGTGGTGGCGCTTGAGATAAGGCCGCAGCTTGCTGCACAGATCGTGCGCCGCCACCGTCTGGCCGACGGCGCAGATGTCGTCGCGCTCGCCCTCGACGGTGAGCAGCATGGTCTTGCGGATCGCGCTCGGATCGACGCGTTGGCCGTGCCATTCCAGCTTGCCCTGCGGCAGCGCGTGGTCCTGGAAAATGAGCTGCACCGTTTCCAGATAAAATTCCGCGGTGAGATCGAGCACGGCGAAATATTCGTCGTAGAACGCTTTCGTCACCGCCGCCTTTTCCAGTTCGCCGGCGGCGAGATTGTCGTACAGCTCCTTATGCGCCTTGATGTGGCGCTCGACATTCATGCTCATGAAGGCGACGAGCTGAACGAAGCCCGGATAGACGCGGCGAAAGGCGCCGGGATAGCGCAGCGGCACCGACGCGGTCAGCGTGCGCTCGAACCATTCGATGGTGCGCTTCTTGGCGAGCTCGTTGACCTTGGTCGGATTGACGCGGGTGTCGATCGGGCCGGCCATCAGCGTCATCGAGCGCGGCTGAGCCGGGTTGCCGGCCTGCGCCATCACCGCAGTGGCGGCGAGCGTGGCGACGCAGGGCTGGCACACCGCCAGGATATGAGCGCCCGGCCCCATGGTTTCGAGGAATTTGATCAGGTGGTCGGTGTATTCGTCGACGCCAAACCGGCCGGCGGTGAGCGGAACGTCGCGCGCGTTATGCCAGTCGGTGATGTAGACGTCGTGGTCCGGCAGCATGGTGCGCACGGTGGCGCGCAGCAGCGTCGAGAAGTGACCGGAGAGCGGCGCCACCAACAGCACCCGCGGCTGCGCGGTGGCGATGTCTTTCTTAAAATGCAGCAGCGTCCCGAACGGCGTCCGCGCCGCTGCCTCCTCGCGAACCTCGACCTCGCGATTGCCGACGGTGACGCTGTCGATGCCGAAGGGCGGCCTGGTATGGGTGAGCCCGGCGCGCGCAATCAGCTCATAGACCGCGGTGAGGTTGCGCAGGGCCGGATGGTCGGACAGGAGCGGCGCCCCGCCCGAACTCGCCGCCATGCTGGCCCAGGCGCGGACCGGCGCCATGATGTCGGATTGCAGCTGATAAGCGAGATACAGCATCCCGGAGGTACGGTTGAGGTCCACGGGTGCCGCGGTTCGCCCCGACAGCGAACGCACTCTCACCCCCCTGAGGATGCAGGCTAGTGCATTTTTTGTTGCACTGCGACAAGAATATGAACATCCTGTATATCGGGGACGGGGCGAGGTTAAGGGCTGCCCAAAGCAAAGATCAGCGCAGAGCCGCAAATCCGTACCTTGGTCGTAAAGCATTGAGTTCAGGCTGATTTTCCAAAGCGAGCAATGGAATGTCCAAGGCTATATTGACACTTGCCAGCAAGAATTACGGCTCCTGGTCGCTGCGCGGCTGGTTGCTATGCAAAATGGCGAACCTCGATTTCGAGGAACAGCATGTCTCGACCGACGACCCATCCACCCGCGCCGAGCTCCTCCTGCTGTCGCCATCCTTCCTGGTGCCGTGCCTGATCCATGACGGGCTCAAAATATGGGACACCCTGGCAATCGCCGAATATCTCCATGAGATCAACCCGGAGGCCGGGATCCTGCCCGCCGACCAGGCACACCGGGCGCATTGCCGCTCGATCTGCGGCGAAATGCATTCCGGCTTTTCAAATCTGCGCGCCGCACTGCCGATGAACATCAAGGCGCATTTCCCGGGCTTTAAATCCTGGGCCGGCGCGCGCGGCGACATCGACCGCATCACCGCCATCTGGCGCGAATGCCTCGCTCAATATGGCGGCCCCTATCTGTTCGGCAAAAAGCCGTGCTCCGCCGACGCCATGTACGCGCCGGTCTGCTCGCGCTTCACGACGTATGACGTCGCCCTGGACGGGCCGGCCAAGAGTTTTTGCCGCACCATCATGGCGATGCCCTTGATGCAGGACTGGATCGCCGGCGCCAAGGCAGAGCCGGATGAGCTCGAGGAGCTCGACGTCGAGTTCTAAGCCGCCGGTCGCACCCTCGCCGCACCACCGAAGCTCGAGCGCTTGTGCACGACGAAGGCGCAACTTATGATAGGGTTCAAGTCCATTGCACTATCGGTCGTTCGCTTTAGGATCGCCAAAGCGTACGCGCTCAACTTCAATTCTTGGAAGTTGGATGACCACCTGGAAAAAGAGAGTTGAAAATCCTGTGGTATTGGCGGCGGTAGTCGCCTCGCTGACCACGCTATTTATTGGTTTGATAACGGCCGGTTTAGCGACGCTAACGGCGTATTTTCAATCCAATGCTGAAATTGAAAAAGCGCGCCTGCAAGACCAGTCGGCTCAAAGACAAGCCAAGAACAGTCTGATTGTCAGCGCCTTCGCAGGACAGTCATCCGCCGATCGGCTGGTTGCTTATATTGCTTCCGGCGTGATCGACGATTCCGATTGCAAATTACGGAAAGTCCTCTTGCATTACAATGAAAGTTGTCGGCCGACCGCGGATTCTCGGCCGCTCTCAAATTCGGCGCCTCAGTAGCATCCTCCGTTCTGATTCGTCGTTTCCGCCCCCCGCTTTCCGTTCCGGCGCCATTGTGATGAACTGTCCTCCAGCAATGGAGGAAACCCCCGATGCCGGTCAGCAAGATCAATGGCGTGAACATCAATTGGCGGCTCGTCGGCGACCGCGGCAAAGACAATCATCCTTGGGTGGTGATGACCACCGGCGGCCGGCGCGGTCACGACGAATTCATCCCGCTCGCCGAAAAGATCGCCGCCTATGGCTATCGCGTGATCCTGCACGACCGCCGCAACACCGGCGCATCGGATGTCCTCATTGCCGGCGAGGAGGGCGAAGAGGTGATCTGGACGCGGGACATGCATGCGCTCTTGTCCGAGCAAAACGCGCTGCCGGCGTTCTTCAGCGGCTCATCGGCCGGCGCCCGCACCTCGATGCTGTTCTATCTGCGCTATCCGCAAGCCGTGCGCGGCCTGATGCTGCTGCGCGTCACCGGCGGTCCCTTCGCCGCCGGCCGGCTGCCGGAGCAATATTATGGGCAGTTCATCCGCGCCGCCGAAGCGGGCGGCATGGAAGCGGTCTGCGCCATGGACGCCTGGAAAGAGCGTTTCGCCGCCAATGCGGCGGGCGCCGATTACATGGCGCGGCTGCCGGTGAAGCAATTCCTCGACGTGATGAAACGGTGGAACGACGTCTTCGTCGCCGGCGCGCATCATCCGGTCATGGGCGTCACCGCCGAGCAACTGCGCTCGATCAAGGTTCCGACCATCATCATTCCCGGCAACGACAATACCCATTCCAGCAAGAGCGGCCTCGTCGCCCATGAGCTGATCGCCGGCAGCGAACTGCATCGTCTGCCGATCGAGGACCAGGATGTGCCGCTCATTCCGTTCCCCGACTGGAGCGCCTACGAGCCGGAGATTGCGCGGGTCTTCGCCGAATTCATGAAGCGTACCGTCGCGGCGGAGAGCAAGGCGGCCTAGGACTTAATCCCACTTCATGTTGCCGGAATAGGACCAGTCGACGATGCGACCGTCGGGATTGGCGAGCGCCGCGATCTCAGCCATTTCCACGTCGCTCAAGGCAAAATCGAACAGCGCCGCGTTTTCCGACAGCCGCTCCAGTTTGCTGGTGCGCGGAATGACGACGACCTCCTGCTGCACCAGATAGCGCAGGCAGATTTGCGCCGCGGTCTTTTTATGCGCGGCGCCGATGCGCGCCAGCACCGCATCGTTCTTGGCATTGCCGCGGGCGATCGGCGAGTAGGCGACCGTCGCCATGCCGTGGGCGCGGCAGGCCGCGATCACTTTCGACTGGTCGAGATAGGGGTGGCATTCGACCTGGTCGCAGACCAAAGGCTCGGTCGCGACCGACACCGCCTCTTCGATCAGCGCCACGGTAAAATTGGATATGCCGATGTGGCGGGCCAAGCCGTCGGTCTTCATCTTGCACAGAGCGGGTAGCGTTTCCGACAGCGGAATCTGCGGATTAGGCCAATGCAGCAGCAGCAAATCGACTTCGCTCAGGCGTAGCCGCCTCAGGCAGTCGACCGTCGCCCGCTCCAAAGCCCGCGGGGCAAAATGCGACGGCCAGATTTTGGTGGTCACGAAGATGTCGTGGCGCTTGACGCCCGAGGCGCGGATGCCATCGCCCACGTCGCGCTCGTTGTCGTACATTTCGGCAGTGTCGATATGGCGATAACCGAGACGCAAAGCCTGCTCGACGATCCGCGCACAGGTCCGGCCGCGCAATTCCCAGGTGCCGAGCCCGACCAGGGGAATTTGGGCCCCATTGGCTTCAACAGTGGGGATTTCGATCGTGTCCATGGAACTCCCGGCCTTCGTCATTGCGAGCGACAGCGAAGCAATCCAGGGGGGCTTGCGCAATCCCCCATGCGGCACCGGATTGCTTCGTCGCGCACGCTCCTCGCAATGACGAAAGAGCTCAGCGCCCCTTGCCGAGGGCGGCAAAGGCGGCCTCGGGCGCCTGTTCGATCACCTTGAGAAGAGCCCGCGCCGGCCCGCGCGGCGACCGCTTGCCCTGCTCCCAATTGCGCACGGTTTCCACCGGCACGCCGATCCGGGCGGCAAAGGCCGCCTGCGTCAAGCCGGTGCGGCTGCGGATATTGCGCGCATAGGCCGCGTCGTTGAAGCGGTCCGCGGCACGGGCGGCATTGTGCGCCGCCGTCGCGATCGCGCGCGGATCGGTGGCAATGGCACGCTCACTGCCATCGGGCAGCACCTCCACCAAACGTCCGTCCGCTTTCAGTCGCACGCGCAGCATGGCGCTTGTCCGGCGGTTCCCCGGCATTCGGGCTCGCCGGCATCATAGCTGATTCGTTGCAAATCCAATGAGTTAGTAGGCCAAGGCCGAAGAAAACCGATCACTGGCCTACTCGTTCGGAAGCCTATTCGGTCAATGCACCAGCATGCCGCGGCTACAATCGGCTGAAGAAATCGAGCAGCATCGCGCGCCGCGCCGTCTCGCGCGTGACGCAAGCGGCGGTCATCATCACCGCCATCGAGCCCCGGATCTTGTCGTCATAGAACGCACAGGTGGTGTCGCGATAGGCGATCCACGCGTGCTGCATGGCCTTGGCCTTTGCCGTCTGATCGGCGTCGAGGTCGCCGAGCAGCGTCTGGTAATTGACATTGAGCAGATCGTCCCAGATGACGCCCTCGATCTCGTAACAGTCCGCCATCTGGCCGTCGCTCTTCGAGCCGAGGTCGCCAAGGCAGGAGTTGGCAACGAGCTTGAACAGGCACTGCTGCTCGCCGGCATCGAGATTGTCCTGGTTCTTGGCCGCGCAGGCATGGACGGCCGCGACCTCGGCCGCCGTCGGCTTCCGGCTCTGCGCCTGTGCAGCCGGCGCCGCGCACGCCGCCAGCACCAACAGACCGCTGAAGATCATTTGAAAATTCATCGCCCTCTCCTCCCCGTGGTCGCATCCGAATCTGACTCGGTTCAAACGCGGCCTTGGTTCACCTGCGATTTCCAGGGATTATGGCGCGTCAGATGGAGGGTTTGAGCGTGCAAAATCTGCAAATCAATCCCCAGCGGCTGTGGGACTCGCTGATGGAGACGGCCAAGATCGGCGCGACG
>CAWEAH010000002.1:0-344654 GCA_963807125.1 uncultured Alphaproteobacteria bacterium
GGGATCGTGGCTCGGGCCGATCAATCGAGAGCAACTGGCAAGTTCCAGCGCCCGAACCACATGCAATGAAGAACGTCATAGACTCCCCGTTTCTTACGCCGCCCTTGGCGCGGGCCTGGGCTTTGCTCCCGCTGCGGGCGGAACCGCTGCGCATGCGCAGACAATCATTACGCCTGCGGTGGTGGACCAGCCGTTAGTCACCATGCCCGCTGCGACGGTCGTACAGCCGGAAACGGTGCAGACCACCGAGACAGTTCGGACCGTGCGCCCCGCGCCGCGATCGGCCCGCCGCCAGGTCGTCACGACGCGAACCATCACGCGCCGGGTCGTGCCGACGACAACGGTGATAGCACGGACCGTGCCGGCGACGCCGCAACCGCTCTATGACGAGGTCGCACCGGCGCCTGTCGCAACCACGCCGCAGCCGCTTTACGACGAGGTCGCGCGCCATGGCTGCCGCACCGGTGGCTGCTCCGCCGCTGGTCGGCACCGCGCCCGCGGTCGCGAGCGAGCCTTACACCTATCGCTATGTTTATCAGCCCGACCGCATCCTGGTTGTCGATCCAGTAACCGGAATTGCCGTGCAGTCGATCCCGCGCTGAACGGCGGCCGAGGATCGACTAGAATAACGGAAAGCCCCTCGGATTCGAGGAGAGCAGCCGGGGGCGCTCCGGCTTGTCTTTCTTATGGGGTTTTATCGGGGCCAGGTCGTTTCCAAGCAAACCTGCGGCTGCGACAAAACGCCGACAATCAATACATCCTTAGGTTGTAAATGTCCTGCGTACGATATTCAGCCTCTACAACGTCATTCCCGCGCATAAAATGTCTAATAATTTCAATGAGGTCTCCAACGTTGACGCCGTACCCGGTAAACATCACAGCTACCCCGCCCTAGGTAATTGCCGATAGATTGTAAAAAGATAGAACAGATTGCCCGGTTAGCGTCTGCTTGTAGGCGTCGAGTAGCGAGAAGTGGACGTCATGTTGCCCAGGGGCCGGTATTGCATCGACGACAAACGACTCAGACCAAATTGACACCGCGGGAGAGCGAGGTTCTCCGCTGGGTAGCCAACGGGAAGTCGGCTTGGGAAATCGGCGAAATTCTTCAGATCACCAAGCGGACCGTCGACGAACATGTTCAAACGGCGGTGCGAAAACTGGGTGCCGTCAACCGGACTCATGGCGTGGCGATCGCGCTGCGCGACGGCATCATCAAATTATAAAAATCCGTCATAAATGCCAATGTCGCCATCGGCTGATTGTAAACGGTGATGTCGTATGAGAGCATTCGGTTTGCCGGGAGGCATGACATCGGGACGAGACAGCCGTCCATGCGCGCGACAGACCATTATGGCTGGCTAGGCCATGAATTCCAGGATTGAGAGCAATCAATCCATCGCCGCCGGTGCGTTGCGCACCACCGAACCTTTGACTCGACACTTTCGCCGCGGACTATGGCGGGGTGACGGTGTCGAAATGCAGGGACAGGCACCCTGCTTGTACAGGCAAGGCGAGAGCGCCGACGCCATGTACTATATTCAGAGCGGGCAGATTCAAATTACAGTGGTGTCGAGCCAGGGTAAAGAAGGCATTCTTGGTCTTCTCGATCCGGGCGGTTGGTGCGGCGAGAGCTGTCTGCTCGGCAAACGGCAGCGCGTGGCCACGGCTTCATGCATTGCCGACAGCGTCGTAGCGCGATTGGAACGCGCCAGTGTGCTTCGCGGCATTCGGCAAAATCCGCTCATTGCCGAGTATTTCGTCGCCCTTGTCTTGCAAAAGGCGATCGAATTGCGAGAGAACCTGATCAGCCAACTCTTCGATACCAGCGAGAGGCGACTGGCGCGGGCATTGCTGGTCCTGGCAAATCACGGCCGTGGCGAGGCAAAGAACGGTGGCGATGCAAAGAACAACGTCATCATGAACATCGACCAGGAAGGTTTAGCGCAGATGATCGGCACCACGCGCTCACGCGTGAATCACTTCATGAATAAATTTCGCCGGCTGGGCCATATCGACTACGACGGCGGCGTCATCTTCGTTCACAGTTCGCTTGCGAATATTGCGTTTCACGACGACGTCGTTCCTCCTCATGACGACGAGATGGCTATCGCGTGCTAACGCGACCGCCCGCAGCTAAAGCTGAAAAGTCGATTCGGATTGATCTGAGTCGTGCCGCACTCGGCGACAGGCTAACCGACAACGTTGCGATGCTGAGACTTCCTCGGCGGGCGGCTCCGGTGGAGTGCATTGTTTTTTGCATCCGGGCCCGCGGTGTCAGGAAAATCCGGATACCTCGACAAAGTGGATCGGGAAGACTTGGCTCAAAATGTCGGCACGACCCGGGCGCGCATCAGTCATTTCATGAACAAGTTTCGCAGGCTCGGCTCACATACGGGTCGTCGTGTACCGCGCTCCTGCAGACATCGTTGCACGCGATTATTCGAAGCCGAATTCGGCAATTCAGAGGATACTGCGGCGGCGATAGACGCTTTCTGAAATCGATGCAGCGCGACATAACTTTGCATCTGAGACCGTCACGCTTCGCTGCTGTTTCAGTCAAACAAACAAGCCAGACATACAAACAAATCATTAGCAACCATGCCTCGTGTTAGTACGTACGCAAAATCCGCAACTTTTGTATAATTTTGGACAGCGGCTTAGTACCTATCATGTTAGTTTCCCGACTGACTGATTGGCGCGTGGGTCGATGGCGCTCTGCACAAAGAAATTGTGCGAAGCTCCAAGTCCCCGATGGGCTGGCCGAGGGCCGCGGGGATTTGCGCCGGAGATTTGGCCTGGACCTGAGTGTGAGAGGCACGGCAATTCGCGAGGTTGCGCGGCGCGAGTGCCGGAAATCACCGAAAGGAAAAACCCCCAAGGCTCGAACGGACGCACCTATGCACAACAATGAAATCCTTATCGTCGACGACGACTACGATATGCGTGAGGCGCTGTCGGCGATATTTCGGACCGAAGGGTACCGCACCGCCGCCTTTGCCGACGGTAGGTCCTTCGTCCGCCTGGCGCGCGAACAGAACCCCGCCTGCGTTCTGCTCGACCTCTGTATGCCGGCAACGTCAGGGTTGGATGTGCTCAAGGAAATCGACGCCAAGAATTATCCGGCGCCGATCCTCATGATTTCCGCACAGGAAAACGTTTTGGACGTCGTTCAGGCGATGCGCTACGGCGCCTTCGATTATCTCGAGAAACGGCTCGACGCCGAGACCATCGTCACGCGGGTTAGCGATGCGATCGAGGCGTGGCGGCAGCTGCGCGAGCGGGACGAAATGCCCCAGGCGCTGTCGCCGATCATCCGCGGCTATTATCAGCTCACCCGCCGGGAGCGCGAAGTATTGGCGCAAATCGCCGCCGCCTCCTCCAATAAGGAGACCGCGAGAAATCTCGGGATCAGTCCGCGGACGGTGGAGATCCATCGCGGCCGGATCATGCACAAGCTCGGCGCCAAGAACTCCATCGACCTCATGCGCATCGTCATGAACGGCGGCGGTCGGCGCAGCGAAATCGCCGAGGGCGCAAGGGCGACTTAAAGGATTAGTCTCGTTTTTTCGCAGCGCGGACTAGCACGCGCGATGCCGGTATAGATCGCGTGAGCGTATGACAAGCAGGGCTGAAAAACAGAAATTCGCGGACGAAAAATTAAAGCTGTCGGTCCTAGCCTGTGTTAGCGGCATGATCATGGCCGACAGCGCCGGCCGTATCGTCGCGGCCAATACCGAAATCGAGCCGCATGTTCGATTATCGGCGCGAAGAACTCATCGGCCAATCGGTCGACACTCTTCTTCCGGAACGCTTTCGTGTGCCGATCGCCGAGACCGGGCACTTCATCTCGCCTGGGCGTCCAAAGTGTATTGTCCAGGCCATTCGATCCGATGACGCTTTCAGCCTTCACTAAAGGAAACAGTGTGACATCCGTCCAACATTCCCCTTCGGCCACGATTACCGACATCAACCTGCGCGAGGATGCGGAAGAGAATCTGGCGCAGATGGAGGGCAAGTATCGCGGCCTATTGGAGGCGGCTCCCGATGCAATGGTGGTCGTGAACGAGGCCGGAGACATCGTTCTTCTCAATCTTCAAGCGGAGAAAAAGTTCGGATACCGCCGCGATGAGCTCCTCGGGCAGAGGGTTACGAACATCATTCCGAAGGGCTTCGCGGAACGGCTGATCGCCGACGATCTCCGATCCGCGGAAGACGCGCTGGCGCAACAGATCGGGACCGGGATCGAACTCACTGGGCGGCGAAAGGACGGCAGCGAGTTTCCCATCGAATTGATGTTGAGCCCGCTGGAAAGCGCCGAGGGCATCCTGGTGACGGCGGCGATCCGCGACATCAGCGTGCGCAAGGCTGCGGAAAAGCACTTGGCCCAGATGGAGGGCAGATATCGCGGGCTGCTGGAGGCGGCTCCGGACGCGATGGTGGTCGTGAACCAAGCCGGCGAAATCGTTCTTCTCAATCTTCAGGCGGAGAGACAGTTCGGATATCGCCGAGACGAACTCCTCGGGCAGAATGTAACGAACATCATTCCGGAGGGCTTCGCGGAACGGCTGGTCGCGGACGATCTTCGGTCCGCGGAAGACGCGCTGGAGCAGCAAATCGGGACCGGGATTGAGCTCATTGCACGGCGGAAGAATGGAGCCGAGTTTCCAATCGAGATCATGCTGAGCCCGCTGGAAAGCGACGAAGGAATCTTAGTGACGGCGGCGATCCGCAATATCAGCGAACGCAAGATCATGGAAAAGGAGCGCGAGCGCCTGGAGCGATTGAAAGACGAATTCGTCTCCACGGTCAGTCACGAGCTGCGCACGCCGCTGACGTCGATTTCGGGCTCGCTCGGCCTGCTCGTCGGCACTGCGGCGGCCGAATTGCCGGAACGGACCCGGCACCTGCTGACGCTGGCGCAGTCGAACAGCCAGCGGCTGGTCAAGCTCGTCAACGACATCCTCGACATCGAGAAGCTTGAATCCGGACAGCGCCGTGTTCAAGTTCAGGGTGGTCGATATCCGTCCGCTGGTCGAGCAGATCGTCGATGCCAATCTGCGGCTTTGCCGATACTTATACGGTTCGACTCCGCGCCGATTTTCGGACAGAGGGCGAGCTATGGGCCGATCCGGACCGGCTGTCGCAGGTCCTTACCAATCTGATTTCCAATGCGATCAAGTTTTCGCCGCCGGACGCCGAGGTCGTCGTCGGCGTGGAACGAAGCGGCGACGGCTTTCGGCTTTCGGTTCGCGACCATGGCGAGGGGATTCCGGCCGAATTCAAACCGCGCATTTTTCAGAAATTCGCCCAGGCCGACGGCACTTCGACCAAGAAAACCGGCGGCACCGGCCTGGGCCTGAGCATCGCCAAGGAGATCGTCGGCCGGCTCGGCGGTGAGTTAGCCTTCGCCGACGTTCCCGGCGGCGGCACGGTTTTCCATCTCGAACTGCCGTCGTGCGGACAAGCCCAGGCGGCGGCTCCTGCTCCTGCCGCTACGTCGCGCGTGGCGCTTCGAGGGATCGCCTGACTGCCCCGACGCAAACGGCGTGCCGCCGCCTTTTGCCGCGGTCTCACGGCCGCCTTCCACAGCGTCACCTTCCCTGGTTCCGCGCCGCGGGCATGCTATACTGCCTCCATCGATCGACGGAGCACGACGACGATGATTCTCCCCCGGCGTTGATTCTCGGCGCCCATCTGATGATGCCGGTGGCCGACAGTGTGCCCACCCTCAACGTTCAGCAGGTCTGCCAGGGCATCGCGCAACAAGGCGGCGTTTCTTTCCACGATACCGACACGGCCGACGAAAAGAAGAACTGCCTCGATAGCGAACAGGCCATCCGCGACGAACTGGTCAAACAGTGGTCGAGCTTTGCGCCTGCCGACAAGTTAGCCTGCACGAACGAATTGGAGATGGGCGGCGAATTCGAGTTACACCGAATTGCTCACCTGCCTGGAGATGGCGCGCGACGTGCGAACCATGAACAGCGAGCAAGCCAGCAAGCCGGCGGCCAATCCCGGCGGCTCCGCGGCTCCGGCTCAGCCAGGCCGCGCGCAGCCGAAGCCGATGTGACCGGGCGGGCTTGGTCCTAGTAGCCGATCAGGATTTCGCTGATCGTCGGTTTGACGGCGCGTACGGCGGGATCGTCCGAACTGTATTCCTTATCGGCTGAGAGCGCCGCAACCGCATCGGCAGGGACTTTGGCATCGGCGGCGAGGCTCACGCCCGATTTGCAGCCCCCGGGCAGTGTCGCCAGTTCACCGCCATTCCAGTCGCTGATAGTCGCGATACCGCTTTTGTCGAAGCCCTTGAGCTTGAACGGCTTGCGGTTGAGTTTTTCCAATTGCGCGATATTGAGGCCGAGCCGCATGCCGTCAGGAGCGGTCCAAGTCGATTTACCCTTGATGTCGATAAGGTAAGTGCCGCTGCGCTCCGCGGGATTGGACCACCAGACTTCGAGGCGCCGTTTCGGATCGTTGGGAAACACAATCGAGGCCTGGACCTTGGCGCCGCCATCGGCATCGACATCGCCAAAGCTGACATTCTTGTATTCAAATGTCATGGCGAGCCGAAGATGGTTCGAATCCTTGGCAAAAATGCCGCTGCAGGCGATCACATGGGCGCTGGGCGAGGGGAGTTTGGGCGAAGCCGGATGGGCCGCCGCCACGACATGCGCCGCAGGCTGCGCTGGGGCATGCGCGGCGCCGGTCGGTTCCGCGACCGGGGCCGGCATTTGTTGTTTCATCTGGGACGGTGCGAGCTGGTCTTCGGAGTTGAGGTTCGGGTCGCTTTGCATCGCCGGCGAGCGCTGCTGCGCCGCAGCCGGCCCGGCCCAGGCCAGACCGAGCGACAATCCAAGCAGGCCGGCCCGTCCGGTGCCGATCCATCCCTCACGCATGCCAGCCTCCGTTCCATACCCAGGTACACCGGAGCCGAAGTATAGCATGGGACTGGTGCGTTCGGGTGCTCGGCGCGGCCAGTGGCCGCATGCATTTTGGCGTCGCCGCCGCCAATGCGCGCTTCTGTTTCGTAAGCCCCCCGCAGTCGGCTGCTTTGCCGTGCCGGAGGCCGACAACGCAGTCGGGAGTGCTGCCGATGAAGAAGCCCCGGCCGACGCTTCGGCCGAGGCTTTTTGCAGACGGCTATGTCGACTTGACCGTGCTACGTCCGTTTCATCGACCTAGTACGCAGAGGGCCGGCCACCCGGCCAAGCCTGATTATTGAAATTCTGCGAGCTTGGTCCATAGCTTTGGGACTGCAGCGGCCGGGTCGCATTGGGCTGCAGGTGGGGTGCGACTTCAGGCTCGTACATATAGAGCTGTCGCGAAGAGGACGCCGCCCGGTGATGGACGGTTGTCGCTAATGCCGGTGTCGCAACGATGCCGGCCAGAGCGACCGCAATGAGAAGTCTTTTCATGGCACTTCTTCCGTTAGATGGTTATCGCCCCTTGCTTGGGGCCTAAGCGGAGGCGGCTTTGCCGCCACGCCGCTGCCCCATCACATGTGGCGCGAACCATGCTCAACTAAGGGCAAAATTCAAAACAGACTGTTCGCCTGGAATGAATAATGAAAGAAAAACGTTGCTCGGATTGTTTTTCGCGGTGGGGCAATGAGCTGTGCGTCACGCGATAAGCAGAATTTTTTTATCTGAACGATCGTTTCGTCCTGATGAATTCTCTATTCTGAAAATGACTGATTTAAAATCTCCTGCCTCGGCACATTTACTCAGCAGGGACGATGATAGGTTTCTCGGAGAGAAATCATGTTTGACAAGTCAGGATTCCGGCGCGCAACCGCGTCAACCGCCGAATACGTTCGCTGCCTTGGGCGCCTGCTCTTTGCAGTCGCAGAGCGGTCTTACGAGGTTCACATGGAGAGGGCGCAAATGCGGTTGGCGCCGACGCGCCGCGCAAGCCGCGAACGACATTAAGCGAATTCCGACGTCGACAAGCGCTGACTCAGACAGTCGCGCATACCGCCAAGCCGGCCTAAAGAAACTGAAATCCCCGGCGACGCCGTGGAGGCCGCGGCGAGCGCACCCGGGCGGCCATTGCCCGCGTCCTCGCCCGGTTTCTCTTCCTATCACCTGCTGTGCTGCTGACTTACGCCTCCCCGGGACGGGCTCGTTGCCCGCTCTTTTTTGCTCCAAAGCCGAAACGATTGTTCGGTCGCCGTCGATCGGCGCCTTTTAAGCAGGCGGAAAAACCTCGCATTTCCAGTAGCTTATGGCCCATTATTCGCTGTTACCGAACGCTCCATTTCTATTCCGTCGCATTAAATACGGTCGCTGCCGGTGACATTTTCAACGTCGGATAGGCCGGTGTTTCGAGGCCAGCCATGCTGGAAGGAGCGACGCCATGCTGAAGGCCGATCAAATCGAACGCTCGAATGATCAACCACCGCTCGGCGATGAGATTCAGCCGAGCAAATCGCCCGATCCTCGCAAACCGGAATTGCGCATCGACCGCCGCGATGCTCCGCCGATTGCTCCGGCCGCCCCAAAGAGACCGCGCGGCACGATCGCCGCGCTTGCCGAACGATGGTCCGGCTTCGACCGCAATCAGCGGATCCGCTGGAGCATGTTCGCGCTGCTGCCGATCGCTGCGGCTTTCGGTGCTTACTGGTACGTCGCCGGTGGCCAGGTGATGTCGACCGACGACGCCTATGTCGATGCCGACAAGGTCGGCGTCTCAACCGATGTTTCCGGTATCGTCCAAGATGTCGACGTTCGCGACAACCAGCATGTCGCCGCCGGAGAGATTCTTTACCGGCTCGATCCCCGTCAGTTCCAGATCGCGCTCGAAAACGCGAAAGCCAATCTGGCGCAGACGGCGCTCACCATCGATGCGATGAAGCAAGACTACAAACGTATGTTAAGCGACGTTGCGGCCGAGCAGGCGCAAGTCGATCTCGACCAGACCAACTACAATCGCGAAACCACGCTGCTTCGTTCCGGCACGGCGCCACAGGCCATGTTCGATCAGGCGCACTACGCGCTGCTCGACGACAAGAGCAAAGTGGAGTCGCTGCAGCAGCAGGCGGCGACGCAATTGGCCCGGCTTGATGGCAACGCCGATATCGAGACCACACAACATCCGCAATACTTGCAGGCCGAGGCGCAGGTCGATGAAGCTCGGCGCGAACTTGACCACACCGTGGTGAAGGCGCCGTTCGCCGGCATCGTCACCAACGTGCCCTCGATCGCACCCGGCAGGTACTTGGCAGCCTCGGTAACGGCGTTCTACCTGGTCGCCACCGATCACGCCTGGGTGGAGGCCGAGCCTAAAGAAACACAGATGACCTATGTGCGGCCTGGCCAGCCGGTGACGGTAACCGTCGATACTTACCCCCATGTCGAGTGGCACGGCACGGTGCAAAGCATCAGCCCTGCCGGGGCGCAGGAATTTCAGCTGCTTCCGGCGCAAAACACCAGCGGCAATTGGGTCAAAGTCGTCCAACGCATCCCGCTGCGGGTGCGCATCGACACGAGCGCCGGCAACATGCCGCCGCTGCGGTCCGGCATGAGCGTCGAGATCGGCGTGAATACCGGCCACGCCCGCGGCCTGCCGCACTTTCTGACGGCGCTGTTCGATCCCTCTCATGGAAGTGTGTCATGACCGGAGAAGCCGCCCAAACGGGAGGCCATCGGGTCACGATCACCGTCGTGGTGATTCTCGCCGCCATGATGCAGACACTCGACACGACGATCGTCAATGTCGCGCTGCCCTATGTGCAGGGAAGCGTGGCGGCAAGCCAGGATCAGATCACTTGGGTGCTGACCTCATACATAACCGCGGCTGCGATCATGACGCTGCCGACCGGGTTTTTGGTTGGCCGCTTCGGCCTCAAGCGTGTGTTTGTCGTCTCGACGCTCGGATTCACGCTCGCCTCAATGCTCTGCGGCATGGCCGGCTCGCTGACCCAGATTATCGTTTACCGGCTGCTGCAAGGCGCATTCGGAGCGGCGATGATCCCACTGTCACAGACGGTCTTGCTGACGATTTACCCGAAAGAGCGCCATGGCTTCGCGATGGCGCTGTTCGGCATCGGCGTCGTGGTCGGCCCCGTACTCGGCCCCGTGCTTGGCGGCTGGCTCACTGAAAATTACACTTGGCGTTATGTCTTCTACATCAACGGACCGCTGGGTATCGTCGACTTTCTTGGCATGATGATGTTTCTGCAGGACAGCCCGCGGAGCGCCATGCAGAAATTCGACTGGTTCGGTTTCGGCACCCTCAGCTTGGCGATCGGTGCGATGCAGATCATGCTTGACAGAGGCGAGATCAAGGATTGGTTCGGGTCAGGGGAAATCGTCACCGAAGCGCTCATTGCCGGCGCGGCGTTCTATCTCTTTCTGGTTCACACCTTCACGACCGAACGTCCCTTCCTGCGGCCGGCGCTGTTTCGCGACCGCAATTTCACGGCGGGCGTGCTCTTCAGCGTCGTCGCTTTCATCACCCTTTATGCCTCGCTGGCGCTGCAGCCGCCTTATTTGCAGGACCTCATGAACTACCCGGTCCTCACCGCCGGTTTGGTCATGGGACCGCGGGGCGTGGGAACGATGATAGCAACAATGATTGTCGGCCGGTTCGTCGGCAAGGTGGACACACGCTTGCTGCTGGCGATCGGCCTCGGGTTTTCCGCTTGGTCGTTCTACGTCATGACGGGTTGGACACCCGACGTTTCAGAGCGGGAGATCGTGATAACCGGGTTGGCACAAGGCGCGGGTTTCGGCGTTCTTTTCGTGCCGATGAGCACGGTCACCCTGTCGACGCTTTCTCCGGCAGATCGTGCCGACGGGGCCAGCGTTTTCAGCCTTTCGCGCAGCCTGGGCTCAAGCATCGGCATTTCCATCTTCACTGCGCTGCTGACTACCAATACCGAGGTGAACCACGCCGACATCTCTGCAAGCGTAACTGCGGTCAATCGTGCCTTCCAAGACCCCGG
Source organism: uncultured Alphaproteobacteria bacterium (assembly GCA_963807125.1). Classification (GTDB taxonomy): domain Bacteria; phylum Pseudomonadota; class Alphaproteobacteria; order Rhizobiales; family Xanthobacteraceae; genus BOG-931. The sequence continues at coordinate 10,946 of CAWEAH010000002.1, forward strand.
CATCGCACAGTTCTTGAGTCCTTTTACCGCTGCCGGACGCGCGGCGCTCGATGCCTTAGTCACCCAGCAGGCGCAAGTCATCGCTTATATCGACGATTACAAGCTGCTGCTTATCGCCACGCTTGCCCTGTTTGCGCTGCTCGTCATTTTCAAGAGGTCGAGTGGAATGCCCGGGCACACGGCCGCTGTTGAGGGCTGACCGCATTGAATGTAAAATTTCCACAATTAAATAATCCAGGCCTGCAGCAATATGAGGCAAGCCATGGACCGCGTCTCATCGATGCTATCCTTCGTCAAAGTGGTCGAGCATGAGGGTTTTTCGTCCGCGGCGCGACAACTCAACCTCGCGACAAGTGTAGTCACCACTCACGTAAAGTCGCTCGAAGAGCGGCTTGGCGTGCGCCTGCTCAACCGTACGACGCGTAGTGTCAGCCTGACTGAGGTGGGACGCGAGTATTATGAGCGCTGCGTTCAGATCCTGTCGGAGATCGAAGATGCCGAACAGGCCGCTCAGGTGTTGCAATCACGGCCGCGAGGAGTGTTACGGCTCAACACGTCGCCCGGCATTCCTGCTGTCATCGCTCCATTCATCGCGGAATATGCCACTCTTTATCCAGAGGTCACGATCCACCTCACTGCAACCAGCCGGATGCTTGATCTCGTCGTGCAAGGATACGATTTGGCGATCTGGTACGCCGCCGTTCCGGATCCCAGCCTCATTGTGCGTCGGCTCGCGTCTTATCGGGTGGCGCTCTGCGCATCACCCGATTATCTCGCCAAGCACGGCCGACCGCAGCATCCGTCCGATCTGGCACACCACAGCTGCCTGATCTTTTACGATTCCCCGCAGAGCAAAGACGGCAAGGATTGGATATTCACAGGCCCTGACGGCGACTTTCCAGTACGAGTGTCCGGGACTCTGGAAACAAACAATCCCGATACATTGAAAGGCGCTGCGTTGCGTGGCCAGGGCCTCATATGGGCGCCATCACCGATGATAGTCGACGAGTTGAGGTCCGGCGCGTTAGTGCCCGTGCTGAGCGACTTTCTGCCTCACGAATACCCAATCGAGGCTTACTATCCCAATCGTGAGCACTTGCCAGCCAAGGTTCGGACCTTCATCGACCTGCTGATCAAGTATTTTCATCAGATGGGCGACCCCTGCAAGCAGGACGGTAAGAGTGCCGGCAACTCCGGCAAAGCTGGGATCGCTACACCCGAGGAGCGAGCTGCGCCGGAACGGCGCGCAGGCCGGGTGAAGACCTCGGCGTGACGGGGCGTTATCCCGAAACGAAACGCCAAAAGAAAGTTTCGCTGAAGCGGAGCCTTAAAGCATCGGGGCGATATTTGCGCCCTGTTAAGTCTCGTGGCTTTCCCGGCGAGCGGCCAAAGACCAGACTTTCACGTGAAGCCGTGGACTAAAGGACCGTCGAATCTCAGCGGAAAAACAGATTGTTCAATTAGGCCGAACGGAGCGAACAAGATTTTGCAATTGAAGCCAGCGTTCGCCGCACCATTTACGTCCAGTAGAAGTCATCTCGTTATAAAACATAGGAGAAGATCATGATCAGCAAGTTCAAGCTCATGGTGATTGCCGCTGTCACGGCGTTAAGCATCGGCGTGCCGACGGCGGCGATGGCGCAAAGTGCCTGGACCACCGGCACCGCGTCGAATAGAGCGGCCACCGGCTACGAGACGCCGTTTAACTACTCGCGCTAAAGGACCGTCAGGAATGCGCCTTGGGCTGTGGCTGCGGCCGCAGCCCAGGCGCTTCTGCATGGCGCGGCATGAGATTGTCACGAATGTCTTTTGGTATCTGTCGCCGGTATCTTTGACCGTGTCTTCGGGTCGGACACGGGACCGAACAGACTTGGTAGTGGTGGAGCCAGGGGGAGTTCGAACCCCCGACCTCTTGAATGCCATTCAAGCGCTCTCCCAACTGAGCTATGGCCCCCTCCGGGAACAGTTATCGGTAGTCGGTCATCAGAAAACGCATGCAACGACTGGCTGATGACTGAATACTGACTCCTGATTATCCTTCCTCCTCGTTCTCGATGTCGCCGCCGATGATGTCGGTCACGTCGGCGTCTTCTTCCTCCTGCTCCTCGATGAAGGTGTCTTCGTCGAGCGTTTCGTCCATCTCGACTTCTTCCTCTTCGATCTCCGGCTCCCCCGTCGTGGTCTTTTTCGCGCCTTGCGCTTCGGCGTCGGCCTCTTCGAGAGAAACGGTCTCGACCTCGGCCGGCTCCGGCACGACAACTTCCTCGACCACGGCGGCCACCGGCCGTGGAACGACCGGCGCAGGCTCCGGCCGGCCCCGGGTCGGGATCGGAGCCACCGCATGGACGGTGCCGCATTTGGGGCAGTGAATTGGGTCTTTATTCAGGTCGTAGAACTTGGCGCCGCAATTGGCGCAGAGCCTTTTGGTGCCCAGTTCGGCTTTGGCCACGATCCGCATCCTTTCCCGAGATTTGGGTGTCTCACTTGGCTAGTCGCAACGCGGCTGTCAATAGTCGATCTTGCGTCCGGACCCGGCCTGATGAGGCCGAAAAAGCCACCGGATGGCGGCCCGCGGTAGCCCATGTTAGAGGGCGCTCATGCCGCCGCCCCGCAGCGGCAGCGATTGGAAAAGTCTGATGTCGGCTGACCGCGTTCCGCTTACCGCCCGCCGCAACGGTCCGTTGTCCGGCACCGTTCGCGTGCCGGGCGACAAGTCGATCTCGATTCGAGCCCTCCTGCTGGGGGCGCTCACGGTGGGTGCCACGCGCGTTGACGGCCTGCTCGAAGGGGCGGACGTCGTCAACACGGCCAAGGCCTTACACGCGCTCGGCGCCGGGATTGAACGCACCGCCGATCGGCAATGGCTGATCCATGGCGTCGGCGTCGGCGGCTTTGCCGAGCCGGCAAAAGCTCTCGATTTCGGCAATTCCGGCACCGGCTGTCGCTTGGCGCTCGGCGCCGTCGCCGGCTGTCCGATCACCGCGACCTTCGATGGCGACGCCTCGCTGCGCAGCCGGCCGATGCAGCGCGTGCTCGATCCGCTGCAGCGCATCGGCGCGCGGACGCTGGCTTGCGAAAACGGCCGCTTGCCGCTGACACTCGCGGGCGCCCGCGATCCGATACCGATCGTGTTCCAGCCGCCGGTCCCCTCCGCGCAATTAAAATCGGCGACGCTTTTGGCCGGCCTCTCGGCGCCCGGCGAGACGGTTGTCATCGAGGCCGAAGCGACCCGCGACCATACCGAGAAGATGCTTGCGCATTTCGGCGCCGAGGTCAGGGTCGAGGCGCTTGGTGGCGGCCGCCGCATCACGCTGCGCGGGCAGCCGGAACTCGCGCCGCGGCCCGTGACGGTTCCGGCCGATCCGTCGTCGGCGGCTTTCCCGCTGGTCGCGGCGCTTCTGGTACCCGGGTCCGAAGTCATCCTTCACGGCGTGATGATGAATCCGCTTCGCACCGGTTTGATGACGACGCTTACCGAGATGGGCGCCGCAATCGAGCCGATCGAAACGCGCAACGAGGGCGGGGAGGATGTCGCGGATCTGCGCATACGTGCCTGCGGACTGCGCGGCGTCGAGGTGCCGGCAGCGCGCGCGCCGTCCATGATCGACGAATATCCGATCCTCGCCGTGGCCGCCGCCTTTGCCGAAGGCACAACCGTCATGCGCGGCTTAAAGGAATTGCGGGTCAAGGAATCGGACCGGTTGGCCGCCACTGCAGCACTGCTTCGCGCTAACGGAGTTGAGGTCGATATCGACGGCGACGATCTCATCGTCCGCGGCAACGGCCGCCCGAGCGGCGGCGGCAAGGTGACGACGCATATGGATCACCGCATCGCCATGTCCGCGATCGTGCTGGGGCTCGGCTGCGAGCGGCCGGTTCAGATCGACGATGGCACTTTCATTGCAACGAGCTTCCCGGGATTCGTTGAATTGATGCGTTCGTTGGGTGCGGAATTGTCATGATTATCGCCATCGACGGTCCGGCGGCGTCCGGCAAAGGCACGATCGCACGGCAGATTGCCGCGGTGTACGGGCTACACCATCTCGACACCGGGCTGCTTTATCGCGCCGTGGCCAAGGCGATGCTCGACGCCGGTCATCCTCCCGATGACGTCCAACACGCCATCGATGCCGCAATCAGGCTCGATCCGACGAAATTCGAGGACAATGCGCTGAAATTGCAGGCAATCACCGAGGCTGCCTCGGTCGTGGCCGCCATTCCCGAGGTCCGGCAGGCCCTGATGAATTATCAGCGCGAATTTGCCACCCGGCCGCCCGGTTCGGTGCTCGACGGCCGCGATATCGGCACGGTCATTGCGCCCGGCGCCGATGTGAAGCTGTTTGTCGTCGCCTCGCCGGAAGTGCGGGCCAAACGCCGCGTCCTCGAATTGCGCTCGCGGGGCGAAGCCGCGGACGAAGCAGACGTTCTGGCCGACCTGTTGCGGCGGGACGAGCGCGATTCCCGGCGGACCGCTGCGCCATTGAAAGCCGCCCCCGACGCGCACTTGCTCGATACCACACATTTAGGTATAGACGCCGCATTCCGGGCCGCCGTCGACATCGTCGAGGCCGTTCGAGCGGGCCGAAAGCGCCGATAACAAACGCTTTCGTCATTGGAGGTCAGCCCGCTCACCGTCTCGTTTCCGCGAGGCTCGGACCAGGCTTCGAAAGCCGGTTACACGCTTTCCTGAACGTATGGCCTTGGCCCCATCCGCCGGTCTTGCCGGCGGCTGCCGCATGTTCGGGATGAATTTCATTCACGGGGCGCGGAGTGTTTTATGGCTCAAGCTGCTGTTCAAGCCGCCTCTGGCGCGGCGACACGCGAGGACTTTGCCAAGCTGATCGATGAATCCTTCGGCGATGGTCATCTGCAGGAAGGCTCGGTCGTCAAGGGCACGGTCGTCGGCATCGAGCGCGATCTCGCCGTCATCGACGTCGGCTTGAAAACCGAAGGCCGCGTGGCATTGCGCGAATTCTCCGGGCCCGGCCGCAACGCCGAAATCAAGGTCGGCGACACCGTCGAGGTCTATCTGGAGCGGGTCGAGAATGCGCTCGGCGAAGCCGTGCTGTCGCGCGACAAGGCGCGCCGCGAGGAAAGCTGGGGCAAGCTGGAGAAGGCTTTCCAGAACAATGAAAAGGTGACCGGTCAGATTTTCAACCAGGTCAAAGGCGGCTTCACCGTCGACCTCGATGGCGCGGTGGCCTTTCTGCCGCGTTCGCAGGTCGATATCCGCCCCATTCGCGATGTGTCGCCGCTGATGAACAACCCGCAGCCGTTTCAAATTCTCAAAATGGATCGCCGCCGCGGCAATATCGTGGTGTCGCGCCGCACCGTGCTGGAAGAGACCCGCGCCGAGCAGCGCCAGGAACTGGTGCAAAACCTCGAAGAGGGCCAGGTCATCGACGGCGTCGTCAAGAACATCACCGACTACGGCGCCTTCGTCGACCTCGGCGGCATCGACGGGCTGCTCCACGTCACCGACATCGCCTGGCGACGCGTCAATCATCCCTCCGAGGTGCTCAATATCGGCCAGCAGGTGAAGGTCAAGATCATCAAGATCAATCACGAGACCCACCGCATATCGCTCGGCATGAAGCAATTGCTCGACGATCCGTGGCAGGGCATCGAGGCGAAGTATCCGGTCGGCGCCAAGTTCAAGGGCCGCGTCACCAATATTACCGACTACGGCGCTTTCGTCGAACTGGAGCCCGGCATCGAGGGGCTGATCCACGTCTCGGAAATGTCGTGGACCAAAAAGAACGTGCATCCCGGCAAGATCGTCTCCACGTCCCAGGAAGTCGAGGTGCAGGTCCTCGAGGTCGATCCGGTGAAGCGCCGCATCTCGCTGGGCTTAAAACAGACCATGCGCAATCCGTGGGAGGTGTTCGTCGAGAAATATCCGGCCGGCTCGGTGGTCGAGGGTGAAGTCAAGAACAAGACCGAGTTCGGCCTGTTCCTTGGCCTCGACGGCGACGTCGACGGCATGGTGCATCTGTCCGATCTCGACTGGAAACGGCCGGGCGAGCAGGTCATCGAGGAATACAAGAAGGGCGACAAGGTCAAAGCCCAGGTGCTCGACGTCGACGTCGAGAAGGAGCGCATTTCGCTCGGCATCAAGCAGCTTTCGGAAGGCGCTCCCGATGCCACCGATGCCGCCGCCGCCGGCGAGCTCAAGAAGGGCGCGGTCGTCACCTGCGAAGTCATCGACGTGAAGGAAGGCGGCATCGACGTGAAGATCGTCGGCACCGACTACACGTCCTTCATCAAGCGTTCGGAACTGGCGCGCGATCGCTCCGAGCAACGGCCCGACCGCTTCGCCGTCGGCCAGAAGGTCGATGCGCGGGTCACCCAGTCCGACCGCCGCACCCGCCGGGTTACGGTCTCCATCAAGGCGCTGGAAGTCGCCGAAGAGAAGGAGGCGATCGCCCAGTACGGCTCGTCGGATTCCGGCGCCACTCTGGGCGACATTCTCGGCACCGCGCTCAAGCGCAAGGGCGAGGAGTCGGAGGAAAGCGAGAAGGAAGACGCCGACGAGTGACGATAGCGGGGGCAGAGGAGCGAAAGGAACTCAGCAATGTCGCTTGATGCCGACCTCATCGTCGACCGCCGCCGTTTGCGACGCAAGCTCACGTTTTGGCGCGTGCTTGCGATTATTGTGATCGTCGTCGGCATCGCCGGCACGGCCGCGCTGGCCAGCAGGCGCGTCGGCGTATTCGGCGTGCGGCCCTACATTGCGCGCATCACGATCTCGGGCCTGATCCGCGGCGACCAGGATCGTGTCCGCGCGCTGGACACGCTGGGCAACTCGTCCTTGGCGCGCGCGGTCATTGTCCATGTCGACAGCCCCGGCGGCACCACCGCCGGTTCCGAGCAATTGTTCGATGCGCTGTCGCGGCTGCGCGAGAAGAAACCGCTGGTCGTCGTGGTCGACAGTCTGGCCGCCTCGGGCGGCTACATCACGGCGCTGGCCGCCGACCACATCGTGGCGCAGCAGACTTCTTTGGTGGGGTCGATCGGCGTGCTGTTTCAGTACCCGAACGTCTCCGAACTGTTGGGCAAGATCGGCGTCAAGGTGGAATCGGTGAAATCGACCCCGCTCAAGGCGGCTCCGGACGGCTTCGAGCCGACGAGCCCCGAGGCCACCGCGGCGTTAAATTCGATCATTCAGGACTCCTACGCCTGGTTTAAGGGCCTGGTGCAAAGCCGCCGCCATCTCACCGACGATCAATTGGCCGCCGTCGATGACGGCCGCGTCTTCACCGGGCATCAAGGTCTCGGGCTGAAGCTGATCGACGAGATCGGCGACGAACGCACGGGCCTCGCCTGGCTTGCCAAGGAAAAGCATATCGACGCCAAGCTGCCGGTGCGCAATTACGCGCTGCACAGCCAGTTCAGCGATCTGGCGTTCTTGCACGCGGCCGCCGCGGCAATGCTCGACGCAGCCGGGCTTAACGCCCTGGCCCAGCGCCTTGGCGGCTTTGACGCCGCCGACGCAATGGAGCCTTTCAACCTTGACGGTCTATTGGCCCTTTGGCACCCTGCCAGCGTGAACTAGCAAGGTGCGAGCCAATCAAACCTGCGATCTGGGCGGCGGACCAATGATCAAATCGGAACTGGTGCAGCATATATCGGGACAGAATCCCCACCTCTATCAGCGGGACGTCGAGAATATCGTCAACGCCATTCTCGGCGAGATCGTCGCGGCCATGGCACGAGGCGATCGCGTCGAACTGCGCGGCTTTGGCGCTTTTTCGGTGAAGCAGCGGCCGGCACGCACGGGACGCAATCCGCGCACCGGCGCCCACGTAGCCGTTGCCAAAAAATGCGTGCCGTTCTTCAAGACCGGCAAGGAAATGCGCGAGCGGCTCAATCGTCCGAGCGCAGGTTGAGCGATACGTCGCGAACGGGGCGGAATCTGCTGCGCAAGACCGTGGCGGCGCTTGTCCTTGTGCCGCTCGGCATCGTGCTTATCGCCTTTGCCGTGGCCAATCGCCAGATCGTCACCGTCTCGTTCGATCCGTTCAATCCGCAGCACCCGGCCGCTTCGGTGGCGCTGCCTTTGTTCGCGCTGATCGTCGTTCTGCTGATCGCCGGCGTGGTCATCGGCGGCAGTGCGTCCTGGTTGCGCCATGGCCGCTGGCGGCGCGCGGCGCGCCGGCTCGAACGCGATCTTGCCAGGCTGCGCGAGGAGCTCGATCTCCACAAGCGGGCCGCCGGAGCCGCCACGACCATTCCGCAGGCCGCCCCGCCGCCGGAACGATTGAGGCTTAGGCCGCCGGTGGTGTGAGACGGCGCTTCGCGGTAGAACGGCGGCGCTTTTGCGGAAAGCCAATCGGAAAGCCTTCAGTTTATGGCGCTCACTGTCAAAATCTGCGGCCTTTCGAGCCTTGAGGCGCTGGATGCTGCGCTTGAGGCCGGCGCCGACATGGTCGGCTTTGTGTTTTTTCCGCCGTCGCCGCGCAATATCTCGCTGAAGACTGCCGCCGCGCTCGAAGGGCGGGTCCGCGGCCGCGCCCGCAAGGTCGCTCTGTCCGTCGATGCGGACGATACGTTTTTGTCGCTCGTGGTCGATGCGCTCGGCCCCGACCTGCTTCAGCTTCACGGCCAGGAGACGCCGTTACGGATCGCCGCCATCAAGGCCCGCTTCAATCTCCCGGTGATGAAGGCGATTCCGGTCGAGGCCAGATCCGACCTCGCGGCGGTCGCCCGTTATGCCGCCGTCGCCGATCGTCTGCTGTTCGACGCGCGCGCGCCGCGCGAGGCGACGCGGCCCGGCGGCCTGGGCAAGGCGTTCGACTGGCATCTTCTGGAAAATCTCGACCCCGGCGTGCCGTTCATGCTGTCCGGCGGGCTCGACGCCGGCAATGTCGGCGAGGCTTTGCGGGTGACCCGCGCGCCGGGAGTGGACGTTTCCTCGGGCGTGGAGCGCGCGCCGGGCGAGAAAGATCCCGACAAGATCCGCGCCTTCATCCGCGCCGCGCGCGCGGCGCAGGCAAAACTGGCTCACCCGGCGGCATTGACAAGGCTTCGGCGATGACTGTGCAGCAGCGCAATTCCTTCCGTACCGGGCCGGACGAGCACGGGCATTTCGGCATCTATGGCGGCCGCTTTGTCGCCGAGACGCTGATGCCGCTGATCCTCGATCTGGAGAAGGCCTATGGCGAGGCTAAAGCCGATCCGGCGTTCCAGAAAGCAGATGGACGGCTATCTTGCCAGCTATGTCGGCCGGCCATCGCCGCTGTATTTCGCCGAGCGGCTGACGCGCATTGCGGCGGCGCGAAAATCTATTTCAAGCGCGAGGAGCTCAATCACACCGGCGCCCATAAAGTGAACAACGTGCTCGGCCAGATCATGCTGGCCAAGCGCATGGGCAAAACGCGCATCATTGCCGAGACCGGCGCCGGCATGCATGGCGTCGCCACCGCGACGCTGTGCGCGAAATTCGGGCTGCCCTGTATCGTCTATATGGGCGCCGTCGACGTCGAGCGGCAGAAGCCCAATGTGCTGCGCATGAAGATGCTCGGCGCCGAGGTGCGCGCGGTCGAGTCGGGCTCGCGCACGTTCAAGGACGCGATGAATGAAGCGCTGCGCGACTGGGTCACCAACGTGGCCGACACCTTCTACTGCATCGGCACAGTGGCCGGCCCGCATCCTTATCCTGCCATGGTGCGCGATTTTCAGTCGATCATCGGCCGCGAGACGCGCGAGCAGATGCTGGCCGCCGAGGGCCGCCTGCCGGATTCGCTGATCGCCTGCATCGGCGGCGGCTCGAATGCCATGGGCCTGTTCCATCCGTTTCTCGACGACCAGGACATCGAGATTTACGGCGTCGAAGCGGCCGGCCACGGCATCGAAACCGGCCAGCACGCCGCCTCGATCGCCGGCGGGCGGCCGGGCGTGCTCCATGGCAATCGCACTTATCTGCTCATGAACGACGACGGCCAGATCAACGAGGCGCATTCGATCTCTGCCGGCCTCGATTATCCCGGCATCGGCCCCGAACACGCCTGGCTCAAGGATGTCGGCCGCGTGACTTTCCTGTCGGCGACCGACGATGAAGCCGTCGCCGCTTTCCAGCTTTGCAGCAAGCTCGAAGGCATCATCCCGGCGCTGGAGCCCGCCCATGCGCTCGCCCGCGCCTTCGATCTCGCGCCGGGCAAGCCGAAAGATCACCTGATGGTGCTCAACCTGTCCGGCCGCGGCGACAAGGACCTCGATGCTGTGGCGCAGCTACCTGGAAAGAAAGACGCGATGACTGAGCGCATCGAGCGGCGTTTCGCTGCGCTTGAGAAAGAAGGCCGCGCCGCGCTCGTCACCTTCACCATGGCGGGCGATCCGGATTACGCGACTTCGGTTGCCATCCTCAAAGCGCTGCCCAAGGCCGGCGCCGACGTGATCGAGCTCGGCATGCCGTTTACCGATCCGATGGCCGACGGCCCGGCGATTCAGGCGGCAGGCCTGCGCGCGCTTGCCGCCGGACAAAACATGAAGAAGACGCTCGCGGCGGTGCGCGAATTTCGCGCCGGCGACGATGTAACGCCGCTCGTGCTGATGGGCTACTACAATCCGATCTATATCTACGGCGTCGATCGCTTTCTCGCCGACGCCAAGGCGGCCGGCGTCGACGGCCTGATCGTGGTCGATCTGCCGCCGGAGGAAGACGGCGAATTGTGCCTGCCGGCGCTCAAGGCCGGTATGAATTTCATTCGGCTGGCGACGCCGACGACGGACGATAAGCGGTTGCCGACCGTTCTTACCAATACATCCGGCTTCGTCTATTACGTATCGATCACCGGCATCACCGGCGCCGCAGCGCCGGACGCCGGGAAGGTCGGCGCCGCCGTCGCCCGCATCAAGCGCCACACCAAGCTGCCGGTCTGCGTCGGCTTCGGCGTGCGCAGCGCCGAGCAGGCCCGCGCCATTGCCGAAGGCGCCGACGGCGTCGTGGTGGGCTCGGCGCTGGTCGAGGCGGTACGCAAAAGCCTGGATGCCGGCGGCAAGCCGACAGCGGCGACAATAGGCGCCGTCGCCGATTTCGTTCGGGCGCTAGCCGAGGGCGTGCACAGCGCCCGCCGCCTTGCGGCGCGCAGCTAGCGCAACACTTTGTCCAAGGTGATCGGCAGATCGCGCACCCGCTTGCCGGTCGCGTGGTAGATGGCGTTGGCGATCGCCGCGGCGACGCCGACGATGCCGATCTCGCCGACACCCTTGATGCCCATCGGATTGATGATGTCGTCGGGTTCGTCGACGAAGATCACCTTGATGTCGTGGATGTCGGCATTCACCGGCACATGGTATTCGGCGATGTTGGCGTTCATCACCCGGCCGAAATTGTGGTCGACCAGCGTTTCCTCGTGCAACGCCATGCCGATGCCCCAGACGACGCCACCCATGATCTGACTCGATGCCGTCTTGGTATTGAGGATGCGGCCGGCGGCGACGGCGCTCACGACGCGGGTTACGCGGATGATGCCGAGCTCTTCGTCAATCTTCACCTCGGCGAAAACCGCCGAATGGGTATTGCGGCCGTAACCTTTTGGCTCCTTAGGCTTGTTGACCGTTTCCCGCGTCATGCGCTCGACTCCGCCGTGGCGCATCGCATCTGCCATGGAAACGGCTTTGCCGGTGTCGGTCTTGCTGACGATTTTGCCGTCCGCCAGCACCACATCGCCCTGCTTCACCTTGGCGAGCGGCGAGTTCGGCATACCCTTGGCAAACCGCCATAGCTCTTTACGCAGGTCGTCTGAGGCCTTGCCGATGGCGTTCGATATGGAGGCAGCGGTCCAGGAGCCGCCTTCAACGGGTGTCTTTGGCAGCGTGGAATCGGCGAGGTGCACTGTGATGTTATCGAGCGGCAGACCGAGGAGATCGGCCGCGACCTGGGCCATGATCGTGTAAGTGCCGGTGCCGATGTCAGAAAACGCGCAAGCCACGTCGGCATGGCCGTTCGCGGTGATAACGATCCGCACTCCGGCTTCCATCTGCAAGGCTTCCCAGACGCCGGTCGCCATGCCCCAGCCGACAAGCTCGCTGCCGTCGCGCATCGAGCCTGGCTGCGGATTGCGTTTCGACCAGCCGAACGCCTCGGCACCTTGGCGGTAGCATTCGCGCAGCGCCTTGCTGGTATAGGGCACGTCTTCGTGCTGATCGCGTTCCGAATAGCAGCGCAGCCGGAGTTCGACGGGATCGAGCGCGAGCGCCGCCGCGACTTCGTCCATGGCGCATTCCAGGCCGTAGACGCCCGTCGCTGCGCCAGGCGCGCGCATGTCGCACGGCGTCGGCAGATCGAGGCGCGCCACCCGGTGGTCGTATTTGGCGGTAGCGCTTTTGTAGAGCTGGCCCGACCAGCCGGTGTCGTTGCGGCCGAAATCCTCGTAGCGCGAGGTCGCGGCGATGGCCTCGTGGATGATCGCACTGAGTGTGCCATCCTTTTGTGCGCCGATGGACAACCGTTCGATCGTCGCCGGGCGATGGCCGAGCCCGTACATCTGCTGCCGCGTCAGCACGAGCCGCACCGAGCGCTGCAGCGCTTTGGCGCCGAGCACGGCGAGGACGACCTGATGTTGCGGGCGCAGACCCGAACCGAAGCCGCCGCCCATATAGGGATCGAGCACGCGCACGTCGTCCGCATCCATCTTGAACACGGCGCACAGATAGCGCTGAACGTTTTGCACGCCCTGGGTCTTGTCATGCACCGTGAGCTTGTTGCCGCCTTCCCAGATCACGGTCGAGGCGTACAATTCCATCGGATTGTGATACTCGCTCGGAACAAAATAATCCGCCGTGTGGCGAACGGCGGCGCCGGCCAAGGCCTTCTCGGCGTCGCCGCGCGGCTTCTCCGCTGTGCCGGTCGAAATCGCCTGGTCGCGCGCGGCGAACAGATTGCTGGCGAACGAATTTGTCTGGTAATCCACGCGCACCAACGAGGCGGCGAAACGGGCGATTTCCCATTCGTCCGCCAGCACCAGCGCGACCGGCTGTTCGCTGAAGAGGATCTTGTCATTGTAGAGCGGCCGGAACGGCGTGCCCTGGTCCGGCGCCACGTCGTCCTTGTAAGCATCGGGCTTATCGGCCATCGGCGGCCGGTTCTCGTGCGTAATGACGGCAAGAACGCCGGAGACGCGCAATGCCTCACTGGCGTCGATGCGGGCGATGCGGCCGCTGGCGACGGTCGATGTCACGATCGCGCCGTACGCCAGACCTTCGACGTGGAATTCGCCGGCATATTTTGCGGCGCCCGTGACCTTGGCGCGGCCGTCGACGCGGGACGTGGCTGTACCGATATATTGGGCCATGGCGCTTACCGGACTTTCTTGATGGATTGAATCTGCGGCGTCGCTTGCGCGGCCTGCATCAGGGCGCGGATCATGGTTCGCCGCGCCAGGTCGATCTTAAACGCGTTGTGGCCGTAGGCTTTGGCGTCGCGCAGGACAAGATCCGCGGCTTGTGCGAAGACCGCGCGGCTCGGCGCCTGTCCGCGCAACGTGGCTTCGGCGCCGGTGTCGCGCCAGGGCTTGTGCGCCACGCCTCCCAATGCCAGCCGCGCCTCTTTGATGACGCCTCCGCCGAGCTCCAAAGCCGCGGCGACCGAGACCAGGGCGAAGGCATAGGACAGCCGATCGCGCACTTTGAGATAGCTGTAATTTTCGCCAAAACCTTTCGCCGGCAGCTTCACCGCGGTGACGATCTCGTCGGGTGCCAAGTTGGTGTCGCGCTCCGGCGTCGTTCCGGGCAAACGGTGAAAATCGGCGAAAGCGATGCTGCGCTCGCCGTTGCGGCCTTGCACGTGAACCGTCGCCTCGAGCGCGGCCAGCGCCACGCACATATCGGAGGGATGCACGGCGATGCAGGCATCGCTGGTGCCGAGAATGGCGTGCTGCCGATTGAGGCCCGCAATCGCGGAGCAGCCGCTGCCGGGCTTGCGCTTATTGCATGGCGTCGCCGTATCGTAGAAGTAATGACAGCGCGTGCGTTGCAGGAGATTGCCGCCGGTCGAGGCCATATTGCGCAACTGGGCCGACGCGCCGGCCAGGATCGCGCTCGCCAACAGCGGATAACGCCGCTCGATCAGCGGGTGATAGGCAAGGTCCGAATTCGGCACCAGGGCGCCGATCGAAAGCCCGCCGTCCTCAGTCTCTTCGACCGTTTTCAGTGGTAGCCGCGAGATATCGATCAACCGGGCCGGCCGTTCGACGTCCTCTTTCATCAGGTCGATCAGATTGGTGCCGCCGGCGATGAATTTTGCCGTCGGCTCGGCGGCGATCAGGCGCACCGCGTCGGCCAGGTCGCTGGCCCGCGAGTATTGAAAGTTGATCATGGCCGCCCCGCGTTTTGGTCCATGGCCTGCCGGATGGCGGCGACAATGTTGGGATAGGCGCCGCAGCGGCAGAGATTGCCGCTCATCAGCTCGCGAATCTCGTCGACGCTGTTCGCGCGGCCTTCCGCGATCATGCCGACCGCCGAGCAGATCTGCCCCGGGGTGCAGTAGCCGCACTGAAACGCGTCATGATCGATGAAGGCCTGCTGGACGGGATGCAGCGCTCCGTTGGCCGCCAAGCCTTCGACGGTCGTGACGCTGGCGCCGTCCTTCATGACCGCGAGCGTGAGGCAGGAATTGATCCGCCGGCCGTCGACCAGCACGGTGCAGGCGCCGCATTGGCCGTGATCGCAGCCCTTTTTGGTGCCGGTGAGATCGAGGTGGTCGCGAAGCGCATCGAGGAGCGTCGTCCATGGCGCCACCGACAGCGGCGTTTCGGTGCCATTGACCGTGAGAGTGATGGACATCTTGTCCGGAACCGGGATGGTCTTCTGCGGCCGGGCAGCGTTTTTCGGCGCCATTTGCACCTCCGAATGGTCTGCGCGTTCAAGCTTTAGTCGTGACCTGCGTCGGATCGTCGACACTTTCGGCGGCCCGCCACCGCCCTCCCCAGCAGGGAATTAATAGCGGCAGCGAACGTTCCACCCGGCAGCCATTAGATAGGTTGGCCAAAGGTCCGGCGCTAACCCCTCGCCCGGGCACGTTGAATTTCGCCTTTCCGCTTCACACATATCTGTTCCGAAGCTGGAGGGACGACGCCATGGCCCGAGACGGGGCCCGAGATTTGGCCCAAGACTGGATGTGGTCGGAGGCTTGCGAAATGCTGTCGCGGGCCGAACGGCTGCACCGCGAGCTGTTTCGTCCGGCGCCGTCACGCGCGCGCATGGCGGCCTGGGAGCCGCCGGTCGATATTCTCGAGACCGAAGCCGAGGTTCTGGCGCTGGTCGCGCTGCCTGGCGTGGATGCCGAGGCCGCCCAGGCGGCGATCGAGGACGGCCATCTCGTGATTACCGGTACGCGCGTGCTGCCGGAGCAATTGCGGACCGCTGTCATCCACCGGCTCGAGCTGCCGCAGGGCCGCTTTTACCGCCGGTTGCGCCTGCCGGCCGGGCGCTACAGCAATGTACGGCGCTCCACCGTCGCCGGATGTCTCGTCATCAGTTTGCAGAAAGTGTGATAGTCGTGGCTGAAGAAATCCTCGCAAAGAATGGTCCCTCGTCGAGTGGCGGCGGAGCGCTGCCGCCTTTGCCGCCGGATGCTCTCATCATCGTGCCGGTGCGCAACACCGTGCTGTTTCCCGGTCTCGTCCTGCCGATCACGCTCGGCCGGTCGAAGTCGGTCGCGGCTGCGCAGCAGGCGGTGCGCGACCAGCGTCAGGTCGGCATCCTGTTGCAGCGCGCCGCCGACGTCGAAGATCCGACCGCGATCGACATGCACCGCATGGGCACGCTCGCCAATATCCTGCGTTTCGTCACCGCGCCGGACGGCACGCATCATGTCGTCTGCCAGGGCGAGCAGCGCTTCCAGATCGTCGAGTATCTGAGCGGCTGGCCGTTTTTGGTGGCGCGCGTGCTGCGCATTCCCGAGCCGGAAAGCCGGAGCGACGAGATCGAAGCGCGCTTCGTCAGTCTGAAGGGGCAGGCCGTCGAGGCCATTCAGCTATTGCCGCAGGCGCCGCCGGACCTGCTCGCGGCGATCCAGTCGATCGAAACCCCGGCGGCGCTGGCCGATCTCACCACCGCCTATATGGACATCAAGCCCGACGAGAAGCAGGAAATCCTGGAAACCGTCGATATTTCCGCGCGGATCAACAAGGTCTCGCGGCTGTTGGCGCACCGCATCGAGATTCTGCGGCTGTCGCAGGAGATCAGCAAGCAGACCAAGACCGCGCTCGACGAACGCCAGCGCGAAGTGCTCCTTCGTGAACAAATGGCTGCGATCCAGAAGCAGCTCGGCGAAGGCGAGGAGGGCAAGGCGGCCGAGATCGCCGAGCTCGACAAGGCGATCACCGAGGCCGGCATGCCGAAGGAGGTCGAGGATCAGGCGCGCAAGGAATTGCGCCGGCTGCAAAAGATGCCGGAAGCCGCCGGCGAATACGGCATGGTGCGCACTTATCTCGACTGGCTGATCGAGCTGCCGTGGAAGCTGCCCGAGGAAAAGGGAATCGACATCAAGGCGGCCCGCAAGATCCTCGACGACGACCACTACGATCTCGACAAGATCAAGCGGCGCATCGTCGAATATCTCGCGGTGCGCAAGCTCGCGCCGGCCGGCAAGGCGCCGATCCTGTGCTTCGTCGGGCCGCCCGGCGTCGGCAAAACTTCGCTCGGCCAATCGATCGCGCGCGCCATGGATCGCAAATTCGTCCGCGTGTCGCTCGGCGGCGTGCATGACGAGGCCGAAATCCGCGGCCACCGCCGCACTTATATCGGCGCTTTGCCGGGCAACATCATCCAGGCGATCCGCAAGGCCGGCTCGCGCAATTGCGTGATGATGCTCGACGAGATCGACAAGCTCGGCGCCGGCATTCACGGCGATCCCGGCGCGGCCTTGCTCGAAGTGCTCGATCCGGAGCAGAACAACACGTTCCGCGACAATTATCTGGCGGTGCCGTTCGATCTGTCGCGCGTGGTGTTCATCACCACGGCGAACATGCTCGACACCATTCCCGGGCCGTTGCGCGACCGCATGGAGATCATCAGCCTCGCCGGCTACACCGCCGACGAGAAGCTGCAGATCGCGCACCGCTATCTGGTGAAGCGGCAGATGGAGGCGAACGGGCTCAAGCCGGGTCAGGTCGAGATCGGCGACGACGTCATTCGCGACATCATCCAGAACTACACCCGCGAAGCGGGCGTGCGCAGCCTCGAACGCACGATCGGCCAGGCGCTGCGGCACGCCGCGGTGCGCATTGCCGAAAGCGAGGACGGCAGCCAGAGCGGGCCGATCCGCATCGGCCGCGACGACCTGTTGCCGATTCTCGGCCCGCCCAAGTTCGAGAACGAAGTGGCGATGCGCACCAGCATTCCCGGCGTCGCCACCGGCCTCGCCTGGACGCCGGTCGGCGGCGATATCCTGTTCATCGAGGCGACCCGCATCCCCGGCTCCGGCCGGCTTATCCTCACCGGGCAACTCGGCGAGGTGATGAAGGAAAGCGCGCAAGCCGCGCTGTCGATCGTCAAGAATCGCGCCGTGGCGCTCGGTATCGATCCGGCGCGCTTCGAGAAGAGCGACATCCACATCCACGTGCCGGCGGGCGCGATCCCCAAGGATGGGCCGAGCGCGGGCGTCGCCATGTTCATGGCGCTGACCTCGCTGATGACGGACCGCACCATCCGCAGCGATACCGCCATGACCGGCGAAATCAGTCTGCGCGGGCTCGTGCTGCCGGTCGGCGGCATCAAGGAGAAGGTCGTCGCGGCGCATTCCGCCGGCATCCGCCGCGTCATGTTGCCGGCGCGCAACAAGCGGGACTACGACGACATTCCCGAGATCGCCCGCAAGGAGATGGAGTTCGTTTGGCTCGAGCGCGTCGAGCAGGCGGTCGCCGCGGCGTTCGAGCCGAAAAAGGGCGACAAGGTCGAGACGCCGGCGCTGGCGGGCGCCGAGGCGTAACCACTCTTCATTCCCGCTCCACGCTTCCTCGCGCGCGCGGGTGTCAAACAGCGAACGCATACTCCTCCTTCTCCCCGCGTGCGGGGAGAAGGTTGGGATGAGGGGGCCTGTCCGCTGGGCGCAGCATTGCGGCACTCAGAATCGCGGAGAGGCCCCCTCACCCTCGCTCGCTACGCTCGCTCGACCTCTCCCCGCGCGCGGGGAGAGGTGAATAAGCAATTCCGCTCCCGCACGCGCCTCCACGCGCGAGTGATGTCAAACAGCGATTTTTCAGCCCGTCATTGCGAGGAGCGATAGCGACGAAGCAATCCAGAGCGGAATTTCAGACCGGATCGCTTCCCCCTCGCTTTCCTCCGCTCGCAATGACGCTATGTAGGATGGGTGGAGCGAAGCGATACCCATCATCTTTCTTCAAAGCACATGGTGGGTTTCGCTTCGCTCTACCCACCCTACAAACAAATAAAATTGAAGGAAGTGGACCGCCGGCAGACGCACTGCAGTCAAATGCGGACTGCAGTCGGACTTGTACGCAAGCGGCGCACAAGGCGCGCCACGGAGAAGGCGGCTTGCGCCGCCCTTCCGCTTCGGGCGCGCTCGCCTGCCGGCGTTCCACTACGGCTCTGCCCAAGGGGTGTGTGGTCCCTTGGTGCGATCCGGGCCAGGCTTCGTGGGGGCTTTGCCAACGCGGCGAATATGACCGCCGGCTCGGATCCCACTTCCAGCGGCGCACCCCGCACGCCGGTCATAGTGCCGGCAGGCATGATGCCCGGACCGCCCGGGAGCCGGCTGATGAGGCCAACCCGCGGGCACCGCACTCGCCCCCCGGCCCTCCGGCATCACCCGGACGGCGTCCTTCGTGGGACGAGATTCGTCGCATTATGTATCTCTATCAGGGACCGTTGTCAATAGGGATGTGACGTCCCTCTCTTCCTCATCCTGAGGCGGCCGCCACAGGCGGCCCTCGAAGGATGCAGGCCGAGGCGCCGGGGCCTGCATCCTTCGAGGCTCGCGGAGCCTGTCATCGGGCCGCGCCCTTCGCGCGGACCCGTTAGCTCGCGCCTCAGGATGAGGTAGGTGAGCAGTGCCCCCGAAGATGCAACTCTATGCGCTCACAGTTCCCGGGAACCGGTCCACGGGGAGGACCGTTACCGAGCGAGGCTCGCAGGGGCGAAAGCTTTAGGAGACGAGCTTATGAAGTCGTTGAAAATCGCGGTCGCGGCCGCCGCCATCGTTGCGCTGTCGGGCGCCGCCGCCATGGCCCAGGACGTAACCACGACCACGACCACCCACCACACCGAAACAGCGCCGGGGCCGGGCGTCAATGTCGGCGTGCCGGGCGTTGTCGGCGTTCATGTCGGCGGCCCGCCGGAGGAGCGCGGCTGCACCACCAAATCCCGCACCACCACGGATACCGAAACCGGCGACTCGGCCTCGGTGACCAAGAGCAATTGCTAAGCGAGTTTGCGATGTCAGCAGGTAGGGCGGATTAGCGGAGCGTAATCCGCTATTTGGTCGGAGCACGCAGAGAAGGCGGCGGATTACGCCTTCGGCTATACTCGCTGAGTTGTCTAAAGAGCTTGGACGGAACGAAGCCCTGGTCGCGTGACCGGGGCTTTCGTATCTTGGAAAGGCGTGGAGCGCAGTGCCGCCTTAGGCGGGCAGGCTGCGCTTCGGCCACGTTACGTTCGCTACTTCTAGTAGCGTTCGATTGCTGATACGCTAGTTAGCGCAGAAGCATTATCGAACGGACAACCATGGTTCGGAAACTTGTTGCTATTCTAGGCCTCCAAATTCCCCTTCCGCTACTTCGGTTCGGATTGTCGGTACTTTCCGTGACCGCCGCATTCCTTACCGGGCTTGGACTCATTGTTGCTGCCGCGATAACGAACGACAATCTGGCAGCAAAACTGCTCCCATATTACCCAAGATATTTGCGAGCGATGCACGGGTTCGACACCCTGCAGGATATGAAATACCCCGCCATGAGCGGGAGAGATTTAAGCGGCAAACCACAATTTATCGACGTCGCGGTACTTTCAATCGACGATCCAGGATGGCACGTACTGCTCGATTTCATACAATCTGAAATAGCTATCAGAAAATCCGAGCGGAATGCACCCGCACCGCCGTCGCCTCGTATTCAATCACAGGCACCTACCGAAGGGCCAGTCGAGGTGTCACCACAGCCTTCCGCTCAACCACCCAGCCCATCTCAGCCTTTGCCCCCGATCAATTTTCAGCGAATAAAGACTATTGCTGCCTTCAGGGCCGATGTCATGTCCGCCGGTTCGAAGCCGCTGGTGCCCCCTTATAATCTTGTCGTCCTCTGGCCGCCGCCTATTGCCCGTACGGTGTACGAGTTTTTGTCATTCGAAGAATTTCGTCTCGATCTTCGCCGCATGATATTGGATGAGATACAGGGATTGGCACTTTGGATGTCGGTCGTTGCATTCGCTTGCACATTATTAATCAATGCATTGCGTGCGGTAGCTTCAAGCGCCGAACAAAGACAGTTGGTACGAGAGCAGGCACTAGCTTCGCAGCCATAGCGCGGAAGTCCGTAGGGCGGATGGCCGCCGTAGAATTTTTCGTATTGGGCATGGCGGCTGCCGAATTTGGAGCCGACGAAATTCCAGATCAGCCGCATCAGTTTTACGCGCGTTCTGGCGTCGGTTAAGCCCGAGCGCATGTGGCGATGATCATTAGCCCCGCTTTGCCTTTATCTCATCGAACTTGGCCAGCGCCTTTTCGAATTTGTCGTTGAAGAGCCACATGGCGTCGAGGATTTCGCGATAGGTCGCCGACGTCCTGGCCCGGTCGGCGCGCCCGAAGGCGAAAATGCTGTTGTTGCGCAGATATCCCATGATCGTCGGATCGGAAATTCTATAGCTTTCGAGCGAGCCCGAATTCAACGCGGCCTTGGTCGGCGTCGGCACAATCTGGATCAACTCGAAAACCTTCATCTGGTCGATCGGATTTGGCAGAATCCTCGCGATCGCCGGTATTCGCGGGAAGAGGTCCGCATGGGCGTTCATCAGGCCGTCTCGCACGGCGGTCCAATGATTGAACCGGCGATCGAGCTTGCCGGCCCGCGCCTCCTCTGCGGCGTCACGAGCGATCAGCGCCGGATCGAACGCCGCGATTGCCGGCTTGATCGCCTCCCATTTTCGCTGGCCGCTGCGATCCTCGGCAATCCCGGTTTGGAAACTGCCTTTGTACTTGTCCGGCCGCGCATTGCCGACGTCCTGACGGCCGTTGGTCTCAGCGAAGAAAATGCCCAAGCCGATGCGTCCGGCCACTTCGGAATTGGCGGCATCGAGACCCTTGGCGCGGGCAATGTCGGCCGCCAGGTCGAAAACGTCCTTGAATGGCGTAGCCGAGCTCTGCGCGTCGCTGGGCGGCGCCTCCATGATGCGAAAGAGTTTCAGATACTCGTCGATCAGCGGCTCGGTGTCGGCGTCAAAATAGGCCGGCGGAAGTCCGAACTTGTTGGGTCTGCCAATTCTGGAGGGAATCGCGTCGGTCAGATCCTTATACGCGCTCATCATGGCGACGCGGGCGAGATAAAGCGCCTGTCCCGGCAGGTGCGGCAGGGGTTGCTTCGCGTCGATCTGCGCTTGCCGCTCGCTTAAGATCGCCTCGAAGCGCTTCACCGCGTCGTTGTAGGCACTCAGTGCATCCGACTGTGATGCAGTAAGCGCCGCCGGCCGACCGTCCGCGCCGGAAATTCGTATGAGAACAAGCGCGGCTGCAAAGACGATTGCCAAAACCGCCGACGGCGATGACCGTTGCAATGTGTGTCCTACTGTCTTTCCGAGCGCGTAGGATGGGTGGAGCGACTTGTCCGCCGAAGCTCGTGGTCGAGCGAAGGCGGAAGCGATACCCATCATAGAGCGGCGAGGGTCAATTGATGGGTTTCGCAAGGGCTCTACCCATCCTACGGCTATTCCACCGCCGGCAAATTAAGCGCCTTATCCACCAGCGCGCCGGCGCGCTTCCAGTCGAAATTGCGGTAGAGATTGAGCTTCGCCGAAAACGACGGACCGCCGTAGAATTTCTCGTATTGGGCGTGGCGGCTGCCGAACTCGGAGCCGAGGAAATCCCAGACGATGCGCATCAGCGCGATGCGCGATTTCGCATCGGCCTTGCCGGAGCGCATATAGCGCTCGATATCGGCGGCGATTTCCGGGTTGGCGAAATCGGCTGCCGAGGACGGCAGGGTGATGAAGGCGGCGCCGGCCATTTCGCGGATCATTTCCAGCATGCGGCCGTTGAACTCGGATTGCATGGAATTGGCCGCGTAATAGGCGGTGCGCGACGGCCAGAACACGCCGTCCTCGATCGTGCCCATGGCTTCGTGCGCGAACAGCATGGCTTCGAAGATCGAGACCAGCGAAGCGAGCTCGCCCATCATCACGGTAACGGCGGGATTGGCGGCATTGCCGGTCATTTCGTTCATGCGCTGCGCCAGCCCGGCCATGAAGCGGAGCTTGGTGACGTAGCGGGTCTGCGCCTGATGGTTGCCGTAGAGATGCGAGGGCGTCTTGCGCCACTGGTCGCGCGAGAGTTCGACATTGCGGTAGATGAAGACGCGCTCCCACGGCACGAACACATTGTCGAACACGACGTAACTGTCGCTTTCGTCGAAGCGGGTGGAGAGCGGATAGTCGGCCGGGCTGCCGGCGCCGGCGAACGGCTTGCGCGGGTAGAGCTTGACGCCCTCGGCATTGACCGGGACCGCGAGGCAATTGGCGTAATTCTCGTCGCCCGGCGCCAGCGGCTGGATGCAGCTTAGATGGAGGTAGTCCGAAATCGCAGCGCCGGTCGCGAGCTGCTGCGCGCCTGCGATGACGATGCCGTCGTCGCGCTCCTTGACCACGCCGGCATAGAGCGTCGGATCGCTTTGCTGGTGCGCGGGCTTACTGCGGTCGATCTGCGGCGGCACGATCGCGTAGGAGCAATAGACGTGGTTGTCGCGCATGAACTCGTAGAAAGCGACGAGATTGTCGGCGAATTTTGGCTCGCCGGCGCTGGCGAAGAATTGCGGCGTTGCCGCATAGCCGGCGAAAAAGCCGGCGACATGGTCGGGCGCGCGGCCCATCAGGCCGAACGTCGCTTCCGCCCAGGTTTCCGAGAACAGCCGCCGCGCGCGCAGATCGGCGGCGTCTGCGGGGGATCTGCCAGGCGCGCTGCACCGGCGCGCCGGTCTTCGGCGAGGCAAACGTCATGCGCTCGCGGTTGGCCGGATCGGCGGCGATATCGTAAAGGCTCGCGATCGAGCGCGCGGCCTCCCGGAACGCCGGATGCGCGGTGACGTCGTTCACCGCCTCGCCGTCGACGAAGACCCGCCGCCCGTCATTGAGCGAGGCAAGATAGTCCGCTCCCGTCCGCATCTGCCGCAAAGCTCCGCACATTTAATTCTGCATGCGTGCCACACCTTAGGAGACCTTGCCAAGTGAGGCGGCGCGGCGTTTTGTGCGTCCACAAAATGGAGGGGAGAGATGCTCAAGCGCATGGCCATGCTGTTGGCCGCGGCGCTGGCCGGACTGCTGGCGTTCGCTGCGCTCGCGACCGTTGCCGTTGCCGCCGATTATCCGACCCGGCCGGTCACCATCGTCGTCGGCTTTCCGCCCGGCGGGGCGAGCGACATCATGGCGCGCATTCTGACCGCGAAGCTCGGCAGCGTGCTCGGCCAGCCCTTCATTGTCGACAATCGCCCGGGCGCCGGCGGCAATGTCGCGGGCGAATTCGTCGCGCATGCCGCGCCGGACGGCTACACGCTGCTGCTCGGCAACAATGCGATCCTCGCCACCAATATCAGCCTCTACAGCAAGGTCGGGTTCGATCCGGAAAAGGATTTTGCGCCGATCAGCCTGATCGGGACGCAAGCCAATGTCCTTGTCGTCAACAACGACGTAAAGGCGCATTCGCTTGCCGAGCTGATCGCGCTCGCCAAGGCCAATCCGGGCAAGCTCAATTTCGCGTCCTCCGGCTACGGTCTCGCGGCGCATCTGGCCGGCGAATTGTTCAAGGCGCAGGCGCATATCGACATCGTGCACGTGCCCTACAAAGGTTCGGCCCCGGCGCTGGAAGACGTCATCGCCGGGCAGGACCAGATGATGTTCGCCACCACCTCCGGCGTCATGGGATTTCTCAAGAACGGTCAGGTGCGCGCGCTCGCGGTGACGACGCTCAAGCGCACGCCTAGCCTGCCCGATGTCCCGACCATGGACGAAGCCGGGCTTCCCGGCTTTGAAGCAACGACCTGGCACGGCCTGGTGGCGCCGGCCGGCACGCCGCCGCAGATCATCGCCGCGCTCAATAAAGCCATCGCCGAGACGCTGCAAGGACCCCGACATCCAGCACAAGCTCGCGGGGCTCGGCATCGACATCGCGCCCGACACGCCGGCGCAATTCGCCGCCTATATCAAAGCGGAAATTCCGAAATGGGCGGCGGTGATCAAGGCGTCCGGCGCCAAGATGCAGTGATTAGACAGCCTGGACTTTTCGCTCCGCCGCCCAGTCCCTGCCGATGCCGGCGCTGGTCGGAAATACCAGCGATTTGATCACCACCGGCACCGCGCCCGACGTGTCGAGAATGGCGCCGATGTCGATGTAGTCGAATTCCTTCAATTCGAGGCCGTCGATCGAGACGATCGGATTTTCGACTTTCATTTCCTCGCAATAATGGATGCCGATCAGGCCGCCGACGTCGCCGTCGCCGGCGAGCACGATCGGATGGCCCTGCGCCAGCACCGCGGCCAAGCCCTCGGCGACGCCTTTGCAAAAATCGTCGAGGCGCTTGAACGTCGCCGAGCCGCGCCACGGCACGAACAAGCGCGACCGGACTTGATGCCATCGCCGAGGTCGAGGCGTTTGAGCGCGGCGCGGATCGCGGCCGCAAACCGCGGCGGGATCGATGTCGTCGTTAAGCGGCAGCGTTTGGCGCGATCACCGGCACGTTGCGCAGCGGCAGCGTCTCCAAAGGCGACACGAAGATGGTCGAGCCGGACACCTGCATCGTATATTGCGAGGCGCCGATCACGGTGGCGCGGATGCGCGCGTCGGGCCGCGCCAGTTGCAGCCCGCTTGCTGTCAGCCGCGCCCGCAATTCGGCCGCAAGCTCCGGGCCGAGATCGCCGAAACCCTTGGCTTCGCCGCCATAAATGTATTCGGAGACACCGCCGGAAAAGCTGACGTCGGAGAGTTCGCCGCGATAGCCGAGCGGATCGAGCCGCAACAGCGCGGCGCCGTCGGCGCGCGGCGCGCCGCCGCGGATCGCCTCGAACAATTTATCGGCCATCAGCGCGGCGAGGCCGCGGGCCTTGATCTTCGGCAAGGATGTCGCCGGAGCCGAGCTTGAGCCCAAGCGCGGCGCCGAAACGCCGGCCGGCCTCCTCGATCCGCACGATGCGGCGCTCGCCGTCGAGCACGATGAGCCGCGCGCCGATATCAAGCGCGGTGACGTCGGTCACCTTGCCGTCGGCGCAGACCGCGATCTTGGCGGTGCCGCCGCCGACGTCGACATTCATGACCGGCGCGCCACTCCGGATCGAGCGCGCCACCGCGCCCGAGCCATAGGCCGCCATGACCGATTCGAGGCTATCGCCGGCCGAGACGGCGACCATCCGGCCGGTTTGTCTGGCGAACAATTCGCCGATGGCGCGCGCGTTCCTCCGCCGTACCGCGACGCCGGTGAGGATCAACGCGCCGGTATCGATCTCGTCGGGATCGACCTTGGCGTCCCGATACTGCCGATCGATGAACAGGCCGAGCGTTTCGGCGTCGATTTCGTCCTCGCCGGCGTAGGGCGTGATCAGAATGTCGGATTGATAGAAGCTCTCGCGCTCGGTGACGACGTAGCGGGCATCCAGCCGCTCCAGCACGATGCGCGAGAACACGAGATGCGAGGTCGACGAGCCGATATCGACGCCGACCGACAGCACGCACAATTCGTCCTCTTCGCCGAACGTGCGCCCGGTATTGGAGAAGAAGATGCGGCCGCCTTCGGGTACGTCGGTCATGTTACGTGTCATCGTCCGCGCAGGCGGACGATCCAATAATCGCAGGGTGCAGTGGATACACTTCAGCCACAGCGTCTACTGGATGCCCCGCCTGCGCGGGGCATGACAATGCGCAGGATTTGCCGCGGATCTTCATTCCTTCGGCAGCAAGCCGCGGTAATCGCGCTCGTAATATTCCGGCCGCATGCGGTTCTCGGCGCCTTCGCGGGCCATGCGCTCGGCATATTCTTGGCGCAGGAACGGATCCTCCATGTAATAGGGGATCGCGGTGCCGCCTTCGGGAATGTCCATCGCCGTATAGTCGGTGTGCTTCTCGCCCGGCGGACCCGGCTCGCGGCCGGGATTATGCGGACCGAACCACGCGGTGAGGCGGAACGGATCCTTCGAGGCGCCGAAGTGCTGGTGATACCAGCGTGCACCGCCCGGCGCTGCCGACACCATGCCGACCGGCTCGTAGTCGACGCGTTTGACCTGATCGCCCTTGCCGTCCTTCCATGGCGTCAGCCCTAATTGCTCCGGCCAAGTGTAGGTGTAGCCCTTGCCTTTGATGCAGATCAGCACCGCCGCCGAGGTATGGGCGTGCGCCTTGGAGTAATGGCCGTTTTCATGCTGGCCGATCCACAAATAGAACGTGTTGCCGGTCATGAACGGCTCGACACGGCGCCAGCCGGGCGAGCGGCGGTTGTCGAGCGGCAGATCGCAATTGACGATGTCGGGAATGAAATTGGTGCGCCGCATGGCGAGCCCGCGCACCGGATCGGGCTCGATATCGTCCTTGTATTTGTAGAAGTCGTCGGCGCCCGAAAAGCGGTCGCGAAATTCATACGGGCAGTTGAAGATCATGTCGGGATTGTTGATGAGATTCATCAGATTGGGCGCGGTGGTGCCGGCCAGCAGCAGCGCCGGCGCCGAAGAGGCATTGACGATGCGGTGCATGGCGTTGACCGGGAATCGAGAACAGCGAGCCTTTCTGCCACTCGAACACATGCCGCTTGCTCTCGCCGTCGAGCCAGACTTCGGTCGAGCCGCGGCCTTCGACCACGAGATAGATTTCTTCGTAGAGGTGCTTTTCGGGAAGAAGCGCGCCGGCGCCCGGGACTTCGACGACGTAGGAGCCCCATTTGCCTTCGGTGCCGTGGAGCTGGATGTAGCTGCCGCGCCCGCCCAGCCGCGGCCACGGGGCGAGCGGCAGGTTCTGCACTTTGCTCACCCCGATATCGCGGTAGATCGGAATTTCGTCGGATTCCATGAACAGATCGTACGGCGTCTTGGGCCGTCCGAATTTGCCGAAGCCGGCGCGCTTGAAGCCGGTCGGCTCGTGCCAATGAACTTGGCCGGCGATTTCGTGCATGACAGCGTTCGATTGCGTGAGCGTCCGCCCCATGTACAATGCGCTCCCGCCGATTGCAATGCGGCATAACCCACTGCATAACATGGAGGTTTGGCGTGCCCTCGCGTATTCTGCCGCTTCTGCTCGAGGGCAAATCCGGCCCGACCCGGCGCAACGTCGAGGTCGCTCGCCTGGTGATCGCCGGCTGGACCGGCCGCGATAGGGCGGCGCTGGAGAAGCACTTCGCCGAACTTGAGGCGATCGGCGTCAAACGGCCGTCGAGCGTGCCGATCTTCTACCGCGCCTCGACCGCGCGGCTCACCCTCGACGACAGTATCGAGGTGCTCGGCGAGGCTTCGAGCGGCGAGGTTGAGTTCGTGCTGCTGCGCCACGCGCAGCGGCTGTGGGTCGGCACCGGTTCCGATCATACCGATCGCGAGGTCGAGAAATACGGGGTCTCGGTGTCCAAGCAGATGTGCGACAAGCCGCTGGCGGCGGCCTTCTGGGATTATCAGGAGATCGCGCCGCATTGGGACAAGCTCATTTTGCGCGCTCACGTCGCCGAGGCCGGCGCGCGGACGCTCTATCAGGAAGGACCGGTGAGCGCGATGCTCGATCCACTCGCCTTGGTCGAGCAATTCGGCGGCAACGCCGGTCTCGACGAGGGCACCGTGATGTTCTGCGGGACGCTGGCCGCGCGCGGCGGCATCCGGCCTTCGGACGTCTTCGCGTTCGAGCTCGAAGATCCGGTGCTCCATCGCAAGATTCACCACCAATACCGGGTGCAGACCTTGCCGGTACTCGGTTAAACCACGGGAGAGCGACGATCATGCCGATGAACAAGCCGCATCTTGAGTTTCATAAGGTCGACATGAGCCAAGGCTGGCTGACGCCGCCGGGCTATCCTGCCGGCATCCAGCAGAAAATCCTGGCAAGCGATCTCAACGAGACGCGTAAGATGGGAAGCCGCACCCGGCTTTTACGCTTTGCGCCCGGCGTCTACACCACCGCTCCATTCGTGCACGACCACTGGGAGGAAGTTTATCTCTTGTCCGGCGATCTTATCGTCGGCAACGACGAAAGCGGTCGAGGCGGCGAGGCGTTCGAGGCGCCGACCTATGCCTGCCGCCCACCGGGCGTGCATCACGGTCCATTCAAGTCCGAACGCGGCTGCATGCTCTACGAGATCCATTATTACGATGAGAGCAAGAAGTAGGGTGGGCAAAATTCACCGGGCGCGACCGCGTGGGCAACGCCGCGTATTCGATCCCCGGTCGGAGCCGGGGACAGGTTTTGCCCACGCCGATGCGCCTGAGAACGCGCCATGCCCACCCTACAAGAGCAAATGACAATGCTGGAGCAAACAAAGCCCGCTCTGCGTCCCTATCTCGGTGCGACCGCAGATTTCGCATCGGGCAAACAAACGCCGCGGCAATTTTTGGAGCGCTCGCTCGAACTGTTCGAGCAATGGGAGCCGCGCATCGGCGCCTTCGTCACCACCGCATTGCCGGCGGCACGCGCCGCCGCGGATCGCGCCACCGAGCGCTGGCGGGCCGGCCGGCCGTTGTCGCCGATCGACGGCATGCCGGTCGGCATCAAGGACATTATCGAAACGCTCGATATGCCGACGCAGATGGGGTCGCCGCTGTTCGACGGCTGGCGCTCGGAGAAGGACGCCGCTTCGGTGCGCGCGCTGCGCGATGCCGGCGCGGTTATCGTCGGCAAGACCGTGACGACGGAATTCGCGGCGTCGGAGCCGCGCGGCACGCGCAATCCATGGAACACCGCGCATACGCCGGGCGGCTCGTCGAGCGGTTCGGCAGCCGCCGTCGCCGCCGGCATCGTCAGCGCCGCGCTTGGCACCCAGGTGATCGGCTCGACCATCCGGCCGGCGAGCTTCTGCGGCTGCGTCGGCTTCAAGCCATCCGTCAACGCCATCAACCGCGAAGGCAGCCACGATTATCAGAGCCAGAGCTGCACCGGCGTGCTCGGCGCCTCGCTCGCCGACGTCTGGCAGATCGCTCATGAAATCGTCGCCCGCGTCGGCGGCGATGCCGGCACGCCCGGCTTGCGCGGGCCCGACGCGCTGCCGCCGGCGGCTAAGCCGCGCCGCCTTGCCGTCCTCGAAACGGCCGGCTGGGACTCAGCCTCGGTCGGCGCCAAGCAGCAGCTCAACGAATGCGTCATGCGGCTGCGCTCCGGCGGCGTCGAAATCCGCACCAGACAGAACGACGACAAGGTCGCGGCGCTGGAGAACGATCTTCTCAACGCCGCCGAATTGTCGCATCGCTGCAACGGTTGGGAAACGCGCTGGTTCTTTCGGGCGATGCGCGACCGCGACGCCGCCAAATTGAGCCGTAATATCCTGGAGCGCGCGCAAAAATACGAAGACCTGACCTTGACCGACCATCGCGCCGACGTACAGGAACGCTTGCGCGTGCGTGCGGTTCAAGCCGAGCTTGCCGCCAGTTGCGACGCCTGTATTGCGCTCGCCGCGCCGAGCAACGCGCCCGAAGGGCTCGCCTCCACCGGTAATCCCGAATTCGCCGTGCCGGCGTCGCTGCTCGGTGTGCCGGCGCTGTCGCTGCCGGTGTTCGAGGTCAACGGCATGCCGCTCGGCTTGCAGGTCATCGGCTTTTTCGATCGCGATGCCGATGCCTTTGCCATCGCCAACTGGCTGATGGCGTCGCTGCGGCCGGGGCGCTGAACGGTTTCGCAGGATCAGGAAGACAAAAAAATGCGCACCATCGACGCCTTCAATCACTTTTTTCCGAAGCGTTATTACGACGCGCTCCTTGAGACGCCGGCGGGCGCCAAGGACCTCGGCAAGCGCGTGCGCGGCATCCCGGCGCTGTCGGACGTCGATTTGCGGATCGCCATCGTCGAATCCTTCGACGATTACACGCAGGTTTTGTCGCACGGCCTGCCGCCAATGGAACGGCTGTGGGGCCCCGACAAGTCGCCGGACATGGCGAAGATCGCCAATGACGGGCTTGCCGAAGTGGTTGCCAAGCATCCGAAGCATTTCGTCGGCTGGTCGGCGCTGCTGCCGATGAACGCGCCGGAGGCCGCCGCGATTGAGGCTGGCCGCGCGCTGCAAAACGGCGCCAATGCGGTTCAGCTCGGCACCAACGCCAATGGCGTGCCCCTTGATGAGCCGCAGTTTCTGCCGATCTTCGAAATCATCGCCAAATCCGGCAAGCCGATCCTGCTGCATCCGGCGCGCACGCGCGACATGCCGGATTATCCGACCGAGAAATATTCCAAGTACGAGATCTGCAGCGTGCTCGGCTGGCCCTACGAGACCGGCGTGACGCTGGCGCGGCTGGTTTTCTCCGGCATCATCGACCGCTTTCCCAACCTCAAAGTGATCGCCCATCATCTCGGCGGCGTCATTCCTTATCTGGAAGGCCGCGTCGGCCACTCGTTCGATCAGCTTGGCGTGCGCACCTCCGACGAAGATTACGGCGCGGTCCTGAAATCGCTGAAGAAACGGCCGTACGATTATTTCAAGGATTTTTACGGCGACACCGCGGTCGAAGGCGCGCGGGCGGCCACCGTCTGCGGGCTCGATTTCTTCGGCGCCGACCATGTGCTGTTCGCGTCCGATTGCCCGTTCGACAAGGAAAAAGGCCAGGGCTATATCCGCGACACTTTGAAGGTGCTCAACTCGCTGCCGCTGTCGAACGCCGAGCGCGAGAAGATTTATTTCCGCAATGCCGTGAAACTGTTCGGATTGGCGGCTTAACTTCCTTGCCCACAAGGGGGAGGGGAAGAGATCAGCTCCGCTCCTGCACCACGCGCGTCCGCAGCGTGCCGATGCTGCTGATCTCGACCTCGAGCACATCCCCCGGCTTCATCCACAAGGGCGGCTTGCGGCCGTGGCCGACGCCTTCGGGCGTGCCGGTGGCGATGACGTCGCCCGGCGACAGCGCGGTGAAGTCGGAGCAGAAGGCGATGATCTGCGGGATCGTATAGATGAGCTGATCGGTGGTGGCGTGCTGCACCTGTTGACCGTTGAGCCGGGTCGTCAAAGTGAGCTTGCTCGGATCGGGGATTTCGTCGGTCGTAACGAGCCACGGCCCGAGCGGCCCGGTGGCGGGAAAATTCTTGCCCGAGGTGACCGAGAATTTCTGGTAATCGCGCACGCTGCCGTCGATGAAGCAGGTATAGCCGGCAACGTGCTCGAGCGCGCGTTCGGCTTTGATGTGGCGGCCGCCCTTGCCGATCACCAGCGCCAGCTCGCCCTCGAAGTCGAAATTGTCGGACACGTTCGGCCGCACCAGATCGCCGCCGTGGCCAACCAGTGTATCGGTAAAGCGCACGAATAGGCTCGGCTGCTTCGGCAGGTCGCGGCCGACCTCGGCCGCGTGCGCCCGGTAATTGACGCCGGCGCACAGAATTTTGTCCGGCCGCGGAATGACGGGGAGGAATTCGATGTCCTCGAGCGCAAAGTCGGGCTTTGCGGCGCCGGCTGCCTCGCGCATCTTCGCCATCGCGCCGGCGGCGAGCGCGCTGCGCAGGTCCGGCTGGCCGATCTTGTCGTTGAGCGCGACCACGCTCTCGCCGCGCACGGCGCCAAACCAATCCTTGCCGCCGGCGGCGAAACTCAAAAGCTTCATACCCCACTCCCGGTTGCGCCCTGTGCGCGCCGTTACGCGGCAGTGTAGTGTCCGTCGTGTCGTTCGCAAGAAGCACGGAGAGTGTGATGACCGATTCGCTGCGCTCGAAACTCGCCGATGCCGGCCGCGTGCTCGCCATGGAAGGCCACGGCGATTATGTCGCCGGCCATATCTCGGTTCGGCTGCGAGACGCACCCGACCGCTTTCTGATGAAACCGGCCGGCATCGGCATCGAGGAGATGCGGCCGGACAATATCATCACCGTCGACCTCGACGGCGACAAAGTGGACGGCGCCATGCCGCGCCACAACGAGGTCTACATCCATTCCGAAGTGTTACGCGCACGGAGCGACGTGGCGTGCGTGATCCACAGCCATCCGATGCACGCCGTGGCGTTCTCCTCGCTCGGCAAGCCGCTCCTTGCCGTCGGCAATTCGAGCGGCTACTTCGCCGACGGCGGGCTGCCGGTTTTCTCGGAAACGACCGATCTGATCATCAGCCGGGAGCGGGGCGCCGCTGTGGCGCGCTGTCTCGGCGACAAGGCCGCGCTCATCCTGCGCAATCACGGCATCGTCGCCACCGGCGGCAGCATCGAGGAAGCGGTGTGGACCGCGATCAAACTGGAAAAGGCCTGCCAACTGCAATTGCTGGCGGAAGCGGCCGGCGGCCCGAGACTTTTGGCCGAAGGTGAAGATCTGATGAAGAAGCGGCGGCGCGGCAACCGGCCCGATCTCCACGCCAATACTTTCGGCTACCTGGTGCGGAAATGGCGCTGCCTATGTTGCGGCGAAATCGTGCCGGCGCCGCACGTCACGACGTTCGAAAACAAGGATCAGAAATAGCGTATCGCCTGCGGGCAAGGCGACGACAACGCCGACGGTAATTCTCCTCTGCGCATCTTTCGCCAACAGTCCTTTGCCGCGATCCTTAAGATTGTCAGCATCCGCAACCACGGATCGCCGAGGCCGTTGGCATACGTAGATGTGCGGACGAGAGCGAGCTTTCTCCGCCGAACACCCGGTGTTGGAAAAAGCCACATGGCGCCCGCCGCGACTTGGGAACCGATATTCTTATCCAATCTCCCGGCCAGTCCGGCCGAGCGGCGGCTGGCGTTCGCGGCCATCGCCGCATCGACGGTTGTGTTTCTTCTTCTGGTGCCGTTCGCACAGCTGCCATTGCCGCCATTGCCGGCCTTCATTCCGATTTATCAATCGGCGCTTGTGATCAACGACCTGATCACCGTCGTCTTCCTGCTGGGCCAACGCCAGATTTCGCAGGCTCACGGGCTGAGCGTGCTGGCCGGCGGATATTTGTTCACCGCGCTGATGTGCATTGTGCACGCGCTCACGTTTCCCGGCCTGTTCACGCCGGCCGGCCTGCTCGGGGCTGGGCCGCAGACCACCGCCTGGCTCTATATGTTTTGGCATGGCGGCTTTCCGCTCTTCGTCATGGGTTACGCGGGCCGCCGCGCCGGCAATAGCGCGATGGCGTCAAGGCGCGCCGTGAGAATTGTCGTGCCCGCATTGGTGATTGCCGCAGTCTTGGGCACTGTCTTCCTGGCCACGCGAGGGCAGGCCATGTTGCCGTCGATCATGCAGGGCAATCGGTACACGACGAATATGGGCGTCGTGGTGTGGAGCGTGTGGCTGTTGAGCCTCGGCGCGCTGGCGATGCTGGCGCGCCGCAGGCCTTATTCGGTGCTGGATCTGTGGCTTATCGTAACGATGTGCGCGTGGCTGTTCGACATTGCGCTCAGCGCCGGCTTGGATGCCGGCCGCTACGATCTCGGTTTCTATGCCGGCCGGGTCTATGGGCTCTTTGCGGCGAGTTTCATCCTCATCGTCTTGCTGACGCAAAACAGCCGGCTCTACGCCACCCTCGTCAAGCTGCATGAGAGCAATCAAGCCAAAACCGAGGAATTGCGTCGGCTGACGGCGATCGACTCTTTGACCGGGATTGCCAACCGCCGGGCGTTCGAGGAAGCCCTGGCTTCGGAATGGCGGCGCACGATGCGGCACCATACGGCACTTTCGCTGTTGATGATCGACGTCGATTATTTCAAACGCTTCAACGATAGCTACGGCCACGTCGCCGGCGATCAGTGCCTGCGCAACGTGGCGCAAGCGCTGGCGAAGCGCGCGCGGCGCGCCGGCGAATTGGCGGCGCGTTACGGCGGTGAAGAATTCGCGGTGCTGTTGCCGCATACCGATATTGCGGCGGCGCGCCGCGTCGGCGAATTGATGTGCCAGGCGGTGCGGGAGGAGGCAATTCCCCACGAAGGCTCGGCGGTGGCGCCATTCGTCACCATCAGCGTCGGCGTGGCCTGCATCGCCGACTTGCCGAAGTCGGCCGGCGAAGAGGCGCGCGATGCGGTCGCCGACGGATCGCCCGCCATGGGTGGGGCAATGTTGGGCGGCGCCGTCTTGCTGATCGAAACCGCCGACCGCGCGCTTTACGAGGCCAAGCTCGCCGGACGCAATCGGGTGATCGCGGCGTGTCAGGACGACATCCTCGCCGCTTCGGCGCTGCCGGCCGCCGAATTGCGACTATCCTCGGCGGCGTAATCTAGAACTTGATCATGTCGGATCTGGTCAGCGTCACGACGCCGGTAACACCGGGCGCATGCGCGAAGTTATAGACGACATATTGCTCGATATATTCGTTCTCCGCCGAACTGCCGTCGATCGGATCAATCACCTTGAATCCGCGTAGCGCGGCATCGATCCCCGTGTCGAGGACCGCGCCGTTGGCGTTCACGCCGGTGACGATGACCGTGTCGATGCCCTTGTCCTTGAGGATCTTCTCGAGGTCGGTATTTTGGAATTTATTGGCATGGGAATTGACGACCGGCTCGCCGGGGAGCGGCGCTACGTCGGCCCAGATGTCCTTGGCCGTCGTCGGGCCGGCCGTGCTGAAGACCACCATCACGTGATTGGCGCGCGCTTCGGCCAACAGTTTCTTCATCGCCGGCAACGAGGCGACGCAGCGCGGTTTTTTTTGCGGATCGCAAATCGGATGCACGAAGTCGAGCATCAAGAGCGCGGTGGTCTTAGGGTCGACGGTGACGGATTTCAATTCCGGCGGCGGTGGCGCCTTGATGTTGGCCCAGTCGTCGATGACCGTTTGCGCGCTCGCCGGCACGATCGCCATCGCCAGGAACGATACCAAAGCCGCGAGCAAAGTTGCGCTGATGAGTGCCGCTGCACGTCCTGCAACCATAGGCGTATTCCCCCGTTTGTTCGATTTTGTCGCCCCCGATATAGATTATTCTACGCACGCCGCTACGGTTTGTGTCAAACTGATGCCGCACCCAATGGCGGCCCCCTGACCGCCACGGGAAACGTCCACAGCAGGGGACAGGGGAAGCCCGATGAATATCAAGGTTGGAAAGCAGGCAATCGCCGAGGCGACGGAGAAATTGAAGAATTGGGGCCGTTGGGGCAAGGACGACCAGATCGGCACGCTCAACCACGTTGCGCCGCAGGATATCGTCAAAGCCGCGAGCCTCATTCGGACCGGCAAGGTGTTTGCGCTTGGCATCCCGCTCGATCGCAACGGTCCGCAAACCGGCTTGTTCGGCGGCCGTTTCAATCCGATCCATCAGATGCTGGCGACCGGCACCGATGCCGTTGCCGGGCAACAGGACTGGAACAAGATCCGTTACGCCGACGACACGCTGATGCTGTGCGTGCAGGGAGCCACCCATTGGGACGCGCTCGGCCACGTGTTCTACGAGGACAAAGCCTATAACGGCCACAACGCCAAGCTGATCGATTCCAAAGGCCTCAACGTTCTCGGCATCGAGCACTCGAAAAGCAAAATGGTCGGGCGCGGCGTTTTGCTCGACATTGCGCGTTTCCGCGGCGTGCCGTGGATGAAGGACGGCGAGAGCATTTCCAACGACGAGCTCGACAAATGCGCCAAAGAGCAAAACGTCTCGATCGGCCGGGGCGATTTCGTGCTCATCCGCACCGGCCAGATGGAACGCTGCATGGCCGAGAAGGAATGGGGCGGTTATGCCGGCGGCGACGCGCCCGGCGTCAAGTTCGAGAACTGCTATTGGTGCCAGGACAAAGAGATCGCCGCCATCTGCACCGATACCTGGGGCGTCGAGGTGCGGCCGAACGAGACGACGGAGGCCAACCAGCCCTGGCATTGGGTGGTGATCCCGGCCATGGGCCTGTGCATGGGCGAGATTTTCTACCTTAAGGAACTTGCCCAAGATTGCGACGATGACGGCATTTACGAATTCTTCTTCTGCGGACCGCCGCTGATCATTTCCGGCGCCACCGGCTCGCCGATCAACCCGCAGGCGATCAAATGATCGTCGGCGAGGCGCCGGAGGCGCGGCTCGCCGCCGCGGTGCATCGGCACGACGTCATGATGTCGTCCACCACGTTCGACATCGCCGGCTATCGCGTCGTCAAGACGCTCGGCGTCGTGCGCGGCATCACTGTGCGGACGCGCTCGCTGCCGCTGACCATCGTCGGCGGATTCCGCACGCTGTTCGGCGGCCGCGCCGGCATCTTCACCGCGCTTTGCGAGACCACCCGCGCGGAATTGTTCGACCTGATGATCGGCCACGCCCGGCAGATCGGCGGCAACGCCGTCGTCGGGGTGCGCTATGACACCGGCCCCATGGTCGGAGCGGCCGAGGTTTTGTGCTATGGCACGGCCGTCATTGTCGAACCTGCCGCGCAAAGGCCGTAAAGTCAGCGCCGGCAAAGAGAACTAAGGAGCGTAGGCCATGGCCCGCTATCTCAAGCGCGGAATGGACGCGAGCGCGATCAAGGCGGCCGACGCCAAGGTGCGCCAAACCGTCGAGCAAATCCTCGCCGATATCGATGCGCGCAAGGATGCGGCCGTGCGCGAGCTGTCGCAGAAATTCGACGACTGGTCGCCGGCCTCGTTCAAGCTTTCGCCGGCCGAGATCGAACGCGCGATCGGCCAGGTGAAGCAACGCGACCTCGACGACATCAAATTCGCCCAGACGCAGGTGCGCAATTTCGCGCAGAAACAGAAAGACACGCTGCGCGATCTCGACATCGAGACGCTGCCCGGCGTGGTGCTCGGCCACCGGCACATTCCGGTGAATTCGATCGGTTGCTATGTGCCCGGCGGGCGCTATCCGATGGTCGCCTCGGCGCATATGTCGATCGTCACCGCGCGGGTTGCCGGCGTGAAGCATATCGTCGCCTGCGCGCCGCCGTTTCACGGCGGGCCGCATCCGGCGATCGTGGCGGCGATGCATTTCGGCGGCGCCGACGAGATTTTCGTGCTTGGCGGCGTGCAGGCGGTCGCCGCCATGGCGCTCGGCACCGAAACCATCGCGGCCGTCGATATGATCGTCGGTCCGGGCAATGCCTATGTCGCCGAGGCCAAGCGGCAATTGTTCGGCCGGGTCGGCATCGATCTTCTGGCCGGCCCGACCGAGACGCTGATCATCGCCGACGACAGCGTCGACGGCGAAATCTGCGCCACCGATCTCCTCGGCCAGGCCGAGCACGGTCCGACCTCGCCGGCGATCCTCATCACCACTTCGGAAAAGCTCGCGCGCGACACCATGAAGGAAGTCGAGCGGCTGCTGAAAATCCTGCCGACCGCGGAGGTCGCCGGCAAGGCCTGGGCCGATCTCGGCGAGGTCATCGTCTGCGACGACGAGGCCGAGATGGTGCGCGAAGCCGACCGCATCGCGTCCGAGCACGTCCAGGTGATGACGCGCGATCCGGATTATTTCCTCAATAACATGAGGAACTACGGCTCGCTGTTCCTCGGCCCGCGCACCAATGTCGCCTATGGCGACAAGGTGATCGGCACCAATCACACGCTGCCGACCAAGAAGGCGGCGCGCTATACCGGCGGGCTGTGGGTCGGAAAATTTCTCAAGACCTGCACCTATCAGAAGGTGCTCAACGACGAGGCGAGTGCGAAAATCGGCGAAGTCTGTTCGCGGCTGTGCATGCTCGAAGGCTTCGTGGCGCATGCCGAGCAAGCCAATGTCCGCGTGCGCCGCTATGGCGGCCGCAACGTGCCCTATGGTGAGGCGGCGGAGTGAATTCACCTCTCCCCGCGTGCGGGGAGAAGGAGCAGCAAGCGGCATCTTCTGTGACTTCCTTCGATCTCGCCAAAACTCCCTCGCTTCCGCCTCGACGGCCGGCGCGCGCTGGTGACCGGAGGCGGGCGCGGTATCGGACTCGCGGCGGCGTCGGCTTTGGCGGCGGCTGGGGCCCATGTGACGCTTGCGGCGCGCACCAAGACCGAAATCGAAGGGGCGGCGAGCGCCATTCGCGCGCGCGGCGAGCAAGCCGAAGCGCTCGTGCTCGACGTGACCGATGTCGAGGCGGTGCGGCGCGCCGTTGCCGCCGCGGCGCCGTTTCAGATTCTGGTCAATAATGCCGGCATGAATCGGCCGGCCTATCTGGCCGACGTCAAGGTCGAGGACTTCGATGCGATCTTTGCGCTCAACGTGCGCGCCGCGTTCTTTACCGCGCAGGCGGTGGCGCTCAAGCTGATCGAAGCCAAGCTTCCCGGCTCGATCATCAACGTCTCCTCGCAGATGGGCCATGTCGGCGCGGCGCGACGCACCGTCTATTGCGCCTCGAAGCACGCCATGGAGGGTTTCACCAAGGCCATGGCGATCGAGCTTGCGCCGCACAATATCCGCGTCAACTCGCTCGGCCCGACGTTCCTGGAGACGCCGATGACCAAGCCGTTCTTCGAGAACAAGGCGTTCCGCGACGAGGTCTTATCGAAGATCAAGCTCGGCCGGCTCGGCCAGCTCGAAGAAGTCATCGGCGCCATCGTCTTTCTCGCCTCCGATGCCTCGTCGCTGATGACCGGTTCGGCGCTCGTTCTCGACGGCGGCTGGACGGCGGAGTAGGGCGGCGAAAGTTCAGGGCCGCTAAGCGCTGATCGGATAGACGGCCTTTTCGCCCGACAGCACGCGCGCCACGTCGCTCGCGCATTTGGTCTGCAATTCCTCCAGCGCCTCGACCGAATAGAACGCGGTGTGCGGGGTGAGGATCACGTTGTCGCGGCCGATGAGCGGCGAATCCTTCGGTAACGGCTCGTTGCGTCACGACGTCGAGCGCGGCGCCGCCGAGATGGCCGGAATTGAGCGCGGCGACCAGCGCCGTCTCGTCGACCAGCGGGCCGCGCGCGGTATTGATGAGGTAGGCTCCCTTTTTCATCTTGGCGAACGCCTTGGCGTTCATCAGCCCGCGCGTCGCCGGCTGCAGCGGCGCATGCACCGAAATGAAATCCGAGCGCGCCAACAGGTCGTCGAAGCTCACGCTCTCGACGCCGGTTGCGGCGAGCGCCTCGGCGTTCACATAAGGATCGTAGGTGATGACGTTGAGCCCGAACGCCTTGGCCTTGGGCGCCACCATGCGCGGAATATTGCCGAAGCCGATGAGGCCCAGCACCTGGCCTTCGAGACGGCGCAACGGCACGATCGGCGGCACTTCCCAGCGGCCGGATTGCACGAGCTTGTTGGCAAGCGTCACTTTGCGGGCGAGCGCCAAGAGCAGCGCCATGGCGTGATCCGACACTTCGTGCAGGCAATAATCCGGCACGTAATTGACGGCGATGCCGAGCTCCTTGGCCGCCGGCAAGTCGATATTGTCGACGCCGAGGCCGAAGCGGCCGATCGCCTTGCACTTCTTCTAATTCGCGCAAGCAGTTGGCCGCGGCAGCTTGGCGTAGGTGACGAGCACCGCGTCGGCGTCGCGCGCCACGGCGAGAATGTCGTCGGCCGATGGGCTTTGCGCCA
Organism: uncultured Alphaproteobacteria bacterium; assembly: GCA_963807125.1. Classification (GTDB taxonomy): domain Bacteria; phylum Pseudomonadota; class Alphaproteobacteria; order Rhizobiales; family Xanthobacteraceae; genus BOG-931. The sequence goes on from CAWEAH010000002.1 coordinate 50,625, forward strand.
TGCGGTATTCGGGATCGAGCCGCGCCAGCGCCTTCTTGGCCGGGTCGAGCGAGGGAAAAGGGCTGTCGGTGATGGCGATCAATGGACGGGGCATTGCAGACTCCGAATTTCACGTCGACAGCGCTCGTGATCACCGGCGCCGGCATCTATAGCGCAAACACCTGCGGGTTGACGCAGTTCGGCAATTTGTGCCCGCCTAAGAACGCCAGGATATTGTCGACCACGATATCGGCCATGGCCTCGCGCACTTCCGGCGTGGCGCTGCCGAGATGCGGGGTAAGCACCACATTCGGCATTTTCGTCAAAGCCTTGTCGATCTTGGGCTCGTGCTCGAACACGTCGAGGCCGGCGCCGGCGATTTGCTTCTTCTGCAGCGCGCGCAACGAGCGCAGCCTCGTCGACGATCGCGCCGCGGGCGGTGTTGATCAGAAACGCGGTTTTCTTCATGAGCCGCAACTCGCGGGCGCCGATCTGATGCCGCGTCTGCTTGTTCAGCGGCGAGTGCAGCGAGACGAAATCGGATTCGCGCAAGGAGTTGATCGAAGCGGCACATAGGTCAGCCCGGCTTCCTGCTCCTCGTGCGCGGGCTTGCGCCGCGGCGTCCAGTAGAGAACGCGCATGCCAAAGCCGTGGGCGCGTTTCGCCACCGCCTTGCCGATCAGGCCGCCGCCGCCGACCAGGCCGAGCGTCTTGCCCCAGACGAAAGAGCCCATCAGATGGGCCGACTGGCCGCCGGGAAATGTTCCGGCCCGCGCCAGGCGGTCGCCTTCGATCATCCGCCGCGCCACCGCGAGCATGAGGCCGAAATTGAGATCGGCGGTCGCTTCGGTGGTGATCGGCGCGGTCACCGTCACCGGAATGCGCCGCGCCGTCGCCGTCGCGACGTCGATATTGGACGGCGTGATCGACTGCGCGGCAATCAGGCGCAAATTCGGATTGGCGACGATCACGTCGCGGTCGATCTTGTCGTGCAGGAGGCAGAACAGAATATCCGCCTTGCGCACCGCGCCGATCAGCGTGCGCTTGGGGATGATGCGGCTGGAATCGGCAAACAGGGTCACGCGCGCCACGGGCGCAGACGCTTGAGCGCCTGCTCGGATACCGGCTGAGTGACGAAAACGCGCGGGCGGGCGGAATTTTTGGCCATCAGGCGAGCCACCGCACCACGCCGGCGACGCCGTCGACGGCGACCTGGGCGCCTTCGGGAATGCGCCGCGTCGCGTCCAGAACGCCAAGCACCATCGGGATGCCGCGCTCGCGGGCGAGCGACGCCAGATGCGACGTCGAGCCGCCGAGCTCGGCAACGACGCCGCCGACCCGCGGCAGAATGTGGCTCAAGGCCGGGCCGGCGACGCGCGTGACAAGAATGTCGCCGGGCGCGACGCGGCTCAATTCGCATTCGCAATTGACCACGACGGCGCGGCCGCTTCCCCAGCCGATGCCGGCGGGATGGCCATTCAATCCGGGGTGCTTGAGCCAGATTTCGTCGGGCACGTGCGCCGGCGCCACATGCAGCGGCCGGGCCTGCAACAGCTTGAACCCGGCCTCATCGAGCGCCCACTCGATCTCGACCGGCATGCCAAGCACGTCTTCACACTTGCGCATCAGACGGCCGAGCGTGGTTGCCTGGCCGGCTTCGAGGCATGGCGCGCGCCACCAACTCGTCCGGCACTTTTTGCGCCGAGGGGCCGGCGCCGTGCAGGCAGGTCTCGCGATGATGCTTGCGGCCGGGCTCGTTCGAGCGCACGAAGCCGTGGCGGCTGAGCACTACGCGGTCGGGCACCACTTCGCCCTGCGCGATTGCCGAGCCGAGCCCCCATGTCGCACTGATCAGCATCTGGCCGTCGGCGGTTTCGCTCAAGCCGCCGCCCGAGGCGATCGCCTTGACGAGCGGTTGCACCAGAACAGCCATGGCCGTGTCGGCCGGATTTTGCTCATGCTGCGCCATCGAGCGCCGCGCCGTGGTGGTCCACAGCGCCGCCCAACAGGCCCGCAAGCTCGTAAGGAATTCGGCGTCTTCACGCACGCCGAGAAAACTTTCGAACTGGCCGGCGAAATTCGCGTCCGCGCGATCCTCGATCAGCGATGAGGAGCGCACCGCGGCCGGCTTGTCCGCCGCCCACCATGCCGGCAGGACATCGGCCAGCACGTCGGGCGCCAGATCGCTCTGATAGAGCTTGAGCCGTATTTCGACCGCGAGCCGGCGCTGCATCGGCTGATCGGCCTGCGGATAGGCCGCGATCATCTCGCCCAGTCCGAGATGCTCAATTTGGCGATGATAAGCTTCGGCTGAGATGCAGAATCCGCCCGGCGTCGGCAGACCGGCCTTCGCCAGCGCCGCGAGATTCGCCGCCTTCGGCCCGACGCGGTTCGCGTCGGTCGCGGCCGGGGAGGAGAGAGGAAGGATGAAACGCGCCATACAAGTCTCGTTCGGCCTGGGCTCTGCGCACTCCCTCTCCCCGCGTGCGGGGAAAGGGTGGGGTGAGGGGGCTTCTCCGCCGAGCGGCGACGCTCAGAATTGCGGAGAGGCCCCCTCACCCTCGCTCCCCCCGATCAAGTCGGGGGTCACGCGACCTCTCCCCGCGCGCGGGGAGAGGTGAAATCTTTATTTCACGTGATCGCCGTAGCCGGGCAGCGGATCGACCACCGTGATCTGCTTGACCGGGAAATTGGAGACGATCTCGATGCCGTCCTTCTTCACGATCAGCATTTCCTCGATGCGCACGCCGTAGCGGAATTTCTTGCCGTGCTGCGTTTCGAGCGCAAAGGTCATGCCTTCCTGGATGTCGATCGGATGATCGAGCGACCAGATGCGCGAAATCACCGGCGGATCGTATTGGGCGAGACCGAGCCCGTGGCCCCATAGATTGGCGGCAGCCTGATCCTCGTCCTCGTAGCCCCAGGTCTCCATCGCCGACGGCCATTTCATCGCGATGTCGCGGGTGGTGGCGCCGACTTTGACCGCGCCGATCGAATTGTACAGCCATTTCAGCGCGGTATCGTACGTGTCCTTCTGCTCCTGGCTCGGCTCCTTGCCGACGCAATAAGTGCGGTAATAGCAGGACTTGTAGCCGTTCCAGGTCAATGCCGCCAAATCCATGAACACGATGTCGCCCGGCTGGATGATGCGGTCGGAGAAATTGCGCCAGTTCGGCCAGGTGTTCGGGCCCGACGAAACGATGACGTCCTCGACGTCCTCCATGCCGGGAATGTTGTAGAGATATTGCATCAGATGCGCGGTCACCTGGTTCTCGGTGACGCCGGGGCGCAAGAATTTCATGCATTCCCAATGCGTCGCGTCGCCGATGGCGCCGACGATGCGGAAACATTCCTGCTCGTCCTCGCTCTTCACGGCGCGCGCGTCCATCATCGCGCTCATGCCGTCGGTCCAGTTGATATTGTTCTCCTTGAAGATGTTGATCATGTTGATGTCGATGAAGTCGACGCCGAGCTTTTGCCCGGCGACGCCGTTTTCCTTCATCGCCTGCAGCGCCGCCTTGACGAATTTGTTGACTTGCTGGGTCGAGGCCGGCCCGGCGGCGCCTTTGATCCAGGCGAACGAGTGCCGCACGTTCTCCTTCGGGATCCACGGCGAATGGCGTTCGATCTGGAAGCCGAGATCGCCCTGCTCGAACAGGATCGGCGCGCCGTCGCCGCACAGCATGGCGTAGCGGAGCCCCGGCTTGAGCCGGTTCCAGCCCGGCGTCAGCGTGCCGGTGAGGTAGCGGACGTTCTCGTCATACATGCACAGCAGCGCGCCGAGCCCGTGCTTTTTCATCATCGCGCGGGCCCGTTCGGTCCGGTATTTGCGCAGCCGGTCCCAATTGACCCGCTGCTGCCAATCCAGTCCCGCAATGCCGAAATTCGCTCCCATCAGGCTCTCCCGTCCCGGTTTCAGGTTATTGAAATCTTGCCCACCTAGTGTCCGAAAAACGCTGACCCGCAAGATGGATGGACCCATGCCGGCGAATTCCCGCGGCGATTTGAAGCCGCAGGCTCATATCCCGAGGTAACGCTCCTTGAGGCCGGGTTCGGCCTGTAAGGCAGCCGAGCTGCCGGACCACACCACGCGGCCCTTTTCGAGGATGTAGTGCCGGTCGGCGATGCGCGAGAGAATGTCGACGTTCTTGTCGATGACGAGGATCGACTGGCCGCGCTCTTTGAGGACCTTCAAGACCTGCCAGATTTCCCGACGCACCATCGGCGCCAAGCCCTTCCGTGGCTTCGTCCAGGATGAGCAGCCGCGGATTGGTCATCAAGCGCGCGTCCGATGGCCAGCATCTGCTGCTCGCCGCCGGACAACAGTCCGCCCCAACTGTCCAGCCGCTCGTGCAGCAACGGAAACAATTCGAGCACCGATGCAAGCGTCCACGCGGCCGGGCCGCCGCGTGGATTGCGAGCGGTGGCGACGAGATTTTCCCTGACAGTGAGGTTTGGAAACACGTGACGGCCTTCCGGAACCAAGGCCAAGCCGCATTGGGCGACGCGATAGGAGGGTTGACCGTGCAGCGCAATGCCGTCGAAGACGATCTCGCCGCGTTTTGCCGGGAGGATGCCCATCAGCGTCGAGACGGTGGTGGTCTTGCCCATGCCGTTGCGGCCGAGCAGCGTGACGACCTCGCCTTGCGCGATGGTCAGGCTCACGCCGAACAGGATCTGGCTCTCGTCGTAGCTCGCTTCGAGACCGTTGACGTCGAGCATCATTGCGCCTCGTCGCCGAAATAGGCGCGCTGCACCGCCTCGTTGGCGCGCACGACGTCGGGTGTGCCGGTGGCGATGGCGCGGCCATAGACCAGAACCGTCAGCCGATCGGCCAAAGTGAACACGGCGTCCATGTCGTGCTCGATGAGCAGGATGGTCACTTTGCCTTTGAGCGCGGCAAGCGTCTGCACCATGCGCTTGGAATCTTCCGGAGCCATGCCGGCGAGCGGTTCGTCGAGCAGCACCAGCCGCGGCTTGGTCGCAAGAGCCATCGCGATTTCGAGCGTGCGCTTTTCGCTATGCGAGAGATTGCCGGCGGCCACATCGAGCCGCGTCCGCCAGGCCGAGCTCGGTCAGCAAAGCGCTCCGCCGGCTGGCGCAACGCCGGCTCGCGCCGTGCGGCGCGCCAGAAACGAAAGCTGTGTCCGGCCGAGGCCTGCACCGCAAGGGCGACATTATCGAGCGCCGAGAATTCGCGAAACACGCTGGTGATCTGGAACGATCTGGCGAGCCCACGGCGCACGCGATCGGCCGTCCGCAAGCCCGGTGATATCTTCGCCGGCAAACAGAATCTCGCCGGAGTCGGGCAGCGAGCTCGCCGGCGAGCTGAGCGATCAGCGTCGTCTTGCCGGCGCCGTTCGGCCCGATGACGGCATGAATTTCCCCGGGCAGTATCTGCACCGACAGGTCGTCGGTTGCGACGAGGCCGCCGAAGCGTTTGCGAAGCTGGCGGGTTTCCAACAATGCCTCAGGCATGGGTGGATTTCGCCCGCCACGGCCCTGCCGCGCCGAGGAGCCCCGTCTTGGAGAAGATCACGACCAGGACCAGAAACGGCCCCAGGATCGCCTGCCAATGCTCGGTGAAGCCCGACAGCAGGTTCTCCAGCAGCAGATAGGCGATGGCGCCGAGCACCGGGCCGATGAGCGTGCCCATGCCGCCGAGGATGACCATCATCATGATCTCGCCCGAGCGGGTCCAATGCATGATATTGGGCGACAGAAACAGCGTCAGGTTCGCGAGCAGGGCGCCGGCGACGCCGGCCATGGCGCCGGCGATGACGAAAGCGACGAGCTTGTAGCGGAAGGTGCGGAAACCGAGCGCCACCATGCGCGTCTCGTTCGACTTGGCGCCGCGGATCACCATGCCGAATCGCGATTCGACGAGCCGCCAGCCGAGCCCCAGGCAGAGCGCAAGCCAGGCGAAAACGAAATAATAGAGCGTGGTCGGCCGGTCCGAAATTCAGGATTGCGGCGAAGTGGCTGTGCCGCTCGATGTTGAGCCCATTGTCGCCGCCGAACTGATTGACGCTCTCGCCGAGGAAGTAAATCATCTGGCCGAAAGCAAGCGTGATCATGATGAAATAGACGCCGCTCGTTCGCAGCGAAACCCAGCCGATAAACAAGGCGATCAGCGCCGAGGCGAGGATGGCGGTGCCGAACTGCAGGAAGCCGTTGTCGATATTGTAATAGGCGAGAATGCCGACCGCGTAAGAGCCGATGCCGAGATAGGCGGCGTGGCCGAAGCTCACCATGCCGCCGAAACCGAGGATCAGATCGAGACTGACCGCGGCGATGGCAAAGATCATGATGCGGGTGAACAGATCGATATAGAAATCCTGGCCGAAGGCGACCGAGACCGGCGGCAGCAGCGCCAGCGCCGCCAGCGCGGCGATCGTTACGACAAGGCGTTGGCGCGAGGACTTCACCGTTTCGCCCGCGGGAAAAGTCCTTCCGGCCGGAAGAACAGCACCGTCGCCATCAGCGATGTAGATGAGCATAGAGGCGGTCGCCGGTCCGGCGTTGTCCGCGGCGAAGCCCGACATGAACAGCGCGAACAAGGGCCGCAGGAAGGCGCGGCCGATGGTGTCGACCACGCCGACGAGAATGGCGGCGATGAAGGCGCCGCGGATCGAGCCGATGCCGCCGATGACGATGACCACGAAGGCAAGAATGAGAAGGTCGTCGCCCATGCCGGACTCGACCGTGAACACCGGTCCGGCCAGCGCGCCCGCGAGCGCCGCCAGTGCCGCGCCCAAGCCGAACACCAGCGTGTAGAGCAGCGTGATATTGACGCCGAGCGCCGCCACCATGGTGCGGTCGGAAGCGCCGGCGCGGATGAGCATGCCGATGCGCGTTCGCATCACCAACAGATAGAGAAACAGCGCGACCAGAAGCCCCACCGCGATAATGGCCAGCCGATAGGCCGGATAAGGAACGCCGGGCAGCACCTCGATCTGACCGGAAAGAAAGTCCGGGACCTGCGCATAAAGCGCGGTCGCGCCCCAGATCATGCGCACGATCTCGTTGAAGAACAGGATCAAGCCGAAGGTCGCCAGCACCTGATCGAGATGGTCGCGCTGGTACAGCGCGCGAAAGACCACGACCTCGATGACAATGCCGACCGCCGCCGTGCCGAAGAGCGCGGCGGCGATCGCAAGAAGGTAGGAATGGGTCGCATTGAACGTCGCCGCCGCGATGAACGCGCCGATCATATAGAGCGAGCCGTGGGCGAGATTGACGAGATTCATCACGCCGAAGATCAGCGTCAAGCCCGGCCGCCATGAGAAACAGCGTGAGCCCGAACTGCACGCCGTTGAGGACTTGCTCCGCGACGGCAATCACGGGCGCATCATTGCCGCGACGAATTGCGGGTCTCCCGGCGCCGCTGCTCTCACTGATAAGGCTGCATATGGCATTCGGTATAGTAGGCATCCTTGTGATCGGCGAAGACGACCTTCTGGATCTTGCGCACGTATTGGCCGTCGCTGTCGCGCTCGATCTTGAGCAGATAGAAGTTTTCGATCGGGAAGTGATTGGTGTTGTACGTGAAATTGCCGCGCACCGATGGGAACGTCGGCTTTCTCCATGCGCGCGATCATGTCCTTCTTGTCGGCGAGGTTGCCGTTCACCGCCTTCACCGCGTCGTCGATCATGTTGATCGCGTCGAATTGCTGCGCCGCGTAATAGGAAGGCATGTAGTTGTACTTCTTGCGGAAGGCGGCGACGAATTCCTTGCTGCGCGGATTGTCGAGGTCGGGCGACCAGAAGCTCACCTCGTAATTGTTGGCCGCCGCGTCGCCGAGCGCCGGCAGCGTGGTTTCGTCGGCGGTAAAGGCGGAATAGAGCGGAATCTGCCCGCGCAGGCCGGACTGGGCATATTGCTTGACGAACTGGATGCCCATGCCGCCGGGCAGGAAGATGAACAGCGCTTTCGGATTGGCGGCGCGAATCTGGCTGATCTCGACCTGATAATCGGCCTGGCCCGGCTTGGTGTAGACCTCGGCGGCGATCTTGCCTTTGAAATACCGCTTGAAGCCGTTCATCATGTCCTTGCCGGCCGCATAATCCGGCGCGATCAGATAGACGTCGTCCATCTTCTCGTCGTTCATGTATTTGCCCATCGCTTCCGGCGTCTGGTCGTTCTGCCAGGACGCCGAGAAGTAATTCGGCGCGCACATCGCGCCGGCAATCTCATGCGGCCCGGCATTGGCGCCGACAAAAATGATGCCGGATTGAATGATGGGCTGGTAGGACGCGAGCAGCACATTCGACCAGATGAACCCGGTCATGAAATCCACCTTGTCGCGCTTGAGCATCTCTTCGGCAACCTGCCGGCCGACGTCGGGACGGAATTGGTCGTCGCCATAGACGATTTGCGCCGGCACGCCGCCGATCTTGCCGCCGAGCATTTCCAGCGCCAGATCCGCCGCGTCTTTCATATGCTTGCCGATGACTCCGGCCGGTCCGCTCAAAGTGGTGACCAGCCCGATCTTCACGCTGTCGGCCGCCGCCGCCGGGGCGGCCAACAGGCAAAGCGCAGTCAGGCTCCCGAAAATCTGCCGTTTCATCCCTCGCCCTCCCGGTTATGTTCTTTATGTGATTGATCTATCGCACATAATGGTACGCGTACACCGCGCCGCGCATAACCGTCAAGATTGCCGGCGTCGCCGGCCGAAAGCCGAGCGATGCAATTCCAGCAATGTGCGAAGTCGAGGGTCGACAGGCGGCGGGACGCGGTTGGCGCGCGCAAAAGCGGCGCTCACAGCGTTCTTTGCTCGGCGCCGCATTCCTTGCAGGTGTAGGACGCGCGGGTTTGCCCCGGCGCCGCCGAAACCCGGTTCGGCGCGCCGCATTTGCCGCATTTGGCTTCGATACGAGTCTGGCCGCGCTTGATGGTGACGGTCTTGCGCTCCAAAGCCTCCTTGATGAGGCGCTCGGCTTCGTCGCGCATTTCTTGTTTCGACATTGCTTGCTCTCGAAGTCGATCTCGCCACACACGGGCTGCGGTTACGCTTTGAACTTCACCACCTTCTGCCGCTGCTCGCCCAGGCCGTCAATGCCCAGCGTGACCACGTCGCCGGCCTTGAGGAATTTCGGCTCGGGCTTCATGCCGAGGCCGACGCCGGGCGGCGTTCCGGTGATGATGACGTCGCCCGGCTCCATGACGAAATATTGCGAGCAGGCCCAGACGATGTGCCGGCAGTCGAAGATCATGGTCTTGGTGTTGCCGCGCTGGCGCTTGTCGCCGTTGACGTCGAGCCACATTTCGAGGTTTTGCGGATCCTTCAGCTCGTCCTTGGTGACGAGCCACGGGCCGAGCGGGCCGAAGGTCTCGCAGCCTTTGCCCTTGGTCCATTGCCCGGCGCGCTCGATCTGGAAGACGCGCTCGGACACGTCGTTGGCGAGGCAATAGCCGGCGACGACGTCGAGCGCATTGCTCTTGCTCAAATAGCGTGCGCGCTCCCCGATGACGATGCCGAGCTCGACTTCCCAGTCGAGCTTCGAGGAATCCTTCGGGATCATGGTGTCGTCGTTCGGCCCGCAGATGCAGGACGGCGCTTTGTTGAAGATGATCGGCTCTTTCGGAATCTGCATGCCGGCTTCGGCGGCGTGGTCGGAATAATTGAGCCCGATGGCGATGAAGTTGCCGACATGACCGACGCACGGTCCGATGCGCGGATTGCCGCGCACCGGCGGCAGTTTTTCCGGTTTCAGCTTGCGCAGCTTGTTCAAGCCTTTGGGCGACAGCACCTCGCCGGCGATGTCGGGGACGATCTTCGACAGGTCGCGGATCTTGCCCTCTTTATCGATCATGCCGGGCTTTTCGCGGCCCGGCGCGCCGTAACGAACGAGCTTCATGTCTTAACTCCTTGGGAAGCGTTTAGTTGAATGGCGTTAAAATGCGCCGGGGAACACCCCGCCGTCGATGAGCAAATTCTGGCCGGTGATATAGCCGGCATGCGCCGAGCAAAGGAATGCGCAGGCCGCGCCGAGCTCGTCCGGTTGGCCGAACCGTTTCGCCGGCACCGAGGCCATGCGCTCGGCGCTCGCCGCCTCGACGCTGATGTTTTTCTTTTTCGCCGTCATTTCCATGTTGGAGCGCAGGCGATCGGTCTCGAAAGTGCCGGGCAGCACGAAATTGATCGTTACGTTCGAGGCGGCGACGCTGCGGGCGACGCCGGCGAGAAATGCAGTGAGGCCGGCGCGCGCACCGGAGGACAGGTCGAGGCCGGCAATCGGCATCTTCACCGAACCGGACGTGATGTTGACGATGCGGCCGAATTTTTTGGCAACCATCGGATCGATCGCCTTCTGAATAAGTTCGATGGCCACGATCATGTTGGCGGTTACGCCGTCGAGCATGTTCTGCCGGTCGAGCTCGCGGAAATCGCGAAACGGCGGTCCGGCATTGTTATTGACCAGGATATCGGGCTCCGGACAGGCGGCAAACAGCGCCTTTTGCCCCTCCGGCGAGGCGACGTCGCCGGCGACCGGGATCACTTTGGCGCCGCTCTTCTGCAGTTCCGCGGCCACCGTTGCAAGATGCGCCCCGTTGCGTCCGTTGATCACCACCTCGCAGCCGGCGGCCGCGAGCGCCTTGGCGCAGGCCAGCCCAAGGCCGCGGCTCGAGGCGCAAACGATCGCCTTGCGGCCGGCAATTCCAAGGTCCATCCCTAGGCTCCCTTTCGCGCCTTTTTCGAGCGCCAGTTCTCGTTACTGGGCGCGCCTTAGTCAACGGCTGATTCCGCTCCCCCGACCCCATCGCTATGCCCTTTATTCCCAACGCATCGCCTTTCGAACTCATCGTGATCGTGGTGCTGGCAGCCTTCTCGGCCATCACCGGGGGCGTGGCCGGCTACGGCACCGGAGCGCTGATGCCGCTCATTTTGGTGCCGATGGTCGGCGCCGCGCCGGTGGTGCCGATCATCGCCATTTCGGCGATGTTCACCAATACCGCGCGCGTTGCCGCGTTCCGCCGTCACGTCGAGCCGCGCCGCGCGCTCATTGCGCTCGTCTGCGCGCTGCCCACCTGCGTGCTCGGCGCGTGGCTCTATACGCTGTTGTCCGGCCGCGGTGCGGCTTTGGTGATCGGTTCGAGCCTGATCGCGACCGTACCGCTGCGGCGCCTGCTTAAGCGCCGCGGTCACCACCTCGGCGAGAAGGGTTTTGCCGGGGCTTCGGCGGGCTGGGGCATCGTCGTCGGCGGCACCACCGGCGCCGGAGTGATCCTGCTGTCGCTGTTGATGGCGAGCGGGCTGGAAGGCGCGGCCGTGATCTCGACCGACGCGGCGATATCGATCGGCATGGGGGCGATCAAGCTTTCGGTGTTCGGCCTTGCCGGCGTGCTGACCCCGACGGTGATCGCGATCGCGCTCCTGATCAGTGCCGTCGCCTTTCCGTGCACGTTTCTGGCGAAGCTGATCGTCGAACGTTTGCCGGTTCACATGCACACCGCATTGCTCGATGCGGTCGTCATCGTCGGCGGTGTCGTCATGATTTCCAGCGCGTTCCGGCATTAACGCATCGCACGGAACTGCTCGCGCCTATCTCACCCGGCGCCACAGTTATGCTGCGGCGTCGGCTTACGGGTTGCCGTCGGTATAGATTTATTTTCGCTTGGCGCGGCGCTTTTCGCCACGCTCTTCGTCTTCTTCCTTGTCTTCTTCGTCCTCGCCGTCGTCTTCGCTTTCCTCCTGGTCGTCTTCTTCCTCTTCTTCGTCGTCCTCTCCGGCCTCGGCCTCTTCGCCCTCCGTCGATTCGTCGGCCTCATCGAGCTCGGTCAAATCGATGATCGTCAGCGCAATGGCGGGAACGGACTGGCGGAACATTTCGCCGTCGTCGCCAACCCACAAGCAGTCCACGTCTTCGTCGCTGACGGCGACGACCGTCATGGAATGCCCGCCCGATTTCAGCGTCACGACGTCGCCCGGTGCGAATGCCATGGCTTCCTCCTTGTTCGGTGATTGGATCGTCTGAACGATAAAGAGAAGATGTGACGATTGTTCGTCATGCCGCGAGCGGTAGCCGCATTTTTGGGCCCGGTTCCGCTCACACGCTTAAATCAGCGCGATAGGCCGCTCACGGCCACTTCACCACCGGCGGCATCGAGGACAAAATCAACTCGACATTGCCGCCGGTGCGCAGCCCGAAAATCGTGCCGCGGTCGTAAAGCAGGTTGAATTCGACATAGCGGCCGCGGCGGACGAGTTGCTCCTCGCGCTCAGCCTCGGTCCAGGCCTTGGCGAAATTCCGCCGCACCAGCTCCGGATAAATGCCGAGGAAGGCGCGGCCGACATCCTTCGTGAAGGCAAAATCGCTGTCGAAATCGCCGCTGTCGAGCCAGTCGTAGAAAATGCCGCCGATGCCGCGCATCTCGCCGCGGTGCTTGAGGTAAAAATACTCGTCGCACCAGGTCTTGAATTTGTCGTAGGGGGCAACGCCGCTATGCGCATCGCAGGCGGTTTTCATCGCCGCATGAAACGCGATGGCGTCGGGATCGCTCTGGGTGCGGCGTCGATCGAGCACCGGCGTCAAATCGGCGCCGCCGCCGAACCAGGATTTGGTGGTCACCACGTAACGGGTATTCATATGCACGGCCGGCACATGCGGATTATGCATGTGCGCAATCAAGGAAATGCCGGTGGCGTAGAAACGCGGGTCGTCGGCAGCGCCGGGGATGTCCTTGCGGAATTCGGGGGCAAATTCGCCGAACACCGCCGAAACATGAACGCCGACTTTTTCGAAGACGCGGCCTTTCATGAGCGACATGACGCCGCCGCCTCCGGGAGCGCCGCTGTGATCCGTGCGATTCCACGGCGTGCGCTGGAACCGGCCGGCCGGCCGGTCGGCAAGCGGCGCTCCGGGAGGCAGGGCATCTTCGATGGCCTCAAATGCCGCTAATATCCGGTCGCGCAAAGCCTCGAACCAGGCCTTTGCCTCGTTCTTGTGGAGTTCGATCGTGTCCTGATCCATGGCCGCCATTGAGTGCTGTCGTAGGTGGCGTGAGATTGTCACAATATGGCGCGATTATCTTGATCCGTCGCAAGCACCCGGCCGAAACCTTATGCCAGCCACCATTTTCCGTAACCGTCTCTCGCGCCGCCGTCTTCTGCGCGGCGCTGGCGGGGCCGCCCTCGCAACAATCGCGGCACCGACCGCAATTCGTCGGGCGGCGGCGCAAAGCTGGCACTCGGGCAATCCATTCAGCCTCGGTGTCGCGTCCGGCGCGCCGCGCACGGACGGGTTTGTGTTGTGGACGCGGCTGGCGCCGGAACCGCTCTCGGACAATCCGGAAATGCCGGGCGGCATGAGTGGCGGCGACGTGACGTTGCGCTACGAGATCGCAACCGACGACGCCATGACCAAAATCATCCGCCGTGGCGAGGCAACCGCCGAGCGCGCCTTCGGCTATTCCGTGCATCTCGACATCGGCGGCTTCGATCCGGGTCGTTCTTACTGGTATCGCTTCACCAGCGGTGAGGCGGCAAGCCCTGTGGGCCGCGCCGTCACGCTACCGGCGGCAGGCGCCACGCTCGATCGGTTGCGCTTCGGCTATGTCTCCTGCGCCAATTACGAGCACGGCTATTTTTCCGCGTACCGGCATCTCACCGACGAGAACCCGCAATTCGTGCTGTTTCTCGGCGACTATATCTACGAAACCATCGAGGAAAACCGCCCGATCGTGCGCCGGCACAGCGACGGCGTCGAAGCCTCGACTTTGCCGACCTATCGCAATCGCTATGCGCAATACCGGCTCGATCCGGATTTGGCGCGCTTGCACGCACAAGTGCCGTCGCTCGTCACGTGGGACGATCACGAGGTCCAGAACGACTATGCCGACCAATGGTCGGAATATTTCGACGATCCGGCGCAATTTTTGATCCGGCGGGCGGCTGCCTATCAGGCCTTCTACGAGCATATGCCGGTGCGCCCGATCCTGTCGCATCCCAACGGGCCGCTGATGCGGGTCTATGACCGGTTCACGTTCGGCGATCTCATCGAGATTTCGCTGCTCGACGGGCGGCAGTATCGCTCGCGCGAGGCATGCTATGGGCCGCCGAAGAAGGGCGGCGGCCATCTCGAGACCAATGGCGGCTGTCCGGAACGGCTCAATCCCGGCCGCACCATGATGGGCTTCGATCAGGAAGCCTGGCTTTATTCGGCGCTGGCGCATTCCAAGGCGCAATGGAATCTGATTGCGCAGGACGTGCTGATGGCGCAATTGCGCGAGAAGCTCGATGGCGTCGACGCCTTCTGGACCGACGACTGGAACGGCTATCCGGCCAACCGGGCGCGGCTGTTGCAACATGTCCATGACAGCAAAGTGTCAAACCCGGTTGTCGCCTCGGGCGACATCCATTCGTTCTTCGCCAACGACTTGAAGCTTAATTTCGACGATCCGAAATCCGAGATCGTGGCGACGGAATTTGTCGGTACCTCGATCGCCTCCTACGGACCGCCTTACGATCCGATCGCGCAGGCGTTGCCGGACAATCCGCATATCCATTTCTTCGAGAGCCGGCGCCGCGGCTATGTCATCGCCGATTTGCAGCGCGACAAGATGCAGGTCGGCATGCGGGCGGTGTCGGACGCGCACGATCCCAAGGCGACCGTCGAGACGCTCAAGGCCTATGTCATCGAGAGCGGGCGCCCCGGCGTGGTCGAGGCTTAAGTCATCTCGCCAATCTGCCGGAGCGCTTCGCCGGCGGCCATCGCGGCAGTCATCGCGACGTTGAGAGAACGCAGGGCCGGCCGCATCGGGACAACGAGCCGGGCGTCGGCGGCGGCGTGCACGTCCGGTGGTACGCCCGCGGTTTCTCGACCGAACAGCAAGATATCGCCCGGGGCAAAGCGGTAATCGAGGTAGGACTGCGTTGCCGCCGTCGTGAACAGGATGAGCCGGTGACGGTCCCGATGCCGCCAGTCTTCGAAATCGCGCCAGGAGGGGTGACGCATCAGCGTTACGGCGTCGAGATAGTCCATTCCGGCGCGGCGAAAGGCGCGGTCGGAGGAGGGAAAACCGGCCGGTTCGATAAGATGCGCTTCGATGCCGAGGCAGGCGCATAGGCGCAATATCGTGCCGGTGTTTTGCGGGATGTCGGGCTGGAACAGCGCGATTCGAAGCGTCATGTCGGTGCCGGGGGAGAGTTGCGGCGGCGGTAGGCAGTTGCGCGGATCGCGCCGGGAAAAGGGCACATAAGTTGCATTGTGGGTGTCGTTGCGGCCACACTTGCACTATGGCGGCAAGGGTGCCAATAAAACGCCGCCGGAACGCGTCGCCACGGACCTTCCCCAGGGCCGGAGACGACCGGTCCTTCCGCCGCCGCACGGGGCCTACCGGGGGCGGTTTGCAGCGCGGAGGGGGCGACCGGCCAGACGTAAGAGGGTCGAGGCTGTGACAGCAATCTCAACGGCGGTCCGCACGCGCCGGAATTTCCGTTCTATTCCGCATGCGGTTGCCGATGCTGTGACGAATCGGCGAAGCATCGTCCAATCACGCATATAAGGTTCGACTATGAGCGGATATTCGACCTACCAGCCGCAAAGCCCTTTCATGCAATGGTTGGAGCGGCGCCTGCCGATCGCGAGCCTCGTCTATTCGTCCTTCATCGCCTATCCGACGCCGCGTAATCTGAACTATTGGTGGACCTTCGGCGGCATCCTCACCTTCATGCTGGGCGTGCAGATCATCACCGGTGTCGTGCTGGCGATGCATTATACGCCGCACGTCGATTACGCCTTTAATTCCGTCGAAAGCATCATGCGCGACGTGAATTACGGCTGGCTGTTGCGTTACATTCACGCCAACGGCGCCGCGTTCTTCTTCGCCGCCGTCTATGCCCACATCGCGCGCGGGATGTATTACGGCTCCTACAAGGAGCCGCGGGAAGTGCTGTGGATCCTCGGCGTCATCCTGTTCCTCTTGATGGTGGCGACCGGCTTCATGGGTTACGTGCTGCCGTGGGGCCAGATGAGTTTCTGGGCCGCGACCGTCATCACCAATCTGTTTTCGGCGATCCCCGGCGTGGGCGGCGATATCGTGACCTGGCTGTGGGGCGGCTATGCCGTCGGCAATCCGACGCTCAATCGCTTCTATTCGCTGCACTATCTCTTGCCGTTCGTCATCGCCGGCGTCGTTGTCCTGCACGTCTGGGCGCTGCATATGGTCGGACAGAACAACCCCACCGGCGTCGAACCGAAGACCGAAAAGGACACGGTGGCGTTCACGCCCTACGCCACGGTGAAGGACGCCTTCTTCATCGGCCTGTTCTGCATCGTATTCGCGTATTTCATCTTTTACATCCCGAACTATCTCGGCCATTCCGACAATTACATCCCGGCCAATCCCAGCCAGACGCCGACCCACATCGTGCCCGAATGGTACTACCTGCCGTTCTACGCCATCCTGCGCGCGATCCCGAGCAAGCTTCTCGGGGTCACCGCGCTTGCCGGCTCGATTATCGTGTTGGCCTTCCTGCCCTGGCTGGACACGTCGCGGGTGCGCTCGGCGAATTATCGGCCGCTGTATCGGCAATTCCTGTTCATCTTCTTTGCCTGCGTGATCGGGCTCGGTTATCTCGGCTCGCAGGAGCCGGTCGGCGGCTATGTGATCGCGGCGCGCATTCTCACCGCCTATTATTTTGCGTTCTTCTTCATCATCCTGCCGCTCTTGGGCCTGTTCGAGACGACCAGACCGGTGCCGAATTCGATCTCGGAGTCGGTGCTTCGCGAAGGCTTGCCGGCCGGCGCATCGGCGCCCCCGCCCCCGGGCGGTCAGGGCTAAGGAGGCCAGGCAATGAAACGTCATCAAAGCATCGTTCTGGCTCTCGCGCTCGCGGTTTCGCTTGCCGGCGCCGCGACCGTGGCATCGGCGCAGGAAGCCGACGCGCCGCCGCGGCTGCATTGGTCGTTCTCCGGTCCGTTCGGCACTTACGATCCGGCGCAGTTGCAGCGCGGCTTCAAGATCTATCGTGAGGTTTGCTCGAACTGCCACAGTCTGAAGCTGTTGTCGTTCCGCAATCTCGCCGATCCGGGCGGCCCGGAATTCACCGAAGCCCAAGCAGCGACGATCGCGGCGACTTTTCAAGTCACCGACGGTCCCAACGACGAAGGCCAGATGTTTCAGCGGCCGGGCAAGATTTCGGATAATTTCCCGCCGCCGTTCCCCAATGACCAGGCCGCGCGCGCCGCGCTCGGCGGCAAGCTGCCGCCGGACATGTCCGACCTCGCCAAGGCGCGCAGCTACGAGTGGGGCTTTCCCTGGTTCATCCTCGATGCGTTCACGATGTATCAGGAGGACGGTCCGGACTATATCCACGCCATTCTCAACGGCTACACCGATGCGCCACCCGGCTTCGCGCTGCCGCCGGGCGGCCAATACAACAAGTACTTCCCCGGACATGCCATCGGCATGCCCAAGCCCTTGAGCGACGGGCAAGTCGAATATACCGACGGCACGCCGACCACCGTCGACCAATATGGCCGCGACGTCGGCGCGTTCCTGATGTGGGCGGCCGAACCGAAGCTCGATGCGCGCAAGCGCCTCGGCTTTCAGGTCATGATCTTCCTCATCGTGTTCACCGGCCTGCTCTACTTCACCAAGAAGAAGGTCTGGTACGCCGTGCTGCACGATCCAGAGCTGGAGAAGCCGCGGGCGCCGACCGAATATCGGAGTTGAGCGCAGCCGGCGGCCGTGGCGTCGGAATTGGGGCCGAAACCATGTCCGATCGTGCATTCGAGAACGATCTCAAAGCCGCGATCCGCACCATCCCGGACTATCCGAAGCCCGGGATCATGTTCCGCGACATTACTACGCTTCTCGGCAATGCCGGGGCGTTCCGCCGTGCCGTCGACGAACTGGTGCAACCTTGGGCCGGCCGCAAGATCGACAAGGTGGCCGGCATCGAGGCGCGCGGCTTCATTCTCGGCGGCGCCGTCGCGCACCAGATTTCCTGCGGCTTCGTGCCGATCCGCAAGAAGGGCAAGCTGCCGTTCAAGCGCGTGAGTATCGGTTATTCGCTCGAATACGGCATCGACGAGATGGAAATGCATGAGGATGCCCTGGTGACGGGCGAGCGGGTCATCCTGGTCGACGATCTCGTCGCCACCGGCGGTACCGCGGAGGCAGCCGTCAAGCTCCTCAAGCAAGTCGGTGCCGACGTCGTTGCCGCCTGCTTCATCATCGATCTGCCGGAGCTTGGCGGTGCCGATAAAATCCGCAAGCTCGGCGTGCCGGTGCGGACGCTAATCAGCTTCGAAGGCCATTAAATTCTTCAGCGCACGCGACGGCGCGGCTCTTTGCCATCGCGCAGCGAGGAATCGAGCGCCCCTATCAAGAGCCTCAGCTCAAGTTCGCGGAATTGCGCAAAAACCCCGCCGATCCAGCCATGCACCTCGGTCGGCCCGCCGGGCTGCAGCGCCATATAGGCGCTGAACGAGAAGCCGGGGCGGTCGATCACGCCGCGCACGATGGGAGACAGGCGCGGAATGCGAATAACGCTGCAATCCGGAAGGCTTGACGGAAAATCCTGCGGCACGAACATGAACGACGCGGCTTCATTGTGTATCGGCACGAAAGTGGTGCGCGGCAGACGCCGCCGCAGCTCCGCATAGGTCTGCGCCGTGGCCGGTGCCGAGTCGGTGACAAACAGCACGATAGGGCGGATACCGCGGCGCTGCGCCTCCTGCTCGAAGCCGATCTCCGCCATGACGTCGAAAAATTGGTCGAACAGGCTGTAGCCCAGATCGATGATGGTGGTGCGCCACTGGTCGCTGACCAGCCGGTCGAACAGCGCCATCTGGCCGCGGGTGTCGGCGATGTCGACGGTCCAGACCAGATTGGGAAAGTGCGGGGCAAGGCCCGGCTCGCGCGGATCGAGATCGTAGCCGACCAGCGAAGCCCTGCCGCTGAAGCGGAAAAACTCGATCAATAGCCGAGCGACGAGCGTCTTGCCGACGCGGGGATGCCGTGAGGCGACGATGTAAAGCGGCGTGTGCTGCGGCATTCCCGCTAACGGTCCAACCCGGTACGGCCAGGTGACGACTCTATGACGAAACGCCGGCCGGCTCTAGCGAATTGCCGGAGCCGGGTGGGAAAATCCGAAGGATAAGCTCAGTTACGAGCGGCTGCCGCCCTGCGCCCGCGAGGTCCCGACCGTGCTGCCCGAGGTATCGAAAATATCGAGCAATTTCACCCGGTCGTATTCGCCCCAGACATTGCCGAGCCAATGCCGCACATAGCCGCGCAGCACGAACGAGTAGTTGGCGGTGTCGCCTTTGGGGTTCTTGTTGGCGACGAAGGTGAGGAACGGCACCGACGCCAGCTCGACCTGCTCGTAGGCCATCTCGTTGAGCTTCGGGATGTTGATCGTCACCGCATCCTTCAGCTTCTTGAAATACGAGGCGTGAGTGGCCTGGTCCCACTCGAAGAAATTGGTGTTGTTGATGAAATTCTTGACCAGGAAATACTTGGCGTCGACCGTAAACGGCGCCGTATCCTCGATCTCGTTCAACGAGGCGATCGAGGAGCCGAGGATGTGGAAAACGACGAAGGTGATCTGGCCCTTTTTCACGGCATCGAGGAAACCGATGTCGCGCAGCGCACGCAGCGTCGGCGACAGCAGACCGGCGCGGACGTCGACCACGGTCACGGTGGCGTCGGTGCTCGACAACGTGTCGATGATGCGCATCTGGTCGGCCACCGCGGTGGCGTCGACGACGTCGGCCACCTCGGGATGGAAGCGTTTGAGCGTGCCCTTCGGCGATTCGGAATCGAAAGCCCGCGTCGGCACGTGATGCGCGGTGAAATAGTCGAGCAAGGTGCGGGCGATGGTGGTTTTACCGACGCCGCCTTTGTCCGCGCCGACCAAAATCAGAGCTGGTTTGGCCATGATCGAACCCCGTCACTGACGCTCGAAGATAGCGTCCTGTGTCCTTTCTTCGCTTCTACACAGCCGCGCGACGGTTTGGAAGCCTCATCGCCCGGCTATGGGTACAGTAGGCCGGTTTCCGGGAATTTGTAATTCGTTAAGGTTAACACGCCCCGGCTGGACTAGCTGCTGCGGTGCGGTCCCCACGGTCCGGGAGCCGGTTCGGCTGAGGATGGCGAGGGCGGCTGCGGCGGAGCGCCTGCCGGCTCCGACCACGGCCCGGAGGTTGCGGGCGCTTCGGGTGGATTTTCCGGGCCCCATGGACCGTCGGCCGCCGCTTCCGGGGACTGAATCTGGGCCACCTCGTTGTCCGGCGGCAGTGCGATAGGGCCGGGATCGTGGCCGCCGGCGAACTTGACCAGCGCTGCGACACGGTCATCGACACTGGGATGGGTGTCGAACAACTCGCCGAACCCTTCGCGCGGGTTGTCGACGCACATTTCCATCACCGCCGAGGTCGCGCGCTTGAGCTCGCCGCGGCCCTCGATCTTGCGCAACGCCGAGATCATGGCGTCGGGGTTTTTGGTGAGCTCGACCGAGCCGGCGTCGGCAAGGAATTCGCGCGAGCGCGAAAGCGCAAGTCGGATGACGACCGACAGCACATAAGCGACGACCAGAAGCGCGACCGCGATCAAAATCGCCAGCCCCGCTCCGTTGCCGCCTTCCCGCCGCCCCGAACGCGAGCCGCCGAAGCTGAAGCTGTTATAGAACCAGAGCCGAAAGACCAGCTCGACGAAGAAGGAAACCGCCCCGGCAATAATGACGGCGATGACCATCATGCGGACGTCGCCGTTGCGGATATGCGTCAGCTCGTGACCGAGCACCAATTCGATCTCGGCGTCGTCGAGCTGCTGGAGCAGCCCGGACGTGACGGTGATCGAATACTGTTTGGGGTTCATCCCGGTGGCGAAAGCGTTGAGCGCTTCCGAATCCATGATCTTCAGCTTCGGCATCGCAATGCCGCGCGAAATACAGAGATTTTCCAGAATGTTGTAGAGCCGGGGCTGGTCCTTGCGCTCGACTTGCCGGCCGCCGGTGAGCGCGTCGATCATGTCTTGATGAAAATAATAGGCGATCGCGATCCACAGCGCGGCGCCGATAGTGGCGAATGGCGCCGCTTTGACAAGATCGATCCAGGCGATCTGCAGAAGCGTCGGCAGATCGGCGCGGACCGACAGGGCGGTCGCGACCAGCGCGCCCGCATAAACCAGCACGTAGACCAGAAGGAACAGTCCGGCGAGCAGAACGATCGAACGGCGGCGGTTCGATTGAATATGGCTGTAAAGACCGTATGCGGCCACGGCTAAAATCGGACCCCTAGAACTTCACCGCCGGCGCCGCCGTTTCGGCTTGCCGGTCGGCACCGAGGTCGAAATAGTCTTTCTGCGCGAAGCCGAACGTGCCGGCAAACAGGGCGGCCGGGAAGCGCTGAATGCCGGCATTGTATTCCTGGACCGCATTGTTGAAGAAGCGGCGTGACGCGGCGATTTTGTTTTCGAGATCGGTCAGCTCGGCCTGCAATTGCTGGAAATTTTCGTTGGCCTTGAGGTTCGGATAGGCTTCCGAGAGGGCAAAGAGCTGCCGCAACGCGCCGGACAGCATGTTTTCGGCCGCCGCCTGCTGCGCCGGCCCCTGTGCCGCGACGGCGGCATTGCGGGCTTTGACCACCTCATCGAGCGTGCCGCGCTCGTGCGCGGCATAGCCTTTCACGGTCTCGACTAGGTTCGGAATGAGGTCATGCCGTTGCCGCAGCTGGACGTCGACGTCGGCAAAGGCCTCGTTGACCCGTTGTCGCATGGTGACAAGGCCATTGTAGACGGTAATCGCCCACAGAATGACGACGACAATCACGGCAAGGACGATAATGCTCGAAGTGGACATAGCACTCCTCGGAAATGGCTCTCACAACGGTTCGCCGGGACAGGCGCCACTGCACTAGATAGTCGCGCGATACGGCGCTCGCGAGCCCGCCGGCTCCCGGCCGCCCAACGGCCCCGCCTTTAAGGGTTCGAAGGGGCCATTGTGGTCGTTAACGTTAGCCCCGGATCGTCATCGCGTCGACCCTGCGCGTCAGTTAAGGACGAGGCCGTAATCGGCAACAGGTAGCCACATGTCCGGGCATTCCCTCGGCTCTCTGCCGTCAGACCACTTCACCGACGACGCCTTATTGATCAAGCCGCGGCCGGCCGGAACGCCCGGACGCGCAAGCGAAAGCATCGTTGACGACGCGCGCGCCCTGACGCGCTTCGAGCAGGATCAGCTGGCGCGCGAATACGCCGACATCGAGCGTGCCAGCGCCGCGCTGCGGCTCGGCCAGCCGCAACTGCGATCCTGGAGCACGCCGGCGGCCCCTGCTGCGGCGAAAAAGCCGCGAGCGATATGGCTCCTGATCGGCGTTTTATGGCTGTCGACCGCAGTCATCACGATAGGCGCCGTCGCCGCCATCGCCACGCTCGCGGGCTAGACGCCTCGTCCCGGGTTAAATTACTTAAATACCAGGTCTCAATAGGCGTTGCGGTAGGCTGTCGGCGACAGCACCGTGCGCGCGAGAATTTTCAGGTCGAGCCATAGCGACCAATTGTCGATATAGAATAGATCGTGCTCGACGCGCTTTCTGATTTTCTCGTCGCTGTCGATTTCGCCCCGATAGCCGTTGATCTGCGCCCAGCCGGTGATGCCCGGTTTGACATTGTGGCGCCGTGCGTAGAGGCAAATGCGGCGTTCGTAGTCGTCGTCGTGCGACAGCGCATGCGGCCGCGGTCCGACCAGCGACATGTCGCCGGTCAGGACGTTGAACAGCTGCGGAATTTCGTCGATGTTCCAGCGCCGCAGCCAGCGCCCGATCCGGGTCAGACGGGGATCGTCGCGCCTGGCTTGCGGGACCACGGCGCCGTCGTCCATCGCTCGCATGGTGCGGAATTTTATGATGCGGAACGGCTGCTGGTTGAAGCCGTAGCGGCGCTGCACGAAGAAAATCGGCCCGCGGCTGTCGAGCTTGATAAGAATAGCGACCAGCACCATCAGCGGCGTCAGCGCAAGGAGCGCCAGCGACGCGCATAGAATATCGAACAGCCGCTTCTGCACCACCTCGCCGCGCGTCAATGGCAGACGCGTGAGCTGCAGGCTCGCCAACGGCCCGACCTTGGCGAGCTCGACCTCGTCGAATTTGTGCAGGATGCGCTCCGGTCCGAGATGGATTTCGACCGGCAGGGTGAGGAACGTCTCGGCGCAGCGGTCGATAGTCTCGGTCGCCGACCAAGGCAGCAGCAGATAGATGGCGTCAGGTTCGACGGCTCGCACGCTGGCCGCCGCTTCGGCGAGATCGCGGTCGAGCACAGCGCGCCGCGCTTCGTCCGTTGCCGTGGCGGGAACCGGCGTGAGAAAGCGGCAGCCGACGACGTTAAGTCCGAGCGCCCAAGGCTCGTAATGCTGGACGAAGGCGCCGATATGGGCGCCGGTACCGATGAGGCAGATGCGCTGCGCCGAAATCAAGCCGGCGGCGCGCGCCAGCGCGGTGACACGGACGATGACAAAGCGCGAAACGACGAGGCTGATCAGCGTCGCCGCATAGAACAGCACGATCCAGCCGCGCGAATAGTCGACGCTGACTTGCGCCAGGAAGCCGAGCATCAAGAGGCAGATCAGCGTGACGTTCCAGAGCTGGATGGTGCGCCGCGCATGGGGCTTGAAAGCGAAGAAATTCGGCAGCCGGTATTCGCCGCGGAACACGTTGGAGATGGTAAAGATGCTCGCCGCCAGGAGCCCGACGTGAACGCAATTCCAAATCTGGTCGATGTCGCCGTAGACGAAGCTGTAATAGGCAACGCCGGTGAGGAACGACATGGCGACGATCAGCGCGGCGTCGATGAGAAAGACCGCGATGGCGAAAGTGCCGCGCGACAGCAAGGCCCAGCCGTGCAGCACGCGGTTGGTCGGCTGCTGCGAAACGAGCGTGTAATTCGGCTGGACGTTCATCGGCGCGAGCGGCCTTGCCTGTTGCGTTTTGAGCGAGCGGGGTCCGCGGTCGCCCCGGAATGGGACAGCACGCGCGCTCGTACCGCCGTCTCGCCAAATCCGTGCCAGCGGCGCTGCCATGCGCGTCCAGCCGGGACGCGGGCCACGATCGCCGTGTTAAGATTAATTGGGCAGACCGAAACGGGGAGAGACCATGCAGGGCAAGATCGCACTCGAAGAGCATTTCGCCATTCCGGAGACCGCCGAGGATTCGGTGGGGTACTTTCCGGAGGCCGTGCAGCGCGAAGTTAGAGAGCGCAACGCCGACATCCACGGCCGGCGGCTTGCCTTGATGGACGAGCACGGCATCGAAATGATGATCCTGTCGCTTAATGCGCCGGCGGTGCAGGCCATCCCCGACACGGCCCGCGCGGCCGAGGTCGCGCGCAAGGCCAACGATTTTCTGGCCGAACAGGTTCGCAAGCGCCCGGGCCGCTTTGCCGGCTTCGCGGCGCTCGCCATGCAGGATCCGGATATTGCCGCCCGCGAGCTGGAGCGTTGCGTCAAGGAGCTCGGCCTGCGCGGCGCGCTGGTCAACGGTTTTTCGCAGGTCGGCGACGGCGACACCGTGCTCTATTACGACCTGCCGGCCTACCGGCCGTTCTGGGCGACCGTCGAAAAACTCGACGTGCCGTTCTATCTGCACCCGCGCAATCCGGTGCCATGCGATGCGCGGATTTACGACGGCCATCCGTGGCTGATGGGGCCGATCTGGGCGTTCGGCCAGGAGACCGCCGTGCACGCCTTGCGGCTGATGGCCTCGGGCCTGTTCGACGCCTATCCGCGGCTCAACATCATTCTCGGCCATATGGGCGAGAACCTGCCTTACGGGATTTGGCGCGTCGACAATTCCAATGCCTGGATTCCCAACCGCAACAAATGGCCGGCGAAAAAACGCCTCGGCGAATATTTCTCCGCCAATTTCTTTCTCACCACGTCGGGCAATTTCCGCACCCAGGCGCTGATGAACGCGATGCTGGAGATCGGCGCCGACCGCATCATGTTCTCGACCGACTGGCCGTTCGAGAACATCGATCACGCCGCCAATTGGTTCGACGCCTGTCCGATCAGCGAGAACGACCGCATCAAAATCGGGCGGGGCAATGCGCGGCGACTGTTCAAGCTCGGGAATGAGTGAATGAGACTGTTACGCGCTAGCTTGGCTGCGGCCGCATTAGTTTTGCTGGTGGCGACTACGGTCGGCGCCCAGGCTGGCTTTCCCGAAAAACCAATCAAGTTCGTCCTCGGTTTTGGTGCCGGCGGGCCGACCGATATTGTGGCCCGCACTCTGGCTGAGAAGCTCTCTAGCGATCTCGGCCAGAGTGTCATCGTCGAGAACAAGGCCGGCGCATCCGGCAATCTCGCGACCGAAGCCGTGGCGGCGGCCGATGCGGATGGCTACACATACCTCATCGGTGCCAACCCGTTGGCGGTCAACGAAGCGTTGTTTCCTGACCTTCCGGTCCGGTTCGGCAAGGATCTTGTCGCTGTCGCTGCGATAGGCGCCACCGCCAATGTCCTCGTCGTGCGGCCCGCGCTCAACGTCCACACGCTGGCCGAGTTCGTGCAATACGCGCGCCTAAAGCCCGGCGGCGTCACCTATGCGACGGTGGGCATCGGTTCCACCTCGCATCTCGCCGGCGTGGCGTTCGACTTGCGCGCCGGCATCAAAATGGTTCCGGTCGCCTATCACGGCGGCGGCGACGCGCTGAAGGATTTGCTCGGCGGCAATGTCGACGCCTGGTTTGCTACCATTCCCTCGGTTCTCGGTGCGGTGAAGGACGGCAGCCTCGTCGCTTTGGCCACCACCGGCCCGGAACGATCGTCCTGGCTGCCGGATGTACCGACCGTTGCCGAATCCGGCTATCCCGGTTACGATATTCAACTCTGGGTCGGTCTCTTCGCGCGCAAGGGCGTGCCGGAGGAGCCGCTGCGGGCGATCGAACGGGCGGTCGGCCGGGTGATGGCGTCGAACGATACGCAGGCGTCGCTGGAACGCCAGGGCATTGCGCCGTTGTCGATGACCCGCGATCAGTTCACGAGGTTCGTCAATCAAGAGATCGAGCGAGCGAAAACACTGGTGGCGACTTTTAAGACCGACCAGCATTAAGAGCCGCTTTTCGTCAGCTCTTTTCGCAACTGCTCCCGCATCACTTTGCCCGAGCTGTTGCGGGGTATCTCGTTCACCACCCGCAAGACCGACGGCGTGCCGATCATCGGAACTGCGAAGCAGCGTTTCATCACGTCCGCCACGTTGATCGACGGCTCGGCGACGATCGCGGCCCAGACCTGCGGCAGCGTCGTGTTGATGTCGACGGTGAACACCGCAGCATCCTTGACGCCTTCGCACTGCATCAGAATGCGCTCAAAGCGATCCGGCGAAATCTTGTTGCCGCCGATATTGATGAGCTCGGTCGAACGGCCACCGACCACCAGCATGCCGTTGTTGAGGAGGCGGCCGAAATCGCCAGGAAAGAACGGCGCGGGCGTCTCGACCCGGCGCATGCCGGGCTCGAAGGTCGGCGCGAGCCCGAGCGTATTGACCTGGATGTTGCCGTCGCGACCGCCCGGTACGCGTTTATTGTTGTCATCGAGAACTTCGACTGCGGCCCACGGCACGACGAAGCCGACCGCGCCTTCGCCGCGCGCGTCGCCGAGCTGCTCCACCGGCGCAAACGCCACGGTGCCCGCTTCGGTCGAGGCATAGGTGCTCACGATCTCCGCCGACAACCGCGCCCGGGTTCGCTGCAGCAGCACGTCGGAGATCAACGCCCCGCCGGCTTGAACTTCCCGCAAGCCACCGAGACCGCCATAATTCTTGCCCAGTACTTCGACGATTTCACTGAGCTGGTACACCGATAAAATGGCGAGATCGGTTTTGTAATATGACATCACCGGAATGGAAGTCTCGGCGGTGTTGGAGAAGCAGATCATTTTACCATAGGCCAGCGCCGAGAAAGTGATGGCGAAGCCGAATTGCGAGCGCAATTGCGGGCCGCAAAAGACGCGGTCGCTCGAGGCAAAGCGGCCGCGGAACGAATAAGTCGTCAGCCGGTGCCAGATGATCTGCGGACTGAGCGCGATCGGTTTTGGTTGCCCGGTGGTGCCCGACGATAGGGCGATCCGGCAAAGCTCGTTGGCGGCGAATGGGTCTTCGCTCCGCAGCGCGGCGGAGCGCTGCGTGAACCAGCTCGCGTCGACCAGCATGCCATTTGTCGACGCCGGCGTGCTGGCGTCATGGAGCACCGCACTGAGAACACCGGGGAAAATCGAAATTTCGTCCGCCGTGAGCGAGACCGAAGCGACACCGAGCCGATACAGCGCGGCGATCAGGCAGATGTGCCAGACCGGGTCGTTGATGATCAGTCCGACAATCGAACCAGAGCGCAAGCCGGTCTTTTCGCAGCGCGCGGTCGCCGAGTGGATTGCGTCGGCGAGCTGCGCATAGGTCAATACGCCGGTTTCCAGACCGATCGCCGGATCATTGGGCGTGCTCGCCGCGTGGAATAGGACGGCGTCGATGAAGGAACCGAACTTCTCCATCGATCCAGCTCGCAGGTCAGACATGGCTTTCTCGGACAGCGTTGGCTCCAAAAACGCGAATGGCCCGACATCGGATGTCGAGCCACCGTAACCTTCTCAGAGAGGGCGGGCTAGTGAAACAGATAATTGATGCCGATCCGGCCCAGCACGCCTGTCATCTTGTCGCTCACGCCAAATGACGATCCACTAAAGGGCTGCGTCGGAATGTGATTTTCACTGCCAAGATTGTAGTACAAGGCTTCGCCTTTGACCGAAATGTTTTGCGTGAGCAGGACTTCCACTCCACCACCGACCGTGTATCCCGCACGCCAGCCGGTGCCGGCCCAGGTGTAACCCCGGCCCCGCCGCTGCCGCCTTGAAACGTGTCGAGGACGTTGCCGTACGCCAACCCGCCGGTCACGAAAGGCATGATGTTATTGAAGTCATAGCCAAGGCGAAGGCGGGCGGTGCCGAAATCGTCGATGCCGGTCTTGGCAGTCCAGGTGCCAAGGAAGGCGTTCGGATTGTTGAGAGCGCTTGTCTGCTGACGAGCGCCCGAGAAGTCAAAGTCCAGTTCGGCGCCGTAGACCCATTTGCTCGCGCTTTCGAAATTGTAGCCGATTTGTCCTCCGCCGATAACGCCGGTTGCCGTTTGCGCGCCGGGACTGCTGCAGGTCTGCCCGAAAAACGGATTTGCTCCACCAAAACAATAGCCAAGCCCGCTCCCGGGCAGTGGATCGAAGCTGCTCAAACTGGAACGGGCGCTGATCCCGCCCAAATTGGCGCCGACGTAAAAGCCGGTCCAGGACGGCGTCGCGGATACGGTGGGCGCAGCCGGATGCACATTCCCGGCAACGGCTGCCTGCGAGCCCAACGGAATGAGCGCCAAAGGCGAAAACAGCAACGTCTTGTTCTTCATAGTCGGCCCCTCGGCCACGATGACAAAACCGAGCCCTCGCCGGCAGTATACGCGGGGGCTCGGCCGCCGCAATCGTGGCGTGGGATCAGGGCTGGGACAACTTGCGTTTCTTTGACCTAGTAGATTTCAGGCAACAACGTCGGCAATTGCCTTGAAATGGCCGGCAGCCCTCCCACTAGGTATGACGCGTGCGCCCTAACTCGCTTCTCTCAGCTTCACCGCGCCTTGCAGGTCGACCGAGACGAGCTGCGACACGCCGCGTTCCGCCATGGTGACGCCGTAGAGCCGGTTCATGCGCGCCATGGTGATCGGATTATGGGTGATGATGACGAAGCGGGTGTCGGTCGAGCGCGTCATCTCGTCGAGCAGGTTGCAGAAGCGCTCGACATTGTAGTCGTCGAGCGGCGCGTCGACCTCGTCGAGCACGCAGATCGGCGCCGGGTTGGTGAGAAACACGGCGAAGATTAAAGCCAGCGCCGTGAGCGCCTGCTCGCCGCCGGACAGAAGCGACAACGTCGCCGGTTTCTTGCCCGGCGGCTTCGCCATGATTTCGAGCCCGGCTTCGAGCGGGTCTTCGCTTTCGATGAGCTGCAATTCGGCGGCGCCGCCGCCGAACAATTCGGCGAACAGTTTCTTGAAATTCTCGTTCACGATCTGGAACGAGGTCAAAAGCCGGTCGCGCGCCTCATGGTTGAGGCTGTGGATGCCCTGGCGCAGACGGCGGATCGCCTCGACGAGATCGTCGCGCTCGCCGATGAGCTTTTGGTGTTGGTCTTCGACCTCGCGCAATTCCTGCTCGGCCAAAAGATTGACCGAGCCGAGCCGTTCGCGCTCGGCCTTGATGCGCTCGATCTTGGCCTCGACCTCGGCAATCGATGGGGTCTCGGCATCGGGCTTGAGCTCGGCGACCTCGGCAGCGCTGACCGGTTCGATCTGCAGGACCTCGCGGATCTCATGCTCGAGATCGGCCAGCCGGCGTTTTGCCGCGTCGTAGCGCTCCTCGCCGCGGGCGGCTTCGGCGCGTGCCTCGCCGACTGCTTCGAGCGCGAGCCGCGCCGCCTTGTCGGCTTCGCCAAGCTCCGTTTCGGCTGCCGCCAGCCGGTCGGCCGCGGCGCGGCGTGCGGCGGTCGCGGTCTCGATTTCGCCGATCAGCGCCTGTCGCTGGGTTGCGAATTTTTGCGGCGCAGTGACCAGTTCGGCGCGTTCACTCGCCGCCTCCGCCGTGCGCTGCTCGAGCGTGGCGATCTGTGCCGCAGCATTGCCCTTGCGGTCGTCCCAGCCCTGGCGCTCCTCGGCGATTGCGTGCAGGCGATGGTTGGCGAGTTCGGCTTCGCGCGCGATCGCCTGGGCTTCGCCGCGCTGCTCGGCGCAAGCCGCACGCTGCCGCGCGATCACCGCGTTGATCTCGCTAAGCTTGCCTTCGATCTCGGCGGCAGGAGGAAGCGCCGCGAGCGCCTTTTCGGTTTCGTCGCGAGCGAGCCTCGCCTCGTCGCGGCCGGCGCCGGTCCGCTGCCTGGCTTCCTTGAGCGCCGAAACGCGCGCCGCGTTGCGGCCGACCTCTCGCTCCGCCACGGCATGGTGTTCGCGGGCCGTATCGGTGAGGCGCTGTGTCTCGCGCCAGTGGGCGCGGGCTTCGGTTTCCGCGGCGGCGGCAGCGGCGAGTGCAGCCTCGGCCGCTTCGACGATCCGGCGCTTGGCTTCGACGTCGTCGCGGGCCACGGCCAATTCGCTTTCGATGGCTTCGAGCCGGCCGCGTTCGGCGAGACGGCGCGCCGCGCCGGTCGGCGCGTGAGCGGCCACGGCAAAACCGTCCCAGCGCCAGAAATCGCCCTCGGGGGACACCAGGCGCTGGCCCGGTTTCAGCATGGCGGCGAGGCGCGGGCCGTCGGCACGCTCGACAACGCCGATTTGGGCCAGGCGGCGTGCCAGTTCCGGGGGCGCGGTCACGTATTGCGACAGCGCGGTGACGCCCTCCGGCAGGCTCGGATCGGAGGCGTCGATGGCTGCGCCGGCCCAGTGCATCGGCGCCGACGAGCCGACCGGCGCATCGAGGTCGTCGCCCAGCGCCGAGCCGAGCGCCTTCTCGTAGCCCTTGGTGACGGCGATCGCGTCCATCACCGGCGGCCACAGATTCTTGCTTTCGACGGCAAGCAGCTTGCCGATGGTTTTGGCTTCGGTCTCGAGCCGCTGCACGCTCCTTTCGGCGGCGGTGAGCGGCGAGCGCGCGGCCTCGATGTCGTCGCGGGCCTGCCGATGCGCGGCCTCGGCGGCGTGCGCGGTATTCTCCGCTTGGGCGAGTGCGGCTTGCGCTTCGGCGACTGCTGCGGCCAGCCCCTCAAGATCGGGAGCGCCGGAATCGGTTGCGACCAGGCCGGCCTCGATATTGATGAATTCGGCGTCGAGCCGCTCCGCCCGCTCCTCGTAGTCGCGCAGCGCAGCCTGCAATTGATTGCGCCGTGCGGTCAGGTCGGCCAGCGCTCCGGTCAATTCGGCAAACGATTTCTCGGACGCAGCCAGCGTCGTGTCCGACGCCAAGACGCGCTCGTTGGCGCCGGCGAGCCGCCCTTCGGTTTCCTGCGCCACCGCCGAAAGCGCGGTCTGTTCGGCGTCGAGCCGTTGCAAGGCCGAAATCGGCGTCCGCGGCCAGGGCCCGCTCGCGCTCGAGATCGGCGGCGAATTGCTGGATGCGGCGGTCGAGTTCGACGATCCGCTCCTTGGCGCGGGCTTCCTCGCGCTCGAGGCTCTCTCGCGCCACGATGAGCCGCTGCAGCCCGGCGGCGGCGCCGGCCTCGGTTTCTCGCAAGCCCGGCAGCACCGCGGCGAGATCGGCTTGGCGCGTCGAGGCCTGTGCTTGTTCTCCGGTGCGCGCCGCGACGACGCGAACCGCTTCGTCCTTGGTGCGGCCGGTCTCGGCGACTTCGCTCTGCGCCGCGATCCAGCGCAAATGGAAGAGCAGGGCTTCGGTGCGGCGGACTTGGCCGGAAATATTGCGGTAGCGCACCGCCTGGCGCGCCTGGGTCTTCAGCGCGGCGACCTGCCCGGCCAATTGACCGATCACGTCCTCGGCCCGCGCCAGATTCTGCTCGGCAGCCTTGAGCCGCAGCTCGGCTTCATGGCGTCGCGCATGGAGGCCGGAAATACCGGCTGCTTCTTCCAGCACGCGGCGGCGTTGATCGGGGCGGGCCTGGATGATCTCGCCGATGCGACCCTGATGCACCAGCGCCGGCGAGCGCGACCCGGTCGAGGCGTCGGCGAACAGCATGGCGACGTCGCGGGCGCGCACTTCGCGGCCGTTGACCCGGAACGTCGAGCCGTGTTCCCGCACGATGCGGCGGGAGACTTCGAGCGTGTCGTATTCGTTGAACGAGGCCGGCGCCTTGCGGTCGCCGTTGTCGATCGAGACGGTCACTTCGGCATGATTGCGCGACGGACGGCCGGTATTGCCGGAAAAGATCACGTCGTCCATCTCGGCGGCGCGCATTGCCTTGTAAGAGGCTTCGCCCATCACCCAGCGGACGGCCTCCACCAGATTGGATTTGCCGCAGCCGTTCGGCCCGACAACGCCGGTCAGGCCCGGTTCAATCTCGAAATCGGTCGGTTCGACGAAGGATTTGAATCCGGTCAGGCGCAGCCGCGTGAGCTTCATTCGCTTGGCAGGTCCTTTTCCCCGCCGCGGCGTTGCAGGGAATCATTGAAGGTTCGCGCCAAGAGCTTTTGCCTCAACGGCTTAGCTCGCTGGCGCGGGGGGTGCCGCATCGGCGCGGAGAATGAATCGTCAGGACTTCGAGCGCAACACGCGCCGTCGATTTATCCAGACTTTCCGGTTCGCCGGGCGCTCGGGGCTAGTCGCGCCACACTCGCCACCATCGCCGGTTCGTCGGGAAAAACCCTTATCCTGTCTTGAGATAGGGGTCGATCTCCTTCGCCATCTGATCGATGGAAATGTCGCCGATCAGCTTCTTGCCGTTGATAAAGAAAGTGGGGGTCGAATTGACGCCGAGCTTCTCGACGGCGTGGTCGCGCACCGCCTGGATGTCGTCGAGCAGCTTTTGATTCGCCAGGCATGCCTTGAACTGGTCGTCGGTGAAGCCGAATTGCTTGGCGATCTCCTCAAGCGGCGGCACCGGGTCCTTGACGATCCACTGATCCTGTTTCGCAAACAGGGTCTCCACGATCGGCATATATTTATCCTTGCCGCCGCAGAGCGCGATCATGAATCCCGCCGCCGCGAGCTGGTCGAGCGGGAAGGTGCGCAGCGTGTAGCGGACCTTGCCGGTGTCGATGTAGCGCTTCTTCAATTCGGGAAACGTCGTTTCGGCGAAATGGGCGCAATGCGGACAGGTCATCGACGCATATTCGATGATCGTCACCGGGGCTTTATCGGAGCCGAGCATCACATCGCCGTTCGGACCGGCATCGGCAAGATCGGCCGGCGAAACGGCGGTGTCGTCGGCGAAGGCGGGTATTGGCAGAACAAGGGCCGTCCCGGCGGCGCCGACAAAGCCAAGGGCGGCGCCGGCCAACAGCAATTCACGGCGATTAAGCTTCACAGCAGAGCTCCTTCGAGCGGAAACCAGAGGATGTGGTGCGGTAGCAATGTGGCATTAGCACGCCCCGGCGCTGAAGTCCGGCGAGCCGCCGGCGGCTAACAGTCTTTTGATGGGGGTCCCCCGCTTCCCTCAACACCGGCAAAAAATTTCTGAGAGTTTTGCCTTAAGTGTTAGGATACGCTTGTGAATTCGGCCGTTTTACTCGGGACGGCTGATCGCCGCGCCGAGCCGCGCCAGCGCGGCTTTCAAGTCGTCGTCGCGGATATCCGACAGCCGCTGCGAAACTCGCGCCGCCGCGGCGGCATCGACGCCGCGGGCCGGCTGAGGAGTCCCGCGGCGCAGCGGCGCTTGCCGCAGCGCCAGGCGAGCGACGGCGCGCCAGCCGAAAAAACGGTTGACGCGTTCGCAGATCACCTCGGCGAGATGCTGGATTTCGATCGCGGCCGGTCCCTGCACCCGCAGCACCAGCGTGCCCGGCTCGCGCTCCTCGCCATCGGCCGGCCGCTGCCATTGGATTTTGATCGGTTCGCTATGGACGGCAATATCGGCGCCGACGATTTCGCTCCATCGCGTCACCAGCTCGGCGGAGGCAAAGCCCTGGCGCGCAAAGGTCTCGCCGACGATCTTGGGGACGACGTCGCGCAGCGGTTTGGCGAATGCTCCGGAGGGCTTGTTCATAAGATGAGGCTCTGCCATGGCTCGCGCGATGAGCCTAGCAGCAACGGCGGCGAAGCGACAGCGCGGCGTGCGCGCGAAGGCGGTCTCGTCGCCACAACCCGCCGATTTGCTGGCCTGGTACGACCGGCATCGGCGCAAGCTGCCCTGGCGTGCGCCGCCCGGGCAGCGCGCCGACCCTTACCGGGTCTGGCTGTCCGAAATCATGTTGCAGCAGACCACGGTCAGGGCCGTGGCGCCGTATTACGCGCGCTTTCTGGCGCGTTGGCCCGATCTTGCCGCGCTCGCCGCGGCGTCGCTCGATGATGTCCTTAAGGCCTGGGCCGGGCTCGGCTATTACGCACGCGCCCGTCATCTGCATGCTTGCGCCCGCGCCGTGGTGGAGCGCCACAGTGGGATATTTCCGTCCAGCGAGACGGGCCTGCGCGAACTGCCGGGCATCGGCGCCTATACCGCGGCCGCGATTGCGGCCATCGCCTTCGACGCGCCGGCGTCTCCGGTCGACGGCAATATCGAGCGCGTCATTGCCCGGCTTTATGCGATCGAAACGCCGTTGCCGGCCGCGAAGCCAGAGATTTCCCGGCTGGTGCAGGCGCTCACCCCGCCGCGCCGGGCTGGCGATTTTGCCCAAGCCGTGATGGACCTCGGCGCCACCCTCTGCACGGTGAAGCGGCCGGCGTGTGCGTTATGTCCATGGAACGAAAGCTGCGCAGCTTATGCACGCGGCGATGCCGAAACGTTTCCGCGACGCGTGCCGAAGCGGGAAGGGGCGCTGCGCCGCGGTGCCGCCTTTGTCGTGCGACGCGCGGATGACTTCATTCTCGTGCGTACACGTCCCGCCAAAGGCCTGCTCGGTGGTATGACCGAGGTGCCGACGACGGAGTGGACGAAGGATTTTGACGAAAGCATTGCGTTGGAGGACGCTCCGCGTTTCGCCGCGCGAAAGTCGCCAACTTGGCGCCGCACAGTCGGCGTTGTCCGCCACGTCTTCACCCACTTCCCGCTCGAACTCACTGTCTATGCCGCCGACGTGCCGGCGCGCACGCCCGCGCCCAAAGATGCACGGTGGATTAAAATATCGGAGCTCGATGGCGAAGCGCTGCCGAGCCTCATGCGCAAGGTCTTGGCGCACGCGCTGACTTCGGATCGAATACCGAGAAACCGACCGGGAAAGGATCAACCATGACAATCGAACGACACGACAGCGGGCCGCGCATGAGCAAGGCCGTCGTCCACGGCGACACGGTTTATCTCGCCGGCATCGTCGCCGATGCGCCGAAGGGCAAAAGCACGGCCGAGCAGACCAAAAACATCCTGTCGCAAATCGACGGCTTCCTCGCCAAGGCCGGCACCGACAAGAGCAAATTGCTTTCCGCCAATATCTGGATCACCGACATAGCGAACTTTGCCGAAATGAACGCGGTGTGGGACGCTTGGCTGTCGCCCGGCCATGCGCCGGCGCGCGCCACCGTCGAAGCCAAGCTCGCTTCGCCCGACTATAAAGTCGAGATCATGGTCGTCGCCGCAAAATGAAAACGCTGCTGCCCTTGGCGGAAACGATCGCGCAGCGGCTGATCGCGCGGCGCGAAACGATTGCGGTCGCCGAATCCTCGACCGGCGGATTGATCGCCGCGGCCTTGCTCGCGGTGCCCGGCGCGTCGGCCTATTTTCTCGGCGGCGCGGTGGTCTATACCAAAGCGGCGCGCGCGGCGCTGCTTGGGTTTGGCGATGCGGAGATGGCGGCCATGCGGGCGGCGACCGAACCTTATGCTCTCTTCATCGCGCGCCGTGTGCGCGAGCGGCACGGCGCGGTCTGGGGCCTCGGCGAAACCGGCGCGACGGGACCGACCGGCAATCGTTACGGCGATCCGGCGGGCCACACCTGCATTGCGGTTGTCGGGCCCGCTGAGCGCGCCGTGACGCTGCGCACCGGCAGCGCCGAGCGGCTCGCCAATATGGATGCATTCGCCAGACGTGCGCTGGAGCTTCTGGCGTCCGTCATAGCGGCGGAGTAGCTTGCGGCTCTCCGAGGCGACGCAACGGCAAATGGCGCGTTTTACGGCTGATCCTGCCACGGATTGAGGACTGCCACACCGGTGCGGCGATAGTCCTGCGTGTTGCGGGTGATGACGATCAAGCCATGAAACAATGCCGTCGCGGCGATCAGCGCATCGTAGGCCGGCAAGATGTTTGGAACTGAAATTTTAGCCCAAAGCGTCATGACCGGCTCGTCGACCACAAGCACCCGATCGCCCAGCCGTTCTCGGATCGTCCCGTACCATTGCGCAAGCGTCTCGGCCTGCGGCTTGTCGCGTCTTGCCAGAAGTTCAATGCCGCGGCGGATTTCGCCAAGCACGATGACGCTGGTAAAGATATTTTCGGCAGGTATCGCAGCAAACTAGGCTAGCACCCGAGATGCCGCATTCCGGCCGCGCCTGAGCTCGGAAATGACGTTGGTGTCGACAAGAACATTCATAGAGCAACTTTGCGGGGCCGATTAAGCGCGCGATTTTTTCGGTCGCGTCGGACGAGCTCCACGGCCTAGTCCCACAAGGCTTCGCCCGCAGGCGAAAGCGGTGTGGTCATCGCAAAAATATCGACCGCGTTTGCCGGACGCTCCGCTTCGCGGGAAAATCCAAGAACTTGCCGTAGTCGAGCCGCCTCGCCGGATTGCTCGCGCAAGACGGAGGCGGCGCGACGAACGACGTCGGCCTCGCGGGCCGGCACCCACACTTCCAGCCGTTTCATCCCGCGCTTTTTCAACCGCGCGCGGTGGGCGCTGAGGGCTTTGGTTTTTGCGTCCATGGCAATTCCGTATTTCCGGAAATTGTATCCGGAAATAGGATTGGAAGCAATATCGGCGCTTTATGCGGCTCTCGCCGGTCTCACCGAGCGCGCGGTGACGCCGCGCAACTCGCCAATATGGAGGCGTTCGCCAGACGCGGAGCTCCTTGTTGAAGTGATACCAGGGAAGTAGCCGAGGCTTTACTCGGCGGCTTGCGCCATTCGCGCGCTCGATACTGCCTGCGGATTTCCCAACTTCCGGGCATTCTCATAAAAAGGCATCAACAAACTCATCAGTTCTTCGGAGTTAAGCCCAAATATTTTATTCGAAATCGTCAAGACGTGTTCATTACCGGCCCTCCGATAATCGATCATAACCTCCCTGTTCCATGTGACTTGAACTGGCTCGTGGCCGGCCCAACCGGTGCGAATATTTGTAACCTCCTCCCAGCGGATAACTGTCTTCTGGAAGAAAAGCGACCGCGTGATTTCCTCAGTGCCAATTTCAATATATGTCGCACCCCGCCGTAAGCCGATTATCCAGGCAATAAGTGGAGCGCATAACAGAATAATTATCAAAAATCCTATGATTGGCTGGGAGCGAAGGTCCAGTAGTCCACCTAATACGCCCAGGCCAAGGAGGAAGATGCTCATGACTAGGAATGGGCGCTTCCCTGGCAGCAAAATCGGCCGCAATGCCCGCGCCTTTGCTTGCAAGTCGGCAATGTTGCGCATGCGGCACCTCCGTCGAGGATGCGGCAGTCAGTTAATTCGCGCCCATCTCGGCGCGTACCTGCGCGCGGAAATGGTCGATCAGCGTGAGCCCCTTCGCCGTCTCGACATGCCAGAAGGTCCAGCCGTTGCAGGCTTCTAGCCCTTGCGCCAGCGCGCCGATGCGGTGGATCGAGCCGACCGCGTCGCCCAAAGATACCGCGCCGTCGGCGCGCACCAGCGCGCGGTGCCGCCGCTTGGCGTCGACAAGCTTGATGCCGGGCGAAATCATGCCGCGTTCGATCAGTGCGGTGAACGGCACCCGCGGCGCCTCGCGCGCCGTCATGAAAGTTGCGAGCGACGGCTCCGGCATCGGCTCGACCGCGTCGATGCGCGCCCGCGCCGCCTCGGCATAGGCGCTTTCGCGCTCGAAGCCGATAAAGCGCCGGCGCAGCCGGTGCGCCACCGCGCCGGTGGTGCCGGTGCCGCAGAACGGGTCGAGCACGAGGTCGTCCGGCCGCGACGCTGCCAAGAGCACGCGCGCTAAGAGCGCTTCCGGCTTTTGCGTCGGATGCAGCTTCTTGCCGTCGCTTCCCTTCAGCCGCTCCTCGCCGGTGCATAGCGGGATGAACCAGTCGGAGCGCATCTGGATGTCGTCGTTGCCGGCTTTGAGCGCTTCGTAGTTGAACGTGTAGTCGCGCTTCTCGGCACTGCGCGCCGCCCAGATCAGTGTTTCATGGGCGTTGGTGAAGCGGCGGCCGCGGAAATTCGGCATCGGATTGGATTTGCGCCAGACGATATCGTTGAGGATCCAGAAGCCGAGGTCTTGGAGCACGGTGCCGACGCGGAAAATATTATGGTAGGAGCCGATCACCCACAGCGTGGCGGAGGGCTTCATCACCCGGCGGGCGGCCGCGATCCAGGCGCGGGTGAAGTCGTCATAGGCCGAGAAGCTCGAGAACTTGTCCCAATCGTCGTCGACGGCATCGACGCGGGAATCGTCGGGCCGCTTGAGATCGCCTTGGAGCTGTAGATTATAGGGCGGATCGGCAAATACGAGGTCGACCGACTGCGCCGGCAGCTTTGTCATCTCGGCAACGCAATCGCCGACGACAATGCGCGCGGACGCTGCGGACGCGGGAGACTCAAAACTCACGCGGGGCGTCCTGACGGACGCCCCGCGACGCGACACAACCATGACTCAGAACTCTGACTCAGGCGACGCTGGTCGGCGACGCGGGACCTACAACCGACGAAGCGGATCATGCCGTCCTAAAGTAAAAAACGTGTTACTGAAACGCGCGCGCGACTAGGCAATAAATGCCGGGAAGTATTCGATAAATTTGCTTGAGCCGGAGCAAATAGTTGCGTTTTGATGAACGCTGCC
This sequence comes from uncultured Alphaproteobacteria bacterium, assembly GCA_963807125.1. Lineage (GTDB taxonomy): Bacteria > Pseudomonadota > Alphaproteobacteria > Rhizobiales > Xanthobacteraceae > BOG-931. Next base: position 89,097 of record CAWEAH010000002.1, read on the forward strand.
GCGCCGGGTTCTATCGAGGAGCAAACACATGCGTTGGGATGAATTCCGCCGTTCCAGCAATGTCGAGGACGATCGCGGCGCAAGCGGCGGCTTCGGCATGCCGGGTGGCGCGCACGGTCTCGGCATCGGCACCATCATCATTCTCGGCCTGGTCGGCTGGGCGCTCGGCATCGATCCGAGCACGCTGATCAATGGCGCCGAGATCCTTTCCGGCGGCGGCGCGGTCGTTCAGCAAAGCGGGCCGCCGCCCGCCGACGATGCGCGCACCGCGCCAAACCAAGGATTTCGTCGCCGCCGTTCTCGGCGACACCGAGGACCGTTGGACCGACATTTTCGCGGCGATGGGGCGGACTTATCATCCGCCGCGGCTGCGCCTCTATACCGGCGCGCTCGACGGCGGCTGCGGCATGGCGCAGTCGGCCATGGGACCGTTCTATTGCCCGCAGGATAAGGACATCTACCTGGACATGTCTTTCTTCGAGGACATGCAGGACAAGTTCGATGCTTGCGCCAGTGAGAACGCCTGCCGCTTCTCCGAGGCTTACGTGATCGCGCATGAGGTCGGCCATCACGTGCAGGACGAACTTGGCACGCTGCCGCGGGTGATGGCCGCGCAGCAGGCTGCCTCAACGAAAACCCAGGTCAATGCGCTGCAGGTCCGGGTCGAACTGCAAGCGGACTGTTATGCCGGCCTCTGGGCGAACCGCGCGCAAGCGACGCATAAATTCCTCGATCCGGGCGACGTCGATCAGGCGCTGCAGACCGCCGCGGCCATCGGTGATGACCGCCTGCAAAAGGAAATACAGGGCTATGTGGTGCCGGACAGCTTCACCCACGGCACTTCGGCGCAGCGCAAGCGCTGGTTCCTCAACGGCTTTAATTCCGGGCAGCTTTCGGCCTGCGATACCATGTCGGCCAGCGCGCTGTAACTTTGTTACTGCGCTTGGCAGGACGCTCCGGCAAGCCTAAGCTATTAGCGGACCGATGTATTTTCTGCTCATTCCGGCGCAGGCGGGAATCCGAGCGGACCAAAGTGTTGCGTGAGAGTTGGCGATGCCCGGCATTGACGAAAAAAAGCAGTTCGTACCGCTGAAAATCGCGGTGCTGACGGTCTCCGACACCCGCGATATGAAGGACGACAAATCGGGTGCGCTGTTGGTGCAGCGTATCGTCGCCGCCGGGCATTACGTCGCCGAGCGCAGTATCGTCACCGACGACATCGAAGCGATCCGCGGCCGGGTCAAAGCCTGGATCGCCGATCCCATGATCGACGTCGTGATCACCACCGGCGGCACCGGCTTTACCGGCCGCGACGTCACGCCGGAAGCGGTCGAGCCGCTGTTCGAAAAGAAAATGGATGCGTTCTCGGCGCTGTTCTTGGTGGTGAGCTTTCCCAAGATCGGCACTTCGGCGATCCAATCGCGCGCCACCGCCGGCGTTGCCGGCGCGACCTATATCTTCTGCCTGCCGGGCTCGCCGGGCGCCTGCAAGGACGCCTGGGACGATATCCTGGTGCATCAGCTCGATTACCGTTACGGGCCGTGCAATTTCGTCGAGATCATGCCGCGGCTCGACGAGCATCTGCGGCGAGGAAAGGCGCAGGGCGCCACCGTCTGATCGGGTGACGCTGCTTCCCGAGCAGGTCCGCCGGCGGCCTTTTAAGCTTCGTAGTTGTGCACGAAATCGTCCGGCACGTTCGGACCCCAAGCGTAAAACGAATCGTCAGCCGGTTGATCGCCGCCCTGCCAATCGCAGGTGACCGGAATATAGTCGATATCGGCGGAGTATTCGCTGTAGCTGCCCCACGGATCGCGGACGTAGTGAAAGTAATTCGATCCAAGCACGTGGCGTCCGAGACCCCAACCTTTGGTAAAGCCTTTGCCGAGCATGTGCATGGCGCCGGCTCCGATCTCATCGACCGAACCGACGTCCCAGCTGAAATGATGATGGCCGGGCGCCTCCGATCGCGCGAACGCGATCATGTGATGATCGCTGCCATGGATGCCGTGCAGGAAGGCGATATTGTCGCCGGAATGGTCCGAAAGCCGCAGGCCAAGCACGCGCGTGTAAAACTCTATCGCCTTGCGCACGTCGCGGGTGAACATCAGGACGTGAGCCAGCCGCCGCGGGCGGGTCCGCGGCGTCTTGCTGCGAAACGGAGCTCCGCGCTCGCCGGGCGCGCCGGACTTGAAAGAGAATTCGGTCTTCTCGTCGGGCGACGATTTTGCGGCGACTTTGATTTCGACCAGGACGCCGTCGTGATCGCGGAACCATAAGCCGTTCGAACTCGATACCCGGCGGCGGATCGAGCCGCGCGATCCCCATCGCCTGCAGCCGCTCGGAAAATCGTTCCATGTCGTCCTCGAAAGCGCCAAAGGAGACGTAGCCGAACTTTTTACGTGGTCCTTCGCCGACGGTCCCCCAGGTGTGGGGATGCTCGAAGGTGTTGAGCGTTAAAAGGTTACCCCTGCCGCGGACGTCGAGGCCGAATTCGCCATAGAAGTTCTGTGCCGTGGTGAGGTCCGGTACGGTAAAATGGAAACGGTCGAGCGAGTGAACGCCAAGCTCACCCGGCCGCCGGGTCGGTTGGATGAATCCTTGAATCGCCGTCATCGCTTGTCCTCCGGTCCCTTTATTCTACGCCGCGCTTGGCCAACTCCGCAGCATCTATTTTTCACGGTTCCGGATCGCGCGCCTTCGCGATGATGACCACGAGCGGCTCGATGAGCATTTGCGGCGGCGCAAAGTTCAGCCGGTCAGAGAGTGGGCGGCAACGGGAATTCGCTCCAAGTCCGCCCAGCCCTGACGGTGAGCCGCCGCTTCTGTCCTGGAAGTGCATCTGCGGACTGACCGGCCATGGACGAGTGCCGAGCAAAGTCAGCGCGACCAAAGCCTCGACCGCGATAATGACGGCTGTCGTTGCCGCAACCGTCCCCCAATGCGGCTGCATCGCTCGATGTGCGGATGGATGAGGTACCGACGGCATGGTGCTGCCCTTACAGTTTCAAATCCCAATATTCGCTGACCACGGGTTTGCCGAAGCTGACACGCTCCTCGCTGCTGGTGAGGGTGAAGCCGGCCTGCTGATAGATGTGCCGTGCCGCGGCGAGCACGCTGTGCGTCCATAATGTGATTTTTTGGTAGCCGGCGCTCCGGGCGAGCGCGATGCATTCATCGACCAGCCGCGCGCCGAGCTTAAGCCCGCGCGCTTTCGGATCGACCAGTAAGAGCCGGATGCGCGCCACCGTATCGCTGTCGGCGACCAGAAAGACGCAGCCGACATTCTCGCCGTCCATTTCCGCGATCCAGCAGCGTTCGCGCTTGGGATCGTTCTTGTTGGCGAAGTCGGCGACGATTTGCGCGCAGATGCCTTCGAACGGCTCGGTCCAGCCGTAGTCCTGCGCATAAAGCTCGGCATGGCGCTTGACGATCCAGCCGAAATCGCCGGGCCGCGGCGCGCGCAGGCGGTAGCTTCGTTCCGGCGCCGGCGCGGCGTCCGGCGGTCCGCCGAGCAGCGTCTGGATCGTGCTCATCGCCGCGATCAGCCGCAACTGATCGTCCGATGACAGCCGCCCGATCATCGCTCCGATATCGCGCTGCGAGCGCTCTTCGAGCGGCGCGAAGTCCTTCCGCCCGCGCGCGGTGAGGGTCAAATGGCTTTGTCGGGCATCGGTCGCCGAAGGGGTGCGGCGGATCAGCCCGCGCTTTTCGAAATTGCGCAGCAGGCGGGAGAGATAGCCGGCATCGAGGTCAAGCGTGCGGCCGATTTCGGTTGCCGTGGTCGCCCCATTGCCGCGCGCGATCTCGTAAAGCACGCGCGCTTCGGCGAGCGAATAGGGACTGTCGAGGAAGGTCCTGCGTAAGACGCCGATCTGCCGCGTGTAGAAGCGGTTGAAACCGCGCACCGTGGCGATGCGGCGCTCGTCGGCGCCGTGGTCGCTAGGATTTTTGTCGACCGGCCTGGCCATGATCGAGCATCGGCCAGATACTTGACTAAGTCAAGTATCTGTGCCGGCAAACGCTTGGCTGGCGAGCCGCGCGAGGCGCCGGCGGCCGAGGCGGCGGACGAGATCGTGTTCCGGATCGCCGGCCCGCTCGGAGTGACCGCCGAGGGCGTCATAAAGCTGCCGGGAGATGAGCAGGCCCTGCTCGGGAAGGGGCGGCGCGCCGAGCGTGGCGCCGACCTTCACCAGCACCTCGCGCAGACCCGTCCGCGACGTGCCGCGCCGGAAAACGGCCGCCCGCGGCCGCTGCGTTTCCAGCTGCAGGAAGCGCGCAACCTCTCCGGTCCACGGCGTGTCGAGCACCGTTCCGGGGCGCAGAAACATCAGCCAAGGCATCCGGGCGGCCGCCGCGGCCGCCTTGAGCCGCTGTGCGAGCATGCCGTCGGCAATGAGGAAATTACAGCCGGCAACGTCGGCGACGGTGGCGGTATCGTCCTGCGAGCCGCCGTCGGCGATCAACACCTCGGCGATGAGACCGGCGGTGGCGCCGGGCACCAGCGCAGCGAGCGTCGGCACCAGCGCGCGCTCCGAATTCCGCGTTGGGATGATGACGCTCAACATGTCCGCGATCGGGCAGTTAAATCAGTGGTTCCAGGCGGATGGATAGGCCGTCCGCAACCCGGCTCCAAGGCTTGTTTATAGGCAAGGTTCACGGAGAATTGTTCTTGTTTTGTTCCACACTCCGCGTTAGTGTGGTGCCAAGAAGAGCCCAATGAGTTGGCCATGAGTTGTTCATCCGCTTTGCGTCGCCCGCCGGCACCGCTGCCCTCCTCGCCGGCGGGCGAATTGGGACCTGCCGTCGACCGCGAGCGAAGGCGTGGCCGCGGCACGGTGTCGAACCTGTCCGGGCGTTTCGAACCGCTGGCCCGGGTCGCCTTCGACGACGGCTGGCAGGGTCTTGAGGATTTACCGGCGTTCAAGACGACGGTGACAGTCGATTCGACGCGCAAGATCATCGCCCGCAACGACTCGCCGGATATTTCCTTCGAGCAATCGATCAATCCCTACCGCGGCTGCGAGCACGGCTGCGTCTACTGCTATGCACGGCCGAGCCACGCCTATCTCGGTCTGTCGCCCGGGCTTGATTTCGAATCCAAGCTGTTCATGAAGCCGAATGCGGCGGAATTGTTGGAGCGCGAATTGTCGGCGCCGGGTTACGTGCCCAAGGTGATCGCGCTCGGTTCCAACACCGACCCTTATCAGCCGATCGAGCGGCGTTACCAGATCACGCGGCGGATTCTCGAAGTACTGGAGCGGGCCGGCAATCCGGTCGGCATCGTCACCAAGTCGGCGCTGGTCTTACGCGATCTCGACATCCTCACGCGAATGGCCAAGCGCGATCTGGTGAAGGTTGCGATCTCGGTCACGACGCTCGATGCAAAATTGGCGCGCGTCATGGAGCCACGGGCCGCGACCCCGCCGCGCCGGCTCGACGCGCTCCGCCAACTCGTCAAAGCCGGCGTGCCGGCTTCGACGCTGGTGGCGCCGGTCATTCCGGCGGTCAATGACGCCGAGATAGAGCGCATCCTCGAAGCCGTGGCCGAGACCGGCGTGCGCAACGCCGGCTATGTCTTGCTTCGTCTGCCGCTGGAATTGCGCGATCTGTTCCGTGAATGGCTGACGGAGAATTTCCCCGACCGGGTCGAACATGTTTTCAAGCTCATTCGCGATACCCGCGGCGGCAAGGACTACGATTCGACCTTCGGCAAGCGCATGACCGGCTCCGGCCCCATCGCCTGGATGATCGGCCGCCGCTTCGAGGTCGCTTGCGAGCGCCTCGGCTTCAATCGAACCAGCGTGAAAACCACTACCGAGCATTTCCGGCCGCCGCGGCCGGCGGCACAGCAGCTCGCTTTGTTCTAAAAAGCTTCCTTGATCCCCGCCCGGATCAGCCACCAATTGACCGGATAACTGGTGGCTATCCGTACGGTTCGCGGGCGTTGCAGACCGCGGCGGCGCATGCGCAAGATGGGGCATGAGTTCGAACCGCAAACGATGGAACCGGCCGCAAGTCGAACGGCAGGGATACCGGGAAACAAAGCAGCAAAGCCGACAAGGCGGGTACTGCCGTGCGGCTGCCGCTCGGCGACGACATCGTTATTCGGCCGTCGTTCCGGCGCGAGCGCGCTGCGCTCAAGCGCGGCGTGTGGCCGATCGCCGGCTGCGACGAAGCGGGGAGGGGACCCTTGGCCGGTCCGGTCGTCGCGGCGGCGGTTATTCTCGATCCGGACAATATTCCGCGCGGGCTCGACGATTCCAAGCGCCTCACCCCGGAGCGCCGTGAGGTCCTTTACGAGCGCATTTGCGCGCGGGCACAAGTCGCGGTGGCGCTGGCGCCGCCGGCGCGCATCGACCGCGATAATATTTTGCGTGCCTCGCTCTGGGCGCTGGCCCGCGCCGTCTCGGCGCTGCCGGTGAAACCGCGCCTTGTCTTTGTCGACGGCCGCGACCGCATCGATGCCGGTTGCGATTGCCAGGCCGTGATCGGCGGCGACGGCCTCGTCGCCTCCATTGCCGCGGCGTCGATCGTTGCCAAGGTCACTCGCGACCGCTTGATGGCGTGTCTCGGCGCCGCTCATCCCGGTTACGGTTTCGAGCGTCACATGGGCTACAGCGTGCCGGAGCATTTCGCCGCGCTCGACCGCCTCGGGCCGACCATTCATCACCGCCGGTCATTCTCGCCGGTCGCCGGCGCCCTCGGTCTGATTGAGGGCGTGGCCGAGGACTTGACCGAGGACTGGGCCGACGAGGCGGCCGCTGCCGTATTGCCACTTTAGCTTGGCCGCCGTATAGGGCAGCGCTCTTCATTCAGGGGCATCAAGGGCAATCCGCCGGTTTCCATCATTGTCGAAAGAAGCTGGTATCGACGTGCCGACCCCGAACTATTGCGGCCAGGGATCCCGGCCCACGCGCGCCGGGCTTGTTTGGGCGGAGTGACGCGGCCCCGATGTTCTACGTTCCGCTTTATGTCGAAATGCTGCGCTCGCGGCCGTGGCTGGTCTTCTGGCCGGCCGTGCTGGCGCAGGCCGCGGTATGGATTGCAGTGCCGACGTTGTTTTATTCGGCGCCGCCGAGCGGGCTGGGGCAGCTCCTTGCCATCGGTCACGAATTTCGCTTCGACGCCGGCGTCGGCCCGCCGCTCGCTTATTGGCTCGCGGAGGGCGCGTTCCGCGTCGCCGGCCTGTTCGGCGTCTATCTGTTGGCGCAAGCTTGTCTGGTGACGACTTATTGGTGCGTCTTCACGCTCGGCCGCGCCATCGTCGGGCCGACGCATGCCGCGATGGCGGTGCTGCTGATGGTCGGCATTTCGCTGTTCACGGTGCCGTCGCCGGATTTCGGTCCGCCGATTCTCGCCATGGCGTTATGGTCCGTGGTGCTGCTCTCTTATTGGCGCGCCGTCGAAGGGGATCGCCACGCCTGGTATGTGCTCGGCGCCGCGGCGGCGCTGCTTTTCGCCGCGAGCGACGCCGCGCTGATATTGCTCGGGGTTTTAGCCCTATTTACCGCCGTCACCGAACGCGGCCGCGCCGCGGTCAACGCGATCGAGCCTTGGATCGCTGCGCTCGCGCTCGTTGTTTTTCTGTTTTTGCATCTCGTCTGGCTGGGCGGCATGGGCGATACGCTGACTGCGACGCTCGCGCGGCTGCGCGACGCCGCCTCCGCCGGCGCGAACACGGCGCTGTGGCTTCGGCTCCTGGCTGCGCTCGTTCTCGCCCACGCCGGGCTTGCCATCCTTCTGGTGCTGGCCGCCGGTTGGCCGCGCCCGCGCGCCGCCCCGGCGCCGCCGCTGTCGCGTCCGCCCGTCAATCCATTTGCGGCGACCTACGTGAAGGTCTTCGCGTTGTTTCCGGGATTGCTGGCGACGATTGCCGCCATCTTCATTGGTCGTGCGCTGCCGATTGGCGGCGCGGCGCCGCTCGTCGTGCTGTCGGGCCTGGCGCTGGTGATGGCCGCCGGCGACAGCATCGCGCTTTATCATCAGCGCGTTCTCGGCTTCGCCTGGACCGGGCTGTTGATCGTGCCGGCGTTGTTTGTGCCGATTTTGATCGTCGTGCTGCCGTGGACCGCGGGCATGGATCTGAAGGTGGCGCAGCCGGCCAACGCAATGGGCCGGTTCTTTGCCGACAGCTTCCAGCGCCGGACCGGTCAGCCGCTCGCCGTCGTTACCGGCGATCCGCGCCTCGCCGCGCTGATCGCGCTCGCCGCGCCGAGCCGCCCGAGCGTGTTCTTCGATGCCGATCCGGCGCGCTCGCCCTGGGTTACCGCCGACGACATCCGCAAGAAAGGCGCCGTCGTGGTCTGGCTCAGCGCCGACACCACGCCGACACCGCCACCCGATATCAAGGCTTATTTCCCCGACCTGGTGCCCGAGGTTCCGCGCGCCTTCGACCGGCCGGTGCAGGGACGGCTGCCGATCTTGTGGATCGGCTGGGGGGTGATCAGGCCGGGCAGCGTCGCGGCGGCAAAATGATCAGCGGCAAAAAATATCAGTGATAGGCCGCACCTTCGCGAACCTTGCCGCGGAACAGCCAATAGGTCAGCGCGGTGTAGCCGAGAACGAAGGGCAGCAGGATCAACGTGCCGATCAGCATGAATGTCTGGCTCGACGGTGCCGCTGCGGCCTCGGCGATCGTCAGCGTCGGCGGCACGATATAGGGGAAAGTTGAGATCACGAGGCCGAGGTAGCCGAGCAGAAACAGCGCGATGCTGCCGAAAAACGGCAGCGCCTCGCGCTGCGCTTCGATGGCGCGCCACTGCGCGAAAGCAATGAGTGCGGTAACGATCGGGATCGGCGACAGATAGAGAAGGTTCGGCATGGTCAGCCAGCGCTCTCCGATGCGCGGCAATGCGAGCGGCGTATAGACGCTGACCGCCGCCATGAAGACCAGCACCGCGATCAGCAGGATTTTGGCGTGGCTCGCGGCGCGGCGCGCCATGTCGCCGTCGGTCTTGAGCATCAGCCACGTCGCGCCAAGGAGCGCATAGCCGGCAGCGACGCCCAGCCCGCATACGAGACCAAACGGCGTTGCCCAATCGAACGCGCCCCCGGCATAGGCGCCGTTCTCGACTTTGACGCCTTGCACCAAGCCGCCGAGAACGACGCCCTGGCAAAAGCCCGCGATCGTGGAACCGGCCGCGAACACCGTATTCCAGAATGGCTTGCGCTGCGCCAGCGAGCGGAATTCGAAGGTCACGCCGCGAAACACCAGCGCCAGCAGCATGACAAACAGCGGCAGGTAAAACGCCGGCATGATGATCGAATAGGCGCGCGGGAAGGCCACCAAGAGCCCGCCGCCGCCGAGCACCAGCCAGGTCTCGTTGCCGTCCCAATAGGGCGCGATCGCGGCGAGCATGCGATCGCGCTCGGCGTCGTTGTGCGCGAGCGGAAACAGCATGCCGATGCCGAGATCGAAACCGTCGAGGACGACGTAGAACGCCACCGCGACGCCGATCAGCGCGGCCCAGATATAGGGAAGCAAGGGAGTGAAATTCGCGGCCATGGCTTGCCTCTCGGCTTTAAGTCTCGAAGGTCGGATGGCCGGCGGCGAGCCGCGGCGTCTGTTCGGGCAGGGCGGTGTCCTGGATGCCGCGTGCAATCAGCCGGTTGATGAAATAAATGCCGAACGAGAACACCACGCCGTAGACCATGACGAACAGGATCAGCGTGGTGGCGATGCTCGCGCCGGGAACCGGCGATACCGCGTCGGCGGTGCGCAAAATGCCCTCTACGATCCACGGCTGCCGGCCGCTTTCGGTCACCACCCAACCGGCGATGACGGCAACAAATCCGACCCACCAAGTCTGCGCCACAAGTTTGAGATACCAGCGCGTCTCGAACAATCGCCCGCGCCACAACAGCCAGGCGCCAAACCACGCCGCGGCGATCATGTAAAGTCCGATGCCCACCATGATGCGAAAGCCGAAAAATACGTTCGGCACCGGCGGGCGATCCTGCGGCGGCACGTCGTTCAATCCCGGGAACAGTCCGTTCCATTGCCGTGTCACCAATAGCGACGCGATGTGCGGCAGCGAGATCGCATAGAGATTGCTTTGGCTGTTCTCGTCGGGCCATGCGAAAAGCTCGAACGGCGCCGGCTTGCTGCCGTCCCAATGCGCCTCCATGGCGGCGATCTTGGTCGGCTGGTAGCGCAGCGTGTTCTCGGCATGCAGGTCGCCGATGACGAGCTGCAGCGGCGCCAGCACCGCGGTCAGCGCGATCGCCATGCGCAGCATGGTTCGCGCCTCCTCGATATGGCGCCCCGCCAGCAGATAACGCGCGCCGACCGCAATGCCGACGAAGCCGCCGGTGAGGAGCGACGCATTGAGCATATGAGCGAGGCGGTAGGGGAAGCTCGGATTAAATACGATGGCCCACCAATCCGCCGGAACAGCGATGCCGTCCGACATGGTGTAGCCGGCCGGCGTTTGCATCCAGCTATTGGCGGACAGAATCCAGAACGCCGATAGCGTCGTGCCGAAGGCGACCATCACGCCGGAGAACACGTGCAGCCAGCGCGGCACCCGCTCGCCGCCGAACAGCAGCACGGATAGAAACGTCGCTTCGAGGAAGAACGCGGTGAGGACCTCGTAGCCGATCAGCGGACCGACCACATTGCCCGCCACCGCCGAGAAGCGGCTCCAGTTGGTACCGAACTGATAGGACAGCACGATCCCCGAAACCACGCCCATGGCGAACGATACGGCGAAAATCTTGGTCCACAACGCCGCCAGCCGCTTATAGCGATCCGCTCCGGTCCAGCCCCACAGGATTTCGAGGGTGGCCAGATAGATCGCGATCCCGATGGTAAACGTCGGGAAAATAATGTGAAACGAGACCGTGAAGGCGAATTGCAGTCGCGCCAGCAGCACCGGATCGAGATGCATGGCCGAGCTCCCTCACTCGCGCTCTTGAATCTCAATATAGTATCAGAATCGCCAGGGTGAGGGGGAAGGCCATGGACGACGTTAGCGCAGGCCGCGCGGATAAGCCGCGAGCCGTACTTGAACGTATATTCGGCCTCAGCGCGGCCGGCAGCAACCTGCGCACCGAGTTCATCGCCGGACTGACCACGTTTTTGACGATGGTTTACATCGTGTTCGTCAATCCGCAGATTCTCGGCAATGCCGGCATGGATAAAGGGGCGGTGTTCGTCGCCACCTGCATCGCCGCCGCCGTATCGACCATGGTGATGGCGCTCTACGCCAATTATCCGATCGCGCTGGCGCCGGGCATGGGCTTGAACGCGTTCTTCGCCTTCACCGTCGTGCTGACCATGAAATACACCTGGCAGCAGGCGCTCGCCGCGGTGTTCTGTTCCGGCGTGATCTTCTTTCTGATCTCGATCTTTCGCATTCGCGAATACATCATCAATTCGATCCCGAGAAATTTGAAACTGGCAATCTCCGCCGGCGTCGGGTTGTTTCTCGGCATCATCGCGCTGGAGGAAGCCAAGATCGTGGTGGCGTCGCCGGCGACCTTGGTCACGCTCGGCGACTTGCGGGCGCCGGGGGCGATCCTGTGCATCCTCGGCCTCGTGCTGATCACGGCGCTGAATTCCCGCCGCATCATCGGCGGCACGCTGATCGGCATTCTCATTGTCACCGCCATCGGCATTCCGCTCGGCCTGGCGAAGTTCGGCGGTGTGATCTCGGCGCCACCGTCGCTGGCGCCGACGTTCCTGAAGCTCGATTTCTCCCGCATCGCCGAAGGCTCCTTCTTGATCGTGATCCTGAGCTTCCTGTTCGTCGACGTATTCGACAATGCCGGAACGCTGATCGGCGTTACCCATCGCGCCGGCCTGACCGACAAGGACGGTAACTTGCCGCGGATGCGTCAGGCGCTGATCGCCGACAGCTTTGCCGCCATGTTCGGCTCGCTGATTGGCACCTCGACGACGACGAGCTATATCGAAAGCGCGGCCGGCGTCTCGGCCGGCGGCCGTACCGGCCTGACCGCCTTCTTTGTCGCGATCTTTTTCCTGCTCGCGCTGTTCTTCGCGCCGCTCGCCGGCATGGTGCCGGCCTATGCGACGTCGGCGGCGCTCCTCTATGTCGCCTGCATCATGGCGCGCGGCCTCGCCGAGATCGATTGGGACGACATCACCGAAGCGGCGCCGGCGGTGATCGCGGCAGTCACAATGCCGCTCACTTATTCGATCGCCACCGGGAATTGGGCTCGGCTTCATCACCTATGCGCTGGCGAAGCTGATTTCCGGCAAGTTCGCCGACGCCAAACCGGCGGTGTTGGTGCTGGCGCTTGTCTTCGCGCTCAAATTCGCGGTCGGATAGACGAAGGACGGTTGTGCGATGAATGCCGCAAGTTTGTCGAATTGGGTCCAGTCCTGGCAGATGTGGGCCGCTGCTGTCGGCGGTGTTCGCCGCGCTTACGGCTATTTTCGCCAAGATCGGCGTCGAGAACGTGCCGTCCGATCTCGCGACCTTCATTCGCACCATCGTCGTCGTCTGCGTGCTGGCGCTGATCGTTTACGCGACACGGCAATTTCAGAATCCGGCGGACATTTCCGGGCGCACTTATTTGTTCCTGTTGCTGTCGGGGCTCGGGCACCGGCGCATCGTGGCTGTGCTATTTTCGCGCGCTGAAGCTCGGCAATGCGGCGCAAGTCGGCGCCGATCGACAAATTGAGCGTCGTGCTGGTCGCCGTGTTCGGCGTCGTGTTTCTCGGCGAACGGCTCACTATCGTGAATTGGTTCGGTATTCTCTTGGTGGCGGCCGGGTGCGCTTTTGGTGGCGTTCTAGACAAGCGCGCTGTCATGTCGCCAACGCCTTCTTCAGCGCCAAGAAATCGCGCCAGGCGAAGCGCTTTTGCAAAGGGCTGCGCAGCAGAAATGCGGGATGGAAGGTCGCCAGCGCGCGGATTTCGCGCGTGCCGGTGTCGTAGGGAAACCACCGTCCTCGCGTGCGCGTAATGCCCTCCTTGATGGAAAGCAGCGTCTGCATGGCCGGGCCGCCGAGGCAGACCAGAAAATCGGGGTTCGCCAATTCGATCTGGCGGCGAATGAACGGCAGGCAGATGGCGGTTTCCTGCGGCGTCGGGGTGCGATTGCCCGGCGGCCGCCACGGCACGACATTGGCGATGTAGGCGCTCGTGCGATCGAGCCCGATCGCGGCCATCATCAGGTCGAGCAGCTTTCCGGAACGGCCGACGAAGGGGCGGCCGGCGATATCTTCGTCGAAGCCGGGGGCTTCGCCGACGAACATGACACGGCTTCCGGCAGTGCCGTCGGCGAAAACGAGCTGCGTCGCGGTTGAGCGCAAGGCGCAGCCTTCGAACGTCTCGAGCAGCGCTCGCAGCTCGTCCAGCGTCTGCGCCGTCCGGCCGCCTCGCGCGCCGCCATGACCGCGGCTTCGGGGGTGGGTGGCGGTGCGGGCGGCGTGCGCGCCCGTTGCTCGGCCGAACGGGACTGGTTGAATTGACGAACTCGGTCCGGGAGGGGGCCACGCTGGCTGCCATCCTCCGCCGCGCCTTCGCTCGACACGCGCGCCCCGGCGGCCGGCCCGGCCCTTTCAGGCGGAGGCGTTTCCGCCATGCGGTCGACCGGCTCTTCCCCGATCAGCGCGTCGGCGCCGGCGTCGAGATAAAAGGCGAGAAGCTCGCGCGCGTCTTTGGTCTGGGGAACCAATTGTGTTCCGCGGCTTTCTTCGCGGCAATTTGCCCGGTACCGTCATCGCAATAATTTCGCGAACAATCGGCGTCAACCGTCCGGGATACGGAGCAGGCCATGAACACAGTGGAGCTTCCGGCCCGGGAGGCGATGGAATTCGACACCGTGATCGTGGGCGCAGGCCCGCCGGGCTCGCCGCGGCGATCCGGCTCAAGCAGGTCGCGCCGGATAGATCCGTCGTCGTGGTGGAGAAAGGCTCCGAGGTCGGCGCCCATATCCTGTCCGGCGCGGTGATCGACCCCATCGGCCTCGATCGCCTCATCCCGGAATGGCGCAGCGAAGAAACCCCGCTCAAGACCGCGGTGACCGCCGATCGCTTTTACGCGCTGGGCGCGTCCGGGCGCGCTTGCGCCTGCCGCTCGCCTTGATGCCGCCGCTGATGAGCAATCACGGCAATTACATCGCTTCGCTCGGCGACGTCTGCCGCTATCTCGCGAAAAAGGCCGAAGCTTTGGGCGTCGAAATCTATCCGGGCTTCGCCGCCGCGGAAGTCCTGTTCGAGAACGATGCGGTCGCCGGCGTCGCCACCGGCGATATGGGGGTCGGCAAGGACGGCCACCACAAATCCGGTTTTGCCCGCGGCATGGAGCTGCGCGGCAAGTACACGCTGTTCGCCGAAGGCGCGCGCGGCAGCCTGTCCAAGCTATTGATCGAGCGCTTTGCGCTTGGCGGCGATCGCGAGCCGCAAAAATTCGGCATCGGGCTGAAGGAGCTCTGGCAGGTCGCGCCGCAGCGCTTTCAAAAAGGCCTGGTGCAGCACACGCTCGGTTGGCCGCTCGACAACGCCACCGGCGGCGGCTCGTTCCTCTATCATCTACGACGACAACCTCGTTGCCGTCGGATTTGTCGTCCACCTCAATTACCGCAACCCGTATCTGTCGCCGTTCGAGGAATTTCAGCGCTTCAAGACGCATCCGCTGGTCCGCGACACCTTCGCCGGCGGCAAACGCATCTGCTACGGCGCGCGCGCCATCACCGAGGGCGGCTGGCAGTCGGTGCCGAAGCTCGTCTTTCCGGGCGGCGCGCTTGTCGGCTGCGCCGCAGGCTTCGTCAACGTGCCGCGCATCAAGGGCTCGCACAACGCCATCCTGTCGGGCATGCTGGCGGCCGAGCATGTCGCCGCGGCGCTTGCCGCCGGGCGCGGCAATGACGAACTCACCGCTTACGAAGATGCGTGGCGCGCTTCGCCGATCGGGCGCGATCTCTGGCGGGTGCGCAACGCCAAGCCGCTTTGGTCCAAGTTCGGCACCTTCGCCGGCATCGCGCTCGGCGGGCTCGATATGTGGACCAACACCTTGGGCTTTTCGCTGTTCGGCACGCTCAAGCACGGCAAGCCCGATTACGCGACGCTGCAGCCGGCTTCGCAGTGCCGCCGCATCGCCTATGCCAAGCCCGACGGCAAGCTGACCTTCGACCGGCTATCGTCGGTCTATCTGTCGAACACCAATCATGAGGAGGATCAGCCGGTCCATCTTCTGGTGCGCGATCCGGCTCTGCAAAAGTCGTCGGAGCACGACGTCTATGCCGGTCCGTCGGCGCGCTATTGCCCGGCCGGCGTCTATGAATGGGTCGAGGAGGCGGGCCAGCCGCGTTTCGTCATCAACGCGCAGAACTGCGTCCACTGCAAGACCTGCGACATCAAGGACCCGAACCAGAACATTACCTGGGTGCCGCCCGAAGGCGGCGGCGGCCCGAATTATCCGAATATGTGATCGGGCGATCCGTCACGCGGCGGCAATGCCGCGATTTCGCCGCCGTTGAGGCCTAAAGGCCCACGTTCGGCGCGGGAATGCGCGCGGGCGGGGCCGGACTTTGTGTCCTTGCGGCGTCGCGGCAAAAGGATCATTCTCGCGCTGCTTAGAGGGCCGGGCGCTTCGATTCCCGCTTTGCCGATCGAGTTCCGCCAGCCGAAACAATTCGCCAATGGAGATCTCGTGATTTATTTGCTGCCCCGGCATGCCGCCCTTCTCGGTATCGCCTTCGCTTTCGGTCTGTCCTCCGCGCTCGCCGCCGAGACGCCGGCACAGGAGCAACTGTCGCCCGACAACGCCGCCGGCAGTTATCTCGCCGCCCGGCACGCTTCGGCGGAGCGCGACGAGGGCGCGGCGGCGACCTATTACCTGGACGTGTTGAAGCTCGATCCGCACAATCCCGATCTGCTGAGCCGCGCTTTTCTCTCCGAGCTGAGCGACGGCGATATCGACGGCGCCAGCAAGCTCGCCGACCGGTTGCTGGCGATCGATCACAGCGATCGGATTTCGCGGCTTGTCGTCGGCATTCGGGAGCTGAAGAAAAAGCATTACGCGGCGGCTCGCGACGACTTTTCGCAGTCGGTGCGCGGTCCGGTCACCGATCTGACCGCGACGCTGTTGTCGGCCTGGGCGCTTGCCGGCGCAGGCGACACGCACGCGGCGATCGACACCCTGGACAAGCTGTCGGGACCGGATTGGTACGGCATTTTCAAAGACCTGCATGCCGGCCTCATCCTCGACGCCGCTCACGACACCAAGGCCGCGGGCAAGCGCTTCGCCAGCGCCTATAAGGCCGATCCGACGGCGCTGCGGACGGTGCAAGCCTATGGCCGGTATCTGTCACGCACCGGCAGCAAGGACGACGCGCTGAAGGTCTATCAGGATTTCGCCAAGGAGCTGCCGAACCATCCGGTGATCAATCGAGGAGATCAAAGCAGATTTCAGACGGCCAGAAGCTGCCGCCGCTGGTCGAAACGCCGCAGGCCGGCGCCGCCGAGGCCTTGTACGGACTCGGCGCTTCGATCGGACGGCGCGGCGGCGAGGATTTGGCGCTCATCTACCTGCAGCTCGCGCTCTATCTCGAGCCGTCGCACGCCATGGCGCTGCTGTCGCTTGGCGATCTCTACGAAGACCTCAAGAAGCCCGACCTCGCGATCAAGGCCTACGAACGGGTGCCGGCGAGTTCGCCGCTGTCGCGCAACGCCGAAATCCAGATGGCGGTCGATCTCGATACGCTCGATCGCACCGACGAGGCCAAGAAGCTGCTCGACCAAGGTCATCGCCGCCAATCCCAAAGACACCGAGGCCATTATCGAGCTCGGCAACGTTCAGCGCGGCCACAAGGAGTTCGCCGACTGCGCCAAAACCTATGGCAAAGCCATCGATGCGGTGCCGGACCCGCAGAAGTCGGACTGGGTGATGTTCTATTTCCGCGGCATTTGCTACGAGCGCTCGCGACCAGTGGCCGCTGGCCGAAGCCGACATGAAGAAGGCGCTGGCGCTTTATCCCGATCAGCCGCTGGTGCTGAATTATCTCGGCTATTCCTGGGTCGACAAAGGCGTCCATCTCGACCAAGGCATGGACATGATCCGCAAGGCCGTCGAGCAGCGGCCGGACGACGGCTATATCGTCAATTCGCTGGGATGGGCTTATTTCCGCACCGGCAATTACGACGAGGCGGTGAAGAACCTCGAGCGCGCGGTCGAGCTCAAGCCCGAGGATCCGACCATCAACGATCATCTCGGCGACGCTTATTGGCGGGTCGGGCGCAGGCTCGAAGCGCATTTCCAGTGGTCGCAGGCCGTGGATTTGAAGCCCGAACCGGAAGATTTGCCGAAGATCCAGGCCAAGCTCGAGCATGGTCTGCCCGCGGACAACACGTCTTCGGCGGCCGATAACAGCAAGCCGAACGCCGCGACCGACAGCGGCAAAAGCAATTCCGCTGCGGACGCCGAGAAGGCCAAGAAGACCGGCAACGGCGGCTGAGCATCCGCCTTGCTCGTTTCGCTCGTTGAGAACGCGCCGGCGAAGGTCAATCTGACGCTGCGGGTGCTTGGTCGCCGCGCCGACGGCTATCACGAAATTTCAAGCTTGGTGGTCTTCGCCGACGTCGCCGACCGGTTGACGTTGACGCCGGGCGGCGCGCTGACCCTTTCGGTCGGCGGACCGCGCGCGGCGTCGGCCGGCAGCAATGCCGACAATCTCGTTATCAAGGCGGCGCGCGCGCTCGCGGCGCGGCTGCCCGATATCGTCGCCGGCGCGTTCGACCTGGAAAAGAATTTGCCGGCGGCTGCCGGGATAGGCGGCGGCTCGACCGACGCGGCGGCGGCGCTGCGGCTATTGGCGCGGGTAAATGAGCTTGCGAGCGACGATCCGCGCCTCTACGACGCCGCCCGCTCAACCGGCGCCGACGTGCCGGTCTGTCTCGATCCGCGGCCGCGGCTGATGGGCGGCATCGGCGAAAAACTATCGGCGCCGCTCCGCCTGCCACCGCTTTGCCGCGGTGCTAATCAATCCCGGCGTCGCGGTACCGACGAAGGACGTTTTCGCCGCCTGGACAAGAAACGACCATGCGGCTGCGCCGCTCGATGTCGGCGCGCTCGAAAAGATTGCGGACGGCACGGCCTTGCTCGAATTGCTGGCGCGCGACGCGAACGATCTCGAACAACCGGCGGTCAAACTTGCGCCTGTCATTGCCGAGGCGCTCGCCGCATTGCGCACCCATCAAGGTTGCCGGCTGGCGCGCATGTCCGGCTCGGGCGCCACTTGCTTCGGTCTCTTTGATTCGAGCGAGGCGGCGGAAGGAGCGGCGCTCGCGCTTGGCGGCAAATATCCGCGCTGGTGGGTCAAGGCCTGCAAGCTCGGTGCCGGCTGATTAAAACCGAAACCAGAACAGGCGGAATGGCCGGCGGCCGCCGAACGGGAAGCGGCTGTAGTTTTCGTTATTGCCGAAATTGCCGCCCACCACCGTCTCCGCGGCCGTATTGAAGCTGATCGTCGCCGTGCCAGGGGCATCGGTCCCCTGCAGCAGCGGTTCGGCGGCGCCGACAAAATCGTGCCAGAT
This sequence comes from uncultured Alphaproteobacteria bacterium, assembly GCA_963807125.1. Classification (GTDB taxonomy): domain Bacteria; phylum Pseudomonadota; class Alphaproteobacteria; order Rhizobiales; family Xanthobacteraceae; genus BOG-931. Next base: position 107,601 of record CAWEAH010000002.1, read on the forward strand.
CGCCGCCGGCACGCTGCCGCCGACGACGCCGTTCATCGGCGAATTGTCGTCATTGCCGACCCACACGCCGACCACCAGATCGGAGGTGAAGCCGACGAACCATGCGTCGCGATAATCTTCCGACGTGCCGGTTTTGCCGCCCACCGGCCGGTCGAGCCGGGCCGCCGTTCCGGTTCCGCCGCGCACCACGCTTGACAACAAATCGAGCATCTCGGCGTGAATCGCCGGAGTGTCGATCGTGCCCTTGGCCTCTGCCGGCCTGGTGTAGACGACTTTGCCGTCGTCGCCGATCGAGCGCACCGAGTAGCTGTCGACGCCGGCCGTGTTGGTGGCGATGGTGGCGAAGGCGCGGGTCATTTCGAGCGGCGTGACCGCGCCTGAGCCAAGCGCGACGCTCGGCACAGCGGGGATTTCGGAGCGGATGCCGAATTGCTTGGCGGTGTCGATCACGGCTGGAATGCCGACGGCTTGCCCCAGTTGCACGGCGACGCTGTTGAGCGAATGCGCGAAAGCGGTGCGCAGCGTGACCGGCCCCAGATAGCGGTCGCCGTAATTGTCGGGCTCCCAATCGCCGATCCGCACGGGTTGATCGACAAGCACGGAATCCGGCGTGTAGCCTTTGCGCAAGGCGGTCAAGTAGACGAAGGCCTTGAACAGCGAGCCGGGTTGCCGCCGCGCTTGCGTCACCCGGTTGAATTGACTCTGGTCGTAGTCGCGCCCGCCGACCATGGCGAGGATCGCACCATCGGGTCGCAAGGCGACGAGCGCGGCCTGCTGGATGTTTTTTGCCTTGCCCGCGACTTCCAGGTGCCGCGCGACGGCGTTCTCGGCGATCCGCTGCAGCCGCGGATCGAGCGTTGTCGCAACCGTCAGATCGTCGGTGGTCTGTCCGACCTGCGCTTTGACATCGGTTGCGGCGGCATCGAGAAAGTAGTTGTCGCCCGGCGGCGTCTGTGCAGCCAAGTGAAGGGACGCGGGAGCCTCGTGCGTCGCATCCGCTTGTTGCCGGGTGATCGCTCCGGATTGCACCATCGCATCGAGAACCGCCGCCGCCCGTTCCCGCGCTCCCGCCGGGTTGCGATCGGGCTCGAGTTGCGACGGCGCCTTGATCAGGCCGGCCAGCATCGCCGCTTCGCCAAGCGAGAGTTGCTGCGCAGTTTTGCCGAAATAGCGTTGCGCCGCGGAGTCGGCGCCGTAGGCGCCGTCGCCGAAATAGGCGGTGTTGAGATAACGCGCGAGAATCTGGTTTTTCGAGTAGCGCAGCTCGAGCCATTCGGCGAGCGCCGCCTCCTGCACCTTGCGTTTGAGCGTGCGGTCCGGGGTGAGATAAAGCCGGCGCGCCAATTGCTGCGTGATGGTGCTGGCGCCTTGCAGATTGTGGCCGGTCACGTCGTTCCAGCTCGCCCGAAGAATGGCGCGAAGGTCGATGCCGCCGTGCTCGTAGAACCGTCGATCCTCGATGGCGACCACGGCCTTGGTGAGGAGCGGCGGCAAATGATCCGCCGCGATGGCTTGGCCTTTGAGGACACCGCGGGTCGCAAAGGGCTGACCGTCTTCGCCCTCAAACACCATTGCGCTTGGCACCGGCTGGACTGCGGCGGCGCCGGCGAACGGAATCGTGAGGAGGCAATAGACGAGGTAGACCGTGGGGATTGCAAGAACGAGTGCTGCGATAGCGAAGCCGCGGCGAGGACGGACCATCCGCCGGGCCGCATCGCCGGATGCATCGCTGCGCACATGCAGGCGGTCGGTTGCAGAGCGGCGCAGCGACGCGGCATTGGAACGCAGCCGCGAAACGGCGTTGCCGGCACGAAGCGCGTGGCCGCGCCCAAACTGGGTTAGCCGCCTGACCAGCGCTTTCACCAGGAGCGAGGCCGGCAGAGTGTCGATCGCGGCAGTTTCGGGGCTGTCGTCGGCACGGGGCGGCTCGGCCGACTGTGAATCTCGAATGTCCTCCGGGGGCGGATCGTGAGATTGCATAGGTCGGCTCGCGCCAATGGCTTTGCTCGCAACACAACACAACGCCGCGGAAGGCGCGCGAGTTCCATCCGCTGCGGCGGGTAAGTCTTTCAATTCTCAGGAGAATGACGGAAGCGATGTTAATGCGTCCGCGCAATACAGAAGTTCACGGTCTCGACCAGCGCCGCCTTCATGGCCGAATCGGGAAATAACGCGAGCGCGTCGCGGGCGATGGCGCCGTAGTGATGGGCGCGGCCGATCGTGTCTTCCAGCGCGCGATGTTTGGCCATCAGTCCGATGGCGTGGTCGAGATCGCTGTCTTTGGTCTCGCCGCGTTCCAGCGTGCGCCGCCAGAACTCGCGCTCCTCGTCGCTGCCGCGACGGAAGGCAAGCACCACCGGCAGGGTGATCTTGCCCTCGCGGAAATCGTCGCCGATGTTCTTGCCGAGACGCGACGCGGCGCCGCCATAGTCGAGCACGTCGTCTACCAGTTGGAAGGTGATGCCGAGATTCATGCCGAACGAGCGGCTGGCCGCCTGCTCGGCCTTCTGCCGCACCGACAGCGCCGGGCCGACTTCGCAAGCCGCGGCGAACAATTCCGCGGTCTTGGCGCGGATCACGGCGATATATTCATCTTCTGTGGTCGCCGTGTTTTTGGCGGCGGCAAGTTGCATGACTTCGCCCTCGGCGATCACCGCCGCGGCGGCGGCGAGAATTTCGAGCGCCTTGAGACTGCCGACCTCGACCATCATCTTGAACGCCTGGCCGAGCAGGAAATCGCCGACCAGGACGCTCGCCTCATTGCCCCAGAGCATGCGCGCGGCGAGCCGCCCGCGCCGCAGCTCGCTCTCGTCGACCACGTCGTCGTGGAGAAGCGTCGCGGTGTGCATGAACTCGACCGCGGCGGCGAGCTTGATGTGGCCGTCGCCGGCATAGCCGACCAGCCGCGCCAGCGCCAAAGTGAGCATCGGCCGCAGTCGCTTGCCGCCGGAATTGATGAGATGGTTGGCCACTTCCGGGATCATCGTCACGTCCGATCCGGTACGCGAGATGATGGTTGTGTTGACGCGCTCCATATCGGCGGCGACCAGATCGACCAGCGGCTCGATCGACGGCTCGGGCGCTTCGAACGGGACAATTACGGCCACGAGATCACTCTCCAGGCGGGACGGCAGAGCATAGAAACGCTATGGTGACACGACAAGTATGGCCGTCGCTATCGCGGCGGCATGTATAATTTGGTCGGCGTCAGGTCAATCCATCGGTAACGCTCATGCCATAGGCTGACCGGGAGGGGCAAGAAAACGCTATGCCGAGCAATGACCTCGCCCAGACCCTAGGTATTGGCCGCCACGACGTCGCCCCATTGGAGGTGGCGGTCCTGGTGCCGTGCTACAACGAAGAACACGCCATCGCCAAAGTGGTTGCCGACTTTCGTCACGCACTGCCGGCGGCCGCCATCTATGTTTACGACAACAATTCGACCGACGGCACCGTTGCGGCCGCCAGGCAAGCCGGTGCCGTGGTTCGTCGCGAGGCCCATCAGGGCAAGGGTCACGTGGTGCGACGGATGTTCAATGACATCGAAGCCGATCTGTATGTGCTGGTCGACGGCGATGCGACCTACGATGCGCCAAGCGCGCTGGCGATGATCGCAAAACTCGTCGAGGATCGGCTCGACATGGTCGTGGCGTGTCGCATGGACCGCGACGAGGCGGCCTATCGGCCCGGCCACCGCGCCGGCAACCGGCTGTTGACCGGGTTTGTCGCGCATATTTTCGGTCGCGCCTTCAGCGATATCCTGTCGGGTTATCGCGTGTTCTCGCGTCGCTTCGTCAAATCGTTTCCGATTCTGTCCGGCGGCTTCGAGATCGAGACCGAATTGACCGTGCACGCCCTTGAGCTCGAATTGCCGGTCGGCGAGCTGGTGACGCCGTATTATTCGCGCCCCGAAGGCTCGGCGTCGAAGCTGTCGACCTGGCATGACGGCTTTCGCATTCTGTGGACGGTGTTGAAGCTTTACCGCGCCGAACGGCCGCTGCCGCTGTTCGGCGCTTTCGGCCTGGCGCTCGTCATCGTTTCGATCGGGCTCGCCATCCCGATCGTCATCACCTACGTTCAGGAGGGCGTGGTGCCGCGATTGCCGACCGCGGTGCTGTCCACCGGCTTGATGCTGCTCGCCTTCCTGTCGTTCGCTTGCGGCCTGATACTCGACACGGTCACGCGCGGGCGGCGCGAGGCGAAGCTCATGGCCTACCTCGCCTTGCGCGCGCCGGGCGAGGAACGGCGACGGAGCTGATCCGGTGCGCGAGCTGGTTCGTACCAACGACGCGGTGCTGATTTCCGCGATTGGAGCGCTGCTCGACGGCGCGCATATCGAGCACCTGGTGTTCGATCAGAACATGAGCGTGATGGAAGGCTCGATCGGCATCTTCCCGCGGCGCATTCTGGTTGCCGACGATCAGGTCGACGCGGCGCGACGGCTGTTGCAGGACGCGGGCTTCGGCCATGAGCTGCGCGCCGATGATCGCTGACGGCAGTGCGACCAGCGAGGACGCCGCGCTCGGCGGCCGGCTGATTTTGCGCCAGCCGCTGCGCGGCCACCGTTTCGGCCACGATTCGATTTTGCTCGCGGCCGCGACGCCGGCGCAGCCGGACGAGCACGCGGTCGAGCTCGGCGCCGGCGTCGGCGCGGCGGGGCTCGCTTTGGCGCGCCGTGTCGAGGGGCTGGCCGTCACGCTGGTCGAGATCGATCCGGCGCTCACGGCGCTGGCGCAAGAAAACGCCACCCATAACCGGCTTGCCGCGCGCGTGCGCGCGGTATGTCTCGACGTTGCAGCGCCTGCCGCCGCCTTTGCCGCCGCCGGGCTCCTGGCAGGATCGGCGGATTGTGTGCTGATGAATCCGCCGTTCAACGCGCCGCAAAATGCATCGCCGGTCCGCAGCCGTCATGCCGCGCGCACCGGTTCGCCTGAGACGCTTGCGGTGTGGCTTGGCACGGCGGCGCGGCTTCTGGTGCCGCGCGGCACGGTGGCGCTGATCTGGCGTGCCGACGGACTGAGCGATGTGCTTGCGGCGCTGGCCGCGGATTTTGCCGCCATCGGCATCTTGCCGATCTATCCCAAGCCGGACACGGCGGCGATCCGCGTCTTGGTGCGCGCGGTCAAGGGCAGCAAAGCGGCGCTGTCGCTTTTGCCCGGCCTCATCCTCGCCGATAAAAACGGTAAGCCGACGCCGGAGACCGAGGCCGTATTACGCGACGGCGCCGCTCTGCCATTCCCGTAAGACCTGACTGGAACTGAACGTCGATTCCCGGAATTAAAACACGGAATTAGGCGCGAACTGCTGCCCAGCCCTTAGGCATCGCGCTGATAGCGAACAGGGCGGCCCGGCACGACTTTCTTCGCTTCGGTGCGAACCGGAATGTAGGAAAGGCCTACAAATACGCTGATAAGCATCACCAGGAATTCGATCTTGCTCACGTATGCGTCTCCGCCGTTATTTGTGGCAAACCAGATGAAGCAAAAAGCGTTCCATGCATTAAGAAATGGTTACTTGAGCGTTGATTACTTGAGCGTTGATGTGATCAGGCCTATTTGACCTTTCCATGACCGAACCTGGGCCGGCTGCAGCAACTGAAAACGGCGTCCGCGCTCTCGCTCGCCGTACTATTGGCGCACTCGGCCCGCTCATTCCCCAGCGTTTTCGCTTTGACCGCCCCATCGTGCCGGTAGTGCGGCTTACCGGCGTTATCGGCTTCTCGACGCCGCTGCGGCCGGGCCTGTCGTTGGCCGGTGTCGCGCGAACGCTTGAGCGCGCGTTTGCCACACGCCGCGCTGCGGCGGTCGCGGTCAGCATCAATTCGCCGGGCGGCTCGCCGGTGCAATCGCACCTTATCTTTCGGCGCATTCGCGAGCTCGCCGAGGAACACAAGCGGCAAGTTATTACCTTCGTGGAAGACGCCGGCGCGTCGGGTGGCTACATGATCGCCTGTGCCGGCGACGAGATCGTCGCCGATCCATACTCCATTGTCGGCTCGATCGGGGTCGTCGGCGGCTCGTTCGGCTTCGACAAGCTGATCGCCAAGATCGGCGTCGAGCGCCGGCTCTATACCTCGGGCGAGCACAAGGCGATGCTCGATCCGTTCCTGCCGGAAAATCCCGACGACGTCGAACGCTTGAAGAAGTTGCAGCGCGACATCCACGAAGACTTCATCGCGCTCGTCAAAGCGCGGCGCGGCGCCAAACTCAAAGGTCCGGAAAATGACTTATTCTCCGGCGAATATTGGACCGGCCGGAAGGCCTTGGAATTGGGCCTGGTCGATGCCATCGGCGATTTGCGCGCCGTGCTGCGGCAACGATTTGGCGAGAAAGTGGCGACACCCTTGATCGCAGCCGAGCGCGGCTTGCTGGGCCGGCGCCTTTTGGGTGTTGCGCCGGGCGAAGCGATGCAGCTCGGCGGCAAAGCCGGTCTTGCCGATGATTTGATTTCGGCACTTGAAGCACGCGCTCTATGGGCGCGTTATGGTCTCTGAAATCCGCCTCTTGGAGGGCGACCATGCCGCCACTTATCGTGTTCGCGCTTGGAGTCATGGGAGCGGCGGTCGTGGTGCGCTGGTGCGCCCGCGAGGTGCAACGCGTCAATACCGAGCTCGATGAAGTGCGGGCCCGGACCTCGGCCGAGCCGCCCGACCGCTCGCGCTTGCCGCAATTGAAACCCGATCCGAAAACCGGGGAATACCGGCCGGGGTGACGACGCCACTCATTCCCGCGTAAGCGGGAAATCCAACACTGGGTTCCCGCTTTCGCGGGGACGAGCGGAGTACCGCGGGCCCCGCTATTCCTTGATGCCGTTCGCTGCGACGACGCGGCCCCATTTGTCGTATTCGGCCTTGAGGAAAGTGCCGAATGATTGCGGCGTGCCGCCGACCGGTGTTGCGCCGGTCTCGACCAGCTTGTCGTGCACCGCCGGATCGTTGAGCGCATCGTTGACCGCCTTGTTCAGCTTTGCGATCACCGTCGGCGGCGTCTTCGCCGGCGCCAACAGTCCATACCAGTTCGAGGCGTCGGTGTTCGGATAACCCTGCTCGGCCAGCGTCGGCACGTCCGGCAACAGCGCGTCGCGTTTGTCCGATGCCACGCCGATCGGCAACAGATTGCCGGCTTGGATCTGCGCGATCACCACCGGCATGTCGAGCGACACCACCTGCACCTGGCCGGCAAGGAGATCGGTCAGCGCCGGCGCCGCGCCGCGATAGGGCACGTGGAGGAATTTCACGCCCGCGGCATTGGCCAGCAGCACCTGGGCGAGGTGCGGCGGCGAGCCGATGCCGGTCGAGGCAAAGGTCACCGCTCCCAGCTTTTCCTTGGCGAGCGCGACCAGATCCTTGACCGATTTGACGCCGAGCTTCGGCGACACCACCAGCACTTCGGTGACCTTGGTGACGAGCGCGACCGGCGCGAAGTCGCGGAAAGTATCGAACGGCATATTGGCCTGGATATGCGGCGACACCGTCACCGCGCCGGCGGTGGTGAGAAACAGCGAATAACCGTCGGGGTCGGATTTGGCGACGTCGCCGCCGCCGAGCGTGCCGTTGGCGCCCGGCCTTGTTGTCGATATAGACGCGCTGGCCGAGCAGTTGCGTCATCTTGTCGGCGATGACGCGGCCGACGAAATCGGTCGGTCCGCCGGGCGGAAACGCCACCACGATACGGACCGGCCGGGTGGGGAAATCCTGCGCTTTGGCGATCTGCGGCGCGGCGGCCGCCAAAAGCGCGGCCATGCCGATCAGAACGGCTCGAATCCTACCCACACTTTCCTCCCTGACGGACCTTTGTTTGCGCGAATTGCCGTATCAGGAATCGCGGGGCAAGTCTTGATGCTCGATCTCTGATACTTTGCGGCGCCGGCGGGCTTGACCTTGCCCGGGCGTTCCACCAACAACGGCCCATGACCGACGATCTGCCGCCCTACATGCGTCCCGAGCGCTCGTTCCAAGGGCTCATTCTTGCCTTGCAGCGCTATTGGGCGGATTGGGGCTGCGTCATTTTGCAGCCCTACGACATGGAGGTTGGCGCCGGCACCTTCCATCCGGCGACGACGCTGCGGGCGCTCGGGCCGAAGCCGTGGAACGCCGCCTATGTGCAGCCGTCGCGGCGGCCCAAGGACGGCCGCTACGGCGAGAACCCCAATCGCTTGCAGCACTACTATCAGCTTCAAGTCATCCTCAAGCCGTCGCCGGACGATCTGCAGGAGCTTTATCTGAAATCGCTCTACGCCATCGGCATCGATCCGAAGATTCACGACATCCGCTTCGTCGAGGACGACTGGGAAAGCCCCACGCTTGGCGCCTGGGGTCTCGGCTGGGAGTGCTGGTGCGACGGCATGGAGGTCTCGCAATTCACTTATTTCCAGCAGGTCGCCGGCTTCGAATGCGCGCCGGTGGCCGGCGAACTCACTTACGGCCTCGAGCGGCTGGCGATGTATGTGCAGGGCGTCGAGAACGTCTTTGCGCTCAATTTCAACGGCCGCGACGGCGCGCAAAAGGTGAGCTATGGCGACGTGTTTCTGCAGGCCGAGCAGGAATATTCCCGGCTACAACTTCGAATATGCGGACACCGACATGCTGTTCGAGCAGTTCCGCATGGCGGAGGAAGCGTGCAAAAATATCTGACGGCGGCTGGCAGAACGGCGCTAAGCGACGAGCGCAACGCCAGTTTGGCGCTGCCGGCTTACGATCAGTGCATCAAGGCGAGCCACGTCTTCAATCTGCTCGACGCGCGCGGGGTGATTTCGGTCACCGAGCGGCAGAGCTATATTCTGCGGGTGCGTGAATTAGCGCGCGGCTGCGGGCAAGCGTGGCTCGCGACCGAAGGCGGCGGGAAAAGCGTCAACGGAGCGGAGAAGTAAAATGCGCGGAGCGGAGAGGGCGAGATGAGCGAACCTGAAATCGGCGGGCGGCGTCCGCTGCCCATCAATGTCGTGGCCGGCGAGAGCTATTGGTGGTGCGCCTGCGGGCGCTCGAAATCGCAGCCATTCTGCGACGGCTCGCATAAGGGCACCGAATTCCGGCCGCAGGAATGGAAGGCGACTTCAAACGAGGAAGTCTGGTTCTGCGCCTGCAAGCGCTCGCAGCATCAGCCGATGTGCGACGGCAGCCATAAACAATTGCCATGATGCCCGATCTTCTGCTCGAACTGTTCTCCGAAGAGATCCCGGCGCGGATGCAGGTCCGGGCCGCGGATGATTTGCGCAAAGCCGTCACCGACCGGCTGGTCGAGCGCCGGGCTCGTCTACGAAGGCGCCAAGGCATTCGTCACGCCGCGGCGGCTTGCTTTGTCGGTGCATGGCGTGCCGGTGCGTCAGCCCGACATCCGCGAGGAAAAGAAAGGCCCGCGCGTCGGCGCGCCGGACAATGCCATCACCGGTTTCCTCAAGGCCGCCGGTCTGAAATCGGTCGGCGAAGCGAAAGTGCAGCCCGACAAGAAGGGCGACTTCTACATCGCGGTGATCGAGAAGCCCGGTCGCGCCGCGATCGAGGTGATCGGCGAGATTTTGCCAGAGGTGATCAAAAGCTTTCCGTGGCCGAAATCGATGCGCTGGGGCGCGCCGTCGGCGGAGCCCGGCGCGCTCACCTGGGTGCGGCCATTGCATTCCATCCTCGCCACCTTCGGGCCGGAGACCGAGGAGCCGGATGTGGTGGCGTTCGAAATCGGCGGCATCGCCGCCGGCAACGTCACGCGCGGCCATCGCTTCCTGGCGCCCGAGCCCTTCACGGTACGCCGGTTCGCCGATTATGCGGCCAAGCTCGATCGCGCCAAAGTGGTGCTCGATGCCGAGCGGCGGCGCGAAATCATCCGCACCGAGGCAAAGCAGCTCGCCTTTGCGCAAGGGCTGGAAGTGATTGAGGACGAAGCCCTGCTCAACGAAGTGACGGGTCTGGTCGAATGGCCGGTGGTGCTGATGGGCTCGTTCGATCAGAGCTTCCTGCAGATCCCGGAAGAGGTCATCCGCGCCACCATCCGGGCCAACCAGAAATGCTTCGTGTTGCGCGACGCCGCCCACGCCAAGCTGGTCGACAAGTTCCTGCTGGTGTCGAACATGGAGGCGGCGGACGGCGGCAAAGCCATCGTCGCCGGCAACGAGCGCGTCATCCGCGCGCGGTTGTCGGATGCGCGGTTTTTCTACCAGACCGATTTAAAGACGCGGCTTGAAGATCGGCTGCCAAAGTTCAAGCACATCGTGTTTCACGAGAAGTTGGGCACGCAGGCCGAGCGCATTGAACGGATTGAGCGATTGGCCGGCGAATTGGCGCCATTGGTCGGCGCCGACCCGGCTAAAGCAAAACGTGCGGCGCGGCTGTGCAAGGCCGACTTGCTGACGGAAGTGGTCGGCGAATTCCCCGAGCTGCAGGGCCTCATCGGCCGCTATTACGCCGAGGCGCAGGGCGAGGACGAGGCTGTCGCTCACGCCATCGAGGATCATTACAAACCGAAAGGCCCGGACGATCTGGTGCCGAGCGATCCGGTATCGGTTGCCGTCGCGCTTGCCGACAAGATTGATACGCTGGTTGGGTTTTGGGCGATCGATGAGAAGCCGACGGGGAGCAAGGACCCGTATGCGTTACGACGGGCGCGCATTGGGGGTAATCAGGGTCGTCCTAGATAATAAATTGCGCTTGCGATTACTAAGATTGTCCGTTCGACAGGCGTTCGACTGCTTGACGCCAGGAATTCCGACGGCGTCATTGGGCGGATGGGGTGAATTGGCTCTACAAATTCGAGATGTGCAAAGAAAGGCTCTGTACGCAAGATTTGAGGGTGATGAAATTTTGGCGCAGCGGGCATATGAGGAACTTCGAGCTTATGCCGCTACCGGCACCTCGACGGATGATGCTCAGAGAACGGAGTATGCAGATTCGGTCATTGGTCGTGTTGAACAGAGCGCGTGGCCAGCCGCAAAAGAGCTACTCGCGTTCTTCGCCGACCGCCTAAAGATCCAGCTCCGCGAGCAGGGCGCTCGACACGATCTGGTCGATGCCGTCTTCGCCCTCGAAGGACAGGACGATCTTCTTCTTATCGTCCGCCGCGTCGAGGCTTTGGGCAAATTCCTCGAGACCGAGGACGGCAAAAACCTGCTCGCCGGCTACAAGCGCGCCACCAACATCATCCGGATCGAGGAAAAAAAAATTCGCGGGACTATACCGGCGCGCCGGACGCATCCCTTTACAAACAGGATGAGGAAAAGGCGCTGGCGCGCGCGATCGATACCGCCAAGGCTGAGGCGACCCGTGCCGTCGAAAAAGAGGATTTTGCCGCCGCCATGACTGCCATGGCGAAACTACGCCCGCACGTCGACGCCTTCTTCGACAAAGTTACAGTGAATGTGGAAGATAAGGCACTGCGCGAAAACCGCCTGAAACTCCTCAACGAAATCCGCGCCGCCACCCGTGCGGTGGCCGATTTCTCCAAGATCGAGGGGTAGCACTGCCTCCGGGGCGTCATGCCCGGCCTTGTGCCGGGCATCCACGTCTTCCTTTACTGCGGACCGAAAAGACGTGGATGGCCGGGACAAGCCGGCCATGACCGTTCCCAATGGGGTCCGCCATGCTAGAACCGAACGGCGGTTTGTGCGTTTAAAGTCTGTACAATTTCTGCCCATGCCGCTTCCCCACCAAGCCATTCCCAACCCGAGGTCATCCAATGGTTCTCACCGCCACTGAAATCTCGCCGCTGATCGCGCTCATTGCCGGCATCCTCATCCTGATCGTGCCGCGGCTCCTCAATTTTATCGTTGCTATCTATCTCATCGTCGTCGGTCTCATTGGCCTCAATTCCATCCATCACTTTATTCATTAAGGTGAGGGGCAAAGAGGGACGGGTCGTTGCGGCTTGCGCCCGACGTCAGGAGTTGCCACAGGGTGGCAATGGCGATCCGCCCCTGCCGGGGTTTGCATTGCGTTGAACCGACACTTTAGAAAAATATGGCCAAATCGCGCTCCAAGATCTCCCGCCGGCCGGTGAAGAAATCCAAGGCCAAAACGGCAGCCAAATCCGCCGCCAAGCCGCCGCGCAAGCTTGCGGCCAAACGCCCGGCGAAATCGAGCGGCCAGGGCGGCAGCCGTGGCAAATGGGTCTATGCCTTCGGCGGCGGCAAAGCGGAGGGCCGCGCCTCGATGCGCAACCTCCTCGGCGGCAAGGGCGCGGGCCTTGCCGAAATGGCGCATCTCGGCCTGCCGGTACCGCCCGGCTTCACCATTACCACCGAGCTCTGCACCTATTTCTATGCGCACGGCAAAACCTATCCGAAGGAATTGAAGGCGCAGGTCGAGACCGCGCTCGCCGCCGTCGGCCGCATCACCGGCAAAAAATTCGGCGACGCGGAGAATCCGTTGCTCGTCTCGGTGCGCTCCGGCGCGCGCGCCTCGATGCCCGGCATGATGGACACCGTGCTCAATCTCGGGCTCAACGACGTCACGGTGAACGCGCTCGCGGAAAAATCCGGCGACCGGCGCTTCGCCCAGGACAGTTACCGCCGCTTCATAAACATGTACTCGAACGTGGTGCTCGGCATCGAGCATCATCATTTCGAGGAAATCCTCGACGATCACAAGGACAGGAACGGCTACTCGCTCGATACCGAGCTGGACGCTTCGGATTGGTCGGAGGTCATCGCCCGCTACAAAGAGCGGGTCGAGGAGGAGACCGGCAAGCCGTTTCCGCAAGACCCGCACGCGCAATTATGGGGCGCGATCGGCGCGGTGTTTGGATCGTGGATGAACCAGCGCGCCATCACCTATCGGCGGCTGCACGGCATTCCGGAAAGCTGGGGGACCGCGGTCAATGTCCAGGCCATGGTGTTCGGTAATATGGGCGAGAGCTCGGCGACCGGCGTCGCCTTCACGCGCAATCCGTCGACCGGCGAAAAGAAGCTGTACGGCGAGTATTTGATCAACGCGCAGGGCGAGGACGTGGTCGCCGGCATCCGCACGCCGCAGGAGATCACCGAAGCCGCGCGCAAGGACGCCGGCTCCGACAAGCCGTCGATGGAAGCGGCGCTGCCGGACGCCTTCGCCGAGCTTACCCGTATCCACAACCGGCTGGAAAAACATTACCGCGACATGCAGGACCTCGAATTCACCGTCGAGCAGGGCAAGCTGTGGATGCTGCAGACCCGCAGCGGCAAGCGCACCGCGCAGGCCGCGTTGCGCATCGCCGTCGAGCTGGCGCAGGAGAAATTGATCACAAAGCGGGAAGCGGTGGCGCGCATCGATCCGTCCGCGCTCGATCAGTTGCTGCACCCGACCATCGACCCGAACGCCGAGCGCAAAGTCATTGCCAGCGGACTGCCGGCTTCGCCCGGCGCGGCGTCGGGCGAGATCGTGTTTTCTTCCGAGGAAGCCGAGCTTCTCAAAAGCCAGGGGCGTAAGGTCATTTTGGTGCGCGTCGAGACCTCGCCCGAGGACATTCACGGCATGCATGCCGCCGAAGGCATCCTGACGACGCGCGGCGGCATGACCTCGCATGCCGCGGTGGTGGCGCGCGGCATGGGTAAGCCCTGCGTCTCCGGCGCCGGCTCGCTGCGCGTCGACTATCGCAGCCAGACCATGACGGCCGGCAACACGACCTTGAAAAAAGGCGACACGCTGACCATCGACGGCTCGACCGGCCAGGTGCTCGCCGGCAAGGTCGCGATGCTTGAGCCGGCGCTCGCCGGCGAATTCGCCACCGTCATGGAATGGGCCGACGAGGTCCGCAAGCTCAAAGTGCGCGCCAATGCCGACACGCCGGCCGATGCCCGCGCCGCGATCAGGTTCGGCGCCGAGGGCATCGGACTGTGCCGCACCGAGCACATGTTCTTCGACGAGGACCGCATCCGCGCCGTGCGCGAAATGATACTCGCCGGCGACGAGAAGGCGCGCCGCGCCGCGCTGTCGAAACTTTTGCCGATGCAGCGCGCCGACTTCGTCGAATTGTTCAAGATCATGGGCGGCCTGCCGGTCACTATCCGGCTGCTCGATCCGCCGCTGCATGAGTTTCTGCCGCACAGCGAGGAGGAGATCGCCGAAGTGGCGGCCGCCATGGGCGCCGATCCGCAAAAACTCGCCGACCGCGCCAGGGAGCTCAGCGAGTTCAATCCCATGCTCGGCTTTCGCGGCTGCCGCCTCGCCATCGCCTATCCGGAAATCGCCGAGATGCAGGCGCGCGCCATTTTCGAAGCCGCGGTCGAAGCGGAGCGCGCGACCGGCAAGCCGGTCGCGCCGGAAATCATGGTGCCGCTCATCGCCACCAAGATCGAGCTCGATCTGGTCAAGGACCGCATCGACGCCATGGCGAAAATGGTCGGCGACGAGACCAAGAGCAAAATCAGCTATCAGGTCGGCACCATGATCGAATTGCCGCGCGCGGCGCTCAAGGCCGGCGAAATCGCCGAGACCGCGGAATTCTTCTCGTTCGGCACCAACGACCTGACGCAGACCGCGTTCGGCATCAGCCGCGACGACGCCGCGAGCTTCTTGGGCATCTATACGGCGAAAGGCATTCTGCCGGCCGACCCGTTCGTCTCGCTCGACCGCGACGGCGTCGGCGAGCTCATCCGCATCGCGGTCGAGCGCGGCCGCAAGGTGCGCAAAAATCTGAAGCTCGGCATCTGCGGCGAACACGGCGGCGATCCGGCGTCGGTGGCGTTCTGCCACGAGGTTAAGCTCGACTATGTGTCGTGCTCGCCGTTCCGGGTGCCGATCGCGCGGCTCGCCGCGGCGCAAGCGGCGCTCGGCAAGGATTTGACGAGCGAGGCCTGATCCGTCGCGCGCCAAAGTTCCTTCGACAACGCTTGATCGTGGTTAATGAAATTCCAACGGGCCGCGGCAAAATCACGACTTTATGGAACTTGCGCGCTTTCTCTGTAAGCGTCACCGCATACGCCGCCGCGAATTCCCGCGCCGGCACGCGCGATTAACGCCTTCGCAACGTTAACTCGACAATAAATAAACCCGTCGCATTCGAGCCACTGCGGTGGCTTTTCCATAAGCGTGTACGCGTTGTGTTGCGTGCGTGTGGGCGTAGGGGTGGTTGTGGCGTCGCGTAGCGGGGTATCGCGTAGCCGGGTCTTGAGCGCGCCGTCGACGGCGCGCTTTTGGTTCAGCGCATTCTGCATCGCCTTGATGCCGACCTCAATCGGCTATCAGGATCTCGCCTCGCTCATCGCGCGCGACCGCGGCGCTTCGACAAGCTGGCACCTGATCGCGTCGCCGCTCGGCACCGTACAGGCCGCGACTTTCAGCTACACGCGTCCGATCGGCACCGCCATACCCGAACCGCTCGGCTTTCAAGACGTCAATTACGATCCGCGCACGCTCGATGCTTACGCCTGGAAGATCGACGAGCCGCTGACGGTCGCGCCTGCGCGGCAGATCGAATATCCGACGGTCAATCGCGCCGGCAAGGCCGACCGCCTGCCGTCGAAGGACGCTGCGCCTGCGCCGAACGTGCCGGCCGATTTGCCGCAGCTGCAGCCGATCAGTGCGCCGACGGCGACGTCGCCGGCCGCGGCACCCGCAGCGGCGCCGACCGCAGTGCCGCAGCCGCTACAGACGCAGCAACACTCGCAGGCGAGCGATGCCTCGCCGCAGGTGGTGCAGACGGACATCCATCGCGAGGTGTCGACCGCCATGGCTCCTGCGATCATGGTTCCCGCGATGGCACCGGTGGCCGACGATGGCGACGACGATCTGATCGTACATGACCGTCCGCCGGACGATGCCGTCGCTTTCGCCGGCGACGATGGGCAGTCTTCAGCGGCGGAAATGTCCTTCCTCGACGACAATGCCGGCGACCACAGCGCGGCGATCTATTTCGGCACCGGTACGCTCGGTTCGCGCGAGAGGCTGGAGAGCTGGGCGCCGGGCGCCGCACCGATTCTGTCACTGCCGTCCGAGGAATCCGGCATCAAGCTCGCGGCGCTGGAGGGCGCGGATTATTCAGCCGATGCGGGCGGCGAAGAAGCGGGCGGAGAATCGGTCGCCGGCAAGGACGACGTCAGCCGCCTGGAGAGTCCGGCACGGCGCCTTGGGCTGCAAGGCGACGGGCGCGCGCATGCCGAGAAATGCTTGAGTGAGGCGATCTATTTCGAGGCGCGCGGCGAACCCTTTGCCGGCCAGGAAGCCGTCGCCCAGGTGGTGATGAACCGCGTGTTCTCCGGCTACTACCCGCACGACGTCTGCGGCGTCGTCTTCCAGAACAAGAATCGGCATCTCGCCTGCCAGTTCACCTTCGCCTGCGAAGGCAAAGATCTCAGCCGCATCGATGAGCCGGACATGTGGGAGCAGGCGCAAAAGATCGCCAAGGACGAGCTCGACGGCAAGATCTGGCTCGCCGACATCGGCCACGCCACGCATTATCATGCCTACTGGGTGCATCCGAGCTGGGTGCACGAGATGGTGAGATTGTACCGGCTCGGCGTCCACACCTTCTATCGCCCGCGTGCCTGGGGCGACGATGAGCCGACCTGGAGCCCGGCCGCGGTCAAGGCCGAAGCGCCGGCCGACAAGCCGCAAGCCGCTACCGCAGGTCCTGCTGCTGCGGCAGCGCCCGCGGCGCCAAGCTCCGATGCGGCGCCTAAAGGGCCGCAAGCCGCGGCGTCGCCCGTGAATGGTAAGAGCGTGCAGACCGCGAAGCTCTGATCGTCACATCTCGATATCAAGTCCGACGTCGAGATTAGTCACCGAATGGGTCAGTGCGCCCGACGACAGATAATCGACGCCGGTCTCGGCGATCGCCGCGGCGGTGTCGAGCGTGATGCCGCCCGAGGCCTCGATGACGAGCCGGCCGGCGACCATGGCGACGGCCTTGCGCATCGAATCCGGATCGAAATTGTCGATCAGCACGACGTCGGCACCACCGGCATCGAGCACTTGGCGCAACTGATCGAGCGAATCGACCTCGATCTCGATCTTGACCAGATGCCCGGCGGCCGCTTTGGCGCGTTCGAGCACCGCCGCGATGCCGCCGGCCACCGCGATGTGGTTGTCCTTGATCAGCATGGCGTCGTCGAGACCGAAGCGGTGATTGTAACCGCCGCCGCAGCGCACCGCGTATTTCTCCAGCGCCCGCAGTCCCGGCGTAGTCTTGCGCGTGCAGATGACGCGTGCCTTGGTGTGGGCGATGCGCGCAGCGAACGCCGCGGTCGCGGTGGCGATGCCGGAGAGATGGCCGAGGAAATTCAGCGCCACGCGTTCGGCGCCGAGGATGGCGCGGGCATTGCCGGCGATCGTCATCAACCTGGTGCCGGCCCTGATCGCCGCGCCGTCGCGCGCCTGCGCATCGATCTCGATGTCGGGCGAAAGTTTTCGGAACGCGGCGGCGACCAGCGGCAGCCCGGCGATCACGCCGGCTTGCCGCGCATTGAGCATGGCGCGGCCCGGCGCGTCCTCCGGTACCGTGGCGGTCGAGGTGATATCGCCGGCGCGGCCCAAGTCTTCCTCGAGCGCGCGGGTGACCGCCGCTTCGATCTCGAGCGGCGACAGGAAGGCGTCGGCACGGAGTAAAGACATATCCAATCGGCTTTGTTCGTAGAGGCGAAACGCGGGGGATTCCATAGTCGGTACCGGATGCTATGGCAAACTCCGCTTTATTGCCGCCGGCCCGGCGCGGATCAGCCATGCGTCCGACGTTTTGCGGGAGAACGTTTTTGTTTGGGCAATTGAGGGTAAGGCCCTATGCTGGGGAGCTTTTCGACTCCTTTCTGCCGGGCGACATGAAAACCTCTCCACCACAGATGGCCGGTTGGCGTACGCCGTCACTGATCATCGGCGCCGGCTGCCTGATCGCGATCGTGGCCTTTGGTCCGCGCTCGACGCTCGGCTTCTTTTTAGCGCCGATGTCGACCGAACATCGTTGGGGCCGCGACGTCTTCGCCTTTGCGCTGGCATTGCAGAATTTGCTGTGGGGCATCGGCCAGCCGCTCAGCGGCATGATCGCCGATCGCTTCGGCACCACCCGGGTGCTATGCGGCGGGGCCTTGATGTACGGGCTTGGTCTGGCGCTGATGGCGCATGCCGACAGCGGCACGACGCTTGACGCCACTGCCGGGGTGCTGGTCGGCTTCGGGCTTGCCGGCTGTTCCTTTCCAGTGGTGATCGCGGCGTTCGCCAAAACCGTCCCGTTGCAGTGGCGCTCGCGCGCTTTCGGCTTCGGCACGGCGGCAGGATCGTTCGGGCAGTTTCTTTATTCGCCGCTCGCCGTGGCGCTGATGGACACGTTGGGCTGGCAAGAGACGCTCTTGATCTTCGCCGTGACCATGCTCAGCGTGCTGCCGCTGTCGTTCGCTCTGGCGACGCCGCCGTCGCACGCCACCCATGAGGGCGCATCGCAGTCGTTGCGGCACGCGATGAAGGAAGCCTTCGCTCACCGCTCCTATATTTTGCTCGTGCTCGGTTTCTTCACCTGCGGCTTCCAGCTCCAGTTCATCACCGTGCATATGCCGGCCTACCTGGTCGACCGCGGTCTGTCGGCGGAAGTCGGCGGCTGGACCATCGCCACCATCGGCCTGTTCAATATTGTCGGCTCGGTATTCGCCGGCTGGCTCGGCGATCGCATGCCGAAGCGTTATCTGCTGTCGATCATCTACTTCACCCGCGCCATGGCGATCTTCGCCTTCATCTCGTTTCCGGTCACGGCAACGACGTGCATCGCATTCGGCGCGGTGATGGGCTTCATGTGGCTGTCGACGGTGCCGCCGACCAACGGCATCATTGCGCTGATGTTCGGCACGCGCTGGCTCGCCACGCTGTCAGGCTTTGCCTTTTTCAGTCACCAGGTCGGTGGCTTCCTCGGCGTCTGGCTCGGCGGCCTGGTGTTCGATCGCACCGGCTCCTACAACGCGGTGTGGTGGCTGGCGATCCTGTTCGGGCTTCTGTCGGCGCTGATCAACATGCCGATCGTGGAAAAGCCGGTGCCGCGCGCGGCGCTGGTGCCGGCGGAATAAGCTCTCCCCGAAGGCGCTACGCGCGTTCCTTGAACGGTCATGCCCTGCCGTGACAAACTAGCGTGGCGAGACCGGTCAAAAGTGCATTGCGTGCGATGAGTAGCTTCAAAGCCATTGTCATCGATAAGACCGACGCCGGCCAAACGGTGCGGCTGACTGATTTCGACGACAAGGATCTGATGGACGGCGACGTCACCGTCCGCGTCGACTATTCGACGGTGAACTACAAGGACGGGCTCGCCGTCACCGGCAAGGCGCCGGTGGTGCGCCGTTTCCCGATGATTGCCGGGGTCGATTTTGCCGGCACGGTGGAGACGTCGTCGCATCCGGGCTGGAAGCCGGGCGACAAGGTCATTCTCAATGGCTGGGGTCTGGGCGAAACCCATCTCGGCGCTTATGCGGAAAGAGCCCGCGTCAAAGGCGATTGGCTGGTCCGGCTGCCGCCCGGCATCACTGCGCGCGATGCCATGGCGATCGGCACCGCGGGCTACACGGCCATGCTTGCCGTCATGGCGTTGGAGCGGGCCGGACTTAATCCGTCGCGCGGGCCGATCGTCGTCACCGGTGCGGCGGGCGGCGTCGGCTCGGTCGCCGTCGCGCTCCTTGCCAAGCTCGGTTACAGCGTCATCGCTTCGACCGGGCGCTCCGACGAAGCGTCCTATCTGAAAGAGCTCGGCGCCGCGGAGGTGATCGAGCGCCAGGAATTGACCGGTCCGCCGCGCCCGCTCGGCAAGGAGCGGTGGGCCGGTGGCATCGACGCGGTGGGATCGACCACGCTCGCCAATGTCTTGGCGATGACCCGCTACGGCGGCGCCGTAGCCGCCTGTGGACTCGCGGGCGGAATGGACTTGCCGGGCTTCGTCGCCCCGTTCATTCTACGCGGCGTCTCGCTCCTTGGCATCGACTCGGTCATGTGCCCGCTGCCGATCCGGCAAGAAGCGTGGCGCCGGCTCGCGACCGATCTCGACCGCAGCAAGCTTGCGGCGATGACCAGCGAAATCGGGCTTGAGGGCGTGATCGCCGCCGGTCAACGTATCGTCGAGGGACGCGTGCGCGGACGCATTGTGGTAAAAATCGGGTAAAGGACGCCGGGACTGCTTACAAATTTCGGCCATCTTGCGAGGGCGCTATGGTAAGGAGACGGTTAAGAAGTCTTGTTAACATTGCGCTTAAGTCCACAGTGGAGTCGTCAATGTTGCGGCGCGTTGCTGTTGTTGGTGCTTGCGTAGTGGCTGCCGGGATCCTGGGATCCGGCGTGGCGCTGGCGGAAGAGCTTGGACCCGAACAGGCCCGCGCCTTCGTGGTCGGAAAGCTGTTCTCCTATACCTGCTTCGAAGGCACTGCAGGGAGCGGGCGGATTTTCGCCGACGGCTCCGTAGTCGGCACCGTCAGATTTCGCGGTCAGGGCCAGACCCGCTTTGCCACTCTGCCGGCCGGCACGATCAGCGCCAATGGCGGCTCGATGTGCGCGCATCTGGCCGGTCTGCCGATCACGCCGTGCTTTCGGGTAGAGAAGACCGGCTACCGGAGCTTCCGCGGCTCGATCTCCGGACTGGGCTTTGCCTATTGCGATTTCTATCAGCGCAATCCGCGCAGCGAGCTGACCAAGCGCGCCGAAACCGAACCGGATGCCACGCCGATCGCGTCATCGCATACCGAACTCGTGAGCAAGCGCCCCGAGCCGCGGGCCGAAGCGACGCCGATCGCCAATACGCGCCCGGCATTGCGGCCGTCGCTTCAGGAATAATCGTCACTCCAGATCGAGCCGGAACGGCGTTGCCTCGGCGGCAAACACGCCGCGGCCGATGGTTTCGATCGCGGCGACCATGCGGCCGTCGCGCGCGAGCAGCCGGTCGGCGAGCGAGACGATGCGGACATTCGGCGTCGCGGTCGGCGAGGCGCGACGCAACGCCTGCGCGACGCTCGCCTCCTCGCGATGCGGGTTGAGTGCGCAGACGGCGGCAAACGCGCTTGCCGTCGAGCGGCTGATGCCGGCAAAGCAGTGGACCACCAGCGGCGCGCGCCGGTCCCAGCCGCGCACGAAATCGAAGAAATCGGCGACGTGCCGCTCGTCCGGTGCGATATAGCCGTCGAGCGGCGCGGAGATATCGTGCAGCCGCAGCCAGAGATGTTTTTCCGGCGCAATGCAGCTCGGCCGCTCGATCCGGGCCTCGTCGCCGAGCAGCGACACGACGTGGCGCGCACCGGTCTCGTCGACGGTCTCTTGCAGGCGCGACAGCGAGCAGACGTGAATCATGGGTTCTTTTTATCGCGCTTACCGGACAAAGTAAGCGATCATTGAGCACGCATCGTAGACCTATTGCGCGGCATAACTGTGACGCTCGCGTCTACTTCCCCGCAAGCTTCTTGAACCGGTCGTAATAACGCGCCTCCGCGGTTTCGGCCGGCCAGGGCTTCAGATAGTCGCGCTCCAGCGCGGCGGAGAACACCGGCGGCTTGCCGAAAAAGCGGCGCGCCTCGGCAGCCTCGAAACCGGCGAGCCGTGTGGCTTCGAGATAGGCGGCTTGCCGGTCGGCGGCCTTGATCAGGTCATGCAGGTCCGGCGGCGACTGCGCCGGCAGCCCGAAGCGCAGATGGATGGCGGTCAGGAGCCGGCGCTCGACCGCCTTATAGGCGTCGCCGATCACCGCTTTGAACGGCGAGATCATGTCGCCGATGACGTATTCCGGCGCGTCATGGAGGAGGATGGCGAGGCGCCGGCCGGCGTCGAGCCGCGGCGCCTTGGCGCGCGCCAAGGCCTCGACCAGAAGACAATGCTGCGCCACCGAAAAAATCTGGGCGCCGACGGTTTGTCCGTTCCAGCGCGCTACGCGGGCAAGCCCGTGCGCGATATCTTCCATCTCGATGTCGAGCGGGGAGGGGTCGAGCAGATCGAGCCGCCGCCCCGACAGCATCCGTTGCCAGGCGCGGGGCGCGACCCGGGGCAGGGACTTCGCACGCTTCGGCCCGCTAGGCACCGGCGCCGCTTCCAAGTTTTTGCACTGCGTCGTGCCG
The DNA here is from genome assembly GCA_963807125.1 of uncultured Alphaproteobacteria bacterium. GTDB lineage: Bacteria > Pseudomonadota > Alphaproteobacteria > Rhizobiales > Xanthobacteraceae > BOG-931. The sequence continues at coordinate 129,558 of CAWEAH010000002.1, forward strand.
ATGGCAGCTTACGAGATGGTCGTTGACCATGCCGACCGCCTGCATGAAGGCATAGACGATGGTCGGGCCGCAGAACTTGAAACCGCGTGCGCCCAATTCCTTGGACATGGCGCGCGAAACTGCGGTCTCCGCCGGCACCTGGCTGGTCGAGCGAAAATGGTTGACCTTCGGCCGGCCGTCGACGAAGTCCCAGAGCAATTTGGAGAAGCCGGGACCCTTTTCCATCACGGCGAGCCACGCCCCCGCCGAGTGCACCGCGCCTTCGATCTTGGCGCGGTTGCGCACGATGCCGGCGTCGGCCATCAGGCGCTCGATCTTGGCCGGCCGGTAGCGGGCGATTTTTTCCGGCGCGAAACCGTCGAAGGCGCGGCGAAAATTCTCACGCTTGCGCAGGATGGTGATCCAGGACAGGCCGGCCTGGAAACCGTCGAGCACGAGTTTTTCGTAGAGCGCGCGGTCGTCGTATTCCGGCACGCCCCATTCCCGGTCGTGATAGGCAATGTAAAGCGGATCCTCTTTGGGCCAGGGGCAGCGCTTGATGCCGGAGGCGTGGGACGGCGGGGATGGCGCGGTCATTATTCGGCGGCCTTTGCGGCGCCGGGCGCGGCTTCGCCGGGAAAGGCAAAACGCGCCCATTCCGGTTTGACAGGCCGTACCGGGACACCGGCGGCCCTCAGAACCGCGCCTTCCGCCATTGCCTCGGCGACACGGTCGAGGCGCAAAAGCGCTAACCCGCGTCCGCTCGCGGTCGACCCCATGGTGCCGACCTGGCGCTCGCCGGCGGTAATGGCAGCGCCGATCTCGGGTGCGGCGCCGTCGTAGCGGACCGGCACGGCGCGAGTGCGCGCGGTGCCGCGATGCTCCATCCGCGACACCACTTCCTGGCCGATATAGCAGCCTTTGCCGAAATCGACGCCGCCTAGCTGATCCATGTCGGTCTCGTGCGGGAAGGCGTCACCATATTTGAAATCGCTCATTCCTTGGGGCATCCCGAGCGCAATGCGATGCGTGTCGTATTCGTCCGCCGACGCCGGTGTGGCGCCGATCTCGGCCGCCGCCGCCGCGGCGCGATGCGGCGGTATCAGGATGCGAAGCCCGAGCGCCGGCAGCCGCGGGTCGGCGAAACAAAGGCCGGGTTTGCCCGCGATCTTCGCCGCGCCCGCCGCCGCGTCATTCCACGCCGCAACGACGCCAAGCGCTTGCGAAACATCCTCGATCAGCACCTTGGCGCGCAATTTGTAGAGGTTGAGTTTTTCAATCAATGTCGCGACCAGCGCGCGCGGCACATCGAGCAAAAAACCGCCGCCGTCGGCGGGCGTCGCTTCGACGACGAAGAAATCCGCGACGATCTTGCCTTGCGGAGTCAACAGCGCCCCGAAACGGCCCGCACCGGGACCGAGCTCGAGGATGTCGACCGTGACAAGGCCGTGAAGGAAGTTTCGCGCGCCGTCACCGGTCACTTTGACGACGCCGCGATCCGGCAGCAAAGCGGCTTTCATGGCGGTATGCCTAGGCCCGCGGCATCGTCATCGCAAGGTCATTTTGTGGCCGGCCGGGAGCTCGCTCATCCGGATTATGGCGCGGTGTGGCGGAATTTTCGTCCAACGTCGGTGTTCTCACAACCGGCGGGAATCTGCGCCGGTGCGCACGGGACAATCGCCCAAAGCGTCGAGTTGAATTGCCTGTCATGTCTTTTTGGAACGGCGCGCCTAAGAACGCATGAGCCACGATTTACTTTTCCTGCGCGTCCTGGTGGTCTCGCCCGAGGCAGGCTTTTGCGACCTGTTCAGGCGCGCGGCGGCGGCGTCGACGGCGCCGGTCGAAATGCTCCACGCCGCCGATGCAGCGTCCGCCTGCGGCTTGTTCGCGGAAAGCATCGATCTCGTCTACCTGGACGATACGCTGTCGCCGACCGATGCCGCGAAAGTGGCCGCAGCGGCCCGCGGCGCGCCGGCTCGGCCATTCACCATCCAGCTTGCAGGGGCGAAGACGGCGATGTTGTTTGCAACCGATGCGCTGGCCGCCAAGCCCCTGCAGACGGACGACGCGAAGCGGCTCCTCGAACGTTCGCTGCGGATCAAACGGCCGAACCGCGTGTTGGTGGTCGACGACTCCTCGACCATGCGGTCGATCGTGCGGAAAACTCTTGCCGCAACGCGCTTCCAATTCGAAGTGACCGAGACCGACGAAGGCTTCGCCGCGCTCAAGCTGGTGCGCGACGCCGAATTTCACCTAGTTTTTCTCGATTACAACTTGCCGGAATTTTCCGGGCTGGAGACGCTCGCGGAATTCAAGCGCGAGGGACGTTCGGTCAGCGTGGTCATGATATCGTCGACGCAGGATGATGCGGTCGCACGGCAAGCCCGCGAGCTCGGTGCGGCCTTTCTGAGAAAGCCGTTTTTCCCAGCCGATATCGAAACCGCGCTGTGCGATTTCTACGGTCTGCGGGCGATCAATCCGAAACCCGATTGACCGCGCAATTTATTGCTTCGAGAGACTGACGGAAAATTCGCCGTTGCGGATGCGCGTGCCGAAGTTTTCCGTGTAGCGCGCGGTCGCTTCCTCGCCGTAGGTGGAAATCAGTTCGGCCAGCGCCAGGAACAACGCGGTCTGCGCCAGGCAATCGCCTTCGATGCCGTCATGTGCAGCTTCGGTCCAGGCCTCCTGCAGATGAGCAAGCGCCAGCCGTTTCTGCTCGCGCTCGGCCAATGGCTCGCGGAGCGCGAGGTTTGGGGTCGCCATTCTCATCTTGTCACATTATCGCCGCCAGCCCGCGGCGTCCCTGCCCTGAGCGGCCACGTTAGCACGGCGGGTTTGGGCTTTTGAGGGCGAAGTTTAAGGCAGGGTTAATGCTGCCGGGGCGGCCCCAAGCCGCTAATTGGCATAGCGGGCGGTGATGTCACGGGCGATCTTGGCGCCTTCTTCGAGATAGCGGTGGATGACGACATGGGCGGCAGGCGTGCAGGTCCGGTAGCTCTGCTGAAACCCGCGATAGCCGCGGTTGAAGCTCGCAACCATCTGCGTCGTGCCGGTTGCCGGTCGGCGCTTCGGCGTCGATCAAGGCCTGCGCCTCGTCGCGCCATTTCTGGCCTTCGTCGGAATTGCAGATGCCGCGCAGGAAATGCAGCGCGCCGAGAATTTCCGAAAGCCGCTGCAGGTCGGGATCGTAGGGCGCGGGCTCGTCCTGCACAGGCGGCGGTGGGGGGCCGGCCGGCTGGGCGGGAGCGCCGCCTGCGCCGGGGGCTTTGGCGGAGCCGGCCGTGGCGGCGGCGGCTGAGCCGCCGCGGCGGAGCGAGGGGCGCGCCCCAAAACTGCGCCCGCGCCGGCACAGCGAGCAAGAGCGCAAGCGAAGCCACAAGCAGCGCACGAGAGATCGACATAGACCTGGGCGTGGACTTGGACGTGTACTTGGGCGTGGACTTGGGCGTGGACCTGGGCATGGCTGTGAAGATCAGGCGGTGAAAATAGGCGGCGGACGGAGCCACAGCAAGCACCGGAAACGCGGCATGGGTTGTGGCGGCGGATCAAGGAAATGGGCAATCCGCTCGGCGGCCGCCGCAACGATTGCTGCCAGGCCTTCGGTGGTCTTCAGGCCGGAAATATCGGACGGCATCAGCCATTGGGCTTCGGCCAGTTCCTCGTTAAGCGCGATTTCGCCGCCGAGAAAGCGCGCGGCAAACGGCAAAATGACGAAATGCCGCTCGACGCGGCCGGTCGGCATCGCGGACGATGGCTTGGCGAAAGCCGACCAGTTCGACCGGCTCGATCGCAAGCGCGGTCTCTTCGCGGATCTCGCGCACGACCGCCTGCTCCAGCGTTTCGCCAAGCTCGACGCCGCCGCCCGGCAGCGTGTAGAGGCCGTGCGCCGGCGGCCGTGCCCGCCGCACGATCAGGACCTGCCCGTCGCGGAAGATCGCGGCGCTGACGGCGAGGTAAGGCCGCGTCGGATAAATCCGTGCGCTGTCGGCGCCACTCATTAAATTCGCTTCCGTTTCGTCCTATATCTCCCCATAGCATGTGCGGCCGCTATGTCATCATCTCGACGCCGGAAGCGATCCGGGCGCTGTTCGGCTATGCCGAACAGCCGAACTTCCCGCCGCGCTACAATGTGGCGCCGACCCAGCCGATTCCCGTGGTGCGCCTCCACGACGGCAAGCGCTCCTTCGCGCTGATGCGCTGGGGCTTGCTGCCGTCCTGGGTGAAGGATCCGAAGAACCTTTCCGCTTCTCATCAATGCGCGCGGCGAATCCGTTCTCGAAAAGCCGGCGTTCCGCAACGCCATGCGCCGGCGGCGCTGCCTCATTCCGACCGACGGTTTCTACGAATGGCAAGCCGGCAAGAGCCGGCGGGCCCGAAGCGGCCCTATTTCGTGCGCGCCCGGCGCAACGCCGACGGGGCAGCTCCGCCGCTGGCCTTTGCCGGCCTGTACGAAACCTGGACCGGTCCGAACGGCGAAGAGCTCGACACCGCGGCGATCGTCACCACCGCGGCGAACCGCACGCTGGCGGCGCTGCATGACCGCATGCCGGTATTCGTGCCGCAGGAGGCGTTCGACCTCTGGCTGGACTGCGCCAATGTCGAGGCCGATGTCGCCGCGGCCCTGATCCGGCCGGCGGACGATGCCTTGCTCGAGGCTTATGAAATCTCGCCGGCCGTCAATCGCGTGGCGAACGATTTCGGCAGGGCTGCTGGAGCCGCTGTCCGCAATGGCTGCGCCCGTCGTCGCGGCGCCCGTCAAGACCCGCGAAGGCGAAAAAGCCGAAGGCCGGCGACGACCAGGCGTCGTTGTTCTAACGGGCAATAATCGGCGTCAGATTGTCTGGCCGACCGAAGGCCGGGACGTTACCGCGATAATAGCGGCGGCGATGACGTTAAAGCCGATGCCGGCCGCGATCGGCAGGGTGTAGCTGTGCATCGCGTCGAAGGCAAAGCCCGCGGCGCTCGGCCCGATCAGCGTGCCGAAGCCGACGCTCGTATACAGCAGGCCGATGATGCCGGAGACGTTGCGTCCGCCGAAATAATCCATGACGACCGCCGGCAGGAGCGCGACCCAGCCGCCATAGGCGGTCCCGAACAGGAACGCGAACAGCACAAGCGGCCAAAAACTCGTCGACAAAAGCCAGATCGCCAAGGCCAGCGCCATGCCGAGGAACATGGCCACAAGCGAAAATTCGCGGCCCAGCCGGTCGGCTGCGCCGCCGAGCAAGAAGCGGCCGGCGGCGCTGCCGATGCCGATCGCGCTGACGAGCCAAACCGCGACGGCTTGGGCGATGCCGTGATCGACCGCGTAGGGGACCAGGTGCACGAACGGCACAAACACCGCGAATGAGCAGGCGAGACACGCGGCGTAGAGCCCGATGAAGCGTCGGGATTTGATCGCTTGGCGCAGCGACGCGCCGCTCGCGCTCACGGATTTGTCGTGTGGGTGCGGCGGATCGCCATCGGGCGCCAAGCCGCGGTCGCGCGGATCGTTCTCGATCAACAGCGCCATGCCGGCCCCGAATACCGCCGCGCCGCCGCCGAGAACGAGATAAGCCTCGCGCCAGCCGAGCGCACCGATGAGCGCCGCCGCGAGCGGCGGCGCCACCAGCGTGCCGATGCCGATGCCGCTTGAGGCGAGGCCGGACGCCAAGCCGCGGTGGCGGACGAACCAGCGCTGCACCGCGCCCATGGCCGGGACATAGGAAGAGCCGACGCCCAAGCCGACGCCGAGACCGTAGGCGGCGTAAACCTGCCCGAGCGTGCGCGCTAAGCCGGCAAGCGCGACGCCGCCGCCGATCAAGAGCATGCCGGCTACGGCAAGCCGCCGCGATCCCAGGCGATCGGCGAGCGGGCCAGAGATGCTGCCGAGACTGAAATAGAGAAAGCCGGCGAGCGAGAAGACGAGCGACACCGAACCGCGGGAGCCGCCAAATTCGCGCTCGAGCGACTCGACGAAGGCGCTGAAGGAGTAAGCGCAACCGAAGCCGACGCAGGTGACGGTGAAGGCGCCGGCCGCGACCAGCCAGCCGTAAAACAAGCCATGTCTCGTGGCGTCCCGGTAACCGTCCACGGCCGTCTCCAGTTGCGTTCGGCTTAACATCGGCGGCCTTGGCAGCGATAGCCACCCGATTGCCGGGCCGACACCGAACGATCGGGATCAAAATCCGGGCCTGTTCCCGATGTCGCCGAGTGCTAGGATTACCGGCAAAAGCCGGGAGGGGGGACATGGCCGGGACCGGTCTCACGCGACGCGCGCTTTTGGCGGCGCTCGCCGCGCGCCGGTCGCCGGCCGCGCCGAGCGCCGAGACCGCGTGGCCGGAGCGGCCGGTGCGCGTCATCGTGCCCTATCCGCCGGCCGGCGGCGCCGACACCACCGCGCGCATCGTCTATGCGGCTTGAGCGAGCAACTCGGCCAGCAATTCGCCATCGAGAACCGCGGCGGCGCCGGCGGCACGATCGGCGAGGAGGTGGTCGCCAAAGCGGCGCCCGACGGCTACACATCCTGCACGACGCCACGGCGTTCTCGGTCAATGCCTCGCTCTATCCGAATCTGCCGTTCGACTACCGCAAGGATTTCGATCCGGTCTTTCTGGTCTCGCTGGTGCCGAACATCCTCGTCGTCACGCCGTCGGTGCCGGTGAAGACCGTCGCCGACGTCATCGCCTTCGCCAAGGCGTCGCCTGACGGCATCAACATGGCGTCGTCCGGCAACGGCACGCTGCAGCATCTCTGCCTCGAAATGTTCAAACAGCGCGACCGGCATCAAGATCAATCACGTGCCCTATCGCGGCGGCGGTCTGGCGCTGACCGATGTCATGGCGGGCCAGGTGAAGTTCTTCTTCGCCAACGGCTCGTCGGTGGTCGGCTTGATCAAGGCCGGCAAAGTGAAAGCCATCGCGCATACCGGCAAAGGCCGGCTTGCGAGCCTGCCGGATATTCCGCCGGTGTCCGACTACGCTGCCGGGGTTCGAAGCCTTCGAATGGAACGGCGTGTTCGTTCCGCACGGCACGCCCGCCGCCATCGTGCAGAAGCTCAATGCCGGCCTCAACACGGCGATCGTGTCGCCGCAAGGTGACGGCGCGCTTCGCCGAACTCAATGTCGCAATCGCAGCAGAACACGCCGGCCGAATTCGGCGCCTTCGTCGAAGGCCAGATGCAGCTCTGGAGCCGCGTCGTCAAGGAAGCCAACATCAAGCTCGGCTGATGAAACGCTCCACGAGCCGCCGCGCATTGCCGGGCCGGTGCCGCGAGCCGAAGCGGCCGCGCCTGTCGCCGCCGCCCGGCGCCTGGGATTCCCATTTCCACATCTTCGGCCCGTCGGACAAATTTCCTTACGCGCCGGGGCGCGGCTATACGCCGCCCGACGCGCCGGTCGAGCGGCTCGATTGCGCTGCTCGACCATCTCGGCTTCGCCCACGGCCTGGTCGGTGCAGGGCAATGCGCACGGCTACGACAATCGCGTGGTGCTCGATGCGCTGGCAGCGCTTTCCGCAACGCCTGCGCGGCGTCGCCATCACCGACACGCGCATCGCGCCGCAAGACGTTGCGCGACTGGCATCAGACTCGGCATGCGCGGGTTGCGCTTTCATCTGTTTCCGCAAAAACCCAATTACGTGCGCGGCGTCGGCTTCGACGTGTTCGAGGTGTTCCGCAAGACCATGGCCGAGCTCGGCTGGGTCGTGCAGATTTTTCTGCGACCACCGCATGCTTGGCCGGCGCGGCGCGCGACGCTGCGCGACATTGTCGCGCGAAATGCCGGTGATCGTCGATCATCTCGGCATGGTGCCGGCGGCGGCCGGCGCTCGCCGATCCGAATTTCCAGGCGCTTGCTGAAGCTCGTCGGCGACGGCCACGTCCACGTCAAGCTCTCGGCGGTGTATCGGCTCTCGGACGCAGTATCCGGACTATGCCGATGCGCGGCCGTTGCACGAGGCGCTGGTTGCCGCCAATCCGGAGCGGCTGATGTGGGGCACCGACTGGCCGCATCCTTCGATCGCCGCCGAAGTCATGCCCGACGACGGTCACCTGCTCGATCTGTTCCACGATTGGACGCCGAACGGAGAAACCCGCCGCCGCATCCTGGTCGATACGCCGGCGCGGCTGTTCACGGCGTGACCGGAACCCGGGACCGGCACGCCGGTATTGCGGTTTATCCGGCGAGACCGAGGGCGGGCGAGGATCGCAGCGCGTTGCTTTAGTCGAAAACCGCCGTAATGGCGCGGTAAGACGCGGTAAAGGTTATTGAACTCCTTCGCCGTCAAATATTTACGCACAACCGCGCAGTAACAAATATCTGCCATAAAGCGGGCTCCCGGACGATGACCGGGCGCGGCTTTAAAAATCCTCGCTATGAGCAAACTGGCTTCAGGCAATTCGACAGACCACGACTTATCTCGGGGTCGCGGTCATTGCCATCATTTGGGGCGGAATTTATCTGCTCGCCAGCCAGGAGCACGAGAGCGCCTACCGAGATGCGCTGCGCCAAGGCGGCAATCTCGCCCGCGTGCTGGAAGAATACATCAGCCGCGTAGTTCAGGAATCCGACAGCGCTTTGCTGGAGCTGCGGCGCGACTATCAAAAGGATCCGCAACATTTCGACATTGCGGGCTGGGTCGCTCGCACCCAGTCGTACACAAACTTGACGGTGCAATTCGGCATTGCCGACGCCGACGGCTTCGTCAAGCTGTCGAGCCTCGGGCCGCTGGCCGCGCCGGTCTATGTCGGCGATCGCAAGCCTTCACAAATACACGCGCGATCACAAGGCAGACCAGCTCTATATCAGCGACCCGGTGTTCGGAAATGTGACAAAGAAGCTGACGATCGAGTTCGCGCGCCGGATGACCAACGCCGACGGCTCGTTTGCCGGCGTCGTGGTGAGCTCGCTCGAGCATTGACGAGCTGGAAAAATTCTTCAGTTCGCTCGACCTCGGCACGTACGGAATTGTTTCGCTCGTCGGCGCCGACGGCGTTCTTCTCGCGCGCGGCGGTCCCAACCCGGCTATGCGCGTACTGCCGGGATCTCGGTCGCCATTCGCCTCTGTTTCGCGACTTGCAGCACAGCCCAGCCGGATATTATTGGAACAATCCGGTCAGCAGCAAAAGGTTCGATGGCGTCAGCCGGCTGATGTCCTATCGGGCGGTCGCGGGAATGCCCCTGATCGCAGTGGTCGGCTTGGCCAAAGCAGGATATCTTCCGGCAAGCCGACGCTACCTTGCGAAAATACATCGCTGCCGGAACTGCTTTGACGGTTATCGTGCTAATCGTCATGATTTTCGGCGCCGCCCGGCAGGCGCATATCTTGGCCACCGCGGCCGAGCTGCGGCGCTCCAAGCAATCGCTCGAGCAGTCCAATCTTCTGTTGAAACCGCGCTCAAGAACATGGCGCACGGTTTGTGCATGTTCGATCTGCGAACAGCGCCTCGTCGTGTGCAATGAGCGCTACGGCGAGATGTACGGTCTCGGGCCGGAACAGATCGAAGCCTGGGACGACGCTGCGCTCGATCCTCGAAGCGCGGATCCGCGCCGGAAAATCGCCGGAAGACGGCGAAGAATATATCCGCACGCGGCTTGAGGAAGTCGCACCGGCGCTACCCGTATTACGTCGAAAACAAGCTGCGCGACGGCCAGCGTCTATGCGGTCAGCCACCAGCCGATGGCCGGACGGCGGCTGGGTCGCGACGCATATCGACATCACCGAACAGCGCCGCGCCGAACAGGAGCTGGACGAGACCCGGCAATTTCTGGATTCGATCATCGAGAACATTCCGGTCTCCGTCGTCGTGAAAGACGCGAAAACGCGGAAATATCTTCTGGTCAATCGGGCGTTCGAAACCATGCTCGGCATTCCGCGCAGCGAAATGCTCGATCGTACCGCGTTCGACATCCACCGGCCGCAGGACGCCAAGAATATCGACGACGCCGATACCGAATCGGTCTTGGATGCCGACCACGTCAACTACAAGGAAATCGAGGTCAACACGCACGGTGCGCGGGCCGCGCATGCAGTCGACCCGCCGCATCGTCATCAAGGATGCCCACGGCGAAGCCAAATTCATCATAGCCGTCATCGAGGACGTTACGGAGCGGAAGAAAGCGGAGCAGCGCATCGCGTTTCTGGCGCACCATGACGCGCTGACCGGACTTGCCAATCGCGCGGCGCTCATTCAAAAGATCGAGGAAGCCGCCGCGCGCCACCGCCGCCTGCAGGAGCCGTTCACCGTCCTGCTGCTCGACCTCGATCGCTTCAAGCAGGTCAACGATACGCTCGGCCATCCCGCCGGCGACGCGCTGTTGATCGAAGTGGCGACGCGCCTGAAATCGCTGCTGCGCGAAACCGACGTGCTGGCCCGGCTCGGCGGCGACGAGTTCGCCGTCATTCAGTCCGGCGAGACCGATCAGCGCGAGGCGGCGAAAGCGCTGGCGGAGCGCATCATCGCGGCGCTCGGCGAGCCTTTCGAAATCGACGGCGGCAATATCAGTATCGGCACCAGCATCGGCATCGCGTTGGCGGCTCGAGCACGAAACCGACTCCGACGATCTGCTGAAGATGGCGGATCTGGCGCTGTACCGGGCGAAATCGGCCGGCCGCAACGGCTATTGCTTCTTCGCCGCCGAGATGAGCGAGATCGCGAGCGCCCGCCAGGAGATCGAAAGCGACTTGCGCCGCGCCATCCAGAACGGCGAATTCGAGCTGCACTATCAGCCGATCGTCGATTCCAAGACGCGCCAGCATTTGCAGCGCCGAAGCGCTGGTGCGCTGGCGTCATCCGACCAAAGGCCTCGTCTATCCCGATTTGTTCATCCCGCTCGCCGAGGAAACCGGCTTGATCACCCAGATCGGCGAATGGGTGTTGCGGGCGGCCTGCGCCGAAGCCGTGACCTGGCCGGGCGAGTGCAAGCTCGCCGTCAATCTCTCGCTGGTGCAGTTCCGCAAGAGCAATCTGCCCGACGTCGTCATGCGGGCGCTCGTCGACTCCGGTCTGCGCCCGGAACGGCTGGAGCTGGAAATCACCGAGACCGCGCTGATCGAATTGGCGGCGGAATGTCTGCCGGCGCTTGCGGCAGTTCAAGAGCATGGGCATCACCATCGTGCTCGACGATTTCGGCACCGGCTATTCTTCGCTGAGCCAGCTCGCGATGTTCCCGTTCGACAAGATCAAGATCGACAAATCGTTCACGCAGAATCTGACCAAACGCTCAGCGAATGCGCCGCGATCGTTTCGGCGACACTGACTTTGGCGCAAAGCCTCGATATCGCGACGACGGCGGAAGGCGTCGAGACGGTGGATCAATACCGGTTGTTGCGATTGGCCGGCGTGACCTACCTGCAAGGCTATCTGTTCAAGCGTCCGGGACCGGCGTCGGAGATCGATTTTAACGGTATTTATGGCGGCATGGTGCTGGAAAACGCCGCCTAAGCATGATCCGAAAAATGCCCGCCCTCGGACTTGATACGAGGATTCCGAAAAAAATCATGCTTTACTAAAAGCGCTCAGCCGAGCGCCAAAATCCGCCGCGCCTCCTGCGGCGTCGCTACTTCGCGCCCGAGCCCCTGCGCGATCTTCATCATCCGCTCGACCAGCATGGCGTTGGTCTTGGCGAGCTCGCCCGGAGCGATGTAGGGATTGTCCTCGTAGCCGACGCGGACATGGCCGCCGAGCGACACCGCGAGAGAGAGCAAGTCCCACTGCTTCTGCGGATTCATGACGCTGACATTCCAGATGCAGTTTTTCGGCAGGTGATCGACCATGTAGATCAACGCCTTCTCAGTGGGCGGCGTCCAGGTGCCGCCGGGCCAGCCGAGGAACAGCGTCGTGTAGGTCTTGTCCTTGAGAAAGCCCTGTTGGCGCACGAATTCGAGATGCCAGAACGCGCCGGTGTGAAAGCATTCGACTTCGAGCTTCACCTTGTGCCGATCGGCCGCCTCGGCATAGGCCATCAACTCCTCGACCGGATGGATCGCCATCATGCGCTTGGGCGGGAATTGCGGATCGGGATTGAAGTATTCGTCGTGGGCGTTGAACGCCACCGCCATCATATCGGGGTGAAGCGTCATCAGCTTGACCTTCTCCTCGAGCCGGGCGCTGGCCACGCCAAATTGCATCACCGGATCGGTCTTGGCCAGGATCGCTTCCTGCAGCCGCTTCCAGCCGTCGTGGTCGATGCGCGACACCTGCTTGCCGTCGGCCTGGATCGATTCCTCCAGCGTGCGGATGCCGTGAATATGGGCGATCGCCGCGCCGGCCTTGATGCCGTCGATATAGTGCTGCGCCACGCCGGCGATGTCCTCCTGCGGCGGGCAATAATGATTGATCGGATAGGAGGTCCGCGAGTCACAGGCGACGGTGATGATCAGCTTGTCCATGATCCGGCGTTTCCCCGTCGTTTCCCGTCTCGGCGTCGCGTTGCCCGCGATGCCGGTAAGCGAGCATCGCCCGTCTTGGCGCGGCTTGGCAACGGGGATCATAGCGGCGGCATGCAAGCCGGCTCGGCGTCGCGCCGACGCCGCCAGTCCCGCTCAGGCGGCGAGGCGTCCCGGCGCGGCAAGCAATGGCAAGACCTGGTCGGCCGGTATCGCTTTGCCGAACAAATATCCCTGCGCTTGATCGATGCCATGATCGATCGCGGCGGCCGCTTGCGCTTCGGTCTCGATGCCTTCGGCGGTCACCGACAGGTTCAGCCCTCTGGACAGGCCGACCATGGCACGAATGAAGACCGCGCTTTCGCCGGTGGTGACGAGCTCCTGGATGAAGCGCTTGTCGATCTTGAGCTTGTCGAAGCGCAATTCGTAGAGGTGATAAAGGCTGGAATAACCGGTGCCGAAATCGTCGATCACGATGCGAACGCCGGCATTGCGCAGAGTTTGGATGGCGTGCCGTGTCGCCTCCAAATCCTCGACCAGAGCGCTTTCGGTGATTTCCACCTCGAGGCGTCGCGCCGGAAATCCGGTCTCCTTGAGGACTGTGAGAATGGCGTCGGCGAAACTGCGGTCGCTGAATTGAGAGGGCGAGAAGTTGAAGGTCAGCGAGATGTCTTCGGGCCAGGTTACCGCATGGCGGCAGGCGTCGCCGAACAGTTGCCCCGACACCATGTCCAATATGCCGAGCTCCTCGGCGAGCGGGATGAAGGTGTCCGGCAGTATCAGGCCGCTCACCGGATTGTGCCAGCGCGCCAGGCTCTCGAAGCTGACGATCCGCCGCGACTTCAGATCGACGATCGGCTGATAATAGGGCCGCAAGCCGTGGCCGCCGATCGCCGATCGCAGATCCTTCTCCAACAGCGATCGTTCGCGGATATGGGCGTCCATCTTCGGATCGAAGAAGCAATATTCGATGTGCTGGCTGCGGGCGCGCGACAGTGCGACATGGGCGCAGCGTAAAAGTTCGTCGACGGTGGCGTGCCCGCGTCCGGTTTGCGCTATGCCGACGCTGGCGCCGATGCCGTGCGCCTCGATGCCGATCTGCACGGGCTGCCGCACGGCCTCGACCAGCGCGCAGGCGACCCGCCGCGCATAGTCCGGCTCGCCGCGCGCCAGGCACAGGGCGAATTCGTCGTCGCCGATCCGCGCAAAGATATCGCCCGGCGCGGCACGCTCGCGAATGCGCGCGCCGACTTGCAACAGCGCTTCGTCGCAGCCGAGGTGTCCGTAAACCTCATTGAGCTTTTTGAAATGCTCGAGGCCGAGCAGCAGCACGCTCATCTTGTTGTCGGAATCCTTGAGCGCGGCGCTGACGTCGGCTTGAAACTGCCGCCGGTTGGGCAGTTGCGTCAGCGGATCGCGCATCGACAACGTTTGCGCGTTGAGTTCGGCGGCCAGACGCTTGGTTCGTTCGCTTCTTTGATCGCCCATGCGGCGGAAGCTGAACAGCACCAAAGCGATGCCGAAGAAATACAAAAAAGACGGTCTTTCGGAATGCGTGCCGAGGAGGAGGTCGAGCGCCGCCATGCCACCCCAATCGGCCAGGGCCTTGTAGGCGACCAGACAAATGGAAAAGATGACCAGCGTGTCCGTCAGCTCGCGGGCGAACGGCACGGATAACGACAGCGCCAAAGATTTTTTGTCGAACTTGCGCAACGGCCACCTCAAAAAAGCACCGTGGCAGAAGAGCTTCACTTTTTCATGAATCGGATCGTGGACAAAGGCCGTCCGTTTAGCGGCCATTTACCTTACCGCCGGCTTGCCGGCGGCAGGCGGACATCGCGCCATCGGCGCCGGCCGGGCCGCTTTGCGCTACAGCACCTTGCCGGGATTGAGGATGCCGTTGGGATCGAGCAGCGCTTTGAGCGAGCGCATCAGATCGTAAGCGACCGGATCCTTTACCGACGGCAACAGGTCGCGCTTCATGACGCCGATGCCGTGCTCGGCCGAGATCGAGCCGCCGAACTTCCTCACCACCGCGAACACGACCGCGTTCACCTCGTCCCAGCGTTTGAGATACGCGTCCTTGTCCGCGCCGGCGGGCTGGCTGACATTGTAGTGGATGTTGCCGTCGCCAAGATGGCCGAAGGGCAGCGGCCGCGCCCCGGGGATGAGCGCGGTGACGGCGGCGTTGGCTTCGGCAATGAAGGCCGGCACCGCGGCGACCGGCACCGAGACGTCGTGCTTGATCGAGCCTCCGGCAAAGCGCTGCGCCTCGCCGAACATTTCGCGGATGCGCCAGAATGCCTTAGCCTGTTCCAGGCTGTCGGCGATCGTGGCGTCGGCGACGAGCCCGCCTTCCAGGCCTTGCGCGAGCAGTGCTTCCAGCACCGCACGCAGGCCCTCGCGCTGCTGCGACGACAATTCCATCAGTACATACCATTCGTGCGGTGAAGCAAGCGGGTCGCGGACGCCGGCGGCGTTGGCCAAAACAAGCTCGATGCCCCGCCGTGTCATGATCTCGAAGCTCGTGACGTCGTTGCCGCAGCGCTCTTGCGCCAGACCGAGGAGCGTAAGCGCGGCTTCGACCGAGGTCACGCCGGCGAACGCGGTCTCCACCGAACGCGGCCGCGGAATGAGCCGCAACACCGCGGCGGTGATGATGCCGAGCGTGCCTTCGGCGCCGATGAACAGGTTCTTCAGGTCGTAGCCGGTGTTGTCCTTCTTCAGCTTGTTGAGATTGTCGAGGATGCGGCCGTCGGCCAGCACCACTTGAAGCCCGAGCGCATGCGAGCGGGCGATGCCATAGGCCAGCGCCGCCGTGCCGCCGGCATTGGTCGAAAGATTGCCGCCGATGGTGCAGGTGCCTTCGGAAGGGAGGAGCTGCGGATAAAGCCGGTCGACCGCGGCGGCGGCCTCGCGCGCGCGCTGCAAGGTGACGCCGGCTTCGCAGGTGATGGTATTCGACGTCGCGTCGATCTCGCGAATGCGATCGAGCCGGTTGAGCGACAGAACGATTTCGTTGTTATGGGGGATTTGGCCGCCGACCAGTCCGGTATTGCCGCCCTGCGGCACGATCGCGGTCTTGGTCTCGTTGGCGAGTTTGGCGATCGCCGCCACTTCGGCGACCGAGCCGGGCCGCAGCACCATCGGCGTATGGCCGTGAAACAGGTTGCGCATTTCCACCAGGTAAGGCTCCTGCGCGCCCTGTTCGGTAATGGCGTATTTGTCGCCGACGATGGCCGCGAAGCGCTTAAGCAAGGCGGGGTCGGTCTTGGCGTCGGTCCTTGCGGGCCGGTTGAGTGGCTTATCGAGCATCGGACCTATCCGGCGAAGTGCTGGTCTCGACAGCAAACATGGCAGCCCGACAATCCGCGCGCAAGCTGGCGCCTTGGCGTGTTGTCGTGACTTCAGCGCGGCGCCGCAGCGCGCTTGAGACGGTCGTTGATTGCCTCGCCCAAGCCCTGGTGCGACACCGGCATCGCCGCGATCGCCACCGCACCCGCCGCATCGAGCGCGCGCAGATGCGAGAACAGGTTCGCGGCCGCCTGGACGAGATCGCCGCGTGCCGACAGGTTCAAAATCA
The DNA here is from genome assembly GCA_963807125.1 of uncultured Alphaproteobacteria bacterium. Classification (GTDB taxonomy): domain Bacteria; phylum Pseudomonadota; class Alphaproteobacteria; order Rhizobiales; family Xanthobacteraceae; genus BOG-931. Next base: position 145,486 of record CAWEAH010000002.1, read on the forward strand.
TGACGGCGCGGTCTGCGCCATTGGGGAGTTTCGGTCCGAAGGCCAAAAGCGCTTCGCCGGCTTCGACGCGGCCGGCGTCGAGTCGGAGCGGCGTGCGCGGCGCGTAATGCGACGCCAGCATGCCGGGCGCGAGCGGCATCTCGCCGGCATCAGCGCTTGCGGCGGCGGCATCGGCGAGCCGCCGGCCAAGCGCGCGCTCGATCGCTTGGCGCGGCACGCCGCCCGGCCGCAACAGCATCGGTTCGCCGCGCTGACCACCGAGGCAAGCGACGATGCTCGATTCGACGCCGACGGCGGTCGCGCCGCCGTCGACGATCAGATCGATACGGCCGTCGAGATCGGCCAACACATGGGTGGCGGTGGTCGGCGACACGTGGCCGGAGCGGTTGGCCGACGGCGCCACCACCGGCCGGCCGAGCGCGGCGAGGATTTTTTGCGCCACCGGATGATCGGGCACGCGCACCGCGATGCTGTCGAGACCGGCGGTGGCGAGCTCGGCAACGACGCAGCCGGGCGCTTTGGGCAACACCAGCGTCAGCGGGCCCGGCCAGAACGCTTGCGCAAGCCGCAATGCGTCGGGGTGAAACTCCCCGAGCCGCCGCGCCGCTTCGAGATCGACGACATGGGCGATCAGCGGATTGAAGCGCGGCCGCCCCTTGGCCGCGTAGAGCCGCGCCACCGCCTCGCCCTTGGTGGCGTCGGCGCCGAGCCCGTAGACCGTCTCGGTCGGAAAGGCGACGAGCCCGCCGGCGGCGAGGCAGCGCGCCGCGTCCGCAATCGCGGCATCACCGGCCGGCACGACGCGCGTCTGGCGCAGATCGGTCTCCGCAAACCCTGTCATCGCCGGAGCTTGGTGCCTAAATATCGCTGGCGCAACTGCGCCGAACCCCGCTCATAGGCCGGCGCTTGCGGGGGCGGAAGGGGCTCGGTATAAGCCGCGCCGGAGCCTTTAATGGCACCTGTCGGAGTGTGGCTCAGCCTGGTAGAGCACCTCGTTCGGGACGAGGGGGTCGCAGGTTCAAATCCTGCCACTCCGACCATCATTCAACTTTCATCCCGGTGGTCCTGCGGCAGGTGGGCTTAAGCCTGCGTCGCTCGATCGCGCGCTGCGCATGATCTTTAGTCGAAGCTCCAGCGTGCGTCGCCGATTGGCTCGCGCCACGCGCTCGGCCTCGTCGGGATTGCGGGCTTCGATCGTCTCGAGCAAGCTTCGACAATACGCGACAATCTCCTCGTCGCGGCCCGGAAGCGTTGTTGTCGTTGTCCGGTAGTTGCGGATTTTTTCCTGAATCGAGCTCAAGAGGCCATAAAGGTAGTCGTTGTGACTGGCCTTGAAAGCGGCGAGCTGGAACTCGCCGGTGAAATCGCCGCAACTCAGCGATATTCGATCGGGCGTGCGCCGTTTCGACGTCGTGCAAAATCGCGCGCAGCGACGTCAGATCGAGCAGTCCCGCGTTCTCAGCGGCAAGGCGCGCCGCCATGCCTTCCAGCGCCTCGCGCGTGTAATAGATTTCGAGGAGCTGTCTTTCGGTCAGCACCTTAACGGTGAGGGCGCTGCCCATGCTGACAATAAGATCCTCGGCCTGCAGCTTGCGTAGCGCCTCGCGCACGGGAGTCTTGCTGACCTTAAGCTCCTTTGCCAGATCGTCGGCGCGAAGCCGAAAGCCCGGCGTCAAAACATTGCTCAGAATGGCTTCGCGCAAGACGGCGTAGGCCATTTCCGCCGCGGTGCCCGCGTTCGGGTAGTGGGAGATAAGCGCCGCTAAGTTGCTCCGGGCAGCTTCCGCCTGTTTCTTGCCGCCTGGCCGCGATGCTGGACGAATCGCCATTTCGCTTTCTGTCGCTATCAGACAATCACGGTGAGCGGGGATTTCAGCCTGTGATCCTTGAATTCACATTATGCCAAAGGCCTGTGGGATGCCACCGCGACCGGTATTGGTCAGCTCAGCAAGCCGACGAGCTGTTGCATGTCGGGCAGGGACGAAAGGCGGCGGGAAATGGCGACGATCTCGTCCCGGCGCGACTGCGGCCATCTGCGCTCTAACTCGCGATGAAAGCGGGCTGCATGATCGTCGCGGGTAAAAGGCCGCGACGGGCTTCCCTTCGGCGCCGGTACAAAAATCTCATGCGTGGCGCCGGAATTGACGGTCAGGACGATGCGCGCCGGCACCGATTCGGCGCTGGTCGCCGCCTCGACCTGCGGATCGACCTCGCAGCGGATGCGGCTCTCGACGTCTCTGACGGCGGCATCGTTCAGGCTGTCCTCGTAGTCGCGGACGCTGAGCGCAAAGCCTTCGCCGGCCGTGGCTGCGAGCACCGCGGCAAGCGCCGCGCTGTGGGGTAAGCTCATCTGCGCCGCCTGGACATCGACCGGGCGCGGAATGGTCAAGCGGCCAAGGATGACCGAAGGAATTCCAATGTAGAAATCCTTGATTGTTGCGGCCGTGACACCGTGCTCGCGGCACAGCGCGACGACGCCTTCGACGGCCGCCTGCACCCGCGCGCTGCAGGCGTGGCCTTTCACCGTTACGCCGCTCATGAGGTAGTCGCGGCCAAGTCCGCCGGTGATGATTTCGGGCGCGAAGCCGTCGGCGTAAGCGCGGGCGAATCCGTTCGAGCCCTCGACGATATCGGTGGGTCCGGAAAAGCCGGCGACCGCGAGCAGCGCGGCGGCAACGCCGTTCTCGGCGGCTCGCGCCGCATGAATGCGCTTGACCGTGGAGACTGACTGATAGAACTGCGTCAGTCCGCCGGAAAACGAGGCGACAAGACCGATAGTCTCGGCGATACGTCGCCCGCCGTCCGGCTGGCCGGCAAAGAGCAGTCGCGACGCGGCGACCGCCGCGCCGAAGCCGCCGCACGTCGCGGTGCTCTGAAAGCCGCGGCGAAAGTGGGTCGGCTGGATCGACAGGCCGATACGGATCATCGCTTCATATCCGGCCGCCACCGCGCTGAGAAATTCGCTGCCGCTGGCATTGCCGCATACCGCGAGCGCGGCGGAGAAGACGATGGCGCCCGGGTGCAGCATGGAGCCGACATGGGTGTCGTCGGCGTCGATGCTTCCGGCATAGACGGTGTTGAGGAAGCCCGCGCTGACCGGGTCGAGCGTCCCGCCGCCGAACAGGACCGGCGCGCGGCCTCGACGATTGAGCGATGTTAGATAGTCGCGCGACCAGGCGCTCCAAGGCATGTCGGCACCGATCGAAGCGACCCGGAGATAATCGAGAAAGAGATCGCCGAGCGTGTCGGTGATGGCGACCGGCAGATCGGCGCCGCGCAATTGCGCGGCGAAATCGGCCAGCACCCTCGTCACGCCGGCCGGTTTTGCCTCTGCCCGGCTCGAACCGCTCATGGGCCTCGCTCGATGACCTTGCTGACGGCGAGACTTTGCGCGCCTGCGGTCGGGCACCACATCGATTTGCCGCCGGCACCTCCCGCGACGATCACATATAGATCCTTCGGCTCATTGACGATCGGCACCAGCGCATTGGGATCGCTCTTGTTTACCCATTTGGGGAAGAACGGCCCTTTCGATTTGCCGTGATCCCTGGCGATACCCCAGGGTTTGCGCGCCATCTGGAACAGCGCCATCTGGATGTCTTTCTTATGCCAGCCGGCCGCGGCGATGTGCTGAGCGTGCTCTGGACCCAGCACGACCACGGGATTGCCCTGCGAATAGAGATTATTGCCGCCGAACGTCGCCATCGTATCGGCAAAGGTGCGCATGATCTCGAACGGGTCCGTCTGCACGTTCTCCGTCATGCTGTGGGGCGCCTCGGCATTGATGACTGTGACCACGCTGTCCTCGGCCCTAAAGCCGCGTTCGACGTGCAACGGCTCCCACGGATTGGCGGCCTGATGCTCGGCAATGCAATAGGTATATTTGCCCGGATGCGCGTGCTGGCAGAAATCGGTCTGTGCCGGTATGGCGCCGCCGATATTGCTGACGGCGAACCTGAGTGCGCGCCCGATCGTCGCATTGGCGCGCCAGCCCGGGCCGAAGACGCCGTTGCCGTAGTTGAGGCAGATATCCTTGATGATCGGCCCGTTGACGATCAGCAGCGGCGCGCCGGCATGTGTGGTGGTTTGCCGATGCGCCAGGCCGTATTGCTTTTCGAGAATGGCCTCCAGCGCGGCGACCACGACCGGCAGATAGGCGGGGATGCAGCCCGCCATCACCGCATTCGTCGCAATGGCGCGCAGCGTCGCCACGCCCATCGCGGGCGGCACCACGCCGACGACGGAGTCGGGCTCCCGCCAGTGCATGCCGGTCAGCATGCGTTCGACGCGCTCCGGCGTCGGCGGAATGATCGGCAGCCCGTCGGTAAAGCCTTGCTCGTAGAAATAATCGTTCACCGCCTCGAGCGAGTTCGGCAGATCCTTGGTGCTGATCGTTGGAGATTTGGTGCGGTCTAACATTGCTTTTTCCTAGTCCTCGGTGACCCCGTTCACAGGCGCGATGCTCAGCACCGGGCAACGGCGTGTTCCGGCAACGGGAATGTCTTGGCTGCATATTCGGCATTGACGGTATCCGCCCGAGTGGTCAGGAGCCGTACCACTTCCGCGGCGGCGTCGATGCCCTTCTGGGCGATGCGCGACTCCTCGCTTTCCCCGATCGGGTGCGGAAGCATCACAATCGGCAAGCCGGTATGCCCGACGCCGCGGCCGACAATCTGGCCCAGCGGACAGAACGATCGGCTGATCAGCGCCACCGTAGGCACGCCGGCCTTCTCCAAATTAACGGCGTCGATGACGCTCCACGGCGACGACGAGCCGCAATGCCCGACGCCCGAGATCGCGACGTCGGATTCGGCGGCCATTTCCGCGATGAACGGCGCGCCCTTCGCGGGGAAACCCTTCCGCCAGAATTTGATGTCGGTGACCGCAAAATCGCGCTTGAGCGCATGGGCGAGCCCGTCGAGGACGAGGTCGGAAAATTCCTTGCCGTTGTCGAGAAGCGCGACGCGCAGGCCCCGCAGCGACTCCGGCCGGGGCGCGGTGGCGATCGAGCCGGTCTGCTGAGCGCCGGTCGGCATGAGCACGGTCTGCGTGTCGGGCATGGAAAGGTCTCCTATCGTTCAATTCGCATATCGTATACGATAGTATACCATATTATGCAAGCTTGGAGGGGAGCGCGATAGGGAGGATCGGATGGATATTCTCGTTCTGGAAGGCGACGGCACCGCGCGGTTAGTTCGATCAACAAGGGGCGTCTAAGCCTATCGGCCGTCAGACTTGTTGTCCGAGGGCTTGGCGAGCTGCATGTGGGTAGCCTTCACGATGCCGCGATAGAGCGCGATATCGCGCCGCGCATAAGCTTCGAAGTCGGCGGGCGTGCCTTCGGTGACGACCGTGGTCGCGTGCTGGTGGAGCTTGTCCTGCGCGGCCGGATCCTTGAGCGCATCGTGAAATGACCGGTTGAGACGCGTGGTGATCGCGGCGGATAGCTTCGCCGGGGCAAGGAGCCCATACCAGATGCCCATGTCGACATCGGCCAGTTCCTTGTTCTCGGCAAGCGTCGGTATCTCGGGCGCAAGCGGAGTACGCTTTGGCTCGGCTATGCCGTAGGCGACGAGTTTGCCCGACGTGATATATTGCAGCGCGCTCGACAGCGTGATGATCGTTATATCCACGTTGCCGCTGATAACATCGAGCAGGCCCCCCGTACCGCCGGAAAACGGTACATGCACAAGGTTGATGGCGTAACGCTGTTTGATGAGCTCGCCGAGGAAGTTTTGCGGCGAGCCGACGCCGGAGGTTGCGTAGGTCAGCCCTTGCGGCCGCTTGCGTGCTTCAGTTACGAGATCGGCAAACGTCTTGGTATTTTTGAGCGTCGGGCCGCCGGCAACCACAATCGGCGACCTGCCGCCAAGCGCGACATAGGTGAAGTCGCGCTCTACGTTATAAGTGATGTTGGGGTTGACCAGCGCGGCGGTGCTGATTTCGCGCGGGGTGCCCATTTCGAGCGTATATCCGTCCGGCGCCGCGTTGACCAAGCGCATGGTGGCAATGGAGCCGGAGGCGCCGGGTACGTTCATCACGACGACCGGCTTGCCCAAGTTTTCGGACATCTTCGAAGCGGCAAGGCGCGAAATGAGATCGACGCTGCCGCCGGGAGTGAACGGACAAATCAGCGTTATGGACCGCGACGGGTAATAATCCTCCGCTCGCGTGTCTGTCGCCGAGACACCGTAAAACAAGGCTGCTTGTGAGAGCAGAAAAAGCTTCCGTCGGGTGATGGTCGTCGGCCGGTGCATCGTTGACGTTTCCTCCCGTATCATGGTGCCGTTGCTCCCATATTCTATTTGATGATGGTATACCACAATATACCATCGGATGCGGATGACAACCGCACCGCACCTGAGCCGGAAGGCCACGGATCCTCGCCGATTTTCCGATGCGTGTCGCAGTATGCAGCGGGAGTCGAACGCTCCGTCGTCGATGCGCCGCAAAGATTTGACGGCAATCCGTCAGGTTGACCGGTGGAACCGTGCGTTGGCGCGGATGTTCCTCCTTTTCGACATCGCAATGCATACCTCAGCAGTCGACATGAAAGACGTTGCACTTGCAGGAGCTGGACCGGAGGCAGCCGCGGCTTCGGCCGGGCTGAAATATGTTTCCGACGCGCGGCCAGGCTTCGCCCGACGGCGACGGGGCAAGCAATTCGGTTATATCGATGCGGAGGGACGAAGCGTCTGCGATCCAAAGGCCGTTGGAAGAATCCGCGCGCTCGCCATTCCTCCGGCGTGGTCCGACGTCTGGATCTGTCCGTTTGCCGACGGCCATCTGCAAGCGACCGGGCGCGACGCCAAGGGCCGCAAGCAATATCGCTATCACCCGCGTTTTCGCGAGGCCCGCGACGGAACCAAATATGGGCATGTCATCGCATTTGCGCGGTGCCTACCGGCGATCAGAGCGAAGGTTCGCGCCGACATGGCATTGCCGGGGCCGCCGCGCGAAAAGGTCCTCGCCACCGTCGTCTATCTGCTGGACAAAACCCTGATCCGCGTCGGCAACGACGACTATGCCCGGCAAAACGGCAGCTATGGCCTGACCACCTTGAAGAACCGCCACGCCGAGGTTGCCGGTGCCGAGGTCCGTTTTCATTTCGTCGGCAAAAGCGGCAAGCAATGGACGACCAAAATCCGCGACCGGCGCGTCGCCAAGATCATCCGCAACTGCCAGGACCTGCCCGGACAGGAATTGCTGCAATACCGCGCCGATGACGGAACCATTCGCGATGTGACATCGACCGACGTCAACGGTTATTTGCGCGACGCCACCGGGGAGGATGTGACCGCCAAGGATTTTCGTACCTGGGCCGGTACGGTGCTCGCCGGCATCGCGCTCAAAGAGCTCGAAGCTTTCGACAGCGACGCGCAGGCCAAGAAGAATATCCGCGCCGCGATCGAATGTGTCGCTAAGCGTCTCGGTAATACGCCGGCGATCTGCCGCAAGTGCTACGTCCACCCCGAACTGCTTGGCGCGTATTTGGACGGCAGCCTCATGAAAGAGCTGACCGCGGGCGTGGAAAAGCTCCTGCGCGATCAGGTCTCCGGCCTGGAACCCGAAGAGGCGGCCGTGCTGGCGCTGCTATGCGCGCGGCTTAAGTCAGCCTCATCGCAAAACGGCCCGGCCTCGCTTCGCAAGCAACTGCGTGCGAGCATCGGCCTTGGAACCAAATCGCTGCACCTGCGAAAACCTTTGCCTGCGCAGAGGCGAACGGCCTGAGGAGGAGCGCTATGAGCCGCGCCTTTGTTAAGGAAGTCGATCCCGAGACCATCGAACTCCCCGACCGCCCAATATCGCCTCATCGGAATTTCGTGACGGTAGAGGGACTGACGGCGATTGAGGCTGCTCTTGGCCGCTTCGAGGCGGCCCATAAAGCCGCTACCGACAAGGGCGACGCGCAGGCGGCCGCCGCCGCTCTAAGAGAAATCCGTTACTGGCGGGCGCGTCGCGCGAGCGCAGAAGTCATCAGGCCGTCGCCCGGCCAAAAGAAAGCAGCCTTCGGTACGACGCTCACGCTGCGGAGAAGCGATGGCCGCAAGCAGACATTTCGGATCGTCGGCGAGGACGAGGCCGATCCGTCACGCGGCACGGTCTCATACGTCTCCCCGCTGGCCCGCGCGGTGTTAGGCAATGGCGCGGGAGATATAGTCCAGATCGCCGGCGCAGCGGCCACGATATTGGACGTCCATTAGATAGGATACTTCGATATTCCCGACACGGCGATCTTCCTCGCGCGAACGATGTCGCGCGCTCGACGAAGTATTGCGTCATTTGACGTCATTGATAACGGCCGGCGTGCTCCAGTGTTATCCACCGATCATTTCAAGGTATGGAGCCTCGTGGGCTGGGGAACGAACGGGACGGAGTTCGGTTAGCCCTCATCCCAACCCCGGAGGAAATCCATGGCTGAAAAGAATTTGCAGGAATTGTTCCACGACACGCTGAAGGACATCTATTTCGCCGAGAAGAAGATCCTTTCGGCGTTGCCAAAAATGGCGAAGGCGGCGCAGGCGGAAGATCTCAAAGCGGCATTCGAAAAGCATGAAACCGAGACTGAAGAGCATGTCGCCCGCTTGGAGAAAGTGTTCGAGGAAATCGACGAAGCTCCGCGCGGCAAGACATGCGATGCGATCATGGGCATTATCGAAGAAGGCCAGGAAATCATGAAGGAATACAAGGGCAAGGCCGCCCTTGACGCGGGCCTGCTGGCAGCCGCCCAAGCCGTCGAACATTATGAAATGTCTCGCTATGGCTCGTTGCGGACCTGGGCCAAGGAACTCGGTCTCGACAAAGCCGCAAGCCTTCTTGAGGCGACGCTCAAGGAAGAGAAAAACGCGGATGCCACGCTCACGAAAATCGCCGAGGACAATGTCAATCAGCATGCCGAGGCTGCCTAGTATCGCCTTTGCTCTTTCGTGTCGCGGACAATAATCCGAAGTGTCGTAAAAACGTCGCCGGAGGCTGAGAGGGTTGACTTCGTACTGTCACAGCCCCGGGAGATATCGATGACAGGCCACGACATCCCCGAGCACCACGAAAAGGCCGCCCATCATCACGATCAGGCAGCGCTGCATCATCGTGAAGCGGCCAAGCATCATAAGGCCGGTGCGCACGAAAAGGCCGCCCATCACTCAAAGGTCGCCCACGGTCATCATCTGCATGCCCCCGAGCATCACGAGCATGCGTCCAAAAAACATGCCGAAAAGCATGGCTGACCTCTAAGCGCTGGCTTGCCAGAAAACCCCGGTCGCAAGACCGGGGTTTTTCTTTCTCTGCGTCACTCTAATTCTCGGCTCGATGGAACTCCCCGGCCATTCCTCTGTTCTGCTTCTGCACGAGAAAAGGGGTCAGATGGACGCGCGCACCAGCATCGCCGCGCCGCCGGTGATGGGGAAAGCCCGCCTGCGGGAGGGATTTGCATATCCCTTAGGCGCCACGTGGACGGGGTTAGGGGTTAACTTCGCGCTTTTCTCGGCCAATGCCACCAAGGTCGAGCTTTGCCTATTCGATGAGCAGGGAACGCGCGAGCTTGAGCGGATCGAACTGCCCGAATTCACCGATGAAATCTGGCATGGCTTCTTGCCCGACGCCCGCCCGGGCACGATCTATGGCTATCGCGTTCACGGGCCCTACGAGCCCGACAGCGGTCATCGCTTCAATCCGAACAAGTTATTGCTCGATCCCTACGCCAAGGCGGTGGTCGGCAATCTTGACTGGAATCCGGCCGTGTTCAGCTACCAGATGGAGACCGGCGACGATTTGACGTTCGACGAGCGCGACAGTGCGCCCTTCATGCCGCGCTGCCGGGTGATCGATCCGGCATTTACCTGGGGCGACGAACGCGCCCCGCACGTTCCCTGGGACCGCACCATCATCTACGAGCTGCATGTTCGCGGCTACACTCAACTGAACCCTTCCGTTCCGCAGGAACTGCGCGGCACCTACCGCGGGCTCGCTCATCCCGACGTGCTCGATCATCTCAAGCGCCTCGGCGTCACCGCGGTCGAGCTTCTGCCGATCCATACCTTCGTCAATGACAGCCATCTCAGCGAGAAAGGATTGACCAACTACTGGGGCTACAACACGATCGCGTTCTTCGCGCCGACACGCCGCTATGCGCATGTGCCGGATTTTGCCTTCGCCGAATTCAAGGAAATGGTGGCGCGTTTTCACGACGCCGGCATCGAGGTCATTCTCGACGTCGTTTACAACCACACCGCCGAAGGCAACCAGCTCGGACCGACGCTGTCGTTCAAGGGCATCGACAACGCGTCCTATTATCGGCAGTTGCCGGACAACAAGCGCTATTACATCAACGACACGGGTACCGGAAACACCTTCAATCTTTCGCACCCGCGCGTGCTGCAGATGGTCACCGACTCGCTGCGCTACTGGGTGGAAGAGATGCACGTCGACGGTTTTCGCTTCGATCTCGGCACCATCCTCGCCCGCGAGTCGCACGGCTTCGACCAGCGCGGCGGCTTTCTCGATTCCTGCCGGCAGGATCCGGTGCTGTCCTCGGTCAAGCTGATCGCCGAGCCGTGGGATTGCGGGCCGGGCGGTTATCAGGTCGGCCGCTTTCAGCCCGGCTGGGCGGAGTGGAACGACCGCTACCGCGACACCATGCGCTCCTACTGGAAAGGCGAGGACGGCAAGCTCGCCGATTTTGCCGCTCGTCATCTCGGCATCCGCCGATCTCTTCAACCACCGCGGCCGCAAGCCATGGGCGAGCGTCAATTTCATCACCGCGCATGACGGCTTCACGCTCAACGACCTCGTTTCCTACGAAGCCAAGCACAACGAGGCGAACGGCGAGGACAATCGCGACGGCCATTCCGACAATCGCTCCTGCAATTACGGCGTCGAAGGTCCGACCGACGATCCCGCCATCGTCGAACTGCGCGAGCGGCAAAAACGAAATATGCTGAGCACATTATTGCTGTCACAGGGCACGCCGATGATCCTGGGCGGCGACGAATTCGGCCGCACCCAGCGCGGCAACAACAACGCCTATTGCCAGGACAACGAGATTTCCTGGGTCGATTGGAATCACGACGACAATGCCAGGCTCGCTCACGCGGTTCGTGCAACGCCTGACGAGGCTCCGCCGTGACTATCCGGTTTTGCGCCAGAGCCGCTTTCTCTCCGCCGCCTGGAACGAGGAGCTCGGGGTCAAGGATTCCACTTGGCTGACGCCGGCGGGCGATGAAATGACGCCGCAGCATTGGCAGGACGGCGCCGCGCGCTGCTGCGGCCTGTTGCTCGACGGCCGCGCCCAGTTCAGCGGCATCCGCAAGCGCGGCAGCGAGGCGACGCTGCTCCTCATCGTCAACGCCCATCATGACGTCGTGGTCTTCACGCTGCCGAAAGCCGCGGGAGGCCGGGATTGGCGGCGTCTCGTCGACACCAATCTGCCGGAGGAGGACGAAGAGTTCGACAGCGCCGCGAATGTTCAAATTCGGCCATCGCTATGAAGTGACCGGCCGCTCGCTCCTGCTCTTCCACCTGCGGCCGGCCAAGCCGACGAACCGTCAGCAGCCGCGCGCCCGCGCCAAGGAGCCCGCGCCGCCACGGACTAGGTGACTGATGTCACTTAGGTGTGTCTCTGCGCGCAGCCGGGCACGACCGAATGGAACTTTTACGCCGCCGCCCTGCTTACGCTTAATGAGTCATTGAGCAGGGGCGACTCTGCGGGGACCGTCAGTGAAACCATGCCGGCAGGGCGGCCGGCCAAGGCGATGCGTTCAAAAGCGGCTGAATCCGGCGACTTGTTCGCACCGAAAATTTACTACTTTCATCCGCTGCTGGCCGGGCCGCGTTCGTCCTGGGGCGATCATTTTCGCCGCTGCCGCGACAACGGCTTCGATTATGTCCTCACTGCGCCGCTGTTCGCGCCGGGCGAGGCGGGCGATATCTTCCTCACCGGCAGTCACGAGACGGTTCATCCGGCGCTTCACGCGACGCAAGACGGCGAGGCGGCCGACGAAGCCTTTGCCGAACTGGCCGGTCTGTGCCGGCAAAATCGGCTCGGCCTCTTCGCCGATATCGTGGTCGGTCGCGCGGCGCCGGACGCCGACCTGGCGCAGGCCAATCCCGGCTGGTTTCACGTCAGCAAAATCACCGACGAGCGGGTCGATCCGCGGCTTCCGCTCGACCATGCCGACGCCGCCTATGCGCGGTTTGACGATGCGGGCGTTGCCGAGCAGGTCACCGCGTGGTGGGCCGAGCGCTTGTTGCGTCTCACCCGAGCACGGCGTCGCGGGATTTCGCTGCATCGAACCGCATCTCGTGCCGCCGGCTTTATGGCGGGCCATCATCGGCGCGGTCAGGCAGAGCGCGGCGGATTGCCGTTTTTTGGCATGGACGCCCGGTCTGTCCTGGACCGACGTCGCGCTGTTGCGCGGCGTCGGCTTTGCCGCTGCGTTCTCGTCGCTGCCGTGGTGGGACGGCCGCGCCTCCTGGTTTCTCGAAGAGCACGAATTGTTGCGCGGCGTCGGCGCGGTGATCGCCTGTCCCGAGGCGCCGTTCGGGCCGCGCTTGGCCCGCCGGTTCGAGGGCCACGGCAATCTGCCGGCGGTATATCGCCATCAGCTCCGTTGCGCGGCCGCCGTCGGCGACGGGATTTTGATCCCGATGGGCTTTGAGTTTGCCGCCAACGAAGACATGGCGACAGATATGGCGAGCGACATGGCAAGCCGCGCCGGCGCCTCCAATGGCGGCTCGCTCCAGCATAACGGCAGCAATCTCGATCTGTCGGCGGAGATCCGCGAGGCCAATGCGCTATGCAGCGAATTGGCGCCCCGCAAACGGCGAGCTTCGCCTGTTGAGTAGCCCGGGCGACAGCGTGACCGCTTTGTTGCGTTCCGACGCCGCCGATGCGCGCTATGCCCGCGATCCGATCGTCATCATGATCAATCCGGACCTCGCGCAGGGTCATCGGGCCTCGATCTCGCTGCGGCCGTTGCCGCCGACGGCCGGCGCGAGCCTGTCCGTTGTCGCGGCGATCTCGGCCGATCGCGATGCGAGCGAGGCGCTCGATGCCGGCGAAGTCCGCATGCTTCGCGCCAAGCGCAACGACGCCGTCAAGCTCCGCCGCACCGAAGTCCGGGCCGCCATATTGAGCGCGGCGCCGCGCATTGTCGTCGAAGCGGTCACGCCGAGCGTGGATGCCGGCCGCTTCGCCGCCAAGCGCGTCATCGGCGAAACGGTGACGGTCGAGGCCGACGTGTTCGCCGACGGTCACGACATTCTTGTCGTCGAGTGCTTGTGGCGGGCCTGCGACAGCGCCGAATGGCAGCGCGCGGCGATGCAATCGCTGGGCAACGATCGCTGGCAGGCGAAACTTTACCCCCGCTCCGCGTCGGCCGTCACGAATTCACCATCGAGGCCTGGATCGACCGCTACGGCTCGCTGTGCCGCGACCTTGAAATCAAGCGCGCGGCGGGCGCCGATATGTCCGTCGAGATCGCCGAGGCGCGCGGGCTTTTGAGCAAGACCATGGAGCGCACCAAGGACGGCGCCAGCGACGTCGTTACCTCGGCGCTCGAGTGGCTGCGCGAAGCCGACGGCGACGCTGCGGCCGACATTCTTCTGATGCCGGACCTGCGCGAAGTGATGCGCGAATCCGAAGAAGCCGATTTCCGCGTTCGCCGCGAGCCGGCCTTCGCCGTTGAAATGGAACGGCCGCAAGCCGGCTTCGGCGCCTGGTATGAGCTGTTTCCGCGCTCGATTTCCGACAATCCGAAGCGCCACGGCACCTTCGCCGATGTCATCGGCCGGTTGCCGGCGATCCGCGACATGGGATTTGACGTTCTTTATCTGCCGCCGATCCATCCCATCGGCGAGACCAACCGCAAGGGCAAGAACAACGCCTTGCGCGCCGCGCCCGGCGACGTCGGCAGTCCTTACGCGATCGGCGGCAGCGAAGGCGGCCACGATGCGATCCATTCCGCGCTCGGCACCATCGACGACTTCCGCCGGCTGCGCGATGCGGCCGCCGCACAGGGCATCGAGCTTGCGCTCGACTTCGCCATCCAATGCTCGCCGGATCATCCCTGGCTCAAGGAGCATCCCGAATGGTTCAACTGGCGGCCCGACGGTTCGGTGCGCTTCGCGGAAAATCCGCCGAAGAAATACGAAGACATCGTCAATGTCGATTTCTACGCCAAGGGCGCCATTCCAAGCCTGTGGGCGGCGTTGCGCGACGTCGTTTTGTTCTGGGCAAACGAAGGCGTTCGCATTTTTCGCGTCGACAATCCGCATACCAAGCCGCTGCCGTTCTGGGAGTGGATGATTGCGCAGGTGAGGGCGCGTTATCCGGACGTGATCTTTTTGTCGGAGGCCTTCACCCGCCCCAAGATGATGTACCGGCTGGCGAAGACCGGCTTCTCGCAGTCCTACACCTATTTCACCTGGCGGAATTCCAAGAAGGAGCTCACGGATTATTTCACCGAGCTCGCGACGACGGAGGTAAAGGAATTCTTTCGTCCGCATCTTTTCGTCAATACGCCCGACATCAATCCTTATTTTCTGCAGACCTCCGGCCGGCCCGGATTTCTCATCCGCGCGGCGCTCGCCGCCACGCTGTCCGGCCTGTGGGGCCTCTATTCCGGATTCGAGCTCTGCGAAGCGGCGCCGCTGCCGGGCCGAGAGGAATATCTCGACTCCGAAAAATACGAAATCCGCGTTCGCCGGTACGACGCGCCCGGCAACATCATCGCGGAAATCTCCAAGCTCAACCGCATCCGCAAGAACAATCCGGCGCTGCAAAGCCATCTCGGCCTGCGTTTCTATCCCGCCGCACAACGATCAGATCATTTTCTACGGCAAGCCGCTGCCGGCGCGCGGCGACATGATCCTCGTCGCCGTCAGTCTCGATCCGTTTCACGTCCAGGAGGCGACGATCGAGGTGCCGCTCTGGGAATGGCAGCTTCCCGACAGCGGTGCGGTCGCCGTGCAGGATCTGATGCGCGACTTGAGCTTCGTCTGGCACGGCAAGCTGCAGCGCATCCGGCTCGATCCGAACGAACTTGCCTTTCGCGATCTGGCGGATCGCGCCGCGCGTGGAGGTGTGATCGTGGATGCGCGCGTCAAACCGGCGGCGGTGGCGGCGGACGACCTGTGGTACAAGGACGCCATCATCTATCAGCTCCATGTGAAGTCGTTTTTCGACAGCAACGGCGACGGCATCGGCGACTTCCAGGGGCTGATCTCGAAGCTCGATTACATCGCCGATCTCGGCGTCAATGCCATTTGGCTGTTGCCATTCTATCCGTCGCCGCTGCTGGATGACGGCTACGACATCAGCGAATATCGCGCCGTTCATCCCGATTACGGCACGCTCGCCGATTTCCGCCAATTCGTGCGCGAGGCCCACGCCCGCAACATCCGCGTCATCACCGAGCTCGTCGTCAATCACACCTCCGACCAGCATCCCTGGTTTCAGCGCGCCCGCAAGGCGAAGCCGGGATCGCCGTGGCGCGACTTCTATGTGTGGTCGGACACCGACCAGAAATATGCCGGCACGCGCATCATCTTCATCGACAGCGAGCGCTCGAACTGGACCTGGGATCCGGTCGCCGGCGCCTATTATTGGCACCGCTTCTATTCGCATCAGCCGGATTTGAATTTCGACAATCCGCACGTGCTCAAGGCGGTGCTGAGCGTCATGCGTTTCTGGCTGCAGCTCGGCGTCGACGGTCTGCGGCTCGACGCCGTGCCCTATCTGGTCGAGCGCGAGGGCACCAACAACGAAAACCTTCCCGAGACCCATGCGATCCTCAAGCGCATTCGCGCCGAGGTGGACGCCGCCTTTCCCGGCCGCATGCTGCTTGCCGAAGTCAATCAATGGCCGGAGGACTGCAAGGATTATTTCGGCGACGGCGACGAATGCCACATGGCGTTCCATTTCCCGCTGATGCCGCGGATGTACATGGCGATCGCGCGCGAGGATCGCTTTCCGATCAGCGATATCATGCGCCAGACGCCCGAGATCCCGCAGACCTGCCAGTGGGCGATCTTCCTGCGCAATCATGACGAGTTGACGCTCGAAATGGTGACCGACAGCGAGCGCGATTATCTGTGGGAGACTTACGCGGCGGATCGCCGCGCCCGCATCAATCTCGGCATCCGGCGGCGCCTGGCCCCGCTATTGGAACGCGATCGCCGGCGTATCGAATTGATGAACAGCCTGTTGCTCTCGATGCCGGGCACGCCGGTGATCTATTACGGCGATGAAATCGGCATGGGCGACAACTTCCATCTCGGCGATCGAAACGGCGTTCGCACGCCGATGCAATGGTCGCCGGATCGCAACGGCGGATTTTCCCGCGCCGATCCGGCGGCGCTGATTTTGCCGCCGCTGATGGATCCGCTGTACGGCTACGGCGCCGTCAATGTCGAAGCGCAAACGCGCGATCCACATTCGATCCTGAATTGGATGCGGCGGATGCTGGCGGTGCGGCGGCGGCATGCCGCGTTCGGCCGCGGCACGCTGACGTTTCTCTACCCGAAGAACCGCAAGATTCTTGCCTATTTGCGACAATACGGCGACGAGACGCTGTTATGCGTCGCCAACGTCGCGCACAGCCCGCAGGCGGTGGAACTCGACCTTTCGGCGTTCGCCGGCCGCGTTCCGGTGGAACTGAATGCCGGGACGGTCTTTCCCCCTATTGGAGAGCTCACTTACCTGCTCACTTTGCCGCCCTTCGGTTTCTATTGGTTCGTTCTCGGCAAGGCGAGCGACTGGCCGGCGTGGCACACGCCGGCGCCCGAGCCGCTGCCGGAGTTTGTCACCGTGGTGCTTCGTAACAGTCTGGTGCAGGCCCTGGCGACGAATGCTCAGGACCTCATCGAGAAAGACACGTTGCCGCAATATATCCTCAAGCGGCGCTGGTTCGGGCTGAAGGACGAGAAAATCCAGGCGATACGGCTCGCAACGACAATCGATATCGGCGACCGCGACCGGGAGATTCTGCTGAGCGAAGTCGAAGTCAAGACCGGCGGCGCGACCAGCCGTTGGCTGCTGCCGATGTCGGTTCTGTGGGAGGACGAGCCCAGTCGCCGCGCTGCCCAGTCGTTTGGCGCTCGCGCGCGTGCGCCGCGGACGGCGTCCCGGGTTGCTGACCGACGCGTTTTCGCTGCCGGCTTTCGCGCATCGATTCGTCGATTGCCTGGCCGAAGGCAGGTCCTACGAAGGCGACTTCGGCAGCTTGGTGTTCCGGCCGACCGAATCCCGGCGCGCGCTGCTCGACGCGGCCAAGGACGCCGACGTCAACTGGCTTGCAGCGGAGCAGTCCAACAGCTCGCTGACCGTCGGCGACGTGCTGATGCTGAAGATTTACCGCCGTATCTCGCCCGGAATTCATCCTGAAGCCGAGATGAGCCGGTTCTTGACCGAACAGGGATTTGCCAATGCGCCGCCGCTCCTTGGCGATGTCGTCCGCATTGCGCCGGACGGCACGCCGGCGACGATCGCGGTCGCGCTCGGCTTTGTCCGTCATCAAGGCGATGCCTGGTCGTGGACCTTGGACCATTTGACGCGCGCCCTCGACGGCATGGCGCCGGCCGAGCCCGCCAAGGACAACGAAGCCGATCTTCTGGCCGATTGCGACACCGTCGTCGCCGCCATCGGGCAGCGGCTCGGCGAAATGCACCGGATTTTGGCCGCCGCCGCAGGGGACCCGGCCTTTGCCGCCGAATCCGCAAACGCGGCGGACGTCACGCGCTGGACGGAAAAGATCGAAGCCAGAATTACCAAGGCCTGCGATGCGATCGCCGGGCATAAGAGATGGGAACGCGAGCAGGATCGCGAGCGCGCCAAGACGTTGCTCGCCATGCGCGGCGCCATCGTCGCGGCGGTGCGCAATCTGGCGAAATCCGGCGTCGGTGCATTGAAGACCCGCATCCACGGCGATTTTCATCTCGGCCAGGTTCTGGTCGCAAGCGGCGACGCTTTCATCATCGATTTCGAAGGCGAGCCCGCGACCTCGATTGACGAGCGCCGCGCCAAGGACAGTCCGCTGCGCGATGTCGCCGGACTGTTGCGCTCAATTCATTATGCCGGCGCGACGCTCACCGACCGTAAAGACGTCGGCGCCATGCCGGTCGACGACGCCTCGCGCGACAAGCTCATCGCCGAATTCCGCCGGCGCGCTTCGGCGGCGTTCTTGCGCGGCTATTGGGAAAGCTCGATCATCAAACGCGATCCGGCGTCGCGCGCTTTGCTCAGCCTGTTCCTCATCGAAAAGGCGGCCTACGAGATCGGCTATGAGGCGGCCAATCGTCCAACCTGGCTCGGCGTGCCATTGGCCGGTCTCCTCTCGGTAGTCGAGCGCATCACCAAAGAAACGTCCGGAGGCCACAATGGCTGAGGCCAAGCTCAAGCCATCGTGGCGTCTCGATCGAGAAGCGGCGCGGGCGCTGGCGCACGGATCGCACGGCAACCCGTTCGCCGTTCTCGGACCGCACGACGTCGAAGGCGGGCGCATCATCCGCGCTTTCCTGCCGGGCGCGACGCGCGTCGAGGTGTTGCGGCAGTCCGACGGCGCGGTTCTGGTCCAGCTTGTTGCAAGTGAGGAAGAAGAAGGCCTGTTCGAGAACTTCATTCGCGATCGCTCGCCGTATCGCTTGCGGATCGTCTGGCCGAATGCCGTGCAGGAAACCGAGGATCCTTATTCGTTCGACGTGCTGCTCGGCGATCTCGATCTGCACCTGTTCAACGAGGGCCGGCATTTCGAGCTGGCAAGTTGTCTCGGCGCGCAGAGCCTGACGATCGACGGCGTTAACGGCGTGCGCTTTGCCGTCTGGGCGCCGAATGCGATACGCGTCGCGGTGGTCGGCGATTTCAATTCCTGGGATCCGCGCCGTCATCCGATGCGGCTGCGCCATCGCGCCGGCATCTGGGAATTGTTCGTTCCGCGGGTGGCGCCGGGGTCGCGCTATAAATTCGACATCCGCGGGCCGGGCGGCTTCGGATTGCCGTGGAAAGCCGATCCGGTGGCCCGGCAGACCGAGCCGCCGCCGCAAACCGCGTCGATCGTGCCTTATCTCGATCAGCACCGCTGGCGCGATGACGACTGGATGAAGGAGCGCGGCGCGCGTCAGGCGGTCGATGCGCCGATCAGCATCTATGAAGTGCATCTCGGCTCGTGGCTCAACGAGAGCGACCATGCGCAGGACGGCAGTCTGTGGGACCTCGCCGTGGAGCGGCTCATTCCTTATCTGCGTGAGATGGGCTTCACCCATCTGGAGCTTTTGCCCATCACCGAATACCCGTTCGGCGGCTCCTGGGGGTATCAGCCGCTCGGTCTGTTCGCGCCGAGCGGCCGCTTCGGGCCGCCGCAAGGACTGGCCCGGTTCGTCGACGCGCTCCATGCCGCCGGAATCGGCATCATCCTCGATTGGGTCCCGGCGCATTTCCCGACCGATCCGCATGGCCTGGCGCGGTTCGACGGCACCGCGCTCTACGAGCATCTCGATCCCCGCGAAGGCTTCCACCAGGACTGGAATACGTTCATCTATAATTTCGGCCGCCGCGAGGTGCAGGGCTTCCTGATCGCCAGCGCGCTTTATTGGCTCGAGCATTTCCACATCGACGGGCTGCGCGTCGATGCCGTGGCGTCCATGCTGTATCGCGATTACAGCCGCCGCGACGGCGAGTGGATTCCCAATATTTACGGCGGCCGGGAAAATCTCGAAGCGATCGGCTTCCTGCGCCACCTCAACGCCGTGGTCGCCGAGCGCTGTCCGAGCGCCATCATGATCGCCGAGGAATCGACCGCCTGGCCCGGCGTGAGCCGCCCGGTTTCGGCTGGCGGCCTCGGATTTTCCTACAAATGGAACATGGGCTGGATGCACGACACGCTGAATTACATGTCGAAGGATCCGATCCACCGCCAGCATCATCATCACGACATGACGTTCGGTCTGCTCTATGCGTTCACCGAGAATTTCATCCTGCCGCTGTCGCACGACGAGGTCGTGCACGGCAAAGGCTCGCTGATCGGCAAGATGCCCGGCGACCACTGGCAGCGCTTCGCCAATCTGCGCGCCTATTTCGGCTTCATGTGGGGGCATCCCGGCAAGAAGCTGTTGTTCATGGGCGGCGAGTTCGCGCAGGAGCGGGAATGGAGTCATGATCGCGATCTCGATTGGCCGTCGCTCGACGACCCCGCGCATGCCGGCGTGCAGCGCGTGGTGCGCGATCTCAACCGCCTCTATGCCAGTGAGCCGGCGCTGCATCAGCTCGACTGCGACGGCCGCGGCTTCATGTGGACCGTCGGCGACGACCGCGCTAATTCGGTCTATGCTTTCGTGCGGCTGGCGCCGGAGGCGCCGTCCGTCTTGGTGGTCAGTAATATGACGCCGGTGCCGCGCCATAATTACCGCATCGGCGTGCCGCAGCCGGGCCGCTGGGAGGAGATTTTCAACAGCGATTCCGGTTATTACGGCGGCTCAAACGTAGGCAATGCCGGCCATGTCGAGGCGGCCGCCATAGGCGCTCATGGACATCAGCAGTCCGTCGAGCTGATACTGCCTCCATTGGCGACGATATATTTGCGGCACGTTCGTTAACGATGGCATCGCTTCCGGCAAAGCTTGATGGCGGCTCACCATATCCGCTCGGCGCCACTTGGGACGGGCTCGGCACGAATTTCGCGGTATTCTCCGGCAATGCCGAGCGCATCGAGTTGTGCCTGTTCGATGCCGCGGGCCGGCGCGAGATCGTCCGGCTTGATCTGCCGGAATGCACCAACGAGATCTGGCACGGCTATTTGCCCGAATGCGCGGAACGGCCTGATCTACGGCTATCGCGTCCATGGGCCCTACGATCCGCAAAACGGCCATCGCTTCAATCCGCACAAGCTCCTGCTCGATCCTTACGCCAAGCAGATCACCGGAGCCTTGCGCTGGTCGGATGCCATGTTCGGCTATCGCATCCATTCGTCACGCGTGGACTTGTCGGTCGATCGGCGCGACAGCGCGCCGTTCATGCCCAAGGCGGTGGTGGGCGACGATACCTTCGACTGGGGCGACGACCGGCCGCCACGCGTCCCCTGGTCGGACACCGTCATCTACGAGGCGCATCTGCGCGGCATGACCATGCTGCGGCGGGATATCCGCGCCGAGGAGCGGGGTACCTTTGCCGCTTTGGCCGACCCCGGCGTCATCGATTATCTGCGCACGCTCGGCATTACCGCGATCGAGCTGATGCCGGTCCACGCCTTCGTCAGCGAGCGGTCGCTGGTCGAGCGCGGCTTGAAGAATTACTGGGGTTACAACTCGCTGTGCTTCTTTGCCGTCGAGCCGCAATATCTTTCGGAAGGCGGGCGCAACGAGATGCGCGTCGCCATCCGCCGCCTGCATGCCGCCGGCATCGAGGTGATCCTCGACGTGGTCTACAACCACACCGCCGAGGGCAGCGAGCTCGGTCCGACGCTGTGCTTTCGCGGGCTCGACAATGCCAGCTATTATCGGCTGGTGCCGGACAATAAGCGCTATTGCATCGACGAAACCGGCACCGGCAACACGCTCAATCTGTCGCATCCGCGCGTGTTGCAGATGGTGATGGATTCGCTGCGCTACTGGGTCGCGTCGTTTCACGTCGACGGCTTTCGCTTCGACCTCGGCGTGACGCTGGGGCGCGAGAACTAACGGCTTCGATCCGGGCGCCGGCTTCTTCGACGCGCTGCGGCAGGATCCGCTGCTGGCGGCGGGTCAAATTGATCTCGGAGCCCTGGGATCTCGGCCCGGGCGGCTATCAGCTCGGCCATCACCCGCCGGCTTCGCCGAGTGGAACGACCGCTTTCGCGACAGCACCCGCCGCTTCTGGCGCGGCGATGCCGGTGAGCGTCCGGAGTTCGCCGCGCGGCTCGCCGGATCGAGCGACCTGTTCGATCGCCATGCGCGGCGGCCCTGGGCTTCGATCAATTACGTCGCCTCCCATGACGGCTTCACGCTTGCCGATGTCGTCAGCTACAGCGAAACGACATAACGAAGCCAACGGCGAAGACAATAACGACGGCGCGGCGGAGAACTATTCGGCCAATTGGGGCGTTGAGGGAGCGACCGCGGATAAAGCCATTTCGGCGACGCGGTTGCGTATCCAGCGGGCCATGCTTGCGACAGTGATGTTTTCCCACGGCACTCCGATGCTGCTCGGCGGCGACGAATTCGGCCGCACCCAGCGCGGCAACAACAATCCCTATTGTCAGGATAGCGACATTAGCTGGTGGGATTGGAGCTTGGCGCATGCCGAGCCCGGGCGGACGCTGCGCAGCTTTCGTCGCCAGGCTGATTGCGCTGCGCAAGGCGCATCCGGCGCTGCGCGCGCGCCACTTCTTTCACGGTCAGGAAGAGCCGGCGCCCGGGATTTCCGACATCGAGTGGTTCGACGCCACGGCGCAAAAAATCCCCGACGCCGATTGGCGCAATCCGGAACAGCGCTTGCTCTGCCTGCGGCGCGCCACCCGCAACGCGGATGCCTCGGTCTCGCTTTTGAGCCTGTTATTAAATCCCACTCCGGAAGACCGCGAGTTTCGCCTGTCGCCGCCCGATATTCCCCGCCGGGTTCTCGTCGATACCGCCGCCCCCGAAACCGAGGAGCGCGACATTGCCGGCAATATGCTCGTCGTCGCTGCCCATAGCGCCGCTCTCGTCTATTCGCGGCTCGCGGGCGTGCCACAATCATGACCGAGACTTCTTGGCATCTGTCGTTCGGCGCAACTCTCGTCGGCGACAATCGGACGCGGTTTCGCCTCTGGGCGCCGGCGCAAAGCGCGGTTGCCGTTGCCGTTGAAGGCAGCGCACATCAGCCGATGACGCGCGGCGCCGACGGCTGGTTCGAGGCGGAAGCGAGCTGCGGCGCCGGCGCGCGCTATCGCTACGTTCTCCAGGACGGCACGGCGGTGCCCGATCCGGCGTCGCGGGCGCAGAGCGGCGATATTCACGGCTTCAGCGTCGTCGTCGATCCGTCGCACTACCAATGGCGGCAGCGCCGATGGCAAGGCCGGCCGTGGGCCGAGACGATCGTCTACGAGCTCCATGCCGGCCTCTTCGGCGGCTACGCCGGGGTTGCGCGCGAACTGCCGCGTCTCGCCGCGCTCGGCATCACCGCGGTCGAATTGATGCCGATCGCCGAATTTCCCGGCGCGCGCAATTGGGGCTATGACGGCGCGCTGCCGTTCGCGCCGGAATGCAGTTACGGCACGCCGGACGATCTCAAGGCGCTGGTCGATGCCGCGCACGATCACGAGCTCAGCATTTTTCTCGACGTCGTCTATAATCACTTCGGCCCGGACGGAAATTATCTTTCGCTTTATGCGCCGCAATTCTTTCGCGACGACGTCAAGACGCCATGGGGCCCCGCGATCGACTTCCGCCGCAACGAAGTCCGCCGCTTTTTCACCGACAACGCGCTCTATTGGCTGAACGAATACCGCTTCGACGGTCTGCGCTTCGACGCCGTCCACGCCATCACCGAAACCGACTGGCTCGAAGAGATGGCCGCCGCGGTTCGCAAGACCGTCGCGCCCGGCCGGCAGGTTCATCTGGTGCTCGAGAACGACAACAACGATGCGGCGCTGCTCGCCGCCCCGTTCGATGCGCAATGGAACGACGACGGTCATCACGTTTTGCACGTGACTGTTGACCGGCGAACATGACGGCTACTACGAGGATTATGTGGCCCGATCCGGCGCAGCGTCTGGCGCGCTGTCTCAAGGACGGCTTTGTCTATCAGGGCGAGCCGTCAAAGCATCGCGGCGGCAAGCCGAGAGGCACGCCGAGCGGCAATCTGCCGCCCACCGCCTTCGTCTTGTTCCTGCAGAATCACGACCAGATCGGCAATCGCGCCTTCGGCGAACGGCTGACGGTTCTCGCCGATCCAAAGGCGCTGGAGGCGGCCATCGCTCTGCAGCTTCTTTGCCCGCAAATCCCGCTCGTCTTCATGGGCGAGGAAGTCGCTTCGGCGTCGCCGTTTCTGTTTTTCACCGACCACAATCCCGAACTCGCCAAGGCGGTCCGCGAGGGACGGCGGCGCGAGTTCGCCGGCTTTTCGCAGTTTTCCGATCCGGCGCTTCTGGCAAAACTCGCCGATCCGAACGAGGTGTCGACGTTCGAACGATCGAGGCCGACGCCGGACCCGGAGCGGGGACGCGCGCGCGAAGAGCTTTATAAGAAGCTCATCGGCATCCGCCGCGCCGAGATCGTGCCGCGCCTGAAAGGTGCCCGCGCCGTCAATGCGCGCGCCGTCGGCGAGCGTGCGGTGGTGGCGCATTGGCGCATGGGCGACAATGCGCTCTTGACCGTTGGGACCAATCTCGGCGCCGAGGCGGTCGCCATGCCGGTGCATCAGGGACGGATTATTTTTGCCTCGTCGCCGGCCGCCGCGGAATCTTGCAATGCCGGCCGGCTCGAACCCTATGCGACGGTTGCGGTGCTTGCCGCATGAACGAGACGGCCATTCACGCTCTGGCGCGCCGGGCCGGCATCGACGCGGAATGGACCGACTATGCCAATAAGCCGCATCGCGTCGCGACCGAATCCCTCGTCCGCATTCTTGAGGCGCTCGGACTGCCTTGCCGCACGCGCGACGACGTCGCGCACAGCGAAACGCTGCTTGCGCCGGCGCGCCGCCGCCGCTCGTGACCGCGAAGGTCGGCGAGACGATCCGGCTTCCGCTATCGCGGTCTGTCGCCCGGCAGCGTGAAACTGACCATGGAAGATGGCACATGCCGCCGAGCTGAAAACCGTCGCGACGCGAGCGCGGCGTCGAACTGCCGGGCATCGCCGTGCCCGGCTATCATAGCGCTCGATATCGGCGAGGCTCGCGCCTGACGCTTGCGGTGGCGCCGCCGCGATGCGTCACGCGTCGCCGACCTCACCGGGGGCGAGCGAAGCCTGGGGCATTGCCGCGCAGCTCTACGGCCTGCGCCGGACGCCGGCGATTGCGGCATCGGCGATGCGGCGAGCGCCGCGGCGCTCGCCACAGCGGCGGCAGCCGAGACATGCCGATGCGCTGGCGCTCAGTCCGATCCATGCTTTGTTCACCGCCGATCCACGTCATTTCAGTCCTTATTCGCCGTCGAGCCGGCTGTTCTTACAATCCGCTCTATGCCGACGCGGCGATCGTGTTCGGCGCCGAACGCGTGGCGCAGGCCGCGCAGGCGAGCCGGCGTTGCTGCGCAGTGCGACGCGTGGCGGAAGCAGTGCGCTGATCGATTGGCCGCAATCCGCCGGCGCCAAGCTCGCGATTTTGCGCAAGCTCTTTGAGGACTTCGCCGCAACCGATCTCGGCGCCGGCGGCGACGCCGCCGCCGCGGATTTTGCGCAATTTCGCGCGGCCGCGCGGAAAGCTTCTGGAAGATCACGCGCGCTTCGAGGCGCTGCAGAGCGCGGATGCTGCGCGAGCGATCCTTCGCTGTGGAGCTGGACCGATTGGCCGGCAAGAGTGGCGCGATCCGAACAGCGCGGCGGTCGCGGATTTCGCGGCCAAGAATGCGCGCGAGATCGCGTTCCATTGCTTTCTGCAATGGATCGCCGATCGTTCCTTCGCCGCCGCGCAGCGCACGGCAAAAGACGCCGGCATGCGCATCGGTTTGATCGGCGATCTTGCCGTCGGAATGAGCGGGGCCGGAAGTCATGCCTGGACCAGCCAGCGCGATATTCTGGTCGGTCTCGAGATTGGCGCGCCGCCCGATCTGTACAACGCCAACGGTCAGAGTTGGGGGCTGACGACGTTTTCGCCGCGCGCCCTCGTCGACGGCGGCTTTGCGCCCTTCATCGCCACGTTGCGGGCCTGCCTGCGCCATGCCGGCGGCTTGCGGATCGATCATGCGATGGGGCTGTTGCGCCTGTGGGTCGTGCCGCGCGGCGCCGATGCGCGCGACGGCGCTTATCTGCATTATCCGCTCGACGACCTGCTGCGGCTGATCGCGCTGGAATCGCATCGCCATCGCGCGATCGTCATCGGCGAGGATTTGGGCACGGTGCCCGAAGGCTTTCGCGATACGCTCGCCGCGGCCGGCATTTACGGCATGCGCGTGCTGTGGTTCGAGCGCGACCGCAAACGGTTCACGCCGCCGCGCGCCTGGTCCGCCGATACGGCGGCGATGACCTCGACCCACGATCTGCCGACGGTCGCCGGCTGGTGGCGCGGCAAGGACATCGACACGCGCGCGGCGCTCGGCCTGGCCGATGCCGGGACGGAGCGCGAGGAACGCAAGCGCGACCGCGCGCTGCTTTGGCGCGCGTTCCGCCGCGCCAAGGTGGCGGCGGGGGAGGAGCCTTCGCCGCGAGCAGACGCCGACCGTCGTCGACGCCGCGCTGCGCTTTACGGCAAAGGCCGCTTCGCGAGCTCGCGCTTGCTGCCGCTCGAAGATGTGCTCGGCCTCGACGAACAGCCCAATCTTCCCGGCACGATCGAAGAACATCCGAACTGGCGGCGGCGCTATCCCGGCTCGGCCGAGCACGTTGTTAAAACCGGAAGCGAAGTTCGACGCCGGCTCGCGCCCTTGAAACAGCGAGGCCGCTCATGACGCCGCGCGCGACCATGCGGCTGCAATTCCACAAGGGCTTTACCTTCGCCGATGCGGCCGCGCTGGTGCCGTACTTTTCGGCGCTCGGCATCAGCCACCTCTATGCCTCGCCGATCATGACGGCACGGCCGGGCTCGCTGCACGGCTACGACGTGATCGATCCGACCGCGTCAATCCCGAGCTTGGCGGCGAAGAGGATTTCGGCGGCTCGTCGCCGAGCTGCGCCGCCACGACATGGGAATCATCGTCGACATCGTTCCCAATCATATGGCGATCGGCGCCGGCAATCCGTGGTGGATGGACGTTCTCGCCGCGCGGCCGCACCAGCCGCTACGCCAAATATTTCGATATCGACTGGAAGCCGGTCGATCTGCACCTGCGCGGCAAGGTGCTGTTGCCGGTGCTGGGGCGGCAATATGGCGAAGCGCTTGCCGCCGGCGAGATCAAGCTTGAAGTCGAAGACGGCAAAGCCTGGGTCCGTTATTTCGACCATATCTTTCCCTTTGGCCGACGCGACCTCGCATGCGGTCGCCCAGGCGCTCGCCGGAGGCCTACGATCCGGCGACGCCGCAAGGCCGCGAGCGCCTGCACGAGATCCTGGAGGATCAGTATTACCGGCTGGCCTGGTGGCGCCTCGCCAACGACGAGATCAACTGGCGGCGCTTTTTCGACATCAACGATCTTGTCGCCATGCGCGTCGAAGATCGACGAGGTGTTCGAAGCGGTGCACGAAACCGTGTTCCGGCTCTATGCGCAGGGGCTGATCGACGGCGTTCGCGTCGATCACATCGACGGTCTGGCGCAGCCCGGGCCCTATTGCCGGAAATTGCGCGCGCGGCTCAAGCGCCTCGAGACCGAGCGGCCGGCGGATGCACCGCAAAGGGCCGGCTTATTTTGTCGTCGAGAAAATCTTGTCGCGAAACGAAGAGTTGCGCCCGCAGTGGCAGACCGACGGCACGACCGGCTACGACTTCATGGACGAGGTTGACGCGCTTGCAGCACGACGCCGCCGGCGAAGCGCCGTTGACCGCGGCGTGGCGGCAGCATCAGCGGGCGGTCCGGAAATTTCGACGACGAGGAAGAGTTGGCGCGCCGGCAGATTCTCGACCGCAGCTTTTCGGCGCAGCGCGAAAGTACCGTGCTGCGCGCTCTACGCGATCCTGCAATCCGATCTCGCGCTGCGCGACATTTCCTGGTCGGCGCTGCGGCGTGCCTTAACCGAAATCCTGGTGCACTTTCCGGTCTACCGCATCTACGCGCGTATCGATCAGTCATTGCCGCCGGACTTGAAATACCTCGCTCATGCCGTCACGCGGGCCAAACGGACGTGTTGGCTCGCGGACCGCTGGCTGGTCGAACTCCTCGGCGCATGGCTCGGCGGCGCGCCGATCCGCAACGACAACGATCCGTTGCAGAATGTCGCGCTGGTCAAGTTTCAGCAATTGAGCGCGCCGCTCTGCGCCAAGGCCGTCGAGGACACTGCCTTCTATCGCTACGGCAGGTTGCTCTCGCGAAACGACGTCGGTTTCGACATCCGCCGCTTCGCGGCTTCGCCGGCGGAATTCCACGACGCCATGCGGCGCCGCGCGGCGCTTTATCCGCGTTCGCTTCTGGCGACGGCGACCCACGATCACAAGCGCGGCGAAGATGTGCGCAGCCGCCTTGCCGTGTTGAGCGAATTCGCCGACGGAGTGGGCAGCGGCCGCCGCGCGCTGGGTCGACGCCGCAATTGACGGGCTCGCCGGGCGGAAAAATCCCGTCATGCCTTCGCCGGGCGATCTCGCGATCCTGTTTCAAACCGTGGTCGGCGCGTGGCCGATGGATCTATCGCTTGAGGATAAAGCGGCGCTTTCCGCCTTCGCGAAAAGAATTGCGGCTTGGCAACAAAAAGCGGTGCGCGAAGCCAAATTGCACAGCGATTGGTCGGCCCCCGACGAGGCTTACGAAGGCGCCCTTGCGGGCTTTATCGACTGGCTGTTCGGCGAGCCGAACGGACTATTGCCGGAGCTGCACGGTTTCGCGGCGCGGATCATGGCGCCGGGCGCGGTCAACGGTCTGGCGCAGACGCTGCTCAAGCTCACCGTGCCGGGCGTGCCGGACATTTATCAAGGAACCGACTATTGGGATTTGAGCCTGGTCGATCCCGACAATCGTGCGCCCGTCGATTTTGCACTGCGGCAACGCTCGCTGACGGCGACACAGCTTGATGACCTTGCCTCGCAATGGCGCGACGGGCGTATCAAGCAACGCGTGATCGCGAATGTTTTTGCGGTGCGAAAGAAAATGCCGTCGACATTTTCAAGCGGCGGCTATCTGCCGCTGAAGGCCATTGGGCCGATGGCGGATCGTATTGTCGCTTTTGCCCGCAGTGACGAAAGCGGCAGCACGATCACGATAGTCTGTAAATGCGTCGCGCGCGCCTTGAATGAGTGCTCGGTCTCGCTGCCAAGCTCATTTTGGCAGCACACTTGCCTGGTTATTCCGCCGCAATTGCAATTGCCTTTTTCAGATGCACTGGCGCCGCCCCGCACAGTCGCGCTGGCCGGGCAGATCGAGGTCGGGGTGCTTCTCGATCGCCTCCCGGTGGCATTTCTTGTTCATGACGCAAGTGCGAGATAGCGGCGCCAAAATCTGTATTGTGCAAAATGTGCATTGGCGTCCCGCACGGCTTGTGCAATTCTCCGCGCGCAAAAGTTGATTTCGATCATCGCGGCGGCGTGGAAATGCAGACACGCAGCACGGAACGCACGGGAGCCGGGGGCTTCTTCGGTGAGGGGCGCCCAAAGCGGAAATCCGAAGCGCAGCGGCCACTACCTCACGGTGCGTAGGTAGCGAAAAAAGTGGCCAGCCGGGGTGGCGACCGGCCCGCGATAATTGCCTTCGTCTCATTCAACTCGCGCGGCTCGCGGGCGCTTGTTTCCCCCGTATCTTTATATCGGGAAACCCAACAGCAGCCTGGCCGTTGTCTGGCCATGGCCTCCGTCACCGCCCGCTCCACGGTCGTTTCCGACTGCGCGCGGCGGCGATGAGCGCGCTGATGGTCCTCCTCGCCTACGATCTGACGCAATTCAATTCCCAAGGCCTCGGCCGGCTGCCGCTGGAACGGATCGAGGACATCCTCATCGGCTGCGCAATCGCGTTTGTCGGTACCGCGGCGGCGTTTCCGCGATCCCTCTCCGCGCAACTGGCCGGCATCGCCGGCAAGCTTGCCGGCGCCAAAGCGGGCACCAGGTAGTTCACGCAATCTGCGTCCGCAGCCCGGTCTGGACATTCGCCCGCGGTATGCTTGAGTGATGCCGGTCGAGAAGCGGCGGACCGGGAGCCGGCGGACGGGGAGCGATGGCGGCCTATATTCAAGCGCGCAACGTCAATCTGACTTTCCGCCCGCCGAACCGCGCGCCGCTGCGCGCGCTCGGCAGCTTCGATATTGAGGTCCAGGAGGGCGAGTTCCTGTCCATCGTCGGCCCGTCCGGCTGCGGCAAAAGCACGTTCCTCAACATCCTCCTTGGCCTGATCAAGCCGGATTCCGGCGAGCTTTCGATGAAGGGCAAAAAGCTCGCCGGCCCCGGCACCGACCGCGCCATGGTGTTTCAGGAATTCGGGCTCTTGCCGTGGCGCACCGTGAGCCACAATATCGAGCTGGGGTTGGAACTGAAAAAAGTGCCGGCCGCCAAACGCCACGCCATTGCCGAGCGCCTCGTCGCGCTGGTGGGATTGTCCGGCTTCGAGAGCCATTATCCGCACGAATTGTCGGGCGGCATGAAGCAGCGCGTGGGGCTGGCGCGTGCGCTCGCCACCGATCCCGACGTTCTGTTGATGGACGAGCCGTTCGCCGCGCTCGATGCGCAGACCCGCGACTTGATGCAGGTCGAGCTGTTGCGCATCTGGCGGGAAGCGAAAAAGACGGTGCTGTTCGTCACCCATCAGATCGATGAGGCGATCTATCTGTCCGACCGGGTCATGGTGATGAGCAAACGGCCCGGCCGGGCCAAGAAGACTTTTGCCATCGACCTGCCGCGGCCGCGCGAATATGAGATGCGGGTGACGCCGCGGTTCAACGCTCTCAAGCTTGAAATCTGGAACACGCTGAAAGACGAGATCGCGGTGTAGGGAATGGCAGAAACTCTCGCGCAACAGAGCACGCAAGAACCCTCGGTGCGGCCGAGCTTGGTCTGGCGCTACCGCAATTTTTTGCTCGGCGCCGCCGCAGTCTTGGCGTTCTTCGCCGCCTGGCAGGCGATCTTTCTGTTCGTGCCGCTCAATCCTTTGTTCATGAGCAAGCCGAGCCTGATCGCGGCCGGCTATGTCGACATGGTCGAGAGCGGCGATCTCGCTCACGATCTGGCGGTCAGCGCCGTGCCGTTCTTTCTCGGGCTCGGCGCCGCCGTCCTCGTCGGCGTGCCGCTTGGCATGGTCATGGGCTGGCGGCCACGCGTCGCCTATGCGCTCGATCCCCTGATGACGATTTTCTACGCCAGCCCGCTGGTGGCGCTGGCGCCACTTCTGGTGATCTTCTTCGGCGTCGGTATTCCGGGCAAGACCATCATCGTGTTTTCGCTGTCGGTGTTTCCCTTCATCTTCAACGCCTGCGCCGGCGTGCGCGCCGTCGACCGCCGGCTGATCGACGTGGTGCGCTCGCTCGGCGGTGGCGAATGGGACCTGTACCGCAAGATCTTGCTACCGAGCGTGCTGCCCTATGGCGTTGCCGCCGCCCGCATCGCGGTCGGCCGCGCCTTGATCGGCGTCTTGGTCGGCGAATTCTTCGCGGCTTCCGAGGGCATCGGCTTCGCCATTTCGCGTTTCGGCGATCTGTTCGCCATCGACAAAATGTTCGGCTGCATTCTCACGGTGATGGCGATCGCGGTCGTGCTGACCGAGGGCATCCGCTTCGCCGAGCGCACCGCCTTTCCGTGGCGGAGGGCGCAATAGCGATGGCGCAGCTGGAAACCGTCGAGGTCGAGCGCGCCGCCATCGGCAACACTGGGCGGGCGCCGGCGAAACAGTTGTGGCGCCGCGTCGAGCCGACCGCGCTCGGTGCGAGCAGCATCGTTGTGCTGCTGGTAGTGTGGCAGTTCCTGCCCGACCTCGTGCCGATGAAGGCCGGCACCAAATTGTTTTTCGCGGTGCCGAGCGACATCGCCGGCACATTGTGGGAGATGTTCGCGAGCGGCTCGATCTGGGCGCCGCTTGCGGTGAGCGCCGAGGCCTTTATCGTCGGGCTCGGGCTCGCCATTCTCGCAGGGCTCCCGCTCGGCATTCTGCTCGGCCGCTCGAGCGTGCTCGCGGCGATGTGCGATCCGTTCGTCACCGCGTTCAACGCCACGCCGCGGCTCGTCTTTCTGCCGCTGTTGATGCTGTGGTTCGGGCTCGGCCTGTGGTCGAAGGTCGCCATCGTCTTTCTCGGCGCGCTGTTTCCGCTCCTCATCAACACCTACGAGGGTGTGCGCCACGCCGACCGGCTCCTGGTCAACGTGGTGCGCTCGTTCGGCGCCAATGAATGGGACATCGCGCGGCTCGTCGTCGTGCCCAATGCGCTGCCCTTCATTGTCGTCGGCTTGCGGCTGGCGATCGGCCGCGCCGTTCTTGGCGTGGTGGTGGCGGAATTCTTCGGCGCGCAGGACGGCCTCGGCGTGGTCATGGTGCGCGCGGCGAGCGAGTTTCGGGTCGACGTGGTGTTCGCCGGCCTGATCGTGTTCGCGGCCCTGTCGCTCGTCATGACCGGGCTGGTGAAGCTTCTGGAGCAGCACTTCGGCCGCTGGCGCCCGGGGCATATCAACGCGGATTGAAGATGCTTTAAGTAACAGGGCGCCGAATAGTCACCCTGAGGTGCTCGGCGCAAGGCGCCGAGCCTCGAAGGGCGACAGCCTCGGCGCTTGAGCAGCATCCTTCGAGGCGCGCCTTTGGCGCGCACCTCAGGATGACGGCTATTCAATTCCCCTTCGTCGGCGCCGCCAGGTTCGCTGGCACGTAATTCATCTCTTTGAGCGTCGAGTCGAGGAGATTGCGGGCCAGGAACTGCTCCGGATCGGGCAGCGGTTTGTCCGCCGGCCATTGCCGTGCCGCGATCATGGTCTGGCGGCGCGACTCGAGAATATCGGCGAACAAATCTTTCGGCACCTCGGCGCCGTAGGAATCGTGCAGCTGGTCCCAGATGGCGGCCGCTTCGTCGTCGGATTTGATGCTGCCGATATGATGTTCCATCACCTTGATCGAGCCTTCTTTGTTGGCGCGGAAATACATCACCGCCTTGGCGATGGCGCGGATGATTTTCTTTGTCGTCTCGGGATGCTGCTCGACGAAGCTTTGCATGCACCAGATGGTGCCGCCGGCGCGCGGAATGTAATCGCCGGTGCGCAACAGCACCTTCAGTCCGGCTTTCTCCGCCACGACGGCAAGCGGAATGGACAGCGACGCGCCCTGAATGTCGTCGTTGGTCATGGCGGCGATGCGCTCGGCCTCGCCCTGGAACGAGATGACCTTGTAGTCCTTGCCGGCGTCCATGTGGAAGAAGCGGTGCAGCACCGCCTGCGCCTCGTCGTAGTCGGCGCCGCCCGGGCGGCCCAAACCCAGCGTCTTGCCTTCGAGGTCCTGCGGCTTGGCAATGTCCGTCCGCGAGGTGACGGTCCATTGCGATTTGAGCGATTCGCCGACGATATAGGTGATCTTGGCGCCGCTCAGCGCCGCCTGCGCGCCGCCCGAGGGGATCGGGGCGCAGTCGAGATTGCCGGAAAGAATGGCGGCGACCTGGGCGCTCGGCTGCAATTCGACCAGCGTGACGTCGAGCCCCTCGGCTTTGAAGAAGCCTTCGTCCAGCGCCACGTAGGTCGGAATATGGAAGCCGTCGCCGCCGACGACCTTGCCGATCGTCACCTTGGTCTGCGCCTGCGCCGCGCCGGGTGCGGCCAGAGCAAGCACAATGGTTAATGTAAGAACGAGCGCCGAAGCGAACGCCAAACGCGCAATGCGCATGATGGTCTCCTGCCCCAAAGGCTTAGCTTGATCGGAGCGCCGAACGCTCCTGTGATTGGTGCCGGTGCATGGCGGCACGCCTTGAGCCTAGCACAGGATAGCGCGGCGGCGAGGCGCCCGCGCGAGATTTTGTCGCGGATAGCCTTTCGCCCCGGATTGTGCGATGGTTCTTGCTAGAGTGGGGCCTTCGGGCGGCTTACCAAATAAGCTTTGGCGCGGCCGCCCGTTCGGTTATTTATCGTTCCAAGGGAAGTCTACTTCCAAGGGAAATGTTCAGGGAGGAACTTATGAAACGGCTTTGCCTGTTGGCCGCCGCGGCGACCCTGTTCGCTGCACCGGCCTTCGCCCAAAACGACACCAGCGACACCATCACCGTCGGATTTACCGATTCACAGACCGGCCCGCTCAATGTCAATTCCTTGGGGCAGCAGCGCGGCTACGAATTCTGGCGCGACGAGGTCAATGCCGCCGGCGGCATCAAGGCGGGCGGGAAGACTTATAAGGTCAAATTCGTCTCCTATGACGATCAGTCGGTCGGCGGCCGCGTGCAGCAGCTCTACACCCGCCTGATCAACCAGGACAAAGCCGACTTTCTGTTCAGCCCCTATTCGTCCGGCCTGACCGCGCCGGCGGCGGTTATTTCCGAGCAGTACGGCAAGATCATGCTCGATTCCGGCGGCGCCGAAGAGAAGCCGTTCGAGCTCGGCAACAAATATTTGTTCATGGTCATCACCTCGGCAAGCCACTATCTGTCCGGCGCGGTGGAGGCGCTCAAGGCCAAGGACCCGAACGCCAAGATCGCCATGGTCTATTCCGACGATCCGTTTTCCAAGGCGGTGCTGGCCGCGGCCAAGCAGCAGGCCATCGCGGCCGGGCTGCAAGTGGTGATGGATGAATCCTATGCACCGTCGACCACGGATTTCGGTCCGATCGTCAACAAGATCATCTCGTCGAACGCCGATGCCTTCATGGGCGGCGGCCATTATTCCGACGGCGCCACGCTGGCGCGCCAGATGCACGACCAGAAAGCCGGGATGAAGTGGATCTCGATCCTGGTGGCGCCGGCCGACGACAAGTTCGGCGAGCTCGGTCCCTCCGCGCTCGGCGTGACGGTGCCGTCGCAGTGGGAGCAGCAGGTCAATTACAAGCCGCAGTTCGGCCCGACCACCGCGGAATTCGCCAAGGCGTTCCAGGACAAATTCCACGCCAAGGCCGACTACCACGCGGCGTCCGGCTATACGTGCGGCGTTGTGCTGCAGCATGCCATCGAGCAGGCGAACTCGATTGATCCGGAAAAGGTGACGGCGGCGCTTAACGCGACCGACATCACTACCTTCTTCGGCCATGTTAAATTCATGACCGATCCGGGCCATCACGGGCTGCAAGACGCGCACAAGATGGTGCTGGCGCAGTGGCAGAACACGGACGGCAAGCTCGGCCGTCAGGTGGTCTGGCCGCTGGAAGCGAAGTCCGCGGAACTGCTTTATCCGATCTCGGCCAGCCAGTAATCAAAAAGGGGCCGGCGTCTCGATCGCCGGCCCCGACCCCTTTGATATTATGCTCGGCATCCTCGCTTCGATCATCGACGGCGTGCTGGTGGGGCTGGTCTACGGGCTGGCCGCCATGGGCCTGACGCTCATCTGGGGCGTCATGGACGTCATCAATCTGACCCACGGCACCATGGTCGTCGCCGGCATGATGGGTCTCTATCTCTTGGTAAACGCTCTCGGCATATCGCCCTATCTCACTTTGCCGCCGGTTCTCGTCGGCGGCTTTTTTGTCGGCGTGGCGCTGTATTGGATCGCGATCCACCGCATGGTGGGGCGGCCGCCGCTGATGAGCCTACTCTCGACCTTTTCGGTCAATCTCATCTTGATCGGCATCGGCACCGCGGTCTGGGGCACCGCGCTGTTCAATGTCGAAGTGTCGCTGCCGGGCTTCTCGCTCGGCCGCTACACGTTTCCCGGCGCCCATATCCTCGCCGCCGTGCTGGCGGCGGTGATCGCAGGCTTGCTCTATTTCTTCCTGCACTACACGCGGATCGGCAAGGCGTTGCGCGCCGTCGCCAATAACCGCGAGGCCGCGGAGCTGGTCGGCATCCCGACCACGCGGTTACTCGCCATCGCGGTCGGCACCGGCGTGGCGCTGGCCGGCGTCGCCGGCACGCTGATCGGCACGCTGTTTCCCTTCACCATCCTCTCGGGCGACAGCTATCAGCTCAAGGGCTTCATCGTCACCGTGCTCGGCGGCTTCGGCAATCCGGTCGGCGCGCTCCTTGGCGGCGTCGCCTTGGGCGTGCTCGAAGGTGCGGTCACGCCGTTCGTGCCGGTGAGCTGGACGCTGGTCATCGAGTTCGCTTTGTTCGTGCTGGTGCTGATCGCCTTCCCGGGCGGCATTTTCAAGTCGCGGCGCGGAGCGCTGTAGATGCTGCGGCGGCCGTTCTTCTGGATCATCGCGCTCGCCATCGCTGCGTTTGCGGTGTTGCCCGCGATCGGCAACAATGTCGAGTTGCGCGAGAACCTGGTGCTGGCGTGCATCTACATCACGCTCGCCTCCAACCTCAATCTGATGCTCGGCTACACCGGCTATATCAATTTCGGCAGCATCGTCTTCTTTGGCCTGGGCGGCTATATCTGCGTCTGGCTGATCTACGCTCATGACTGGCCGCTCGTTTGGAGCCTCATTGCCGCCGGCGCCGGGGTCTCGGCACTGGCGCTCATTTTCGGTCTCGGCATATTGCGGCTGCGCGGCGCGTTCTTTGCGCTCTCTACCATCGGCATCGTCGAGGGCGTGCAGGCCTTCGCCGAGAATTTCACGCCGTGGGGCGGCTCGTCCGGCATCTATATCTCGCCGCAGGTGTTCCAGCCGCTCGGCGGCTCGGCGCGAGCGCTGTGGGTGATCTATTTCGCGCTGGTCGCCACGATGGGCGCATCGCTTTATCTCAGCTACGCCATTAAGACCTCGAAATTCGGCTTAGGGCTTCTTGCCATCGGCCAGAACGAGGATGCCGCCGCGATCCTCGGCGTGCCGACGCCGCGCTACAAAGCTCTCGCCTATTCAGCCTCGGCGTTTTTGCCCGCCATTGCCGGCGGGCTTTATTTTTTCAAAAGCGCCTTCATCCAGCCCTCCGACGCCTTCGATCTGACGCTGTCCACCGAAGCGATCGTCATCTGCATGCTCGGCGGCCAGGGCACCGTCTCCGGCGTCGCGCTCGGCGCTTTTCTCTACGAGCAATTACGCGGCTATCTCTTGACGTCATCGACCTTCGCCAATTTCCAGCTGACGATCGCCGGCGCGCTGCTTCTTGTTATCGTGCTATTCTTTCCGTCCGGGCTGATGGGCTTCATCTACAGCCGCTTACCGGCCGCCAAGAAGGTGCTCGAATGAGCACGGCGGCCATTCTGGAGCTCGATCGCGTCAGCAAGCGCTTCGGCGGGCTGCAAGCAGTGAACAATCTCTCGTTCGCCATCCGCACGGGCGAAATTCTGGGCCTGATCGGGCCGAACGGCGCCGGTAAATCGACGCTGTTCAACCTGATCAACGGCGTGTTCGCGCCGAACACCGGCAAGATCGTCTTCGACGGCATCGACATCACCGGCGAAAGACCGTTTATCGTCGCGCGCCGCGGTCTCGCCCGCACCCATCAGATCGTGCAACCGCTGACCAATATGACGGTGTTGGAGAATTGCACGGTCGGCGCCTGCTTCGGCCGCGAGAATTTGCCGCTGCACCGTGCCCGCGGCATCGCCCGCGAAGCGATCGAACTGACCGGGCTCGACGACCGCAGCGACATGTTGGCGCTGCATTTGACCATCGCCGGCAAAAAGCGGCTCGAGCTTGCGCGCGCGCTTGCGGCCCAGCCGAAGCTCCTTTTGCTCGACGAGGTGCTGGCCGGGCTCAATCCGACCGAGGTCGAGCATATGATCGGCGTCATCCGCAAAATCCGCGACAGTGGCGTCACCATCCTGATCATCGAGCATCTGATGCAGGCGATCATGAGCTTGTCGGACCGCATCGTGGTGCTCAATTACGGCGCAGAAGCTCGCCGAGGGCCTGCCGGCCGAGGTCGCGCGCGATTCGCAAGTCATCGAGGCCTATCTCGGCGATCCCAAGCTCGCCGCCGAGCTTGAAGGGCAGGCGTGATGGCCGAGACCATTCTCGAAATCGAGACGCTGGAGGCCGGCTACGGCGAGGTGCAGGTGCTGTGGGGCCTGTCGCTCAAAGCGCGCCGCGGCGAGCTCACGGCCATCGTCGGCGCCAACGGCGCCGGCAAGACCACGACATTGCGGGCGGTCGCCGGCACCATCGCGCCGTGGCGCGGCCGGGTGCTGTTCGAGAACGAGGACGTCACGCATCTGCCGACCCATCTAAAGGCCGAGCGCGGCTTCGCGCTGGTGCCGGAAGGCCGGCAACTGTTCTCCTCGATGAGCGTCGCCGAAAATCTCGAGCTCGGCGCTTTCACCAAGCGCGCCGCGCGCGGCTACGCCGAGCGGCTCGACAAGATCTTTACGCTGTTTCCGCGGCTCAAGGAGCGGCAGCGCCAGCTCGCCGGCACGCTGTCGGGCGGCGAGCAGCAGATGGTGGCGATCGCGCGCGGGCTGATGTCGGATCCGAATATACTCATCATCGACGAATTGTCGCTCGGCCTGGCGCCGGTCGTGGTCTATCAGCTGCTGGCGACGCTCAAGCGGCTGAAAGAGCAGGGGCTCACCATCCTGCTCGTCGAGCAGAACGTGCATCTGGCCTTGGCGCTGTCCGACTACGCCTATGTCATCGCCGAGGGCAAAATCTTCACCGAAGGCCTGCCCAAGGAACTCGCCGCCAAGCCGGAGATCAGGAAGGCGTATTTGGGGCTGTGATGAAAGTAGGGGAGGAGGACGCTTTCCCGAAATGGCGTGGTTGCAAAAGCCTAGACATATCGAACAGGCGTGGGGGCGAACTCACGGAGGTGGCATACCTCGTTCGTGTGAGTAGCCGTCCAAGCGGTGCCTCTAGACTCAATCCGCGAGATTGAGGCGTTGTCGCACCGGACTTGTCGGCCGGGGATCAAGATATCGAACACGGCCAAAAGCGGGAAGAAGTGCGTCACCACTACAAGAGATTTGCCGGCATCCGCCGCGCGTAATAGGAGTTGCGATACCGTTCGGCAAACGCGTTTCTGCACATCATGGAGCGATTCGCCACCAGGCGCGGCGTGGGACCACGGGTCGGATTTCCAGCGCTGGTAGACCTCGTCATTCTCCAGTTGCTCGACGAAATGTCCGGACCACTCGCCGAAATCCAATTCCGCAAGACCGGCGTCGGCATGAGTCTCGCAACCCAGACGGGCAGCGATCGGCTCCGCCGTTTGTAGAGCGCGTGAGGACGGACTGGAGGCCAAACGGGCTTTGCCGCAGCGCAGCTCGGCGAATGTGTCGACCAGGTATTTGGCGGTGGCTTCCGATTGCTTCACGCCGCGGTCCGACAGGGCGCCTCCTATGCGCGACCCTTGCAGGCGCGCGCCCAGATTTCCCGTGGACTCGGCGTGGCGCACAAGAAACAGGGTCGGCCGCGTCTGCGCGTTGCCGAGATCCTGCGGCTCGATGATGAGAGCGCTTGTGCTCCCGGAGAAGTCACGGACGCCGTTGTCCATTACTTCGTCAGTCCTGGGAGATGCCGGCCGTCTTGATGACCCTGGCCCATTTTTCCACTTCCGCATGGAAGTATCGGGTGAAATCGTCAGGACTGCTACCGATCGGCTCGATGCCGAGCGTGGCCAGGCGGTTGACGACGCCCTCTTGCTTCAGCACGTCCGCGAAGTCCGCGCTGATCTTGGCGATGATTTCCGGCGGTGTTCCCACCGGCGCGAAGATTCCGTTCCACAGGCTGTGCTCGTATCCCTTGATTCCCGCCTCATTCAGAGTCGGAAGGTCGGGAAGGACCGACGAGCGCTTGCTTGTAGAGACGGCGAGACAGCGCACCTTGTCGGTTTTTATGAACGGCAATGCGGCGGCCATGCCGGGGAAATCGAGCGTGACGTCGCCGGCCATGACCGCTTGCAACGCCTGTGGCCCGCCGCTGTAGGGCACGGATGTCATCTGGATGCCGGCCATTTGCTCGAACAGCGCTGCGGCCATTTGGTCGGTTTGGCCGACGCCGGCGGACGAGTACATCAATTCGCCCGGCTTGGCCTTGGCGAGAGCGACAAGGTCTTTAACCGAGTTTATCGGCAGCGCCGGATTGACGCATAGGACGTGTGGCGTCATGCCCAATTCGGTTACAGGAACAAGATCTTTCAATGGATCGTAATTGAGATGCCGATAAAAGGAAGGCGCAATCGCGATCGAATTGTTGGACAGGAGCAGCGTATAGCCGTCGGGGGCGGAGTGGGCGACGACTTCGGCCGCGATGTTGCCTCCGGCGCCCGGACGGTTATCGATGATAACCGAGCTTCCCCACTTCTCGCCCAATTTCTCGGCAACAATGCGCGCCATCACATCGCTGCTGGACCCGGCGGTTAGGCCGAAGACGACGTGAACGGTCCGCGTTGGAAACGGCTGCGCGTTGGCGGAAAAACTTGCGGTCAAAACTGCGCCGGACAATGCCGCGTACGCGGCCCATTTGATTAATCCCACGGTCATTTTGCCGAACTCCATCTCGCGCCGCGTGCCGTGCTCCTCATTGTCGGTCACGTCCCACGGCCGCAACATCATGATCTCGCGCCCGGCGATGCGTCCGTTGACGAAGCACTCGGTGATGTTGCTGCCCGACATGTAGAGATGGCCGAATGAGCTGCCCATCTCGCCCGCCGCATAGAGCCGCGGAATCGGGTCGCCGAATTGGTCGATGATCTGTTGCTTGGCGTTGTGGACCGGTCCGCCTTGCGTGTTGGTAACGACGGCGCCGACGGGAGCGCCGTAGAACGGCCCCGTGTCGACCGGCGCCATGGTGCCTGCCGGACGTCCGAAGTCGTCGTCAGAGCCCGCGGCGCACAACTCATTCCACCGCGCTATGCTGCGTTCCGTCGCTGTCGGATCCGCGCCCAGCTTTTCGGCGAGCTCGCGGATGGTGTCGGCTTTCTTCAGGATGCCGAGTTCGACTTCCCGTAGGTTGTCCTCGCTCCAATCGACTCGCACGCCTTTGTCGTTCGATGTCGGCCGGCCCAACGCATACATTTTCCGTCCGTTCTCATCGCAGATCAGAAACGACGGGTTGCGCGGATATTTCTGGGTCGCGGGATCGAAATAATGCATCGGGCGATGCGTCGTGTCCTGGGTATAGGGCTGATATTCGTTCATGTAGCGCCGACCGGTCTGGTCGAGCAGGATCCAGGCCATCTTGACCTTGGCCTCGTCCTCCCGCGTCGGGGTCCAGTCGGGCAGGCGCTTTACTCGGACCATGTATGGGTAGCGCGGATCCGGATGAGTGAAGCCATAGCAGCCATGGAAGTGCCACATGTGCCAGAGCTTCGCCCCGACATCTTGCGTCATCCGGATGCCGTCGCCGGTGTTGCTTTGTCCGCAGCAGGGATTGACCGGCATGCCTTCCCAGAATTGCTCGCGATATTCGCGATTGCCCTCGAAGCCGCCGGTGCACATGATTACGCCGTAGCGGGCCTTCACCCGCTTGACCGTCCTGTCTTTGGTCCGGATGGTGACGCCCTGAATTTCCTGCGTTTCGCCCGCATCGCGGGAGATCAGCCGAAGTGCTTCGGTCTCCAGCATCACGTCGATGGTGCGTATCTTGATGTTGTCTTCGACAACCTTGAAGGTCACCGGACCGCCCGGAGCCCCGTTGGCCCAGGGATAGGCTTGGCGGGCATTGAAGTGCGGAAGCTCGATGTTGGTGTGGTAGAACGACTTGTAGCCTGTGAGGGGATAATTGGCGCCCTTGCCGTAGTCCTCTGTGGTCGTGACTTTCGCTCCGCTGACCTTCACGAGCTCGCGAACGTAACTCTCCATCTCGCACATCCCGTCGGCGAGCGCGCGAATGACGTCGTCGGGGGTGCGTCCCGCATTGGTCGCTCTGAGATACTCGTAGGCCAGCTCGCGATCGTTGGCGCAACGCAACGCGCCGTATGAGCAGATTGAAATTCCGCCCGGCACCGCGGTCTTTTCGAGGAGCAGAACCTTGGCTCCGTTGTCGGCGGCATTGATGGCGGAAAGTCCCCCGGCATAACCGTAGCCAATGACGACGACGTCATATTCGAGGTCGAATTGTTTGCAGGCACGGCTTGGCTTCGTCGCTTCGGGCATTGTTTTCCTCCGATATCGGGTCGCGCTATGCTGGTGAGCGAACGGCAGGGTCGACCGATGCTTGCTGGGCGGGAGCCATTTGGTACAATGGCTTTACCAAGCAAGTACAAAATCTTTACTGAAGAAGTAAAAGGACTTTACCGGTATGTCAATCCGGCTGGATGCGGGATCTCGCCCGAAATCCCCAAGGCGCGGGCCAAGCGGCAATCGAGCGCTTGAAAGGGAGTCGTCCGCACCTTTCTCTGTCACGCCGCTGCTCGGCGCGCTGCTGCGAGTGACGCACGAGGCATTGACGCGAGGAATTCTCGATTCATTGCGCGAGCAAGGAATCGAGATGACGGAGACGGAGTTCAGCGTGATGCGCTATCCGGGACCGGACGGGGTTCGGCCGATCGACTTGGCGCGGCGA
Source organism: uncultured Alphaproteobacteria bacterium (assembly GCA_963807125.1). GTDB lineage: Bacteria > Pseudomonadota > Alphaproteobacteria > Rhizobiales > Xanthobacteraceae > BOG-931. The sequence goes on from CAWEAH010000002.1 coordinate 187,647, forward strand.
TGCAGCATGTCCAAGCAGGCGATGAACTATGTCCTCGCGGGATTTGAAGCCAAGGGCTACATCGAGCGCAAATCTTCCAGAGGCCAACGCTCCACGACCATTCGCCTGACGCCTAAGGGCTGGAAGCTGCTTTCCATGACGCGGCATTGCGCTACCGACATCGAAGCCCGGTGGGCAGCGCATATCGGAAGCCGCCAATTCAACGCGGTCCGCGCGTCATTGCACGACATTGCGGTTTGGCTCGGCAAGCTGCCCGCAACTTCGTGAAGGCCTATCTCGGACTGTAAAAAAGAGGACCGTCAAAAAGCAAAATGATGCAATTCAAGCGCCGAGACATTCTGCAAATCGGCGGCGGTCTTTCCGCCTCATTTGCCGCAGCACTGGCACTGCCGCGCCGCGCGATCGCGCAAGCCTATCCCGCACGGCCGGTGCGGCTCATCGTCGGGTTCCCGCCCGGCTCGGCATCCGACATCAATGCGCGGTTGGTCGCACAGGCGATGTCGGAGCGCCTTGGGCAGCAGATCGTGGTCGAGAACAAGCCCGGCGCCGCCAGCAATATCGCCACCGAATATGTCGTGCGCGCCGCGCCCGACGGCTACACGCTTCTCTATGTCGTGCCGCCGAACGCCATCAATGCCACGCTCTACAAATCGCTCGACTACGATTTCCTGCGCGACATCGTTCCGGTGGCCGGCATCGTGCGCACGCCGGGCGTGATGGAAGTCAATCTCTCGGTGCCGGCCAAGACCGTGCCGGAATTCATCGCCTACGCCAAAGCCAATCCCGGCAAGATCAACATGGCGACGCTCGGTCCGGGCAGCGGCCAGCATCTATTCGGTGAATTGTTTATGATGATGACAGGCACCGAGCTGGTGCCGGTGCATTATCACGGCGCCATGCAGGCGATCACCGATCTGATCGGCGGCCGCGTGCAGGTGATGTTCGATATCGTCGTGTCGTCGCTCGGTTACCTCAAGGACGGCAAGCTGCGGCCGCTCGCGGTGACGACCGCAGCGTCGATCGACGATCTGCCCGGTGTGCCGCCGCTGGCGCAATTCGCGCCCGGCTACGAGGCCTATGGCTTCCAGGGCATCGGCGCACCGGCCAAAACGCCGGCGGCGATCGTCGACGCGCTCAATCAGGCGGTGAACGCGGTGCTAGCCGATCCGAAATTGAAAGCGCAGCTCGCCAAGCTTGGCGGCGAGCCGTTTTCGACCTCGCCGTCAGGCTTCGGCCAATTCCTCGTCGAGGAAACCGAGAAGTGGGGCAAAGTGGTCAAGGCCGCCAATATCACGGCAGGGTAAGACCGAAGGTTCCTCGCCGATCCAAAGGCGCGCCACCATCATGAAGAGATACGGCTGAGACTTTCGATCGCAGGAGTTACCGTCTAGGCTGCAGCCCGCTTGGCCGAACGGCGGTTTGATGCCTTTCCAGGCCGCGGCAACAGCACGTCGGCTGGAATGTGAAAGCGGGCGCGCAGCCGCTGCACCATCGCCATGCTCAGACCTTTTCTGCCGCGCAGCACTTCGCTGACGCGACTTGGGGTGCCGAGCACCGGCGCCATGTCGGCGCGCGTGAGCCCGTGTTGATCCATCAAGTGACGGATCAAGTTCGCGGTGCTGGCCGGTCGTCGCGGCCACTGGCTTTGCTCATAAGCTTCGATCAGACGCGCCTGCGCCTGCAGCCGCGCGAGGTCGGCCGGATTGTCCGATTGCCAAAGCCGCTCGACCAGCGCGCGGGCGCGCGCCAGTTCGGCGGCGCTATCGATCAAGATCAGAGTTGCATCCATTAGACCGTCTCCGCATCGATCTTATCGTACTCGGCATGCATTCCAAAGAAACGGATCGCCAAGACACCGGCTTGATATTGAATCTGCGCGATTAATCGATAATCGTTCCCTTTGATGTTGAACACGACCCGACCTGCCTTGAGAATGCTCGCCTTCGGATAGGATGCTTTTACGCCTTCCGGATTACGCCATTGCGCTTGGCCGACAATGCTCAGCCAAGCTTGATATTGGGCCCGCGCCGCCTTGATACCTTTATGACCGGCGTGATCGGCGAGGTACCTCTCGACCAATTCCGTGCCGATCACGATCATGGCAGCAACGTATCATGGATTTCCAAAAATTGGAAGTTTGATGCTCCGGTCCGCGGGCTTGTCGCCGATATGGCGTCGATCCCCTGCAATGGGCACCAATACGACCAATCTCGCTCCGAGCAGTGCCGCCGACACGCGCCAAAGGCGGCGCGTGTCGGTGCCGGCGCGATGGCTAATATCTTTGTAAGGCGAGGACGAGCGCCGATATCGCCGCGATGACATAGAAGACAAGGACCAGGATGAATCCGGCCGCGTAGTTGCCTTGAGCGGCAATGAGGCTTCCCATCGCAATATTGATGACGCCTGACAGGCCGATTCCAACCGCTGCCGTCGCGCCTACGGTCGACGCGATCGTGGTGCGCTCGGCGACGGAGTGCGCGAGGCTCCAGATGACGACCAGTGCCGGCGTCGCGCTCGCGCTGGCCAGCGCCAAGGCGACCGCGGCGGCGGCCGGGCTCGCCAGGAAGAGCTCCGCGGTCAAGAAGACCGCCCCCGCAATGAAGAGCCAGAAGCCGTACCAGGCGCGCTTTTTACGGCGGTCGGAGTCGATCGCAAGCAGGATCGCGCATACCGCACCGACGAGTGACCCGCCCGAAAGGACATAGCTCATGTCGGTCGCAGGAAAGCCGCGCATGCGGACAAGGTAGACCGGTCCGAACGTAATGAGGCCGTAGAAGCCGGCCGTCGCGCCGAGGTCCATCAGTCCGATCAGCCAGACGCGGTAGCTCGACAGCGTCTGCAAGAACGTGTGCACCCGCCGCTCGGGAAGCTTGAGCGCGTCGAGCTCGTTGGTCAGCGTTCCGCGCCTGATCGTCTCGATCTCCCATGCCGGCATGCCGGAGGCCGTCGCGGGATCGTCGGGCAGCCAGTACAACAAAACGAGCGGAATGAGCGGCAGCGCGGCAAAGATGTAGAACGTCGATTGCCACGGCATCTGCGTCAGCAGCCAAATGACGAAGATCGGCGTGATCACCGTGCCGATGCCAATCCCGGTCGTCCACGGCGCTTGACCGCGCGCCCGCTCGTCGAACGGGAGCCAGTGCGCGGTAAACCAGGCCAAGAGCGGGATCGCGCATGCCTCGACGACACCGAGCACGATACGCAGCGCCAAGAGCTGCGCGTAACTTGTGGCAAACGCGTGGAGTATCATGATCGCGGCCCATGCGACGATGCCGACGACCGCCATCCGCCGCCCGCCCCAGCGATGGATCGCCGGGCCCCAAGCAACCGCACAAAATCCATAGGTGACTAAAAAGCCGCCGGTGAGCGCGCCGATCAATGCAGGCTTCCCGACCAGACCGAAGTGCTGCATGAAGTCGCTGTTGACGAACATGAACGACAGATTGAGCTTGTCGATCTGCATCGTCATCATGAAGAAGAACGCGAAGATGAAGAGCCGCCACCAACGCTGCGGCCATACACGAGCCTCGGCGATCTCCTGAGTCGTCAATGTCGCCATAGCAATTTCCTCCATGTGCGGGCTTGTTTTTTCGGTATGCCCTCGGGCCAAGTGTAGACGCCGTGGAACGGGGCTGGAAGAGCAGGGGTTGCCATCCTGCCCGTCGAGCAGAATATGCATCTGGCTTTGGCGCTGTCCGACCCCGCCTATGTTGTCGCCGAGGCAGAATCTTTACCGAGGGATTGCCGAAAGAACTCGCCGCCAAGCCGGGGGCTGTGATTGTCGCGATTCGGGCCCGCCCGCGGGCGCACTTTAACCGGCCGCGGAGAGTGCCTAAGATTCGACGCGAACGGCGCCCATGAGGAGGCAATGCGCATTGTTCTTATCGCCGTGCTGATTGCAGCCGCGGGCACGCGGGCTGCGGCGCAGTCGTCCACCACGCCCTATGCGCCAGCGGAAATCACCACCACGGGCCCATCATCGACCACCAGTCCGGGCCCGACCTCGCCGGCTCCCGTGCCGCTGAGCCCGACCGTCCCGCGTGCACACCACGAGGGCGACCAGCCGCGCGGCCCGCAGGCGCAGAGCATCGCAAATCCGACCGGACCGCCGTCGATCACCCGCCCGAACGTGCCGTCGGTGGTGCCGCCGGACAGCAATGCGCTTTGCTATCAGCACGAGGTGTTCAATCCGAACACCTACGAATACGAATGGCGGGAATCCTGCGACTGACGCCGCGAATGGCCCTGGTTTTATCCGGCAGGCGGTCCATTTACTTCCCGTTTACCATTACTAATTAATCGTCGCTCCAGGCTAGCGTCGCGGTCGCTGGGCAAATCCACTTCTCGGCGCGTGTTTTTCCAGCGCCCGGCCGGTTCTCTCTCAGTCGCGTAGCGTGCCGCCCCCGAGGCGAGCGATCAGGCGGGTGGCCGCACCAGCGTCCAGTTTCACGGTTCATGCGCGCAAGCCGCGCGCAGCCGTCCAGACGAGGGGCCTCGCCATGCTGAAATTGAAGCTGTTGCTGCCGGCGGCGATCGGCGCCGTGCTGTTTGCCGGAGCAGCCCAGGCCGCCGATGCCGCGCACGCCTGGGGCACGATTTCAAATCCGGGCGCCGAATTGCTCAACTCGGCCACCATGCACGCCGAGGAAGGCCAGAACGCCGAAATTGTCGCGGCGGGCGCCAACGGCTCGGGCGTTTTCGGCTCCAGCGCGGCGACGACCGCGTCGGAGTTCCCGGCCGCGACGTCGTGCGGCACCTGCACGACCATTACCATCCAAGGCGATCAGAACACCATCAGCGGCACCAGCATCACCAGTACCAATTCGGGCACGGTAACGACGAATTCGACGCAATAACATGCTCCGCCAACTCGCCATCATCGTTGCGGCGGCCGTCGTTCTGGGTGGGTGCAGCAAAACGTGGTGGGACAGCTACAACAACGTGTCGAAGGCGATACCGCCGCGCGAGAGCGGGCCCGACCCGCGCATCGCCGACGCGCTCGATTGCATCCAACGCTCGCACCGGCTGAGCCAGACCAGGATCGCGGTGGCGATCCACGCCGACGGCACCGGCAAATATAATCACATCGCCGACGGCGCCACCGGCAACTATCTGCCGCAGGGCACCAGCGCAACGTTCGCCTCCGACGCCGTGCTGCGGGCCGGCGCCAGGGCCTATAATTACTACGAGCTCAATACCGAACGGGCGATGCGCGCTTTTGCCACCGGCGACGAACAGAAAACGTTGGCCGACGAGGAAGATAAGACGCTGCCCAACTACGTGCTGTCGACATCGTTCACGGCGCTCGATTTTATCGGCGGTCCGGACGTTGACGTCCAGATCAGCGGCATTGGCCCGTATTGGACCGGCCGCGGTGCCTCGGTCGAGGGCGTCGCCGAAGTTTACGAGCCGGGTAGCCGCGCCATCCTCAAGATGAGCTCGATCCAGCGCTACGTGGCGTTCCGCGAAGGCGGTGCCACGGTCGCCAAGCTGTTCGGCGCAACGCTCGTCACTGGCGGTGTGCTGTATGCCGATCAGCAGCGGTTGCAGGAGGCGACGCGCGACGTCGTCGAATTGTCGGTCGCCGACGTGTTGTCGCAATTCCACTGGGTGCCGAAAACCTGCCGCGCCACGGTGAAGGGGCTGCTCGACGGCGACGGCTGGAACAACCCGCTTGACAAGCCAACCGCGCTGGAGCCGGTCGCGCTCCAGACCAAAGGTTAGTCACGAGCGAACCGCGGCCACCGCTTTGTCGATGCCTGTGAGCGGGAACGTGAAGTGCAGGTCGCGGCCGTCCATGGCGTGGATGGTGACGACGAGCTCCGGCGCCGCTTCGATCGCGTGCAGCATGGGATCGTCGATCGGACCGGCGGCCTCGCAGTTCTGCGGCACGCAACCGGCATAGGCGAGCGTGCCAATCTGGGTGTTGCCGACCGCGAGAGCGACACCTTTCTGCACCAGCACGCCGGTCGGCGTCTGCATCACCGACCGAAGCTTGCCGTCGGCGCTGTCGAGCCGCCACAACAGCACCAGCCGCTTATTGGCGTCGACCACCGGCAAAGTGGCGGCGCAGGTTTTCTTGGCGTCCTTGTCGAGATTGGCTTCCTGGCACGTCACCGTCCAGCGGCCATAGACCGTGGTCTCGGTGCGCAGCGGTGGGCTCGGCTTTTGTTCGGCGACATGCGGCAGCGGCGATTGCGATTTCCTGCTGTCATGCGGCGCGGCTTTCGGCGCCTGTTTTTGTGCCCACACCGGGCGGAACCCGTCGTCGTCCTGGGTGGCGGCCGGCTCCTGGCCGTCGTCGTCGTATTTTTGCGCGTTCGCCTGGTGCGCAAACACCACCAGGGCGCTGCCGAGCGCGGCGCTGGAAAGAGCGAGGGTGCCGAAGCGGCGTGTCATGAGCGTGGCCTTTCCTGTGCCTTTGCCGTATGCGATGGCGGCGATGTTAGCAAAATCGCCGCGGCGCGCAGGGCACTTTGCCCGAGCGCGGTTCATGGCAGCCGGCTATGCCGTTCAATGGAACAGCGACACCGTCTGCGCGATCGAGGCGCCCGCTGAGGCGCCGATGGCGGTCGCCGTGATGCTGTTGCCGACGCCGCCGTGGATTGTGTTGCCGGTGCCGCCGAAACCCGTCCCTACCATCGTGATCGAAGCCGTGGTCGTGCCGCCGGCATTGTTGATGGCCTGGATCGGACCCGTCGTGACGGAGTTGACCGGCAAGGTGTTCAGTGCCGCAAGGCTTCCCACTGAGCCGCCGTTGCTGAAATCGACAACCTGGTTGATGCTGGCAAGGCTGGCCGCGCCAGTTGCCGACGCGCCGATGCTGCCGCCGATGCCCCCGCCGATGAGGGCGGGCGCAGCAATCGTGCCCGCGGTGCCGAATGTGGCGGTGGCCGTGACCGGGCCGCTATTGGTCGAGCTCAGGCTGGCCGTGCTGACCGTATTGGTGGACAGCGGGGCAGTCGCGGTCAGGAATGAAGTGTCAAAGACTTGAGCCGCAATCGAGGCGCCGGTGGAGGCGCCGACCGCTTGCGCCGAGAACGAATTGCCGACGAAGCCCGCCGCGGGGCCGGGTGCGAGGGCTAAATCTAACTCGTCGGGGCCGGCAAGGCTTGCCGTGACCGAACCGGTATTGCTGGCGACGACGGCGCCTGCCTGCACCGCATTGCCGGGCAACTGGCTCATGTCGAAATTCGCGGTTCTGCCGGAACCGCTGACCGTCTGCGTGACGGAGGTCCCGGCCGAGGCCCCGGCCGCGGACGCTCCGATGAAATTGCCAATGCCACTGACCCCATCGCCAAAACCCGCCTCCGACAGGGGCTCGCCGCTGCGAAAGTCGGCTGCGGCGACGACCGCGCCGGAATTAGTGGCGGTGATGGTGGTCACGGTGACGGTATTGGTCGCCGGTGTGGTCGGTGCGCTTGGCACGATGGAATTGAACAGCGCGTACATCTGCGACGATATCGAGGCGTTCGCCGAGGCTCCGACCGCCTGCGCGGCAATCGAGTTGCCGACGCCGAGTTGTTCTGCGTTCAAGCCGATCCCGATGAAGGTGCCGGTCAGCACGATCTGGCTGGCGACTGATCCGCTGTTGGTGGCGCTCAGCGCCCCAGTTGTTACCGAGTTCGCGGGCAGCGAGAGTGTCGCCACCTGCAGCTCTGGTAGTGTTACGCCCACCGAATTCTGTTTGTCTGCGGCCGTCTGGCTGATGCTTGCTTCCGCCGCCGCGCCGATGGCGCTGGCGCCGAGAAAGTTTGTCGTGCCGGCACCGATCAGGTCAAAGCTGGCTGTGGTCAAAGAGGCCGTTATCGTGCCGTTATTACTCGCCACCAGGTCGCCGGTGCCACCGCCGGCGACGCCGCCGGTCGTATTGACAATGTTGGTCGCCACGGCCGAGCCGCTGATCGTGGATATGGTGGTGTTATAGGCGTGCAACGTGATCGAGGCGCTCACCGTCGCGCCAATGGCTTGCGCCGAGAAGGTGCTGCCGACGCTCTGCTCGAGGGTGGCGCCATCAGTACCCTGGTTGACGGTCGCCGTCACCGGGCTGGCCCCGGTATTGGTTGCGCTGAGTGCACTGGAGGCCGGCGCCGCGGCGGTGACCGTGACGGAATTGGATTCCAGCACTGTCAGGTCGCCACTGCTGGTGCCGAGCGGACTGCCCAGGATGGACTGATTGATAGCGGCGCTGGCGGAGGCGCCGACCGCGGACGCGCCGATGACATTGCCGACGCCATACTCATTCGTGATGGCGCCGCTGCTCACCTCGAAGGTCGCCTGGACTGGCGACGCAATTGCCGGTCCTGGCGTTGCCGGATTGCCGTTGATGGCGGTGATGCCGCTATCGGAGGTGCTCGCCACCGTGTTGCTCCCGAGCGGCGCGCTGGCGGTGAAAATATCGTTGTAGAGCAATTGCGTCACGCCGATGCCCGCCGCCGCGCCGACGGCCGAAGCGGTGATGCTGTTGCCGACGCCGGTGCTGATCGTCGGCGTGACCGCGCCCGTGAAGGCACTCACGGTACCGATGTTGCCTGCCGACAGGTAGCCGGTGCTGATGGAATTGGTCGCCGGAACCGTGCCGAACCCTGTTGGCGCCGTCGCGAAGGTCACGTTCTCGAATTGCTGGGTAATGGACGCGCCGGCACTAGCGCCGATAGCCTGGGCGGAGATCGAATTGCCGAGCCCGTTGGCGATCGTGGCCGTGACCGGACTGCCGGAGATCATCGGCGTGGTGTCGCCGATGCTGGCATAGACCATGGTTGTGTCGTTGAGCGCGGCAATGGAGCTGGTCGAAACGGTATTGCCGTAGAGAGTGCTCAGCGCCACCTGATTGGACGTGGCGGACGGGGTGGCGGTGAAAAGCACAGCTTGGCCGATCGCCGCGCCAGCGCCGGCGCCGGTCGCCGACGCGCCGATCATGTTGCCGATGCCGTTGTCGATCGTGGCGGTCGAGGAATCGTCGAACGCCGTGGCGGTGACAGCCGACTGATTGCCGGCCAGCAGCTTTCCCGTCGTCACTGTATTCGTTGACGCCGTCGCCGAGCCGGCCGTGGATGCGGTGGTGGTATCGAGTTGCCGCGTGCTGATCGATGCCGCTGCCGAGGCGCCGATCGCCTGCGCGGAAATCGTGTTGCCGATGCCGTCGTTGATCTCGCCTGAGCTTCCCGGATTGAGCGTTGCCAGCACCGATGCGCTCACGCTTACTGCGGTGATCGGCACCCCGGTCGCGGTGACGGCATTGGCTGCAAGCATCGTCAAATCCAGCGAACCCGCATATGGATCATTGGCCAAGCTCTGCACGATGCTCGCTTCGGCGGCCGCGCCGGTGGCGGTGGCGCCGATCGTGTTGCCCATGCCGCCGCCGGTCGTGGCGCCGGCGGCGCTGCCGATCAGCGCAAACCCCGGCGAGATGGCGACGTCGGCCTCGATGTTGGCCGTCGCCGGCGCGATTGGCGTCACCGTCGTGTTGTTCGTCGCCGTGATGGTTCCGGTCACTGCCACGGTGTTACCGGGCATGACATTGGATCCCCCCGCGGCCGAGCTCCAGGACAGTGTTTGATTAACGCTGGCTGTGGCCAGTGCGCCGGTCGCGGAGGCGCCGATGGTATTGAGAATGCCGTAGACGCCCGCCAGGCCGGTGGCGTCGCCAATGGTCTGCAACTCGCCGAAGGTGGCGTTTACGGAGACATTATCGGAGTTCGTGGCGTCGAGGCCGTTGACGTTGATGACATTCTGCGCCGTCGCCGGATCGATCAGCGCTGTGGTGCCGAGCAGAAACGCGGCAAAGGCAAGCGGCTTTGCGTTACGCATGGTCTGACGCTCCGTCGCGAGGCGCCCAGAACCGAGCCGATTTGCTTGTTGTTTTTCCCCGCAACTTGCAGAAAATCGGAGACAAAAAGTTAAGTCAATAGCGATCTGTGTCGCGCCACCGTCATTTGTTCGTTGGTTAATGGCATGGCCCCGGATTAACGGTGACGGCGGGTTCCGGTTGCCGGAACCCGGCTATCGAACCCATTCTATTGGGCGAGCGGCTGCACTTTGTGCTAAGACGCCGCTGTGCAGAGTGCCAGGCCGAGGGTTGGTATCGTGAAGCGAAGTTCCATTGCGCTCGTGGCCGCTGTGATTTTAACCGTCCCGGCGCGTGCCAATTCCATCACCAGCATTAACGGTTCCGCGGTGACGTCGATTAACGATGCCTCGGTCACTGCCACCGGCTCGTTTGGTCCCGCCACCGTTACCGGCGGCAATTCGAATTTCATCGGCGTCACGTCGACCGGCGCATCGGTCAATGTCGAGATCCTCAAACAAGGGCCGGGCGCCAACGTGCCGAGCAACAACTCGCTCGCGGTGTCGACGGTCAACGCGCAGAACAGCGGAACGGTCACCGCGACCGGGACCTTCAGCGGCGCAAGCACCACTGGCAACAGTAACAGCATTGGCGTCTCCGCTGCCGGTACCTCGGTGAATATTTCCATCATCAAGAAATAGCGCCGGACTTTACCTCCGCCGTGCGCCCTCCCACGCGCGACGATGGAGAACGTGGAGCATCTGGCCGGCTCCTCCAAGGGGCGAGGTCCTTTTACCGTCGCATCTTTATTTCGGCGGCTTGCTGCTTCCGGAGGGCGGGAAGAAAGTTGTTGACGCTTAATTCGGCGCACGCGTGGCGGCAGGGTCCTACCGAACGCGTAATCGCCGTGCTAGCACCACGATGATCAGAAATAGGCGGTACGATGGATCCCATTTTTGTGACCTCGGGCGCTGCGAGCGCCGTCCCGATCTGGTTTGTCAGCGCCGCGACATACGCCGACCTGCGGAAGGTTCTGGGCGCGGAGCTTTGCGGCTTCGCCGATGCCGCCGGCTTCGAGCCGAAGGCGGGCCGTTTTTTGCTGCTACCGGGCAAGGCCAACGGCAAACCGGCGCTCGGCGGCGTGCTGTTCGGGCTCGAAGGCGCCGACGAGGCGCCGGATCGATTCCTGCCCGGCCGCCTGGCGCAGCATCTGCCCAACGGCGTCTACCGCTTCGCCAACGAGCCGCACGATGCGCGGCTCGCCGCGCTCGCCATAGCGCTCGGCCTCTACCGCTTCACGCGCTATCGCAAGGCCGAAGCGCGCGCGATCAAGCTCGACTTGCCGCAGCGCCTCGATCGCGACGAGCTCAATCACACGGTCGAGGCGGTGACGCTGGCACGCGATCTCATCAACACGCCGGCCAACGATCTCGGCCCGGCGCAGCTCGAGCAGGCGGCGCGCAAGCTTGCCGCGCGCCAATCCGCCACCATCAATGCGGTCATCGGCGACGAGCTTCTCGAAAAGAATTTTCCGCTCATCCACGCCGTCGGCCGGGCCGCCACCGGCGCGCCGCGGCTGATCGATATGGTGTGGGGCGATGCCGGCCACCCGAAGGTGACGCTCGTCGGTAAGGGCGTCTGCTTCGACACCGGCGGCCTCGACATCAAGCCCGATGCCTCGATGCTGAACATGAAAAAGGACATGGGCGGCGCCGCAACGGCCTTGGCGCTCGCCAGCATGATCATGGCGCGCGGCCTTAAAGTTCGGCTGCGCGTGCTCATTCCGGCGGTGGAGAATTCGATCGCCGGATCGAGCTTCCGGCCGCGCGACATCTACACCTCGCGCAAGGGCATCACCGTCGAGATCGGCAATACCGACGCCGAGGGGCGGCTGATCCTGGCCGACGCCTTGGCGCTCGCCGACGAGGATAAGCCGGAGCTGGTCGCCGATTTTGCCACGCTCACGGGCGCCGCCCGGGTCGCGCTCGGACCCGATCTGCCCGCCTTCTTTACCGACGATGATGCGCTCGCCGCCGAGCTGATGCGCCACGGCGCGGCCGAGAACGATCCGTTGTGGCGGTTGCCGTTGTGGCGGCCCTACGAGGCGATGCTCGATTCCAAGGTCGCCGACATCAACAATGTCGGCGGCAGCCAAGCCGGCGCCATTACCGCGGCGCTGTTCATGCGCCGTTTCGTCACCGCGAAGTCCTGGCTGCACGTCGATCTGTTCGCCTGGACCTCTGCGGCCAAGCCGGGCCGGCCGGAAGGCGGCGAGCTGCAGGCGGCGCGCGCGCTCTACGCCATGCTCGCCGCGCGCTACGGCTGAACGCAAATGCCGGGCTTCGATCCGCGGATCACCCCGGCGCGCGCCGATCTCGCGGCACAATCGCTTGCCGGCACGATCGCGGCGGCGAAATACGTCGAAGGCCGCCTCTACGAAGTGACCGCGCCGCAAGCGCCGCTCCGTCAGGCGCCGCGGCCCGATGCTCCGCTCGCCACCGAAGCGCTCAAGGGCGAGCGCGTCACGGTCTACGAGTGGAACGAGGAGGGCTGGGCCTGGGGTCAGCTTGTGTCCGACGATTACGTCGGCTGGCTGCCGCAAAGCGCGCTCGGGCCTCCCGGCGCACCGCCGACGCATAAGGTCGCGGCGCTGCGGACTTTCGCGTTTCCCGGGCCGTCAATCAAATTGCCGCCGGTCGAGGCGCTGCCGCTCGGCGCGACGCTTGCTGTCGTGCGCAGCGAGGGCCGCCTGGCGGTCACCGCCGGCGGCGTCTATGCGCCCTTGGTCCATCTCAAGCCGGTGAGCGAAAACGAGCGTGACTTTGTCGCCGTGGCGGAGCGTTTTCTCGGCGTGCCCTATCTGTGGGGCGGCAAGACCGCGCTCGGGCTCGACTGTTCGGGACTTGTTCAGATTGCGCTGACGGCTTGCGGCTTATCGTGTCCACGCGACAGCGATATGCAGGAACAAGCCCTGGGATCGCCGGTCGCCATGGACACGGATTTGTCCGGTTTGGAGCGCGGCGACCTGGTGTTCTGGAAAGGCCACGTCGCCATTGTCCGCGACGGAGCGAATTTTCTGCATGCCAACGCGTTTCATATGGCGGTCGCGATCGAGCCGATCGCCGACGCCGCTGCCCGGATCCGGGCCGCCGGCGGCGAAGTCACTAGCCTGCGCCGCCTTGCGCGATGAGGGACACCATGGCGTCACCGCTGCTTGTGATCTATTCTTTGGCAAGCGCTTAAGCGGAGCAAATACGATGAGCAGTGAAGCACCGCATCCGACCGTTCCCCCGGGCACGCCGCAAGCGCCTGTGGCGTATCGGCATTTGCTGCATCTCAATTTCTGGATCCGCGAGCTGCCGTTTGCCTTGGTTCTCATTCTGACGACGATCGGGGTTGCCTATACCAGCTTCTCCAAAAAGCCGATCACCGGCTATTGGGAAATCCTCGCGCCGCTGATTGCGCTGGTGTGCGTCGGCGCCGGCTGGGACAGCGCCGACGATAACGCCAAGCGCTTGCGCTTGATCGGCACGCAAGTGCTGCACTGGATCGCTTTCATCGTGGTGATGAACTTGATGCTGCTCAACACCGTGCAGCGCGAGTTCAGTTCCGCCGCGACAGGCTTGGCGATTTTCACGCTGCTGGCGCTCGGCACCTTTACCGCGGGCGTGCATGTGCTGTCCTGGCAGGTGTGCCTGCTCGGCCTGATCATGGCGCTCGGCATCCCGGCGATCGCCTGGATCGAGAACTCCGCTTTGCTTTTGGTGCTCGTCGTCGGCGCGATCGCCGGCATCGTCGCGGTGTTCTGGTGGCGGTTTCATGAAGGCCGCACGCACATTGTCTGAGCTCGCGCGGCGCCGGGCGGCTGGCGGATTACGACGGCGCGACGGATTGACCCGGATGTTGTCCGGCGCGCTGCGGCAGGACGAGGATGCAGGCGAGGATGAAAATCGCGATGACCGCCGAGGCGATCGGCCGGCTCAGCGCCAGGCCGCCGTCGTGCACCGGCTTGTCGAGAAAATCGCCGACCGTGGCGCCGAGCGGCCGCGTCAAAATAAACGCCGCCCAGAACAAGAATACGCGCGACAGGCCGGTCCAGAAATAGAGCGCGGCAAGCACCCCGAGGCCCGCGGCAAAAAGGAGCGCGCCGCCGTCATAGCCCAGCCCGGTATCGTCCGCGGTCCAATCGCCGAGCGCCGTGCCGAGCGTCTGCGAAAACGTGATCGCGACCCAGTAGAAGATTTCGACCTTCGGCGGTGTTCACGGTGGCGACCGAAATCGAACCGAGCGACCAGTACCAGACCGCGAGCGTCGCCATGAGACAGACGAATAACAGTGACGTGCCGCCGGCATAACCGATGCCCAAGGAACGGTCGGCGAAATCGGCCATGGTGGTTCCGGCCGTCGTCGAGGCGACGATCGTCGCCCAATACAGCAACGGATGGAACTTCTTCGCCGCGATCTGCAGGAAGATGAAAACCACCAGCAGCGAAAGAAACAGCGCGGTGCCGAGCAGATAGCCCCAGTTCAGCGTCATGGTGACGGTGTCGCCGCCGGTCTCGCCGAGCGTCGTCGCCGCGATCTTGATGATCCAGAACACGAGCGTGACTTCGGGAACCTTGCTGGCCGACCGTGCGGCGGAGTCGCGCATGTAATTTTACCTTTGATCGTAGCGGCAGATTATGGAAACTCGTCCGCGATGCGCGGCGGTCGGGCTGATGAGGGTAATGTGGCTAGGGCCAAGTCGATAATCTTCGGAGCCAAGATTTAACGTGCGACATATTGCGCTTCAAGTGTCGCTTGGTTCGGCCGTCTTGCTGTGGCTGGCGGCTCCTGCGCTGGCCGGGCCGCCTTATCTGACCGATGATCCGGAACCGACCGACTACGAGCACTTCGAGATCTACGCTTTCTCGCAGGGCATGGCGCTGCAGGGCGATCTCAACGGTCAGGGCGGTATCGATTTTAATTACGGCGCCGGGACGAACCTTCAGCTTACGGCGACTTTGCCCGTAGGCTACGACTTTCCAGCGAGCGGGCTGTCCGCGGCTGGGTTGAGCAACGTCGAGCTTGCGGCAAAATTCCGCTTTCTCACCCAGAAGAATTTCGGCCTAGACGTGGCGGTTTTTCCTCGGGTTTTTCTGCCAAGCGCAGCGTCGAGCGTCGGCGCGCCGCACGCGTCATATCTATTGCCGATGTGGCTGGAGAAGGATTGGCAGGCTTGGTCGGCCTTCGGCGGCGGCGGATGCGAAATCAATCACGGCGGCAATTCACAGGACTTCTGCATGATGGGTGCGGTTCTTGCCCGCCGCATCCGCCCGGATATACAGGTCGGCCTAGAACTGTTTCATCAGACGCCGGACACGCTAGGCGGCGAGGCAACGACGTCGGCCGGTGCAGGCATCACTTACGACGTCAACAAGAATTTTCATTTGTTGGGCTATGTGGGGCGCGGCATTGAAAATGTCGAAGCGACCGATCGCTACAATTGGTATACAGCCCTTCTTTTGACATTTTTGACCGCTATTGCGCCGATTTCAGGCCGAGCGTCCGGGCGATGGCGGCAAGCTGATCGCTTTGTTCCTTGATGCTGGCGGCAAAGGCGGCCGGCCCGCGCAAGGTCATGATTTGTCCGGTGTCGGCCAAGCGCTTGGCAATGACCGGGTCCTCCCTGGCGATCTCCTGGAAATCGGCGCTGATCCGCTCGCGCAAGCTGTCGGGCATAGTTTTCGGTCCATAGAGGCCGCCGGTGCTTTCCATGGTCAGCGCCGGATAGCCGGCCTCGGCCGCTGTCGGAATATCGGGTGCGCCAAGCGCGCGTTGTTTGCTCGACACCAGCAAAACCTTGATGCGGCCGGCTTGCATCAAGGGCTGCACGACGGCGAGCGAAGTCGACAATATCTGGATGCGATTTTGCGCCAGATCGTTCGGCGCTTGCATGATGTCCCGATACGGCACCTTGGTGACCTGCAGCCCCATGTCCTTGATGAAACCGAAAATGAGAAAGTCGGAATTGCCGGTGGCTGCCGCGGCGTTGAGCTTGCCAGGCTCGGCCCGCGCCAAGGCGATCAGCTGGCCCATGGTGTCGACGTTCAAGGAGGTCGGCACCGAGATCGCCAGCACCGTGACATAAATTCCGACGATAGGGGTGATGTCGCCGGGATCGTAAGGCGGCGGATCCTGGTCGTAGAGATGAACCAGGAACGTGCCGGCCGGTCCGAAGAACAGCGTATGATCGTCGTGGGCGCCGAGAAAGGCGTTGACGGCGACGACGCCGTCGCCACCGGGGCGATTCTCGACGACGACGGGCTCGCCCCATTTGGCCGTCAGCCGTTCGGCGAACAGCCGCGCCGTTATATCGGTCGCGCTCGCAGCGCCGAATGGCAGGATCAGCCGCACCGTCCGTGTCGGATAGGCCTGCTGCGCCGGCGCGGCGATGACGAGGAACAGGATTGCGGCAACGGCCGTGCCTGCCGCAACGGTCACCGCGATCAGTCTGCGCATCGTATCCTCCCCAATTTTTGCCGCTACAATATCAGGAATTGCCCGGCGCGGCGCGGGCTGTGATGCCGCCGACGCGCAGGCCTGCGTTCAAGGCCGGCGACGGATATGCTGGCGCCCTTGCCGGCGCTCCACTACCATCCGCTCCGGCCAATGGATGAGGACAACGCGCGATGGCGGGACGGGTGCAGGGAAAGGTCGCGCTCATCGTCGGCGCCGGTTGTGTCGGGCCGGGCTGGGGCAACGGCCGCGCCGCCGCAGTCTTGTTCGCCCGCGAAGGCGCCAAGGTCTTCGCCGTCGACAAGGACGCCGAGGCGATGACCGAGACCGTCGCGCGGGTCGACAAGAAGGGCGAGATCGTCACCCATGTCTGCGACGCGCTCGACGATGCGCAAGTCGGCGCCATGGTGGCGGCGTGCTGCCAGACCTTCGGCCCGATCGACATCCTGGTCAACAATGTCGGTGGCTCGGCCGCCGGCGGCGCCGCCGAAATGTCGGAAGAAACCTTCGACAGCCAGATCGACTATAATCTCAAAAGCGTGTTTCTCGCCTGCCGTCACGTCATTCCGGTGATGATCGAGAAGTCCGGCGGCGGCGCTATCGTCAATACGGCGTCGAGCTCGGGCATTCGTTACACCGGCGCACCGCAGATCGGCTATGCCTCCTCGAAAGCCGCCGTCATCCAGTTCTCGCGGGTCACCGCCGTGCAATATGCCAAGCACGGCATCCGCGTGAACACGGTGATTCCCGGCCAGATGCATACGCCGATGGTCGAAGCGCGGCTTGCCAAGCAGCGCACCGGCGGCGACGTGGAGGCCTTGCTCAAATCGCGCGTTGCGCGTATCCCGCTCGGCTTCATGGGCGACGGCCGCGATACCGCCAACGCCGTCCTCTTTCTCGCTTCCGACGAAGCGCGCTTCATCACCGGCACCGAAATCGTCGTCGACGGCGGCATGACCGCACGCTGCGATTGAACACGTCAACATCGGTATTACGACCATGGCCATTCGCTCTGACGATCTGACGCCGACAATCGCGCCGCCCGATCCCAATCCGAAGAAACCCGCCCTGCAGCTGCCGCCGCTCTCCTGCGATTCGCATTTCCATGTGTTCGGCCCGCACAGCAAATTTCCCTACGCGGCGAACCGGACGTTCACCCCGGCCGACGCTCCCAAGGAAGACCTGTTCCGGCTCCACGAATTCCTGGGCTTCCAGCGCGGCGTATGCGTCCAGCCGACCTGCCACGGCACCGATAATGCGGTGCTGGTCGATCTGCTCGCCGCCGGCAACGGCCGCTACCGCGGCTCCGCGCTGCTCGATCCCGACACGCCGGACCCCGAGGTCGAACGGCTCGACGAGGCGGGCGTGCGCGGCGTGCGGCTGCATTTTTTCGGCAGTCATCTCGGCCCGCCGAAGCCGCGGGAGGACATGCTGCGGATCATCGAGAAGGCGGCGCCTTACGGCTGGCATATTGAGATGCAGTTCGGCGGTCAGGGCGTGCTGGACTACTACGAATTCATCACCTCGATCGAGGCGCCGGTCGTGATCGACCATATCGGACGGATCGATATTGCCGAAGGACTGAAAGGCAAGACATTCTCCGTGCTGCGGCGGCTTCTCGACCGCGGCAATATCTGGGTGAAGCTGTCCGGCACCGATCGCATCTCCAAACAGAGATATCCCTATGCGGACGCAGTCGCCTTCCCGCGCGATCTCGCCGCGCACGCGCCGGAACGCGTGGTGTGGGGAACCGATTGGCCGCATCCGAACCACAACGCCGTGCCGAACGACGGTGAACTGGTCGATCTCATCGCCGAGATCGCGCCCGATGCCCGCAACCGGCAGCTCATGCTGGTCGATAATCCGGCGCGGCTATTCGGATTTTGATCGAGCGCCGATTGAGAATGAAGTCGTGTAAGAGCGAGTTATGGCGAAACAAACTCTCGGTAAATTGCCGCCCGACGCCTTCGGCCTGCTGAACTTGCCGGCTTTGCCGCGCGATCTTATCGACGGCTTCCGCAATCTGCCCGATCTCACCGGCACGACGTCCGATGCGATGGACGAGCTCGGCATCGTCGGCGCGGTGCCGGCGGCGCTGCTGCGGCCCAATGACCCGAGCGCGCGCGTGGTCGGCCGGGCGCTGACCGTGCGCAACATAGCCGCCGCCGCGACGGTGCCTGACAAGGTCAAGGCCGGCGTGTCCGGCCTTGGCGAAATCGAAGCACATAATCTTGCCGAGCCGGGCGACGTCCTGGTGGTGCAGGGGGTCGATCAGGTGTCCAATCTCGGCGGCATGTCGGCGACGATCGGGCACCGGCAGGGCGAGATTGGCGCCATCGTCGATGGCGGCGCGCGCGATGTCGACCATTCCCGCGCCATCGGACTGCCGGTGTGGTCGAAGAGCGTCAGCCCGATTACCGGGAAATGGCGCGTCGAAACCGTGGCGGTGAACAAGCCGGTGACCATTTGCGGCGTGACCGTCAACCCCGGCGATGTCGTGCTCGCCGACGAGACCGGCGTTTGCTTCGTTCCGTTCGCGCGCGCCGCCGAAGTTTTGGCGCGGGCGCAGCGTAACGCCGCCGCCGAAAAGCTGCGCGAGGAGAAGATCTCCTCCGGCATTCCGATCGCCGAGCTCATCGGCAAGGCGAAATAGCGTCCCGTCCGGTCTCTGCTCAGGCAGGGCGGAGCTACTCGCCGGTGATGCCGAGTTTATGGATCGTATCCGGCCAGGTGGCGAATTCCTTCGCCAGCATGGCGGCAAAGGCTTCATGGCCGAGCCTCCCGCTCATGCCATTGTCGGCCAGGCGCTGCTTGATGGCCGGTATGGCGATGACCGCGAACAGTGCCTGTTCGAGCTTGTCGCGCACTTGCGGCGGCGTTCCGGCCGGCAAGAACACCCCGTACCAATTCTCCATGATCACGCTCGTTAGGCCGAATTCCGCGGTGGTCGGCAGGTCGGGCAGCAGTGGGGAGCGTTGGTCGGCGAACAAAGCGAGCGCTTTGACCGATCCGGCTTGCACCAGCGGCAGCAGCACCGGCAAATCGGCGTTGAGCATGTCGACATGGCCGCCCAGAAGATCGTTGATCGCCGGCGCCGCGCCGCGATAGGGCACATGCGTGATCTTAATGCCCGCTGCGGCATTGAGCATCTCGACGGCGATGTTCATCGTCGTGCCCGGCCCAGCCGAACCATAGGTGAGCTTCTGCACCTTCGCCTTGTTGATGAGTTGCGGCAAAGAAGCAACGCCGAGGTTCTTGTTCACCACGAGTAGAGACGGCACCACGCCGACAAGCATCACCGGTTCGAAGGATTTGACCGGATCGTAGGTCGTCGGCGGCTTGAGGATGGGACTGAGCACCTGCGATCCAAGACTGGCGAGCAGCACCGTGTCGCCGTTCGGCGCTGCGTGCGCGACGTATTCCGAAGCGATCGCGCCCCCGGCGCCGCCGCGATCGTCGACAATCACATTGGCGTCGAGTTTTGGACCCAATTCGCTTGCGAGTAAGCGCGCCAATTGATCGACCGGGCCACCTGCGGCAAAGGGTACGACGATCTTGACGGTTTCTGCCCGCGCAGGCGCGCCCGTGAGCAACGATGCAACAGCGCACAAGCCGAATAACCAGCCCCAAATGCGCGGCATTGGCGTCCTCCCGCAAATCCGTTCGTTTCTTAACAGGCTACCTTACCGCAACTCCGCGCCGCATCGACGATTTTCTGCAATTCATCGCGGCCCGGATAGCCGAGCACGGCGACGCCGTCGATGACGAAGGACGGCGTCGCGGCAAGTCCGAGTGAATTGCCGAGCGCCAGGTGTGCTTTCATCATCGCGGTGACTTCGTCGCTATCGCCGAGTTTGGTCAAGGCCTGCACGTCGAAGCCGAGATTGCGGGCGACTTCCAAAGCCCGCAAGCCGTCCACAACGCCGCGCAGCGAATAGATTTTTTCATGAAAGTCATAGAATTGCTGCGGCGTGCCAAGCTTCGCCACCGCCAGCTCGACGCGACTCGCCGCAATCGAGGCGACGCCGAGAACCGGAAACGGCACCAAGACCAGCCGGAGCTGCGTATCGACGCCGACCATGTCGGCGATGTCGGCTGAGGCGATACGGCAATACGGGCAATTGAGGTCGTAGAATTCGACCAGCGTCGTCGTGCCTGTGGGATTGGCGGCAACCACGACGCCGGGCAATGTCTCGATCGGTGCGGCAAGCTTGACGCTATGATTGGGCAGCCGCTCCCCGTCGTCATTGAAGAGCGGATACTGCGAGACGGAAAGCATTGTGCGGTCGCGCGCCTGCGCGGCGCTCTCGCCATTGCCGCCAGCGACCAGGGCGGCCGCAAGCGCGGCGGACAGCAGGATCGGCAGCGGCTTTTTCATCGATGCATTTTCCGATAAGCGACGCCGGCGGCAAGAGGCGCCTTATTGCTCGACCACGCCCTCGGGGGCGGTCTCGAGGTTGAAAGCGGCTGCGAACAGCGCCCGCGTGTAATCGGTTTTCGGGTTACGGAACAGCTCAGCGGCTTCGCCCGCCTCGACCACCAGGCCATGCCGCATCACCAAGAGACGGCTGGCGAGCGCCGCGACCACCCGCAGATCGTGCGAGATGAACAAATAAGTGAGATTGTGTCGCTTCTGCAGATCGCGCAGCAGATCGACCATCTGTGCCTGAATCACCATGTCGAGCGCGCTGGTCGGCTCGTCGAGCACGATGAAGCTCGGCTCCAGCACGAGTGCGCGGGCTACCGCGATGCGCTGGCGCTGGCCGCCGGAGAATTCATGCGGAAAGCGAAAACGCATCTCCGGGTCGAGACCTACGTCGCGCAACGCCTGGATGACGCGCTCGTCGCGCTGGCGGTTCGTCATGTCCGGCTGGTGGACTTTGAGGCCCTCCTTGATGATGTCGGCGATCGACATGCGCGGCGACAGCGAGCCATAGGGATCCTGGAATACGATCTGCATGTCGCGGCGATGCGGGCGCATTTCCTTGAACGTCAGGCCCTGCAGATTGCTGCCCATGAACGCGATCGGCCCTTCCGAGGAAATCAAGCGCAGAATGGCGCGGCCGAGCGTCGATTTGCCGGACCCGGATTCGCCGACCACGCCGAGCGTCTCGCCTTTGCGCAGTTCGATGGTCAGGCCGTCGCAGGCTTTGACGTGACCGACAGTCTTGCGCATCAGCCCGCGGGTGATCGGGAACCAGACTTTCAGATGCTCGGTTTTCAACAGAATCGGCGCGTCGGGTTGCGGCGGCGCCGGATCGGGACGCGGCTCGGCCGCCATCAGCGCTCGCGTATAAGGATGCTCCGGCGAATTGAAGACCCGTGCGACGTCGCCGCGCTCGACAATCTGGCCGTCCTTCATCACGCAGACCCGTTGCGCGACCTTGCGCACGATGCCGAGGTCGTGGGTGATGAATAGAAGCGACATGTGCAGCCGCGATTGGATGTCTTTCAACAGCGCGATGATTTGCGCTTGCACGGTGACATCGAGCGCCGTCGTCGGTTCGTCGGCGATCAAGAGGTCGGGCTCGTTGGCGAGCGCCATGGCGATCATCACACGCTGGCGCTGGCCGCCGGACAATTGATGCGGATAGGCCTTGAGCCGGGTCTGCGGATCGGGAATGCCGACCTGGCTCAGTACTTCGAGCGTGCGCTCCCGGGCAGGCTTTCCAGTGAGGCCGCGATGCAGCAGCAGGATTTCGCCGATCTGCTTCTCGATGGTGTGCAGGGGATTGAGCGAGGTCATCGGCTCCTGGAAGACGATGGTGATATTGTCGCCGCGTACCTGGCGCATTTCGCGCTCCGAGAGCTTCAACAGATCGCGGCCCTGGAAATGGATGCTGCCCGAGGGGTGGTGCGCCGTCGGGTAGGGCAGGAGCCGCAGGATGGACAGCGCGGTTGCCGATTTTCCGGAGCCGGATTCGCCGACCAGCGCCAGGCATTCGCCCTTGACGATGTCGAAGGAAATGCGGTCGACCGCCAGGTTATCGCGGCCGCCGGAGCGAAAGGCAATCGACAGATCGCGGACGGAAAGACAGAGTTCCTCGCTCATGCGAACGTCTTCCGCGGATCGAAGGCGTCGCGCACCGCTTCGCCGATGAAGATCAAAAGCGACAGCATCAGCGCCACGGTGAAAAAGCCGGCCAGCCCGAGCCAGGGCGCCTGCACATTGGCTTTGGCCTGCGACAGCAATTCACCGAGCGAGGGCGAGCCCGGCGGCAGACCGAAGCCGAGAAAGTCGAGCGCGGTGAGCGTCATCACCGACGACGACATGATGAAGGGCAGGAATGTCATCGTCGCCACCATGGCGTTCGGCAACAGATGCCGGAACATGATGACCTTATTGGAGACGCCGAGTGCGCGCGCCGCCTGGATATATTCGAAATTGCGGCCGCGCAGGAATTCCGCCCGCACCAGCCCGACGAGGCGGACCCAGGAGAACAGTAAGAGAATGCCGAGCAAGACGAAGAAGCCGGGCACCAGCACCGAGGAAATGATCAAGAGCAGATAAAGCTCCGGCACCGACGTCCAGATTTCGATGAAACGCTGAAACAACAAGTCGGTCCAGCCGCCGAAATAGCCCTGCACCGCGCCGGCGGCGACGCCGATAACCGACGATACGATGGTCAGCACCAGCCCGAACAGCACCGAAATGCGGAAGCCGTAGATCATCCGCGCCAGCACGTCGCGGCCCTGATCGTCGGTGCCGACCCAGTTGTATTCCAGCGTGCCGCATTTGGCATAGCCGTTCTTGGCGGCGAAGTCGCAGTCGGCTTGCGTCAACATCCAGGTCGGCTTGGCGGGAAAGGCCGACGGCGGATTGTCGTTGATGGTGTTGTAGGAGAAGCGAACCGGAGCCCAGATTTCGACGGCGTTGTGGTCGTCGAGGAATTTCTGCAGGTGGGGATCGCGATAATCCGCCGCGGTGCCGAGGTCGTCGCCGAAGTCGGTGTCCGGATAGGTGAAAAACACCGGGAAATAGGTCTTGCCGTCGAAATGGATGAACAGCGGCTTGTCGTTGGCGATGAATTCGGCGAACAGCGAGCCGATGAACAGGACGAGAAAGATCCACAACGACCAGTGGCCGCGGCGGTTGGCCTTGAAATTGCGCCACCGCCGCGCATTCAGCGGCGAGAATTCGAAGCCGCGCGGCAGCGCGGTCAGTCCGAGCGGGCCGGCCGGCTCGGCGTCCGGTTTCAATTCCGGCGGAATTCCCGGTTCGATCTCGTCCTCGATACTTTCAGGAAGAAACTTGGCGTCCACCTCACACCTCCCGCGTCTCGAAATCGATGCGAGGATCGATCCAAGTATAGGTGAGGTCGGAGATCAGATTTACGACAAGGCCAACCAGCGCAAAGATGTAGAGATTGGCGAACACCACCGGGTAATCGCGGTTGAGCACGCTCTCGAAGCTCAATAGTCCGAGCCCGTCGAGCGAGAAGATGGTCTCGATCAGCAGCGATCCGGCAAAGAACGCCGATACGAACGCGGCCGGGAAGCCGGCGATGACCAAGAGCATGGCGTTGCGAAAAATATGGCCGTACAGCACCTGGTGCTCGGAGCAGCCCTTGGCGCGCGCGGTGAGCACGTATTGCTTGCGCAGTTCTTCAAGAAACGAGTTCTTGGTGAGCAGCGTCATCGTGGCGAAGGCGGCGAGCCCCATCGACACGATCGGCAATACGAGATGCCAGAAATAATCGAGAATCTTCTCCCACCAGGGAAACTGCGACCAGCCTTCCGAAGTGAGCCCGCGCAACGGAAAGATTTGCCAAAACGAGCCGCCGGCGAACAGCACGATGAGCAGGATCGCGAACAGGAATCCGGGAATGGCATAGCCCACGATGATGACGCCGGAGGTCCATACGTCGAATTGCGAGCCGTCACGCACCGCCTTGCGGATGCCGAGCGGTATCGAGATCAGGTAACTCAAAAGCGTCATCCAGATGCCGAGCGAGATCGATACCGGAAGTTTTTCCTTGATGAGCTGCAGCACGCTGATGTCGCGAAAATAGCTCTTGCCGAAATCGAAGCGCGCATAATTCCACAGCATGATGAAAAAGCGCTCATAGGCCGGCTTGTCGAAGCCGAACTGCTTTTCCAGGCTCTTGATGAAGGCGGGATCGAGACCCTGGGCGCCGCGGTACTTGGAGGTGACGTCGAACTGCGCGCCGCTCGGGGCGGCGGTGCGCGCAAAGTCGCCGCTGGTGGAGCCCGAAATCCGCGACGTGGCGCCGGTCTCGGTGCCCTGCAGTTGGGCGATGACGCGCTCGACCGGGCCGCCGGGCGCGAATTGAACCACGACGAACGACACCAGCATGATGCCGAAGATGGTGGGAATCATGAAAAGAAGACGACGGACGATGTAGGCAGCCATTGAATCCCGGCTAGTTTTCCTATTGGAGCGCCACAGAAACGCGCACTATCTTAAAGCCCCTGGCGCGCACTGCACCACCTTTCTTATTGGCCGCCATCCGGTCGCGAAGTCGCATCCCAGCATGACGAAAAGACGACGGCGGTCGGCTTCCGTTAGCGATTCGCCCCGCCGGGCAGGCGGATTTTCGCTGCTTTTACCGGGTCATACCACCAGGTATCGGGAATGCCGCGGAAATAGTGCGGTTGTGCCGCCGGCCGGCCGAACACATCCCAATAGGCGATCCAATGCGAGGCCTTGTACCAGTTGGGAATCGAATAGCGCCCGGCGCGGATGACCCGGTCGAGCGCCCGGCAGGCCGTCACCAGTGCGGGGCGTGAATCGGCCGCGATGATCCTGTCGATCAGCGCATCGACGACGGGATCGGCAATGCCCGCGAGATTGTGCGAGCCATTGAGCGTGGCGGCCTGCGACGAAAAATAGGAGCGCAGTGAATTCCCCCGGGGTCGCCGAGAAGCTGAAGCGATCGATGGTGATGTCGAAATCGAAATTGTCGAGCCGAGCGCGATATTGCACCGGGTCGACGATCCGCAGCGTGGCTTCGATGCCCAACACCCCGAGATTTTTGATAAACGGCATGTGATGCGGCTCGAACGCCGGCTCGTCGATCAGGAATTCGATCATGATCGGCGCGCCGCTCGGCAGCAGGCGTTTGCCGTTGCGAATGGCGCAGCCGGCATTTTGAAGCGCCGCGGCGGCCTGGCGCAACAACGGCCGGTCCTCGCCGGTGCCGTCCGATACCGGCGGCACATAGGCCTCGCCGAAGACTTCGGCGGGCAGGCGTGCGCGAAACGGCTCAAGCAAATCGAGCTCGGCCTGGCTTGGCGTGCCTTGTGCCATCAGATCGGAATTCTGAAACACCGAAACCGTCCGCCGATAGGCGTTGTACATGATCGTCTTGTTGGTCCACTCGAAATCGAACGCGTCGTTGAGCGCATCGCGCACGCGGACATCGACGAATTGCGGACGCCGGGTATTGATGAACCAGCCTTGCGCGCCGGACGGCGTGTCGTCGGGAATCTCGTCGCGTTTGACGCGGCCGTCCTTTAGCGCCGGGAAATCGTAGCGCGTCGCCCAGAAGCGAGAGGTGAATTCCTCGCGAAAAAGATAACTGCCGGCCGAAAACCCTTCGAAGCCGACGTCGCGATCGCGATAATATTCGAAGCGCACTACGTCGAAATTGGCTTGGCCGCGCGATACCGGAAGATCGGCGCCCCACCAGTCCTCGACCCGATTATATTCGATGAAACGTCCCGGCTCGAAACGGCCGACCCGATAGGCGCCCGATCCGAGCGGAACGTCGAGCGTCGATTCATCGAACGGGTGGGTCGCGTAATAGGCCCGCGAGAAGATCGGCAGGCCGGCCACAAACAACGGCACGTCGCGAGCGCGTTTCGGCGCAAAGCGCACGGTGACGCTGGCGTCGTCGTCCGCCGCGGCGCCGACAAAGTCGCGCAGCGACTGGCTAATGAGCGGATGGCCTTTCTCCTTGAGGGTCGTCAGCGAGAAGGCGACGTCGTGTGCGGTCAGCGGCGAGCCGTCGCTGAACTTCGCCTCCGGCCGGATGAAGAATTGATAGGTCAGGCCGTCGGCGGAGCGGCGCACTTTCTGCGCGGCGAGGCCGTACATGGCGTCCGGTTCGTCGCCCGAGCGGACCATGAGCGTAGCGAAGGTCAGCTCCATCCCCTGGGCGGCGTCGCCCTTGAGGATGAATGTGTTGAGCGAATTGAAGGTGAGGAAATTCTGGTTGTAGAGTTCGTCCGGCCCGATCTGCGAAAATATGCCGCCCTTTGGGGCATTCGGATTGACGTAGCGAAAGTGCTGGAAATCGGCCGGATAGGCGAGATCGCCGAACACCGACAGCCCGTGCGATTCGATGGCGTCATCGGCGCGGCCGCGCTTTATGCCGGCACGCAGCATTGCCGCGCCCGACGCCGCGCCGGCGGCGAGCTTGAGGATACGCCGACGCGTGGACCGGATCATGCTCGCAACGAACTACGATGCCCCGGTTTTTGCGGCTTTTTGCGCGTCCCACCACCATACCGCGGGGAAGCCCGATACGCCGTATTTCGGCAGCGGCTCGGGATGGCTGAAACGGTCCCAGCGGGCGGTGCGTGCCTTGAAGTAGGCCCATTGCGGCACGACGTAGTCGTTCCACAACAAGATGCGGTCGAGCGCCTTGGTGGCGGCTTCGAGGTCGGCGCGGTTCTTGGAAAAAACGATCTTGTCGATCATCGCATCGACGGCCGGATTCTTGATGCCGATGAGATTGTCGGAGCCGGGCTGATCGGCGGCCTGCGAACCCCAATAGCCGCGTTGCTCGTTGCCGGGCGACAGCGATTCCGGCCATGAATTGGTGATGATGTCGAAATCCCAGCCGCGCAGACGGTTCTCATATTGCGCCGGGTCGACGGTGCGCACGGTGACCGTCATGCCGAGGCGCTCCAGCGACGGTTTGTAGAACAGGAAGATGCGCTCGAAGCTCGGTCCGGCGGACAGCAGCTCGACCGTAAAGGGCTCGTTGGTCTTGGTGTTGACGAGCTGCTGATCGCGCACCTCGTAGTCGGCCGCTTTGAGGAGCCGCAAGGCCTCACGCAGATTGTTGCGCACGGCGCCGGGATTGCCGTTGACCGGGTTGGTGTACGGCTTCTTGAACAAGTCGGCCGGGACCTGATCGCGCATGGTCTCCAGAAACTCGAGCTCGCGGCCCGTGGGCACGCCGGTGGCGGCAAGATCGGTGCCGTCAAAATAGCTGTCGATCCGCTTATACGCGCCGTAGAAAATCTCCTTGTTCATTTCCTCGAAGTCGAACGCATAATTGAAGGCAAGCCGCACCCGCGGATCTTGGAACTTCGGCTTTCTGATATTGAAGGCGAAAGCCTGCATCAGGCCGTAGCTCCTGATCGGAAATTCCTCGAGCAGGACGCGTTTGTCGGTTACTGCGGGAAAATCGTAGGCCGTGGCCCAATTCTTGGCGAGGTTCTCCACCCGCCAGTCGATGGCGTCGGCCTTGAAGGCTTCGAGCGCCACGGTCGTATCGCGGAAATATTCGAAGTGCAGCTCGTCGAAATTATTGGTGCCGACGTTGACGTTGACGTCGCCGCCCCAATAGTCCTTGACCCGCTCATAGACGATATTGCGTCCGGCGGAGAAATCCTTGATGCGATACGGGCCAGACCCGAGCGGCGGCTCGAGCGTGGTGTCGGCGATATTGCGCTTCTTGCCGTTGGCGTCGGTGCCTTCCCACCAGTGCTTGGGCAGGATGGTCAGTTCGCCGACGATTTGCGGCAATTCGTGATTGCCGGGACCGTCGAAGGTGAAGGTGACTTCGTGATCGCCGGTCTGCTCCGCCTTGGTGACGTGGCGGTAATAAGATGAGGACTGCGGACTGAGCTTCTTGTAGGACTCGAAGGAGAAGATGACATCGTCCGGCGTCACCGGCTGACCGTCATGCCATTTGGCCGCCGGCCGCATCCGGTAGGTCACCGAGGAAAAATCATCGGGGAAGCTTAAGGTCTCGGCGATCAGCCCATATTGGCTCGAGACTTCATCGAGCGATGGCGCCGCAAGCGTATCGAAGATCAGATTGAGGCCGGCAGCGAGCGCGCCTTTGACGCCGGCGACCACCGGATTGAAATTATCGAAGGTGCCGTAGGCGACCTGTCGCGCCGTACCGGCCTTCGGCGCCGCGGCGTTGACGTAGTCGAAGTGCTTGAAATCATGCGTGTATTTGAGGTCGCCGAACAGCGACGTGCCATGGCGCCAGTTCTTGGCTTGCGGTTGCGCCGGGCTGGCCGGCTGCGGCGGGGTCGTCGGCTGCGGCTGGCCCTGGGCGCGGGCTGCGCGGACCAATGGAAGCCGCCAAGCCGCGGTCGCGAGCAGTGCTGATGTCAAAAGGGACCGGCGGTTCACCTGATCCTCCCCAAATCCGTGGATGGTTCTTGCTGTCGGGTATTATCGGCCTTTTCCCAAGTGGCGCCAGCGGCCTTCTGTGCGGCGCGCCGAAAAGACTTCACACCGCCCGTGCGACAGGGCAACGACAGCGTGTGCCGGAGGAAGCCGCCGCTAATGTTGGGCCGGCGCTGCGCCGCCAGACGGAGCGGCGGGGGCGGATCCGGCTGTGGGCGGATTGGCAGCCGGTGGGTTGGCGGCCGGTGCCGGATTGGACGGAGCCGCAGCCGGCGCCGCCGGAGCGGCGGCGGCCGCAGCCGCGGCCGCAGGTTTGGCCGACGGCGTCTCGGCAGCCTTCGGCAGCGGCACCGGGTGAGGCGACAGCGTATCGAGATAGGCAATTACGTCGGCCCGCTGCTTGCCGTTCGAGATGCCGGCAAAGGTCATCGCTGTGCCGGGCGCAACCGCGCTGGGTTTGGTCAGCCATTTGTTCAGCGCGTCAAATGTCCACTTGCCGCCTAAATTCTTCGCCGCTGTCTTCAAGGCGTCGGTGTAGTTGAAGCCGGAGACCGAGGCGATCGGGCGATCCACGACCCCATACAAATCCGGGCCGACCTTCGGGCCTTGGCCTTCCTGGAAATTGTGGCAGGCTTGGCATTGCTTGGCGACCTGGGCGCCCCGCTCCGGCGTGGCACTCGCCAGCAGCGTCTCGATCGGCACCTCGGCCGGCGCGGCCGCCTCGGCGCCTCCGGCCGGTTGCTCCTTCACCGCAATTTCGTAGCCCGGCTTGGCCGGGGCCTCGCGCGTGAAAATCGCTTCGCTGGCGATATGCATGGCGACGAGGATGAGGCAGGTTCCCAGCAAGGCGCCGAGAATCTTGTTGATTTCGAAGGAATCCATCGCGGGAAGGCTCCGCATCGGGAAGAGACGAGGTGGGCAGTGCACAAATAGCCAGTTTGCCCTGCCTGTTGCAACCCGTATAAGCACGCTGCATTGCAATGGCCGACGTTCTCATCCTTATCCCCGCCCGCGAGGCGGCGACCAGGCTCCCGGGCAAGCCGCTTGCCGATATCGGCGGCGAGCCGATGATCGTGCATGTCTTGCGGCGCGCGCAGGCCGCCGGGATCGGCCCGGTTGCGGTCGCGACCAACTCGCCGGAGATCGCTGCGATTGTGGATAAGGCCGGCGGCACTGCCGTGATGACGCGGCCGGATCACGCTTCCGGCTCCGACCGGATATGCGAGGCGCTGGGCAAGCTCGATTCGGGCCGCCGGGCCGAAATCGTCCTCAATCTGCAAGGCGATTTGCCGACCATCGCGCCCGACCTGATCCGCGCCGCGCTTAGTCCGCTCGCCGACCCGGCCGTCGACATCGCCACCCTTGCCGCCGAGATCAAACTCGCCGAGGAGCGCGGTAATCCCAATGTGGTCAAGGTCGTCGGCACGCCGGTCGGGCCGTCGCGGCTGCGGGCGCTGTATTTCACCCGCGCCACGGCGCCGTTCGGCGAGGGGCCGCTTTATCATCACATCGGGCTCTATGCCTACCGGCGCGCGGCGCTCGAGCGTTTCGTCGCGCTGCCGCCGTCGCCGCTCGAACAGCGGGAAAAACTGGAGCAATTGCGGGCCCTGGAAGCGGGCATGCGCATCGACGTGACCATCGTCGATACCGTGCCGCTCGGGGTCGATACGCCGGAGGATTTGGAAAGAGCGCGCGCCATGCTAACGGGACATTGAGGATCGACTTCGCATGGCACCACGCCGCAACCGCACGCGCCGGAAGATCGCCTATCAAGGTGAGCCGGGAGCGAACTCGCACATCGCCTGTCGCGAGGCCTTTCGCGACGTCGAACCGCTCCCCTGTCCGACCTTTGAGGACGCGTTCGGCGCCGTGCGCAGCGGCAAGGCCGCCCTCGCCATGATCCCGATCGACAATTCGGTGGCCGGCCGGGTGGCGGATATCCACCATCTCATGCCGAAGTCCGGCCTGCACATCATCGGCGAGTGGTTCCTGCCGGTGCAGCACCAGCTCATGGCGCCGAAAGGCGCGACCTTAAAGACCATCAAGACGGTCGAGAGCCACGTCCATGCGCTCGGCCAATGCCGCGATATCATCAGGACGCTGCGGCTCAAGCCGGTGGTCGCCGCCGACACCGCCGGCGCCGCCCGCGAAGTGGCGGAGACCACCGATGTGACGCGGGCGGTGTTGGCAACCAAGCTCGCCGCCAAAATCTACGGCTTGCGCATTCTCAAAAAAGACGTCGCCGACGCCAAGCACAATACCACGCGTTTTGTCGTGCTTGCCCGCGAGCCGAAATGGGCGAGCCGCAAGGAAAGGCACGCCATCACGACGTTCGTGTTTCAGGTGCGCAATATCCCCGCCGCGCTGTACAAGGCGCTCGGCGGCTTCGCCACCAACGGCGTCAACATGACCAAGCTGGAAAGCTATATGGTCGACGGCAGCTTCACCGCGACGCAGTTTTACGCCGACGTCGACGGACATCCCAAGGACCGCGCGCTCGAGCTCGCGCTCGAGGAGCTGGCGTTCGTTTCGGTGCCGAAGTCGCTGCGAATTCTCGGGGTTTACCCGGCCCACCGGTTCCGCGCGACCTTTAAATAGAGCATGATAGCCGAACGCATGGCGTGGATTCGGGGATATCGGCCCGGTCCGTCATGGCCTTGCTCGTGCGCGACATCCAGGGAATGCAGCCGATGGCCAACGAAGAACAACCAAAAGTCCGGCGTACACTGCAATTGCGGTTCACTTTGCCGGCGACCGACACGACGCAACTCGTCGCCATGATGAAAGCGGCGGCGCCGTTCTACCAGATGTTCGGCAATGCCCAGGTGCGGCTCCTGCAGAACGTCGACGATCCTGCCAAGTTCGTCCAGGAGATCGAGTACGAGGCCGACGAGGGCTGGGAGCTGAACCGGCAGCGTATCGCCGGCGACGCCCGCATGCAGGTCTATTTGCAAACCTGGCGTACGATGTTTCCCGGCGCGCTGGAGATCGATGTCTTTCAGGAAGTGTAATCTTTCCGCCCCGTTTTCACGGGGAGGATGCTCAGATCGTCTGATTGTAGTCGCCGACTTCCTTGTGGGTGCGCAAAACGGCGTCGACCGATTTGAACATGTCGCGCATGCGGGCTTCCGAAACCGGGCTTTCGACCACGACGACCAGCTCCGGCTTGTTGGAGGAGGCGCGAACGAGGCCCCAGGTGCCGTCCTCGACGGTCACGCGCACGCCGTTGACGGTGACCAGATCGCGGATCGGCTGGCCGGCAACCTTGCCGCCGTTGGCTTTCTCGCTCTCGAAATGCTTCACCACGTCGTCGACCACGGAATATTTGATCTCGTCGGCGCAATGCGGCGACATGGTCGGCGACGACCAGGTCTTCGGCAGCGCGTTTTTAAGGTCCGCCATGCTTTTTCCGGGATTGCGGTCGAGCATGTCGCAGACGGCGAAGGCGAAGATCAGCCCGTCGTCATAGCCGCGGCCGAACGGCTTGTTGAAAAAGAAGTGCCCGGACTTCTCGAAGCCGGCAATGGCGCCGATCTCGTTGACGCGCCGCTTCATATAGGAATGGCCGGTCTTCCAGTAATCGGTCTTGGCGCCGTTCTTGATCAGTATCGGGTCGGTGGCAAACAGCCCGGTCGATTTGACGTCGGCGACGAACAGCGCGCCCTTGTGCTCGGATGAAATGTCGCGCGCCAGCATGACGCCGACTTTGTCGGCGAAGATTTCTTCGCCTTCGTTGTCGACCACACCGCAGCGGTCGCCGTCGCCGTCGAAGCCCAGGCCGACGTCGGCCTTGTTCGCCAATACTGCGTCGCGCATGGCGTGCAGCATTTTCATGTCTTCGGTGTTCGGATTGTAGTTCGGAAAGGTGTGATCGAGCTCGCAGTCGAGCGGCACCACTTCGCAGCCGACTTTTTCCAAAACTTGGGGCGCGAAGGCACCGGCGGTGCCGTTGCCGCAGGCGCAGACGACTTTCAGATGCCGCGTGAGTTTCGGCCGCTTGGTCAGATCGGCGATATAGCGCGCCGGGAAGTTTTCGATGAATTGATAGGCGCCCCCGGCTTGCGCCTTGAAGCGGCCGTTGAGCACGATGTCCTTGAGCCGGGTCATCTCTTCGGGGCCGAAGGTGAGCGGCCGGTTGGCGCCCATCTTTACCCCGGTCCAGCCGTTATCGTTGTGCGAGGCGGTGACCATGGCGACGCAAGGCACGTCTAGATCGAATTGCGCGAAATAGGCCATCGGCGTCACCGCCAAGCCGATATCGTAGACGCTGCAGCCGGCCGCGATCAGGCCGTTGGTCAGCGCCATTTTGATCGACGCCGAATAAGAACGGAAATCGTGCCCGGTGACGATGTGCGGCTTGACGCCGAGTTCGTGAATGAGGGTGCCCAGCCCGAGGCCGAGCGCCTCGATGCCCATCAGGTTGATTTCGCTGCCGAACAGCCAGCGCGCGTCATACTCGCGAAAGCCGGTGGCTTTCACCATCGGCTCGGATTCATAGGCGTAAGTGTTCGGCTTAAGCGAAGGTTTCGGCTTGGGAAACATCGAGAAATTCGTCCGAATCGAAGCCCGAGAGCAATAGCCTAAACGGCCGGCTGCCGAAATGGTTGCGCGGCCTGTGATCCGGGCTCGCGCTTTGCGCGCCCGGAATTGCAGTCTACTGCTCTAAAACCAGCTTGCCGTCGGAATATTCGAATTTGCGCAGCTTCGACAGGAACGTAAGACCGAGCAAATTGTCGCTGAGCGCGCCGTCCGGCAGCACCATCGCTCCGACATTGTATTCGACAATGTCCTCGATCTCGACCCGATCGAGCGTCACC
Source organism: uncultured Alphaproteobacteria bacterium (assembly GCA_963807125.1). GTDB lineage: Bacteria > Pseudomonadota > Alphaproteobacteria > Rhizobiales > Xanthobacteraceae > BOG-931. Next base: position 221,089 of record CAWEAH010000002.1, read on the forward strand.
GGCGCGGCGCGGACCGTGCCGTTCGCCGTCCGCACCAGGGCCCGGTATTCGCTCTCCGCCGGATGAATGCCGAGCGAAGCGGCGTCGCGCGCGGTGAGCGCGATCACCGAGGCCCCGGTATCCACCATGAAGTCGAGCCGCCGGCCGTCGACTTCGCCGGCGACCTCAAAATGTCCATTCGGACCGGGCGGGATGACGACCGAGCGCGAATCCGAGGAATTCGCCGCCGCAGGCGTTTCGGAATGCGCCGCCATCACGGTCGGCGCCGGCTGGCCCGTGTGCATTTGCGCGGCGTATTTCGGAACGATGACGCTTGCGACAAGTGCTAAGGCGGCAAAGGTTACGACAGTGCGCATGACGCAAGCATCCGTGTTTGGCGCAATTTGACCACGGCACGGCGAACGAGGCGCTAATGCAGCATCGACCGGCCTCGGATTTGGTCGGCGTTGGTTAGCCAGGCGCTAAGTTATTTCCTCGAAATGAAGCGGCGTGCGGGCGCTCAAGATCGTGGCAGACTGCCTTATGCCTAAAACTTAACCTCGCAATTGGTCTAATAAGTCTTACTTATGTTTGATCACCGACAGCGGTCCATGCCAGGCGTTGGTGGCTGAGAGCTCGGTAGCGCTCCCGCCTGCTCAGGGGGAGTCGCACATGTTGCATTACATTTATGCACCCGCGGCTCGACGTCGAGCCCATGCCCCGTGTGCTGGACAGATCCCCAACCATGCTGTGTGTTTCGTGCGGCGACACCATGAAACACTCCCGCACGATCGAAAAGTCGGTGTGCGTCCGAAACAGTTCATCTTCATCTGCCCTTCCTGTCAGGGGATCGATAGCAGGGAAGGAAAGCGGGTGGCGTGACCTCATGCGTATCCATCTTGGCTGCGAGCTCAACTTCGAGTTTCCGCAAACGACGCCTATGATTTTAACGTTGAACGTGCACTTCTCGCGCGTCTCCGAACTGGAGCGTCCGGATTATCTGATAACGAACCCTCCGGTTCCCATCGCAAGCTACCGCGACAGTTTTGGAAATTGGTGCAGTCGCCTCGTTGCGCCGGCCGGGCATTTCAGCCTCGGCACGGATGCCGTCATTCGCGACCGGGGCACGTCGGACCCGATCGATCTGAACGCTCTGCAGCATCAAGTTCAGCACTTGCCGGCCGAGGTCTTGCTGTTTTTGCTGGGCAGTCGTTACTGCGAGACCGATCGTCTATCCGACGAGGCTTGGCGGCTGTTCGGCAACACGCCGCTTGGATGGCCGCGGGTGCAGGCCATCTGCGACTTCGTGCACAACCACGTCACATTCGGTTACGAGCATTCCCGCGCAACCAGAACGGCATTTGAAGCGTTCGGCGAGCGCAAAGGGGTCTGCCGCGATTACGCTCACCTTGCCATCACTTTTTGTCGCTGCTTGAACATTCCGGCGCGCTATTGCACCGGCTACCTTACCGATGTCGGCATTCCGCCGCCTTACCCGCCCAATGATTTCGCAGCGTGGATCGAGGTCTATCTCGGCGGCCGTTGGCACACGTTCGACCCGCGCAACAATACCCCCCGGATCGGGCGCATCCTCATCGCCCAGGGCCGTGACGCCGCGGACGTGCCGCTGACCCATACCTTCGGCCCGGGAGACTTGTCGGGATTCCGCGTCTGGGCGGATGAAGTACCGGCTCCCGCTGCCGCCGCGGCGTGATCACGCCATCATCGCGCCGTCCTTGTAATCCCCGCCGCTCGAGGCCGCTGCCGCCGTGACCTTCACGGCGACTTTCATGGCCAGATGATCCGCCGCTGTTCCGAACCATGTGCCTTGCAGAGGAATTGCCTCGCTCGGGTCAGGCGCGACCGCGACGCGGATGAGATTTTTATTTCCCACGGTGCCTCCCGACGGATCGAAGTCGACCCAGCCCGGACCGGGCACGTAGACCTGGACCCAGGCATGGGTGTTGCCGCCGGTCACGCACATCGTCGTCGTCATCGGCCAAATGCAGATATCCGGACACGAACCGCGCGGCAATTCCGCGCGCGCGGAGCGCCGCTATCATAAGCACGGCGAGGTCGCGACAACTGCCGCTGCCGAGCTTGAGCGTCCAGGCCGGAGCCTGGATTCCCTTCTCGTGCCGCGCGACGTGCTTGAAAGTCCGCCTGATGGTCCGCGTCATGTCGCAAAGCAGGTCGTAAGTGTCGGCAGAGCCATCCTTACGGAAGAACGCGGCGCTCCAGACGATCGACCGCGGGATGCGGAGACAGCGGCTGGATGAAGCGTTCGAGGTCGGGCCGATCTTCCGGCGCGTAGGCAAACGGATAGGTGCGGGCAAAATCCTTTATATCGGCCGCGCGAAAGTCGCCTGGCGTATGGTCGAGACGAATATTGCTGGCAAAGCGAAGCTCGCGGGCCCGGTCGCCAAAATGAGCGGTCGCCACGTGATTGCCGAAGCCATCCCTCGTCCAGGCAAGTTGCCTCGGACCCGGCGTGATGTCGAGCTCCGCCGCAATGATCCTTTGATCGTCATCGTCGCGCGGCCGCAACATCATCCGGTGCTCGCCGAATGCGACCGGCCGTTTGTAGTGATAGGTGGTGACGTGTCTGATGCTGAGAATCGGCATTACCGCGCCATGATAATGGATACGCCATCGACATCCATCGCGACCGCAATCATCTCCACAACATGCATTGCAGCATGCATTTCTTGGGCCAGATATCGTGCATGTTTTTTCCGCAATCGTGAGCGCCGCTGAACGAAGTGCCTAAACAATAGCCGACCGGCCCGCGCCGGCTGGATATTAGCTCACTCTGAAACGAGCTAGCTCTTCCTGGGCTTGGCGCGCCGCGTCGGTGGCGCGGCCAAGGGATCGTCAGGCCACGGATGCCTCGGATAGCGGCCGCGCATTTCGGCCCGCACCGCGGCGTAGGAGCCGCGCCAAAAGCCCGGTAGGTCGCGCGTGGTTTGCACCGGCCGATGCGCCGGCGAAAGCAGTTCGATCAGCAGCGGGATTTTGCCGCCGGCAATGGCCGGATGCTGGGTCAGGCCAAACAGCTCCTGGACGCGGATCGGCGATCTTGGGCCCGCCTTCGGCGGCGTAGTCGATCGGCACGCGCGAGCCGGTCGGTGCTTCGAAATGCGTGGGGGCTTCGGCGTCGAGCCGGCGCGGCAGCGGCCACGGCAATAGCGCGCGCAATGCGGTGTCCAACTCGTCCACCGTGATCTGGCCAATCCCGGTCTTGAACAAGAGGATCGGGGCGAGCCAATCTTTCGCGCTGTTGGCGAGAGCCGCGTCGGACAAATCCGGCCATTCGTCACCTTCGCTCATCCGCAGGAACATCGCGCGATCGCGCCACTGCCGCAGTGCAGCGGTCCAGGGCAGACGATCGATGCCCGATTTGGCAATGCCGTCGGCAAGGATAGTGGCGGTCTCGTCATTTGGCGCGATGGCCAGGGGCGCTTCCGTAAGCGCGATGGCGCCGAGCCGGCGGCTTTTGCGGCCGCGCAGGCTCATGGTGGCAGCGTCGAAAGCGATGTCCTCGCGGGCAACGATGGCGCCGGCGAATTGCGCCTCGATTTCGTCGGGCGTTATCGGCGCGGCGGAGAGGATGCGGCCGCTCGCAGCGCTGCCGGTAAGCTCGGCCACGGCGAGGAACGGTTCCCGCGCCAGCGCGGAAGCAGCATCGACGACGGCGCCGCGGCCGTTCGCCAGCAAGAACGCGCCTGCTGCGCCGCCGCGGCTTTTGGCGATGCGTTCCGGATAGGCGAGGGCGACCAGCGCGCCGATGGACAACTCTCCTTCCCTGTTTTCAGGCGAGCCGCCTGCACCGGAGCCGGCGGTCGCGATCTCGCCCCACCGCTCCGCCATGGCGCGGGCGTCGCGGCCGCGGCGGGAGTGATCGCGGCGAAACGCTGCAAGGCGCTCGCGCAGATCGACGTCATCGCCGCCGAGCCCCCGTTCGCTCACGATCGCTGCGATCTCGGCGGCAAGCTCGGCTTCGCCGGCGCGGGCGGCATCGACCACCATCCGCGCCAGCCGCGGCGGCAGCGGCAACCGGCGTAAATGCCGGCCCTCATCGGTGATGCGGCCGTCGGCGTCGATGGCGCCAAGCTCGCCAAGGAGCGCCATCGCTTCGCTCATGGCAGCGCGCGGTGGCGGGTCGAGAAAGGCGAGCTGGTCCGCTCCGCTGCCCCAGGCCGCGAGGTCGAGCGCAAACGACGAAAGATCGGCGGCGAGAATCTCCGGCCGGGCATAGGGCTCGAGCGCCGCGGTCTGCGGCTCGTCCCACAGCCGGTAGCAAATCCCGGGTTCGGTGCGCCCGGCGCGGCCGCGGCGCTGATCCGCGGCGGCGCGCGACACCCGCACGGTTTCGAGCCTGGTCACGCCGACGTCCGGTTCATAGCGCGGCACCCGGGCGAGGCCGGAGTCGACGACAATGCGCACACCCTCGATGGTGATCGAGGTTTCCGCGATCGCGGTCGCCAGCACGATCTTGCGGCGTCCGGCGGGCGCCGGCGCGATGGCGCGGTCCTGCTCGTCGCCGGAGAGCGCCCCATAAAGCGTGACGACATCGGTCGCCGGATCGAGGCGGCCCTCCAGCGCCAGCTGCGTGCGGCGAATTTCGGCTGCGCCGGGCAGGAATGCCAGAAGCGAGCCTGGATCGGCGCGCATCGCGCGCATGATGGCATCGGCCATTTGCGGCTCGATCGGGCGGGCGTCGCGGCCGACATAGCGAGTCTCAACCGCAAAAGCGCGCCCTTCGCTCTGGACCGCCGGAGCGTTGCCGAGAAGCCCGGCGACGCGCGCGCCATCGATGGTCGCCGACATGACCAGGAGCTTTAAATCCTCGCGCAAGCCCTGCTGCACGTCGCGCGCCAGCGCCAGCCCCAGATCGGCATCGAGCGAGCGCTCGTGGAATTCGTCGAACAGCACGGCGGCGACGCCGTCGAGCATCGGGTCGTCGAGGATGAGCCGGGTGAAGATGCCCTCGGTGACGATTTCGATCCGGGTCTTGCGCGATGTTTTCGAGCCAAAGCGCACGCGCAAGCCCACCGTCTCGCCGAGCCGCTCGCCGAGCGTATGCGCCATGCGCTCGGCGGCGGCGCGTGCGGCGAGCCGGCGCGGTTCGAGCACCAGGATGCGGCGGTCCTTTCGCCCAATCCTCGCCCGCAAGCACGAGCGGCACCCGCGTCGTCTTTCCGGCGCCAGGCGGCGCCACCAGGACGGCCGCGTTATGGGCCCGTAGCGCCGTCGTCAATTCGGGCAATGCGGCGTCGATCGGAAGGGGAAAATCCACAGTCTCGTCCAATGGCGGTGCTAATCACCGTGAAGCCCCTATATATTGGCCAACATGCCCGCAGCACAAAAAGCCCCGCCGAAGCCGGCCAAACCGCAGCTTGCCGCGAAACCCTTGAAGAAGGGCGACCACGTTTTTCTGGTCGACGGCTCCGGCTATATTTTTCGCGCCTATCACGCGCTGCCGCCGATCAATCGCAAGTCCGACGGTTTGCAGCTCAATGCCGTATTCGGCTTCTGCAATATGCTGTGGAAGCTTCTGCGCGACATGAAGCCGGAGGACAAGCCGACCCACCTCGCGGTGGTGTTCGACCTGTCCGAGCGCACGTTCCGCACCGAGATGTATCCGGAATACAAGGCGCACCGCCCGGATCCGCCCGACGATTTACGGCCGCAATTTCCGCTGATCCGCGAGGCGGTGCACGCCTTCGATATTCCGTGCCTGGAGCAGAAGGGTTTCGAGGCCGACGACCTGATCGCGACCTATGCGCGGCAGGCCTGCGAGGCCGGCGCCACCGCCACCATCGTCTCCTCGGACAAGGATTTGATGCAGCTCGTCAACGACTGCATCGTCCTGTTCGACACCATGAAGGACAAGAAGATCGGCCGCGCCGAGGTGATCGAGAAATTCGGCGTGCCGCCGGAAAAGGTCATCGAGGTGCAGGCGCTGATCGGCGATTCGACCGACAACGTGCCGGGCGTGCCGGGCATCGGCGTGAAGACCGCCGCGCAGCTCATCGGCGAATACGGCGATCTCGAAACGCTGCTCAAGCGCGCATCCGAGATCAAGCAGGAGAAGCGCCGCCAGACCCTGATCGAGAACGCCGAAAAGGCGCGGCTGTCGAAGAAGCTCGTCACGCTCGACGATCACGTCAAGCTCGACGTGCCGATCGGCGATCTCGCCGTGCACGAGCCCGACTACAAGCGGCTGATCGCATTTTTGCGGGCGATGGAGTTTTCCTCGCTGACGCGGCGGGTGGCGGAGTTCGCCTCGATCGATCCGAGCGACATCGAGCCGGATGCGAAGCTTGTCGCGGGTGCCGCACTCGGCTCTCCCCTTGAGGCCGGCGAGGCCCCACAGGCCGGGCCGGGTGAGGGGCAAGAGCCGAGCGGCAGACCCCCTTCAGCCGGCCCGCTTCGCAATCCGACCTCTTCCCGGCGGGGCGAGGTGAAAAAGCCGACGGCGCGCTCAACCCGAAGGCGCTCGCCGCGGCGCGGCTCGAAACCGCGCATCATCAGAAATTCGACCGCAGCAAATACGAAACGGTGCGCACGCTCGATCGGCTCAAGGCCTGGGCCGAGCGCGCCCGCGATGTCGGCTATGTCGCCATCGACACCGAGACCTCGAGCCTCGATCCGATGCAGGCGGAGCTGTGCGGCTTCTCGCTCGCGGTCGCGCCCAATGAAGCCTGCTATGTGCCGCTGTCGCATCGGCGCGGCGGCGAAGGCGGCAAAGATAGCCTGTTCCCCGGCGAGATTACGCCCGACCAGCTTGCGGAAGCCGACGCGCTCAAGGTCGTCAAGCCGCTGTTGGAAGATCGCGGCGTTCTCAAGATCGGCCAGAATCTGAAATTCGATTGGCAGATTTTCGCGCTGCGCGGCATCGAGATCGCATCCTACGACGACACCATGCTGATGTCCTACGTGGTCGATGCCGGACGCTCCGACCACGGACTCGATCCATTGGCGCGGCGCTATTTCGATCACGAGACGATCGATTTCAACGAGGTCACCAAGGTCGGCAAGAGCAAGCTGACCTTCGACAATATCGACATCGCCAAGGCGACCGAATACGCCGCCGAAGACGCCGATGCGACGTTGCGGCTCTGGCTCGTGCTCAAGCCGCGGCTTGCCGCCGAGCATGTGCTCAGCGTTTACGAGACGCTGGAGCGGCCTTTGCTGCGCGTGCTCGCCGATATGGAGCGCCGCGGCATCTCGATCGACCGCCAAATTCTATCGCGGCTGTCCGGCGAGTTCGCGCAGGAATGCGGCAGCCTGCAGGCCGAGATCAACACACTTGCCGGCGAGACCGTCAATGTCGGCTCGCCGAAGCAGATCGGCGACATTTTGTTCGGCAAGCTCGGGCTTGCGGGCGGCACCAAGACCAAGACCGGGCAGTGGGCGACCGGCGCGCGGCTTCTTGAAGAGCTGGCGGAGCAGGGCCACCCGCTGCCGCAGAAAATTCTCGACTGGCGCCAGGTGTCGAAGCTGAAATCGACCTATACCGACGCGCTGCCGGGCTTCGTCAATCCGACGACGCATCGCGTCCATACCAGCTACGCGCTCGCCTCGACCACGACCGGCCGGCTGTCGTCGTCGGAGCCGAATTTGCAGAACATTCCGATCCGCACCGAGGATGGCCGCAAGATCCGCCGCGCTTTCATCGCCACGCCCGGGCACAAGCTCGTCTCCGCCGATTATTCGCAGATCGAGCTGCGGCTCCTCGCCGAGATCGCCGGCATCGAGCAATTGCGCAAGGCGTTCCGCGAAGGTCTCGACATTCACGCCATGACGGCGTCGGAAATGTTCGGCGTGCCGGTGAAGGACATGCCGGCCGAGGTGCGCCGGCGCGCCAAGGCGATCAATTTCGGCATCATCTACGGCATTTCCGCCTTCGGGCTCGCCAACCAGCTCGGCATCGAGCGCGAGGAAGCCGGCGCCTATATCAGGAAATATTTCGAGCGCTTTCCCGGCATTCGCGATTTCATCGAGGAGACCAAGAAGGCCGCGAAGAAAGACGGCTATGTGACCACGCTGTTCGGCCGCAAATGCCATTATCCCGATATCGGCGCCTCGAACGCTTCGATCCGCGCCTTCAACGAGCGCGCCGCGGTCAATGCGCGGCTGCAAGGCACCGCCGCCGACATCATCCGCCGCGCCATGATCCGCATGGATGCGACGCTGGAGAAGAAAAAACTCGTCGGCACGGATGCTGTTGCAGGTGCACGACGAGCTCGTCTTCGAAGTGCCGGATGACGAGGTCGAAAAGACACTGCCCGTCGTCACCGCGGTGATGGTCGAGGCGCCGATGCCGGCGGTGTCGCTGACGGTGCCGCTGCATGTCGAAGCCAAGGCCGCCGACAATTGGGACGCGGCGCATTGATATGAGAACGTCTCTGACCATTATCGGCGTTATCTTGCTGCTCGCCGGCCTGGTGTGGATGGGCCAGGGCTCGGGCTATTTCCCCTATCCGGCCGAAAGCTTCATGATCAGCGAAGTGCAATGGGTCTATTACGGCGGCATCACCGCTGTGATCGGGCTTGGGCTGATCGTGTTCGCGCGGCGTTAGGCGGAGCGCGCGCAATTATTCCGCTCATTTCCGCGAAGGCGGGAATCCAGCAACTGGGTCCCCGCTTGCGCGGGGACGAGCGGAGGTCAAGAGCTATCGCCGCTACTCGGCCGCCTCGGTCGCGATGCCCGCCTGATCGCAGCTATTGGCGACGTCGCTGACGGTGGCGCGCTGCATGTCGCGCTTCCAGCGCAGATCGTCGAAGTCGGTGCCGCGATGCATGGTGGCGCGATCGTCCCAGATGACGAGGTCGTGGACCCGCCAGCGATGGGTGTAGACGAATTGCCGCTGCGTGGCGTGCGCGACCAGCTCCTCGATCAGAGCGCGGCCCTCCGGTTCCGGCATGCCGATAATGCGGCCGGCATGGGAGGCCAGATACAGCGACTTGCGGCCGGAGTCGGGCAGCGTGCGAACCAGCATCTGCGGCACCGGTGGCATGCCCTGTTTTTCCTCGGCGCTGAAATCGGTGAAGCCGAGCTTGGCGCGAGAATTGAAGATCGAATGCTCGGCGACGAGGCCGTCGAGCCGGCGTTTCGTCGCTTCAGGCAGTGCGTCATAGGCAGCCCGTTCGTCGGCAAACTCGGTGTGGCCGCCGATCGGCGGGATCGAGCGCGCGTAGAGCAGCGATGCCAAAGCCGGCAGGCGTTTGAACGACGAATCGGTATGCCACAGCCGGTTGCCGAGCTGGAACATGCGCTGCCGCGAATCCTTGCCCCAGACCTCGTTGTTGGGACCGAGGTTGGAGACATCGGCGAATTCCTTGCGCACGCGCAGCTGCGCATCCTTGCGATGCAGCGCAATCGTGGTTTCGAGCGGTCCGAAGTGGCGCGCAAAATCGAGGTGCTGATCTTCGGACAGACGCTGTTCGGGGAAGATCAGAACCGCGTAGGTCGCGAACGCAGCCTTGATATCGCGAACGTCGGACGCCGTGAGCGGCGCGGATAAGTCGACGTCGCCGATCTCGGCGGCAAAGCTTGGAGTGACCGGACAGACGGTGATGGTCATGACCGTCGCCTCCTCCCCTGGAGGGTTATCTTCGCCGCAATTGAATCACAACGCCTCGCCGTATGCAATCAAGCGACTTTCAGTTCAGCCGCAGCTCGGTGATGTGCTTTGGATCGGCTTTCAGCTCGCCTTTTTCGACCCGCATGACGAGATCGGTCAGCACGGCATTGGCGCGGCACGCGATCCCGACCTTCTCGCCTTCGCGCACGATGAGGCCGTTGAGGAATTCGATCTCGGTGCGCCGGCCCTTCTGCATGTCCTGGCCCATCGACGGACGTTGGCCGGCCGCGGTGTGGCTTGCGTCCTTGAAGCGCTGTTCGTCGCAGGCGCGCATCGCCGCCTCGTCGCCTTCGCCGGCGCGGGCGATGGTCTCCGGCGCAAGATGCAGAATGTCCTCGAGCTGGAAGCCGAGCGCCTGGCCGACGCGGATCGCCTCCGAGCCGAGCCGCGTGGAGAAGCGGCGGATCGGATCGTTCTTCAGCATGTCGCCGCCACCCAGCCCGGTGCAGGCGGAAAGCCCGTTCTGCATGGCGTTGGCGACGAGCTTCGACCAGCGTTCGCCCCACAGATTATTGGTCACTTTGGCGCTGTCGGCGTAAGCGACCAGCCGGCGGATCTCTTCCGCGCGCGGCGTGATGCGGCCGTGCACCTCGCCGGTGCGAAACACCGTATGCGCCGCGCCATGCTTGGCGGCGCCGCGGTGAATATGACCGGGCTCCGGCAGATTGACGGTGATGCTCGATGCGATGCAGCCCAGCGTCTTGCCCCAGCCGACGACGCCGGCGACGGTCTCCTCGTTCATGCAATTCTGCAGCGAGACGACGAAGCCGTCGGGCGCCAGATATTGCCGGATCAGCATCGTCGCCCAGGCGGTGTCGTAGGACTTCATGCAGACGAAGGCGATGTCGACCGGCTTTTCCTTCGCCAAGGATTGCGCGTCGGTGACGTGCAGCGCGCGCACCGGCACGGTGAATTCCGGCTCGGTCATGGCGTGCGTGACGCGCAGCCCGTGCTGGCGCATATGCTCGACATGAGCGGGCCACGGATCGATGAAGGTCACGTCCTCGCCGGCTTGCACCATGTGGGCGCCGGTATAGCCGCCGACTGCGCCGGCGCCGACAATGGCGATTTTGCGTTTCATGCCTGTCCTCCTGGAATGCCGGCGACCCCATACACGGGCCGGCCGTCCGACTTTTTTCTATTTGGTGCGCTGGGCCGCTTCGGTTACGATCTTGTAGGCGTCGGCAATCTCCGGCTTGGTCTTGACCACATCGGCGACGGCGCCGGAAAATATTTTCATCAAATCCGCTTGCTCGTCGGCCGGCAGGCTGATCAATTCGCCGCCGTTGTCGGTCCAGCCCTTGCGTGCTTTGTTGACGATCTCGGTCGCGGTGGGGATGATCGCGGCCTGCTCGGCGGCGGCATCCTTGTCGATGATCGTCTGCAGATCGGCCGGCAGCGAATCGTACCAGGTCTTGCTGACTTCGACGATCGCGTAGACGGCGGGCTGCCCGGTCTCGGTCACATATTTCGCCGCATCGTTAAAGTGCATGGGGGTCCAGACCACGATGCCGCCGATGGCGCCGTCGATGGCGCCCTGCTGCATCGCCGGCACCACATCGCCGAGCGTCATTGCCACCGGCGTTGCTCCGAGCCGCGAAATCGGTTGCTCTTGGAACGGCGACGCCAGCACGCGGATTTTCTTGCCCTTGAAGTCGGCGAGGTGACGGATCGGCGCTTTCGCGATCACCGAGGATGGTGCATTCATGAACAGCGCGACGCCGTGCAGCCCTTTGTTGGCGCCAAGTCCCAGCATCAATTTCAGCAAAGCGGGGTCGGCGGCAAGCCGCTGGCCGTGCGCCATGGAATCGACCAGGCCCGGCGCGGCCATCAGTTCGAAGCGCTCGTCGACGCCGACAAAGAATTCCGGCGGGATCAGCGCACACTGGATGGCGCCGAACTGCGTGCCTTCGATCTGCCGCGGGATCGAGCCCAACTGGCTGGCCGGAAAGATTTGGGTCTTGATGCGGCCGCCGGAGTCCCTTTCCAGCGCGGCGGCATAAGCCTTGGCAAAGAAGTAGCTCGGATCGTTGAGCGTCGGCAGCGTCATCTTCATCGTATAGGTCTTGTCCTGCGCATGGGCCGCGCCGGCCGCGAGCATGGACGACAAGCTCATCGCGGCCGCCGCCACGGCGCACCGCAAAGCGAGTTTCGGCCTTGTGATCTTCATGGCATCCCCCCAATTTTTCGACTGGTTATGATTGCCAGTTTAGCCCACCGCGCAAAGCGCGGTAAGGCGGCATAACGTTGCGAGAGCCCTAGGCCTCGGGCACCACCGCAATGGCGTCGATCTCGAATAGCGCTCCCTCATGCGCGAGCTTGGAAATCTCGATCGCTGTCGAGGCGGGCGGCGCCGCGGTGTTGACATAGCGGTTGCGCACCTCGAGGAAGGTGGCGATGTCGGCTATATCGGTGAAGTAAGCGGTGACTTTCACCACATGGTCGAACTGCGCGCCGGCCGCGGCCAGCGCGAGTTTGAGATTTTCGAAGGCCTGAACCGCCTGGGCGCGGAAATCGCCCGGCGCGCCGGCGAGGCTGCCGCCGAGCGTCCGGCCGAGCTGGCCGGCAATATAGATCGTCCGGCTTGGGCTTCGCGTCTCGACGACGTGCGAATAGCCGCGCGTGCCGTGCATGGTCGGCGGATTGAGAAAGCGATGAATGGCCATTTTGGATGCTCCCGGGTGTGGCGGACCGCTTTAACGCGGATAATGCAAAGACCCAAGCGCCGTGGCAAAATATCAAGCATGTCCGCTCGCTTTATCGCCGTGCTGGCCGCTGCGACTTTGCTGCCGAGCTGCGCCCAGGCGGCCGCGCTCGACGGTGCGGCGCTATCGTGGCCCTGGGTGCTGCCGTTTGCCGGCCTTTTGCTCACTATAGCGCTTGGGCCGCTGACTTTTCCGCGCCTGTGGCACCGCCACTATGGCAAGTTTGCCTTCGTCTGGGCGGCATTGACGTTGGCGCCTATGGCGGCGCTGTTCGGCGCCGGCGTCGCTGGCGCGGCGTTGTCGCATGCGATTTTCGGCGATTACGTCAGTTTCGTAACGCTGTTGTTCGCGCTGTATGTCGTCGCCGGCGGCATATCGCTTGCCGGCACGCTGCGCGGCACGCCGCTCGTCAACACCCTGATATTGACGTTCGGGACGCTGATCGCCAGCGTGATCGGCACCACCGGCGCCGCCATGATCCTGATCAGGCCGCTGCTTCGCGCCAATGCGGCGCGGCTCAACAATGTCCACGTCGTGGTATTTTTCATCTTCCTGGTCGGCAATATCGGCGGCGCGCTGTCGCCGCTTGGCGATCCGCCGCTGTTCATCGGCTTTCTCAACGGCGTCGACTTTTTCTGGCCGACGCAACACCTGTGGCAGCCGACGCTCTTCGTCGCCGCCTGCGTGCTCGCGGTTTTCGTAGCTCTCGACGTCTGGTTCTTCGTCCGGGATCGGCGCGTCGCAATCGTCGGCGAACCCGTCGAGCGCGCGCCCTTGCGGCTGCACGGCACGATCAATCTCCTGCTGCTCGCGCTCATCATCGCCGCCGTCGTCGATTCGGCGTTGTGGAAGCCCGGCATCCATTTCACCATCTATGGAACGGACCTTGCGCTGCAGGACGTCATGCGTGACGGCGTGCTGATCCTGGCCGCGCTCGCCTCGCTATGGCTGACGCCGAACCAGCAGCGCGCCGCCGACGATTTCTCGTTCGAGCCGATTCTCGAAGTCGCGCTGTTGTTTGCCGGCATCTTCGTCTGCGCCACGCCGGTCCAGGCCATGCTCGATGCCGGCCACGACGGTGCCTTCGCCTGGCTGTTGACCGCGGTGACCCGTCATGACGGAAGCCCGCATCCGGTCGCGTATTTCTGGCTGACCGGAATTCTTTCGGCGATCCTGGACAACGCCCCGACCTATCTTGTTTTCTTCAAGCTCGCCGGCGGCAATGCGTCACAACTCATGACCGCGCTGGCGCCGGCGCTGGCGGCGATGTCGATGGGCGCGGTCTATATGGGGGCGCTGACTTATGTCGGCAATGCGCCGAATTTCATGATCTACGCCATCGCGAGCCGGAGCGGCGTCAAAATGCCGAGCTTTTTCGCCTACATGATTTGGTCGATCGGCGTGCTGGTGCCGGTCTTCGTTGCCGTCACCTATTTCTTCGTCGCGCCGTCCTGACGGGTCGCGGCCGTGTCGCTGCCGATTATGGTTGCCTTCGCGCCTTGCGGCGGTTACGCGAAGGCATCGCGCGAGACGGCGACGTGAGCGAGCATTTCACACCGCATATCCTTTTCGGCGCCAACCCGATGTGGTTCGCCGGCATTGTCCTGTGCGTCACTTACGCGCTCATCGTCTGGGACCGGCTCAACCGCGCCATCATCGCGCTGGTTGCCGCCGGCATCGTGGTGCTCTCCGGGGCGCTCGATCAGGCCGAGGCGATCGCCGGCATCGATTGGAACACCATCGGGACGCTGGCCGGGCTGATGATCATCACCTCGATCGCGCAGCGCTCGGGCGTGTTTCAGTACGCCGCCATCCGCGCGGCGCAGCTTGCGCGGGCGCATCCGGCCATATTGCTGCTTCTGGTTCAGCTCGTAACGTTCGGCTTGTCGGCCATTCTCAACAATGTCAGCACGGTGCTCCTGGTGGCGCCGGTGACGCTTGCCGTCACCCGCGAACTGCAAATCGCGCCGTTTCCGTTCCTGTTCGCCGAGGTGCTGGCCTCCAACATCGGCGGCACCGCAACGCTGATCGGCGACCCGCCCAATATCATGATCGGCTCGCAGGCGGGCCTTAGCTTCAACAGCTTTCTTATTAATCTGGCTCCGGTCGTCGTGGTGATTCAAATCGCGCAGGTCGCGATGGCGCATCTGGTGTGGGGACGGGCAACGCATGCCACGGCCGAGAACCGGCTGCGCGTGATGGCCATGGACGCGCGTGCCGCCATCGTCGACCTGCCGCTCTTGCTGCAGTCGATCGCGGTGCTTGCCGTGGTGATCGGCGCCTTGATCTTCGAGGATCGACTGCATCTTCAGCCGGCAACCATAGCGATGGGCGGCGCGGCCGTACTGATGCTGCTCGACAACTGGGAGCATCACCGCGAAAAGCAGACCGACAAGGTCACGCAAGCCTTCACCGAGGTGGAATGGATCACGATCTTCTTCTTCGTCGGCCTGTTCATCGTCGTTCATGCCGTCGAGGTCAGCGGGCTCCTGCAATTGCTCGCCGGCAAGCTTGTCGCCGTGACCGGCGATAATATTGCCTTGGGGGGCACGATTATTCTGTGGCTGTCGGCGTTGCTCGCCGCGATCGTCGACAATATTCCCTTCGTCGCCGTGATGATTCCGGTGATCAAGAGCATGGCGCCGGCCTATGGCGGGGCGGAGCATATCGCGCCGCTGTGGTGGTGCCTGTCGCTCGGCGCTTGCCTCGGCGGCAACGGCACGCTGATCGGCGCCACGGCGAATCTCACCGTCGCCGGCGTCGCCGAACGCAACGGCATCGCCTTCGGTTTCGTCAAATACACGCTTTACGCCTTGCCGATGATGATCGTCTCGATCCTGATCTGCCAAGTCTATGTCTGGCTGCGTTATTTCTGAACTCGGTCATTCACTTTTTCTTTGCCATACCTGCAGAACAAGGCGCCGCGCCGGCGTTCCGCCACAGGATGGTGACCGTTTGCCGTCATGCTGCGGCCGGCAAAAGGCGAGGAACCGTCCCGCCTGCGACATCGTTATCGCCCGGAAACGGGAGTTCGGAGAGGTTCGCCGTGCGGCGTTGGCCATTGAGCGAATGCGCGTCGTGGCGCGGAGCAATCGCCGGCACCGCATTAGCGGCGGTCGTCGCGGTGAGTGCCCCGGCGCATGCCGGGTTCTTCGACTTTCTGTTCGGCGATTCCCAGGACCAGCCACCGCCGCCGCAATCCTATGCCGAACCGCCGCCGCCGGCGCTCGGTCGCGTGGCGCCTGCCCCCTTGGGTTCCGAAAATGTTCGCCAAGGCGGCGGCAGCACCGGGCACGCCGTCGCCTTTTGCGTCCGGCTCTGCGACGGCGAAAGCTTTCCGCTCGAGCACATGACCAATGCGACGCCGGTCGAGACCTGCCGGGCAATGTGTCCGGCAAGCAAAACCAAGATCTTCTTCGGCAGCGAGATCGGCAGCGCCGTCGCCAAGGACGGTGAGCATTACGCCGCTCTCGACACCGCTTTCACCTATCGCCAGCAGATCGTCCCGAATTGCACCTGCAACGGCCGCAACGCGCGCGGGCTGGCACCGTTCGACCTGTCGAGCGATCCGACATTGCGGCCCGGCGACATCGTGTCGACCAAGCAAGGCTTCATGGCCTTTACCGGAAAAATCGGCACCGTCGACGCCTTCACCCCGGTCGATCCCGCTAGCATCGCGACCGAATTGAATTCGGTGACTGTGCACGTGGCGACCACGGGCCGCGATAAGGCGCAAGATAAGGCGCATGACGAAGAAGCCCGCGCCGACGAGGATGCGAATATTATCGCCAGCCGGCAGCCGGTCGGCGCAATCAATCTTGGCGCGGCCATGCGCGGCCAGATCGCGCGATAGGCGCCGCCGAGCTTAAATCAGTTCCTTCACGACCGCTTCCGCAAGCGACAGCGACGACGTCAGCCCCGGCGACTCGATGCCGAACAGATTGACCAGCCGCGGCAGGCCGTGGTCGGCGGGGCCGGCGATCATGAAGTCGGCTTGGGGCTCGCCGGGGCCGCGCAGTTTCGGCCGGATGCCGGCATAGTCCGGTACCAAAGAGCCATCCGGTAGCCCCGGCCAATACGTGCGGATGCGGGCGTAAAAACTGTCGGCGCGGCGCGGGTCGACGGCATAGTTCTCTTCCGCGATCCACTCGACGTCAGGGCCAAAGCGCATGCGCCCGGCAAGGTCGAGCGTGACGTGAACGCCAAGGCCGCCGTCGATCGGGGTCGGATAGATCAGCCGCGAGAACACCGGCCGGCCGGCGAAGCCGAAATAATTACCCTTGCCGAGCACGAGCCGCGGCACTTTTTCGGCCGGATAACCGTCGATGCGCCGTGCCAAATCCTGCGCGCCGAGGCCGGCCGAGTTCACCACCGCATCGAAGGGCACAGTGCCGGGGTCGCGGCCGCCGAATTGCACCTGCCACTGGCTCGCCTTGAAGCTCATCCGCTCGACCGGCGTTGCGAATGCGATCATGCCGCCGCGATCTTCAAGCTCGCCCCACAAGGCGCGCATGTAGCCGTGGCTGTCGACGATGCCGGTTTCCGGCGAGTGCAGCGCGCCGATGCAATAAAGCTCGGCCTCCATGGCGCGGGCGGCATTGCCGCCGATCATCTCGACGCCTTCGACGCCGTTCTTTTCGGCTTGCTCCAAAATGCTCTCGACCTTGGCGAGCTCGGCCGCATTGGTGGCGACGACGAGCTTGCCGCATTTGCGGTGGGCGATACCCTGCGAGGCGCAAAACTCGTAAAGCATGCGCCGGCCGCGCACGCAGTGGATCGCCCGCAGCGTGCCGGTCGGATAATACAGGCCGGCATGGATGACTTCGCTGTTGCGCGACGACACGCCATTGGCGATGCCGCCGGTCGCCTCGGCCACGGTCACGTCGTGGCCGGCGAGCGCCGCCGTGCGCGCGATCGCGAGCCCAACCACACCGGCGCCGATCACCAGAACCTGCATTGCGCTTCCGCCCTTGTGCTTTCCCGGTTAAGGCAAACGACTATATAACAGGCGCGGAAAGGGGAGGACCATGTCTGGAAATATGGCGGAAAATATCGTCCGGGTGTGCACGCAAGCCGACATCGCGCCGGAGAGCGTGAAAGCCTTCGAGGTCGGCGACAGCCGGCTCGCGGTCTACAATATCGGCGGCACATTCTATGTCACCGACGACGAATGCACCCACGCTTCCGCCAGTCTTGCCGACGGCATGCTGGAAGGCGATGTGATCGAATGCTGCGTGCATTTCGGCGCCTTCGATGTAAAAACGGGCGCGGTGAAAGCGCCGCCTTGCCAGGTGGCGCTACGCACCTATAAAGTCGTGCTGCAAGGCGATGACATTTACGTCGACCTCGACCGCAACGCCGCCGGCGAGGCGGCGTGACGCCGAGATCGGAACCAAAAAGCCGACCCCTATTCGTGAAGCAACGTTTGCCAGTTTGCAGGCACCGCGCCGGCCGGTCCCGGCGCGGGTTGATCCAACGGATGCGCGTGAGGCGCGGCAAGCTTCGGCCCGGGAATGAATTGCTCCGTGCGATAGTCGTAAAACCAGCGCTCGCCCGGTTCGAAACTCGTGATGATCGGGTGACCCGTAGCGGCGCTATGTTTCGACGCATGCTGATGTGGTGAACTATCGCAGCAGCCGATGTGACCGCATTGCGCGCATCTGCGAAGATGAAACCACCATCCGCCCGAAGCCGAGCATTCGACGCAACCTGTTCCGCTCGGCTCGGCCGCCGGGTTGATACCGTCCTTCTCGGATTTCATAGGTTCCTCTCTGACTTTCGTTTGCTCCAGTTGGCCTTACCCGATCATTGCAACGGCTCGAGCTTGTCCATCATGGTCGGAATAAACTCCGACACTGTGGGATGAATGTGCATCGCGCGTTGAATCACCGTGTAGGGCGCCTTGGCGTACATGATATCGAGGACGCAATGGATGACCTCGTCACCTTCGACGCCCAGGAAGGAAGCCCCCAATATTTGTTTGTTATCCCGATCCACAAGGATTTTCATGAAGCCCTTGGTCTCACCTCTCTCATAGGCCCGCATGACGTCCTTCATTGCCATGGTCGAGATCAGCGCAGGCTTGCCCGCTTTGCGGACTTCCGCTTCCGTCATGCCGGCACGGCCAAGGGGCGGATCGGTGTAAAGTGCATAGGCGGTAACGCGGTCGCTCACTCGTCGCCGATCGTTATCGAGAAGATTCGCCGCCACGATCTCGAAATCGTTCCACGACGTGTGCGTGAACGCGCCCTTACCATTGCAGTCGCCCATCGCCGAGACGCCGGGAATGTTGGTGTGCAACTGGTCGTCCACCGCGATATACCCTCGCGCGTCGGTAGCGATGCCCGCCTTATCGAGGCCGAGGTCGTCAGTGTTTGGTCGCCGGCCGGTCGCAACCAGCATATGACTGCCGGCAATCTGCGAGATTGTCCCCGCCAATTCGACTTTCACCGCCATCTCGTTTCCCTGCTTCTCCACGTCGACCGTCCTGCTGCCGACGCGCAGGTCGATGCCTTCCTCCGAGAGAAAACCGGCGACTGCTTGTGAGACGTCCTGGTCCTCCCGCGAGATCAGGCGCGGTCCGCTTTCGATTACGGTCACCTTGCTTCCAAAACGACGATAGATCTGAGCAAATTCAAGGCCGATGTAACTGCCGCCAAGGATGACGAGATGTGCGGGGAGGAAATCCACGTCCATCATCGAGCTGTTGGTCAGGTACGGAACCTGGTCGAGGCCGGGTATCGGCGGAATCGCGGCCCGCGCGCCTACATTGATGAAGATCTGATCGGCCGCGAGCTCAATACCGTTCACCGCCACTTTCTTCTCCGCAACAAAGCGGCCATGGCCTTCATATACCGTGCATCCTTGTAATGTCTTCAGCGATCGCTCGACGCCGTCACGATAAACGGCCACAACGGCATCCTTTCGCGCCTTGATCGCCTTCATGTCGACATCGATCGATCCCTCGATCTCGATGCCGTAATCGCCGGCACGGCGTGCGGCATGCGCAACATAGGCGCTCGCGGCCAGCGTCTTGGTCGGAGTACATCCTGTGTTCACGCAGGTGCCGCCGAACAGTTTGCGTTCGATGATCGCGACCTTCCGGCCGGCGGCCACCAATCGCCGCGCCAAGGCTGGGCCGGACTGTCCAGTGCCGATGATAATCGCGTCGTAGTTCGGCATCACGGACCTCCGATCTGCTGATGCTCAGGCTGATCTACCAGTCGGCGCAAAATTCCGCCTCTGCCTGAAAGGTTTGAGTCCCAGTCGCGACGCATCATTTTGTTCCCTGGAGCGGACGACTCGCGAAACTGCGCGGAGAATCTATTCAGTCACCAGCGATCCGCACGCCCTTCTCCGCCACCGAACGTTTCATCAAAAAGACGACGACCACCAGTGCAAGCATCACGACCGCGAATAGCCAAAAACAGTCGAAATACGACAGTCCTGATGCCTGTTGTTGCCGCAGATTTTCCAGCGCCTGCCATGCCAGTTGTTGTGCGGTTGCCGGATCGCCGGTCTGCTGTAGAAAACGAGCTTGAGCTTGCGCAATGAAAGACTGTACCGCCGGATTAAAGGGATCGAGGCTCTCACCGAGCCGCAGTGTATGGAATTGGTCGCGTCTTTCTTGCAGCGTCTGGGCCATGGACGTTCCCACGCTGCCTCCCTCGTTGCGCAGAAGACTCAATAAGCCCACGGCCGCGCCGCGCAGCGCGATCGGCGTATAGAGATAGGCAGCCACATTTGCCGGTGCAAAACATATCGCCAGTCCTAGGACCAAAACGACCCGCGGCCACACAACGTCGCCCGGACTGATGAAGAGGTTCATCTGCGACATCCAATAGTTGCTGGCGGCCATCAGCAACAATCCCAGGCCGATCAACCATCGGGCGTCTGTCTTGTGGCCCAGCGCAAAGCCAACGATAGGCATCGCAATGAGAGCGCCCAACCCGGCCGGCGACATGACCAGCCCGGCGTCCAAGGCGTTGTAACCAAATAACGATTGAAGCAAGCCGGGCAAAGAAGTGCTGGCGCCGTAGAGCACGGCATAGGCGCAAAAGATAATAATACAACAAGCGCTGAAGTTACGTTCGGCTAACGGTCGGAAATTGACTACTGGATTAGGGCTACGCAACTCCCAGAAGACCAATCCAACTACCCCCACCGCAAAGAGCGTGGCCAATGTCTGCACGCGCCAGAATGGATCGCTCAACCAGTCCCACTCTTGCCCCTTACTGAGCATTACTTCCCAGGAGACCATGACGATGATCAGTAGCGATAAGCCGATCGAGTCAAAATGAAACGGCCGCTTCTTCAGCTCTTCACGTTCTTTCGTGAGATAATCCGGGTCGCGGAGAAGTGCGTAACACCCGCCAAATGCCAGGATACCGATCGGCACATTGATCAGAAAAACCCACCGCCACTGGTACTGGTCCGTCAACCAGCCCCCGAGGGTCGGCCCGACCACCGGCGCGAGCAGAGCCGCCAAGCCGAACAGCGTCATCGCTACGCCCTGCTTTTCCCGCGGGAAAGCATCGAGCAGCACGCTTTGACTGCTCGGCTGCAGACCGCCGCCGGCCAGGCCCTGGATGACACGGAACAGGATGAGCTGGCCCAGACTGGTGGCCATTCCGCACATTGCGGAACTAAGAGTAAAAACGGCAATGGACAGCAAGAAGTAGTTGCGGCGCCCCAGATGCGCGCTCAACCACCCGGTGATCGGCAGGATGACGGCGTTGGCAGCGAGGTAGCTGGTGAGAACCCATTCACCGTCGTCGACCGTAGCCGATAGGCCGCCGGCGATATAGCGCAGCGCCACCACCGCGATAGTGGTATCGAGCACCTCCATAAAAGTCGGTACCACCACCACGGCGGCCACCAGCCACGGGTTTCCTGCCACGGCGAATCTTGAGGGCGAAAGAGCCGCGTCGCTCACTTGCCGGCACCGAGCGCGCTCTGATGTAAAGGATCAGAGGTTTGCGGTCGGGGCTCATAGCCTTGCAGGAATCTCCCAGCGTCGGGTCCGGTCGGTGGCTTATTGATGTAGACGTATGGAACGACAGAAGTACCGATGAATAGCGGATTTTTATTTGGGTCATATCCTTCGAGCTCAATCCGGACCGGTAGCCGCTGGACCACTTTGATGAAGTTGCCGGTGGCATTCTCTGCCGGCAGCAATGACAGCGTCGATCCCGTGCCCTCCGTAAACCCAGAGACCCGCCCCTTGAATACGTGTCGGCCCCCGTACATGTCGACGTACAGATCGACGGGCTGGCCGATGCGCAAGTCGCGCAGCTGCGTTTCCTTGAAATTGGCATCGACCCAGATCTCGTTGAGCGATCTGATCGCCATCAGAGACTGCCCAACCTGCACATTATTGCCGGGATTGACATTGCGGCGCGTCACAAACCCATCAATCTCAGCAACGACGTCACAGTAACGAAGATTGAGTTCGGCCTGAACGAGATCGCGCTTGGCGGCTTCGAGCTTGGCTTCCGCCTGCTTGACCGCCGGCGCATTAGCCGTGAGACCCGCCAGCGTGCGGTCGACATCGCCTTGATCCAAGCTTTCGAACTGCTTGAGCATCGCCTTCGGTAGCTGTTCATATGAATGGGAAACGCCGAGCTGTGCCGCGGTTTTAATCAGGTCAGCCTGCACGTTTCGGACGGAAGAGAAGGTCTGATCGAGATCGGGCGGCGTCTCTCCGAGATCTCCGCTTTCGGGCTGTGCCGGCAGGCCCAAAGAGACGCGGATTTGATGCACATCCGCCGTTGCTTGGGTAACTTCCGCCTGCGCAACCGACAAGGCTTCTTGCTGTTGATCGTACTCCTGCTGACTTATGGTCGCCTGCGGCAACAACTGCCGAGCGCGGTTGAATTGAGTTTGTGCAAACTTGAGTGTGGCCTCGCTTTTATCGAGGGCGGCAACGCGGTCATGTAATTGGGAAACCCGGTTATCGACGTCCTCAATGGCGTTTTGCAATTGCCAGAACTGGCCCCTTGCCTGTGCTTCAAGACCGCGCACCGCGGCTGTGGCCGCTTGAAGGTCTGCCTGTGCGACGCCGACAGCTGCGCTTTTCGAAGCAACGGCGTCCTCAAAAGGCACTTTGTCCAGCTGGACGAGAAGATCTCCCTTACGAACACGGTTATTATCGTCGACCAACACCCGAGCTATTTGCCCGCCTACGCGCGCCGCAACGAATGTGACGTGACCATTAACGTAGGCGTCATCAGTCGAGACGGTATTGAGCGTCAATCGGATCCAAGGAACACCGAAAATCAAGACGGCCGCCAGCACCAAGACGCCGACTACTCCAACCACCAGTAGTCGTTTTCTATGACTTGGCGGTGCGCCTAGTTTTTTTGAAGGAGGATCTGTCGGCTCGGATTTGGTTGCAGGCACAGCCACACCGGCTCCCTCGGTTCTAAGGGAGGCATCGTTCCCAATTGCTCCGTCGCTAGGCACGTGATCGCCCTCCTACGTGATCGTCTCCTACCCCTATCTTTGTTCCCTCGTGTGCTCAGCCGAATCGTTCTACGAGAGGGACCTCGCGGCGCCGGAATGCAGGCGGTCAACGCAGATGCTTTCGTGTGTCGTGCCGTCTAGCCGTAAGTGATCCCCGGGTTGCTTTGCCCGACTTCAATAATATAGCCGTCGGGATCGCGAATGTAGCAGCGTGTCTCGCCGTATTTGGGCTTCGGCTCGGTGATAAACACGGCTCCTCGGCTTTGCCAAAGTTTGTAGCACGCTTGAATATCCGCAACGCGGATATTCATGAAGCTGCTGACTTTATCGGGATCGGGGGGGACGCTGAGGATTACAGTTGGTTTGTCCGGTGTCGGACCTCCACCGGGATTGACGATGAGCCACGTGTTCGCGATCTGAAGGTAGCCCGGCGCGCCCTCGCTGTCGCCTCTGCTCAGAATGCGGCCGTCGAAGACCTTTTCGTAAAATCGAAGCGATCGTTCGACGTCGGCGACGGTGAGAAAGTGTGCGATGGTAATCCCGTCCTTCGGCGGCATCTGATAGGTTTTCTGGCCGACTTCTACCTGGGACATGAAGGACTCCTATTTTGATTTGGCGGATACAGAGTGAGAGGCGCGTGGAACAATCTACCGATCACAGACGGACTGCTTGGCCAAGAATGCAAGAATGAGACTGGCGATCTCGTCGTTTTTCTCGTCCAGGGCGAAATGGCCGGCATCGAGCAGATGGATTTCGCTGTCCGGCAGGTCGCGCTTGAACGCCTCCGCGCCGGCTGCGACGAACGAGGGATCGTTCCGGCCCCAAACCACCAAAGTGGGCGGCTTGTGCTGGCGCAACCACGCTTGCCACGCCGGGTATGACGCGACGTTGGTCCGGTAGTCGTACAGCAGATCGGCCTGAATTTCGCGTTGGCCGGGTCGCGACAGGTGGACGTATTCGTCAGTCCAGGTGTCCGGGTTATAACGCTCGGGATGCGAGGTGCCGAGCGTGTGACGCTGCTCGGTCGCCGCGAGCGACACGAAGGCATCGAACACTTCGGGATGCGCTTTCGGATCGGCCCAGTATTGCGCAATGCCGGGCCACTTGGCGCCGAGGCCTTCCTTATAGACGTTGGCATTCTGGATGATCAGCGCCTGCAACCGTCCCGGATGCGCCGACATGATGCGAAAGCCGACCGGCCCGCCGTAGTCATGAAGGAAGAAGGTGTATGTGTTGATCTTGAGTTGATCGAGAAGAGCGCTGGTCGTCTTGGCCAGATTGTCGAACGTGTACGCATACGACGATGGTGGCGGGGCGTCGCTCTGACCGAATCCCGGAAAATCCGGCGCTAGCAGATGATAGCGTGTTGCGAGCAGGGGGATGAGCGTGTCGAACTCGCGCGACGACGAGGGAAAGCCGTGCAGCAGCACGATCGTCGGAGCGTCCTTCGGACCGGCTTCGCGATAGAAAATCCCCACACCATCCACCGTCATGCGGTGGTAGGTCGTTGTCGCGGATGTCGACTCCAGTGAAGTAGCCTGCGCAGGATGACGACCGGCGATCGACGCCGGCGCCGATGCCAGAGAAGTTGCTGCCATCATAGTTTCCCTCCGTATCGGCCGGCCGCTCACTGGCGTCGGCGCGGGGGCCGAAGCGCACCGATGGAGACATCAGTCGTAGAATGCCGGGATCAGCTTTAGAGCGTCAGTTTCCGCCTTGTCGTGATTGATAAACAGCTTCGCCTTGTACGTTGCGATCATGCGCCTGACCCTCTCCATGGAGGCGATCGACGCCGCCTTATCCGTGTTCAAGGACGGCACAGTGTCTTTTTCAAAATTCTCTTCCAGATGAACCACGTCACCGGATAAAATGATGAAGCCTGAATTCTTCAGATGCACCATCAATGATTCACTGCCGGGAGTATGTCCTGGCGTGGAAACCAGGGTGACACTGCCATCGCCAAATACGTCTGTATCACCATCGAGCAGTCTAAGATGTTTTGGAGTGCCCATCAGCTTGCGTGCGAGGGCCTTCAATTGATTGACGTTGTCGTTCGGACCATCGGGAGAACTGATCCACTCATACTCGGCGCGCTGTATCAGAATCGTTGAATCCGGGAACAAGCGAACGTTGCCGATATGGTCGCCGTGTGTGTGGGATATCGCAACATAGGTGATGTCGGTTGGCTTCAGTCCGATCTCGGCGAGTTGATCGGTGATTGTCTTGTCGAGATGGTAGACGATCAATTTGGGCAAGGTCGACCAGCCTTTAGGGTCGTTCAACGCGGACTCCGGAACGCCCGTATCCCAGAGTAACCATTCTTTTCCGTGCTGCATCAGCCAGCACGTCGATGAGAACTGGATGCTCCGTCCGACATTCTCGCCAGGGGTCCAGACCAACTCGTCGTTGGCGAGGGAGTGACCGCCATCCAGCCGATAAAGCTTGTTAGCGAAGCCAGCCCGGTTCGGGTCCGGCAGCATCGAGCGAGCAGTTGCAGTCAGCGTACTATCTAGCGACATATCCGAGCCTCCGGTCAGAAACTTAAATACTTGTTGGGGCTTCGTGCTCGTCCGCGGATCGCTTCAAATGCTGAAACCGCGCGGAGATTTCCGAAGGCTACGCTTCGTCGTGATGGCTGTCGATGAGACCGTCGATCACATGTCTGGCACCGCACGGGCACGTGTCCGGCACCGGACATGCGCGACATGAGGCTGCATCGTTGACCCAATGGCTATGACGAGGCGATGCCTAACAATGCATCAATTGAATATTTTCCTGCACCGGTAATGAACAACAGCAAGAAGCCTCCCATGATGCTGAGGTCTTTGTAAAAACCATCCAGGCTGTCGACGTAATCCGCACCTTGCGCTGTCCAATAGCGATGCCCAATCAGCGCCGTTCCAAGCGCGTATAAAGCCATGAGACCAGCCAAAGGACGCGTGAACGCGCCAACGGCGACCGCGAACGCAACCGGAAGCTCCATGAAGATCGATACGACAGTCGCCAGGACCGGTGTCGGGACGCCAAGCTGCACCATTTGACTGACGGTGCCCGAAGTGTCCCTTACCTTTCGCCAGCCGAAAATCAGAAAGAGCATCGCGAGAAGAAGACGGGCCGCAAGAATGAGCTCATCGTTGATGCCGTTTATCATAACGCCACCTCGCTCCCGTCATGGAACTCGGATCATAAGAAATCTCGGGCAATAGTGCGATCCCAGTCGCGACGATGCACTTCGTTGGCGCCCTCGAAGGCGCGCAAACTTCCCTGCAGCAGGAAGGCATCGCGCGTGGCTGACAGGCGCATCTGCGTCTCGACCCGGATTTGCCATGCGTCTCGCGACACAGTCTGGATATTGTGCAGTTCGGCAACGGCGCTGAGCGGATCGTTCTCCTCGACATGATATTGCGGATTCCATTGTGTGCCCAATTCCAGCCCGATGCGGTCAATACGTTCGATCCGCACACCATCGCGATGCAAGATGGTTGGCTTCTCGGGCGGCGCCGTCTCCGGTTCAAGAAAAGGCGAGAGCTTGGCGTCGGCGGCGTTGGGCGAGCGTTGCGGCAGATCCAGCGTGCCGGCAAAGATCTGCACAGTCGCCGTCGCCGGACTGGGCCAGATCATCGGCCAATAAGCCGTCGATATCGCTAGCCTCACTTTGTGGCCGGCTGGAAATACCGAGCCGGCGTCATTGAGCTTTATGCGCACGCGGGTGCGCTCACCGATCGCCAGGAGCGTGGGCCGTTCGTGACTCTCGCGATGCGTGAGGTTGAGCACGCCGTAGCTGACTCGCAGCGATTCACCGGTCGGGTGCACGTCGCATAAGCGAACCACCAGGTTCGCCATCGGGCGGTCGGACGCGAGGTCGAGCGTGACGATCGGCGCGCCAAGGATCTCGATCGGCGCGTCGAGTGGCGTCGTCTCGAAAACCAGAGAGCGCATGTCATCTTCTTGCTGATCGCGTGCCTGATCGCGCCCACGGCCGAATGGCACCCACTCGCCCGAACACGTGCCGACCGTCTGCGGCGAGCACACGGCGCGCGCGGTCAAAGCTGTCGCGGCGTCGCGCAGCCCCGCGTCAGTCAAGAACAGCCGCTGCGGCATTATTCCCGGCGGTGGCCATGACGGTTCGGCAATCCATCGGCCCGGCAACGTGTCGTGGTGAGCCGCCGGTTTGACGCTGTCCGCCATCCACGCCCGCAGCATCGGTTCGTCCATCACGCCGGTATTGACGCCCTTGAGCCAATGATCCCACCAGCGCAGGAGTTCCTGGAGGAAGCCGATCTGGGGTCCGGGAAGCGCAAAGTGCGGATAGGCGTGCGCCCACGGCCCGATGAGACCTTTGCGGGGTACCTTCAGTCGCTCGAGCAGACGCGGAATTGCATTCTTATAGCCGTCGGTCCAACCGCCGACGGCATAGACCGGGCATTGGATCGCCGCGTAGTCCTCGCATACCGAGCCATGTTTCCAATAGGCGTCGCGCCGTTGGTGCCGCAGCCAGTTGTCCTGGAACAGCGGTATGTTCGCCAAGCGCTCCAGCCACATCGCCCGCCAGCGCTCGCCGACCAGCGCCGGATCGGGCGGCAGGCACATCAAGCTGAAAAAGAAAAACGCCCATTCAAGGCCTGCTTTGGTCAGAAACGCGCCGCCCATGTAATGCGCGTCGTCGGCGTAGCGATCGTCGGTCGAGCAAAGGGTGACGATGGCTTTGAGTGCCGGAGGACGGCGGGCCGCGATCTGCAGTCCGTTGAAGCCGCCCCAGGAAATTCCCATCATCCCAACCGCGCCATTGCACCACGGCTGCGCGGCCAGCCAGGCGATCACCTCGACGCCATCGTCTTGTTCCTGCGTGGCGTATTCGTCGAACAGCAAGCCCGTGGATTCGCCGCTGCCGCGAAGGTCGACGCGAACGCCGGCATAGCCGTGACCGGCGAGATACGGATGCGTGAGCGCGTCCCGCTCGTAGGTCCCGTCGCGCTTGCGATAGGGCAAGTACTCCAGGATCGCAGGAACCGGATTCTGCTCGGCATCGTCCGGCAACCAGATGCGGGCCGCGAGCGTCGTGCCGTCTTTCAACGGTATCAAAGTGTGCTCGATAACGCGCACGGCTCTTGGGAAGGTCGTGACGATCACGGCGGACCACTCATGACGGCGCCGGTTTGCCGGCACGCTGCGGCAACGCAGGAAGATAACCGGATTCTTTGATCGATACTCGATGCCTTCCAAGAACGTCAGCCATGTCCGGTATACCCCGAAAAGGCTCCGACAGCCATTGGTCACATATCGCCATGGGCCGGAACCGGCGCGTGCCGGCGACAGCCTCGAGATCATCGATCAGGGCCCGCCGGCCTCGATCCAGGGCGGCATGCCGTTCAACAAGAATTTCACGCCGGGCCACGAATATATGGGCACGGTGGTGGCGCTCGGCCCCGGGGTCGACGAATTGCCGATCGGCCAGCGCGTCACCGTCGAGATTGATGCCGGCTGCGGTCAGTGCAAGCGCTGCCGCGAGGGCATGTACACCTCGTGCCACAACTACGGGCTCAATTACGGCGACGGTCGACAAGGGCCACCGCGCCAACGGCTTCACCACCGACGGCGGCTTTTGCGAATGTTGCCGGCGAAAGCGTGGTCGTCACGGACCCGGTCCGATCGGGCTTCTTGGCGTCGCGGTGGCGAAGGCGATGGGCGCGCAGCCGGTCATCCTCACCGGCACCCGCGACAATCGGCTCAAGATCGGGCTCGAGCTCGGCGCCGATGCCGTCGTCAATGTCCGCGACGACAAGGATGTCGTCGCGGCGGTGAACCGCGGCGGCAAAGTCTGCCTCGCCGCGTTCCCGCAATCGATACCCAGTACAATGGGGTTCGGGGCGAACTCGAATAGAAAAACGTTTGGCTTGGAAGCTGAGTTCAGGCGGCTTGGTTGAACGCCTTTGTGACTCCCGCCTTTAACGGCTCCGTAGTCGCGAGCGCGACCTTCTGAGCGAGCGCTGCGAGCTCCTTGGTCTGCTCGGTCAGAGCTGTAGTTTGCGTACGGGCATGCTCGGTCGCGAGTTCCATGAATTCGGATGGGGACTTCACTCCGTACAACTCCTGGACAAAGTCAAATGCGGCGTTGGTGTTGGCGTGAGCGAATTCCATGAACTTGTTATTGTAGTCGCGCGCGCCGTTCAGAGCCGTGGAACAACTGGTTTTCATGAGATCGGCGGCTTCGGCCGTGGCAGCGCTCATTCTTTCGTAAGTCTCTTTGGTTTGTGAAGCGCCTTTTTGCGCGATTTCGCTAAATGCCTGCGATTCGCTTGTTTTTTGGAAACCAGCGGACTTCGGGGTAGTCGTCTTATTCGTATCCATGGGGAACTCCTCCTGATGGGGCGTTTGCTAATCGCGACACGCGACGCTGCGAACGCTAACCCAATATCTTTGATTGCCAGCGGCGTTGCGGTTTGTCAGCGCCAACGCACCGGCTCAGAGCTTTACGTCGTAATTAAATCTGACAATGCAATAAGCTGAATCAAAATTAGAAAAAAAGTGATCGCCGCTGCTAGCGGTGGACGTGAGTGCTCTCGTTTAGCCAAGGGTAGGGGCACCCTCACGCGTGCCCCGACGTCTCAATAACCTCATGCGCTCGTCGGCAATAGCCGTATGGTCAATATTGCTCACCGAGATTCGCCCTTCCACAGCGAATACCTCCGCGTGCTGGGCCAATCGCGGTCTTTCGACGGCTGATTTCGACCCGCATACGCTCGCGCAATATATGTTGCTCGCAAAACCGAACGATTGGCCGCGATGGCAGTTGTCGTCTCGCCGACAATCTTCGTACCGCACCGATTTGCAGTCCGAACGCATCCAATAAATCCCCAAGCCGAAGCTTAGGTAGTACTCTTGGAGCTGTAACGAAAGGCGCTTCTACCGTGGATCATCGTGCGAGGTTTTCAACGCTGAATGCCAGTTACGAAGATTTTCTGTTCGCTCCAGTCTGCGAGGACGCAAACGGGATGCGCCTTAGCGTCATTTCTGCTTTGGCGCGGACCAATGTCGATCCGTGGGAGGAGGCTACCCGGTTGGCGGCCATGCCCAAGGCGATCGCGGAGAAGACGCTGCTCTCGATCCTCGATCTCGTCTCGGGCCTGAGCTTGAAATCGCCGGAAGCGGCGGCCATTGCCGCGCGGTTGGTTCGGCTTCTGCCGCAGTCGGGCGACGCTGCGCCTATGGCCGCAGCGGGCGCCGTAAATGCCGCGCCAGGAATCGCAAAAGTCCTCAGTCTAGAGAAAAATTACTGGTGGCTGTGGGTCGCCATGGTGCTGGCGATGTCGTTCATGACGCCGCACCATGAGGCAGCGACATCAAGCGCGCCTGCCGTCGCATCGGCGGCCGGCGCAACATCGCAATCAACGAGCAACACCGAAGCTCCGGATCCGGCCGGTCAATCCAGATAGTCTTGCCATCGGACGTGGCGGTTGCCCATTCGTGCAATCTTGTGCGCTTGGGATTTGTCTGCAACATCAGGACATCGATTATGCCGACCCATATGCCACCCGTTCCGCCTGCCAGTCGCAGCAAAAACGATCACGGGAGCGACTCGAGAAAAGAAGTCTCGAATGATAAGTTGGTGAAGCATGAACATCATGCTAACGCCGCGGAAAAGGGCGAGAGTGCCAATATCAAGCAAAATACCACAAATAAGGGTTTCTTCCGCGGCCGACGGTTCGGTTGATCCTCCTCGGGTTCAAAGTTGCCGACTCTTCGAGATCGAGAGACCGTTTTGCAAATCCCATTGGAAGTGACGTTCGAAGGAACCGAGCCGTCGGAGGCTGTGCGTGCCGTAATTGCTCATGAGGTAGACCGGCTGGAGAAGCACAATCATCACATCATCGGATGCCGCGTAGCTGTGATAGCGCCCAGTCACAAGCATCGTCACGGTACCGGGTTCCAGGTCCATATCTGGCTTACCGTTCCGTCTCACGAAAACATTATCGTCAACCACACGCCGTCGAAGGATGCACGGCATGAGCATGTTGAGGTAGCCATCAAGGATGCGTTCGCCTCTGCTCGACGGCAGATCGATGACCTGGCGCGAGCGAATTAAGAGGGATCCGAACGTCATCGCGGCACTTTACCTGGCTTGCATTCTGGCACGACTTTAACAAACAGCGGAATGCTGCGGCGCACACGCCATGGTGTGGGTCATCCGCGACCCGCGCGAACCAGCATCAAGTTCGGCCATGTCCGGTGTGCCCCGAAAACGACCGACGGCTTTCGTTGCGACATATCGCTACGGGCCGGAAGCATGGGCCGGAAGCGGCGCCTGTGCGAGACAGCCGGTTTCGTTCACCGTTAAAACCGATTATAAACCCGCGCAGGCATGACATTTCGGCCTCATGACATTTCGGCTCAAGGTAAGCGGCGGAAGGAAGCACCGATGTATCAAGGCCCCGGCGTGAAAACGAGCCCGGATTTTCCGGTTCCCGACAAGATGAAGGCCTGGGTGCTGGGCAATCCCGGCGAACTGAAGCTCGCCGAGAAGCCGGTTCCGGTGCCCAAGCGCGCCGAAGTGCTGGTCCGCATCGATGCCGTCGCCATCTGCGCCACCGACCTCGAGATCATCGATCACGGCCCGCCGGCCTCGATCCAGGGCGGCATGCCGTTCAACAAGAATTTCACACCGGGCCACGAATATATGGGCACGGTGGTGGCGCTCGGCCCCGGCGTCGACGAATTGCCGATCGGCCAGCGCGTCACCGTCGAGATTCATGCCGGCTGCGGCCAGTGCAAGCGCTGCCGCGAGGGCATGTACACCTCGTGCCACAACTACGGGCTCAATTACGGCGACGTCGACAAGGGCCACCGCGCCAACGGCTTCACCACCGACGGCGGCTTTTGCGAATATCAGGTCAACAATATCAACACCGTCATTCCGATTCCCGAAGCGATGTCGGACGAGGAGGCGACGCTGGTCGTTACCGCCGGCACCGCAATGTATGGGCTGACCGAGCTCGGCGGGCTGGTTGCCGGCGAAAGCGTGGTCGTCACCGGACCCGGTCCGATCGGGCTGCTCGGCGTCGCGGTGGCAAAGGCCATGGGCGCGCAGCCGGTCATCCTCACCGGCACCCGCGACAATCGGCTCAAGATCGGGCTCGAGCTCGGCGCCGATGCCGTCGTCAATGTGCGCGACGACAAGGATGTCGTCGCGGCGGTGAAGCGGCTCAACGGCGGCAAGGGCGTCGACTACGTGTTGGAGTGCTCCGGCGCGCCGAACGCGGTGACCGAAGCGGTCCGCATGGTCAACCGCGGCGGCAAAGTCTGCCTCGCCGCGTTCCCGCATGCCGAGACGCCGGTCGACGTCGCCCACATCGTGCGCAACAACATTTATCTTTACGGCATCCGCGGCGAGGGCAAGAGCGCGACCCACCGCGCCGAAGCCTTCATGTCGCAAAAGCGCTTCGACGCCACCAAGATTCACACCCACACTTTCGCGCTCGACGATCTGCCGACCGCAATCCGCTACGCCAAGGACCGCGTTGACGACGCCATCAAAGTGGTGGTGAAGGCGAGGGGCGTCGCCGCGCACCGGGTGGCGGCGGAGTAACGCCGTAGGATGGGTTGAGCTCTCGCGAAACCCATCATTCCGCCTCGCCGTCCAATGATGGGTATCGCTTCGCTCCACCCATCCTACGTGCTCACGGCGTCATCAGCTTGCCGATCGTGGCCATCGGCAAAACGAGCCGGAGCGAATCGGGCAACCGGACAAAGCCGTTCGCCGCGTAGAACGAAGCTGCCTGCTCGCTGATGGCATCGACCACCAGCATCGACGAACCGACCGAGCTAGCGCTGGTATAGGCGCGCTGCACGCCGTCGGCGAGCAACAATGCGCCGAGACCCTGGCCTTGCGCCGCCGCAGCGACTGCCAGCCGGCCGATGAGCGTCGCGCTCACCAGCGGATAGCGCGGCACATGTTTGCGCGCCGCGATGGGCACATCGCCCTGCGCGAGCGCTGTCGCACTGAGCGTATAATAGCCAAGGATGTCATTCGGCCGCTGCGAATCGACTAAAACAAAGACGCTGTTGGCCTTGCGTCGCACATCCTGGCCGGCGTGCGTCCGCAAGTAACGATCGAGACTTTCGACTTCGCAGGCAAATCCGGCGCGGTCGTGATGCGATGCCAACGGCTCGATCCTCAGGTCGGGCGAGGGCGCCTTGGCCATAGGCAAACCGATCAAGTCTAGCGCGCGATCCGCCGTTTGTGCTCCGCGACGGCCCGAACCAGCCGCTCGCTCGGCTTAGGCGGAGCGATCAGCGCATCGAAGAAGGCCTGCCGGTCCCGCTCGGAGAGCGTGAGCGTCTCATGGTCGGCGATGGTCCGGCGCGCCGCGCCAGTGAGTGCTGTCACGCAGAAATCGGTCAGCTTGCGCCGCTCGAGATGCGCCGCGCGTTCGATCAGGGTCTTGGTTTCGCGGTCGAGCCGGAAGCCGAGCCGCTCGGCGCGCTGCGGACCGTCACGGAGGAGCTTGGATTGCTTGCGGGCCATAGGTCACCTCGAACTAAGCAGCCATTTGGACAACAATGTACGTCATTCTGACGTCACGCTCAAGCCCGCGTTCATTGCGCTTTAAATATTTGTCTCATGGCTATTGACAATAGTCACTGAGACAGATACATAATGCGACAAATCTCGCCCCGGTGAGACGCCGGCCGGCTGAAATGCCGGGCGGTCGGGGCGAGGGCGGTTTCTTGCTGGGGCGGTCCGGACCGCCTCGGTACGGGACCGCGGGTGGAGCGCCGGGAGGCGCAGCGCGCCCGAAGCAGGCGGTTCTCGCAAGGGAATTGTCCTGTGGCGCGCGCCGCGCCCGAAGCGCGAGCGAATGGTAACGTTCGCCCGCGTGGCGCGGCCGAGACCCTGGCGCCTCCCGGCGCTGCATTGTCTGAAGCGTGGCGTGAAGCAAAACTCGGACGCCAAGGCGCGTCGCGAGAACGCTGGCGTTATTTCTTCCGGATGCGGAACGTCAGGAGCTTCTTGTCCTTGCGAGTATCTTCCAGCGCGTCGCCGGTCTGGTTGAGGAGGTTGGGAATATCGATGACGGCGAGCGGATCGGTGCATTCGACGATCAGGATGTCGCCGGATTGCGCCTGGCCGAGCGCCTTTCTGGTGCGCAGCGCCGGCAGCGGACATTTCAGGCCGCGCAGATTGAGCGTCTTTTCGGTCATTTCACCCGAGAGTCGTAGAACCACCAAAACGTCCTTATCATAACGGCGATGGCCCAGGATTCCAGCAACCAGCATTCCGGCAACCAGCCTTCCAGCAGCCCGCCTTCCGGCATCCAGCGCATTGCGCGGCTGACGCCGCTCCAGGCGGTGCTTGCGCGCATCGATGCGCAGATCGAAGCGGTGAACCCGCAGCGATGGGCAGTGGCCGCGACCCTCGGATATACGCTGGCTGATGATGTCGTGACATCGGAGCACCCCGCGCATCCAATCGCATTACGCGACGGCTTCGCGGTGGAAGCCAACGCAATTGCCGATGCCAGCTCCTACACGCCCATGGCGCTGCCGCTGCCCATCCGGCGCATTGACGTTGGCGAACCCATGCCCGAAGGCACCGACGCCGTGCTGCCGCTCGACGCCGTCATGCTTCGTGGCAATCAAGCTGACGCCGTTGCGCCGGTCACCACGGGCGAGGGGGTGTTGCCCGCGGGCGGCGATACGGCACCGCACGCGGTCATGCGCCGAGCCGGCGAGAGAATGAGGTCCATCGACATCGCGGCCGTGGATGCAGCCGGAATTAAGAGCGTGCTGATTCGGGAGCCGCGCATCGCCGTCGTCCTAGGCGTCGAGCCGATTCTCCCCCTCCGTGGGGTGCCCGGTCTTCTTGTTCGCTCGGTGTTCGAGGCTGGCGCCACAGTGTCCAACAGACCCGACATGACACTCGATTCCGCGGTCACCGATGACAGAAACCATGCCATCATCGCATTCGGTGGCACCGGCAGTGGGCGAAACGACGGTGCTGTGCAGGCCCTCGCTCGGCTTGGTCGGGTCGAGACACACGGCGTTGCCATTTCGCCCGGCGAGACTACCGCGTTTGGATTTGCAGGCGCGCGGCCCGTCCTGCTTGTTCCCGGCCGGCTCGATGCGGCCCTTGCAGCCTGGCTTTTGATCGGCCGCGCCATTGCGGCAAGGCTTTGCGGCCGCGGCATCGAAGGCAAAACTTTAGATGTTGCCGCTCAAGCGTAAGGTGACTTCGACCATCGGCATGACGGAACTGGTCCCGGTGCGGTGCGCCGGCGGCATGGCGGAGCCACTCGCATCGGGTTATCTCTCTTTTATGGCGCTGGCGCAGAGCGACGGCTGGATCGTCGTTCCGGCCGAAAGCGAGGGTTTTCCCGCGGGCGCACAGGTTGCCGTAAGACCATGGCCATAAACCAAAACAGCGCGCCGCGGCGATCTTGGATGCGGTGCGGCGCGCGGCGCGGCAGGAGCAATTCCTTGAAGTGGTCTCGGCCGCGGAGGCGCGCCGCCGTTTCGAGGCTGCATCGATCATTCGCCGCTGCGAGCGCCGAGCCGCTGCCGCTGGCGGCCGCGCTGTCGCGCGTGCTGGCCGCCGACGTCATCGCGCCGGTCGATGCGCCGCCCGTTCGACCGCTCCAACGTCGATGGTTTCGCGCTGCGTGCCGTCGACACGGTGGGTGCCAGCGACGGCGCGCCGAGGCGGCTTATCCTGAACGCCGAGGTCGTCGCCTGCGGCGTCGAGCCCGCGATCGAAGTCGCGCCGGTACGGCCACTGCGATCGCCACCGGCGGCGTCATTCCGCGCGGCGCCGATGCGGTGGTGATGATCGAACAGACCGAACTCATCGAGGATGGCCCCGGCGATCGACGCTGCGCCGCGCCGGCGGCGAGCGGGCAGTTCGTCTCTTATGCCGGCTCGGACATCGCGCGCGGCGAAACGCTTGTTGCGCAAGGGCACCCGGATCAGCTCGCGCGAGATCGGCATGCTCGCGGCCTGCGGTCTTGCCGAGGTCGGACGTCGTGCGCCGGCCCGCGCGTCGCCGTGCTCTCGACCGGCGATGAACTGGTCGAGCCTGGCCAGCCGCTGCCTCCCGGCGGCGTCTACGACAGCAACGGCGCCATCATTGCCGCCGCCATCATCGAAGCGGGCGGCGAGGCAGTGCCGTTCGGCGCATTTCCTGATGACGAGGTCGCGCTCGAGCTTGCCATGCGCGCGCGCTCGAAACCTGCGACATGGTCGTCCTGTCGGGCGGCACGTCGAAGGGCGCCGGCGATCTGTCGCATCGCATCGTGTCGCAGCTCGGCAAGCCCGGGCATTCTCGTTCATGGCGTGGCGCTCAAGCCCGGCAAGCCGTTGTGCCTGGCGGCGATCGGCGACAAGCCGCTGATCGTGCTGCCGGGCTTTCCGACCTCCGCGATTTTCACCTTCCATGCTTTCGTCGCGCCGGTGATTCGCGCGCGCGCCGGGCTATCGCCGGAAGCGGCGCGACCGTGTCCGCGCGCGTGCCGGTGCGCGATCGCGTCGGAGCTCGGCCGCGAGGAATTCGTGCTGGTGTCGCTCGTCGCCGGCAATGACGGGTTGATCGCGTTTCCAACCGGCAAAGGCTCGGGCGCCGTCACGGCGTTCTCGCAAGCCGATGGATTTCTGGCGATCGATGCGCTCGCGTCCGCGCTCGACGCCGACACCGAAGCAGACGTCACGCTGATCGGCGACGCCGAAGGTGCGCCCGATCTCGTCATCATGGGCAGCCACGACATCGCGCTCGATGTCGTGGTCGGCGCGCTCGCGGAGCAGGGCTTTCACGGCGCGCACCATCGCGGTCGGCAGTCAGGGCGGCGTCAGCGCCGCAAGCCGCGGCGAATGCGATATCGCGCCGGTTCATCTCGTCGATCCGGCGACCGGCATCTACAACAAGCATCTGCTCGTGCCAGGACTCGCGCTCGTACCCGGCTGGCGGCGGATGCAGGGTTTTGTCTTTCGCCGCGGCGATGAGCGCTTTGAGGGCAAGAGCGCCGACGGCGCGCTGAAGGCCGCACTCGACGATCCTTCGGTCGCTGATGGTCAATCGCAATGCCGGCTCCGGCACGCGCGTCCTGGTCGACAGTCTGTTGCGCGGCGCGCAAGCCTGCCGGTTATGCCAACCAGCCGCGCTCGCACAATGCGGTCGCTGCCGCCATCGCGCAGCATCGCGCCGACTGGGGCATTGCGATCGAGCCGGTGGCGCGGATGTACGGGCTGTCGTTCCTGCCCATCGCGCCCGAACACTACGATTTCCTGCTGGTCGAAGCGCGCCGCGAGCGGCCGGCGGTGCAGGCGTTTCTCGCGGCGCTGCGCGATGAAACGACACGGGCGCGGATCCGCGCACTTGGCATGGAGCCTGCCGCCTTGAAGCCCTGCTTTGAGCGCTCGCGTCAGCTTGCGCTGTAGCCATGCGCAAATGCGGGTGTTAGCCTTTCGCGCTTGGCGCGAAGCTTGCTTCTCATGCCACGCAAAGGAGAACAACATGCTGCATCGTCGTCGACATTCTGCGAGTGGCGTTTCGCCGCGCTCGGCGCGATCGTTGCCGCCCGGCCGTTGCGCGCGCAGACCAAGCCGCTCACCAAGGTGCGCTACAACGAAGTCGTGCGCTCGCTGCTTTACGCGCCGTATTACGTTGCGTCGACCAACGGCTATTTCAAGGATGCCGGTCTCGACATCGAGATCGCGACCGGCAATGGCGGCGACAAGACCATGGCGGCGCTGACTGTCCGGCGGCGCCGACATCGCGCTCGACCGGGCCCGAGACCACGATCTATGTGCCAACAGCGATTCAACGACCAAGGCGCGCATCTTCTGCGGCCTGACCGCGACCGACGGCTTCATGCTGGTCGGCCGCACCAAGCCGGACAAGTTCGAATGGAGCATGTTGAAGGGCAAGGACGTGCTCGGCTTCCGGCCGGGCTCACGCCGCTGCTGTTCCTTGAAGAGGCGATGCGCATGAACGGCGTCAATCCGGACACGCGACGTCAAGCTCGTCCAACAATATCGCCGTGCCCGCGCGGGTCGGCGCTTGGCTTGCCGGCCAGGGGCGAATACGCCATTTTCATCGAGCCCGACGCCGTCGCAACTCGAGCTCGACGGCAAAGGCTTATTTTCTCGCCTCCATCGGCGCCACGGTCGGCTTTGCCGACTACACGGCCTTCATGGCGACGGACAAATATCATCGCCGACAATGCGTCGACCGTGCAGAGCTTTACCGACGCCATCTATCGCGCGCAGAAATGGACGGCGTCGGCCTCGGCCGGCAGATATCGCCAAAGCGGTCGCGCCGATTCTTTCCCGGCGTCAATCCGCAGGCGATGACCAATGCGGCGGCAC
This sequence comes from uncultured Alphaproteobacteria bacterium, assembly GCA_963807125.1. GTDB lineage: Bacteria > Pseudomonadota > Alphaproteobacteria > Rhizobiales > Xanthobacteraceae > BOG-931. Next base: position 259,244 of record CAWEAH010000002.1, read on the forward strand.
GTTATCAGAAACTGAAAATCTGGAAATCATCGCCGGTGATCGAGCCTGCAGCGATCAGATAAATTCGAAGACATCCTCATCAACGGTCACGTGCTCGACGCCAACAAGCGCGTCAAATTCGAAGACCTCGTCCGCACCGAATTTGCCAGCAAAGCGAAGTAGGCCGTGGCGGCGCGGCGGCCGGAGGCGCGCCAAGGTCGAATTGCGCGAACGTCGGGCCTGCGCTATTTCGGCCGCGACGGCGAGACCGAAGCGCTCAAGGATCGTTTCGTTCGCCGTCGCGCCCGGCGAATTCGTAGCCATCATCGGCCCGAGCGGTTGCGGCAAGAGCACGCTGCTGTCGCTGATCTCCGGTCTGGTCGCGCCGACTGAAGGCTGCGTGCTGATCGACGGCAAGCCGGTGACCGGACCGAACCGCAAGGTCGGCTACATGCTGCAGCAGGATTATCTGTTCGAGTGGCGCACAATTCTGGAGAACACGCTGCTCGGCGCTGAAATCCAGGGCCTTCCGATGGCCAAGGCGCGCGAGCGCGCGGCGCAGCTTCTGACCCGCTATGGGCTCGGCCAATTCCTCAATCATCTGCCACGCCAACTCTCCGGCGGCATGCGCCAGCGCGCGGCGCTGGCGCGGACGCTATGCACTGAGCCCGATATCGTCCTGCTCGACGAGCCGTTCTCGGCGCTCGATTCGCAGACCCGGCTGGCGCTCGCCGACGAGATCACCGAAATCCTGCGGCGCGAGGCCAAGACCGTGATCCTGATCACGCACGATATCGGCGAGGCGGTCAGCATGGCCGAGCGCGTGATCGTGATTGTCGCGGCGGCCGGGTCACGTGAAATCGGATCATGCGATCCGCTTCGCCTCAGCCAATGCCGCGCGGCCGAGCCGATGGCGGCACGCAATGCGCCGGAATTCAACGACTATTTCAAGACGCTCTGGCAGGAGCTCGATATCCATGTCGAGGACTAAAATGGCGAACAGTGACTCGCCGTGCCGATGGCGATCAGCCCGCAATATAGCGCCTGGCTTCGCCGGGAACGCCGCAGCCGGCTCACGGTGCGTGCGGCGCAGCTCGCGATCTTGGTCGTCTGTCCTGATCCTGTGGGAAGTGTTGCCGCGGCTGCAGATCGTCAATCCGCTGTTCACCAGCTATCCTTCGGCGATCTGGCCGACCTTCCTCGACATGCTCAAGGCGACGCCGCAGCAGGCAAGCATCCAGACCCATACCTTGTCGACCGTCTTTGCCACGATCGCCGGCTTCACCGCCGCGATGGTCATCGGCACCGCGATTGCGGCCGCGCTGTGGTGGTGGAACACGCTCTACAAGGTGCTCGATCCGTATCTGGTCGTCGCCAATGCCATGCCGAAGACGGCCTTCGTGCCGATCTTCTACATCTGGCTCGGCGCCACGCTGTCGATCTACGGCATGTCGCTTGCGATCTCGCTCTTCATCACCGTGCTGATGATCTACAGTGGCTTTCAGGGCGTCGATCCCAACAAGATCAAGCTTGCGCAATCGTTCGGCGCCAGCAAGGCGCAAATTCTGTGCAAAGTGATTTTGCCGGGAAGCGTGCCGACACTGATCGCCGCGCTGAAGGTCAATGCCGGTCTGTCACTGGTCGGCGTCGTGGTCGGCGAGTTTCAGTCGGCCAACGTCGGGCTCGGCTATCTCATCCAATACGGCAGCCAGATCTTCAAGATGAATATCGTCATGACGGCGGTGACCATCCTCGCCATCGTCTCGTCGCTGATGTATCTGGCGATCGCGTGGCTGGAAGCGGCGGTAATGCGCCGGCGCTGAGCCGCGCGTCTCACGCGGACTGGCGTTTGTCGGCAGGCACGAGCCGCGACAGCGTCTCGTCCGTCGTCATCACGTCGCCGAAAAGACGAGGAAATTATTCAGCGAGTCTGCGTGCGTCTTCGTCGCTCAAGGTGGCGTTGCAGTCCGAGACCATGACGACCCGATAATCGAGCATCATGGCGTCGCGCGCCTCGATTCGCAGCAGACATTCGTCAGCGTGCCGGCGATCAGCACGCTCTCGACGCCGAGGCTCTTGAGCTTGGCCTCGATATCGGAGGAGCCGGCAATAAAGGCGCTGAATTTGAGCTTCTTGACGCGCAGGTCGGTCGGCAGCGCCTCGAGCTTCGGATAAAGGGCAAAGTCCTCGGCGCTTTCGTCGAGGTTAGCGAGCCGCGTTTTTGCCCGCTCCGGCGTCAGCATATATTTGTGATGGTTGCCCCAGTTTTCGAGCGCGCCTGCGGCCGTCGTCTGCACCCAGACGACAGTGCCGCCCGCGGCGCGGACCGCGCTTGCCAGCCGGTTGATGTTCGGCACGATGCCGCGCGCGGGCGGAACTTCGAGCGGAAAGCCTTCGGCGACAAAATAGTTCTGCATGTCGACCACGACGAGCGCGGTGTGCGCGGCATTGATGCTGTCATGGCTCGTCAGCTTGCCCTGACGGCGAATCACGCGGTCTTTGACTGCGGCTGGAATGGTGTAGGGGTGCATGGAAGGCTCCGTTGGAATCGCAGCAGGCTACGGCGGCCCATCGGTAATCGTCAATGCGTCCGGCGCCGTCGCCAGCCGTTTCATCGTGAAGCGTCGTTATTATGTTAGAGTTAGCAGCATAACCCGGGCTTCTCGCTGGGTCGGGCCGCCTCGAAGGCCAACCCCAACCGGCGGACCCGGAATGGACGAGTGAACATGCGCATCATCGGCCTCGCGGGCTGGAGCGGTTCAGGCAAAACCACGCTGGTCACGCAAGGTGATCCCGGTGCTGGTCCGCCGCGGCCTTAAAGTCGCGACCGTCAAGCACGCGCATCACGAATTCGATACCGACCAGCCCGGCAAGGATTCGTGGCTGCATCGCCAGGCCGGCGCCAGCGAAGTCGCGATCGTTTCCAGCCGGCGCTGGGCCATCATCCACGAATTGAGCGATGAGGCCGAGCCGCCGCTGCTGGATATGGTGGCAAAGCTCGTCGCCGGTCGATCTCGTCATCGTCGAAGGCTTCAAGCGGCATGCCACATCCGAAGCTCGAAGTCTTTCGCGCCGCCGTCGGCAAGCCGCTGCTGCATCCCGACGACGATTGCATCGTTGCGATCGCGACCGACACGCCGCTGCCGCAGGCGCAGGTGCCGGTGTTGATGCTCGACGACATCGAGGGTCATCGCCAACGTTTTGCAAGCCGAGGCATTGCCGCGCGAGCAGATCGTGCCAACAGCAGGGCAGTCGTGATGGCGCAGCTCAGCGACGATTGCTTCGCCTTCAACGGTCCGCTGCTGCCGATCGACGAGGCGGAGAATCTGATTGCGCAGCGGATTGCGCCGGTCGACGGCCGCGAAACCGTGGGATTGCGCGCCGCGTTGGGCCGCGTGCTCACGAGCGACGTTATCGCGCCGGTCAATGTGCCGCCGTTCGACAATTCGGCGGTCGACGGCTACGCGGTGCGCGGCGACGATCTCGCGTTCGACGGCGAGAAGCGTCTTTGCATCGTCGATCGGGTCACTGCCGGTCACGCCGCGCAACGTGGCGTCGGCGCCGGCCAAGCGATCCGCATTTTCACCGGGGCGCCGATGCCGGCTGGCGCCGATACCGTGTTTATGCAGGAAGACTGCCGGCTCGACGGCGATTGCGTCGTCGTGCCGGCGGGCTTGCGGCGCGGCGCCAATCGGCGGCTGGCCGGCGAGGATATGCGCGCGGGGACGATCGCCTTGCCGGCGGGCCGCAGGCTCGCCGCACAGCATGTCGCGCTCGCCGCGGCGCTCGGTCTCACCAAGCTCAATGTGCGCCGTCGCGTGCGCGTCGCCTTATTCTCGACCGGCGACGAGATCGTCGAGCCCGGCAGCGCCTTGCCGCGCGCGGCGCTTTACGACTCCAACCGCTATCTGCTGGCCGGACTGATTGAACGTTTCAATGCCGAGCTTACCGATCTCGGTATCCTGAGCGACGATCCGAAAGACCTGAAAGAGTGCACTCGCCGCCGCGGCAGCCGGCCATGACCTTGTCCTGACCTCGGGCGGGGTCTCCACCGGCGAGGCCGACCATGTGCGCTCGGCCGTCGATAGCATCGGCCGGCTGGTGTTTTGGCGCCTGGCGGTGAAACCCGGCCGGCCGGTGGCGATGGGGGTCATCCCCGGCACCGGGAGCCATCGCGCGGCGTTTGTCGGCCTGCCGGGAAATCCCGTGGCGGTGTTTGTCACCTTCGTGCGTGTGGTGCGGCCGTTATTGTTGCGGCTGTCCGGGGCCTTACCCGAGCCGCTTATCGCCATGCCGGCGCGCGCGGCGTTCTCTTACAAGAAACGGCAAGGCCGGCGCGAATATGTGCGCGTGGCTTTGCGCAGAGCCGCCGACGGCACTGTCGAAGCCCATAAATTCGAGCAGGACGGCGCCGGCGTTCTGACCTCGCTCACGGAAACCGATGGGCTTGCTGAACTCGACGAAAATGTCACTCACATCGAGCCTGGCGCCATCGTCGGCTTTTTGTCTTATGCGGCGCTGATCGGTTAAAGCATGATCCGGAAAAGCCTGCCCCCGGACTTGATCCGAGGGTGGAAGCCGATTTTCCGAAAAGATCATGCTTCACCAAAATATTAAACCCCCGGATATTGTTCAGCCAGCGCGGCGGCGCGCGCGGCGTCATCGGGGGTGTTGACATTGAAGAACGGATCGACCGGCGCCGCCGGCCAGTCGGCGATGGCGATGCCGTGGCGCGCGGTCCAGATTTCGATTTTGCGCAGGCCCTCATCGACGAGGGCGCGTCGCAGGTCCTCACGCAGGCAAACCGGCCACAGGCCGACGACCGGATGGCGCCATTTGCCGGAGCGCGCACAAGCAAGCGGCGTGTTCGCTGCAGAGCGCGCCTGATGCAGCCGCGTTACAAGGTCTCTCGGCAGGAAAGGACAATCGCCCGGTACGCTCAAAAGCCACTCGGCCGCGGGCGCGTGGGTAGCCGCCCAATCTAGCCCGGCGAGAATCCCAGCGAGCGGACCGGCAAAATCCGGAATACTGTCGGCGACCACCGGCAGGCCGGTGTCGGCAAAGCGCGCCGGCTCGCCATTGGCATTGATGACGATGCGATCGCATTGCGGCTTAAGACACGCCAATACGCGCTGCAGAATGCTCTGGCCGCCGATGGAGAGCCGCGCCTTGTCGCCGCCGCCCATGCGGCGCGCCAAGCCGCCGGCAAGAACGAGGCCGAGAGTGGGAGGGATCGTCACGCGCGTATCAGCTCAGTCGTCGTGCACCGCTGCCTTGCGCCGGTGCTTGCCGCTCTCCTCCTCGACATAGGCGAGGTCCTGGTCGAATACGATGCGGTCTTGCCCGGCAAGCGCGATGAAGCGTTTGCCGCGGGCGCGGCCGATCAGCGTCAAATTGGCTTTGCGGGCCAGTTCGACGCCCCAGGCGGTGAACCCGGAGCGCGACACCAGGATCGGGATGCCCATGCGCACCGTTTTGATCACCATCTCGGAGGTGAGCCGGCCCGTGGTGTAGAAAATTTTGTCGGCGGCGCCGACACGGTTTTTGAACATCCAGCCGGCAATCTTATCGACGGCGTTATGGCGGCCGACGTCTTCCATATAGACGATGGGCCGATCCTGGACGGCCAGCACGCAGCCGTGGATGGCGCCGGCCTCCAGATAGAGCGACGGCGTCGTATTGATCTTGTGGGTGAGCGTGTAGAGCCAGGAGGTTCGCAATTCCGCCGCCGGCAGCGTGACGTTTTCGAGCGCTTCCATCAGGTCGCCGAACACGGTGCCCTGGGCGCATCCCGACGTCTGGACTTTCTTCTTGAGCTTCTTTTCGTAATTGGTCTTGCGTTCGGTGCGCACGACCACGACCGACAATTCCTCATCGTAGTCGACGCCGGTGACCACATCGTCGGCTTTGAGCATGTTCTGGTTGAGGAGATAGCCCACCGCCAGATATTCCGGGTGGTCGCCGATCGTCATCGCGGTGACGATTTCCTGCGCGTTGAGGAAAATCGTCAGCGCCCGCTCGACCACCACCGCCGTCTCCACCGTGGCGCCGGTCTGATCGACCCCGGTCACGCGCTCGGTGAGGCGCGGATCGAACGGGTCGGGGCGAATGAGGAAATCGTCATCGGCTGGGCGCATGCCGCTAATGTAGGCGAACGGCAGCGTCGGCGAAAGCACGGCGCCCTCATACAATCGCCCATGCAAAAGGCCCGGCTTTCGCCGGGCCTCTGCACACACGCCTACGTCTTAACGCGTCACCTGTCGTTGGCTCGGCAATATCAGCCGTGAAGGCCGCCAAGCACCCAAATCAAAAGAATGATCGGCAATGGAATGCCGAGGAGCCATAACAATAGCCCGCGTCCCATGACTTCCTCCTGTGTCGCCTCATCAGGACCGCCAAAATAACGGCACCGTCAGGAGAAAGTTCCATCCTGCCGGCCTCGGAGAAACCGTCCATTCGGCGCATTTGCGGCCGTAACGGTCGCCATTTTCGGCGCGGGTTGTAAGTCGAGACCCGGTGGCTATATTGCGTCGCTTCCCTTGAGCCGGAGGGGTGGCCGAGTGGCTGAAGGCGCTCGCTTGGAAAGCGTGTATACGGGAAACCGTATCGTGGGTTCGAATCCCACTCCCTCCGCCAAAGCTTCTCAGAACCCGTTCTCCGGCCCTGGCCCTTAGCGGAAGTTTCGTCGGCGCTAATGAATGTCCGGTTTTGAGATCGAAACGGACGATAATTGATAGTTATAGTCGAGGCGGAGGACCGTTCTGCAGCCGCTATGTGACCGCCCGCACCGGCGAAAGTTTCTTCGAAATAGGTATGAAGTTGTGCTGCTGCCATCTCTCGCAAGAGTTGATCGTGTTGACCAGCAGCATCGATACAGTCATAGGGCCGACTCCGCCCGGCACGGGAGTAATGTGCGAAGCTTTCGGCGCGACACCTGCGAAATTGACATCGCCGACGAGGCTGCCATCGTTCATGCGATTGATCCCTACGTCGATGACAACAGCGCCGGTGCGGACCATTTCGGGCTGAATCAAATTCGGATATCCGGCTGCGACAACGAGAATATCAGCGAGGATCGTGAACTGCGCCAAGTCCCTTGTCTTGGCATGACAGATGCAGACAGTCGCCTCGTGTTGCATCAGCATCAATGCCATCGGCTTGCCCACGATATTGCTGGCGCCAACGACGACGACATTTTTGCCCTCCAGCGCGATGCCTTCGTATTCGAGCAACTTCAGCACACCGTAGGGTGTGCAGGGCGGAAATACCGTGCCGCCAACCACAAGGGCGCCGACATTGTAAAGATGAAAACCGTCGACATCCTTGTCCGCCGATATGCTGTGCAGGATGCGGGCCATATCGAAAGACGGTGGCAGCGGCAGCTGAACCAAGATGCCGTGGACCGCCGGATCATCGTTGAGCTGCATGATGCGGTCGATTACGATGTCCTGATCGACATCGGACAAATAATCGAACCGAAATGACCTGATTCCGACATTGCCGCAGGCACGGATCTTATTTCGGACATAGATTTGCGACGCCGCATTGGATCCGACCATGATGACGGCAAGACCCGGCGGCGTTCCGCCGTTCGCGACGATGCGCTGCACGCGCTCTTTACACTCGTCGCGGATCTTCCGCGCGACGGCAACGCCGTCTATGATTTTTGCGGTCATGGACGACCTGCATCATAATCGGCAGGGCGGGGCCTCGACGGCGCCTGCATTTTAGACTTACTCCTTGTTTATACGTTTGGCATAAGCATCGACGAAGTCCGCGGCGGCTTTGCTGCCGCGCGCAAAAGATTTCATCGCTTCATCGTGCAGGAGGCCAAGTGCCTGCATTTTGATTGCATTGGCGTCATCGTTCTCGGTGATATCTTCAACATGCCGCGGTCGCGGCAAATCGACGTTAATTACGGCGCGAACCTGCGTCGGAATATTCGTCATGATGAGGATGCGATCAGCGAGGTAAATTGCTTCATCAATATCGGTGGTTACAAAGAAGGTCGTGCGTCGAAACTCTTCATATAGCTTGGAGTAATATTCCTGCATCAGCTTCTTTGTCATCGCATCGAGGCCGCGAAATGGCTCATCGAGGATCATGAGTGCCGGCTTGTTGATCATGGAACGTGCCAATTCGGCGCGTCGCTGCATTCCGCCTGAGAGTTGTGCGGGATACTTTTTGCGAAACCCGTCCAACCCGACCTTGTGCAGCAATTCTTCGGCAAAGCTGCGCATTTCCGCCGTATCTTCGCCCCGCGCGCGCGGGCCGAACATGATGTTGTCGTAGGTCGACATCCAAGGAAATAATGCGCTTTCTTGGAACACGACGAGTCGATCAGGGCCCGGCCCGGAGATGGGTTTGCCGTCAAGGGTAATGGCGCCGTTGGTTGGGCGCTCGAACCCCGCAAGCATGCGGATGAGCGTGCTCTTGCCACAGCCAGACGGTCCAATCATGACGGTCAGTCTGTTGCTTTCGAGGGTGAAGCTGCAGTCGCGGACGACGTCCTTGGCGAAATCGCCGACACCGTAGGTCTTGGAGACATTGCTGACCGTCAGTTGGCTGCCCAGCGGGCCGTACGTAACCTGTGAACTTTGGGCCATTTGTTGAATGTTCATGTCTCGGGGCCAATTCAGTTTTCCGAAAGCCAGGGGGTCAGCCATTTACCGATCTTGCGCAATACCGCGCTCGAGACATAGCCCGCAATCCCAATGCTGATCATGCCCGCGACAATTTGTGTGTACGAGCCACCGACATACGAATTCCAGATGAAAAATCCGAGGCCTCCGCCGGACCCCCCCATGGAGCCGGCGCTGCCGCCGCCGGAAATCATTTCCGCGGCAACAACCACAGCCCAGGTGATACCAACCCCGACAGTAGCGCCGACGACGATAGAAGGCAGCGTAGCCGGCAGGATTATGCGGCAAAAAATGTCCCAGGTCGAGGAGCCCATTGAGCGAGCCGCTTGAAAATAGCGAACGTCAATCGCCTGCGCGCCACCGATGACATTGATAACGATTGTAAAAAACGCACCCAAGAAGGTGACAAAAGCGATCGACAACTCCTGAGTAGGCCAAAATATAATGGACGCCGGCACCCAAGCGAGTGGCGGAATTGGCCGCAGCACTTCGAAGACTGGAAAAGTGATACCGTAAAACGTGCCACTCACCGCCATCGCCAAGCCCAACGGAATGCCGATCACCATCGCTGCGAGGAAGCCTTCGAAGACTCTCAATGTGCTTAGAAAGGCGCTCATCCAAAAGCTGGGATCTTGGACCAATACAATCAGTTCCTGCAGCACAGAGCTCGGTGCAGGAATTTGCGAAACCCACGGAAATGCGAAGCCGAATAATGCCTGCGACCGCGACCCGACCTCCCAAAAAATCAAGAACACCGCTATGGAAGCGATGCCGCGCCAGAAATCTTCGCCGCTGACAAAGCCGAGGGCCTTTAATGCGAGCGATTTGGCCATGCTCAGCGCTCCTTTTCGCCGGCAGCGAAGGCTTTGATCGCTTCCTCATGAACGGCGGCGGCGGTTTCATCCATGAACTCGCGAAATCGCTTGGCCGTCAGCACGCTGTAGTCTCGCGGATGCGGAATATCGATATCGAGGATTTTCTTCGGCCGACATGGCCGAGTAGTCATGATGACGACGCGATGACCGAGGAAAATCGCTTCCTCAAGGTCGTGCGTAATGAAGAAAATCGTTACCCGGTTCTTGTAAAAAATCTCAAGGAGAGCCTCGTGCATCACGGATTTTGTCAACGAATCGAGCGCACGGTACGGCTCATCGAGCAACAAAATCTTTGGGTCGTTCATAAGCGCGCGGACGATTTCGACACGCCGTCTTACGCCGGAAGATATCTCTCCAGGATAGTTGTGCGCAATGCCGCGCAACCCCGCATCGGCCATCATGTCGCGGGCTTTTTCGTAGGCCTCCGCGCGCGATAACAGGCCCTGCATAATTGGGCCGAACGTCACATTCTCGATATTCGTCTTCCAAGGGAAAAGTGCACCGTTCTGAAATACTACAATCCGGTCCGGACCCGGCCGCGCCTTCAATTTTTGCGGACCACACAGCAATTCGTCGTCGAGATGGATGCTGCCGGATGAAATACTATGAAAGCCAGCGATCGCATTGAGCAGCGTGGTCTTGCCGCAGCCCGAAGGTCCAACGACGACAGTAATCTCGCCCGGCGGCACGTCGAACGTGCAGTGATCGACCGCGAGAACACCGGCACCGGCTGTGCCATAGACCTTTACGACATCCGCGATTCGTACGCCGCCCCTCCGGTTTGGTTGCGCCGACATGACTGGATCAATCTGTGTTGCCGCCGGCTGAGCGCTCACCTGTCGCCTCCTAGCGCAAGCTCGCGAGTACGCCACTGCATCAAATAGGCGCCGACCAGCCGAACTATCGCGCTGGTGACGTAGCCAACGATGCCGAGCGTGATCATGCCGATGACGATCGTGGGATAGCGAACCATCGTGTATGAGGTGTTGATGACGTACCCAAGGCCGTATTGTCCGGAAACCATCTCGCCCGCGACCAACGAGAACCAGGCGACGCCAACGGAAATTTGCAGTCCCGTAAAAATGAATGGCATGGAGCCTGGAACAATCACATGACGGAAGACCTGCCATCGCGTGGCGCCAAGGCAACTTGCCGCGCGTGTGTAGGATACGTCGATCGATTCGACCCCCAACATGGTGTTGAGCGCCGTCGCGTAGAAAGATGCGAGAAACGTCAGGAAGATGATCGGCGTTTCGGAGCCTTTGAACATCACGATCGCCAGCGGGACCCATGCCAACGGCGGGATTGGACGGAGCAGTTCAAATACTGGAAAGACGTATTGCTTGAAACGCTCCGACCAGCCCAGAAAAAGGCCGAGTGGAACGCCGATAGCCGTAGCAAGAAAAAAGGCTATCGCGACACGCCGCGTACTTACCCAGATATGCATGTAATATTCGGGAGTGAAGATCGACAACCCGTAAGTCGGGTTTCTGCTAAACCACTCTCGCACGACGACAGTCGGGCCCGGCATTTCTGAAAAACGGGGCAGTTGCCAGACTTCGACGGCGAGGTACCAAAAGCCGATAAACAGAGTAAAGCCGACCAGCATCAGATACGGGCGCGGACTTTTCAGCCATAGCAAGAAGCGATGAGCCGCAAGGGCCGGCGGACTGATGCTACGCGCCGCATCGTCCGCCGGGCTCAATGGCAAATCACTGTTTAGAACACGAACCGGACTTGCTTCGGTCATATCGCACTTAACTTATGCGTTCTCGCCACGGGGGCGCCGTGTTGACGAACGGTTTCTCCGACGGGCATTGGCAAGCTAAGAACCGTTACGGGCCCGTGTATGCCGAATCCGGAAGCGCCTTAACCTCTCCGACGGGGGCTGTTAGGCCCCGCGCCTTTAAGATATCGGCGGTGAGTTGCGGTTGTACCGCATCCGGACGGACTTCCGCGCTGATACTCTTGATCTCCACCAAGAACTTGGATGCTTTTTGGATTAGGTCCATAGCATCCGGAGTAAAGCCATAGGCCAGCGTGATCCGCGTATCGGTTCCGCCGCTCGCTTTCGGTATCGTGCCGAAGGCGGAAGTCCATAACGCCTTTTCCGGGAAACCGGTCGTTTGGCCTTCCGCCATCTTGGCGATGTCCATGGCGTTCTTGGAATCGCTGAAATACAGCTCCGAATCCAATTCCGCTTGCAGCCAGTCCTTCACGATGTCTGGCCGCTGTTGAATCAGCGCTTGGGGCATAACCATGAAGCCACCATCGCGTTCATTGACGGACGCGCCCGATGCGACGCGGCGGGCAAGCTTGTCTTCAACAATACGCGATGCAGTCGGTTCCCAGATCACGGCGGCGTCGAGCTTACCGGCGCGGAAGCCGCTCGTGATCACCTCAATGCTCTGATTCAGATACTCGGACGGCTGAATGTTATAGCGCTTAAATACCGCTTGCGCGAAACGGTCCGTACAACTTCCCTTCGGCACGGCGACTGTCTTGCCGTTCAGCCACTTGATGGCTTCGTCCGGTGAGCTGAACTGTGGTGCATCATTGCGCACCAAAAAGATATTGCACTGATCGTAGCCGAGGCCGAGCACCGAGACGAGACGGATATCACGGACATCGGGGTGGCTGGTCGCCACGATGCCCGGCATGTCGCCGACGTAACCGACATCGACTTTGCCCGCCAGCATGCCGTTGACGATAATCGCGCCTTGTAGACCCACCTGAAAGCTGACGGTCGATCCCTTCGGCAAGTATTTCTCGTAAAATTTCTTATCGCGCATGATCAAGCCGGACCACGATTCGGTATAATACGGCTGATAACCGATCACGAGATCGATTGGCGTCCCAGGCTTGCCATAATCCTTCTCGGCGGCAGCGTTTGCGGGTAAGGGCATCGCCAATGTAGCCGCAAGGCTAACGGCGGCGATGCCGAAGCAGACCAGCTGCAATTTTATTGAGTGCAGCCGCTTGAGCAATTGCCAGTGCAGGCCATGACTCGTCTGGTACATCACTCCCTCCCTATGTCGTATCGTTTTTCAATTTGGCTTGAGGCGGCGCTACTTATTGTTTTCGGCTCTCCCACGCCCCCACGCTCGATTAAGGATAGTACAGTCCACCAACGCTCGCATCCGGTGCCATTGGGCGTGCGACACTAAAGGCCGTGCCCCTGGCGGGCGTTGCCGCCTGTATCCGAACTTGACCTCCACATTCGATCAAGCGCCGACCATGACAGTAGGCGATATCGCGGAGAAAATTGTTCTTACTAATGAAGTAATAGAGCCGCGCTATTAGCCCCTGGCCAGTGCAGGGAAGGAAATCGATGCCCGCAGGACCCGCGTTAATCCCGAAACATGAGGACTTCTCCTTCGTTTTCGAGGTGATAGTTCAGTCTATCGATAGATAAGAAGGATCGATTTCGGGCCGTGGACTTCAGTAGCGCAGCGTTGCGTTTTGGCATATATAGCGTGGAAATATTAAGCGGTTCGATTGTATACCTTCGCAGTCGACGCACTCTTCGCAGGAGCAAACGCCGTGGCAGCGAAAAATCATCGCGAGTGGTTGTCCGAGCCCAAGCTCAAGACGAACGAATGGGTAAATAGCCGGATCTATTCCGATCCAGGAATCTTCGAGGAAGAACTCGAGAAGATCTTCAAAAAGGCCTGGATACCGGTTTGTCATGAATCGGAATTGCCGAACCCTTACGATTTTCGCACCACTTCGATCGCGCGAGAACCGGTGATCGTTTGCCGGGGCCCAGACAGTCAGGTTCGCGCCTTCCTCAATGTCTGTCCGCATCGCGGCATGATCATTGAGCGTCGACCGACCGGAAGCTTCCTCGAAGGGCAGCCTTCCGGAAATCCAAAACGCATGACGTGCATGTTCCATGCGTGGCAATACGATATGCGCGGCAATTGCGTTTACATCAGCCGTGAAAAGGAAGGCTTCCAGGAACGCCTGTGCAAAGAAGATGTCGGTCTGCGCCGGCTACGCTGCGAAGTGAAATTCGGCGGATTCGTCTGGGTCAATCTCGATGATAATCCGCAGACTTCGCTCGAAGACTGGGGCGGGGCCGCCTTTCAATGTCTGCGTAAGAGTCTCGAAGCCGAACCGCTTGAAGTCTTCCATTACCACAAGGCCATCGTGAACGCGAACTATAAGCTGTGGCACGATACCAATTGCGAATTCTATCACGACTTCATGCATTACCATAACCGCGTGACCGGGTTTAACGATGCGTATTTTGCACGCAAGAACGAAGCCTTCGATCACGGTCACATCGTCGTCGGCACGTTCGAGGTCAACTACGAGAAGTACGAAGGTTTCGATAGTCGGGCCGCGTTGTCGTTCCCGCACCTGCCGCCGAATCAGTGGTACATGATCGATATGTTCCCCGGCATGAATTTCAATCTACGTGGATCGGCGCTGCGCTGTGACATTGTCACTCCGCTTGCTCCCGACAAAGTCATGATCGAATACCGCGGCCTGGGTCTCAAGCGCGATACTGCCGAGGAGCGCATGACTCGCATCAATCATCACAATTCGATTTGGGGGCCCTTCGGACGAAATCTGCACGAGGATCTCATCGGCGTTCAGGGCCAAGGCACGACCATGGCGACGGGCTCAGAGCCGCGCCGCATTTTGCACGGGCGGCACGAAAATCAAACAATTCACGATGAAAACGGCATGCGCCATTACTACGAAGAATGGGGTCGCTGGATGAATCGGCTGCCGAGCAAGCCGGACCTGCCTTACGCGGAGCCGGTCTCGGTGGCCGCAGAGTAACCGCGCCTCGGTCGGCGGCAACCCGTCAACCAAGACGCTTCCTTTGGGCCAAACCGGTGCGCGGGGCAGGTTGCCCGCGTTGGCGACAGACGTGGAAATGGGGACTATAGGTGGATTTGGCCACTCTTGTTCGTGACACGATTTATCGTTCGACGATTTCCCTTGATCGGCAGCAATGGAACGATTGGCTCGCCCATTGCGACGATCAGTTCCAATATGCGATCCGTGCCTGGAGCCCGGAGATTAATAAGGATGTGACCTATCTTGCGCTCGACCACACCGGGCTCGCGTCGATGATCAAGCTCCTGCCAAAGCACAATACCGATCATTCTCCGCTTACCCGCCACACCTCTGTTTACACTGTCGACGTCGATGAGGCGGCGCACTCAGCAAAAGCGGTGAGCTCGGTCGTCGTCTACCAAACCCTGTTGGACGGCATCAATTCACACACCGATGCCGGCGAAAGCCGCTTATTTTTGATCGGAAAGTACCTCGATACGTTCAAGCTTGAGGACGGTAAGGCGAAATTCCTCAGCCGCGAAGTACGGATCGAAAATCGACGGCTCGACAAAGGTTCGCACTGGCCAATCTGAACTGCGATGACCTGGAAGCGCATATGTGATGCCGCCGAGATTCCTGAAAACTCGGTGCGGCTTTTCGATGTGGAGGGTATTTCAATTTTATTGGTGAACTACGGCGAGGGCTTCCGCGCCATTCCGCCAATATGTCCTCATATGGAAGAGCCGTTGGCGGAGTCAGGGGTTATCGCGCGCTGTATTCTCACATGTACGAAACATTTGTGGGCGTGGAATCTCAAGACCCTGGAAATGCAAGGCGAGACCGAGAAGCCACTGAAGACCTACGAGATCCGACAGGAGAACGGGGCAATCTTGGCGAATATCGAGGGCGAGTTGGCGTACGAATTCGATACGGACGACGGCGCAGATGATGATTTCTTCAAATAGGGGCCATCATCTGTCCCGATGAAGATAACGGTTCAGCACAAGAGCGGTGAGTTATCCTTCGAATGCGGCGAACGGGAGCCGATCCTGTATGCCGGCTTGCGGCAAGGGATCAGCCTTCCCTTTGAGTGCGCTACGGGAACCTGCGGAACCTGCCGCGCTCGCGTCATGTCCGGTAACGTCGAGGTCCGCTGGAAGGAAGCGCCCGGTGCCGCGCGACTGAAGCCCGAAAAGGGCGACATTTTGATGTGCCAGAGCTGGCCGCGTTCCGACATCGCATTGCGTGTTCCTTCGGATCTCACGACAACGGACACATTCAGGCCGGCGTCGCGTCGTGGGATCATCCGCAATATCCGGCGACTGACCAACGACGTGGCGCAGTTCGATTTGCAGCTTTCGGGCCCAATGCGCTTTCAGCCCGGACAGTTCGTTGTGCTCGAGTTCCCGGATGTCCCCGGCGGCCGGGCTTATTCGATGGTCAATTTCGAGCCTGAACTCGAACGCCTCGCGCTGGTGCTTAAGCGCAAGCCGGGTGGCCGCTTTACCGATTGGTTCTTTGACAAGATTGTCGGAGATCCGGAGGTGGATGTGTTCGGCCCGCTTGGCCGGGCGGTATTTCGCCCCGAGGAGCGCCGTAATATCATCTGCATTGCAGGCGGGTCCGGTATTGCGGGCATGATGTCGATGCTCGAATGCGCAATTCAAACGGACCACTTCCGTGCTCACAGGGGCGTGGTTTTTTTTGGTGTCAGAACGCATGCCGATACGTTTTATCTCGAACAATTGTCGCGCTACGCAGCGGCCTCGTACGGCAATCTGGAAGTCACCGTCGCCTTGTCGCATGAAGCTGCAGCGACGCCGCTGCACGGCGATTTTCCGACCCTTCGCCTGGCGCAGGGAATGGTGCACGAAGTCGCCGCCAAGGGTTTGAGTGAGTGCGACAGCGATCTGCTCGCCTATGTGGCCGGGCCACCGATCATGGTCGACAGCACAATCCGCGCATTGATTGCCGGCGGCGTGCCAGTGCGAGATATCCGTTATGACAAATTCGCTTGATCGGCCTGACAATTCGCCGGCCATGAAATGGCACACGCGCACGACTGGCGATTTGTCGGAGCTCGCACAAGCGCGGGTCGAAGCAATTAACGTTGCGCAATGGCTGGCGCGAATCGCCAACAGCTATGTCGCTGGTAGCACACCGGAACAACGCATCAGGCTTGTATTCCGACCGCACGACGCCGCTATTACCACGAGTACATTCGACAAAGCGATCGCGCTGGAAATGCGACTACCGATGCTCGAATTGCAGTTTCTCGAAAGCGGCAAACCGATGCCGCACGTTTTTGATCCCGAGGAACATTCGCCGGCGGAGGTTGAAGCCTGGTTATTGGTCGAGCTGCTGCATCGCGGGATTGATCGAGGGATGTTCTCAAAAGAATTACCTTATACCGTTGCGGGCTTAATGAGCGGCGACGCCGAAGATTATTCGCCGCAATTGTGCGGACCGGGCCTCATTCGCCTGACCTCCTTGATGCGGGATGCTGCCGCTGTTCTCAAAGCTGCTGCGCCCACTAAGGCCGTCGATCAGGCTTCCATTGCGTGCCTTCCGCAAAATCTTAATCTCGTAAGTCCGTCAAAATCTGGAAGTTTCGCATTCTCGCCAGGCGACGCGGAGAGCCCGGAACCGTATTTCTATCGACGCAGCGGATCGAGCAGCGGTGCAGGCAACTTGACAATCAAGGCAGCGGCGCTGATGGCCGAGCGTGACCCAATGGCAGCGGCAATGAAGCTTAGGGATTTGGCGCTTGCCTAAAGGCGATCCACGCTACGTTCTAAACTCGCTCGAGTTTTCTTCGCTTGGCAATCGGCCCATCGTAGATAACGGGCTTAGTGCCTTCCAGCCGTTTGCGGAGATCTCCGGATTTGTTGAGTTTTTGAACGATCGATACGAAAGCATTGGCCATTGGCAGAACGATTTCGCCATCGGCCCAGAAGAGACCGACATCCTGAGTCACGACCGGATTAATGAGACGCAGCGCGCGGGTTCCGCGGTGCAGCCCAGGGGCGTGAGCGAAGTGTGACGGAATGACCGTACACAGCTCAGTGAATTGGACCTGGAACATCAGGTGCAGGATCAACTTCGGATTCGACCCGCGGGACCGGCGAACAGCCGACGCTCTTGAAGACCTGATCGACGAACCGGCGCTCATGCATCGACGGCCGAAGCATGGCCAGGGGCAGCTCTGCCGCCTCCTTCCATGTAATCGTATCGCGGTGCTGAAATTCTGGCCGATCGGGGACCAAAAGGCTGAGCTGTTCCGTGTAAATTTGGAGCGTATTTTTGCGGCCGAGGTCGGCCTTGTCCATATAAGTCAAGGCAACGTCAAGCGAAAAATTATTCAAGCCGAGCTTCATTGCTTCGTTGCCAATGAATTGGACGTCTACACGGACACCTGGATATTTCGCTCGAACGATTTCCAGCAAGAACGGCAGGACTGGCGACATCGACGGCATCGCGCCGATACGCAGATTGCCCGTGAGCTGGTTTTGCATCGTTGCGACTTCCTCACGCATGGCGTCGCAATAGGCCAATATAGCGCGCGACCAAACGGCGACACGTTCTCCCTCGGCAGTCAATCCCTGAAAGCGCTGACCGCGGCCGCGCAGGAAAATCGGGACGCCAAGTTCAAGTTCAAGTTGCTTGATGCCGTTGGAGAGGCTGGGCTGCGTGACGTGGCAGCGTTGGGCCGCGCGGCCGAAATGGCGTTCCTCTGCCACCGTGACGAGATAGCGAAACTGTCTAATGAACATGCTCTCGACCCGACAATGAGAGGCCCACGAACAATGCTATCATCAAAATAGACGCCGCCTAAGAAAATTATTGCATTTGGCACTCGGCTAGCAGGTGAATTATTGCTAGGCACAACCTCTCTTGCGCTGCATGGGTAGATTGTGGCTGCGACCAACCCGGGATGACTTCGTTGGCAATGCTGGAACTTATCGGGATCGCCTTCCTCGGCTTATTGTCAGGGCTGATGATCGGATGCATTGGAATTGGCGGTGTCATTCTCGTGCCGGCGCTCATTTTTCTTACCGACATTCCCATCAAGGTCGCAATTCCGGCGGCGCTCCTGGCGTATATCCTTTCCGGACTTGTCGCGACCATCGTATTCGCCCGCAACAAATCGATCCGTTGGGGCATGGCAGCCGGACTTTGCATTGGTGCGGCGCCGGCGGCATTCGCCGGAGCTTGGGCCGTCAGCGTATTCAACCGGCTGCTGTTGGAAATCTGCCTCGGTCTGCTGACTTTTTTTTCGGGCCTCAATTCACTCCGCACGCAGAAATACGCCGAGGCTGAAGACACCGAGGTTTCCAACCGCATTCTGCTGGCGGTAGGAGGGGTAACGGGCTTTCTGTCCTCCCTCACCGGCACGGGCGGGCCCCTCGTGCTTGTGCCCATCATGATGTCGATGAGTGTACCGGTACTTACCGCGGTAGGCCTGAGTCAGGCGATCCAGCTTCCGGTTGCGATTGCGGCAACCCTCGGAAATGTCCTCTATGGCAAGCTCGATCTGACTCTAGGCGGGATCCTTGCCGCGAGCTTGACGGTCGGGTCGTGGTGTGGCGCCAAGCTTGCCCATGTGGTGCCGAGAACCCTTTTGCGCCAAATTGTTTCGGTTGTTCTCTTGCTGATTGGCGCCTTCATCCTCATCGATGTTGGTTGGCGACTCGTAGGGTGACGCGACAAGATGGGACTTGCGGATTTTCCCCGGATCGATGATTTCGGCGATGCCGCGGCGGAAGCGCAAGCGTGCCGCGACGACTGCGCGCTGTTCGATTTTTCATTTCTCGAATGCGCGCAACTCAAAGGAACGGGCGCCAGAGACGTCGTCGAAAAATTTACCGGCCGATCTCTCGCGGCCTTGGACCTTGGGAAGATTTTTTATGCACTGCGCGTCAACGCCACGGGCGCCGTTATTGCGGACCTAACCGTCTGGCGGCTTGCCGAAGACTCATACGCGATCATGAGCGGCCGTCGTGAGGATATTGCAGATCTTCTGCGTCAAGCCAGTTCCGAAGTCGAAGTCGCCGATGTCACGAACGACATAGCGGTTCTCGCTTTGCAGGGACCAAGCGCGCTTAACGTATTGACCCAGCTTGGGGACACCAGCCGACTAAGGTCGCTTGGCTATTTCAGCTTCAGCCAAGCCAGCCTGAACGGCACTCCATGCCGGGTCGGGCGGCTCGGCTACACGGGCGAAGCTGGATTCGAAATCATCCTGCCACGCGCAGCAAAGGAAAACTCCTGGCGGACCTGGTCGCAGCTGGCACGGCCGGCTGGATTTATCGCAACCGATATGCTTCGCATCGAAGCAGGTTTCGTCCTTTTCGATAACGAATTCCGTGTGCCCGTTTCGCCAGAGGAGGCTGGACTCGGAAGGTTCTACCGCTCCGGCGGTTTCGCCTGGCCGCCGCTTACACTCATATCGTTCTGCGCCGAGGCCAACACGCTAAGTTTACCGTGGCAGCCCTCACGTGATTTGCGGCGTCCGGTCAAGCTCGGCGAAATCTTGGTGACATCCGCTTGTCGGAGCAATGCCGCCGGGCGCATCCTCGGACTTGGTTACGTGCGCGCTGACACTAAACCGGGCGCGAGCTTGCACGACCGGACGGGTACTTTTCATAACATCTGGCGAACGCCGCTGCCATTTTACGATACGGCAAAGCGCCGCCCAAGGACTGCCTGGCGCTGACGTCGACGTCGGGTTGCCGTTTATAGCCAGCAGCAAACATAGTATAGGTGGCGCGAATTTGACTGGACTGCGGTCCTCGGCGCCCATGGCTGTGCGGGGCGAGGGCGTTTCCCCAAGCCGCCTAAGTTCTGTGGAGGAAAAGGAAAAGCCATGGCAGACGCACCGGCGCGACGAAAAGTTACGATCAACACGCTCAATGCCAAGATGAAAAAGGGCGAGCCCATTACCCAGCTCGCCGCCTACGATTATCGCACGGCGGTCGTCTCCGACCGTCTGGGTATCGATATTCTGTGCGTCTCCGACACCGGCGGTATGATCCTGTTTGGCCATCAAAGCACCGTCACGGTCAGCTTCGATGAAGTCATGATGATGGCGAAAGCGATTGACCGCGGCTCAAAATACGGCCTGCGCATGGTCGACATGCCTTACTGGAGTTTCCACGTCTCGCCGGAGCAGGCCGTCGAGAATGCCGGCCGGTTTGTTCATGAAGCAAACGCCGAAGTGATGAAATGCGAAGGCAATAAGTACCACGCCAAGAATATCGAGGCGATCGTGCGCGCCGGCATCCCCGTGCAGGGCCATATCGGGATCACACCGATGCGCATGCCGCAATTGGGCGGCTTCACCGCGCAAGGCAAGACTGCCAAGCGTGCCAAGGAAATGGTCGACGATGCCAAAGCCATGGTGGATGCCGGCTGCTTCTCGATTTTGTGCGAAGTGACGACGTCGGAGGTCGCTGAATATCTCGCACAGACGCTGCCCGTTCCGGTGATCAGTTTGGGCGCAGGCAATTGCGCACACGGGGTGCATATTATTTCCTCCGACCTCTTCCATCTCTGGGAAGAGCACGTTCCACGTCACTCCCGCATTTACACCGACCTCATCCCGATCATGGAAGACGTCATTTCGCGCTACATGAAAGACGTGGTGACACGGGCTTATCCGGCCGAAAAAGAGACCGTTTTTATGAGCCCTGAAGAATGCAAGACATTCGCAACGGAAATGAAATGGGAGCGCAAACTCGAGGAGTTGCGTTCACCACAGAAGAAAACCGCTTGAAGCAAGTGCGGTGCCGTCGCTGAGCCGCAACCATTGCGGAAGCGGCTATTTTCGTTCATCAGGTACCGCCTCCCTGGCAGAGCTTGCGTCTCGCTGTAGTTCGGCGACGACGCAATCTCTTGACACCTAGACTAGCCAGGCGATGGCCTGGACATTTTGTCGCGGCAGACCGTTTCCTGCCAGACAAATCAGCGTAAGCACCCTCAAAAGTAGCTGGTCCAAGATTGCCTCAATAACATTATAGATATTAAAGAGGTGAATTTTCTTATGACCTATGCAGTTAGTTCCTGGGCTGAAACTCGGACAATTTCGCGATGATCCACAAGTCAAGGAACGGCAGGCGTCTTACAGGCTCTCAGCTTGGTTATCACGGCAAGGGCATGCCGGACCAAGAGACGATGAGCACGCTACAAATTAAATATTGCGACGCTGTGATAGCGAGCGGAGTGCCAACCGCGATTCGCTTCAAATTGGAGCGAGCGCGCGCGCTTGCGGCGAAAGCACTTCGCGGCGAAGAAGATAAGTTGCACGAATCTGAGATTTCAAGATTGTTTGATGAGATTGTAACTATTTCGTCGGAACTCACGCCAATTCTTTATTTTCAAGCAGACGATGTGGATTGGGATAAATAGGCGACCTATCCGACGATAGGATCTACGCGCCTCGCGGATGCCTGTATTGTGCGTCGCAATGACGCCCCGACCTCATCAACAGACGAGAAGGCCATGCGGACGTGAACCCGGCTTCGCCGGATCACCAAAATAGCATAAAGGCCGGGCTGGCGCGGATTCCATTACCCCCGTCGATTACATAATAGCCGCCATGAGCGTGTAATTTTCTGTATTTGCGCTAGCTTGTGGCGAAATAATTCCGTCGACCCCCAACGAGGGAAACGGTGGATCGTTCAGGGAGGGGCACTTGGAAAACGTCTCTGTCATCTATGACGAGAAATCGCAGCGCATGGCCGACCAGATGGTCCTGGCTGAAGCGCAACTCATAGAACGGCGCAGGCTTCGGGAACAGGACTGCGATTGCAAAGACGGCATGTTTCCCCACCCGTCTCCGAGCAACCGCCGAAGGTTTCTGTTTGCCGCCGGATCGGTTGCGGGCCTCATAGGCTCCACCGAAGCATTCGGCCAAAAAGCACCGCCCGGCGCAGTCACTTATGACGTTCCTGCCGATCCGACCAAGGCGCAGGGCCGGCCGATCGGAGAAGATGGCGGTTATGGCAGTCGCTCACAATTCGAAACTGAAGTTCGTGAGCGCTTCCCGACCGCCAATGCTTACACGTCGTGGAGCTTCACGCCGCTGCAAAACATGGTCGGAAACATTACCGCTTCCGGCCTTCACTTCGAGCGGGACCATAATGGTATTCCGTCCATCAATCCGAGCCGGCACATGCTGTTCGTGCATGGTATGGTCGAGACGCCTAAGAAATTTACGATAGCGGATCTTAAGCGCTTTCCCAGTGTAACGAGGCGTCACTTCATCGAATGCTCCGGGAACGGACTGACGGAATGGAATAAGCCGACATTAAGGACCGTGCAGGGCACGCATGGTCTCCTCAGTACGTCGGAATGGACTGGTGTGCCGTTCGCGACCATCGCGCGCGAAGTTGGCCTCAAAGACGGCGGTACCTGGGTTCTGGCCGAAGGCTCAGACGCTGCGGTCATGACGCGCAGCATACCGCTCGAAAAAATGCTGACGGATGCCTTGCTTGTTTACGGACAGAACGGCGAAGCGATCCGGCCCGAGCAGGGCTATCCCTTGCGATTGCTGCTGCCCGGCTACGAAGGCAACACGAACATCAAATGGCTACGCCGTCTCGAAGTCAGCGACAAGCCATTCATGACACGCGAGGAGACATCCAAATACACCGACTTGATGGCGAACGGGAAAGCGCGTCAATTTACCCTGGATATGGAAGCGAAGTCGGTCATTACGTTTCCTTCCGGGGACATGAAGCTGCCTGGGCAAGGCTTCTATAATATCACCGGATTGGCGTGGTCGGGTCACGGCCGAGTTCAAGCCGTTGACGTATCGACCGATGCAGGAGCGACCTGGTACCCCGCGCGTATCGAATCCATTTCTGAGCCGATGTGCACTGTGCGCTTCAGTTTCCCCTGGGTGTGGGACGGCAAGGCTGCTGTCTTGCAAAGCCGATGCACTGACGAGACCGGATATATTCAGCCAACGCTCAAGCAACTGATAGCGATCCGCGGCGACAATGGACCGTTCGGATCGATCTACCACCTCAACGCCATTCAAAGCTGGGGCGTAGCCTCCGATGGGAGCGTAACCAATGTCCATGCGTGATATCGCCATCGCTGCGGCCAGCTTGTGCCTTGCCTTAGTTCCGCTCATGCCGGAAGCGCATGCGCAGGCGCAAACGCGTTATGGATTTGGTGCACCCGCGTCGCCGCAGGATCTAGCCAACTTTTTTTCGATTCCGGCCGATGGCGGCGGTTTGCCGACCGGCAGCGGCACAGCAGCGGAGGGGATGAAAATTTACACCGATAACTGCTCCGCCTGCCATGGCGATCACCTCGAAGGCAATCCAGCCAAGGGAATTGGCGGCGACAAGCTGATCGGCGGTCGCGGCACGCTTGCGACTGCAACGCCAGTGAAAACCGTCGAGAGCTACTGGCCATACGCGACGACTCTATTCGACTATATCAAGCGAGCGATGCCGTTCTCGTCTCCAGGTTCGCTCAACGACGACCAGGTCTACAGTGTCGTCGCCTACATTCTATCGCAAGCCAAGATCATTAAACCGACCGAGGCGATGAACGCGACCTCCTTGCCCAAGGTCGAGATGCCCAATCGCGATGGGTTCGAACCGGACCCGCGACCTGAGCTTGAGCTCTATCAGTAGCAAGGAAGCAAAATCGTGATTATGACGATCGCGCAACAAGGCGCAGAAGCCGCACGCATTAACATCCCAGGGCGTCTCGAACGGCTGCCGATGACGGGCTATCAGAAGCGCCTGTTCGCAATTGTCGCGACGGCGTGGCTGGCCGATCAGGTCGATGTGGCGCTGCTAGTTTTTCTAATCGGCGACCTGAAAGATTACTTTCAACTTACGTCGGTGCAGATCGGCTATCTCGCATCGATGACGTTTCTCGGTCAACTGGTCGGCAACCTCATCATCGGTTCGTTCTCAGACCTATTTGGACGCCGCATTGCGTTCCAAACGACGATGGTCATCTGGGGTCTTGCTAGCTTTCTGGCGGCAGGGGCCTGGAGTGTTGCCTCGTTAATGGTCTTTCGCTTCTTAATCGGCGTTGGCGTAGGGGGCGAAGCCCCAGTAGCGCAGGCTGTGCTGTCGGAGATCATCCCGGCCAATGTGCGGGCCAAATACATTGCTTTCATGGAAGGCTTCTGGGCCGTCGGCTTCATCATTTCAGGCGCGATCGCGTATTTTGTGCTGCCGATCGCAAGCTGGCGCTGGGTTTTCGTCGTAGTCGGCCTGCTCTCACTTGTGGTGTTTTGGGTTCGCCGTAGCCTCCTGGAATCGCCGCGCTGGCTGGCTGATCATGGCCGATACGCTGATGCGGAAACGGTGATGGAACAGATTGAGGCCGGCGTCGAGGCGGCGGCGCATGCGAGGCTTGCCCCGCCCAAACCCTTCCTCGCTGAGACGACGCTTGAAACGCGAAATCCATTTGCGGTGTTGCTGTCACGATTTTACTTGCGTGCCAATGTGATGTCATTCTCAGTCTGGTTTTTTGCATTGCTCGGGTTTTATGGATTGACCTCATGGCTTGCCATTATTCTGGGCCAGCATGGCTTTTCAGTAGTGAAGTCGATTGGCTTTATCACCCTCATTACATTCGGTGGTATTCCGGGATTTTATACGGCAGCAATCTCGCTTGAGCGTATTGGCCGCAAGTTGACCACGGCGGCTTTCTTGTTCCTGAGCGCGTTGATGGCCTACATCTATGGCCATTCGGCCACCGAGACGGCCTTGTTTGTCAGCGGTTTTATCATGCAGTTCTTCATGTTCGGCATGTGGTCGTGCCTTTACGCCTATACGCCAGAGCTTTATCCGACACGCGCTCGCGCGCTGGGCGCAGGCATGGCTTCGGCGTTTGGGCGTGTCGGCGCCATCAGCGGTCCAATCGTGGTCGGTTACATAATCGGCGTGATTGGCGACGCTGGAGTATTCTCCCTGGGGGCCGCGAGCTTCGCCGCAGCGGCACTCATAGTATTGGCCATGGGCATTGAAACACGCGGCCGGACAGTCGAGGAGATATGTCGCGGTGAGGAGGCCAATTTTGCAAATCCAAAAGCAGAGCTTCTCTCGAGTATCGGTTCGTAACTGTCACATACCGTGAGTGATAAGCTCTGCATTGATGGCCTGATTGTTCATGCTTATCACGGTGTAATGCGGCACGAACCTAAGATTGGTCAGACATTTCGACTCGATGTCGTTGTCAAATTTCATCGTGCCTTGGACCACGATGGTCTTTGTGGTGTTTCACATCAGGCGGTCGCTCAAATTGCTCAAGATGTGTTCTGCGCACGGCAATATCATTTGATCGAGGCGGCCGCTGGGGCAGTTGTCGATGCCCTGCTGGACAGCAGTCTACAAATTACCGCGGTTCGCGTCGTAGTGCACCAGCCGCACGCGCCGATCGCTGCAACGTTCGCCGACATTGGCGTGACCATTGAACGGGATCGTGAAGCTCATGGCGTTGAATATTTACGCGGCGACCTCCGGCTCTCGAGTTCGATCAAGAGATGACCAATAGAATGGAGACTCCAAGTTTGCCCACGTCCGTCACGGACCGCCGAAATTCAGCGGCGAGTCGTGGGGCCGTTCGTGGGTACAGAACTATCAACGTTGTAATTATTTGACATAACAGGTAAATTTGTGACCATCGGAGGACACTCCCTCCGCCAGAACTTTTCGGGTGCTTTCTCGCGGGTTGAAGCGTCGTCGTTATGGCTGGGGCCCTGATCATGCGCTCAGTCGTTGCGATAACGCGCTGGCTCGGCGTTCGAGGGCTTTTAGAATTCGGCCGATTTTGCGCTCCGTGAACCGATCGGCCGGGCCGAAGCAGGATATGATGCCAAGCAAATTGTGGGAGCGGGTCGTAGAGCGGTACTGCCGCCGCGTTGACGCCGGAGACCCACTTGCCGCGGTTGACCGCCCATCCATTTTTCCGAATGGCTGAAACCTCGGATAGCGTGCCGGTCGATGAACGATTTCCCTTTCTTCAGCTTTCGCTTGCACCTTGCGAAGTGCCAAGCGCACTTCCGGGTCCGGCCGGTTTGCCAGTGCAATAAGCTGCAATGCGGTCAGGCCCTTTCCCATCATGACAACTTGATCGATCGGAAAGGACTGGCCAGTGGCGAAAAATACCACGCGTACCGGATTTATGGTCTCCACTTGATCGATTACGATCAGATCCCCGTGCTCGACGACGACGAAAACTGCGCTTTCACTCGTTTCCTCGACGAGGTTGCGCAGAATCGGCCTGGCAAGACTTCGTAATGCGTCGAACGAATGGCCGCGGCGCGAGACTTGCCAGAGCTTTGACGACAAAAGGTAGCGCTCGGTGGCGGCTTCCCGCGTGACGTAGCCGCACCGGCGACAGCGTTTGCAGCAGGCGATGAACGTTGCTTTTGGTGAGCGACAACTCGTGTGCAAGTTCGGAGATGCCGCGGGAGCCTTCGCACGCCGATAAGGCTTCCAAGAGCTGCAAGCCCTTGGTGAGAGTCTTGTCGCCCGGCGACGTCGGCTGGTCCTGCTTCTTTGAAGTCATCCTGCTCGACCGATCGCCGGCCAACCCGGTCGCTGCCGCCGACTGTGCCGTCTCATTGCGTGATGCCAAAGAAACTCCGCGCGAATACGCCAAAGTCACCGCGCGCTGACGAGACCGGAGATCGAGCCCTCGCGTTTCGGCAAGGCGTCCAGCAGCACAACGGCCAGCCGGCATGGCTTATCGCTGCGATTCGCCCAGGCGTGATAGGTCCCGCGCTGAATGAGAACATCGCCGGCCCGCAGCGTTATAAACTGCGTGTCGTCGAGGAACATGTCGATTTCACCGGCAATGCAGATCACGTAGTCGACAGTATCCGTTTGATGCAGGGTCGCTTCGTTGCCCGGAAGGAACTCCATCATCGTGAAGCGACTGCCGTTGCGCGGGGGAGCGGAGCCCAGAATGCGATCGCCTTCGTCTTCATTGCCGTAAATCTGCGTCGGGCTGGCGTCGGTCGACCACATCAGCGTCGAGGAAATTTTGTCGTTTGGAAATTTGTGATTGGTCGCGTCGCCGTCGATCCAGATCGTCGGCTTGCCATCGGCGTCGTGGCCGGTCACTATGCGGCGGAATTTCGGCTTGGGCCGCTCCGATTGCTCGGTCATCAGCCGACTCTCTGCAGCTCGTGCGAGAAGCCGTGCAAGCTGCGTGCTCCGGTCTCGCGTTATCACGACCGTGTCGGCAAAAACGGCGCCGGTCTCGCCGTTACGCCAGCTCGGATCGAACAGGTCGATATTGAAGGCGAACACCATGCCGGCCTTGAATTCGCCGCCGATGGTCGATAGCGCCGCTTGATCGGCCTTGAGCGCGTGGAAGCGATAACGCGGATATTCGAGCGAAGCGAGGCCGTGGCCATGGATGCCGGTTTCGCAGATGCCGAGCTTGGCGTCGTCGATGACGCGCTTGACCTCAGTTCATGCAGGCCACAATGGATTTGCCCGGACCGAACAATTCCATGCCGCGGTCGAACGCAGCGACGCAGCCGTCATAGATGCGCTGCAGTTCAGGGTCCGGCTCGCCGAGGCAGAACGTGCGCTCTACATGCGTGAAGTAGCCGCCGATCTTTGGATGGATCTCGCAGGTGATGACGTCGCTGCGCTTCCATGGCGCGAGTTGTCGGCAGCCGGAACGGATGCGGAAACGGGTAACGATCGCAGGCCCACAGGAACAGCGTCGGCTCTTCGCCGCCATCGGCCAGCATGGCTTCCATCATATGAGCATAGACGTCGGATTCGCGCACACCCGGCCGCGCGCGATTGCTGCACGCCTGCAGCATCTTATCGCCGAGGCCGGCCGCTTTTTCGAGCAATGCGATCTCTTCAGCGCTCTTGATCGACCGCGTCGTCTCAAGAAGGTCGCCGAGTTCGACAAACCGCACGTTCGGCAGCGCGGCTTTGAGCGATTCGACGATGCTGTGCGGCACCCAGCCGTCCGGATCGAGCGGTCCGGCCAGTCCATCCATGCCGATGGCCGCGCGCTCAAGCCCCATTTCCTTCAATCGCGCGACGACGGTTTCCGACCAAGTGCCGCGGCGGGCGCGGACGTCGCCGACCCAGTCCTGGGCGCGTTTCCAGTATTCGACGAATGTCGGCATGAAAACGAAAGTTGTCGGCTCGCCTTCCAGCGGAAAGATCAGCGTGTTGTTCTCGGCGTTGCCGCCGATAGGCGACAGATAGCGGGCATTGGCGGTGCTGAAATCCCACATCGCCGGCCAGCCCCAGAGCAGCAGGCAATCGATGCCACGCTCGCGCATCTGCCGGCGCGTTATCGACCAGCGGCGGTCGCGCTCGGCCATCGACATGCGGGGCAGTTCGAGACGATCAC
This sequence comes from uncultured Alphaproteobacteria bacterium, assembly GCA_963807125.1. Taxonomy (GTDB): domain Bacteria; phylum Pseudomonadota; class Alphaproteobacteria; order Rhizobiales; family Xanthobacteraceae; genus BOG-931. Next base: position 287,901 of record CAWEAH010000002.1, read on the forward strand.
GCATCGTGCAACTCCGTATGACTTCGGTAAGTGGTTCAGGCGACGGATTCCGAACGCTCGCGCAATTCGGTTTCCGTTGGCTGCTTGATCGAATTTTTCGCTTTTGGAGATGATCGGGGCGCCGGCAACAGGCCTTCCACGGCGGCTTTGATCAACATGGCGGTGTATTGAGAATAGGCGCGAGCGCCTGGAATCCCGCCGCCGGAAACATAGAGACCTTCCTGCGCGGTGCGCGCGTACATGTTGCAGAGCTCGCCGTCATCGCCAATTCCCCAGATTGGTCCGACACGATCGGCAACCTCATCGCCGAACATCGCTCGCACGGCTTCCTGCAGGGGTTTATAGCCCGTTGCGAGGACGACGATATCCGCATGCAGCGCGGTTCCGTCCGAGAAGATGACTTTCTTCGCCTCGAGGCGCGCGATATCGACCCCGGCTTTTAATTTGATCTTTCCTTCGATGATGAGATCCGATGCGCCGACGTTCAAATAATAGCCGGCTTGATGCCGCAGTAGTTTCAAGAAATATCCGGTGTCGTCCTCGCCGTTGTCGAGCAGAAAGCCGACCTTGCGCAAGCCGTCGAGCAGATCTTTGTCGTCTTCTGCCATTTGTCGACTGAGCGGCTTATGGAGCCGCGCCAGCAGCGGGTAGGGCACCGATGCCGCCATCAGATCGGTATCCGCGATCGGACGAACCCCGTCATTCTGGCGATACAGTTCATAGGGACGAACCGAGCTCGGCTCCAAACTGACCACGGTGATCGATGACCGTTGCAGCATGGTCACGGCGGCGCCGCGCGTAGCAGAGGTCTTGCGCGATATCATGGGCGCTCGTGCCGGCGCCGACGACAAGAACGGATTTGCCCTTCACATCAAGCTCATCGATCGGGCCGCTCGAATGCAGGATCGGACCGCCGAAGATTTCCTTGCCTTGCAGTTGAGGTACGTTGGGGAGGCCGCTGACGCCAACCGCCATGACGACATGGCTCGGCCGCATGATCCTGATCGAGCCGTCCGCCAGGCGCAGCCGCGCCGTCCATCGCCTCTGTGAATTGATCGTATTCGGCTCCCAAGAACGTCGTTTTGGTCCAAACGTTCACTTCCATGCTTTCAGCGTAGAATTCCAGCCAATTCGCGAGCTTGTCCTTGGGAATATAGACCGGCCAGGTGTCCGGAAACGGCATGTAGGCGAAATGATTCATGCAGATTTCATTATGCAGCTTCAGCGATCGATAACGATTGCGCCAGATGTCTCCGATCCGGTCGGTCTTTTCGACGACAAGCGTCGGAACGTTGAGCTGACCCAACCGCGCGGCCAGCATCAAACCCGACTGGCCGCCGCCGATGATGATGACCTCCGGATCCCTGTCGCGAAATTCGCGTGCGAGCTTTCTGCGATCGAGCCAGTTCTCCAATTCGCCGGCCGAGGCGCGCATATCCTCGCGCAGGCGTTTTCGCCCGGTTGCCTCGGGAAACGCTTTCAGCTCGCGCATCGTGGTCAGAACCGTGAACGCCTTGAGGTTCTCCGGCTGGCTCGGGTCTTCAATCAGTCGGATAAATCCGCGGCCGAAGGCGATGTCGGTTTCGAAAGTGAAGAAAAACTCAAGCGTTGGGCCGTGCTCGCCGATGGCGCCGATCGCCGGCTCGCCTTCTATGCGAAAGCCGTAGGCCGCATGCGGAGCGACAGCGGCGGAAAGCCAAGCGCGTATCGCCTCGATGCCGTGAACATTCTTGAATATCCAACCGAAGGTTAAGAGATCGCGCCAATAGCCGTCCGGATGCATCATCGAGGTGACGCGCGCGTGATCGCCTTGTTGAAGCGCAGCAGCGAATTCGACGAACCAGGCATCGGCCAGCTGGTAGCCGTTCCTCGGCCGACGCAGCAAATAAATTCGTCACGTCATGCTCTCCATGTTCGCGGATTACGGCTCGCCCGTGGCAGCGGCAAGCGCGGTTTAACGGCTCACGCGGGCGCCAGCGCAGGTTTTGACGGGGGAGCGACATCGATCCGCTGACCGTGGATGAGTCGGTCCCGGCCGCTTGCCGCCCCGCTGTTGGCGTTCCATATCTCGGAACTTAATTCCAAAATCGCATTGATCGACTGACAAGTCAATATCGGCGGTGGCGTGGCTGAAAATTCTAAACGCCGAGGTAGCGCGCCTTGGTTTCCGCATCCGTAGCGAGTTCGGCGGGCGTGCAGCGATGGACGATGCGTCCTTTGCTCATGATGAAAATGACGTCCGCATAGCGCAGCGCGAAGGCAAGCTGCTGTTCGATCAGAAGGATCGACGTTCCCGCCTGTTTGAGCGATTGGATGGCGCGGCCGAGCTCCCGCACCATCAGCGGCGCCAGCCCTTCGGTTGGCTCATCCATCACCAGGAGGGCGGGATTGCCGACCAAAGCGCGTCCGGCGGCGAGCATTTGCTGCTCACCGCCGCTGAGCTTGCCGGCGAAGCTGCGCAACCGCTCCCGAAGATTGGGAAACAGCTCGACGACCCGGTCGAAGGTCCAGCGGCCTTGCCCGCGCGCGGTCACTTGTAAATGCTCTTTCACGGTCAAGGACCGGAACACGTGGCGTCCTTGCGGCACCAAGCCGATACCCATGCGCGCAATGCGGTGTGCCGGCATGCGGGTGATGTCGACGTCATTGAACAGGATGGTGCCGCGCTTGGCCGGCGTGAGGCCCATGATGGATCGCGCCAGCGTCGTCTTGCCGACGCCGTTGCGGCCGAGCAGCGCCGCCACTTGTCCGCGACTTCAGCTCCAGCGTCACGCCTTGCAGGACGTAGCTGTCGCGATAGTAGGTATGGATTTCCTGGACGTTGAGCATCGCTCTGCTTATCCCAGCTCGTCCGCGCCGAGATAAATTTCCGTGACCTGTGGATCGCCGCGGATGGTCGCGACGTCGCCTTCGGCGATCAGGCGGCCTTGATGCAGGACGGTGATGCGGTCGGCGAGATCGAAAGCGACATCCATGTCGTGCTCGATCATCAGGATCGTCATCTGCCTTCGACAGGCTGCGGATCATGCCGACGACGCGGACGACCTCGGCGGCGGACAATCCGGCGGTCGGCTCATCCAGCAGCAGCACTTTCGGCTTGAGCGCCATGGCCAGGATCAGGTCGATCTGACGTTGCTCGCCATAGGAAATGTTCCTTGCCGCTTGCCCGGCGATCGCGCGTCAGATTCCATTCCTCAGCAGCGCGTCGGCGCGCTCGATAAAGCGGGCGGTTGGCGCGCATGCGCCGGAACAAGGACGCCGCGCCGGCGCTCGGCGGCCTGCAGCGCCAGCAAGATGTTTTCGAGAACGCTCAAGGCGAGGAAACAGGTTGGTGATCTGGAAGGTGCGCGACAGTCCCAGCCGCGCGCGTTCATAGGCGGGGAGATCGGTAATGTCGCGGCCGAACAAGGTGACCGTGCCGTCCGATACCGGAAACGCGCCCGCCAGCATGTTGAACAAGGTGGTCTTGCCGGCGCCGTTCGGCCCGATGATCAGGCGGCGTTCGCCGGGCTCGACTTCGAATGAAATGTTGGACAGCGCCTGTACGCCGCCGAAGTTGCGGGAGACGTCGCTGACGACGAGCGCGCTCATGGTCCGGCTCGCTTGGCGCGAAGCTCGCGAACAAAGCCGACGATGCCGCGCGGTGCGAAACAGGCGACCAGGATGTAAATGACGCCGAGCACGATCAGCCAGCGCTCGGTATAGGCGCTGATGACGTTCTCCAGCAGCACGATCAGGGCGGCGCCGATGGCCGGTCCGATCAGAGTGTCCCGGCGCCGCCGAGAATGACCATCAGCAGAACTTCAGCCGAACGGACGACCTGCAAGATAGTCGGGGCTGACGAAGCGGTTGTAGTAGACATAGAGGCAGCCCGCGAGTCCGGCGAAGGTCGCTGCGAGCACGAAGGCCGCGAGCCGGTAGCGCCAGACGTCGTAACCCAGCGCCAGCATGCGCGTTTCGCTTTCGCGGATGCCGCGCAGAGCGTAGCCAAACGGCGACGATACGATGCGTATAAGCAGCAACGTGCCGATGCCGACAAGGATCAGGACGAAATAATAAAACGCGGTGTCGCCGGTGAGCGACCAGTGCGGCGTCAAGTCGGGCCGCGGTACATTCGGCAGGCCATCGTCGCCGCCGGTCAAGCTTCGCCAGCCAAACGCAATTCCCCACACCACCTGCGACAACGCCAGCGTGATCATCAGGAAATAGCTGCCGCGCGTGCGCAGCGCCAACAGGCCGAATAGCGTCGCGGTGAGCGCGGCGACGAGCAGGCCGGCCGGCAGCGCAAGCCAGACATCCCAATTGAGTTTCAACGCGAGTAGACCGGTGGCGTAGGCGGCCACGCCGAAATAGGCGGCATGTCCCAATGAGGCCATGCCGGTATAGCCGATCAGCAAATCGAGACTCATCGCGAACAGCGCGAAGATCATCATCTCGACGACCAGGCCGAGATAGTAGGTCGACAGAACATAGGGCAATGCTGCGAGCAGCAGAACGCCGAGGATCGATACGGCGGCAATGCCGCGCCACGTGGTTGTCCGGTATCGACGGCTGCGCGTTCATTCGCGCCCGAACAGGCCGGATGGCCGAACGGCCAGGATCAGTGCCATCGGCGCAAAGATCGTGAACAACGCCAATTCGGGAAAGAACACCTTGCCGAAATTATCGAGCAATCCGACGATCAGGCCGCCGAACAGAGCCCCTTTGAGGCTGCCCAGCCCGCCGATGATGACGACGACGAAGCCGAGCAGCAAGCACCTGAAAATCGGCGCCGGGATACATGCCGACGATCGGGCCGCCCATCACGCCGCCGAGCGCGGCGAGAAAAGCGCCAAGCGCAAATACCAGGGTGAACAGCAACGATACATTGATGCCGAGCGCGCGCGCGACTTCCTCATCGTCGACGCTGGCGCGCACCATGGCGCCGATCCGCGTGCCGTCCTGCAGCCACCACAGGACGGCGCCCACGATCAAGCCGAACCCGATGATGAACAAGCGATAGGTCGGATAATAGAACGTTCCAAGCTGCACCGAGCCCTCAAAAATCTCGGGCTTGGGCATGGTTTGCGGATCGCCGCCCCAGATCACCGTCGCCAAATCGGAGAAAATGAACAGGAAGCCGAACGTCACCAGCGCCTGCGGCAGTTCCTCGAGATGAAAGCGCCGCAGGAAAAAACGCTCCATGACGATGCCGATGGCCGCGACGGCGAGGCATGCCGCCAGCACCGCAAGCACGAAGCTTCCGGTTTTGTTGACCACCGCCAAGCCGATATAGCCGCCGAGCAGGTAAAACGACCCATGCGTCAGATTGAGCACCTTCATCAGGCCGAAGATGAGAGAAAGGCCCGCGGCCAACAGAAACAGCAGCATTCCGTAGGAGATGCCGTTGAGAGTTTGCACGAACCAAAAGGTCATCTGGACAGGCGGCCGGCATGTTCACATCACGGAGCGGGTTGGGCGATTTCAATTAGACCCACAGGTGCGACATTTCTACTGACACGATGGCGCAGCCGCTCCGAATTTTCGAGCAAGCGACCGGCAACGCGCTTGCGGTGACAATAACGGGCCAATCCCGCTCGGACGGCAGCGTCCGCGACGGATTTCTTTCTCAGTCGCTTAATGCCATGTGTCGGTTGAGCGATTGCCTCACGGGAAAATGTCGTACGGGTCCTTCACCTGCGCGATGCGCTCGCCGCAATGATTCTGCAATTTCCCGTCGGGGCCTTTCTCCACCGTGAGCTGGTAGAAATCGGCGACCATGCCGTGGTGCTCGTCAAAGCTGGTCATGCCCATCGGGCCTTTGATCTGCACTTTGCTCAACGCATCGATGAAAGCTTGCCGATCTTCGGCTTTGCCGCCGATGTCCTTGAGCGCCTGGATCACCATCTTCGCTGCCATATAGCCCATATACGAGTAGGAGCCCGGCAGCGCGTTGTCGCGTGCCTTGAAGCCGTCCACGAATTTTTTGTTCTCCGGCGTGTCGAGCGTGCCGCAATAGGTGTAGACGCTCTGCACGCCGACGGCTTGGGGCGGCATATGCGCCAGCAATTCCTCGCTGGTGAATGAGGCGATGCCGAACATCGGCATCTTCTTGTTCAGGCCGTAATCCGCATATTGCGAGACGATGCGAGGCGCATCGGCGCCCCACATGGCGGTGAATAGGCCGTCGGCCTTGCCGGCATCCATCGCCGTGAGATAGGGCGCGTAGTCGGAGGTGCCGACGTTCGGAAACTGCGCATCGATCACATTGTCCGCGCCGTAGAATTTTTTCACCACTTCCGCGGATTCGCGGCCGGGCGGCGCGTTCCAGCCGATGAAATACACCTTCTTCCAGCCCAGTTTCTGGGTGAATTTGGCGGCGACCGTGGCGTATTGATAGGTCGATGGGACGAAGCGGAATATATACGGGCTCTTCTGGGCGCGCGTGAGACTGTCCAGCGCCACAGTGCTGATCCACGGGATCTTCTGTTCGGTGACGTAGGGCGCCATGGCGGCGCCGACCGAGCTGACCAATTCGGACAACAGTAAATCGACTTTATCGCGCTCGACCAGAGCCTTGGTCTTGGTCAGTCCGACGTCCGGACGTCCCTCGCTGTCTTCATAAAGCAATTCGACTTTGCGTCCCGCGATCGTATTGTTCTCTTCCTCGAAGGCTTGTTTGATCGCGTCGCGCTCGGGAGCGCCCTGTCCGGAAATCGGGCCGGTCAGCGGAAACATCACGCCGATCTTGATCGGTTCTTGGCTCAAGGCCGGTCCGATGAAAAACCGATGAGGGCAAAACCGATGAGGGTGAACGAGTCGTCACAACGCTGAGTTGGCGCATTTTTTCTCCTCCCATTTTGGCGCAGGCTAGTGCGTTAACATACGATGCGCAACCGGTCTATGATTTCCGCCCCCTGAGGCTTCCTTCGAAAGAAGCTTCGCGCGAGGTCTAAGCATTTTGTATATCGAGCGCGACGTTGACGCGCACGCCGGAGTAAAGAGATGGATTTCGATCTGCCCGAAGAACTTCGCATTCTCAAAAATACAGTACGGAATTTCGTCGATCGCGAGCTCATCCCGCTCGAAATGAGCGCGATGGATGGTGCTGCGATGCGACCGGAAGTGCGCGCGCCACTTGAGGCCAAGGCCAAGAGCCTCGGACTGTGGCATCTCGATGTGCCGCAGGAATACGGCGGGCAGGGGCTCAATCTGCTTGGCATGGTCGTGGTGTGGGAAGAAATCTCGCGTACCATCGCGATGCCGCCGCGCGGCCCCAGCGTATTCGGCCCAGATATCCGGCCGGTCCTGTTCACGCTCAATCCGGCGCAGAAGGAGAAATACTTGTTCCCGGTCTTGCGCGGCGAGAAGAAAACCGCCTTCGCGCAGTCCGAGCCGGACGCCGGTTCGGATCCCGGCGCGATGCGGACCACCGCAGTGCGCAACGGCGATCACTACGTCATCAACGGCTACAAGCGCTGGATCACCGGCGCTGCCGATGCGAATTATTTCCAGCTCGTCGCGGCGACCGACCGCAGCAAGGGAAGCCGCGGCGGCCTGAGCATGTTCCTGGTCGATGCCGACACGCCGGGAGTCAAAATATGCGCAAAACACCGACGGTGATGGGCGATGAACCCTGCGAGATCGCGTTCGACGATGTCCATGTCCCGGCGGAGAACTTGATCGGTCGGGAAGGCGAGGGCATGCGCGCTGCGCAGTCATGGATCACGGCAGGACGGCTTTATCAGGCCTGCCGGGGTCTCGGCGTGGCCAAGCGCTGTATCGATCTGATGATAAGCTATGCTAAGCAGCGCGTTACCTTCGGCGCCCCGTTGGCCGACCGCCAGGCGGTGCAATTCATGATCGCCGACAGCTTCATGGAGCACCACATGGTGCAGCTGTTGGTCTATCAACTCGCCGCGCGCACCGATGCTGGTGCCGCGGCGCGCCACGAGAGCTACATGGTCAAGATCGCGGGTACCGAATTGGGCTTTCGCGTCGCCGACCGCTGCATGCAGGTCCACGGCGCCATGGGCCTCGCGACCGAAATGCCGATTTCCAAGATGTGGCGGGACGCGCGCAGCTTTATGATAACCGAGGGACCGGTGGAAGTCATGCGGATGGTGCTCGCGCGCGATCTGTTGCGTGGCGGAAATTGAGGGAGCGCTGCCATGGCCGGCGCCGTCGATTTGCTGCCGTGCCGCCTGTATGCGATATCGCTCATCTCACAGCGTCTGGAGTAGCCATGTCTGAATCAAACACTGTCACCGTCGAGATCAAGAACGCCGTCGCAATAGTTACCTTGAACCGACCGGCCAAACGCAATGCCATGAGCCCGGCGCTTCATGTCGAAATGGCCGACATTCTTGAAAAGTTGCGCTACGAGACAACCTCACGCGTTGTGGTCATTACCGGTGCCGGTGAATCCTTTTGCGCCGGCATGGACCTCAAGCAGTTCTTCGTGGAACTCAAGGACAACCCGCCGGAATTCGATCGCATCTTCCGTCTGGCCACGGAATGGCGCTATCGAACCTTGCGCTACTTATCCGAAGCCTACTATCGCCATGGTCAATGGCTATTGCTTCGGGGGCGCCTTTTCCATCGTGGAGGGTTGCGACCTCGCCTTTGCCGCGAAGGAGGCAACGTTCGGGCTTTCCGAGATTAACTTCAAACATTATCCGGGCGGCAGCGTCAGCAAATCCCTCGCCAATCTGTTGCGTCCGCGCGATGCTTTGTTTTACGCCATGACCGGTCGCAATTTCGGCGGCGACCGCGCTACGGAGATTGGCTTCGTCAATGCGGCCTATCCACGAAATGAGTTGAAAAAAGAGGTGATGGCGGTCGCCCAGGAGATTGCGCAAAAGGATCCCGACGCGCTCGCCGCCTGCAAGGACGGTTATCGGTTCTCGCTGGAAATGAGCGGTGAGGCGGCCATCAACTATGCGGCAGCCAAATCGGATCAACTGACGCTGCGGCAGAAGGATTCATGGCGCAGCGAAGGCATTGGCGATTTCCTGCAGGGCAAGTACCGGCCGGGCCTCGCGGCGCACCGGAAGACGGAAAGTTAGGCGCTTTTCGGCGGTACGCCGGCACGGCGCTCTCGCTTACTTACGGACTTTGCTGAAGTTTCGGCGAGGTTGCGCCGCATGCGCTGCAGCATAGTTTTGAGTACTCGCTGCTCTGCCGCGCTGAAGCCTGCGAGCATGGCGCGGTTTGTCACCTCGATATCGGGCATGACCAAATCGTAAAGCTGCCGGCCTTTCGGCGTCAGCAGCACGCGAATTTTGCGGCGGTCATGACTATCGGCGATCCGGCGGACGAAACCGCGGCGTTCCAACTCGTGCAATGCGCCGGCCGCAGAAGGCCCTGCGCATGCGCGTGCGCTCGGCGAGCTCGACTTGGGTGAGTCCGTCATCTTCCCATAATACGCGCAGAAATTGGAAAATCCCCATGCCGACGCCGTGCTGCGCGATCCGTGCCGAAAAGGTACGCGTCATCGTCCGAACGGTATCGGAGAGCAGGAAGCCGACCGTCTCCTCGAGCCGCAGATGCGCGAAACGCGCCTGATCCAATCTCGATTTGGCGGTTGCGCGTCCCTTAGCCAAAACGGCGCTCCGAATTCTCTCATGGGCCCAACATGCCGCTGCGTTACGCTTATTGACAATCGCGAAAAATGATAGGAACCTAACGATTAGCCGGCCGCTAAGAGCCGCAGCGAAACCTGGCGCCAATGGCCCGCCAAAACGGCAGAGGGAGAAATCGTTGCAACACAGCGAAATCGACGTTCGCGGATGTAAGATCAACGTCCGCCGCGGCGGCAAGGGCGAGCCGCTTCTGTTTTTGCACGGTGCGCAAGGTCTCAACGGCCATGAGCCCGGACTCGAGGCGTTGACCGCAGATTTCGACGTGATCGCACCGGATCATCCCGGCTTCGGCAAATCCGACCTCGCCTCAGCGGTCGAAAACATCGGCGACCTGGCGCTGTTCTATCTGGATCTGCTCGAAGCGATGGGATTGCAGCGCGTTCACGTTGTCGGACAATGCATCGGCGGCTGGCTCGCGCTGGAAATCGCGATCAGAAATACCGAACGCATCAAGTCGCTCATCCTGGTCAACAGCGCGGGCATTCGCGTAAAAGGCGTTCCGCGCGTCGATATGTTCGTGTGCTCGGAGGATGATCTGCTCAAATTCCTGTTCGCAGCCAAGGGCGGAACGGAGTGGCTGCAGTCTTGGCGTGCCAGCCCGGATATGGAGGACATCTACGATCGTAACCGCGCGGCCGCGGCGCGCTATTCCTGGGCGCCGCGATTGTGCAATCCGAAGCTCGATCGTTGGCTGCACCGCATCGACGTGCCGACGCATATCGTCTGGGGCAATGAAGAGCGAATCATCCCGCGGGAATACGCAACTGCGCTGAAGGACGGCATCCCCGGCGCCACACTGGCGACGATTTCCGAGTGCGCACACATGCCGCACATCGAGCAACCGCAGGCTTTCGCCGGCGAAATAACAAAGTTCATCCGGAGCGCGGCGCGATGAAGATTTTCATTTTCCATCTCATGCCTTACGCCAATCTGGACATGAGCTATGCGGAGAAGTATCGCGCCGCATGGGTCGTGCTGCCGAACACTTATTTCGATCCGAAGAAAGGCCACGAGCTTTACAATCGCTATCTCGACGAACTGGAGCTTGCCGCCGAGCTTGGCTTCGACGGCATCTCCGTAAACGAGCATCACCAAAACGCCTATGGCTTGATGCCGTCGCCGGTGGTCACCGCCTCGGCGCTGTCGCGGCGTACCAAAAATGCCCACATCGCCATTCTCGGCAATGCCTTCTGCTTGCGTGAACATCCGCTCACGCTCGCCGAAGAGCACGCGATGATCGACTGCATCACCGGTGGCCGTCTCATCACCGGAATGGTCCGCGGCATCGGTGCCGAATATTTTTCGCTGGGTGTCAATCCCGCATATTCCCATGCCCGCTTCCAGGAAGCGCACGATCTTGTAGTCGAGGCGTGGACCAAGCCGGGGCCGTTCTCATTCGAGGGGAATTACTACCACTTCGATTACGTGAATTTGTGGCCGCGGCCTTTTCAACAGCCGCATCCGCCGATCTGGGCGCCGTCGACCGGCAGCACCGAGACCATCGAGTGGGCCGCGCATCCATCGCGCAAATACGTATATCTGCAGGCCTATAGCCCGACACAATCGGTGGCGCGATATCTGAACTACTACCGCGAATGCGCCCAGCGAACCTACGGCTACATCGCGAGCTCAAACCAGATCGGCTGGTCGACCCCGGTTTACGTTTCCGACACCGACGAGAAGGCGCGCGAGGAGGCAAAACCGCATATCGAGATTCTATTCAACAAATTGTTGCGCCTGCCGTTCGAAATGCTGTTCCCGCCCGGCTATCTGTCGGCAAAGTCGCTGAAGAACATGCGCAGCCACAAACACAGCGTCAGCGGTCAGGAGCATACGATCGATACATTGATCCGGCAGGGCATCATCGTTTGCGGCAGCCCGGATACCGTGCGTCGGCAATTCACTGAAACGCACCGCTTGCTCGGCTTTCAAAACCTGTTGTGTCTGTTGCAATTCGGCACGCTGCCGCGCGATCTTACGGAAAAGAATATTCGTTTGTTCGCGCAAGAGGTCATGCCTGCGCTGCAGGCGCTGACCGACAAGGAATATGCCGGAATGCAGGTGCAGGCGGCCGAATGACGGCTCGCCGAAATGGGTGCTGATCGGGAGGATGCGTGCTCAAGCAGTTGCAGTTCAAGGGTGAGGTCGTTGTCGTCACCGGAGCTGGCACCGGCATCGGCCGCGCGATCGCGGAAACCGTCGCCGAGCTGGGCGCCACCACGGTTTTGGTGGGCCGCACGCAAAGCAGACTCGAAGAGACCAAAGCGGCCATCGAGGCGAACGGCGGCAAGACGAGAGTCTTTGCGTCTGATGTTTCAAAGGAAGAGGATGTTCGCAGCCTGCGCGATTTCGTCGAAAGCAAATTCGGGCACGCCAAGGCGATCATCAACAATGCCGGCAACAATTTCATCTCTCCGGTGACGGACCTGGCGACCGTGAAATGGCGTGAGTTGCTTGCGGTCGATCTCGACAGCGTCTTTTTCATGTGCCGCGATTTCATTCCGCTGTTGCTGCGAGGCGCAAAGGCCGTCGATCCTCAACGTGGCCTCGACGTTTGCCCATATCGGCAATCGAGCACATGCCGGTCTATTGCGCGGCCAAAGGCGGCGTCGTGTCGCTGACACGGCAGTTGGCCGTCGATTACGGTGCAAAGGGGTTGCGGGTCAATTCCATTTGTCCGGGTCCGACGCTGTCGCCGCGGGTCAAGGGCTATTTCGATTCCGGGCGCGCGGATTCCAAGGGTACTTTGCAGAAAGTGATGCTCGGTCGTTTCGCCGAATGCGACGAGATCGCCAATGTCGCCGCATTTCTGGTTTCCGACGCGGCGAGCTTCGTTCACGGGGCATCGATCCTGGTCGATGGCGGCCAAACCATCAATTAGCGGGAGCGGCTGCGGTGACAAAGGTGCTCGAGGGCGTCCGGGTGATCGAGCTGGGAACGATGATCACCGCTCCGCTCGCCGGCATGATGCTGGCCGATCTCGGCGCCGAAGTGATCAAGGTCGAACACCCGCAGGGCGGCGATCCGTTTCGCAACTTCCGCGGCGGCCTCTACAGTCCGCATTTCGTTGCCTACAATCGCGGCAAGCGCAGCATGAAGCTCGATCTGCGCACGCGCTGCTGGCCGCGAAGCCTTCGCGCGCCTGTTGTCGCGTGCGGACATTCTGATCGAGAACTACCGCGCTGGCGTCATGGATCGGCTGGGACTGGGCGCGGCGGCGCTGAACGAGCGCAAATCCTCGGCTCATTCACTGTTCGATCACCGGCTTCGGCGCCTCCGGGCCCTATAGCGGCCGGCCGGCCTACGACACCGTCGGTCTGGCGCTCAGCGGCATCGCCAGCCTTTTGCTCGATCCGGAGAATCCGCAGGCCTGCGGCCCGACCATTCCCGACAACGCCACCGGTATGTTCGCCTGCTACGGCATTCTCGGCGCGCTGTACGAGCGCGAACGAACGGGCCGTGGCCGGCGGGTCGAGGTCAATATGCTGGAGGCGGCGATCTCCTTCATTCCCGATCCGTTCGCCAATTACACACAGAACGGAATCAGGAACGATCCGTTGACGCGCGTCGCCAGCTCGCATTCGTTTGCATTCCGCTGCGCCGACGGCAAGCTTTTGGCAATTCACCTGTCCTCGCAGCCGAAATTCTGGGAAGGCTTGCTGACCGCGATCGAGCGACTCGATCTTGGCGTTGATCCCCGTTTCAGCAGCCGAGAACTGCGTATCGAGAATTTCGTCACTCTTACGCGCGCTTTGGGTGAGGTGATAGCGAAGAAGCCGCGCTCCGAGTGGATGGTGCTGCTTGAGGCCAACGATGTGCCGTTTGCACCCGTCCATAAAATCGAAGATGTGCTGGACGACCCGCAGGTCAAGCATCTGCAAACATTCCGCACGCTGCAACATCCGACCGAGGGCGCACTGACTGCGATCCGCCGCCCCGTTCACATCGATGGCGGACGCGACGGCTCCGATTTGCCGGCGCCCACGTTCGGCGAGCACACCGACGAGGTGCTCAAGGAGCTCGGCTACGATGACGCGGCCATCGCGCAAATGCGCAAGACGAAAGCGATCTAGCGATGGCCACCGCGATGCCTGAAGCCGGCCGGCCGGTCGCCATCGTTACCGGAGCCGGCGGAGGCATCGGCACTGCGATCGTGCGCCGGCTGCTCGATGAAGGCTATTTCGTCAACGGCTGGGACATTGCGCCGGGGCGGCTTGGAGAAATCCGCGATCCAAATTTTTCGGTTTCCGTCGTCGACGTCCGCAACAAGGCGAGCGTCGAATCGCGCCGTTCAGCAATTGCATCAAGCCGTCGGTCGAATTGACGGCCTCGTCGCCTGCGCCGGCGTTTACAAAGCCGTGCCGTTTCTAGATCTCGACGAGGCGACGTGGGATCTGACGCTCGCCATCAATCTGAAGGGTAGCTTTTTTGCCTGCCAGGCCGTGCTGCCGGCGATGCGGCGACGGCGGCGCGGCAGCATCGTTCTGTTCTCCTCGACGCTCGCGCGCATCGGCGCCGCGCGCGGAGCTCACTATGCGGCGACCAAGGGCGGCCTGCTCGGTCTTGCCCGCTCGCTCGCGCTCGTCGCCGCACCGGACAACGTTCGGGTCAATACCATCTCGCCCGGGAGTGACCGATACCGCAATGCCGCGTGAGCACGCCACCGACGCCGATCTCGAAGCAGTCGCGCAAACGATACCGCTCGGCCGGATCGGTCGGCCTGAAGATATGGCGGAAGCCGCACTCTTTTTGCTGGGGCACGACAGCTCGTTCGTCACCGGACAGGATTTGCGCGTCAACGGCGGAGCGCTGATTTTTTGATGCGGGAATGCGGAATTGTGAATCTGCTCGTCATAGGCGCGGCAGGCGCGGTCGGTCGCGCCGCGGCAAGGCGAATGGCGCCACGAGCGCAGATCGTCGCCGCCGACCGCGATGGCGAAGGCGCGCGCACGCTCGTGACGGAACTGAGGGCCGAGGGGCATCGGTGTTGCGGCTATGAAGTCGACATTACCCGAAGCGACTCCGTCGCGGGCATGTTTGCAGGCATCGCTCGTGACGTCGGGCCGATCGATGCGGTTTTCTACGCGGCCACAATTTATGGTGACAAAGCGATCGAGGCGATCAGCGAAGCCGATTGGGACGCGATGATCGCAACCCACGTGAAAGGGGTTTATCTTTGCGCCCAGGCAGTGCTGCCGCAAATGCGCGATCGCGGCGCGGGCGTCATCGTCACCATGGCATCCGATTACGCCGTCACCGGCCTTGCCGATAACGTCGCCTATGCCGCGGCAATGACGGCACTTTATTCCCTGACCAAATCGCTGGCGCAGGGCTTCGCTCGGGATGGCATACGCGTCAACGCCATCGGACCGGGGATAATCGGATCGCCGTTGCTTCGGACCGGAGAGGTTGAAGGATCTCGGCAGCGGCTGAAGACGCCGCGGGCCGAGCGAGTGCCGATGGGTCGTCCAGGCGAGCCCGAGGAAATCGCCGCGGTCCTGGACTTCCTGCTCGGCGAACGGTCAGCCTACCTCACCGGCCAGATCATTCACGTTAACGGGGGCGAGCTCATCTGGTGAGCGACATCGTCAGCTACACGCATTTTGCAAAGGGAGTAGAGAAGAAATGAACGCGCGAAGAATAGACGTTCACTGCCATCTCAATCCGCCGTTCTATCAGGAGGCGGTGATCGCCAATCGCGGCATGCCGCAGATCGGACGTTTCCCGGACTCCACGGTCCCGACCGTACTCGATCTTATGGATAATAATGAGATCGAGTTTTCCATGCCCGGCTGTAACTTATCCCGGCGTGCATTTTATGCCGCCCGATCTGGCGCGCGACATTGCGCGACGGTGCAATGATTTCTCTGCCGATCAAGCGGCGAAGTTGCCGAAACGCTTCGGCGGATTTGCGTTGGTTCCGATGCACGACATGAAGCATGCCGTGGCCGAAATCGACTATGCCCTCGACACGCTGAAGCTCGACGGTATCTGCCTGTTTGCCAGCTACGGCGAGAAATTCCTGGGCGATGCCGCTTTCGATCCGGTGCTCGAATCGCTCAATAGCCATGGCGCCGTCTGTTTTATCCATCCGACGGTCAGCCCCTCAAGCCGCGATCTCGATCTGCCCTATCCGGCCTCGCTGATCGAATATCCGATAGACACCACGCGCGCGGCGGTGCACCTGTTGTTTTCTGGGGCGCTGACCCGTTACCCGCGCATCCGTTTCATTCTTTCCCATGCCGGCGGCACATTGCCTTTTCTGGCGTACCGGTTGTCGGTGTTGCCGTGGTTGATCAAGCGCATCCCGCAATTGTCTCGCGAACAGATCTACGACGGTTTGCGGCAGTTCTATTATGACACTGCGCTTTCTGCCGGACGCCAGACCATGGCGTCGCTCGAAACCGTCGCTGCTCCGGATCGCATCCTGTTCGGGACCGATTTTCCTTACACGTCGGTCGAAGTCGTCGCCGACGAAGTAAAAAGTCTGCTCCGATCAGGAATTCGATCCGCCGCGGGCAGCGGGCTGCGATCGATCGCGATAATGCGTTGGCGCTGTTTCCGCGACTGCGGGGCATTCTCGGTCATTGAAGCGAGAGGCGACGATGAATTTTTGACAGCACTGCGCATGTAAAGTCGCAGACATCTCGGGGAGGCGGTGATGAACTGTCGTGGAGGCAAGTCGCGCGAGCGCGTCGCTAATCGACCGCAACCCGGGTGCGTTGGGCCAAGTGGCGCCGACGCTGCTGGTCATCTGCGTCATCGCCGCTCTCGATCGCGCGAACCTGTCGATCGTTCAAAACAACCCGACCTTCCTTGACGAACTCGGGCTGCAGGGCAAACAGGCCAGCATTGGCTTGCTTTCTACGGCGTTGTTCCTGGCCTACGGCATCGGTGCGCCGGTCTGGGGCTGGCTGGTCAACCGTATCGGCGCGCGCAAGGTCGCAGCGATCAGTATCGTAGTCTGGGGCCTGACCTGTTTCTGGTCCGGCATGGCCACGACTTACGGCTCGCTTCTCGGCTCGCGCATCGTTCTGGGACTGGGCGAGGCCGCGATCTACCCATGTTCGTTGGCTCTGATTGCCCATTGGTTCGCGCTCAAGGAGCGAGGCCGGGCCACGGCTTTTTGGTGGATCGGGACCATGATCGGGCCGATGCTTATGGGCCTGATCGTCACGTTTCTGATCGTGCAATTCGGTTGGCGTGTGCAATTCTTTGCCATGGGCGTTCTGGCGCTCGTTCTGCCTCTGCCGATGCTGTGGTTTCTGGTTCGCGATCGTCCGGCCGAGCATCCCGACGTCAATATTGCCGAGGTCAATCTCGTCGAGGCCGGCTCACTGCACAACAATCAAGGACGCGCCCGGCCGTATCGCTGCGGCCGAAGGCAGGCCCTGGTACGGCAATTTCGCTTCTGGATGGTGGCTGTGGCGATTTCGGCCAGCAATACGATGTATTGGGGATGGGCGATCTGGCTGCCGACTTATCTGCGGACGGCGCGGGGATTTTCGTTTTCCCTTTCGGGCTATCTCACCTTCGTGATCTACGGCTGCGCCGTCGCCACCATCCTTGTCTTCGGCGTATTGTCCGACAGGATATTCCGTCGCGCGCCGCTGGCCGGTGCCGGATGGTTGCTAGCGGGCATGTTCCTGATGGCTTCCGTTCTGGCGCCGAGCCCGGCATGGAGCATCGTGTTTTCGATCTGCGCCTTATGCTCGCATGAGGTCGGCATTTCCTGCGCGGAAATGCTGATGCAGAGCGTCGTCAATGAGAAACAGATGGGTATGTCTCAGGGCGTGCGCGCGCTAGTGCAAAATTTGATCGGCGGCGCTTCGCCGTTGCTTGATCGGCGCCATTATCCAACATACCGGCAGGGTTCATCGGCGCCTTTTTGGCGCTATCGATGGCCGTCGTCATTGCGGCCGGCTGCATGGTCGCGTTGGCGCGCGAGGGTTTTTGAATTGAAACGACGCGACGGCGATTTCCGACGGTAGCGCCACGTTTAGAACGGTCACAACCGCACCCTCCTATTTCAATGCGGCATTGAGGTTTTTCCCATTACTCTGGTCGAGCTGCGAAAAGAACGCCTCGTTATTGCGGCGGTCGCTCGGTTGCGAAAATGGCCGCCTTATCGCGAATGATGGCGCCCAGTCGCACGCTCTTCGCAGTCTGCCCATAAAGCAGGCGAAGCGCTGCTGAAAAAATAACGCCGCTTTTCGGTAAATCGTAATTCCCAAATCTTTCAGTGCCTTGGCGTCACTCGAATTTGGCACATGCGCTTGCGTTGCCTCAGCGAAAGGGCGCCGTCCGTGCGCTCGCCCAAGCAAAGCGAGGCTCATCCATGTCCAGCGATTCCATAAAGACCTATACCCTCACACGCCGCGGCTGGCTCGTCGGAGCAAGTAGCCTTGCGCTTGGATTGGCGGGGGCGTTTCCCGCGGACGCCGAGGACACGATCAAGGTCGGCATTCTTCATTCGCTGTCCGGCACCATGGCGATCAGCGAGACGACGCTGAAAGACGTGATGCTGATGCTGATCGCCGAGCAGAACAAGAAGGGCGGGGTGCTGGGCAAGAAGCTCGAGCCGGTGGTCGTCGATCCGGCCTCGAACTGGCCGCTGTTCGCGGAAAAGGCGCGCGAGCTGATCAGCCAGGACAAGGTCGCCGTGGTGTTCGGCTGCTGGACCTCGGTGTCGCGCAAATCGGTGCTGCCGGTGTTCAAGGAACTCGACAGCATTCTGTTCTATCCCGTCCAATTCGAAGGCGAAGAGGGCGAGCGCAACGTGTTCTATACCGGCGCGGCGCCGAACCAGCAGGCCATTCCTGCGGTCGATTATCTGATGAGCGCCGACGGCGGCTCGGTGAAGCGCTGGGTGCTGGAAGGCACCGACTACGTCTATCCGCGCACCACCAACAAGATCCTCGAAGCCTACCTCAAGCAGAAAGGGGTGGCCGACGAGGATATCATGATCAATTACACCCCGTTCGGCTTCTCCGACTGGCAGACCGAGGTCTCCAAGATCAAGGCGTTCGGCTCGGCCGGCAAGAAGACGGCGGTGGTGTCGACCGTCAACGGCGACGCCAACGTGCCGTTCTACAAGGAGCTCGGCAACCAGGGCATCAAGGCGACCGACATTCCGGTCATGGCGTTCTCGGTCGGCGAGGAAGAACTCGCCGGTCTCGATACCAAGCCGCTGGTCGGCCATCTTGCCGCTTGGAACTACTTCGAATCGATCAAGACGCCGGCCAATGCCGCCTTCATCAAGGAGTGGCACGACTTCACCAAGAATCCGAAGCGCACCACCAACGATCCGATGGAGGCGCACTATATCGGCTTCAATATGTGGGTGAAGGCGGTGGAGAAGGCGAAGACCACCAACGCCGACAAGGTGATCGCGGCGCTGCCCGGCATCAAGCAGCCGAATCTGACCGGCGGCGTCTCCGAAATGCTGCCCAACCACTACATCACCAAGCCGGTCTTCATCGGCGAAATCCGCGCCGACGGCCAGTTCGACGTGGTGTGGAAGACCAAGAGCCTGGTGCCCGGCGAGGCATGGTCGCCCTACCTTCCCGGCTCGAAGGATCTGGTGGCGGATTGGGTGAAGCTCAATTGCGGCAACTACAACACCGTCACCAAAACCTGCGGCGGGACCTAATCCGCGCCGCGGCGATCCGTTGACACCGAAATTGCGGAGAGGCGGCGTCGCCTCTCCGTCGCGATGCCGGGGAATGAATGCGATGCGTATTGGCCGAGCTTGCCTCGTCGCGCTGGCTTTAGCCTTTGTCTCTCGCTTTGGGCTGCGCCAGCGCCCATGCCGCGCCCCTCGACGACGCGCTCACGCATTTCACCGCCGACGATTTCGACGAGACGTTGGCCGGCATCAACGAGGTCATCGCCAGCGGCAGTCCGCGGGCGGAAATCATCATCGGCGCGCTGCAAAACGGCCAGCTGATGTTCAGCGCCGAACAAAAAAGGGTCTACATTCAGGACTCGGCAGGAAAGCTGTTCGATGCCGCCACCGGCGAAGCGGTGGCTGGTGAGCCGCCGGCCGATCTCGACAACGTTCACCTCAATAACCGGGTGCGCGGCGCGCTCGATGCGGCGGTTGGGCAGCTTACGCTGTTGTCCCGCGACCCGGATAAGCGATACGCGGCGGCGCAAGCGGTGTTCAAGTCGCGCGCGGCAGGCGCGTTGCCCACGGTCGAAAAAGCCCTCGCTCAGGAAACCGACAACCGGGTCAAGGTCGCGCTCGAACAGGCGCGCGCGGCTATCCTGCTGACGACGCCGGGCACCTCGGAGGCGGACAAGCTCGGCGCGATTGCCGTCGTCCGCGACCGCGGCGATCAGGATGCGCTGGGACTGCTTGCCGACATCCCCGCGCGCGAGACGCCGGTCGTCGCCAAGGCCGCGAGCGACGCCATCAGCGCGATCCAGACGCGGCTGGCGATATGGGATGCCGTGCAGAACGCCTGGTACGGGCTTTCGCTCGGCTCGGTGCTGCTGCTTGCCGCGATCGGTCTTGCCATCACCTTCGGCGTCATGGGCGTGATCAACATGGCGCATGGCGAGATGGTCATGCTCGGCGCCTACGTCACCTATGTCGTGCAGGAGATCATCCGCAACAATGCGCCGGCGCTGTTCGACTATTCGCTGGCCATGGCCATACCGCTGGCATTCGTGTTCGCCGGCTGCGTCGGAATACTGATCGAACGCTGCATCATCCGCTTCCTCTACGGGCGGCCGCTGGAGACGCTGCTGGCGACCTGGGGGCTGTCGCTGATCCTGCAGCAGGCCGTGCGCACCGCATTCGGGCCGAACAACCGTGAGGTCGGCAATCCGTCGTTCATGAGCGGCGCGTTCGATCTCGGCGGCATCACCATTACCTATAACCGGCTCTGGATCATCTGTTTTGCGCTCGCGGTGTTCGTCGCGCTGCTCGCGCTGTTGCGGTTCACCCGGTTTGGCCTGGAAATGCGGGCGGTCACCCAGAACCGCGCCATGGCGGCCTCGATGGGCATCCGCACCAGCCGGGTCGACGCGCTGACTTTCGGGCTTGGGCTCCGGCATCGCCGGCATGGCCGGCGTGGCGCTGTCGCAGATCGATAATGTCAGCCCCAATCTCGGCCAAAGCTACATCATCGACAGCTTCATGGTCGTCGTATTCGGCGGCGTCGGCAATCTGTGGGGCACATTCGTCGGCTCGTTCGTGCTCGGCATCGCCAATAAGTTCCTCGAGCCGTTTGCCGGCGCGGTGCTCGGCAAGATCGCCATTCTCGTCCTGATCATCCTGTTCATTCAAAAGCGTCCGCGCGGCATGTTCGCACTCAAGGGAAGGGCGGTCGAGGCGTGAGACCGCATATTCTCATCCGTTCGCTCGATCGCACCGCGACGATCTTCCTGATCGCGGTGGCGGCTATCGCGATCGCCGTTCCCGTGCTCAATCTCGCGGTGCCGCAATCGTCCGACTTCCACGTTCCCACTTATCTGGTGGCGCTGTTCGGCAAGTATCTCTGTTACGCGATCCTCGCTTTGTCGATCGATCTGATCTGGGGCTATTGCGGCATTCTCTCGCTCGGCCAAGGCGCGTTCTTCGCGCTCGGCGGCTACGCCATGGGCATGTATCTGATGCGCCAGATCGGCACCCGCGGCGTCTATGCCAATCCGATCCTGCCGGATTTCATGGTGTTCCTGAATTGGAAGGAGCTGCCGTATTCCTGGTACGGCTTCCAGCATTTTCCTTATGCCGCGCTGATGATCGTGCTGGTTCCCGGCGCGCTCGCCTTCGTGTTCGGCTGGTTGGCGTTTCGCAGCCGCGTCACCGGCGTCTATCTGTCGATCATAACCCAGGCGTTGACTTATGCGCTGATGCTGGGCTTCTTCCGCAACAATTTCGGCTTCGGCGGCAATAACGGCCTGACCGATTTCAAGGATATCCTCGGCTTCAATGTCGAGGCGGAAACGACGCGGGCGGCTTTGTTCTCGATCACCTGCGTCGCGCTGATGATCGGCTTTCTGGTCTGCCGCGCCGTCGTCACGTCGAAATTCGGCAAGGTCTTGATCGCCATCCGCGATGCCGAAGCTCGTACGCGGTTTCTTGGCTATCGCGTCGAATCCTACAAGGTTTTGGTATTCACGCTGTCCGCCTGCATGGCCGGCATTGCCGGCGCGCTTTACGTGCCGCAGGTCGGCATCATCAATCCGAGCGAATTCGCGCCCGGCAATTCGATCGAAGCTGTGATTTGGGTGGCGGTCGGCGGCCGCGGCACGCTGGTCGGCGCCGCGGTCGGCGCGATCCTGGTCAACTACGCCAAGACCTATTTCACCTCGGGCGTGCTGGCGCCGTATTGGCTGTTCATGCTCGGCGGCCTGTTCATCGGCGTGACGCTGCTGTTGCCGCGCGGCATCATCGGCAGCCTGCATCATTGGACGGCGCTTGCGCCGCGCCCGGATATCCGCCGCCGCGGAGGAGGGCGTTGCCGCGCCGCCGCCCGAGCCGCAGCCGGCGGAATGAGGATCGGGCGATGAAAATTCAAGAACGACTGGCGCTAGCCGAAGATCGGGCGATGGAGGCTTTCGAGCGAACGCTTCTCTATATCGAGGGCGTCACGGTGTCGTTCGACGGGTTTCGGGCGCTCAATAATCTTTCCTTCGCGATCGAGCCCGGCGAGATGCGCGCCATCATCGGTCCGAACGGCGCCGGCAAGACGACCATGATGGACGTGGTCACGGGCAAGACCCGGCCGGACAAGGGCGCGGTGATTTTCGATAAGTTCCACGATCTGGCCCGGCTCGACGAGACCGAGATTGCCGAGCTTGGCATCGGCCGCAAATTCCAAAAGCCGACCGTATTCGACAGCCACACCGTCTATGACAATCTCGAACTCGCGCTCAAAGCCGATCGCCGCGCGCGCACGACGCTGTGGTCGCGGGAGACAGCGGACGAGCGCCGCCGCATCGACGAAATATTGCAGACGATCCGTCTGACGGCCGTGCAGGACCGCCTTGCCGGCCGCCTGTCGCACGGCCAGAAGCAATGGCTCGAGATCGGCATGCTGCTGGCGCAGGATCCGAAATTGCTGCTGGTCGACGAACCGGTCGCCGGCATGACCGACGTGGAGACGCAGCAGACCGCGGAACTGCTCAAGGAGATCAATCGCGAGCACACCGTCGTCGTGGTCGAGCACGACATGACCTTCGTGCGCGAGCTCGGCGTCAAGGTCACTTGTCTGCACGAAGGCTCGGTGCTGGCCGAAGGCACGATCGACGAAGTCTCGGCCAACGAGCGTGTGGTCGAAGTGTATCTGGGACGCTGAGCGATGCTCGAGGCACAGGCCATCGATCTTCACTACGGCGCCGCGCAGGCGCTGCGCGCGCGTGTCGCTCAATGCCGAGCCGGGCAAGGTGACCTGCGTACTCGGCCGCAACGGCGTCGGCAAGACGAGCCTTCTCGACGCGCTCGCCGGCCATCAGCCGGTCAGCAGCGGCGCCATCAGATGGGAAGATGAGGACATCACCGCGCTGCGGCCGCCGGAACGCGCCCGGCGCGGCATCGCCTATGTCCCGCAAGGGCCGCGAAATCTTTCCGCTGCTCAGCGTCGAGGAAAACCTGAAAACCGGCTACGCGCCGCTAACCCGCGCCGAGCGCAGTGTTCCGGATGACGTGTACACGCTGTTTCCGGTGCTCAAAGGCATGCTGCATCGCCGCGGCGGCGATTTGTCCGGCGGCCAGCAGCAGCAGCTCGCTATCGGTCGTGCGCTCGTGATGCGGCCGCGGCTTCTTCTCCTCGACGAGCCGACCGAAGGCATCCAGCCCTCGATCATCAAGGACATCGGCCGCGCCATCAGCTATCTGCGGTCGCTCGGCAAGATTGCCATCGTGCTGGTCGAGCAGTATCTCGACTTCGCCCGCGAGCTCGGCGATCATTTCGCCGTCATGGATCGCGGCGCCGTCGTCTATGCATGCGATCGCGACAATCTGGACGAAGCGGCGCTGCGGCGGGCCATGGCCATCTGAGCGGGAATCCGGGACGACGATCCGACAAGCACAAGTGCGATCTGATGAACGATGTTTCGGCCACGCACGCAACGAAACAACGAGGTCTTTGCCGCCAATCGCGCGACCGGGCGCATTGCTGTCAGCGTGGCTGCTGCGTCGGGGAATAGCCGACCCGCGCGCGTACACGAGGCGGGCTCGCTGCGTATACGCTTTCCGCACAGCGCCGGCGATGGGATCGAGGCCGTCATTATCAATACTGCGGGCGGGATGACCGGCGGAGATCGATTCGATCTCGATTTCAAGGTCGGCAGCGGCGCCGCATTGACGGTTACTACAGCCGCGGCGGAAAAGATTTACCGCTCGCTCGGCCCCGACACTGCGACCGACGTGAAGATCGACGTGCGTTCAGGCGGCTCTTTGGCTTGGCTGCCGCAGGAGACGATCCTATTCGACCGGGCGCGGTTTCGTCGCAACATCGAGATCGATCTTGCCGGCGATGCCTGTCTGCTGCTGGCGGAAGCGTGTATTTTTGGCCGGTCGGCGATGGGCGAGACCGTCGTTACAGGGCGTTTTTTCGATCGCTGGCGGCTGCGGGTCGACGGCGCGTTGCGCTTTGCCGATACCATCCGGCTCGACGGACCGATTGCCCAAAGCCTGTCGGAACGGGCGATAGCCGCTGGCGGCGCGGCCGTCGCGAGCCTTGTGAAGTTTCCCGCCGGTGACGAGGATGTTGCGGCGGTTTGCGAGATGCAGCAAGAATTTGCGGGGGAAGTCGGCGTCTCCTCATGGAATGGCCTGACCGTTATTCGCTGTGTTGCCGTCAGTGGCGCGATGCTACGGCACGATCTAACAAAGCTCCTCACGGCGCTCGGTGGAGCGCCGCTGCCGCGGCTATGGATGAACTAGCGAGCCATGCAGCTTACACCGCGTGAAAAGGATAAGCTTTTGATCTCGATGGCGGCGATGGTGGCGCAGCGCCGCCTCGCGCGCGGCCTCAAGCTCAATCATCCGGAAGCCGTTGCGCTGATTTCGGATTTCATCCTCGAGGGCGCGCGCGACGGCCGCAGCGTTGCCGAACTGATGGAAAAAGGCGCTCATGTGCTCACGCGCGCGCAAGTGATGGACGGCATTGCCGAAATGATTCCGGAAATCCAGGTCGAAGCGACGTTTCCGGACGGCACCAAGCTCGTGACCGTGCATCAGCCGATACGGTGAGAATGGCAATGATCCCCGGCGAATATTTCATCCAGAGCGGCGAGATCGAGCTCAACAAGGGGCGGCGCACCGTCACGCTCACGGTCGCCAATACCGGAGACCGGCCGATCCAGGTCGGCTCGCATTATCATTTCTTCGAGACCAATCCGGCGCTGAAATTCGATCGCAACAAGGCGCGCGGTATGCGGCTCGACATCGCCGCGGGAACGGCAGTGCGCTTCGAGCCCGGGCAGACCCGCAACGTCACTCTTGTCGCAGCCGCCGGCAAGCGGGTGGTCTACGGCTTCCGCCAAGAAGTCATGGGAAAGCTTTAGGGGAGCACTGTCATGCCGGCGAAAATCCAGCGTTCCATCTATGCCGACATGTTCGGCCCAACCACCGGCGACCGCATTCGCCTGGCCGATACCGATCTCGTCATCGAGGTCGAGCGGGATTTCACGGTTTACGGCGAAGAGGTGAAATTCGGCGGCGGCAAGGTGATCCGCGACGGCATGGGTCAATCGCAGATCACCAATCGTGCGGGAGCGGTCGATACCGTCATCACCAATGCGCTCGTCGTGGATCACTGGGGCATCGTCAAGGCCGATATCGGCCTAAAGGGCGGCAACATTTTCGCCATCGGTAAGGCGGGCAACCCCGATATCCAGCCCAAGGTCGACATCATCATCGGTCCCGGCACCGAGGTGATTGCCGGCGAAGGCAAAATCCTGACCGCCGGCGGCTTCGACACGCATATTCATTTCATATGTCCGCAGCAGATCGACGAAGCCTTGATGTCGGGCGTGACCTCCATGCTCGGCGGCGGCACCGGCCCGGCGCACGGCACCTTCGCGACCACCTGCACGCCCGGGCCGTTTCATATTGCGCGCATGATCCAGGCGGCCGATGACTTCCCCGTCAATCTCGGTTTTGCCGGCAAAGGCAATGCCTCGCGTCCGGCGGCGCTGGAGGAAATGATCAAGGCCGGCGCCTGTGCGCTGAAACTGCACGAAGACTGGGGCACGACGCCGGCGGCGATCGATTGCTGTTTGTCGGTTGCCGACGACTACGACATCCAGGTGATGATCCACACCGACACACTCAACGAGTCGGGCTTTGTCGAGGACACGATCAAGGCCTTCAAGGGCCGCACCATTCACGCCTTTCACACCGAAGGCGCCGGCGGCGGCCATGCGCCTGACATTATCAAGGTGGCGGGCTTAAAGAACGTATTGCCGTCGTCGACCAATCCGACCCGGCCATACACCAAAAACACCATCGACGAACATCTCGATATGCTGATGGTATGTCATCATCTCGATCCGTCGATTGCCGAGGATCTTGCTTTCGCGGAGAGCCGAATCCGCAAGGAGACAATCGCCGCCGAAGATATTTTGCACGACATTGGCGCGCTTTCGATGATGTCGTCGGATTCGCAAGCCATGGGCAGGCTCGGCGAGGTCATCATTCGCACCTGGCAGACCGCCGATAAGATGAAAAAGCAGCGTGGCCGCCTGCCGCAGGAAAAAGGCGACAACGACAACGCGCGGGTCAAGCGCTATATCGCGAAATACACCATCAATCCGGCAATCGCGCACGGCGTGTCGAAGCTGATCGGCTCGGTCGAAAAGGGCAAGCTTGCCGACCTCGTGCTGTGGTCGCCTGCTTTCTTCGGTGTGAAGCCGGATTGCATCATCAAGGGCGGCTCCATCGTCGCCGCGCCGATGGGCGACCCCAATGCCTCGATCCCGACGCCGCAGCCGGTGCATTATCGGCCGATGTTCGGCGCGTTCGGCCGCGCCCGCACGGCATCGTCGGTGGTGTTTTCCTCCAAAGCGGCGGTGAAATCCGGCCTCGGCGACAAACTCGGTATCGCAAAGAAGCTTGTCGCCGTGGAGAATACCCGCGGCAAGATTTCGAAGAAAAGCATGATCCACAACGACGCCACGCCGACGATAGAGGTCGATCCCGAGACTTACGAAGTGCGCGCCGATGGCGAATTGCTCACTTGCGCGCCGGCAGAGGTTCTACCGATGGCGCAGCGTTATTTCCTGTTCTGATGCAAGAGCCGGGCTTTCCGACCATGCGCGCGATAGCCATTAAGCCGGCGGATACCTGGGCGGGCGAGGTGGCCGATCGCGTCGTGCTCGATTACGAGGATCGCCATCGCCGCCGCATCGCCATGACCGGCAAGAACGGCACTGCTTTTTTGCTCGATCTGCCCTCGCCCACGGAGCTGCAAGGCGGCGATGCGCTGCTCCTCGATGACGGACGGCTCGTCGAGGTTGTCGCCGCGCCTGAGCCGCTCCTGGAAATCCGCTGCGCCGATCCGCGCCAACTGGCGCGCCTCGCTTGGCATCTCGGCAACCGCCATTTGCCGACGCAGCTTATGAACGGCGCGTTGCGGGTTCGCCGCGATCATGTCATCGCCGATCTTGCCGTCCGGCTCGGAGCGGAAATAATCGAAATCGAGGCGCCGTTCGATCCCGAGGGCGGCGCCTATCGAAAGGCGCCGGAGCGCGAATGCCGGCGCGCATGAGCATCGTCATGAGTGAGGCCGTCACGCGCGATGGCGGGCGCTGTTGGCGTTCGGCTGCGCGCAAACGCAGGGCCGGCGCCGAGTATTGAGGCGGCAGAGAACGGCCGGATTGTCGCCCACAGCAGGAGGAACGGCAGGCAGTGCACGATCTCGATGCCGAAGGGTTGTTTCGCCTCATGACTTGGCTGTCGCCGGCCTATCCGATCGGCGCGTTTGCTTATTCGAGCGGCATCGAATGGGCGGTGGAGGCCGGCGACATTGCCGATACCGCGAGCTTGCGGCGCTGGCTCGAAGCGATGCTGGTCGCGGGATCGGGCCTGAACGATGGAATTTTCTTTAGTCACGCCTATCGTGCGGTGGATCGCGGCGACGACCGGGCGTTCGTCAATGTGGCCGAACTGGCGGCATCGTTCGTGCCGACGCGCGAGCGCTTCCAGGAAACGACCGCCTTAGGCCGCACGTTTCTTGAAGTGACCCAGACGGCGTGGCCGTGTCCCGCCCTGCATAAGCTCCGCGACCATTGGAAGGGGCCGGTCGCTTATCCGATCGCCGTTGCCGCGGCCTGCGCCGGGCACGCCATCGCTCTTAATCCGGCGCTGCACGGCTTTCTGACCGCTTTGTCGTCGAATTGGATTTCCGCGGCCATGCGCCTGGTTCCGCTCGGCCACACCGAGAGCCAGTGCGTCTTGCGATCGCTCGAGCCGACAGTTTCGGGAACGATGCGGCGGGCGCTTGGCGCGAGCCTCGACGATCTAGGCAGCGCCACATTTCGCGCCGACATTGCGAGCGCCCGCCATGAGACGCAATATACCCGCTCTGTTTCGCAGCTGAGGATCGGCGATGTCCAACCGCAATGGCCCTTTACGCGTCGGTATCGGCGGCCCGGTCGGATCCGGCAAGACCGCGTTGATGGATGCACTCTGCAAGTCGATGCGGGAAACCTACGACATCGCCGCCATTACCAACGACATTTATACCAAATGGGATGCCGAGTTTCTGGTCCGGTCGGGCTCGCTCGACGCGCAGCGTATCGTCGGCGTCGAAACCGGTGGTTGCCCGCATACCGCGATACGCGAGGATGCTTCGATGAATCTCGCCGCCGTCGCCGACATGCAGGCGAAATTTCCCGACCTCGATCTGGTGCTGATTGAATCCGGAGGCGACAATCTTGCCGCGACCTTCTCGCCTGAGCTTGCCGATTTGACGATCTACGTGATCGATGTCGCGGGCGGAGACAAGATTCCGTCCAAAGGCGGGCCGGGGATTACTCGCTCGGATCTCCTGGTGATCAACAAAATCGATCTTGCTCCTCATGTCGGCGCGTCGCTGCCAAAAATGGAAACGGATGCGAAGAAAATGCGGGGGGCGCGGCCCTTTGTCATGACTAATCTTCGCCGCGGGGAGGGCGTCGACACCATCGTGCAATTTATCGAAACGGTGGGCGGCCTTTCCGAGTCCTGAGCGTCCGCCTATCCGAAAACTATTGCCCGCTTGGCGTGCGGACGCCGATCCAGGAGTCTCGCACCTGCTGGTAGTGCACCATGGGATCATAGACCGACACCGTCAGCTTCAGTTCATCGGCCGAGAGCCGGCCGACCGCGGCCAATAGGCTGTAGGAGGCGACGACCCGATCGTGCTGCGCCACGATCAGGCTCTGCCGCGCATTGACCAGGACCTGCTCGGCATTAAGGACGTCCTGCGTCGTGCGCTGGCCGGCGAGAGCCTCGTTGCGCACGCCGGTGAGCGCTCTCTCGGCGGCGTCATTCTGCCGCTCGGCCGCGGCGACCTGTGCTTTCGCCGCCTGCAATTGGCCCCAGGCCTCGACGACGTCGGCGCGCGTCTGATCGCGCACTTGATCGACGTTCAGACGCTTCTGGTCCAAAGCTTCCTTGTTCGAGCGGATATTCGAGTATTCGGCGCCGCCCTGGTACAGTGGGACCGATAAATTGAGCGCCACCGTGTCGGTGAACGATCGCGGCGTTGTGATCGTCGGAAAAATCTGCTGCTGGATGTTGTACTGCCCGGTCAGCGTCGGCCACAATGCGCCTTCCGCTATCTTGACCTGCAATTGCGCGACGTCGACGCCGTACAGCGCCCCGAGCACATTGGGATTTTGCGCAATCCCAAGCGCAACGGCGGCGTTCAGCGTCGAGGGAGCGAGCTTGTCGACGGGCGAGGCTGCCGCAAGGTTCTGCGGTTCGACGCCAATAATGCGCCGGTAATTGGCGCGCGTCGTCATCAGTGTCGACTCGGCGGAATGCATGGTGGCTTCGGCCGCCGCCAGCTGCGCTTCCGACTGGGCGACGTCAGTCGATGTGACCTGGCCGGCGGAAAATCTGTTGCGGGTATCTTCGAGCGTGCGCTCGAGAACACGAACGTTGTTCTGCTGCACCTCGAGATTCGCAGTATCGCGTGACATGTCCATGTAAACTGTCGCGGCCGCCAGCAGCACCGATTGTTCCATGACGCGCAGTGTCTCGCGCGCGGCAGATACCTGGCTTTCGGCGGCTCGGACCTTATTGCCGGTCTGTCCGCCATTAAAGATGGTCTGCGTGGCGGTGGCGCCCACTGAATACGGCGTGGTCAGTCCTTTGTCCGAGAAAGCGGCACCGGCGGGAACGAGACCCGGCGTCGGTGGGATGATTTCGTGGATGTCGGTGTATTGCCGGCTGACGGAGGCATTCGCCGTGACCGTTGGGCGATAGCCCGACAGCGCCTGCGGCACGCCCTCGTCGGTCTGCCGGACGATCGCGCGCTGGGCATTGAGCTGCGGATTGTTCTCGTAAGCCTTGGCGAGTGCGGACTCGATCGTTTCGGCGACCGCTGGGCGGGTTAATCCGCCAATCACCGCCATCGCCACTGGAACCGTGGCCAGCGGAACCATGGCCACCGAAACTACCGCTGCAAAAACGCGCTTAATCCACTCCCGCGGCTGCTTCCCCCGCTCCGTTGGAGCCATAATCTCACTCACCACCGCGCCCCAATTCGACCGGCGGAAACCTTAACGCGGTGGCATTGCCCTTACAAGGTTAGGGGAGTTTCGGTGCGTTGGCCTTGCGCGCGGCGCGTAACGAGGCGCAGTTCGCGCAGCCCGAACATCGCGGTGGCGAGCACTAACGGCAGAAAGAAATCGAGTAGACGAAATGTCAGGAGTGTGGCGAGCAGATCCTCGCGCGGATATTGCGGCAGACCGATGAGGATTGCAGCCTCGACCACGCCAAGGCTGCCGGGTGTATGGCTCACCGCTCCGAGCAGAGTGGCCAGGACGAAGATGACGATGATCGTCGCAAAGCCGACGCTGGGACTGTTCGGCAGCAGCATGAAGATGGAGAGCGAAGCCAAGCAGCGATCGAGCGTGCCAATGCCGACCTGCAGCAATGTGCGGCGCAGATTTGGCAGCACGATCCGCCAATTCGCGCGGCCGACCGTGCGCGGCCGCGGAACGAGCCAAATCAGATAGCAGCCGATAGCGGCCAGTCCCATCAGGCCGATCAATCGGTTGGTCCATGGCGGCAACTGATCGACGACGCTGAGAGCGTCCGGCTGGTAGGCGATTGCGCCGCCGAGCACGAAGATATTGCCCAGCCAAAAAGTCATCCCGGTGATGAACGCGATTTTGGTAATATCGATGACATTCAAATTCCAGAACGAATAGATCCGGAACCGCACCAGACCGCAGGTCACCGTTGCGGCGCCCAGCGAATGTCCGATCGTGTAGCTGGTGAAGCTCGCAAACGCGACGACGCGCAACGGTATTTTGTGTTTGCCGATGGTGTTCAGCGCGAACAAGTCGTAGCAGATGAGATTCGCGTAGCCGGCAACGACGAGCGCCGCCGAAAGAAAAATATGAAACTTGGTCTGCGCTCGAAGCGCCGTAACGACCCTGCTGGCGTCGATCCCATGCAACAAGTGATACAGCGTGGCGGCTGCAATACCGACGATCACGAGACTGATCGCAAAGCCGATTTTATTTCGACCGAAGCTGCGAACGATCGTCTCAGTCAGCGGAACCGATGCTGCCAGGGCCAAATCAACTCCGTATAGGCGAATCGTGGCCGCAAATTCCCATCCCTTTGTAACAGCAGTGTTACGCTCCCCCTGCGCTCATGGAAGGGAACTTCCAGCACCGTCACACGAATGAGATATGAAATCGTAATTGTTGTCGCATGCGATTCGAAAATGCGACGACCACGCAAGACCGGCCGAAAGCACCGCAATGAAAATCTTGGTGGCGACGGACGCATGGCGTCCGCAGGTCAACGGCGTGGTGCGGACTCTGGGCTCGCTAGCGCGCGCGGCGGCCAAGCTCGGCGTCGAGATCGACTTTCTGTCTCCGGAAGGTTTTTGGACCTTTCCGGTGCCGACCTATCCCGGTCTTCGGCTCGCCATGCCACGGCGCAAACGCGTCGCCGAACGCATCGAAGCCGCAAAACCGGACGCAATCCACCTCGCCACGGAGGGTCCGATCGGCCATGTCGTTCGCGGCTATTGCATTCGGCGCGGGCGGCCGTTCACGACCAGCTATACGACCCGCTTCCCCGAATATATTTCGGCGCGTTCGCCAATCCCCCAACAATGGATCTACAACGCCCTGCGGCGGTTTCACGGCGCCGCGGAGGTCACGATGGTGGCAACGCCGTCGCTGATGTCCGAGCTGTCGGAGCGCGGATTTGCAAACCTTGGCATGTGGACGCGGGGCGTCGATGTCGAACTGTTCCGTCCCGATCGCGCCATTGATCTCGATTTTCCGCGGCCGATTTTTATGTCCGTCGGCCGGATTGCCGTCGAAAAAAATCTTCCGGCATTCTTATCGCTCGATTTACCCGGAACTAAGGTCGTCATCGGCGCCGGGCCGCAGGAGGGGGAACTCAAGCGGCGTTTCCCCGCTGCAAAATTTCTCGGGCAGTTGGACAACGGCATTCTCGCCGCCCATCTTGCCGCGGCCGACGTGTTCGTTTTTCCAAGCCTTACCGATACCTTTGGTGTCGTGCAGCTCGAGGCGCTTGCCAGCGGCGTTCCCGTCGCCGCCTACCCCGTCACCGGCCCGAAGGACGTGATCGGCGACAACCCAATCGGGGTGTTGAACGAAGACTTACGCACGGCCTGCATGCAGGCGCTTTGGATTTCCCGCGAGTCGTGCCGCGAATTCGCACTGCGTTATTCCTGGGAAAACAGTGCCCGGCAGTTTATCGAGCATGCGCGCAAAGTCGCGATGGGCGCCCGCGAAGCGGAGACGACGCCGATTTCCGAAACCGAGCTCCACCCGGTTGGACAAACGCTTGTACCGACTTGCAACACAAGGGCCACGCATGAGCACTCAGTCTGAAACGGATTTGGACCATCAAACGGTTACTAAGGCCTATGCGCGCTGGGCGCCGGTTTACGATCTGGTTTTCGGAGCGGTGTTCGAGCGCGGCCGGCACGCGGCAGTCGCCGCCGCCGAGCGTGTCGGCGGCCGCATCCTTGAAGTCGGTATAGGCACCGGAATTTCGCTGTCGCTCTATTCAAAAAATTGCCGGCTCTGCGGCGTGGACATTTCCGCGCCCATGCTGCGCAAGGCCGAGGAGCGCGTTGCCGAGCTAGGCCTAAGCAATGTCGAAGGGTTGTGGGTGATGGATGCGGAGCATCTGTCTTTTGCCGACAGTTCGTTCGACGTTGTCGTGGCGCAATATGTCATCACCACGGTGCCGAATCCCGAAGCGACGCTGGACGAATTTGCCCGCGTGTTGAAGCCCGGCGGCGAAATCGTGCTCGTCAGCCGGGTCGGCGCCGAAGCGGGTCTGCGGCGCTCGCTGGAGCATTGGTTCCAGCCGGCGGCGCGCAAGCTCGGCTGGCGCACGGAATTCTCCTTCGAGCGCTATACGCGATGGGCCGGGCAAGCAGCGGGCATGCGGCTTATCGAGCGCCGCGCCATGCCGCCGTTCGGGCATTTTTGCTTGATCCGGTTCGGCAAAGACGGCGGCGCCGATCATGCTTACGAGTCCCAGCCGGTCCGCGCCGCGGGCTGAAAGCGGTCTTCAGCCTTCATCTGCAAGTTCGTTCGCTGACGGTCACGGAGCCGTCACACGCGGTTGCTGTCACCGCGGCTCGCCCTTTCTGTCACAAGGGATTCACCGAATCGCCATACTTAGGCTGGATGGCTGCACTGACCAGGAAAAAGCACATGGAAAACTTTCTCGAAGCTTTGCGGACTCAGCGCTGGGACGATCACCGCTATTATCACCACAGCCGGATCAACCAGTCGCTGCATCTTGTCAGTGCGCTAAGCTTCCTGTTCTCCTATGTGATGATTTTCAAGGATCCGGCGGTTTCGGCGTTGGCCGGTTGGCTGGTGGCAATGACGACCCGGCAGACCGGCCACTTCTTCTTCGAACCGAAGGATTACGATGTCGTCAATAACGCTACGCATGAATATAAGGAGGAGATAAAGGTCGGTTACAATCTGCGCCGCAAGGTCGTCCTCCTCACGATCTGGGCATTATCGCCGGTCGTGCTCTACTTCAGCCCGGGCTTTTTCGGCCTTTTCCGGCCTGCCGCCGGCACCAGAGAATTCGTCGATCACGTCGCGATGATCTGGCTCGCCCTCGGCATCGGCGGCGTGATATTTCGCACCGTGCAGCTGTTCCTCGTCAAGGACGTCCAGACCGGCTTGGTTTGGGCCACCAAGATCCTGACCGACCCGTTTCACGATATAAAGATTTATCACAAGGCTCCGTTCGCCTTGCTGCGCGGCGAGCTGATCGATCCCGAAATCGGCCTGCACCATTGGGACGAAGAGGAAGCCGAAGAGCTGCCGGAATTGCCGCGCACCAGCTGACCGCAAATTCCGGACCGGCGCGACTTGACCGATGCCATTAACGGGGTCGCGCCCTAGACAGCCGGCGCATCACCATCTCCTTCAAGACGGCCCGCTTGATCGTCTTGTTGGTGATCGCCGGATTACCCCACCACCAGCCGTCCGCTTTCATAGCCTTTACAGCGGCAACAAAACGATCTGCGACTGCCGCGAACTCCGCCTCGCTGTAGTTGAGGCTGAAAGCCAGACGGCCGGTGCCGGTCCAGGTCAGCAAAAGCCCCTCGGCGCGCAAATAATATTGCAGCATCCAATTATAGCGGGACGGCTGCGTGTAGCAGACCGTCCAGATCGACGACATATTCGCCACTGCGACAGGCAGCTGCTCGGCGGCAAGCCGCCGGTTGAGCGCTCGCGCCCGCTCGTTCCAGACCGAGTCCGCGTCGCGATACAGCGCAGTTGCCTCCGGCGCCTGCAGGTAATGCAGGAACTCGTTCATGGCCGCCATGACATAGGGATGCGAATTGAACGTGCCGCGGGCGAAGCAAATGTCGCCCGGGCGGTCGTCGCGGAAGCGCTTCATCAAAGCGCTCTTGCCGCAAACGGCGCCGATGGGCAGTCCGCCGCCGAGCGTTTTGCCGTAAGTCACGAGATCGGCCCGCACGCCGAAGTACTCTTGCGCGCCGCCCTTGGCGAGACGGAAGCCGACAAAGACTTCATCGAAGATCAGGACGATATTGCGCTCCGAGCAAACCGCGCGCAGCCGCTTGAGCCATTCGGCATAGGCGTCGCGGTCGAAATGCGCGGCGCGCGAGCTGTCGATAAGCGCGGAGTCGGTGGCGTCGGAGGTATTGACGTGCAGCGCCTGCAGCGGATTGACCAGGACGCAGGCGATATTGCGCCGGGTACGCAACACGCGCAGCGTCTCCTCGGACATTTCGGTGAGCGTGTAGGTCTCGTTCGCCGGCACCGGATTGCCGATACCGGGCTGCACGTCGCCCCACCAGCCGTGATAGGCGCCGCAGAAACGTACCAGATGCGAGCGTTTGGTATGGTAGCGCGCAAGCCGCACCGCCTGCATGACGGCTTCGGTGCCGGACATGTGAAACGACACCTCATCGAGGCCGGAAATCTCCTTCAGAATTTTCGTATTCTCGAGAACAACGGGATGATAGGGACCCAGCACCGGCCCGAGGTCGCGCACGCGCGAAATGCCGCGCTCGATGGCCGCCTTGTAGAAATCGTAACCCAAGACATTGATGCCGTACGAGCCGCTGAGATCGTAGAAGCGATTGCCGTCAAGATCGGTCAGGGTCACGCCGCTGGTCGATTGGACAAAAGCCGCAGAGGGAAGATCGGCACTGACCTTGCGGCGATATTGAAAAGGCACCCGATAGACATCGGTAAATTTAAGGTCGGAAATGCTTTCGCTTGCCTCGGCTGTGTACCGGATGGTCTCGGTGAATCGCGTCTTGTAAAGCGTGGAAAGTCGCTCGAAACCGGTGCGGCGCCGGGCGGCAATGTCTGCCGGCGCGCCATCGGAACAGAAGAAGCGATCGTCGCCGTATTCGTAGAACGGCACCAAGCCCGCGAGCCGGCGCGCCATGCGGGAATGCCCGGCGAGCGATCTGTGCTTGGCGTGCGACAGTTCAAGCCGCTTCTTCAAGGTTGCGACCGAGGTCGCAACCGTCGCGGCGCCAATGCCGTAAAAGGCGAGACTCAGCGAGCGCCATGTCATCGAATCGCGGTGTAGCGCGGAGATTTAACAGTCCCATGACGATCAGGACTCAAATCCTTCGAATTTTCGAGCAGGAAGACATTAATTTCCTCCTTACCAACCGGATTCCGCGTCGACTGGCGACACAGTTCATCGGTTGGTTCAGCCGGATCGAGCAGCCGCTCATTCGCGACGCGTCGATCAGGATTTGGCGGCTGTTCTCCGATCTCGATTTAAGCGAGGCGAAACAGGCCAAATTCCGCAGCCTGCACGACTGCTTCATCCGCGAACTGCGGGAAGGCGTCCGGCCGATCGAGCGGGCCCCCGACATTGTGGTCAGTCCATGCGACGCCATTATCGGAGCCTGCGGCGCAATTGCGGAAACGGAGATCTATCAAGCCAAGGGATTTCCCTACACGCTCCAGGATCTGCTGTGCGATCCCGCTCTGGTCGAGGCGCATCGCAATGGCCGCTACGTGACGTTGCGGCTGACATCGAGCATGTATCACCGTTTCCATGCACCATACGACAGCCGGCTAGATCGCGTCATTTACGTCTCCGGCGACACCTGGAACGTCAATCCGATTGCGCTCAAGCGAGTGGAGCGGCTGTTCTGCAAGAACGAACGCGCCATACTGCCATTAACCCTTGCGGCCGGCGGTCAGAGCCTGACCTTGGTCGCCGTCGCGGCCATCCTGGTCGCCAGCATTCGCTTGCATTGTCTGGGTCAGACGTTGAATCGTGATTATCGCGGCCGCAAGATCATCGATTGCGGCGTCGACGTCCGCAAAGGCGATGAGCTTGGCTGGTTCGAACACGGCTCGACTATTATCGTGTTTGCCCCGGACGGCTTCGGCCTCTGCGATAATGTCCGTGAGGGGGAGACGATCCGGGTCGGCCAGCCGCTGCTGCGGCTGGCGGCGCAGATTTGACATTCGCTTCCCCCCGAGCCGCACACTCGCGAAGCGAATGTTAGACTCGGACGGCCAGAGTGATCTCACGCCTTCTTCAGCTCTGTTGCCTTGGCATCGTCAAACTCTTTCGCCCGCTGACATGCCGGGCGGTCGCTCACGCGCTGCCAATACCGCTCGAATGCGGGACGTTTCTCGATCGTGCCGAACATCATGCCGAAGCCGAGCTGTGAGCCGACCACGAGATCTGCCGCGGTGAATTCGTTGCCAACCAGATATTCCGCGCGCGAAACTGCGGCTTCGAGGACGGCCAGCACCTGCGTGATATTGCCGTAACCGATCATCCGCTCGCGGTCCGGCGGTACGATGAAGCCCAGCGCTTTGTTGCTGACGGCATATTCGACCGGGCCGGCCGTAAAAAACAGCCACCGGTAATAAGGCGCGCGCAATTTGTGTCCCGGCGGCGGCGCAAGGCCGGCCTCCGGAAAAGCGTCCGCCAGATAGGCGCAGATCGCCGCCGTCTCGGTGACCACCGCATCGGCGTGCCGTAACGCCGGGACCTTGCCCATCGGATTGATTGCCAGATAGCCCGGCGATTTCATCGTCGAAGCGTAATCGACCACCTCGACCGCGTAGGGTCGACCGATCTCCTCAAGCATCCAGCGGGCGATGCGGCCGCGCGACTGCGGATTGGTATAGAGCACGAGTTCATCGGCCATAATCGCTCCCGTTATTGCCAATACTTCAAGCGGAGCCACCACTATGAATCGTCAAAGCTCCGTCGGCAATCGGCAGCCGATCAATCGGCCGTGATGCATCAATCGGGAGCGCGCATCCGATAGCCTATGCCGGTTTCGGTCAGAATGTATTGCGGCCGCTCCGGATCGGCCTCGATTTTTTGCCGCAGTTGCCGGACATAGACCCGCAGGTATTGGGCGTCGGTCAGATCGTCCCATAGTTCACCGAGCAAGAATTTATGAGTCAGCACCTTGCCGGCATGCTGGACCAAGACGCGCAATAGCTCGTATTCCTTGGGCGAGAGCTTGACCTCCTTGTCGCCAACCTTGACGACTCGTCGCACCAGATCGACGGAGAGATCGCCGATACGGAAGATCGGTCGTTCGCCCTGCGTCTGCAATTGGTGACGTAGCGCCGCGCGCATCCGCGCCAGCAACTCGTCCATGCCGAACGGCTTTGTCACGTAATCGTCTGCGCCAAAATCGAGCGCCTGCACTTTACCGGCCTCGTCGCCACGGCTCGACAGCACGACGATCGGTACGCTTTCGTTGCGGGTGCGGATGGTGCGCAACAGTTCGTGGCCCTGCATGTCCGGCAGACCCAGATCGAGAATAATCAAATCCGGCGACTGGCCGAGTAACTCGAGCGCCGTCTTGCCGTTGGGCGCTTCAAGCGTCTGATAACCTTGCGCGGCAAGGCCCATGCGCAAGAGCTTGCGGATTGGCGGCTCGTCGTCGACCACCAAGACACGGAGCGGAGCGGCGGTCATGCGGCGGTATCCAGACGCTGGCCTTGGCGCGGTACCGGCAATTCGATCGTAAACATCGCGCCGGAACGATCGGAACGGTTAGCCGCGACGATGCTGCCGTGCATGGCCTCGACAAAACCGCGAGAGATGGCGAGTCCAAGCCCGGTGCCGGCGCGGACCTGGTCCGTCTTCTGCGCGCGGTAGAACTTGTCGAAGATATGCTCGAGATCTGATGCAGGAATGCCGCTGCCTTCATCGAGCACACGCAAGTAGACCACGTCGGCGTTGCGCCAGCTCTGGATGCGCACAGTCGTTTCCGGTGGCGCGTATTTGGCGGCATTGTCGAGCAGATTGAACAGCACCTGCTCGAACAGCACGGCGTCGAGTTCCAGCATCGGCAAATCCGGCGCCAGCTCCAGCTCGACTTGATGCCGCGACAGAATGCGGCTCGCCCGGCGCAGTGCGCTGCCGACGATCTCGCCGAGATCGTGCAATGCGACATTTGGCGTGACGGCGCCGGATTCGAGCTTGGTCATGTCGAGCAAGTTGGCGATGAAGCGGTTGAGTCGCTCGGACTCGTCGATAATCGTGGCGAGCAGCTCCGCCTTTTCGTTGGCCGAAAGTCT
This sequence comes from uncultured Alphaproteobacteria bacterium, assembly GCA_963807125.1. GTDB lineage: Bacteria > Pseudomonadota > Alphaproteobacteria > Rhizobiales > Xanthobacteraceae > BOG-931. The sequence continues at coordinate 326,783 of CAWEAH010000002.1, forward strand.
TTCCGCGAGATCGCGAAGCGTGCCGGCCGAGCCGAGCACGGCCGCCAACGGCGTTTTCAGGTCATGGGAGATCGAGGTGAGCAGCGCCGAGCGCAGACGCTCGGTTTCGGCGGCCCGTTCGACGCGATCCATTTCTTCGACCAGCTTCACCCGTTCAATGGCCAGCGCCCCTTGATCGCCCAGTGCGTCGAGCAGGCGCCGTTGATCCGGTGTCAGCAGCGGACCGGGCTTATCGCTGTCGATGCCCATGACGCCGATGGCGCCGCGCCCGGTGTGCATCGGCAGGAACAGGCGTTTGGCGCCCGGTAACGTATCGGAACCGCGGCCGGCAACGCGATTGTTTTCCCACGCCCATTTTGCCGCTGCGATGTCGGCATCGTCGAGAATGTCTTCCGGCGGGTAACCCGCGCGCACCCCAATCGAGCCGTTCTCCGGCAACAGCAGCACGACCCGCACCTTAAGCATCAGCGCCGTCTGGTAGGCGGTTGCCCACAACACATCGTCGAGTGTGCCGGCGCCGGCGAGCTTGCGGCTGAATGCATAAAGCGACTCGGTGGTGCGTGCCCGTTCCATGGTCGCGACCGCCTGGCTACGCACTCGCGCCGCGACGCTGGAAACGATGACTGCGACCAGCGTGAAAAAGCCGAATGCGGTCACATTATGGGGATCGGCGATAGTGAAGGTGTAAATTGGCGGCAGAAAGAAGAAATTGTAGGCCAGCGCCGAAACCACGCTGGCAAACAGCGACGGCCACAGCCCGAAACGAACGGCGATGACTACGACGGCGGTCAGGAAGACCAGATCGCTGTTGGTGGGGCCGATGGCCGCGCCGATCAGTTCGGCAACGCCGAGCGCCGCGGCGACGGCGGCCAAGGCGGCCGCGTAAGGACGCGGGTCGAAGCGATAATCCTGCTCCGCCGGACGCGTCGATTTCTTCGGAATAGGTTGGCCGGCGATGGTGTCGCCGGAAATGACGTGCACGCTGATATTACCCGACCGGCGCACCAAGTCGTGCACCACCGAACCGTGCAGGATCTCGAACCAGCGGGTGCGAGCGGATTTGCCGATGATGATCTGCGTGACATTACTGGCCAGCGAATAGGCGATCACATCGTCGGCGATGCGGCGGTCGCTCCCCGGCAGCGTGACGGCCTCGCCGCCAAGCGCCTCGGCGAGCCGCAGCGTGTCGGCAACTCTATCGCGCTCTTCTTCAGTGAGCTGCAAAGCGCGGCGGCCTTCGACGTAAAGCGCCACCCATGGCCCATGCAAGCGGTCGGCGAGCCGTTTGGCGTAGCGCACCAGTCCTGCGGAGCGGGCATCCTCGCTGATGCAGACCAGAATCCGCTCGCCGGCCGCCCACGGGCCCTGGATTGCATGCGCCTGCATCTCGGAGAGCAGTTGCTCGTCAACCCGTTCGGCGGTGCGGCGCAGAGCAAGCTCGCGCAGCGCCGTCAGATTGACTGGCGAGAAGAAGTGTTCCAGGGCGCGCTCGGCCTGTTTCGGGACGTAGACCTTGCCTTCCCTGAGGCGCTGAATCAGGTCGTCCGGCGTCAGATCGACAAGCTCGACGGCATCGGCGCGGTCGAATACGGCGTCCGGGACGGTCTCGCGCACGCGCACATGGGTGATCTGCGCCACCACGTCGTTGAGGCTTTCGATGTGCTGGATATTGACCGTCGTATAAACGTCGATGCCGCAGCGCATCAGCTCTTCGACGTCAAGATATCGTTTTGGATGGCGGCTGCCTTCGACATTCGTATGGGCCAACTCGTCGACCAGCACGATCTGCGGCCGGCGCGCGATGATAGCGTCGAGATCCATTTCGGTGAGCGACTGACCTTTATACTCGATGCGCTTCCGCGGGACCGCTTCAAGACCCGTCAGCAATGCTTCGGTCTCGTGGCGGCCGTGGGTTTCGACGATGCCGATGACGACGTCGTAGCCGTCTTTTCTGCGGGCATGCGCCTGCTGCAGCATCTCATAGGTCTTGCCGACGCCGGGGGCTGCACCGACGAAAATTCGGAGCTTGCCGATGCGCCCCTCTTCGCGGCGCGCCGCCGCAAGGAGCGCCTCGGGGGAGGGCCTATTTTCGGGGTCGCGCCTTTGCTCCGCCATCGCCGATGGGTCTCAAGCTATGGGCGCTCTTGATATTATCCAGCGGTCAACCGGTCGAGCGCAAGATTGAGCTGCAGAACATTGACGCGCGGCTCGCCCAGAAGGCCGAGCCAGCGGCCTTCCGTGTTGTCGTCGACGAGCTGCCGGACGCGATCTTCCGGCAGATTGCGGGCCTTGGCAATACGGGGCACTTGGAAAAGGGCGCCCGCCGGCGAAATGTCGGGATCGAGGCCGCTGGCCGAGGTCGTGACCAGGTCGGCCGGCACCGGCATCGACGGGTTCTCCTTTTTCAGCTTGTCCATGTCGCCTTTGACGCGGTCGATCAGCGCCTTGTTGGACGGTCCGAGATTGGAGCCGCCGGAATTGTCGGCATTGTAAGGCGCAGCGATCGTTTTTGTCGGATCCTTGGGGTCCGGCGCGGTCGTCGCCGACGGCCGGCCATGGAAATATTTGTCGCTGTCGAATTCCTGGCCGATGAGCGCAGATCCGACGACCGTACCGTTTCGTTCGATCATGCTGCCATTCGCCTGATAGGGAAAGACAGCCTGGGCGATCCCGGTCATGACCAGCGGATAGGCGAGGCCGGTGATCAGCGTGAGCGCAACCAGGACGACGATCGCCGGACGGATTTCGCGCAACATGGCAATTCTCCTTAAACCAGATGCAAGGCGCCGACGACGAGATCGATCGCCTTGATGCCGACGAATGGAATGATCACCCCGCCGGCGCCGTAGATCCACAGATTGCGGCGCAACAGCGCCGCGGCGCCGATCGGTCGATAGCGCACGCCTTTGAGCGACAACGGAATAAGCGCAATGATGATCAGCGCATTGAAAATGATCGCGGACAGGATGGCGCTTTCGGGCGTTTGCAGCTTCATGATGTTCAGCGCCTGCAATTGCGGATAGAAGGCGACGAACATCGCCGGGATGATGGCGAAGTATTTCGCCACGTCGTTGGCGATGGAGAAGGTCGTGAGCGCACCGCGGGTCATGAGCAATTGCTTGCCGATCTCGACGATCTCAATGAGCTTGGTCGGGTTGGAATCGAGGTCGACCATGTTGCCGGCCTCGCGCGCGGCCTGGGTCCCGGTGTTCATCGCCACGCCGACATCGGCTTGAGCTAGCGCCGGCGCGTCGTTGGTGCCGTCGCCGCACATCGCGACCAGCTTGCCCTTGGCTTGCTCGTCGCGAATGAGCCGCAGCTTCTCCTCCGGCGTCGCTTGAGCGAGGAAATCGTCGACGCCGGCTTCTGCCGCGATTGCAGCGGCGGTCATCGGGTTGTCGCCGGTGATCATGACGGTGCGAATGCCCATGCGGCGTAGTTCGGCAAAGCGCTCGCGGATGCCGCCCTTGACGATATCTTTGAGGTGAACGACGCCGAGCAGGCGGCCGTCTTTGGCGACCGCGAGCGGCGTGCCGCCGGCTTTGGCGATGGTGTCGGCGATGGTCGTGATCTCGCGGACGGTCTCCCCGCTCATGCTCGGCCGCAGTGCCTGCACGGCGGCGCCGGCTACGACCGCTGTCGGCGGTCCGTTGAGAAAATTCAAGATGGCGTCCACCGCGCCTTTGCGAACCCAGGATGCGCCGATTTCAACGCCGCTCATCCGTGTCTGCGCGGAAAATGGGATGAAACTGGCCTGCAACTCTTGCAGGTCGCGGCCGCGAATGCCGTATTTCTCCTTGGCCAGCACGACGATCGAGCGCCCTTCGGGGGTTTCATCGGCGAGTGACGCAAGCTGCGCGGCATCGGCCAATTCCTGCTCGGTCACTCCGCGCACGGGCTTGAACTCGGTGGCCTGCCGATTGCCGAGCGTGATGGTGCCGGTCTTGTCGAGGAGGAGAGTGTCGACGTCGCCTGCGGCCTCGACCGCGCGGCCGGACATCGCCAGCACGTTGAAGCGCACCAAGCGGTCCATACCGGCAATGCCAATCGCGGACAGTAGCGCGCCGATCGTGGTCGGAATGAGCGTAACGAACAGCGCCACCAAAATCACGACGGAAATGGTGCTGCCGGCATAATAAACGTAGCTCGGGATCGTCGCGGTGGCGAACACGAAGATGATGGTCAAGCCGATCAAAAGAATATTGAGCGCGATTTCGTTCGGCGTTTTTTGCCGTTCGGCGCCTTCGACCAGCCGGATCATGCGGTCGAGAAAGGTCGAGCCGGCTGCCGCGGTGATGCGGACCCGGATCCAGTCGGACAGCACCTGGGTGCCCCCGGTCACCGCAGAGCGGTCGCCGCCCAATTCACGGATGACGGGAGCCAATTCGCCGGTGATGGCCGCTTCATTGACCGAAGCCATACCTTCGATCACTTCGCCGTCCGAGGGGATGAGGTCGCCGGGTTCGACCAGCACGACGTCGCCGACTTTAAGCTCGGTCGAAGCCACCAGGCGGAAGTTCTGGCTGTCGCCGGCGGCGGTCAGAAGCTTGGCCTGCGTGCCGGTACGCTGACGGCGCAGCGTGTCGGCCTGCGCCTTGCCGCGGCCTTCGGCGACGGCTTCGGCGAAATTGGCAAACAACACGGTGAACCACAGCCACAGAATGATCTGAAACTCGAATGCGATATGGCCGCCGCCGACCATGAGGTCGCGAATCAGGACGACGGTTGTCAGCGCCGTCACGACCTCGAGCACGAACATGACGGGATTCTTCATGAGCGTGCGCGGATCGAGCTTGACGAAGGCGGAGCCGATGGCCGGCATAACGATCTTCGGATCGAACAGCGCCGAGACGGGCATGCTCTTGCGCAGGGTCGAGGTTTCCATCGAAGTCACTCCAATCCTTAATTGGAAGAGAAAAGCGTGCCGGCGTTGATCGCGAGCTGCTCGACGATCGGGCCGAGCGCCAGTGCCGGGAAAAAGGTGAGGCCGCCAACAATCAGGATCACCCCGACGACGAGACCCACGAACAGGCCGCCGTCGGTCGGAAAAGTGCCGGCGGAAGCGGGCACCAGCTTCTTGGCGGCGAGCGTGCCGGCGATCGCCATGGTCGGGATGATCATCCAGAAGCGGCCGACACCCATCGCGACGACGCCGCTGAGGTTGTAGAACATCGTGTTGCCGTTCAATCCGGCAAACGCCGAGCCGTTATTGCCGTCCATCGAGGTGTAAGCGTAAAGGACCTCGGTGAAGCCATGCGGGCCGGGATTGTTCATCGAGGCCACGGCCGACGGCACCAGCATGGCGACGGCGGTCCAGCCGAGATACATCAGCGGCAGGACCAAGATGGCGAGCATCGCCATCTTGACTTCCTTGGCCTCGATCTTCTTGCCGACATATTCCGGCGTGCGACCCACCATCAGGCCGGCGACGAATATGGAGATGATGACGAACAGCAGCATGCCGTACATGCCGGAGCCGACGCCGCCGACGATGATCTCGCCAAGCTGAATATTGATCAGCGGGATCATGCCGCCGAGCGCGGTGAAGCTGTCGTGCATGGCGTTCACTGCGCCGCATGAGGCGGCGGTGGTGATGACGGCGAACAGGGCCGAAGCGACGATGCCAAAACGGGTTTCCTTGCCCTCCATGTTGCCGCCGGTGAGCCCGAGCGCATTGAGCGCATCGTTGCCATGGGCCTCAGCCCAGTAGCAAAAGAACACGCCGGCGATGAACAGGACGCCCATCACGGCGAGGATGGCCCAGCCCTGCCGCTGGCTGCCCACCATGCGGCCGAACACGTTGGTCAGTGCCGCGCCGAGCGCGAAGATCGAGATGATCTGCACGTAGTTCGACAGCGCTGTCGGGTTCTCGAATGGATGGGAGGCATTGGCGTTGAAGAAGCCGCCGCCGTTGGTGCCAAGCATTTTGATGGCGATCTGCGAAGCGACCGGCCCGACTGCGATGTGTTGCTTGACGCCTTCGAGCGTGGTGGCGTCGACGTAAGGGCCGAGCGTTTGCGGGATGCCCTGCCAGATAAGGAACAGCGCATAGGGCACGCAGATCGGAATGAGGATGTAAAGCGTGCAGCGGGTGATATCGACCCAGAAATTGCCGACGGTGCGGACCGAGTGGCGCGCGAAGCCGCAAATCACGGCGATTGCAAGTACGACGCCGGTTGCCGCCGACAAAAAGTTCTGGTGCGTCAGGCCGAGCATCTGCACGAGGTAAGACATCGTGTTTTCGCCGGCGTAGTTCTGCCAATTGGTATTGGTGATGAAGCTCATCGCCGTATTGAGCGACAAGCCTTCTTCGACGGCGCTCTGGCCCTCAGGGTTGAACGGCAAAAACGCCTGTGTGCGCATCAACACATAAAGAATGAGCAACCCGCCGACGTGAAACAGCAGCATGCCGACCGTGTAGGTCAATGCATGCTGCTCCTGGCGCTCGTCGACGCCCGCAATCTTGTAGATCACGATTTCGACCGGGCGCAGGATCGGCGTCAGCCAGGTGCGCTCGCCGTTGAATACCCGCGTCATATAGGCGCCGAGGACCGGCGTGATGGCGATGATGATCGCGCAATAAAGCAGAATCTGGACCCAGCCGATGACGGTCATGGTCGTTGTCCTTCAGAACAGTTCGGGCTTGAGCAGGGCGTAGATCAGATAAAAGAGTAGCCCCGCGGTCACGAGACCGGCGAGCGAATAATCGAAGATCATGACGGTTCTCCTCAGAGCCGGTCGCAGGCGTAGCAGTAAGCGATCGACAGCGCGAAAAAGACGAAAGCGATCGCCATCATGACGGCGTCCATCATCGGAAGTCTCCGAATAAAATTTCCCAGGCGACACCAGGCGCCCATCGGCGGCGCGCTATCTTGATCTGAATCAAGCCGACGCAATAAACGCCGCCGTTCGCGGGTGATTAGGTGTCACCAATCTCATAGGAATTCGAGAGGGGCGAAGGGTGCAATCGTATAGGAATCCTATAAGTGTCGGGCGATGATCGGGATGATAGGATTGCGGTCACATCGAAACAGCGCCTTGGCGTATACCCATTGCAGATCGGCGAGTTTATGTCGTCCGCTTGCCCTACCTACTAGGCAGCATCTGGGAGTGTTCGATGCGGGGCCCAGCTACTGGCCAAGATGAAGCAAAAAGGCCGCTGCGCCGCTCTTCGCCATCATGCCGGCTGCGAGCATTGTGACGACCGCCGCTACGGCGGAGAGCTCGCCCTTCCTGGCGCAAAATAGACGCTTCATGATAGTCGCTCCTTGTTGCCGCATGTGCCGGCAATCGCCGCTCCCCACCGATGTGAAGCGCGCGTCATAGGAATTCCAGATCGGGTGTTCGTGTCAGATATAAAGGCCGCGTAAGTGATTTCGCGCGGCCAATCGCGGCGTCGCTATTCTAGCTGGATGCCACTTTTTCAGGGGACATCGGTTTGCCCGCCTCGACGATTCCTTCGAGCCGCGAAATATCCTGCTTGTTCGCTTCGACGACGGCTTCGAGCCGTGCAATATTCTGCATCAGGCGCTCGGTCGTCAGGCGCAGGAAGTAATAGCCGAATTCGGGGTTTTGGAAATAAAGCTCGAGCAGCTTTTCATAGGTGATGGTCAGGACGTCGGCGTCTGCCGTGCATTCGACGGTTTGTGTTCGCCTGTTCTTCGGGTCGACGAAGCCAAGCTCGCCCATCATCCGGCCCGGCGGGATTTCAACGCCGATTTCAGTAACCAGAAATCTCCCGGTGATGGTGAGAAACATCTCCTTTGCCACGTCGCCTTTGCGGAACAGCACCTCGCCGGCGCGATATTTTCGCGGGATCATGAACGGCCGCAGCCAGTCCATCGACAGATCGCCTTGTGCGGAGAGCCGCGCTTTCTTGACCAGATTGAGCATCTGGCGCAGCCGCAAAACGTTGATCGGTAGCGACAGCAGATAGAGCAGGAAGGTCGGCACCGCGCCGGCCAGCGCGCCGTAACAGATGAAAAACAAGTTGCTGATGATACCGATGATGCGCAACGGCACGATCGTGCGCACCATCAGCGTGGCGACAAAAAATATCGCACCCAGCAGCGCCATCATGTTGGCGAAGTTGATGTGCGCCAGCGTAATGTCGACCAGGCGATTGAATACGTCGCTGACGGTGAGGTGGGTCGGATCGAGTCCGAGCTGGAACAGGAGCTTCTCGACGCGCAGGTTCTGCGACGCCGCCGCAAGCGCGCGATCGAGAAGCGAAGTCGCCTGCGAGCCTGCGTCGCTCATGCCTGCCTTACCGAATGCCGTGGTCTTATGGGCCGAAATTAGCACTACGGCCGCGATGGGGGGATAGGCCCGAAGCGGGAAATTTCTCCGTCGACACAGCAGCGTAGACAGCCGTTGACGCGGTTGCCCTAGGGCGCGGCGGAAAATCGCCTCGAATCGCCCGTCGGGAGCTTATGAAAGCGGCGTCGATTTCCTATGCGGGGTTTATATCATTCCGGCCGTCGCCCTCTCGTTTTTTTACGGGGTCAGGGCTCATGTTATAGCACGCGGGCCGAATGGTCCGGCTTTGTCGCGCTGGATTCGGAAAATGGCATTTGTGTGCGACCATGCGGTGTTGCTCGATCGGCTGGACGAGGCCGTTTGCCTCGCGCCGAAGCTGACGCGTGATCTTTTTGCGAAGGTCATTGCCGGCGCCTGTAGCCGCGTTCCGGTTCTGGCCCAGTCCGGCAACGCCACACAATTGGGCCGTCTGGTCGAATCGGGTGCCTGGGCCGACGTCGTTCTGGCATTGATCGATCTGGAACTGCCGGGCTGGCGTCTGCGCCGGCTGATCTGCGAGGACGACATTTGGTCTTGCTCGTTGTCGCGTCAGCCCAACCTCCCGGTGACGCTGGACGATACCGCCGACGGCAGTCATGACGTCATGCCGCTTGCGATGTTGCGCGCGTTTCTCCAGGCGCGCCGTATGGCGGCAGCCGATTCGCGTCATGGTGCCTCCGTGCCTCGCGTCGAACCGGTGCGGACTGCGTTCGTTTGTTGCGAGAATTTTGCGTGAACGCGGCCGCGATTCCGATCCGTTTACGCTCTTATGCCGCCTTTATGAGAAAGCGGCGATTTCCGTCTCGAATTTATATGGCCGGAAGAGCAGATTCGCAGGAGCCAAAAGCAACACTATGGAGCTCCCATGAGTGCCGTTTCCATTGGTTCGCAGTCGAAGCCGGTCAGACGGCGGTTCTGGCACGAACTCGCCGAGAGGCTGGATGCCCTGGTTGCCTATCCGGCCAAACATGCGGTTTCCGAATGGGAACTGCGCCGGGTTGACGAAGACATCAGACGCTGCCGGCAGCTGATGTTTCAGAAACAGCAACAGAAGCGGGACATGAAATTAGTCCGGGTAACGGCAGCGCGTGGGACTCGAATTCGGGGCAGCTAAAAAAATCGATCTAAAGCTGGACAACAAAGAAGAACGGGAAATGAGCGGCCTCTTCAAGGATTTTGGTTTAGCCAGTTCGACTGGACGGGCGACCCTCAGGTCCGCGGTTGGCGATTCCATCCGGAGCTCCGACATGCGTCGGCCGGTGCTGCGCAGCGTCGGCGGCACCGCCGAGCTTCCAAAGCGGCCGGATCTCACCGTGCTCAGCGAAACTATTCCGTTATTCTACATCGCCCGGAACAACCGCGGTTTTTGGGTGGCGCGCGACGCCGAAGGCGGTTGCGGCGGCATTTTCGTACTCCGGCGCTCGGCCGTGCGTTTTGCGCGCAATAAGACGGCGCCGGCCGGTTGCGCCATGATGTTTCTCAATAGCGCGCTTGAGCTCGACATCGAGAACCAAGGCAGCCGCTTGGTCGAGCCGCTCGGTAAAGCGATCGATATCGTGTGGAGGCGGGCGCCGACACTCGCGGCCTTCGTGGCAATGGCAATCGGCGAATGGCGTAAGTTGGTCGCACAACTGTCGCACGCCTTCGCCGGCGAGCGCAGAAATCGCGCCGCGGTCGAAAGCGAGCTGTTCCATAGCCAATATACGCTGACCTCGAAGCATGACGATGATCTTCCGGTCCCATGAGCCGTCGCTGAATTAGTTGTCGCGAGATTCAGACATTCGAATAATTGATTCTGCGGCGCTGAATTTGGCGAGAATAAAGATGACAAAAGAACAAACAGCCGAACCCCCCTCGTGTCTGCAAGCTCCACTGTTCATGGTGGGACAAGACCGTCACGGAAACTGGGTGGTACGAGACCAGAGCGGAACGCGCGGCGGTCTCTTCGTCGATCGGCTCAACGCGCTGTGCTATGTGCGCTCGGAAAATGCCAATTGCGACCAGGTCTACGTCGCGGTCAGTGGGACTTTCGAACTCGAGATGAGGCCCGCCCTAGACGTCGGCGACTCCCAGCAAGGGTCACCTTTTGAAATGCAAAGCGCCCGCGAGGTCGCCTGACGCCCTGCTCGACACAGAACCCGATGCGGCTCGCGCTCATCCGGCGGATATCGAAGCGCGACACGAAGCAGTGGCACTGAAGCAAATTTCCGAAAATTTTATCCAGCTTGATTTGAAAAGCGTGAGTCCGATGCAACAACTCTTCGCTACGTAGTTTCACCCCGTATTCAGAGATTTCACCTATCACCGCCGGCGTGCGCGTCGTGGAGGGGCGTGCACGGCCGTTGTTTCGCGGTCGATAATTTCAAAACTCGGCTTTGGGGGAGTGATTGCAACAGAGCTCCGGGGCTTCGGCAGATGACTAAGTTTGTGTGCTTGTTTGGCCGCGCATTAAGTCGAATGCGGCGCTTCCCCCGCGATGAGCGCGGCTCGATGGCCTTGATGATGGGTCTCACCGCGATACCGCTCATCTTCGCCATCGGCGCCGGCGTCGATTACGGTACGGCGAATACGGCCAAGGCAAAGCTCGACGCGGTGGCCGACACGGCCGCGCTTTCGGCTGTCGACCATCAAGCGATTACGGGCACGTCCGCGGCGGCGCAGACCACGGCGCAAAACACCTTTAACGCCGAGGCTGCCAATATACCCAATGTCACGCTGAGCAATATATCCGCCACGGTGACGGATTCGACCACCGGGCGGACTGCCGTTGTCAATTATACGGCGACCAAGACCAATTTGTTCATGGGTATCTTCGGCTATCCGACGACCACGATCACCGGTTCATCGACCGCGCAGGCCGGTCTAACGACGAATATCGATTTCTATTTGCTCCTCGACAATTCGCCGTCTATGAATATCGCCGCCACCAGCGCCGGTATCGCGACAATGGTCGCCAGCACGGCGGCGCAGGGCGGTTGCGCCTTCGCCTGTCACGAGTCCGATCCGGCTGCCGACAATCTCGGCAATCCCGGCGGTGAGGACAATTATACGCTGGCCAAGAACCTGGGTGTCGTGACCCGCATGCAGAATTTGGCGAGCGCCACCCAATCGCTGATGAGCTCGGCGGCGTCGATGGAGGGCTCCAACCAACAGTATCAGGCGGCAATCTATACCTTCAACAGCACCGGACTGAATACCATCCAGCTGCTGACGTCGAACCTCGCCAACGCCCAGGCGGCTGCGGCAAATATCAATGTCGAGGAGGTTTATTCCAACAACTGGCTCACCAAAACCAACCAGAACAACGACACCGACACGAATTTCGAAACGGCAATGTCGGCGATCAATACGCTGATGCCGTCGCCGGGCACCGGTACGCCGGCCAGCACGCCGCAGGAGGTGCTGTTCATCGTTAGCGACGGCGTCGACGACGAAGTGTCGTCGTCCTGTTCGCAAACCTTGGACAGCAACCGCTGTCAGCAGCCGTTCAACACGACGTGGTGCACGACGATCAAAAATCGCGGCATCCAGATCGCGGTGCTGTACACGGACTACCTGCCGCTGCCGACCAATTCCTGGTACAATGATTGGATTGCGCCGTTCCAAGGCCAGATCGCGCCGAATATGGAGAGCTGCGCGTCGCCGGGGATGTTTTTCTCGGTGACGACCGACGGGGACATCACCGCGGCGATGCAGACATTATTCCAGCAGGCAGTGGCGGCGGCGCGGCTGACACATTAGCCGAGTAAATTCCCGCCATGGTCACTTCCGCCCTTGCCGATCCGCCCTTGCCGGTCGGCCCGGATGCGCTATTTTGCCGGCGCGCCGAGCAAGGTGCGCGGGTGTAGCTCAATGGTAGAGCAGAAGCCTTCCAAGCTTATGACGAGGGTTCGATTCCCTTCACCCGCTCCATCGTAATTATTACTTCGGCGCCAGCTCTCGGGCGGCAGAGCCAACCTGCGGCGGGCCCCCGGGGTGGGGCCGATCTCGGCGATGCGGCTGCCGCGCTCGCGCCAGGCGCGCTGCGTCAACATACTGCGCAACCTGACTATTGAGGCGCCGTTCCGAGCTTGACCTTGGGCAGGCAATTGTTCTCACTTTGTTCTCTGACGGGGCCCGGGTCCGGCTGAGTTATGCGCCATTGGCTGCACGCCACTGCCGTGAAAATACCCGCTAGGACGGTTCGCCAAATTGAAGGTATCCTGCCTACCGTGCCGCACGAGCCACCTAGGCTGGGGGCCAGCTAAGACTTTGTCCGACAACTCAGAACGACCGATTTGAGAGAAAGCGCATGAGCCACGATTTCGAAGACCATTGCTGGAAAGACATCGTGACCCCGGACATTCTGGAGGTCTATTCCTGCTACCGGCGCAAGACCTTCGTCGGGTCGGCGCCGGCGCTGCTGGCCATCGACCTCTATGAGCTCGTTTACCGCGGTGGTCCGCATCCGCCCGCGAACATCGCCAAGGCTTATCCAAGCGCCTGCGGCCACTATGCCTATGAGGCAATCGAGCCGACCAAGCGCCTGTTCGCCGCGGCACGCGCGGCCGGATTGCCGGTTTTCTATTCGACCGGCGACGTGCGCAGCGAAAGCCGTCCAGCGTTCGTCAACGCGACCAAACGCGTGAAGCCATCCGTCGAGGCATCCGACTACGCCATCCGGCCGGAGTTCAAGCCACAGCCGGGCGATGTGGTCATCACCAAGCAGCGCGCCAGCGCTTTCTACGGCACGCCGCTCGCCGCGCACCTCACACAACTCGGCATCCAAACGCTGATCGTATGCGGCGAGAGCACGTCAGGCTGCGTGCGGGCAAGCGCAGTCGACGCCTATTCGCACGGTTATCATGTCGTGCTCGCGGAAGAATGTTGCTTCGATCGCAGCGAGCTGTCGCACAAAGTGAACCTATTCGACATGCACCACAAATATGCCGATGTGATGCACGTCGACGAGGTGATCGCCCACCTCGCCAAAAATCCGGCCGTGAAAAAAGCGAGCTGACATGAAGCCTGCCCGCTACGGTCCATTTCCCTACTCGCCGATCATCCACCGTCCGCCGCTGCACTGGCCGAACGGCGCGCGCGTCGCGCTGTGGGTCATTCCCAACATCGAGTTTTTTGCGCTCGACGAGAAAGTCCCGCCCGCTGCCGGCGGCACTAGCGTGCCGGTGCCCGACGTTCCCACCTGGTCGTCGCGCGACTACGGCAACCGCGTCGGCGTGTTCCGGCTGATGGAACTGCTCGATCGTCACGGCATCCGCGGGACGGTTGCGCTCAACAGCGAGCTGTGTGCCGAGCATCCGGCCATCATCGAGGAAGGCAACAAGCGCAAGTGGGAATGGATGGGCCATTGCGAAAGCAATACGCGCCGTCTTAACGCCGCATCGCCGGGCGATGAGCCGCGCATCATCAAGAATTCGCTCGCAACTATTGAGCGGGCGACCGGCGCGCGACCGCGCGGCTGGCTCGGTTCCGGCCTGCAGGAGACCTGGGACACGCTCGATCTCCTCGCCGCCGAGGGCTGCGATTACGTCTGCGACTGGACCAACGACGACCAGCCGTATCTCATGACGCTCGATACCGGGCAAACACTGGTCAGCGTGCCGTACAGCCACGAGATCAATGACAAGCCAGCATTCGAGAAGTTTCACCGGACCGCCAAAGAGTTCGGCGAGATGATTTGCCGGCAATTCGATGTGCTCTATCGCGAGGGCGCAACATCGGGCCGGGTGATGGCGATTGCAATCCACCCCTATCTCACAGGCGTCCCGCACCGCATCGATGCCTTCGATGCGGCGTTGCGCTACATCGGCCAACATGGGGGCGTCTGGAAGACAACCGGCACGGAGATTGCAAGCCATTTCCGCGTGCACGCCGGAAAACAGTGAGGCGAGGAGCAAATGCGGGGTAAAGCGGTTTTGCGGCTGTTTGCGGCGTTTGTGGTTGTGCTGGCGGGTCTGACCACCGCGCCCGCTCGCGCGGCGGAGCAGGTCACGGTTGGAACCGTCGGCCAAGCTTCGGCCAATATCTGGCCCGTTCTTATCGGGATCGATAAGGGCTTTTTCGCCGCCGAGGGTTTGAAGCTCGACCTCGTCTACGTGCAGTCGAGCGCGGCGTTGGTGCAGCAGGTTACGGCCGGATCGCTTGGCGTCTGCATCTCAACCGGCCTTGCCGATCCGCTGCGCGCAGTTGGCATGGGAGCGCCCATCGCGATTGTGCGCATCGAGGTCCAGGCGCCGCCCTACGACCTGGTCGCCAAACCGGGCATCACGAGCATCAAGGATCTCAAGGGGAAGGTGATTTCGCTCGGCGGCCCAAAGGACATCACGCGCATCTATGTCGAGCGCATGCTGGCGCCGAACGGGGTCAAGCCGGGCGAATTCGACATGGTGTTCGCGGGTGCAACGGCAGCCCGCACCTCAGCGCTCCTTGCCGGCGCTGTCGATGCCGCCATTTTACTGCCGGCGTTTAATTTCCAGGCCGAGGCGAAGGGGTACAAAAGTCTCGGACTGACCGTCGATTATGTAAAAGACCTGCCGTTTTCCGGCACCGCCGTCAACGTCGCTTGGGCTAACGCCAATAAGGGCGTGCTGGAGAAGCTGTTGCGGGCGCAGAACAGAGGCGTCGCCTGGTTTGAGGACGAGAAAAATCGTACGGAGGCAGTGCAGATTCTCAAAGCCGCCAGCGGCTTGACGCAAGAAGACGTCGAGAAGTCCTACGACTTTTTCCGCAACGGTCATTTCTTTGAGCCAACTGGAAAAGTGTCGCGCTCCAAGCTCAACAATTTGGCGAAAGCGATGGAGAGCCTGGGCGACTTGCCGGGCGCGCTCGACGTCGACAAGGCGATTCTGCCAGGCGTCACGCAGATGACGGAATGATTTGTGTTCACGATGCGTAACGGCACCCTTTCAGCCTTGCTGGTGAGTGCGGCCCTCGCGTTCGCGCCGACGGCGCGAGCGGCCGACACCGTCTCGGTCGGGTCGGTCGATGCCACGTCCGCCAATCTCTGGCCGCTGCATATCGCGATCAAGAACGGCTATTTCGACGCCGCAGGGATCAAGATCGATCTGGTCTTCGCGCAATCCAACGCCTCGGTGATCCAGCAGCTTGCCGCCGGCTCCTACAACGTCGCGCCCAGTGCCGGCATGGTCGACCCGATCCGCGCCATCGACAAAGGCGCGCCGGTTGCTTTGGTGCGCATCGTCATTCAGGCGCCGCCCTATGCGCTGCTCGCCAAACCCGAGATCAAGACAATCGAGGGTCTCAAGGGCAAGACCATCATCGTCGGTGGCGCCAAGGACATCACACGCATCTTCACCGAGCGGATGCTAGCGCCGCATGGACTGAAATCCGGCGATTATGACTATGTGTTCGCCGGCGCCACCAGCGCACGGTTTGCGGCGTTGAAATCCGGCGCGGTCGACGCCGCATTGCTTACCATGCCGTTCAATTTTTTCGCTGAGGCGGCCGGCTTTACCAATCTCGGCTTCACCTTCGCCGTTTTGCCCGACATGCCGTTCGCCGGCATGGCGGTCAACCGCCCTTGGGCGGAGGCACATGTGGACCTGCTCAAGCGTTTTCTCGGTGCTTATAACAAGGGCGTCGCTTGGTTCTACGATCCAAAAAACCGAGAAGCCGCGGTCACGATTCAGATGGCCACCAGCAAGATCCAACGCGACGATGTGGAAGAAGCCTACACGTTCCTCCATGACAAGGACTTGTTCGAGCCGACGGGCGAGATTTCCAAAAGAAAGGTCGGCAGCGTGATCGATGCGCTACGCGATCTCGGCGATCTTCCCGCCGATTTCAAGGTCGACAGCCTGCTGCTGCCGGGAGTGACGCGGATTTCCGACTAGCGAGAATCCAGCCAACCATGAGCGCGACCAGCGAAAGCCTGAAGGGGGTTAGCCCGCCGGTAACCCGGCCGACCGAAACCGCCGCGTCTCATCCGTTGGTCGGCGCGCTGCGCCGCAGATATCTGGCCGGGACGCTGTCGGTCCTCGGCGGGCTGTTGCTGTGGGAGTTCGTGAGCCGTTTCGTGGTCGCCAATGCGCTCTTTCTTGCCGCGCCATCGGAGATTATGGTTGCCATCTACAAGCTCGCCGTCAGCGGACAGCTCTGGCACCACATCGGCATCAGTGCCGCCGAGTTCGCGCTTGGCTATGTCACCGCCAGCATCCTTGGTATTGCGCTTGGTCTTGCGATGGCATCGAGCGCCACCATGAAACAAGCGTTGCAACCCTGGGTTTCCGGGCTTTATGCGACCCCCACAATCGCGCTGGCCCCACTGTTCATTCTTTGGTTCGGAATCGGCATCTGGTCAAAGGTCATCGTGGTGATTTCCCTGGTCCTGTTCCCGGTCACGATCAACACCGAGGCGGGACTACGCACCACGAGCGAGCGGCTGATCGAGATGCTGCGCAGCTTTGGCGCGACACGCCGGCAAATCTTCGTCAAAGTGTCGCTGCCGTCGGCCGTGCCGTTCATTCTTGCTGGGCTGAAACTCGGTATCGGCCGCGGTTTGATTGGTGTCGTGGTGGCGGAACTGTTCGGTTCACGCGCCGGTCTTGGCCGCCTCATCAGCGAGGCGGCCGACGCCTTCAACATGCCTGAGTTGTTTGCTGGTGTCGTCATCCTCGCCTTCGCCGGCATCGTCATGACAGCGGGCTTTGGCTGGCTTGAAGGCAAGCTCGTGCCTTGGACGCGCGACTGAAATGGCACCCAAGCTCGCCGTTTCGCGTCTGAGTAAGTGGTTCGGAGATCTCGAAGCCCTACGCGGCATCGACCTCGAGGTCGAACGCGGCGAATTCATCTCAGTGGTCGGACCTAGCGGTTGCGGCAAAACCACGTTCCTGCGCATCGTCGCCGGCCTCGAGCACGCGACGGCGGGCGAGTTGGTGGTCGATGGCCGCGTGGTGAGCGAGCCCGGAACCGACCGCGGCTTTGTGTTTCAGAACGACAGCCTTTTGCCGTGGCGCACCGTGCTTGCCAACGCCATCATCGGGCGAGAAGTGGCCGGCGCGGTCGGTTCGGCCGACCGCAAGCACACCATGGAACTCCTTAAACTCGTCGGGCTCGAAGGCTTCGAGCACTATTATCCGCGCCAGCTTTCCGGCGGCATGCGTCAGCGCGTCAATCTCGCGCGCGCGCTCGCCATCGATCCCCAAATCTTGCTGATGGATGAGCCGTTTGCGGCGCTCGATGCCCAGACGCGCGAGATCATGCAAGCCGAATTACTGCGCATCTGGGAACGCGGCCACAAAACCGTGCTGTTCGTCACCCATCAGATCGACGAGGCGGTCTTCCTCTCCGACCGCGTGCTGGTATTTGCGCGCCGGCCGGGCCGGTTGCAGGAGGAAGTCAAGATCACACTGCCGCGCCCACGCGCCCTGGAAATCAAGCGGACCGCCGAATTCGTCGGCCTCGTCGATCGCATTTGGCGGATGATTGAGGATGACGTGCGCGCCGCGGCCCTCAGCGAGAATGCGTGAGCACAAAGGCCCCCGGCCTCAACGGGCCGCCAACGTTGCTCGGTCGCGCCAACGAGGTGAGCCACATTCTAGCCCGCCGGGTTAAC
>CAWEAH010000003.1:0-162533 GCA_963807125.1 uncultured Alphaproteobacteria bacterium
GCCCTTGGCGCCGAGCGGATTGATCGGGGAGGGATGCGATTCCATAACAAAGCCGCGAATTCTCGGAAAATCACTCGCGGTCGGCACGAGGTAGTCGGCGAGCGAGCCGACAAGAAGCTGGGCATTGTCGTCGTAAGCCAGATGCTCCAAAAATGCGCCGCCGAGGCCTTGCACCACAGCGCCAACGAGCTGACCCTTGAGCGTTAGCGGGTTGATCATGCGTCCGCAATTCTCCACTGCCACATAATCGATGAGCTGCACGTGGCCGGTCTTGGGACGACCGATAACGTGAGCGGCGTGCGCGCCATAAGCCCAGGTGTGCTTCTTGTTGAGGAAGGCGCCTTCGACCGAAATCGGCTCGGATGCAAGCTCCGCCCATGACACCGATTTGCCGTCGGGGCCGAGCGCGCGTCCGTCGGCGAGAACAACTTCGGCGGCTCCGCAATTGAGCCGCCGCGCCGCTTCCGCGCACAACTGCACGCAGTTTTGTTGCGGCATCGAGGACGGCGGAGCCGCCCATGACGATCGAACGCGAGTGATAGGAGCCATAGCCGTCGCTGACATAGGCTGTCGAACCGTGGAACACGCCATTGATGCGGTCCATCGGCATTTCCATGGCGTCGGCAGCAATCTGTGCGAACGCCGTTTTGAGTCCCTGCCCAACGCCCGACGAGCCCATATAAACAGTGAGCGTGCCGTCGGATTTGAGCACCAGCCGCGCACTCTCTTTCGGCCCGGCGGCGCCACCCTCGATGAAGCAACAGATTGCGAGCCCCTGGTAGCGGCCCCCGACAAGCTTGCCCTTGAGTTTTTCTTTCTCGGCCCAGCCGATCTCGGCGAGACAGCGGTCGAGCGTAACTTGATAGTCGCCGCTATCGAGCTCGTCCCTGCTTTCGAACGGCGTGATAGTGGCGACCGTGTACGGCATCTCGGCTTCGCGGACCAGATTGCGCCGGCGTAATTCCACCTGGTCGATGCCGAGATCGTGCGCCACCATGTCGAACAATCGTTCGCGGAAGAAGTCGGTCTCGAAGCGCCCCGGCCCTGGATAGGTTCCGACCGGCGTCTTGTTCGTCAGCAGGAGCGAAACGTCAATATCGATGTTGGGGATGCGATAAGGCCCGGACATGAACTGCGCGATGTTGCGCGCGCCGACGGCGCCGTTGGTGCGCATATAGGCGCCCATGTCGACAAAGGCATGCCCGCGCAAGCCGAGGATCGTGCCGTCCCGTTTGCAGGCGATTCGACGTCGCATGCCGCCTCGCGCGCGTGGTTCATCGTCATAAGATTTTCGCGGCGGTCCTCGATCCACTTTACCGGCCGCCCGCAATGACGCGCGGCGAAGGGAATAAGAAAGTCCTCAGGATAAAACTCGCCGCGTGCGCCAAAGTGCCGCCGACGTCGTACTCGACCATGTCGATGTCGTCTTGGGAAGGCCCAGCTGCTTGGCGATGATGCGGCGATTGAAGAACAACACTTTGGCGGCGCCCGAGACGGTGAGCCTGCCGCGCGCTGCGTCCCATTCGCAGAGAAGTCCTCGTGGCTCCATGGTCAAGGCCGTATGCCGCTGGGTGCTGAAATTCTCGCGCCGGGAATAGGGAGGATGCTTGAATGCCGCCTCGATGTCACCGAGCACGGCGCGGAATTTCATTGCAACATTGCTGCCGCTGTCCTCGAACAGAAGCGTCTCGTTTTTCGCCGCGACCGAATGATTTGCGACCGCCGGCAGCGGCTCGATATCGACATCGATCGCGCCCAAGGCATCCTCGGCGACGGCGGCGCTGTCGGCAAGTACCATGGCCAGCGCCTCGCCGACATAGCGAACCTTGTCACGCGCCATGACCGGCTGGCCGAATGCCTCGAATTCCGGCATCGGCTGCAGCCGCATCGGCACGCTGGCGTCGGCTGACCCAGATCGGCCGCCGTGATGACGCCATGCACGCCGGTGATTTTTCGTGCGCGCGCGATGTCGATGGAACGGATGTGGCCGTGGCCGACGGCACTGCGCAGGATCGCGGCATGAAGCATGTCCTTGCGCGCGAGATCGTCGACATATTGGCCGCGCCCGCGCACCAGGCGGAAATCCTCCAGCCGCTCGATCGGCTGACCGATGAACGAATTGGTCTTCCTCATGCGCGCTTCTCGTCGCGCTTATACGCGGAGCGCGCGTCGAGCACCGCTTCGACAATAGAGATATAGCCGGTGCAGCGGCAGAGATTGCCTGAGAGAACCTCACGAACCCGATCGGCGTCGCAATCGGGCTCTTCGCTGAGCAGCGCATGGGCCGTCGTAATCATACCCGGGGTGCAGAAGCCGCATTGCAGCGCGTGATGCTTCCGAAATGACGCCTGCAGCGGTGTAAGGCCGTCATCGAGCGATAGACCCTCGACTGTGACCACTTTGGCGTCCTCGGCCTGCACCGCGAGCATCAGGCACGAACGCACTGCGGCGCCGTCAACCAGAACCGTGCAGGCGCCGCAGATGCCGTGCTCGCAGCCGATATGGGTCCCGGTAAGCTGCAGATGATGGCGCAGGCAATCCGCGAGCGTAAGCCGCGGCTCGACTTCGACCGTGACCACCTTGCCGTTAACCTCGAATTTTACGGGCATGGGAACCGATCCTAGGCAGCGGCGTCTTTGAGCGCGCGCTCGACCATGACTCCGACCAGCGCCTTACGGTAGGCGCCGCTGGCATGAATGTCGTCCGGCGGGTCGACGGCAGCGGAGGCCGCCGCTTCGGCCTTCGCGACCGTCGCCTCATCGATCGCGGCACCATCGAGAACCCGTTCGACCGCATTGAGGCGCAGCGGCCGGTCGGCGACACCGATAACGCCGACATGAGCGTTGTGCGCTTTGCCATTGTCTTCGTCATAGAAAAGAGCCGCCGCCGCCATGGCGAAGTCGCCGCGCCGCCTGGCAAATTCCTGGAAACCAAAACGGCGTCCAGGCGGCCAAGCGGGTAGACGAATAGCCGTGATGATTTCGTCTGGTTCGAGCGCCGTGATCAAAGGACCACGAAAAAAATCGGCAGCGGCGATGACGCGTTGCCCCGCTTTGCCGACAACGTCGATCTTCGCCGCGCAGGTCACGACAATTCCCGGCAGTTCGGCCGCGGGATCGGCATGCGCAACACTACCGCCGACGGTGCCGCGGTTGCGAATTTGATAATGCGCGACGTGCCGGACGGCGGCCACCAATAGGGGATGGGCCGTACGCAGCCGCGCATCGTCGAGAATTTCGCGCCAGCTCACCATGGCGCCGAGCGTGACGCCGGCATCCGTAATCCGGATTTGCCGTAGCTCCGATAGCTTGCGCAGATCGACGAGCAGGGAGGGCGAGGCGACGCGGAAAGCGAGCATCGGCACCAAGCTTTGGCCGCCGGCGAGTGGCTTCGCCTCGCCGTCGTGAGCGGCCAGAAGGGCGACCGCTTCGGAAAGGGTGGTGGGACAAGCGTATTCGAAGGGCGGCAATTTCATAACCGGCACGCTTTCTTCGAACCGCGTAGCAGACGCGTTTTCTTTTATTTTCCTAGCATCGGCTCGATCGCTCGGTCAACCTATTGAAGCTCTCGAATGCCCTGCGTAGCGTGCGTGGCTGCAGCAACTTGGAGAGCGAGATGGCATTGCAAGTAAGCCTGGCCGCGGGTGACTATGATCGCACACGCGCCATTTTCGATGGCCGCGTGCGGATCGAGGGATGCGAGGTCGCCGCAGTCCAGCTGGAACCCGAGGAAGCATTCCACCGTGCCTTCAAGTTCCAGGATTTCGACATCAGCGAAATTTCGCTGAGTAGCTACACGATGACGACCGCGCGCGGCGACTCGCACTATCTGGCGATCCCGGCCTTCGTATCGCGGCTATTCCGCCACAGCGGCATCTATATCCGCACCGATCGCGGCATAAACCGCCCGCAAGACCTCAAAGGCAAGACAATCGGCCTGCCCGAATACCAGATCACCGCGAACGTCTGGATCAGGGGATCTTGCAGGACGAGTACGGCATCAAGCCGAGCGACATCAAATGGCGTCGCGGTGGATTGGAGGATGCCGGGCGGGACGAACGCGCGCCGATCAAGCTTCCGCCGGATATCGATCTTTCCGATATTCCGACCGATCGTACGCTCTCCGACATGCTCGCATCGGGCGAGCTTGACGGTCTGGTTAGCGCGCGGGCCCCATCTTGCTACCTGAACGGCGCTCCGAACGTCGACCGCCTGTTTCCCGATTACCCCAAGGTCGAGGAAGCTTATTTCCGCAAGACCGGCATCTTCCCCATCATGCATTGCATCGGCATCAGGCGGTCGCTTGCCGAAAAGCATCCCTGGCTCGCAACGAGCGTCTACAAAGCCTTCCTGCAGGCGAAGGAGCACTGCATGAAGGAACTTGGCCAAATCGGTCATCTCTCGACATCGCTGCCATGGAGTGTCGCCGAGAACGACCGGCTGAAGAAATTTATGGGTGCGGATTACTGGAGCTACGGCGTCGAACCAAATCGTCACGTGCTCGAGATACTCGTTCGATACTCCTATGAGCAAGGCCTGTCGGTGAGAAAGCTCGAGGTCGACGAGATGTTCGCGCGATCGACCTATGACTTGTCCAAGATCTGATGCGGCGCTTGAATCATCTGCCACACGCGGGACGGCGACAACGGAAGTTCGTTGGTTTGCACGCCAAACGACGTGAGCGCCGCAGTGACCGCATTGGCGATAACGCCACCGACCGGAATGATGCCGCCTTCGCCGGCGCCTTTGGCGCCGAGCGGATTGTTGGGTGACGGCTTGAGCTCAAGCGCAACCGCTCGAATGTTCGGGAAGTCGCTTGACGTCGGCAGCAGATAATCGGCCAGCGAGCCGGTCAACAACTGCCCATTCTCGTCGTAAATGAAGTGCTCCAGCAAGGCGCCGCCCAATCCTTGCACGATCGCGCCGACGCATTGGCCATGCAGCGTCAATGGATTGATGATGCGCCCAACGTCTTCGACCGCCACATAGTCGATCAGGGCGACGTGGCCGGTCTTTGGATCGACCGCCACATGAGCCGCATGGGCGCCATAGCTATAGGTCCGCTTGTTGCTTGCGTAGGTGCCGTTCGCGGATAGTCCCGAGAATTCCCGCATATCGATCGCGGCGCGGTTGGGCCCGACGGCCATGCCGCGATCGATCGCAACCTCGTTGGCCGCGCAATGAAGACGCTGCGCCGCGGCCCCGCGGATGGCGTCGCGCAGCTTGCCTGCGGCGGCTACGATCGCGGAGCCGCCCATCACGATGGATCGGGAGGAATACGACCCGAAGCCTTCGTCGACATAATCCGTCGAGCCATGGAACACGCCATTGATGCGGTCTATCGGCACTTCGAGCGCGTCAGCGGCAATTTGAGAAAACACCGTTTCGACGCCCTGGCCGACCGACGATGAGCCGACAAAAACCGAAACCGACCCGTCGGCCTCGACCGCAAGCCGTGCATTCTCCTTCGGCCCGGACGCCCCGCCTTCGATGTAACAGCCGATCGCTACGCCGTGATAACGCCCGTCGTTCCACTTACCCTGAAGCTTCGATTGTTCGGCCCATTTGAATTCTTCGAGGCACCGATCGAGCGTGATCCGATAATCGCCGCTGTCGCACTCGGTTGCGATGTCGAGCCCTTGCACGGTCGCTAGCGGGTAAGGCATGTCCGATTCACGTATAAGATTGCGGCGGCGGAAATCGACGCGATCGATGCCGAGTTCGGCCGCCGCGATGTCGAGCAACCGCTCGCGGCAGAAATCGGCTTCGAACCGGCCGGGACCTCGATAGGTGCCCGACGGCGTCTTGTTGGTCATGACCAGGGTAACATCCATGCGGATATGCGGGATGCGATATGGTCCGGACATGATCTGCGAGATATTGCGTGACGCCGTCGCGCCGACGGTGCGCAGATAGGCGCCGAGGTCGGTGAAGGCTCGGCCGCGCAAGGCGAGTATCGTGCCGTCGTGCGCGCAGGCGATTTCCAGTTCGCATGCGACATCGCGCGCATGATTGAGTGCCATCAGATTTTCGCGGCGATCCTCGGTCCACTTGATCGGGCGGCCGAGCAGCCGCGCCGCATAGGGAATAAGGAAATCTTCGGGATAAAATTCGCCGCGCGCGCCGAATCCGCCGCCGACATCGTACTCCACCATGCGTACCGAGGCTTCAGGCAAACCCATCATCTTCGCTAGGATACGCCGATTAGTGAACGGCACCTTGGCCGCGCCACCGACCGTCATGCGCTGATTTTGTAGGTCCCACTCCGCCATGAGCCCGCGCGGCTCCATCGGCACCGCGCCGTGCCGCTGCACACAAAAATGCTCGCGCCGGACATAGGGCGCTTCCCTGAACGCCGCATCGGCGTCGCCGCGGACGGCCGTAATGGTGCTTGCGCGATTGGTGCCAGCGTCCTCGAAGAGAAGAACATCGTCTTGGCGTGCGGCCTCACGATCGACTAAGGCCGGAAGCGGCTCGATATCGACCGCAATAGCCTCCAACGCATCCTCGGCCAGCGCCGCGCTATCGGCGATGACGACCGCAAGCGGCTCACCGACGTACCGGACCTTGCCGGTGGCGATGATCGGTTGCTCATAGCGTTTGAGTTCGGGCAGCGGCTCTTGCCGCAAAGGAATCCTCGGCACGTCGCCGATATCGGCGGCGCTGATTACCGCATGCACGCCTGGGCGGGTTCGGGCGGCCGTTACATCGATCGAACGAATGCGGCCGTGCGCCACGGAACTGCGGAACAGTGCTGCATAGAGCGTCCGTTCGCGAACGAGATCTTCGACATAGCGTCCGCGACCGGTGAGAAAGCGGAGGTCCTCGAGGCGTTCGATCGGGCTGCCGACGAAGGCGTTAGTCACGCGTTTCGCAGGGGCGGTCATAGAGTGGTCGCCACATTGAGTTGCTGGGTGCGGGTCGAAAGCTTAGTGCTGCGAACATGAAGGGTTTTGGGGTGCACGTCGTCCATCGCCAAAAGCTCCATGTCGGTTCGGCCAGCAGTCGGTGTTTCTTGCTTTTTCGTCAACTCCCGACGCCACGCACAGCGTGACGACTTTGCGTCGCCTAGGCAAGCCGACCGATGGACGGTACAACCTGACAGGTCACGTCGTTTCGATGTCTCGATCGACGAACTTGCCTGCTGTCGCCCAAGAGGTGATTGAATGAAAAATCCGCGAAGAAGCTTTCTGTATCTGACGGCGGGCGCCGTTGCGCTCCCGGCCATATCGCGCTTCGCTCGGGCGCAAACCTATCCGACGCGGCCGGTGCATATCATTCTCGGTTTTCCGGCCGGCGGTTCGTCCGATGTCATCGGCCGCGTAGTGGCTCAATGGCTGTCGGAGCGTCTGGGCCAGCCGTTCGTCTTCGATAACCGGCCTGGGGCAGGGAGCAATATCGGCACTGAGATGGTCGTCAGAGCGGCCCCCGACGGCTATACGCTGTTGTGGACCACGTCCGCGAACGCGATCAACGCTACGCTCTATGACAATCTCAGCTTCGATTTCGTCCGCGATGTCGCTCCGATCGCAGGCGTCTTCCGCGTCCCCAACATCATGGAGGTGCATCCGTCGGTCCCGGCCAAGACCGTTCCCGAATTCATCGCTTATGCCAAAGCCAATCCAGGCAAGATTAACATGGCATCGGGCGGCATCGGAACAACCGCCCATGTGGCGGGCGAGTTGTTCAAGATGATGACGGGAGTCGACCTGCGTCATGTGCCGTATCGCGGCTCCGCGCCCGCGCTCATCGATCTTCTCGGCGGCCAGGTGCAGGTCATGTTCGACCTCATGTCCACATCGATCGAATACATCAGGGCTGGCAAACTGCGCGCGCTGGCCGTCACCACCGCGATGCGCTCCGAGGCGCTGCCGGATATCCCGACCATTAGTGAGTTTGTGCAGGGCTATGAGGCGAGCACATGGAACGGCGTAGCTGCGCCCAAAAATACGTCCCTTGAGATCATCGACAGGCTCAACACGGAAATTAATGCGGCGCTTTCCGATCCCGCCATAAAGGCGCGGCTTGTCGATCTGGGGGCTACGGTGTTCTCGGCCTCACCCCAAGAGTTCGGCAAGTTCCTCGGTGATGAAACCGAGAAGTGGGCCAAGGTTATTAAGTTCGCGGGTATCAAGGCGGGCTGACATCGACTCACGCTGCGCCGGTGCCGACGGCGATATGGAGCTTTCCTGGGCAGTGCTTGACAGCACTGCATCATCTAGAAAGCTTACCGAATTCAGCGAAGGCGTTGGTGAGCAAACGGACGGAGAGACTGATGGCCAATCTGCGTTTGTCGTTCGCGTGCGGACCCTACGATCGAACCCAGGCCTTGCGCGACGGCACGATCAAGCCCGAGGGTATCGATGTTACTTACATCACATTGCAGCCTGCCGAAATTTTTTGGCGCATGTTGCAATACCAGGAGTTCGACGCCTCGGAAATGTCGCTGTCGAACTACACAACGCTGGTAGGCAGCGGCTCTTCGCCATTCGTGGCAATCCCGGTCTTCCCGTCACGGGTCTTCCGCCACGGCTATTTCTTCATCAATACACAAAAGGGCATTTCTCGTCCGGGCGACCTCAAAGGTAAGCGCGGCGGCGTGCCCGAATATAGTATGACGGCCGCGGTCTATATGCGCGGTCTCCTTCAGCACGAATACGGCCTCAGGCCGAGCGACGTCGAATGGGTGCAGGGCCGCGCGGACCGGCTCGGTCACGCTTTGCCGGAGCACATTCGCCTTACCCAAGCGCCGGCTGGCGCCGAACTTGGCGATTTGCTTGAGCGCGGCGAACTCGACTTCCTCATGACCGCCAACAACCCGCTCTCATTCCGTCGCGGGGCGCCGAACGTAAGGCGGCTGTTTCCCAACTATCGGGAACTCGAACAGGACTATTATCGGCGCACGAAAATCTATCCGATCATGCACACGGTGGTCATCCGCCGTGACATTTATGAGCGCGATCCATGGGTCGCGATGAATCTTTATAGGGCGCTGAGCCGGGCCAAGGATTCCGCGTTTAGGCTGCTGGCGGAAGGTGGATCGCCCAAGGTTTCCTCCGCCTGGCTGCAGCCTTTACTCGAAGAGGAGCAGGCGATCATCGGCAAGGATTGGTATCCCTACGGCATTGAGGCTAACCGCCCCTCGATCGAGGCGCTGCTGCAATACACCCACGAGCATGGGCTGACGCCGCGCCGTCTACAAATCGAGGAACTGTTCGCGCGCGGCACACTGCGCGATATTCCGGTCAGCGAAGGACAGTTGGTGTGAATGACTTCTGCGATCACTGGAGATTTTAGCTTTCACCGGGCCGCTTCGACGGTTCCTCACGCCCGGGTCGGGGTCATGAACTGCCTCGCTGCTCGCTGAGCGGTACGACAGCCGTCCTCAATCATCGGCGTTCTATTGGATCTTGCTGGTAGCCATCTGAATCTTGACCGCAGCCGATGTGGAAGAACCCTACACGTTCCTCCATGACGCTTGTTCGAGCCGACGGGTGAGACTTCCAGCGCGAGGAGGCGAGCCAGATGCTAGCCCGAACATGCGAGCTGGGGTTAGCCGCTATTTGAGCAGCTCCTGTCTTAGACTTCGAACGGGCGACCTCACGGCCAGCTTTGAAGACGTGACGTCGCGGACCTTGTGTGCGCAGCGCTTCATGAACGGAATCCGCCCCCAGGACAACTAAGTCGGCGATTAGGTCGGGACCTATACCGTACGCGTCAAGACGTGCGGCCCGCGCACTGTTAGACGTGATCATGTCCATGACCAGTTCGAGTTCGTGGGGCAGCGTCAGCTGCGCCACATGCGCAATCATCGACGCACATTCGAGCGGGTCCGGTTTGCCAAACGGATAGTAGGGATCGTTAACATCGTCCTGAGCTGTGATAACGTTGACGCCGCGCGCAAGCAGTTCCTTGACCCGCGCAATCCCGCGGCGCTTCGGCTCGCGGTCGAGCCGCGCCGAGCACACCAAGTTGATGTGCGCGTTGACCGCGATCGTAATGCGGGCGGTCGCAACCATGTCGATGACCTTTGCGGCGTAGACATCGTTATAGCCGGCCATGGCGCCGCAGTGACTTGCCGTCACCCGGCCGTGGAAGTCCTCGCGCATCGTTTTGACAGCGAGATATTCAAGACTGCGCGAGTTCGCGTCATCAGTATCATCAACCAACATGTGGAGATCGAGATCGTGCTTCTGCGCGATCCGAAAGCAGATATCGATGTGTTGCCTCGCCTCCTCGTCGGTGTATTCGTACCAGGGTAGGCCACCGACGACGTCGCAGCCTTCGCGGATGGCCTCCTCCAACAGTTCCGCCGCGCCGGGATCGCGGACGATGCCTTCTTGCGGAAAGGCGACGACCTGAATGGTGCAGAAGCCCCGCATTTTGTCCCGCGCGAGCAGCAGTCCGCGTGCGGCGCGAAGTCCGCCAATGGTCCCGACATCGGCAAAAAGCCGGAAAAAAGTGGTGCCGTTGATAACGCCGGTTTCGATTGCGCGTATGGCGCGGCGCGCGACCTCTTCGGGGTCATAGTTCCGTTTGAAGTCGTTCGTGATTTCAATGGCCTCAGGAAGCGTTCCGGAAATATTGGGGCGCATGATCTCGCCGAGGAGGCACTTGTCGGCGTGGAAATGAAGATTGAAAAGCCCCGGCACCACCAGGCTTCCCGCGGCATCGAGAACGTCGGCAATGCCGGCCGGTAAGTTTCGTCCGACCTCGGCGATGCGTTCCCCATGGATGAGGATGTCGTGTAATTCCTGCTTGCCTCGAAGACGTGCATTGCGAATGACAAGGCTCATTTTCGCTTCTCTTAAGCAGTGAAGAGTTCTGGTCCGTGCAGGCGCAGCTTGCACGGGCCGCAAATAGCGGAGAGTAATGCCACTCCAGCGCTAGGCCCGGCTGCAACATTGCTGTCGCTTCGTGCGGCGATAGATTCCGTCCGGCTGTGATACGGTCCGATGCTCCTCAGATCGGTCTTGTCTTTAATTGTATTGCTCGATACCAATACGCGATAATTCATTTGTACACAAATGATGGCGGCAACGACTATCCTTCGATTTTGCGCTGGCTGCCGAGCGGGTCTCTGCGATCGCATCGTACTTCGCACCGAGTATTCGAGACCTTCGGCTGATCTCAATCGCGTCGAGGGAAATGATGCGTAAAGCCGGTTTTGGCCGCGAAGCGAAGGCGGTCGTCGAGGACAATCCGAGCGAGCTGTTTGCCGCTCGAGCAAAACCTGAGGAGGAAGTCAATGAAGATAGTCGATTTATCGCATGTAATGAACGTCCACACCCCCGGCTGGGTCGGCTACGCGGGTAATAAGATGTATTACGCGCAGAATTTGCAAACGCAGATGATCGTCGCCCAGCGCATCGACACCGCATTGCATGTCGGGACCCATTTCGACGGGGCAATGCACGCGACCGACAACCGCAAGGGCGATATGGCGTCGTTGCCGCTCGATTATCTGGTCAACCGCGGGGTGATCGTCGATATATCGAAGCACATGCAGGACTGGGCGGTGATAACTCCGGCGATGATCGAGTCGGCCGGCGCTGATATACGTGAGGGCGACATTCTCATCCTGCACACCGGCTGGCATCGTCATTACGAAGGTCAGCAGCAGCAGGACCTGGTGAAGTACTTCTGCTATCACCCCGGTCCTAATCTCGATACGCTGCATTGGATGCTGCGTAAGAAGATCAAATGGTGGGGCATGGATACCGGCTCCTGCGATCACGCTATGAACACGTCGATCCGGCGCATGCGGCCCGATCTCGCCGACGAGTTCACCAAAAAGCACGGCAAAACCCCTGCGGAGTTCTTCGGAACATTCGAATACACCCATAAGAAATCCGGACGCCGCGTGTCGCAGGATATGTTCCCGTTCCATAGCTGGGCCTTCCAGGAAGGCCTGCTGCACGCCGAGAATCTCGGCGGCGACATCGAAATGGTGCTGGGCCAGCGCTGCCTGATCGGCGCGTTCCCCTGGCGCTATGAGGGACTGGAAGGCTGCCCGTGCCGGATCGTCTGCTTCCTGGACACCGACATGTCGGTAGAGGCGGTCGGCGACGCCGCCAAAGCTATCAAACGAGACCAGATTTAGGTGGGCACTGACTATCGAGTACCCAAAACGTCGCTGTTACCTTGATACGTGCGAGGTTAGGCCTTTCACCTTAGCGCAATCCCGGTCATGTTCTCAGCTGGCGGCGCCCTCGAGAAAATGGACCGACCATGAAGCGCGGTAAATTAAAGGTGGTGTCGCCGCCGGCGGATGTGGACGAGCCCGCACGCTATGTGCTCGACGAGCAGGCCGGGTTTCTGATGCGAGTCGCCATGCAGCGGCACACCTCGATCTTCACCGCAGGCATGATCGAAGACTTGACCCAGACGCAGTTCGCGGCGATGGCCAAACTGTACGAATTCGGGTCTTGTTCACAAAACCACCTCGGTCGCCTGGTGTTTCTCGACGCGGCGACCATCAAAGGCGTCGTCGATCGGCTGGGCGCCCGCGGCTTTGTGACCGCGCTCGCCGATTCAAAGGACCGCCGCCGCCGCGCTGTGGCCTTGACCGACCGCGGCCGCAAGGTCACGCAAGCCGCGATGGTTGCGGCCGCCGCGATCACTGCCGCCACGCTGGCGCCGCTCACCAAGGAAGAACGGCGGACGCTCGTGAGACTTTTGAATAAGCTTGGTTAGAAGAGTCGGAATCTTTAGAGGTTAGAGCTTCGAGCGGTTGGCGGCGGGCACCGTCGGGCGCACGGTTTGTCCCTCACGCAACAGCGCCCGATGTCGTCGGCTCGGCGCGGACCGGCGCTGTAAACCTTCGGATCGGCTAAAAACTTGTGGCACGCCGTATTTGTATGTAGGCTAACAATCTCGGTGCACGTCGCAATGATGTAGTGGCGGGCCATTGAGCTTCCACGCCAAAAACCGGCAAAAAAACTCCAGCATGGGCCGCACGATGGATCTCGATCCGCAAAGCGTATTCACCAAGATAGATGCAGACGAGCTCATCAAAGTCGCCCTCGATCTCGGCAACATCGATAGTCCCACGGGACGGGAGGGACCGGTCGCCGATTACGTGCATGACTGGCTTCGCCGCGAAGGCTTCGATGCGCGTAAGCTCGGCCTATACCCAAATCGTCCAAATGTGCTGGCGACGCTACCCGGCTCTGGCGGCGGCCGCAGTCTTTGCTTTAATAGCCATATGGATACGGCCGTCCATCAGGAGGAATGGTGGGCCTCGAGACATGCCAGCGACCGGATCTTCCATAGCGCCTGGCGCGAGGGCGACATGCTGGTCGGCAACGGCATCGTCAACGATAAGGGGCCGATGGCCACGTGGCTGCTCGCTGCAAAGGCGATCAAAGATAGCGGCGCGAAGCTCAAAGGTGATCTTGTGCTGATGGCTGTGGTCGGCGAAATTGGCGTCGAACCCGTCGATGAGTTTCAACCGCCGGACTACATCGCAAAGGAGGCCGGCACGCGTTATGCGATCACCCACGGGGGAGTAGCGGATTATGCCCTGGTGGCCGAAGGCACCGACTTCGGCATCGTCGGCGTGGAAGCGGGCAAGGCATTCTTCAAAATCACAGTTTTCGGCAACGACTATCCGATCTATACGCCTTACATCCCACGGCCAACTTCGTTCGAGCAAAATCCCAGCGCCATCGTGCGCATGACGACGCTCATTCAACGCATCGAAGAATGGAGCGTGGAATACGAAAAGAAGAACCGCTACGAATGTGCCGGCGGTGTCATGGTTCCCAAGGTCAATATCGGCGCAATCCGTGGCGGCGTCCCTTGGAAGATCACCAAGACCGTCCAGCAATGCGCAATCTACGTCGATGTTCGTATCACGCCAATTCAGGAGCCCCTTGATATTCGCGAGGACCTGCGGAGCCTCATGAGCGAGACTGGGCTCGCTGGAGAAGTCGAGCTCTATGCATATCGGCCGGGCTTCGAGGCCGACCCGAAAAAAGTGGCGCCGCTCAAAAGCGCGATAGCCCGCTCGCACAGGGCGATTCTCGGCACAGACCCGAATCCGGCTCCGATCCCGGCGTCCAGCATGTGGCGTGACATTAATTGTTTTAATGAGATGCGCATTCCAGCGCTCACCTACGGGCCAGGGGTCAGCTCGGGGGGAGGCAAGTACGCCATGAAGATCGAGAACATGGTCATCGGTACCAAACTCTATGCGCAGACGGCTCTAGAGCTCTGCAGCCAGGACCGCGACTGAGGGCGCGCTCGCTACGGCGACGGCTTTCGAGCGTGGCTGTGGTTCGCACGCTATAATTGTTTTGCACCGCGCGCGGGCCAACGACGCAATCAAGACGAGTTGACTATTTTGAAGTCATATTGCGCCCGTCGGAGAGGCAATCGGCGACCGTGAAGCCACTTGCCTTTTGAAAAGAAGCCGATAAGCTAAAACTTGTATGTACGCAAACGATATGTGGCAACGGGGATGCTCCCATGACCAAGCGCGCTAGCGGTTTCGCGATGTTTTTCATCGCCGGTGCAATCGCCACGTCGGCGAGCGCTCAAACGGTCAAGAAAGTCGACATCATCACGATGAACGATACGCCTCAATTGCTTGAGGTGAGGGACGGTCTGCTCAAGGGTCTTACGGACCACGGTTATGTCGACGGCAAAAATATGAAAGTTGATTTTGAGAGCGCTCAGGGGAATTTTGGAACTGCACAACAGATCGTTCGCCAGTTCATCGGTAACAATCCAGATCTCATCGTGACCATCACCACGCCGACCAGTCAGGTGGCAGTGGCGGCAACCAAAGACATTCCCATCATTTTCTCGACAGTCACGGATCCGATCAAATCGAAGCTGGTGACATCTCTGACTCATCCGGGCGGCAACGCCAGCGGGGTCTGTGATCTTGTTCCGACCGAGCAGCAACTGAATGTGGTGAAGCAGATCGTCCCAAAATTGAAGAGGCTGGGAGTGGTCTACGATCCGAGCCTAGACAATTCGCGGTCGACCGTCGACAGCATCAAGGCTATTGCTCCGAAAATGGGCATTACCGTCGTCGAGTCGCCGGCGATGGGCCTGAACAATGTTCCGGCGGCGGGACAAAATCTGGTTGGCAAGGTGGACGCTATTTTTGTGCCGAACGACACGACGGTTTATGGGGCATTCGAGACTTTGGTGAAAATTTCCCAGGATGCCAAAGTTCCGCTGTTCACTGCCGAGCGGCGTAGCGTGGAGCGCGGCGCGATCGCAACGGTCGGCTTTGATTTCTTTCAGATGGGCACGGCGACCGCGGACATGGCCGACAAGGTCCTGAAAGGTACCAAGCCTGGCGACCTCGATGTCGTGTTTATGAAGGATCTACCGAATTCCCTCGGGCTCTACATCAACAAAGAGTCCGCTGAGAAGATGGGCGTCACGATCCCGCCCGAACTTTTGAGAAAGGCGGCTCACGTCTTCTAAATGCGCTTGGCGGAGAGCGGGCAAGCGGCGGAACGGCGTATGTCGCCGAATCTTGGATGAGTGTCCATGAGCCTGTATGCGCTGATTGGGGCTCTCGAAACTGGCTTGGCCTTTGCGTTGGTCGCTCTCGGCTCGTACATCACCTTTCGCGTTCTTGATTTTCCCGATCTGACGGTAGAAGGCTCCTTTCCTTTGGGAGCCGCGGTCGTGGCCAAATTGATGGTGTCGGGGCTCGATCCCTGGACCGCCACGTTTGCGGCCATGGGCGCCGGCTGCTTAGCTGGCTTTGCGACCGCATTCCTGAATATCAAGCTACGCATCATGCACATTCTCGCCAGTATTCTGACGGCGATCGCGCTCTATTCGATCAATCTGCGCATCATGGGACAACCCAATATCGGGCTTATCAACGTTGCCACGGTCTACACATTTTGGGAACGACTCGGAATTCCCTCGCTTTATGTCCCCGTCGTGGTTCTCGCGATCGTGGTCGTTGTCTGCAAGATCATGGTCGACCTGTTTCTTGGCACCGGCGTAGGCTTGGCGATGCGGGCTGCCGGTGCGAATCCGCGGATGGCTCAGGCCAATGGCGTTCGTGTCAACTTGATGATCGTCGTCGGGCTCGGGATTGCCAACGCCCTGACGGCATTAAGCGGAGCGCTTTTCGCCCAGATGCTCGGTGCCGCCGACGTTTCGATGGGCATCGGCGTCATCGTTGTTGCACTCGCCGCCGTAATCGGCGGTACGGCGCTGATGCCGTCCAGACTTATTCCGCAGCTGACGCTCGCGTGCGTCCTTGGCTCGATCGTCTATCGGCTGGCCATCGCTCTGGCTCTGAGTTCGAATTCCATTGGGCTGACCGCATCGGACGTCAACGTGGTGACGGCTGTCCTCGTTGCTATCGCCTTGTATCTACCGGGACGCAGATTCTCCCTCGCAAGGCGCTCGGGTCGAGCCGCTAAATGATCGGAATCGAGAACGTCGAAATTACGTTCAACAAGGGTACCGCGCTGGAAAATCGTGCCCTGCGTGGCATCAATCTGTTGATCCCACGTGGCCAATTTTTGACCGTGATCGGTTCGAATGGCGCCGGCAAATCGACCTTGCTGAACATTCTCGCCGGCGAGCTAAAGCCGGACGCCGGCCGGATCGTCGTGGACGACACCGATGTAACATCCTGGCCGGTGCACCGCCGTGCGGCCAAGATCTCCCGCATGTTCCAGGATCCGCGGGCCGGCATTTGCGAACACATGTCGATCATCGAAAATGTGGCGATTGCTGCTGCGCGCACCGCGCCACGCGGATTTAGGTTTGCGATAACGGCAGATATCCGACGGCTTGCCAAAGAACGCCTTGCCCTGCTCGGCCTCGGCTTAGAGAATCGTTTTGATGATCAGGTTTCATTGCTTTCCGGCGGGCAACGCCAGGCATTGTCGCTCGTCATGGCGACGCTTGGCGCTACCAAGGTTCTCCTGCTCGACGAGCACACGGCGGCTCTCGATCCCGCTGCTGCCGAACTTGTCATGAAACTGACCGGCGAGGTCGTGCGGACGCTCGGGATCACCACCATGATGGTGACCCACAGTATGCGGCAGGCACTCGAACTCGGAAATCGAATTATAATGCTGCATCAGGGGCACATCACCGTAGATGTCAGCGGTGCTGAGCGCGCCTCGATGACGGTCGCAGATTTGCTCAGGCTGTTCCAGCGCAAAGAAGGTACCGAACTCGCCGACGATCAGCTCTTGCTGGATTAATAGCGCTATCGAAGTCCGGACACCTCACCAGTCGTCACCGCCAAAACACATGCCGTCGTGATATGTACAGTCGACAGCGCGCGCCTTCGTCGTCCATCACGGCGATAGCGTTGGACGGCCTTTCCAGTGGGCTCGGTCGACCCCTTGCCTTCCTTGGAAAATTGTATGTATGCTAACGATCTCGTCTCTGTTGCGTCGGTGCAGTGTCAGGCCGCATGAAGTTTCCCGCTTTAGATTATGCTCGGCCTGACAGCTTGGAGGACGCGCTCGCGCTGTTGTCGTCCGGACGCGGTGAGGCAAAAGCCCTGGCCGGCGGGCAAAGCCTGTTGCCGATGCTTGCCTTCCGGTTGGCGGCGCCACGCCTTCTTGTCGATCTTGCATGTATCCCCGGTCTGAACCGCATTGCCGTTGAGGCCGATCGGTTGCGTCTCGGCGCGCTTGTGCGCTGGGTCGATATTGAACGCGACGCACCGCTGCGTGCGGCGCATCCGCTGCTCGCGGAAGCCATCAGCCATGTTGCACATTATCAAATCCGCAACCGCGGCACGGTCGGCGGCAGTCTTGCTCATGCCGATCCGGCGGCAGAAATGCCGGGTATCGCCGTCGTCTGCGATGCCGATATCAGGATTGCCGGGCCGCGTGGTTTGCATACAATCGCGGCCGGCGATTTTTTTACCGGCGCATTATCGACAGTTCTGCAGCCCGATGAGTTGATCGTCGAGATTTGTTTGCCAGCTTGGCCCAGCGAACGGCGTTGGGCGTTCGAGGAATTTGCGCGCCGCGCCGGCGATTTTGCGCTGGCGGGCGTGGCGCTCTTCTACGACCTCGACTCGTCGGGCTGCGTTCTCGATCCCCATATCGCGGCGATCGGCGTAAGCGACCGACCGCTGCGGCTTCGGGCGGCCGAAGCGGCCATTGCCGGCGCCAGGATCACCGCGGACGCAATTCGCGCCGCGGCTGCTGCTGCCCCACATCACATCGAGATTGCCGACGATATTCACGCGCCGGCGGATTATCGCAGCGCCTTGTTGAGCACCCTGGCGCAGCGGGCGCTCGCCCGCGCCGCTTGTTTGTCAATCCCGGAAGAAACGTCATGACCGTTGTGCCGACGCGGTTTAAGGTAAATGGTCGCGAGGTCGAGGTGCAGATCGACTCCCGCACCAGCTTGGCGGATTGTCTGCGCCACGACCTCAAGCTGACCGGGACGCATCTCGGCTGCGAGCACGGCGTTTGCGGTGCCTGCACCATTATCCTCAACGGCGCCGCCGTGCGTTCGTGTCTGATGCTCGCGGTTCAGGCGGACGGCAGCGACATTGTCACCGTTGAAGGCCTTGCGCACGGTGGTGCGCTGAGCCCGCTGCAGGTTTCGTTTCGCAAGCATCACGCCCTGCAATGCGGTTTCTGTACTCCTGGCATCTTAACGACAGCGCACGCGCTGCTCAGTGACGAGCCGGATGCCGACGCCGATCGGATCCGCAGCGTGTTGTCGGGAAATATTTGCCGCTGCACCGGTTATATCTCGATCGTCGATGCGGTTCTGGATGCTCGCGCGGCCTATCGACGTCCGGGAGCGGATCAGTGAGCGCACACGACAAGCCAGGATTTACACCGAACACGCTCGTCGGGCGGGCGGTCGAACGCACCGAAGATCTACGGTTTCTGACCGGTCAAGGCACGTTTGCCGATGATTATGAACCGGCGGGAATTTTGCATGCGGCCGTTCTTCGCAGTTCGGTGGCGCATGGACGAATTCGGATGCTCGAGGTCAAGGCGGCGTTGCAGAAGTCCGGTGTCCATGCCGTGATCACTGCCGCTGACATTGGCGGCGCTATTCCGGTCATTCCACTGCGCCTCGCTCCCATCGAGGGCCTGGAGAAATATCTTCAGCCGGTCATTGCGCACGACAAGGTCCGCTATGCCGGCGAACCCGTGGCGGTCGTCATTGCCGACAGTCGGGCGCTCGCGGAAGATGCCCTTGAGCACATTGAACTCGATATTGAGGCGCTCGATCCAGTTACTGACTGGCGTCTCTCTGCGACAGATCGCACCGTCCTGTTCGAGCAGAACGGAACTAACGTGGCGGCGCGCTATACCGTGGCAATTGGCGATGCGAGCGAGGCCTTCAGGTCTGCGAAATACGTGCGCAAGGAAGCGTTTCGGGCCCACCGTCACACAGCGGCTCCGATGGAAACCCGCGCCGTCATCGCCGAGTGGGATGCCGGCAGCGGTCGCTTGATCGTCACGGCGGCGACCAAGGTCACATTTTTCAACCGCCGCGCACTCGCCCGTATGCTGGAATTGCCGGAAAGCGCGATCGATCTGATCGAGATCGACGTTGGCGGCGGATTTGGTGTGCGCGGTGAATTCTATCCCGAGGACTTCTTGATCCCGTTTGCTGCACGAAAGATCGGCCGGCCAGTCAAATGGATAGAGGACCGCCGCGAGCATCTTTTGGCTGCCAACCATTCGCGCGAGATCGATTGCGAGCTCGAAATCGCCTGTCGTCCCGACGGGACCATTGTGGCGCTGCGCGGAAAAATATTTGGAGATATGGGCGCCTACATTCGTACGAACGGCGGCGTAGTGCCGGCCAAGGCCGCGCAGTTTCTCCATGGCCCTTATCGGATACCCAATATCAAGGTCGATGTCGCCGCGTTCATGACCAACAAGACGCCGGTCGGCACCTATCGTGCCCCGGGGCGGTTCGAGGCGAATTTCTTCCGGGAGCGCCTGTTCGATATGGCCGCGAAGGATCTTAAAATCGATCCGGTGGCTTTTCGTCGCAAGAATCTGATCACAGAAGCCGAGTTGCCTTATTCGATTGGGCGGCTTGTTCCTTACGAAACGGAGACCGCGTTCGACACCGGCGACTATCATGCGGCGTTCGATCGATGCCTCAAGGAATTCGGTTGGGTTTCCAAGATTGCGATGCAGGGACGACTGATCGACGGCTGCTATCAAGGCTTGGCGGCAACATGCTTTGTCGAAAGCGGCGGCGCGGGCCCGCGGGAGAACGTACGGTTCGTTCTGGAACGGGATGGCGCCGTTGCGATTTACGTCGGCTCTTCGTCGTTAGGGCAGGGGATCGAAACCGCATTCGCTCAGATTGCCGCGGACGCGCTCGGCCTGCCATTCGAAACCTTCCGGGTTTTGCACGGCTCGACGACATTTGTGCATGAGGGTTTCGGCACTTACCATTCGCGCGCCTTGGTCATGGGCGGGTCGGCGGTCCTTGAGGGTGCGAAAAATCTTGCCGTGGCGATCCGTGCCGCGGGGGCAACGCAGCTCGGCTGTGCGATCGACGACGTGGTCTTTGAAGAGGGCCAGGTCGCTTCGAAAAACGGCCGTTCGATCGGGCTTGCCCGGATCGGCGAAGCGGCTGCGGCAACCGGCAAACTCCTGTCGGTGGAAGGCACCTTCGCCAATACCAAACGTACCTATAGCTACGGCGCCCATGCCGCCCATGTCGCGGTCGATGCACGAACCGGGCACATCCAGGTGATCGATTATCTGGCGGTGGAGGATGTTGGTCGCGCGGTCAATCCGGGCATTGTGCATGGCCAGGCAATCGGCGCCGCCGTGCAGGGTCTTGGCGGCGTGTTTTTCGACCATTTGATCTATGACGCCGATGCGCAATTGCTCAATGCGTCGTTTGCCGACTATCTCGTGCCATTGGCCACGGATTTTCCAAACGTGCGGGGTGTGACGCTCGAGCTGCGGCCTTCGCCTTCAAATCCGCTGGGCGCCAAGGGCGCAGGAGAGGGCGGCATCGTGTCGGTTGCGGCAACGGTCGGCAACGCGGTCGCTGCGGCGCTCGCAAAGTTTGGCGTCGAGCCGAACGAGATGCCACTCACACCGGCCCGCATATGGCGGCTGATCGAACAAGGGCGTGCCCGTTCCGCCTCCGCGGCAGGGTGATATTGCGATGCCGATCGACGCCCATGCCCATTACATTCCACAAAGTCTGGTCGCAGCCGTGCGCGAACGCGGCAGCGACATTGGCGTGCGATTGATCGAGGCCGCCGGAAGCAAAACTCCTGCCTTGGAATTTTCCTACGGGTTCAAGGTTCGCCCGTTTTTTCCCAAACTCGTCGAACCGGTCGAGGAACGCACGGCGTGGCTCGACGGGCAGGACATCGATGTCCAGCTGGTGGCGACCTGGCCGGATATTTATGGCTATGGATTGCTGCGGCACCAAAGTGTGTCGTGGCATCACATTCTCAATGACACGCTTGGGCAATGGTGTCGCGATCACTCGCCACGCTTCGGTTTCGTCGCGTCGGTCCCGCTCCCGAATGGCGATGATGCCGCGCAGGAGCTTGAGCGCGCGATTGGCCTCGGCGCGGTGGCCGTGATGATATCGGCCAATGTGGAGGGCATCAATGTCGGAGAGTTGTCGCTTGATGCTCTTTGGGGGACGGCGGAGCGCCTGAAACTACCGATGATCATACATCCGGTGTTGGCCGAGCCAGCGCCGCGAGCCACGAAGTTCGCGCTCACTCAGAGTACCCAATACACTTTCGACACCACGCTCGGAGTAGGCTCGCTGTTGTTTTCCGGTGTACTCGACCGTTTTCCGCAGCTCACATTGGTGCTCTCGCATGGCGGCGGCGCCTATCCCTATCTCGCCGGCCGGTTCGATATCATGCATGCGCGGATGGATCGTGCAGCGCAGGGCGACGTCGCGCAGAAGGCGCCATCCACCTATGCGCCGTTGATGGCCTATGACACCATCGTTCACGCTCCCAAAGCGCTTCGGTTCCTTGCCGATTTCGTGGGAATGGATCGCTTGGTGCTGGGCACCGATTATTCGTTTCCGCCGGCCGATCTTCAGCCGCTCGCCAGTTTGCGGGCAGCCGGATTCAGCGCGCCCGATGTCAGCCGGATCGCTGACGAAAATCCACGGCGTTTGTTTTCACGGTTAGCAGGATAGGAGCTGCGAATGGATCTTAAGCTTAAGGGTATGACCGCGATCGTCACCGGCGCGAGCGAAGGCATCGGCAAGGCGATCGCGCGTGCCTTTGCCCGCGAAGGCGTCGACGTCGCCATCTGCGCCCGCCGCAAGGGGCCGCTCGAAGCGACCGCCGCTGAAATCGCCAAAGAAACCGGCCGCAAGATCGTCGCCATCCCCGCCGATCTCACCAAGCCCGCCGACGCCGAGAATTTCATCCGCCAAGCGCACGCCGCCTTGGGGCGGATCGATATCCTGGTCAACAATGCCGGCTCGTCGCCCGGCGGCGTGCTTGAGCACTTGAGCGAGGAGGATTGGGCGCAGTCGCTGCAGCTCAAGTTCATGGGTTACGTCCGCTGCCTCAAGCACGTGCTGCCGATCATGCAGAAGCAGAAGAAAGGCCGCGTGGTGAACCTGATCGGCAATGACGGGGTCAAGGTCTCCTATTGGGAAATCGCGCCCGGCGCCGCCAATGCCGCCGGGCAGAACTTGACCAAATCGCTCGCCAGCCAATACGGCAAGGACAATATCAGCTTCGTCGTCGTCAATCCCGGTCCGGTGCGCACCGAGCGCTGGGCCGGCCTGGTCAAGGCGATGGCGCGCGACATGAAGCTCACTTACGAGGAAGCCGACAAGCTGGCGCCGGCCAGTATCCCGCTCGGCCGCATCGCCGAAAGCGAAGAGGTCGCCAACCTCGTCACCTATCTCGCGTCCGATCTCGCCTTCTTCGTCAACGGCACCATGATCGAGATCGACGGCGGCCAGGACAAGGTCTTGATGGACCGCATGCGCGACCGGTGAGAATTTTCTCCGTGACGATCGGTGAGGACAAAAATCCGTGGCGCCGGCGACGAGGTTACCTTCATCGGGCCGAAGGTGGAGCAAAAAATCCGGGCAGAGCAGACATGCTCTGCCCATCCGCTCATGGCTGAAACGGGCCACCAATAGACTCATACACTGCCACATGAGCGCAACAGCTTAAAACGCGGCAACTGCGGCAGTCTCTTCGATATGCGACATTGTTTAGTCAGCAGCGGCGAGTGCGGCGTTCTTCCAAGTCCTTCGCCCGACATGCAGTACCTCGAACCGGAACACAAGCTGCTGCTTGTCCGCTTCGCTGAATGCCCGCCGGCGCCCCTCACGTCGCGGTGGAACAATCGGGCCGGGCGGCTCGCTAGTCATATGACTAAGGCTATGACTAAGGCTATGACTAAGGGTATGACGTAGGCCGCCCCGGCGGTGGAGTAGCTTAGGCTCAGCAGGCTGCGGCTCGGCTTTGAACTTCGCACGCCAGTTGCCGAAAGCCTTCAACGGTATCCCTAGCGCTTCGCAACACTCCCGTTGATTCAATACACTCTGCTACCAGGCCGTATGATGCGCCCGCCAAAACGCCTCGCCGTACCGGACACGGGATGGAAACCTGTTCTGCATGTGGTTCTCCGCTCATCTTAAAATTGAGAGCGAGAACAGATCGCGTTCATTCGTAGCGAAACATGTGTGCAAGCAGCGGGTGGCTAAATTCCCTGTTCCGATAATTTTCCTTCCCTGATATCACTTCAGAATTCCCTGATCATGCAAATAGGGAATTAGATCAAAAATCCCGACGGTATCGGCAGTACTCGAGGTTTCCGGAGCCACAGACGGCTCGGTTTCGTGAAATTCCCTGTATTTTTCCCTGTTATCAGGGAATTGGGCGCGGAGACTGCTTCGCGTTACACTGCGTCGTCAGCCAGCCAGTCCGGTCTCTGGCGCCATTTTCCGGTTCATCGGAAAAGGCGGTTAACAAAGCTGCTGGTGGCGATCACCGTGCCCTGAAAATCCTACTCGAGCTCTATCGGTAATTTTCACACGACGACGACAGCAACAGAAACGAGCCTCCGTTCGTCTTCGTTTTTGAAAGCGATCGCGGTCTACTATAATGGCATTCGCCTCGAGCGTCTTGGCCGTCACATCGTCTGTCAATTATCTGAAACTAAAAAATGCGTTGTTCGGCTGCCCGATGGGATTCGCGCAATGAGCGATTACGTCGGGGAAAAACGGAACTCTTGCATGTGGCTCAACTGGGGCGATTACGTCGCTCGTGCGCGAGTGCGGCTACGCTGTGCAGCACGCGCAAGAAGAGCACGCTCGCGCGCCGCCGCCAACTGTCACAGTCCCCGCCGTCAGTGGCTCGCTTGAATGGCAGAACAAGGAGGTCATTCGCTACGGCTGCGACGGGCAGCGGCAGAACGGCGTCGACATCTATGGCAAGGACAATGGCCAGAGCGCCGGTGTTCAGTGCAAAGGCAAAACATCGGCCCCCCGGCTGACCCGCCATCATCCCCAAGTCCTCAACATACATTTTGGCATCTATACGAACCACTTGCTACGGCAAGAGCTTCCGGAGGGTTTCCGATATTTGCGTTCGGCCCTATGGCGCATATTCGGGCCGCTTCGGCGTGAATACGTCGAGATTGATGACCGGCTCGTCGCCGAAAACTTCGCCCCAATGGGTGACATTGGACGGAATGACGACCAGACCGCCCGGGACCGATGTCGTGAACCTGGTCGCCGATATGAAAGCGCAGCGTGCCGGAAACGATATAGGCGATCTGCTCATGCGGATGGCTATGCGGCTCGCGGCTCATGGCCCGGCATCAGGCGATGCAGGGCGACGGTGGCGCCGCTTCCGGAGAACGCCTTTTGCTCGACGCCTTTGCGGATTTCCTTCCATTCGATCGTGCTCCAGTCGATCTTGTGGATGTCCATCGGTGCATTCTCCATTCGTCATTTTACCGGACCAAGAAGGCCGGTTGGCCGAAAGAACAGGAACAAGCAGAAGTATAGACAGCGCGGCGATGTTCTTGAACGCGGAGCCGAGATAACTATGGCGAGCGCCTGAACGACGCCGAGAAAGATGCCGCCAGCGAGCGCACCGAGCGGCCGACCGAAGCCGCCGACGATCGCCGCGATGAAGCCGCTGATGGCGAAAGGTACGCCCAGATTGAAGGCAGTATATTGCTGTCGGTGTGATCAGCACGCCGGCGAAAGCGCCGAGCGCGGCGCTTAGTCCGAACGCAAGCGCCAGCATGCGCGATACCGGAATGCCCTGCAGCGCCGCCGCGTCGCGATCGATCGCGCAAGCCCGCATCGCCTTGCCGGTCTTGGTCGACGAGAAGAACACGGCGAGCAGCGCGATGACCAGCGCCGAGCCGCCGACGATCCAGAGAAACTGATAGCTGATGGCGAAGACCGCCGACGCGCAG
Organism: uncultured Alphaproteobacteria bacterium; assembly: GCA_963807125.1. Taxonomy (GTDB): domain Bacteria; phylum Pseudomonadota; class Alphaproteobacteria; order Rhizobiales; family Xanthobacteraceae; genus BOG-931. Next base: position 25,400 of record CAWEAH010000003.1, read on the forward strand.
CGGCGGGCGAGTCGGTGAACATCGGCAAGCTGTGCGGCTGATCGCCGGCGACGATCAAGGTCAGGCGCTCGATCACGATCTGCGCCGCGAGCGTTGCGAGGATCATGACGAAGGTCGCCGATTGGCGGTCCCACAACGGGCGCACGACCATGCGTTCGAGGATCGATGCCGAGCGCCGGCGCAAAGTCACGATGGCCGAGAAGTGCGGCGAGCGGCAGCGGCAGGCCGTAGATTTTCAGCGCCGCGCTCGCCACCATGCCGCCGAGCATCACGAAGGCGCCTTGCGCGAAATTCACGATGCCGCTAGCATTATAGATGACGCAAAAGCCGATGCCGATGAGGCCATAGACGCAGCCGACCGCGACGCCGCTCACAATCGATTGCATGACAAGGTCAAGCAAGAGCAGCCTCCGCTGCCGAGATAGGCGGCGATCACATCGGGTTGCCGGCGGACCTCTGCCGGCGTTCCGTTGGCGATCAGGCGGCCGAAATCCAGCACGGCGATACGTGCGGCGACGTTCATGACCAGACTCATATCGTGCTCGATGAGCAGTACAGCGGTTCCGGAGGCCGCGATCTGGCGCGAGGAGGCTCGGCGAGCCGTTGTGTTTCCGTCGCGATTGAGGCCTGCGGCCGGCTCGTCGAGCAGCAGTATTTTGGGCTCGGCCGCGAGCGCGCGCGCGATTTCGAGAAGGCGTTTCTGTCCGTAGGGCAGGGCGGCGGCGCGAACTCCGGCGCGATCGGCAAGACCGGTCTGATGGAGAATCGCACGCGCCGACTTGTCGACCACCGCTTCCCGCTGTGCCGCGAGATAGGGTATCAGCGCCGCAAGTAGGCCGCCGCGGGTATGAAGGTGGCGGCCGACTTTGACGTTCTCCAGCACTGTTAGGTCGTCGAACAATTGCACAAGCTGAAACGTTCGCACCAGGCCACGTTTGGCGATCCGGTCGGGCGCGAAGCCGGTGATGTCGCTCATCGCCGAAAAACACGTTCCCGGCTCGTCGGCATATCGAAGCCGGAGATAGATATTGAACAGCGTGGTCTTGCCGGCGCCGTTCGGGCCCGATGATCGCAGTTATGCCGCTTGCTGGGATTTCGAGCGATACATTATCGAGCGCCGTAAGACCGCCGAATCGCCGCGTGATATTATCGAGACGCAGGATGCTCATGCCGGCTTCCTGCGTGTCATGGATGACACAAGCTTCGGCAGCGAGGCGATGCCGCCGGGCGCATAGATCAAGATGAGGATCAGAACGGCGCCATAGAGCAGATCCTGATATTCGTTGAACGTCCCGAAAGGTCTCGGGCAGCAGCGTCACGATCAGCGCGCCAAGTGCCGGTCCGATAAAGGTGCCGATGCCGCCGATATAGAGCATGGTGAAGGCGAGCACGACCATGTGCAGGCCGAAGACTTCCGGGCTGACGAAGCCGACGGCGTGCACGAACAGCGATCCGGCGAGGCCGGCATAAAAAGCCGAGATCAGGAAGCGCAATGAGCTTGTAGTGTGCGACGTCGATACCGAGCGCGACGTGCGGCGTTTTCGCTGCCGGCTGTCGCGACGAAGGCACGGCCGAGCCGCGAGCGCCGTATGCCGGCGGAGGCGAGGATGCCAAGCCCGGCGATGATTATGAGCACGAGGAGGACGCCGCGATCAGAGGTGACGGTCCAGCGGCCGATGCCGAGCGGCGGAATGCCGGAAATGCCCATATAGCCTTGGGTCACCGAGTCCCATTCGACCGCGACGTCATAGGCGATCAAGCCGATCGCAAGCGTCGCCATGGCGAGATAGTGGCCGCGCAGCCGCAGCGTGGGATAGCCGATGATCAGCGCGCAGGCGAGCACGCCTGCGAGGCCGAGAGCGGCGGCCGGCAGCGGCTCCCAGCCATAGTCGCGGTCAGTACCGCCGAGGTGTAGCCGCTTAGCGCGGCGAAAGCGCTGTGCCCGAAAGAGACCTGACCGGCATAGCCCATGAAGATGTTCAGGCCGGTGACGAAGATCGTGTAGATCGCGGCGATCTGCATGACGGTCATCAGATAGCCGCCGCGGATCAGCACGTAGATGACAAGCGCCGCGGCAAGCCCCCATATCGCGAGCAGCGCCAGCGTCACGCCGCGTTCAGCCCGAATGCGTTTTAGCCCAGATAGAAGCGAGCGAGTTCATCGTGGGACTTGATGGTGCGAGGATCGATCTCGGCGGCGATGCTGCCGATGGACATCAGATAGGCGCGGCGCGCCAGTTTGAGCGCCAAGGGCGCCTTCTGCTCGACAAGCATGATCGGCAAGCCCGTCGCGATTGAGCTCGCCGAGCTTTTCCAGAATCTCTTCGATGATCCGCGGTGCGAGACCGAGCGAAGGTTCGTCGAGCAGAAGGATCTTCGGCTCCGCCATCAGCGCGCGGCCGATCGCCAGCATTTGCTGTTCGCCGCCCGACAGCGAGCCCGGAAACTTGCGACAGGCGTTCTTTCAGGCGTGGAAACAACGTCAGCACCCGCTCATGCCGGCGCGCGAATTCTGCGCGACCGCCCCGCAGCAGGTAGGCGCCGAGCTCGAGATTTTCCGCGACCGTCATCGGCGCGAAAATGCCTCGGCCCTCGGGGACCAGAACAATCCCGCGCATCGCCGCCGCCACTGGATTGCGGGGCGGCACCTCGGCGCCGCAAAAGCGCACGCGCCCGTCGGTCGGAACGAGACCGAGCAGTGCGCGCATCAGCGTCGACTTGCCGGCGCCGTTCGGGCCGAGGACCGCAACGAGCTCGCCGTCATCGACATGAAGGTCGACGCGCCGCAGGGCTTCGACGTGCCCGTAGCGCGCCGAGAGCCCTTCGACTTCGAGCATGGGCATCGTCGCTGCCTGTCACTTCACCACTTTGACTTGGCCGCTGATGATGGTGGCGAGCAGCAGTGGGTTTTCCGTAATGCCCTGATGGTTGGTGGCCGAGAAGTGATAGACGCCAGTCGTGCCCTGGAAGCCGTCGATGGTTTCCAGCGCATCTCGCACTTTCTTCCCGTCGACCGAATTGGCCTTCGCGGCGGCCGCTGCGATCAGGCTCACGGCATCCCAGCCTCGGCCGGCCCAGTTCGGATCGCGGTCGCCATATTTCGCGCGCCATGGCACGAGGAACTTGCCGATTTCGATCTTCAATGCGCCGGCGGGGAGCACTTCATAGACCTGCGACGGCGAGGCGACGAAGAAGAATTTGTCGCCGAGCACATCCGCCACGGGGCGGAACACCGCGAGGTCTTCAAGGCTCGTCAGCATAATCATGTTGAGACCAAGTTGTTTGATGTTCTTGGCCGCGGTCAGCGTCGTGCCCCCGAGCCCGATCTTGATGATCGCGCGGGCGCCGGCCGTGTACATTTTTTGGATTTGCACGCTGAGATCGGCATCATCGGTCTTGTATTGCTCGTTGCCGACGATCTCGAGTCCGTAACTGCCAGCTTCTTTCTCTGCCGCAGCGCTCTGTGCATTGGCGTAGGGTGACGGGTCATGCAGAACACCGATCTTCTTGATCGAGGTTTTATCCTTAAGATATTCCAACCGCGTTTCGACCTCGAAACGGGGCGGCGGGATTGTCGTGAAGGCCCATGCCACCTGATCCGGCTGCTGCGGCAGGATGGAGCACAGCACCATCGGTATCTCGGCGCGCGCCACGAGCGGAGCGGCGGCGAAGTTGCCAGCGGACACGCAGCCGCTGGCGAAGACATTGACGTTGTCCGAGCTGATCATCTTGCGATAGGCGGTCACCGCGTCCTGAGGTTCGGATCGGTTATCCTCGACGATTACCTGGACTTTGCGGTTTAATATGCCGCCTCTGGCGTTAAGCGCGTCGACCGCGAAATCGACGCCATCGCGCCAGGCGCGATCGACGGTCGCCGCATAGCCGGTCAGGCCGGCCGACATGCCGATCTTATAGACGTCCTGGGCTCGTGCGCTGCCCGCTAGCAGGCAGAGGCCGAGAGCGGCGGCGGAAATTCGCGCGATTGCGCTAAAGTCATTGCGAGCGTTAAACATCATTCCTCCCTGCACTCTTTCGTGTTTTGGCCGCGTCGACTGCGGCCTTGTCGTCTAGTCGAAGATGAATTCGCCGGAGATTGGGGATTTTCAGTCCCTCATAGCCGGTCGAGTTGAGCTTTAGCGAGATCGCTTTGGTGCAGGCGCGTAGGAATTGGAGCTGTTCCGGATCGACCGGTTCGTGCACATATTGCGTCGTGCCGACGACTGCAATGGCGCCGACAAGCTTGTTGCTGAAGTCGAGGATCGGAGCGGCGATCGCGGATATGCCGAGCACCGTCTCATCCATGGCCACGTCGTAAAGCTGCTTCGCGGATGCGCGCCAATCTCTGCCGCAATTGCGCCGGATCGACGATGGTGCGCGGTGTCAGTGGCTGCAGCTTGCGCGACAGTATCCGCCGCTGAAGCTCGGAGGGCGAAAAGGCGAGCGTGACCCGGCCTTGCGCCGACGAATAAGAGGGCAGGCGGTAGCCGAGCCGTACCGAGATAGTCACGAGGTTAGGGCTGTCAAATACCGCATTGGCGATAGCGTCACCGCTGGCCGGCAGGCTCAACACCACGGTCTGCCGTGTTAGGTCGCGCAGCCGCATCATGTACGGTTCGGCCAAGCGCCGCAGATCAAGCTGATCGGCCGCGGCCTGGCCGATATGAGCGAGCTTCGGCGCCAGCCGATAACATTCGGTCTGCGCGTCCTGATCGACAAAGCCGAGAAATTTCAACGTTGAAAGATGGCGATGGATTTTCGCCTTCGGCTCGCCGAGTTGATGGGCAAGCGCCGTCAGTCGGACCGGTTGCGCGGCGGCCGCCAAGGCCTCGATGACCTGTGCGGCGGTGACCACGGATTGGATGATGCCCGAGCCCTGGGCTCGTTCATCGTCATCGGTCACTTCGAGCACGTCAGACATCATGAGGCCTTCGGCGCTTCCTGACTAATGGTCTCGCTGTGAGAGACATATTCATTGGCTACGAAACACGTATCGATAAAATTGGCTCTGGTCAATTTCCCTATATGATTTGCTCAGAATGCATTTTTGTGCAAGTACGAGACTGAGTATCGCAATAAGATACATAGTATCGGAAAAGGAATCCTGGATGTCGCGTTACGCGCTCGCCGTCGATATCGGCGGTACTTTTACCGATGTCGTTCTGCGAAGTACGTTGGGCCAGACCTTCGTCGACAAGACACTCACCACGCCGGAAAGCCTGGATATCGGCTTTTTTCGCGCCGTCGATTCGATATTGAAGAAGGCCGGTGTCCCGTCCTCGGCGGTAACCGATGTCGTTGTCCACGCCACGACGGTCGTCACCAACGCCGTCATCGAGCGCAAGGGTCCGAAGACTGCGCTCCTGGTTACGGAGGGCTTCCGCGACATTTTGACCATCCGCGACGAGCATCGTTATGAGATGTTCGATCCCCAGATCGAATTCCCCGAGCCTCTGGTGCCGCGGGGACTGACATTCGGCGTCTCCGAACGTGTGCTCGCGACCGGCGAGGTGCTGCTCCCGCTCGATACGGCGGCAGCGGTCGCCGTTATTGAAGAGCTCAAGCGGCAGGGCGTCGTCTCGGTCGCCGTCTCATTCCTTAATGCTTACATTAATGCGGCGAATGAGATCGCGATGCGCGATCTCGTCGTCAAGCACGCGCCCGCTATGTATGTGTCGATCTCGTCAGACGTGGCGCCTCAGATCCGAGAATATCCGCGCACATCGACCGTGGCGATGAACGCCTATACGGCCCCAATCACGGAACCCTATCTCGAAGCGTTGCGCGCGGGATTGAAGCAGCGCGGCTTCGTCAACGATCCGCTCATCATGCTAAGCAATGGTGGGGTCATCGGGATCGACGTCGCAAGCCGATATCCGGTCCGCATGGTGGAATCGGGCCCGGCGGCTGGCGCGCTGGCGGCGTCGTATTTCGCCGACGTGCTCGGGCTGGACCGGTTATTGTCTTTCGATATGGGGGGCACGACCGCCAAAGCCTGTATCATCGAAGATCGCGAACCGCTCGTGGTCGGCGATTTCGAAGTCGATCGCATCTATCGCTTCAAATCCGGCAGCGGCCTGCCGATCCTCATCCCCTCGGTCGACATGATCGAGATCGGCGCCGGTGGCGGTAGCATCGCTTCAGTCAGCGATCTCGGACTTCTGAAGGTCGGGCCGCAAAGCGCGGGCTCGATCCCGGGTCCGGTCGCCTACGGGCGCGGCGGCGAAAAGCCGACCGTCACCGACGCCGACCTCATTCTTGGTTATCTCAGCGCCGACAATTTTCTTGGCGGCGATATGAAGCTCGATCGCGCTGGTGCCGAGCGCCAGCTCGGCAAGCTTGCCGAAGCGCTCGGCACAACGACGATCGAGGCAGCGGCCGGCATTTATCGCGTTGTCGGGGAATTTATGACGGCGGCCGCACGCGCCCACGCCATCGACCGCGGGATCGATTATCGCGGCTTGCCGCTATTTGCCTTCGGCGGCGCCGGGCCGGTTCACGCCTGTTACGTCGCCGATCTGTTGGAAAGCCCCGTCGTCATTTACCCGCCGCTGGCCAGCGTTCTGTCCGCTTTCGGCACTCTGGTAACGCCGCCGCGGCTCGATCTTTCCCGCGGTGCGCTGGCTCGTCTTTCGGCGCTCGACTGGCCGCATGCCGACGACGTTCTCACCCAGCTGGTGGACGATGCGCGCAAGGGTCTCGCCAGTGCGGGATGCGGCGCAGGGGACATCGCCTATCGCTTTGGCGCCGACATGCGCTATTTCGGCCAGCAGAATGAAGTCACCGCCTGGTTCGAGAGCGATCCGCGACACAAGCGTGACCCCGCCTGGCTGCGCGAAGTGTTCGAGCATGACTATGAGCGGCTCTACAGCTTGCGTCTACCGGAGGTCGACATCGAGATCGTGAGCTGGCGTGTCGTCGCGACCGGGCCGGCGTCTTCACGCGATAGCGTGCCGGCTCTCGCCGGAGCGCCGGGAAAGCCTCGCAGCAAGCGCACGGCGCGCTTTGCCGACAAGGACGTCCAGGCGCCGGTTTATACCCGCAGCGATCTCGCCTGCGACCAGATCATTCCGGGTCCGGCGGTCATCGAAGAGCGCGAGACCACGATCATCATCCTTCCCGGTTGGCAGGCCAAGGTCCATCGCACCGGATGCATCATGGCATCCAAGGAGCATTGAACATGGATGGTATCGAGCTCGAGATCGTCTGGAGCAACCTAATCAGCATCGTCAGCGAACAGGCGAAGGCGCTGCGGCGCATTGCGTTCAGCCCGATTGTGCGCGAGGCCGGCGACCTCGCCAATGCCTTGTTCGATCGTCGCGGCCGCATGGTGGCGCAGGCCGTGACCGGTACACCCGGTCATATCAATTCGCTGGCGGCCGCTGGCAAGCATTTCGTCGATGCCTTTCCGACGCAGACGCTGCATCCAGGCGATGTACTGATCACCAATGATCCCTGGCTGTCCGCCGGTCATTTCTTCGACATCACGGTGATGTTGCCGGCCTTCCACAAGAACAGGCTGATCGGCTTCTTCGGTTCGACCATCCATCACACCGACATCGGCGGCTACGGAGTCGGCGCTGGCGCTCGTGATGTGCATGAGGAGGGCTTATGGATTCCCCTGCTCAAGCTCTACGAGGCCGGCGAGCCCAACAAGGTCCTGCACGACATCATCCGCCATAACGTGCGCACGCCCGATCATGTGTTCGGCGATCTAGCCGCCCAGGTGTCCAGCGGACGGCTGGCCTGCAGGCGCTTGTCGGCGCTGCTCGACCGGCAGGGCTACGACGACATCGACGAGATTTCTGAAGAGGTGATTTTTCGCTCCGAGCAGTCGACGCGGCAGGCGATCCGCAAACTGAAAGCTGGCACTTATCACGGCGAAAGCGAGTTTGATGTGCCCGGCGGCGATGTCATTAAGCTCAAGACCGCAGTGACTATCGATTCCAAGGAAGGCGAGATCCGCATCGATTTCGCCGGCAGCTCGGGCCAGAGTCCATATGGCATCAACGTGGTCATGAACTATACCCATGCCTATAGCACGTTCGCCATTCGCTCTTGCCTGGATCCGGAACTGCCGAACAATTTCGGCAGCTTGGCGCCGATTAAGGTGACTGCGCCCGAAGGCTGCATCGTCAATTGCAAATATCCGGCACCGGTCAACGCGCGCCACGTCGTCGGCATGTATGTGCCAATGCCGATCCTCAAGGCACTCTATCACGTCATGCCTGATCGCGTGCTTGCAGAAGGCTCGGGCGCGGTATGGACGATTCAGATTCAAGGCAAAAACGCCGACGGATCGCCATTCACCAGCTCCATGTTCAACTACTCAGGCGGGATGGGCGCTCGGCGGACCAAGGACGGCCCCTCGGCTACCTGCTATCCCACCGGTGTCGCTGCGGTGCCGGTCGAGGTGCTGGAAGCGTCGATGCCCATCGTGTTCAACAAGAAAGAGTTGCGGATGGGCTCCGGCGGCGCCGGTGGTTCGCGTGGCGGCGACGGCCAGACAATCAGTTGGCGCATGCGTACCAACGACACGTGGCTCCTCAACGCGGTCGCGAGCCGAACCAGTCTTGCGCCGGAAGGGCTCGGGGGCGGCGCGCCCGGTGCGTCCGGACAATTTCTGGTCAACGGCAAGCCCGTCACTGACGCGCGAAAAATGCTGATGCAGCCTGGTGATGAAGTGATTCTCGAGACGCCGGGCGGCGGAGGCTATGGACCTTCCCGCCAGAGCTAGGTGCGCGACGAAACGGATTATTGGATAACCGCAATGCTAAGCGTTGTTCCGTGTTGGAGGTATCGATACCGCCAAAACCGATGAGAGCTTCGAATATTTAGCCTGCAACTCCGCAATATGTTCATTAGGGATGTAAGCTTCCTTGAAGGGCTTACCCATAAATACCGCTGGGCTATTACGTCCAAGTACAACGCCAATAGCGCCTTTTGCTTAAGGATGATATCTAGAACGTCACCTGCAAATCGCGGATTTTTATTGCATCCTGGAACCCGAAGAAGCGCGACGGATTGTCCCACAGAATCTTACGCCGCGTGGCGGCATCCTGGATCCAACTCTGTAACGAACCCAGTTCGCGGCGATAGTTGGTCGACACCTTCATCGGCCGCTTTGTCGGGCCAACGTCTGGATTCAAGAACGGCCAATCCGACCCCCATATGCATCGATCTGCTCCGAATGCATTTACCAATTCGAGTGCGTAAGGCCGGACGTCGTCATAGGATTCAGTCCAGGAAATACGGAACCCGCCGGAAAGCTTGACAACCGCCTGAACTCGACCGTCCGAATTGAAGGAGGGCCTGAAATCCGGGCTGGTGGATCCCTTCCGCAAGCAGCGGCCAGCCGACGTGCTCGGCGATAACCTTTGCTTCGGAGCGGACGAGGAGCGGGATGATCGATGGCCATGTCGCGGCGGCGGCGAAAACCTCGACCCAGTAGTCATGCTTACGACAGCGCCGCAGGAAGTCGTGCATCTTTTCGTTTTCGAAGAGATGGGGGTCGAGCGTGATTAGGCTGAGGCGAATGCCAACGATGCCGCGGTTTTTCAGCTCAACAAATTCCTCGTCGGGCGCATCGAGAGGCAGTGCCCCTATCGCCTTTACCGCGCCTTTCGCAACAGCGATCACGTCCAGCATCGCTCGATTGTCGAAGGCGTAAGCGCCCGGCTGAATCAGAAGACAGTGAGTGATCCCATTGTCTTTCAGCGTTGGGAATAGTCCGGGCGCGCTGGCGGCTGTGTTGCTCGGATCGACCCGGCTACCTGTTGGATGGAGATAGCCGTAACGCTGCGGCCAATGCGCATGAAGATGGCAGTCAACCGCTAGATCATTTGAAGACATTCAACACTCCTCTGAACCATGCTTCATGCTTTTGGAAAGGTGGTCAGCTCGCCTTAAGCGGCGCGATTGAGGCTCCTGTGACGGCGTGGCCGAGCCGCTTGGCGCTTTCATATGCGATGAGTTACAAGGCTGCTCCAAGCAGCGCCGCTGCTGCAGCAGCCGGGAAAGCTGATGATGGTCACTAGCTGAGACATCAATTTTGCGGAATGGTCGCTGGCTCGCCGCCTTCGAAGATTGGAATGAGCGCGTGGGAAAGGTAATACCAACGTCCGTCGGCACCGCGCTTGCACTCGCTGCGAATGTCCGCGATCATGATCGGTGGTCGCGAATGCAGGACGGGCCTGCCGTCCGCCGCATGCAGGCATAGGATGCATTCGAATGCGGCTTGATCCGCCCGCAAGGCGCCGAGCCTAAAATTGGTCACGATGTGCCGCGCGACGCGCTCACCGCGCGCTTCGCGCCAGCGATAAAAACCGGCGATAGCGTCGGTGCCCCGCATGATCTTGTCGCCGATCATGAAGGTACCGTCCGCGGCATAGAAGTCATGCGCGTTACGCCCCCAATTGTGATCGACCTCGTACCAATAATTGATCTCCTGCTCGGTCAGGGCCTGGAGCAAGGACAGCCGATCGGTCATCGGGTCTGCGGTACTCATGGCGTCGCTCGCAAGGCTGATTGTCGGTTGCCATCGGTACCTGAGCGTCTGCTCAGTCGCCGACAGTTATATGCGCTTCGTCGATGATCTTTTTGTTGAAGGCGAGTTGCTGGGTCACAAAGTTGGCGAGTTCAGCTGGCGTCGATCCGACCGCGTCGACCATCAATTCGTCATAGCGCTTTTTGGCGGCCGGATCCTTGACTGCCCCCGCGATCGCCGCCGCCATCTTGTCGATGATCGCCTTCGGCGTTTTCCCCGGCGCAAATACGGCGACCCACATCGGATACTGGAAGCCGGGCAGCGTCTCGCTGATCGCCGGAATATCGGGCATGAGCGGCGTGCGCTCGAGCGTCGACACGGCGAGCGCGCGGACGCGGCCGGACCTGATATTGCCGAGTTGCGGGGCAAGCCCGTCGATCGTGAGGTCGATCTGGCCTTCCATCAGCGCGGTCGAGGTCTCGCCGCTGCCATGAAACGGCACATGCACCATGTCGATGCCGGCCTGCTGCTTGATCGCCTCCAGCGGAATATGCGAGGCGCCGCCAACGCCGCTCGAGCCGAACGTGTATTTGCCCGGGGATTTTTTCGCCAGAGCGATGAATTCGGCCAGCGTATGCGCGGGGAAGGCGGGATTGGTGATCAGGACCAGAGGAAATTTCGCGACCAGCGATACTGAGGCGAAATCCTTGTTCACATCGTAGCCAGGGTCGCGGTGGATATAGGGCAGGGCGGCATAGCCGGGGCCCTGAAATAGAAAGGTATAGCCGTCGGGATCGGCGTGGGCGACCAGACGGGTCGCCACGAGGCCGCCGGCGCCACCGTTGTTTTCGACGATCACCGGCTTCGGCAGTTGCCGGCTTAATCCGTCGGCGAGGATGCGGGCCATCAGGTCGATGCCGCCGCCGGCAGCCGACGTGACAAGCATCCTGATGGGACGAGACGGCCAGTCGGTCTGCGCCAGTGCCGGGCGGATGCCGGCGGATGCGAGCATGGCTAAAACGAGACGCCGGGTTGGTCGCATTGTCTCCTCCCTTTGTCAGCCCATATCCGCGGCTCGAGGTCGATCGCATGGCGGGTTGACTGAATATTATTAATAATTAATCATTCTCCCAGGCGCAAGTCGCTTTTCCGCATGGGCTGTAGGGCCCGATGCGGCGCTTACGCGCAGTGGGGATTCGCGCAGCCAGGAGACCAATACATGAAGAAGCGTCAGGATGTCTGGTTCGCCAGGTAAGAGGGGCTTCGCCGCTGGGCGCCGGCGCAAAAGAATGGCACAGGTATCAGAGCCGCCTCTTCTGATGCCTGCCGCCGCAGCGCCGGATCGGCGCGCGCCGCAGCGGTTGACAGGACCCAATTCATGACGAGGCCAAAACGAAGCGGCGTCGCCGCAGGAAAGAGCCGCCGCCGCGACGCGAAAACGGAACGACGCTGGCTTCCCGCAACGATGGCGCACGAGCCGTTGCCGCCGCCCGCGCCGGAGCACGACCGGTTCTCGCGGACTGGTTGGCTCGCCAATGTGCTGCGCGAGCGGGTTCTGAACGGCACCTACCAGCCCGGCGAACGCATCAGGGAAGTGCAGCTCCGCAGCGAGTTTGGATTCTCCAACGGTCCTATCCGAGAGGCTCTGCAGGCGATCGTCGCCGACGGGCTGGCCGAGCGCGCGCCCTATCACGGCGTCCGCGTCAAGACGCTCACCGAACGGGAGCTGGTCGAGTTGTTTCAGGTCCGTCTAGCGCTCCTTGAATATGCCGCCGAACTCGCCGCGCGGCATCGAACCAAGGTGGCAGTGGACAGCGCCAAAATCCTCAAACAGGAGCTTGATGCCTCCTTCAATGCGTTCGATCGAGGCGGTGACCATCCCTCTTTCAACGGTCGCTTGTCGCAATGGCTGTTGACCAGCGCCGGCAACGAGGCGCTGCGCGACATCTGGGACAAGACCATGCGGCAGACACTGATCTACGTGAATGCATCTCTACAGCGCAGCCATGGCCGCAAGACCAAGGCCCTGATCCAACAGCTCATCGATGCGATCTGCAAAGGGGAGGTCGCGTCAGCGCGCAGCGCGGCGCGCGCGCTGACTGAGCAGACCATCGTCGATCTGGGGATTAAGGCGAGCCTGTGAAGGGTCCACCCATGAAGGTCCATCTCGTCGGTAGCATTGGTCTGCCAAGTGTCGACGACGTATTCGCAAACGTCGGCCGAATCCTCGGCCGTCGCCTCAGACGCGTCCCGGACGGCGAGCCCGGCGGCCGGCGCGTCTGGGTGAATTGGCAGTATCCGGTTTTCCTGGCCAATCCCTATCTCAAGCTCGGCGACGATGGCGATCGGGCCAATCGCGGCGCGCGGTTGCTGCGGCTCAAGCTTGGCGACGACGTGAGCGCAGGCGATGTCCGCTTCGGCGAACTGGGCTACGCGCGCGAGGCGCGGGCATCCTATGCCGACTTCTGCCGAGCCCGGACGGCTGGCGTTCTGCCGCCCGGGGTCCGTTTTCAGGTTTGCCTGCCGACACCGATCAACGTCGCGTGCACCGCCTGCACGCCGGCGACGGTGCTGCAGGTCGAGCCCGCTTACGAGCGCGCCATGATCGAGGAGGTCGGCCGGCTTTGCGCCGTGATCCCGCACGACGACCTCTGCATCCAATGGGACATGGTGCGCGAAGTGCTGTGGTGGGATGGCAGGGTTTTGCAGAACCAGCCGGCGCCGTTTGCCGCCGCGACCCTCCGCGACGACGTGCTGGCGCGATTGGCCCGGCTTTGCCGGGCGGTGCCCGACGTGGTCGAGCTCGGTTTTCATCTCTGCTACGGCGACTGGGGCGGGGTCCACCAGATCGAGCCGATCGATACCGGCGCCATGGTCGAGCTTGCCAATGCGATCGCGGCGCGTGGCGGCCGCGTGCTGAACTATGTTCACCTGCCGGTGCCGATCGCGCGTAACAATTCGGCCTATTTCGCGCCGTTACGCCGGTTGGCGCTCGGCGCTGACACCGAAGTCTATCTCGGGCTGGTGCATCTCAAGGACGGGGTCGAAGGAGCGCGCCAAAGAGTAACGGCGGCGCGAGAGCACCTGAGCGATTTCGGCATTGCCACCGAATGCGGGCTTGGCCGCGCCAAGACTCCGACGACTGTGACGGACATTCTGGCATTGTACGCTGCGGTCTGCGACGCCGTTGCGGCCCGATAATTGGCCATCTTCCGGCTCGCAGGGCCGCCGGAGGCTCGATTCCCTGTTCTGAATATCTCTTTCCCTCTTCTCGCTTCAGGAATTCCCTGTTCTGGTACGTGGGCAGGCGGAAAGCTCATCATTTAAAGTTGAGACGTAGCAAACCCAAAGCAGAAGGAGCCGGGCACGCTGATTCTCGAAGGGCAGCCACGGCTTAGCTCCGGTTCCATTAAAACACCTAACTCGGTGTCTTCGGAACCGGGTGCAGGCCAATTTGACGATCAGGAATTTGAAGAAACGCAGGCAAGAGTTACGGTCTTAATTCACCGCCTTATTGGAGATTCGAGCCTTCGTCTCGCCAGTCTTTGAAAAGAGCGCCGATCACGAAAAACACCTGCTGCCGATTTAGGTAACAATCGGCAGATCGACTACATCGTATTGATGTTTCAGGCTGCGCCCTAATACCGGATCTTTTAGCTCCATTTCAAAATGCGATGCCGGTCGTACCCCCCCAATTGCTGCGAGTGTTCCAGAGAACATTACCGTACCCGTTGGTAGCTCTGCCAGTCCGTATCTGCCTAGGAGGTCTTCCGGACGGTGAATGGCGGACAGAGTCCCTTCCTGATAAAGTATTTGACTGCCTTCTATCGTCGCCCACGCGCTTAGAACAAGCTCATCCCAATGATCCGCAATCTCACGATAACGCCAGAGCGCTTTGCCGACCGGCTTGCCGCACAACTGCTTTGACAGCGCAATTCCCATTCTCTCGGCCTTCCGGTCGGTATGATCGGATCCGACTCCAATCCAAGTCTCATTATCTATCCCGAAAAGCACCGGCTCGACCTCGCCGGAAGTGTCCGGCCCAAGCACTTCGAGCCGCGATGTTTGCGTCAGCGCGTTCACGCTTGTGCGATAAAACACCGGCACCGATGAGGGCGGTGGAACTCCGATTTTAGCCAGCTCTTCGATGTGATGCTGCAAAGCTGCGGTATCCCGCCCTGTCCACCCGGCCAAGATCAGGGTTTCGCAACCAAACTCTTTGATCGCGTCGTCGCATTCAAAAGTGAGCATAGGTCTCCTTCGGGCCGATCGGCGCACAATCGCGCTTGGCTAGATTGAGTGGAAATCGATAACTTTGCCACTGGATTTCACCAAAAACTACTCTGCATCTACTCCCTTTGGCGCCTGTCCGGAATATGCTGTGCGGTAGATAAATTCCAGCGCCGTCCCGTCGGGGTCTCTGAAGTAGAATCGGGGGCCATCGATCACGCCTCCCCGCCGATCTTCTTCGAAAAAGACCTCTACTCCGCTCGCTTTCAGGCGTTGTTTATAGGGCTCATAATCTTCGGCCTTTATCATAAAGGCATGGTGAACCCCATTTCCCATCTCCAACGGAATTTTATTTATCGGGGCAGGGCGCTTGACCAAAAGAACGCAGACCCCACCTGCATCAAGGAAAGCGATGCTGTCATCAGGCAGCTTGGAAAGCAATCTGCATCCCACGGTCGAGGTGTAGAAATCAATGCTCCTGCCGATGTCGCTAACGGGAATCGCGAAGTGCGCTACGCCCAATGTCTGGCTGTTGCTCATGACCACACCTTATTGGTACTTTTCGTTATTGCTTACCGAAGTTCCCATGGATGGACGATCAAAAAGTCCCCACCACTCCATCAGCGCGCGTAGACGAATCTGCCGACGCATCTTCCTCTCGTCGGTCAAATGCATCAAATCATGTCGACCTTCGTGCAAAGAGCTCAATTGATTGCCTCGGTGCGCCATCGTAGAAGATGCCTTTCAATGCGCAGAAACAGGAGATTGATCAAAAATCCGAGTAGACCGAGTGTAAAAATCCCCGCGAACATCTCCGGCACGCGAAAGACCCGTTGACTATCGAGGATAAAATATCCGATGCCGTCGTTGCCCGAGATCATTTCCGCCACGACGGCAACAATGAGCGCCAAGCCCAGGCTGATTCGCATCCCGGTAAGGATGCTGGGTAGTGCCGCAGGAAGGATTATACGCGAAAGCGATTGAAATTTCGACACACCCAAAGTTCGTCCCGTGTCGACAAGGACTGGATCAACGCCGCGTACGCCTCCATAGGTATTGAGGAGAATGGGAAAGAGGCAGGCAACAAACACGACGAACACTTTCATCTCCTCGCCAATCCCCAAGAACAAGATCGCTATCGGTATGAAAGCCGAGCTCGGAATGGGCCGTGTGATTTCGGTTAACGGCTCCAGAAGCCTATATACGAGCGGAATAGCTCCCATCATAAGCCCAAGTGGCAACGCGACGACTACCGCCAAAAAGAAACCGGCAAACAGTCGGATAAGCGTCGGGAGCAGCTCCCTTGGAAGTTCCCCGTCGGATATCGTAGCAATCCAGCTACTCAATATTTTGGTCACACGCGGAAACGAAACCGGATCGACAAATTTGGTAGCGGAAGAAAGCTCCCAAATTAGGAGCAGCGCTACGATTAACACAAACCCGGGCAGACGCTTTATCATTTCAGGAATCCCTGAGGATCTGAGCGATGGCGCAGATTCGGTCTGCTGAGCGAAGATATTCGAAAATAGCCGATGCCTGAGTTCTATGAAATGTCGATCCTCACGAGTTGTGAGTTGACCGCGAGGATAGGGCAAATCAACCGTTATTTTTTCCGATATGCCGCTCGGCACTTTTCCGAGACACAGGATATCCGTGGAGAGGAAGACGGCCTCTTCGACGTCATGGGTTACAAAAAGTATGGTCACCGGCAGCTTTTCCCAGATTCCGAGCAGGAGATTCTGGAGTAAGGCCCGCGTCATTGCGTCGACGGCACTGAACGGTTCATCCATCAGCAAGACGTCGGGCTGACCGATTAAAGCCCGCGCGATGGCAACTCTTTGCTGCATCCCGCCGGAGATTTGCGAGGGATAGTAGTTTTCGTAACCCACCAAACCAACGAGGTTCACATATTCCGCGCAGCGTTCTCTTATCTCGCTCTTTGAATATGAGGAATTGATCAGGCCGAACGCAATGTTCTGAATTACCGTGCGCCACGGAAAGATCGACTTGCCGTACTGCTGAAAGACATAAACCATACCCTTTGGAGGCGAGGTGAAATTTCTATCCTTAAAGAAGATCTGTCCCGCGGACGCCGGCTCCAAACCGGCCAGGAGCTTAAGCAAAGTCGACTTGCCGCAGCCAGAGGGACCGATCACCGAAACAAAGCTTCTATCGTAGAAGCTGCAATTCAGCCCCGAAAAGATGGTAACAGCCCGCCCGTTCACGAAGTACTGCTTGTGAACATCCTTAGCGACCAGTATCGGCCGACTATCATCCGAACGGCATTGCGGGTATTGCGTCTGAACACTCATGATGTCGTGTTGCATTGGCCCAAGGACAGACATCATTCGACGGCCTGCGCAATTCCTCGATCCAGAAACAGCAAAGTTTCGTCGGAATTCTGTACGTCGCCGAACATTGCATAAAAGCTGCAGAGCGACGCTTCGTGTTCGAGGTCCGTATAAGCCGCGAGGCAATCCGCAATCATGACGGTCTTAAAGTTCAGCATCATCGCATCGCGGGCCGAGCTTTCGCAGCAGATGTTTGTGGCAGTTCCAGCGATAAGAACTGTATCGACTCCCCGACCGCACAGCTGCGTACTTACGGAAGAAGAGCCCTGGATGAACGCGCTGTACCTTGTCTTAAGAATTTTGGCGTCTTCGCCATGTATTTCGAGCTCCTCATAAAGCTCAAACCCGGGATGGCCGACCGCCATTGTTTCGATCCTTTCGGCGCTGTTCCGAGGGTTCAATAAATGGCTATTCATGACGGACCAATCGCGCTGTGTGCCCGTTGTAGTATTTTGGATCCAGACGACGTGCCCGCCGTGCGCGCGAAGGGCGCTAGCAAGATGGTTTATGTTTGGAACGATAGACTTTGCCGAAGGTACATAGCCGAGATACCCGGGTGACACGAAGTAATTTTGCATGTCAATGACAACCAGCGCCGTGCGCACGGGAATAAGAACATCGAAAGGATGTTCGCGGCCGCATCGGCCAATCATCCGCGCGCGGATTTCCGGACGTATAATTTCCTGCACGGTATCCTCTTCGGCCATGCGAATTTGGTTGGCTCCCAATATGAAAGTCAAGTGATATTTCAGATTGACACCTGGAATCGCGGTTCGTAGGCTTGTTGGCAATCGGAAGAAGTCCCCATGCACGAGCAACAATCGGCCAGCGCAGCCCCGACCGGCAAAATGTGGCCTCGGTATCTCGCCGCGGATAAGGGTTTCCGCAATTATTGGTATCCTATCCTCGAGTCTTCAAAGCTGACGAACAAGCCCCGAGCGATCACGCTTCTGGGAGAAAAGATCGTACTCGTCCGAGACGGGGCCAAAGTGCGGGCACTGAACGATCGATGCCCGCATCGCGGAGTTCCCCTTTCCGCCGGCCGTCGGGAATTTCCCGGGATGATCTCCTGCCTCTATCATGGCTGGACGTACGATTTGGAAACCGGACAACTGGTTGCCGCGCTCACGGACGGACCTGACTCGCCGATTTGCGGCAAGGCGGCAGTTGCCGTGCGCACTTATCCTGTCGAAGAAAGAGCGAACCTGATTTGGGTCTACGTCGGCGACGAACCGCCGCCGCCCGTTGAAGACGACATTCCGGAAGAATTGCTGATGTCGGACGCGATTGTTTACCCGATGGTCGAGCTACGAAAAGGCGATTGGCGCTACGCCATGGAGAATGCGGTCGATGAAGCTCACGCCCGGTTTTTGCATCGCCGCACACCGTTTTATACTTTTGCAAAATTCCCGGCTTGGCAGACCGATGTCCGAATGGTGCCGGATGAAAGCGGAAAGTGGCTGAGGCGCTTGAGCACCCCTAAGTTTGGCCAATATGATTATGCGCGCATCGGTATTTGGCCGAAGGACGGCATCTGGCACTTCCGAGGATCGAAGCCTCGCATAGACAGAGGGGCGGGAGTGGTGATTCTCGGTGCGGCGCGCCTGCCCGGCATTTTTTCTGTGGGTCATGAAGACTGGAGCGATTATCAAATGTTCGTTCCAGCGGACACTAACCAACATCTGATGCTGCAAGTGTCCATGAAACGCACAAAGGGCTTAGGGAGGCTTTTTTGGTGGCTTCGATACTGGGGATATATTCGCTTCGTTCATCATGTCATGCTCAATCGTTGGGAAGACGGTTTCATCGTTGAAGCGATGAGCTGTCCGCCGGAGCGGTTGTTTAGACCGGATACCGCAATAGTCGCTTGGCGCCGTTGGTGTAATGAGCATGCCCGGAGGTCGCGCGCCGAAAAAGCCGCCATTAGCGCCGCTGCTTCGCCAGAAGCAGAAAATAATTAGGGTCGATAGAGCGGACCGCGCCGGGAGCAATCGTTGAAAGTTGTCGTGACAGGCGGCGGCGGCAAATTCGGACATTGGCTTGTTGACGAGCTTTGCCTTGGTGGCGCCGGAGCGGAACGGCACGATGTTCTCGTGGTCGATCGAAAGCCAGCGTTTTCATCGCATCGGATAGAATATGTGGAAGGCAACATTCTCGATGTGGATCAGCTGGAGCGCACATTCGCCCACGCTGACGCAATAATCCATTGCGCTGGGATTCCGACCAGCGGCATTGCTCCTGACGCGGTTACCTTTTCGGTCAATGCCTGCGGCACTTTTAACGTACACGAGGCGGCCAGACGCCGGAAGGTGCCGTGCGTTGTTACGCTTAGCAGCGAAGCGGTGCTCGGTTGGGCTCCCGGCGCTTGGATCCGAGAAACTGCACCTCTTTTTCTCCCCATCGATGAGACACATCCTCTTCGCCCACAAGATGCCTACGGCTTGTCGAAAGTGGCTTGCGAAGAAATAGCCAAGTCCTTCAATGCACGCACGGGCATTCGAACCGTCTGTCTTAGGCCCCCGTGGATAGTTACGCCGGAGGAACTGCAAGCGCTCGCCGACAGTAATGGTGTGACTCCTCGGCGGTTCGCGCTATTCCATTACATCGATGCCCGTGATTTGGCCCAACTATGCCGACGCGTGATCGAAGCGCAAAGCCTTGGCGAACACGAATTCTATTTCGCCGGTTCTGGCGAAACGATCGTCGCCGAGCCTTTATGTTCCCTCTACCCGAGGCTGATGCCGATGCTGGGAGACATGGCGGCTGCCATTACCGGGAACGCAGCCCCGGTCTCGATTGGAAAAGCAAAGTCGTCATTCAATTGGGCGCCAAGCTATTCTTGGCGCAATTTGACTCCGTCAGCCAGGTCCCCCGGCTAGCCAGAAGTCTGCAACCTCTCCGAAGGTCGAGACCCAAACGTCTTCGTGCTGCAGGACATGCCTCAGGAATTCGTCAAGCACCCTACCCATTGGAACGGTTCCTCCCCAGTGCGCGTGAACGGCGTAGGAAAAGCGCATCGGCTTTTTTGCCGACTCCGCATAAACGGCGTCGAACACAAATTTCAGTTCCGAAAGCCTGTCTGGATGCGAGCGAGACAGGAGATCATAGTCGATGCAACCGGGTGTCGCATAGCTCACGGCAACGATGGGATAGGGCTTCGTCATTATCAAATAAGGAAAGTCGCAATCGACAAAATCGCACGTCCAAGTGAACCCGAGTTCCGGCAAGATTCCCATAGTAAAGGGCGTGGGCCGGGGACCAGGGGACATGTAACCGGTGACTTTTTCCCCCGATACTTGCTCGATCAAATCCTTGGCCAGTGCCATTGATTCCTTTTCGGCCTCTCGGGAAGCGAACATGGGTGGAAACACGGCCTGATCCCACTGATGAACAGAAAGTTCGTGCCCTCGATCAGCGGCAGTGCGTACAGTCTCCGGAAACAGTTTGGCAACGAGACCGTTCGTCGTAACAGTCGATCTCACGTTGTGGCGATCGAGAATATCCAAGAGGCGCCATATACCGTGACGGGCGCCGTATTCGCGGGCACCTAGTGCCATATAATCAAACTTATGATGAGCCGCTTGGGGAAAGGGCCGGCTCCGATGCCACGGAATGCTTTCCCATTCATTGAGGACGATGATCCCGAAGGCCATCCGTTTTCCTCCCGGCCAAGACGTGAACCAGGATGGGCGCGCAGGGCGCTGAGGCCGGATATCCCACTGGTAATGGGTGATAAAGTCATCTGTCACGTCCAACCTCCGTCGGAAATTGCCGCTCCGCATGGCACGCCACCGCTTACGTCGAGAGACCGGCCCTACGGCTATGGACCCGCCGCCGTACGAGCTTCGAACTCCGCCTCGGCCTCATCGAGCCAATGAAGCGCCTCGGTGACGCGCATGAGCGCAGTCGTTGCGCCCAAAGTCATTAAAACCGCGTGCTGAATTTTTTCACGGCCGATCCCCGCCAATCGAGCCCGTAGCGCATGCACCTTGAATGAAGGCTCGAATCCGGCGGCCGCAAAGCAAGCGAGCAATATTAACTCTCTTGTTTCTTCATCAAGAGGCCCGCTCGCAGCCAGCACTTGGCGCATCAGCTTAAATGCCTGGCCCGCATCGGCGTTGACGCGCTTTAGTTGATCCGATTGAACGTTATTCAAGTCTATCATTAATGTCACCATTTAAGCTGAAAGCTCTTTTGCCCGCTCCAGGCTAGCAAGCATCGAAATGTCCAAGAGCTGTTTTCTTCGCAACGAAGGATCCCGGGCGATCGCGAGCATCCTTTCCTGGTAAGCAAGATATGCGGTGTTGTCTTTTGCTTCCAAGTTAGCCTTGTTTTGTATCGTTTGTCGCTGAACGAATTCTATCGTGACCAAGCGTCGTTGCAGATCATATCCATCCAGACAAGCCTCTGGCGCACCGCCGCTCCAGATGGACGCGATACGATCGGTCAAATCAATGGCATCATGAATGCCACCGTTCATCCCCATCCCGCCAAGTGGGTTATTGATATGCGCCGCATCGCCGGCCAAAAACGCGCGACCTACGCGGTAAGTTTTTGCAACGCGCTGATGGACCTTATAAAGGGTGACATGACTAACATCGTATTTTTTAATCCCCGGAACGAGGGCGGCCATCTGTTGTTGGACATAGTCATCCGACTGGGCCTTCCCATCGTCCACAATTGCGGGGACCGGAAACATGATCCTCCAGACATCCGGAATCTGCAGATAGAAGCACCAACCGTTCGGATCCGCGAGGTAGGTGACTGAACTCAGATTGGGGATTACGGCTTTGAAATCGAACGGTGTGCTAACGACAAGGAAACGTTCAGGCCACGTAAATCCCTCGAATTCAATCCCGAGGGATTTGCGAACCAAGCTGGAAGCGCCGTCTGCCCCAATCAGGTATCGGCCTTCTACTTCCCGGACGCCGGCCGGGGTCTCAATGCTGGCATATACGTGAGATGACGTTTGCCTGCAGGCCAGAACTTGGGCATTGAATTGGATCGAAAAGTTCTCATTACCTATGAGCGCATCGAAAATGATTTGTGTGAGCTTGAACTGCTCACACTGAAGCCTGAATGGATGCGCGGTGACATCCGATATTTCGGCGAAATCAAACTCGGCGAGCAGCTTTTCTCTGGTGCGATATTGTACGGTCGCCGCTTTCCGGCCGAGCGAAATAAGCTTGTCCGCAACGCCCAGTCCGTCGAGCATATCGAGCGTAGGGGGATGGAATGTCGACGCACGAGACTCGGTAGCGAGCGCGGGACCCGCCTCGAAAAGCGCCACGGGAATGCCCCGTCGAACCAAAGCCATGGCGGCAACCATTCCGATGGGCCCTGCACCAGCGATGATAACCCGGTTACCCCCCATAGCCTGCCTGCTTGCCTGCGCTGCCGCGCGCGAATACTTAGATATGTTTGTTTACCGACTGTGATATTTTAAGGTAATGTCAGCACTGAAGCTAGCAATTTCTATCGGACAACCGGCCAATTACAGCCGGTAGAAGCGCGCCTACATGACTTGCTAAGCCCAGCAGAGTTCAGGCACTAGTAATTCTAGCGGAGGCCGGTGCGGCGAGCGGGCTTGAGCTCGCAAGCGTTGATGGCCGGTTTGGCACACTTAATTATAGGCGGGGGGATGCTGTGAATAGACGGACGCTAGCTGTTAAAAACCCACGCGGTGCGCGGCGCCCTTCCAATATGAAGGCGTCTTCGCTCTCCCTTCGCGACGTAGCTTACAAGGTGATCAAGCACCGCATCATAACCTGCGGATTTAAGCCCGGCGAATACGTCAACAAATCGGCGGTCTGCGCTTTGCTGGACATGGGCCGAACGCCCGTTCATCAGGCGCTCGACCGTCTAATGCTTGAGGGCCTGGTTGAGGTCGTTCCGCGCAAAGGCGTCATTGTAAAGCCGATAAGCTATGATGAGGTAATGCAAATAATACAGGTCCGTCTTATCAACGAAACTTCGGGGGTGCGATTGGCTGCCGAGCGCGCCAGCTCTGACGAAATCAAGCATCTACAAGATGTCTTGGTAAGGGCAGACCATTGGATCAGGACCGGCAATAACGAACAGCTGATGTTGCTAGACAGTGAATTCCATTCAGTCATCGCCACGGCGACAAAAAATGCCGTCCTTGCCGACCTTCTTTCGAAGCTGAATGATCGCTCATTACGCTTTTGGTTCGTATCGCTAAATGCTCCCGGCCATCACGCGAACGTACAAACGCAACACAAGGCTATTTTGGCGGGCATTAAGTCGCACGATGCTTCAGCCGCCGAGGAAGCGATGCGTGCCCACATCGAAGCATTCCGACGTAACGTGTTTCAGCTTATCTGATACCAACCGTATTTATCGACCCAACTTCCTCTTTAAAAGTCGGGCACTTCATCGACTCCGGGAACTTCGATGAGATCCGGGAACTTTCCCGCAATAGTGGCGTCGATGCCCATCATCGCAGTCGTCCGCAAGGCGGGGCCTGATGGATCAAGCGGCGCTCCATACATTCTGGGCATGATGATAACGTCCTGGTCCGGCTGCGATCGCATCGACACCGCCCAGAGGACCTTTTCCAGGTTATAGACGTCCACGTCCTCGTCCACTACGATAATTAACTTGGGGCCCATCAAACCGAACGCTGCGGCAATGAGGCTGCGCGATTCCACGGCAAGCCGCTTCCCCATCGAAACGATCAAGAGATAATGCGCCCCCCCGCAATTAGGAGCGTGGACCGCCTTCACCTCGGGAAAGCGAGCCTTTAAGGCTTGATAATAGCTTGCTTCGAGAGGTATTTGCTTCAAAACATGATTATCGGTTGTGGGCATGCCGGTCATGCCGGCAAGAAAAACCGGCTTCCTCCGATGCGTCACCGCGGTAACCTCCACCACCGGTTTCATTGCTGCAGGCTGATAATAGCCGGTGAACTCTCCGAACGGACCTTCGATCTCCTTTTCGTTCGGGACGATCACGCCTTCAATCACGATTTCCGCCGTTGCCGGAACCTCAAGATCGTTGGTGAGGCACTTCGTCACTTTTACCGACGACCGCAGAAGTGCTCCCGCCAGTCCAAGCTCATCGACTCCATAGGGCGCCATCCACTGACTTCCGACCATGAGCTCGGGCGATGTCCCGAGGGCGACTGCGACAGGCAATCTAATGTTCTTTGCATTTGCGCGCGCCATCTGTAATGCCATCGATTGCGCGTTTAGTCCGAGCTTTTTCTTCCCTTTCAGCTGCATCCTGTAGACACCCAAATTCCGCGTGCCGGTATCCGGGTCGCGACAGAACAAAATACCCATGGTGATGAAAGGGCCACCATCCTTGGCCGAGTAAGTCGGGATCGGAAGTCGTTCTAAATCGACTTGATCACCCTTGAATGCCACGTCCTGGCACGGCGCGTTATCAACAAACTCGCAGCCGATGGGATTGTTCATGGCTTCGATCAGAAGGGACACCGCGTCTTGGTGACAATCGACCCCCAATCCGAGAAGCAGCCGCTTGGTCGTCGCATACAACCCACCGACGACCGGCATCGAAGAGCCTTTTACGCGCTCAAAAAGCAAAGCCGGCCCCTGAATGTCGCTAGTCTTCCGAATATAGGCGGCAATCCCGAATTTCGGGTCTACTTCTTCCGAAATCCTGACCAGTTCGTTCTTCTTCTCAAGAAGGCTGAGGTACTCCCTCATGTCATGAAACGGCATGTCATCCCCTGCGGCGGAATTCGGCCGGCACCGTTCTAGGGAAGGCCCACTTCCTGCCAGAGCGCCCTAACGCCGTTGGATCACTTCACAACATATGGCGCGATTTCTTTCGACAGATATTCATCGACTTTATGCCGCCTGTCGAGGCTGCCGTTTTCAAACATCATGTCGGCCACAGCCTGCCACTTCTCGGGGTGAACGTGGTAGTCCCAGCCGATAAGCGGCATAGAATTGACGAGGCCGGCATCGAGCCCCGTGTAACTGACGACTTCCTGCCGCGCTCGAGTTACATCCGACGTCAAATACTGCATCGCCTCGATCATCGCGCGATTGAATGCTTCTACCGCGTTCGGATTCGCTCGAACGTAGGATCCGCGACCCCACATAACGCCAACAGGTTGGGCCGGAATCGATTCGACATAATTCCAGGAAATCACTCGCGTAAGGCCCGAGGTGAGGAGCTGAGTCGTGAAAGGATCGACGACCGCAATCGCATCTACTTGGCCGGCCTTGAGTGCGTTACCCATGGTGGGGAAAGGCAGTTCGATGAATTGCATCGACTTTCTGTCTATCCCGGCATTCTTCAACACTTGATAGACGGTGACGGTATTCTGAGCGCGGATATCCGAGACCGCCATCCGTTTCCCGACAAGATCCTTTAGTGATCTAATATTTGATGTGGCGAGCACTTGGACGCTACCGGAATCCGGCGGAGCGGTCTTGACAATTTCGTTTTGAAAGACGGGAATGAGATCAAAGCCGCGCTCAATTGCGACAAAGGCGCTGCCCGGAAGCCCGTTAAATAAGTCGAGCGCGCCTGACTGCGCCGCATTGATCGAATCGTTGGTATTTCGAAATTCGACTAGTTTCGCGTCGAGGCCGTTTTTCTCAAACATGCCCCGCTCTTTCGCAACCCATACGGTTGTTAACGAAG
The DNA here is from genome assembly GCA_963807125.1 of uncultured Alphaproteobacteria bacterium. Taxonomy (GTDB): domain Bacteria; phylum Pseudomonadota; class Alphaproteobacteria; order Rhizobiales; family Xanthobacteraceae; genus BOG-931. The sequence goes on from CAWEAH010000003.1 coordinate 51,103, forward strand.
CGATCTTAACCGTCCCGATCGTGATCGGGATCAGTTTCTTCTCCTGAGCCAGGGCAGCCTGGGGACTAATGCTGTGCAGGGCCCAAGAGGCTGCAAGTGCACCCGCTAACGCTGCAAACCTGTTCATCGCGCCCTCCCTGTAGGATGGGCAAACGTTAGCATGCGGGTTGCAGACGTCAATGAGAAATCATTGTGAAATTTCACGGAGCATGTATTCATATTTCGAGCGGGTGGAGAGAGCACCGAGGTTTGGCATTCGCCTTGCATACTGCCGGTGCCGCTCGGTCGGCGTACCCGATTGAATGCTGCGTGCAGCAAGGAGCTGGAGGGTGCTTAATGTTTCATCGCTTAGCTGTTCTAATAATCGTAGTGCTGTTTACAGCCAGCGCCGCATTTGCGGATGGCTACCCGAACAGGCCTATCCGCCTCATCGTTCCGTTTCCTCCTGGCGGCAGCAGTGATGCAATAGTCCGCATCATCGGCCAAAAGCTACAGGAGAGCTGGGGTCAACCGATCATCATTCTGAATAAGCCAGGAGGAAATACAGTAGTGGCCGCTAAGGAGGTTATTCAAGCCTCCCCGGACGGATACACACTTTTCTCCACGGTAAATTCTACCATGACGCTAAACCAGTTTATTATGAGCGACGCTGGATATAGCGCCGAGCGGGATTTCACTCCCATCACGCTGCTGACGGAACAGCCGCTTTTAATCAGCGTAAATCCTAACAAGTTAAAGGCGCGCACTACGGCAGCGCTGGTGCAGGAGGTGAAAGCGGCTCCTGGCAAGTTCAATCTGGGTACGGGTGCCATCGTGACCCAGGCGGCGGCAGAACTCATAAAGGCTGTCACGGGAATGAATTTGGTCATCGTGCCATTCAAGGGAGGAGCCGAGACAATTCAAGCCGTTCTTTCCGGCACGATCGACATCGCCATGAGCGATATCGCTCCTTACATTGAACCGATTCACGCGGGAAGCATTGTTGGAATTGCGGTCACAGGCAGCAAACGGTCCTCGGCATTGCCACAAGTGCCTACGATGGCCGAGACCGGTTATCCGCAGGTCGATGTGCGAACTTGGAACGCATTGTTCGCACCAGCCGGACTTCCTCCAGACGTGGCGGATAAGATAAATCGAGAAGTTACCCGCATTTTGCGCATGCCCGATGTGAAGTCTCGCCTGTCCACCCTCGGCTTGGAGGCTTCGCCGACCACACCTCAGGAGCTATCGGCGATCATTACATCTGACACAGCTCGGTGGCAGAAGGTGCTGAGCAACTCTCCCTTGAGGCTTCAATAAGGTGGGCCGTTAACCGGCTGAGTTGACCCCAAACCCGACTGGTTGGAGCAACAATCCGAACACTTTTGTTTATGGCTCGCCATAGTCGACGCTCCGGCGCCCGGCGGCTTGCACTAGGGGCGAGTGCCCATGGCCTCAACTGCTCGATGAGCCGGGCGGGCAAGGTGTGGGACAATGCAGCGATGGAGAGCTTCTTCTCGTTGCTCAAGACCGAGCGCGCGGCTCGTAAAATTTATCAAACGAGGCGGAAAGCACGATCCGATATTGCTTTCGAATTTGGGACCACGCCTCGGCATTAAGCGAAGGAAGTGTGGAAATGCGTCGCACGGGCGAGCTGTCGCCAGCGGGTATTGACCCGCCAGCAGGCAGCGGCGCAGGCTCGCTAAAAATTTATGATTATTGTGTTGCGAGGCCCGCCTGCTGGATCCCCGCCTTCCAACCGCCGGATCTCGGCGGACGCTATGGCCGAATGTGGGGCAGGGCGGTATTGTCGAAAATTCCCTGCTTGTTTGGCAAACCTTTCCGCGGTTTAGCCGGACGTTACTCACACGCCGTCGGCTCTCGATATCCATGAAAAAAATCGGCTTTCTGTCGTTCGGCCATTGGACCGCTTCGCCGCAGTCGCAAACGCGCTCGGCGTCCGACGCTCTTCTGCAATCGATCGACTTGGCGGTCGCCGCCGAGGAGCTCGGCGCCGACGGAGCTTACTTCCGTGTCCATCACTTCGCCCGTCAGCTCGGCTCGCCGTTCCCGCTGCTGGCCGCAGTCGGCGCCAAAACCAAGCGGATCGAGATCGGCACCGCGGTCATCGACATGCGCTATGAGAACCCTCTGTACATGGCGGAAGACGCGGGCGCGGCCGACCTCATCGCCGGCGGCCGGCTGCAACTCGGCATCAGCCGCGGTTCGCCCGAGCAGGTGATCGACGGCTGGCGCTATTTCGGCTATGCCCCGCCCGAGGGGATGGGCGATGCCGAGATGGCGAGACGCCACACCGAGGTCTTCCTCGAAGTGCTGCGCGGCAAGGGCTTCGCGCGCCCCAACCCACGCCGATGTTCCCCAACCCTCCAGGCTTGCTGCGCCTCGAGCCCTATTCGGAGGGCCTGCGCGATCGAATCTGGTGGGGCGCCGGCACCAATGCCACGGCGGAGTGGGCGGCCAAGCTCGGGATGAATCTGCAGAGTTCGACGCTCAAAATCGACGAGAGCGGGCGTCCGTTCCACGTCCAGCAGGCGGAGCAGATCCGGATATATCGCGAGGCGTGGAAGACGGCCGGTCATGCGCGCGTGCCGCGGGTGTCGGTCAGCCGCAGCATCTTCGCGCTGGTCGACGATCGCGACCGCGCTTATTTCGGGCGCGGCAACGAAGCGGCGGACACGATCGGCTATCTCGGCGGCAACGAACGCGCTATTTTCGGCCGCAGCTACGCCGCCGAGCCGGACGCCCTCATCGAGCAACTTAAGACAGACGAGGCTATCGCCGAGGCCGACACGCTGCTCTTGACCGTCCCCAATCAGCTCGGTGTCGATTATAACGCCCACGTCATCGAGGCGATCCTTAAACACGTCGCCGCCGGATCTCGGCTGGCGCTGACGCCGGCCTGCAGCTAGGCCGCGAGCGGCTCCATGCCGCTATCCCTGATCGCTGCGGCGGCGCGCGCGGACACAAGAAAATCGATCAGCCGTTTGGCGCCTTCGCGCTGTGTCGAGCCGGCCACGATGGCGGCTGAAAAAGTCTGCACGAACTGGATCTCCGCGGCAAGCGCGCCCACGAAGTCGACGCCGTCGGCGCTCATGATTTCGCTGACCGGCAACACCCCAAGATCGGCGTCCCCTGCGGCGACCGCGCGGGTCGCATCGGAACCGCGCGGCATCGTCTTGACGTTCAATTTTGCCGCGATGCCGAGACGCGGAAACAACTCGCTCGTCAGCCAGATGCCGCTGGTGCTTGCGGGAATAGCGAGGCATTCGGCCTCGAGCGCCGTGTGTTTGAAACCCTCGACGGTGCGCACGTCGGGCTTCGGTGTGCCGGCCCGCACGGCTACGCCGAGAGGCACGCGCGCAAGATCGACGTCGGTTCCGGCGGCGATCCGCTTCGCCGCGATCAGCTCGGTAAGGCCTTCTCTCGAGAGGATAACCACATCGGCCGGCACGCCGCGGGCGAGCTGCGCGGCAATCGTTTGCGGCCCGGCGCCCTGCGAGGCGCCCGATGCGGTCGCGACCGCGATGCCGCTCGATTGCTTGAAGTCCGGCAATAGCCGCTCGTAAGCGCCGGTGAATCCCCCGGATATCAGAACGTTCAACCGCGCCGCGTCATTCGTCATATCTGTCTCGCTGCAGCCTATTGCTATGTGATGTCAGTCTAGCACATTGCGACCCTTGATCTGGTTCGGCGCGAGGCGCAATCTTTTGTCAAACGGAGGAAGCGCCCTTGAGCATTGCCGAACTGCGGCCGCCGTCCGCTATTCCGAGCGCCGAGGAGTTGGTGGCGCGGGCCCGCGCGTTGGCGCCGCGCTTGCGTGAACGCGCGGTGCGCGCCGAGCGCGACCGCAACATCCCTCGAGAGTCGGTCGAGGAGTTTATCGAGGCCGGCCTCATTCACACGCTGCAGCCCAGGCGTTGGGGCGGCTACGAGCACGATCACGAGGTGGCGTTCAATATCGCCGTCGAACTCGGCCAATCGACCTGCGGCTCATCGGCCTGGTGCCTGAATTATCTCGCCGACCACGCTTGCATGGTGGCGCTGTTCCCGGACGAGGCGCAGCACGACGTGTGGGACCGCAACAAAGCCGCCTGCATCGCCACCTCGGCGGCGCCCACCGGCAAAGTCGCCGCGGCGGCGGGCGGCTATCGGCTCAACGGCCGTTGGTCGTGGTGCTCCGGGTTGCGTCACTCGCATTGGATCATGATCGGCGGACTGGTGGCGCGCGAGGGCGAGGATCACCCCGACATGCGGCTTTATCTGGTGCCGGTCTCGGAGCTGAAGCAGGACGACACCTGGTATTGCGCCGGGCTGCGCGGCAGCGGCTCGAACACCGCCGTGCTCGACGATGTCTTCGTCCCCGAGCATCGCAGCGTGTCGTTTTCGACGCTGCGCGACGGCGCTTCGCCGGGATCGAAGGTCAATGCCAATCCGATCTATTGTGCGCCGTTCATCGCCGTGCATAGCTATGCGCTGCTCGGGCCGGTGCTCGGTCTGGCGCGTGGCGCCTATGCCGAATTCGTGCAATGGACGCGGCGGCGCTATCTGACCTACACGGGCCTCGCCATCGCGCAGCACGTGCCGGTGCAGATCCGCATCGCCGAGATCGCGGCGCAGATCGATGCCGCCGAGCTGTTGGCGCGGCGCGCCTTCGCGCTGGCGCGCGCCGATTATGCCGGCATGTCGACGCAGACACGCACGCTGTTGCGCCGCGATTTCACCTATGCCGTGCGCAGCCTGCGCGACGCCATGGATGATCTGATCAAAATCTCCGGCTCGAGCGGGCTCCTCGACGACAATCCGGTGCAGCGCTGCTGGCGCGACGTTCACGCCATATCCTCGCATGTGGTGATGAACTGGGACGTGCCGGCGGAGAATTTCGGCCGCACCGAATTCGGCCTGCCGCTCAACCCGGCCTATCCGATGTTCTAGAGCACGGTCGCTTCAAGTCGAAGCGACCCTGCTCTATTTGATTTTGATGGAGCATGATCTTTTCGGAAAACCGGTGTCCACTTTTCCGGATCATGCTCTAGTTCCACCGCCAGACGCCGTAGGCGTGGCCGTTCTGCATCTGCGGCGCCACGTAATTCGGTTTGCGATCGCCGATGGCGCCGAGCATGGCGATCCAGTTCAACAGCTCGCCGCCGACATTGCCGGCCTTAAGGAGTTGATGCTCGGTCGCTTCGCCGATCAGCCGATCGATCTTCTGATCCTCGAGCGATTTGATGACGCGGATCGCCCAGTCCGGATCGGGCACGCCGTCGGAGCGGCCCGGCGCCATGCGCGGCCCGCCGACTTCGAGCGAAAAGCTGCCCGAACCCATGACGACGACGCGCAAGCTTTGCGGCCATGTTTCGATGGCGCGCGCTACCACTTTGCCGAGCTCGTGACAGCGCCGCGCCGACGGCAGCGGCGGCAGGTGTCCGCTGACGAAGAACGGGATCACCGGAATATGCATATCGGGCGTAAGAAAGTGCAGCGGCACGGTGATCGAATGGTCGACCGAGAAATTTTGCGTCATGCCGACATCGTAGCCGGCGCCGATCGAAGCGGCGCGGATGTGCGCGGCCAGGCCGGGTAGCGACTTGACGACGTAATTCGGCACGTCGCGCGGCTCGTCGTTCGGCGCCTTGAAACTATTGTCGACGCCGACGGCGAAGATCGGCAGATCGTTAAGGAAGAACGTGTTGAGATGATCGGTATCGAACATCACGATTACGTCGGGCCGCGCCGCCGCAAGCTGTTCCTTCTGCGCGCCGAACAGCTTGGCAATCTCGCAGTCCGGGCCGTCGCGTTTGACGAAATGCGGGAATATCGGGGTATGCGGCACGCCGAAACCGGCAACAATCTGCGCCATTTTGCTTAGAGCCTCCCGTCGGTTTCGTGGCTTTACGCCACCGGCTGGCCGATTTCGTCGACCTTCACCGCGCGCATCCGCTCATTGTAATTCTGCACGTTTAGCCCGCAAACCTCGAAGCGCGCCAAGTACCCCATGAGAAAGCCGTTCGCGCCCATGCGAAAGAGCGTGCCGACGTCGCCGGCGATGAGCGCGCGGCGCTCGTCGTCGGTGAGGTCGAGGCCGGCCAGCGCTTTGGCCGGATCGGACTTCATGGCGGCGCGAAAGGCGTGATCGCGCAACACCTCGCGACACAAATAGTTCACGGCAAAGATCGACATGCCCGGCTCCGACGGCTTGCTTCGATTTGCAGCGGAAGCAAGTTTTGCACGGCGGCGCGGCGATTGTCACCGGGCATCTGTCAGAAATACCGAGCAGCCGGATCGGGTCCTAGGCCGAGCTGCATCCGCCCGTAATGCGCAAAATTGATTTCGACGTTCAGGCTGATATGCGTGGACATGAAGTGGATATCGCGCCACGACCGCTGCAACGGATGCGATGAGGCGAAACCGGCCGTGCCGCTCAGCGCCAGGAGCGTGTCGATAGCGCCGATCATCAATTCAGATATCCGGGTATAGTCGCGTATGGAGCGCGCCAAAAGATCCGCCGAATAGGCTTCCGGCGCATCGGTCACGCGCGTCGCGCGGCGCAACAGCAATTCGGCGGCGTCGATATCGGCAGCGACCCGCGCCATCCGAACCTGCACCGAGGTCTTTTCGGCAAGCGGGCTGCCGTCGAGCATTTTCCTCGTCTTGGCCCAGTCGCGAAATGATTCATAAGCACCTTCGACCGCGCCGAGCATTGGGGAAGCGAAGGAGATCGGCGCATAATAGAAAAACGGAGTATGAAGCGTGACGTTGTCATAGAGGGCGCCGCCCGGCGTTTTGCCGGCACGCAGATCGGCAAGACTCAAGACGCGGTGCTCCGGCACGAATGTGCTGTCGACGACAGCAGTCTTGCTGCCGGTGCCGCGCATGCCGGCGGTGAACCAGGTGTCGCGGATGCTGTATTCGCCGGGGGGCACGAGAAAGAATTTCCATTCCGGCTGCGCCGTTTGCGTCATGCCGCCGAGCATCACCCAGGGACAATGATCGATGCCGCTGGCAAAGGATGAGCCGGGACTGGAGAACCGGTAGCCGCCGTTTTCGGGGACAGCTTTGGCCACCGGCGCGAATGAAGCCGCAACCGGCACATCGAGGCTTTCGGCCCAAACATCTTTTTGGCCCGCTTTTGGAAACTGCGCGATCATGTGCGCATGGTGAATGATGAGGCCGGCGCACCAGCCGTGCGATGCATCGGCCTTGCTGAGCTCGCGCGTCACCTCGCACCAGGCGTCCAACCCGAGGCCGTACCCGCCGATCTCGCGCGGCAGCAGGATGCGGGCGAATCCCGCCTCCGCCATGTCCTGCGCCGAGGCTTCTGGAATACGCCGCGCCTCTTCGGCGGCCGCCGCGCGCTTGGCGAATTCCGGCGCCAGCGCCCGCGCGCGCTCGACAACGTCCTGTGCGGTCACGCTGCGCTCGGCCGTCGGGGAGGGTGGCATGTCGGTTCCTATCGCTTCGATTGATCCGGCTTGAGCGCCAGGCGGCGGCCGACCGGAAAAAGTTGCAGGTCGAAACGATGAACGACCCACCCCCACAGCCCCATCGGCGCCTTCAGCATAATAACAATGGCGATGACGCCCAACAGGATCAAATAATACGTGCCGTAATCGGCCAACAGCTCGCGCAACACGATATAGACGAGCATGCCGATAAACGGTCCCTCCAGCGTGCCGATGCCGCCGATCACCACCATGAAGATAACAACGACCGTCCAATCGTTGATGGAAAAGCCGGCCTCCGGCGAGATCCGCAGTTTTTGCAGGAAGATCAAGCCGCCGATCAGGCCGGTGCAGGCGGCGGTCGCGACATAGATGATGAATTTGGTGCGGAACGTGTTGACGCCGAGGCTCGCCGACGCCGGCTCGGAATCCCGGATCGCGGTGAGCGCCAGTCCGTGACGCGAGCGCAGCAGAAAATAAACGATGCCGAACACGAACAGCGAAGCGCCGAGCGTCATCAGGTACAGCATGGTGTCGCGCACGTCGCGGTCGGGCGATATTTCCTGCAAGATCGGAACCGTCAAGGACAGGCCTGAGCCGGCGCCAAGCACCAAGATCAGGCCGGCGACCAAGGAGAAAATCTCGGAAACGACCCACGTGCCGATGGCAAAATAGGCGCCGCGCAGCCGAAACACCGCGAACGACACCGGGATCGACACCAGTCCGGCGAACGGACCGGCAAGCAGGAGCGCGACATAGACGTTCACGTTCCACACGCCGGTCAGATAAAACAGCATATAGCCGCCCAGCCCGACATAGGCCTGTTGGCCGACGGAGACGAGGCCGGCATAGCCGGCCAGCAGGTTCCATAGCTGCGCCAGCGCGACGTAATAGGCCATCTCGGCAACGAGCCGCATCCAGCCGGCATCGCTCCACCACGGCAAAGAGACCAGCACCGCCAGCACGACCATCGCCAACACCGCAAAAATTCGGCTGGCTTTGGTCGCGCGCTCGACGCGTACCGGGTGCTCCCTATCGGCGGTGAGATCGGTCACGCGTTCAGTCCCTGGTGCGCGGAAACAGCCCGTTCGGGCGGAAGATCAGAATGGCCAAAAACGCCAGATGCCCGGCGAGGATTTGCCAGGTCGGGTCGAGCGCGGCGCCGACCGACTGGGCGATGCCCAAGACGATGCCGCCGACCAGCGTGCCCCACATGCTGCCCAGCCCGCCGATGATGACGGCCTCGAACGCCAGGATCAGCCGGATCGGTCCGGCGGCGGGATCGAAGATGGTGCGGATTCCGAACAGCACGCCCGCGATCGCCGTGAAGACCATCGCGATGCCGAGCGCCAGCGCGTAGAGCTTGCGATTGTCGATGCCCATCAGTTCGGCGGTATCGGCGTCGTCGGACACCGCGCGGAAGGCGCGGCCGAGGGCGGTGCGATAGAATAGAAATTGCAGGCTGGCGATCGACGCCACCGCCACGGCGAACACCAACAGCGGAAAAACGCCGATGTCGATTGAGCCGGGCAAATGCAGGCTCGCGGTCTCGATCGGACCTTCCTGGAGCCGGTGATCGTAGGCGCCGAAACCTTGCAACAAGCCGTTCTGGATGATGATCGAGATGCCGAAGGTGACAAGGAGCGGCGGCAACAGCCCGCCGCTGAGCGTCTGATTAAGCAGGCCGCGCTGCAGCGCATAGCCCACTACGAACATGACCGGCACGACGATCGGAAGACTGGAGAACGGATCCAGCCCCGTTGTTTGGACGACGACGAGCGCGACATAACCGGACAACACGATGAAATCGCCATGGGCGATGTTAACGAGCCGCATGATGCCGAACGACATCGACAGGCCGATGGCGAACAGGGCGTAGATACCGCCGAGCAGGCTTCCCTGAATGAGGATGTTGAGCCATTGCATGGCGGCGTCCCGCGCTACATGCCGAAATAGGCCGCCGTCAGCGCGGCACGATCGAAATTTCTGGTTGGCGCGCTCAATGCAAGGCGGCCTTCCTGCAGGCAGTAGAAGCGCGTCGAGGCATCGAGCGCCCGATTGATGTCCTGTTCGACCAATACCACCGTCGTGCCTTCGCCGATGATCGCGCCGAGGCACCGATAGATGTCGCGGATGATCACGGGCGCCAGGCCGAGCGACAGCTCATCGCACAGCAACAGCCGCGGATTGGACATCAAGGCGCGGCCGACCGCGGCCATTTGCTGTTGTCCGCCCGAGAGCGACGTTGCCGGCAGGCGGCGCAGCTCGTGCAGCCGCGGAAACAGGTCGTAGACCCGCTTGAGCGACCACGGCCCGGCGCGCCCGCTATGAGCACCGAGCAGCAAGTTTTCCTCGACCGACAGGCTTTGAAACAGCCGGCGGCCTTCCGGCACCATGGCGATGCCCAGCCGCACGATGTCATGCGGCGTCCTGTGCCCGATCGGCTTGCCGTCGAACAATACGGTCTGCGGTGCCGTGGTCAGGGCGCCGGCAATCGAGCGCAGCAGCGTCGTCTTGCCGGCGCCGTTGGCGCCGATGACAGCCACGGTCTCCCCTTGCTCGACCGTCACGTCGATCCCGAACAGGGCCTGGAAGTCGCCGTAAAACGCCGACAGGCTTTGCGTGCGCAACAGCGTCATGACACCGGTATGCCCATATAGACTTCGCGCACGCGCGGATCCGCCATCACCTCGTGGGGATTGCCTTGCGCCAGAACCTGACCGAAATCCATGACGACGAGCCGGCTCGCCACCGAAACCAGCGCATGCACGATGTGCTCGATCCAGACGATGGTGGTGCCGTGCGCGTGAATTTCCTTGATGGTTTTGACCAGTTCGCCGCACTCGTACTCGGTGAGGCCGCCGGCGATCTCATCGAGCAGCAACAGCTTGGGCTGCATGGCCAATGCCCGGGCCATCTCCAGCCGCTTGCGCTGCAGCAGCGTCAAGGTCCGCGCCGGCATATTGGCCCTGTCGTAAAGGCCGGTCATTTTGAGAACGTCGCTGCAGCGTTTGTAGCTCTCGGATTCGCCGGCGCCGCCGCCGAAAATTGCGCCGACCAACAGGTTCTCGAATACGCTCATATTGGCGAATGGGTGCGGAATTTGATACGAGCGGCCGATGCCCAGGCGAGAGCGCGCATGCGGCGGCATCGCCGTCATGTCGAGGCCGTCGAAGGCGATGCGTCCCTTGGTGGGCGCGACGTCGCCGGTAATCAGATTGAACAAGGTCGTCTTGCCGGCGCCGTTGGGGCCGATCACGGCCAAGGCCTCGCCGGCGGCCACGGCCACGTTGATATCGTCTACGGCTTTCAGCGCGCCGTAATGTTTGGATACCGCATGAAGCTCGAGGAGTGTCATGAACGATTTCTAGTCGCGACTGCCGCCGTTGTGCTGCGACAGCCGCCGTCCGGGCGCGACCGGTGTTTGGTCCCGAAACCCGATCAGGAATAGGAAATCGCCGAGAACGGCCGGTCGAGCGGGATTTCCGGCGCGCTCTTGTTGAACACGATGTTGAGATCGTATTTCCACTTCGTGCCCTTTTCCCATTGACCGCCGACGATCGGCGTCGTGCACACGTTCGGCACCGGATTGGTCGGCCCTCCCTTCCAGGTGATCGGCCCGACGATCGATTTGTAGTCGGTGTCGGCAATCGCGTCGCGGATCGAGGCGGCGTTGAGCTTCTTGGCGCGCTTGAGCACGTCGATCGCGACTTCCAGATTGGCGTGCTTGAAGCCGAGCGGCTGCGTCCATTGCTTGCCGCTCGCCTTCTCATAGGCGTCGCAATACTGCTGCGCGGTCTGGCCGGTCAGCCCCGACTTGAACGGATGGTGGTGCGACCACCACACCTCGGTCGACATGCCGGCGCCGCGGTCGCCCAGCGCCTCGACCGCCGTCGGAAACAACAGCGCCTTTGGCGGGGTCACGATCTTCGGCCGGAAGCCTTGCTGCGCGCATTGCGTCCAGAAAATCGAAAATTGCGGCGGATTGAAAATGCCGCAGGCGATGTCGGCGTTCATGCTCTTCAACTGGCCGATTTGCGCCGAGAAGTCGTCGGACAGCGGCGGATAGAGGCCGAGATAATGCACGTCGAAGCCGTGGCCCTTCACCGTGGCGGGCAGCCCGTGCACCGGATCGCTGGCGGCGATACCGTCAGGATCGTTGGTCAGCATGATGCCGGCCGTCTTGTTGGTCGGGATGGTCAGCCACATTTCCGCGAACATGTTGGCGACCATGTCGAAACCCCAGAAGAAGTGGTAGGTCCATTCGAAACCTTTCTTCGGGTCGCCCTTGCGGCCGAAGAACCAGGACTGCCACGGATCGTCCGAGGTGATGCAGGGAACGCCGGCAAGTTCGCATTGGTCGGCGACCGGATTGGTGGTGTCGCCCGTCGACGAGGCGATCATGACGTCGACCCGGTCGTTATTGATGAGCTGCGCCGCGACTTCCGATGCGCGGTTCGGGTTCGATTGGCTGTCGCGGTTGAGAATTTCGACGCGATGCTTCTCGCCGGCGACCACGATGCCGTCGCCCAAAAACTTACTGACCTCGTCGGCTACCCATTTGGACGGCTCCCCGAACGCGGCGATCGGTCCGGTCTCCGGCGTGATTTGACCGATCTTGATGGTCTTGGGCGCCGCGCGCGACGACTGGAACGTCCACGGCGATGTCACGAGGCCGGCGCCGCCGGCTGCGGCAAGCCTGAGAAGCTTGCGCCGTTGGCCATCGATCTTGTCGGGACGTTTGGTCTTTGCCCCCCCTTCCATGGTCATGTTTGCTTCCTCCCAGTTTGGCTTTTCAGCGTACCATAGCCCAGTGGGCAAGGTCCCGCGCTCGTCCCATCATCGCAGACTACGCCGGTCCGGGCTACGGACGGCGCGGATCTTCAAATGCGATGATCTTCTCCGGAGGGGCCCGGAGCGAAGAATAATCTTGTCCCGCGTCAGCTAGCGCTCACGGCCGGGCTGCCGCCCAAACCTTTGCCGCCCAGGATTTCGGCGATCCAATCGCAGATCGCTTCCCGCGTCGGCGCTACATTGTCGACGCCGCAATGCTCGGCGCCGCCATCTGCGAGCGTCTGGACGTGCAGCTCGGCCCTGGGGCTTGCAGTGCAGTCCGCTATGAGTTGCTTGGCCTGGCTGAGGGGAATCTGGCGATCGTTTTCGCCATGAATGCATAGGATCGGGCATTCGATCCGGTGCAGAATTCCCCGCAGCGACAGCTTTTCCGAGATGGCGACGATCTCTTCAACCGATGATTTGCCGAATACCCAGCCGACATGATCCCAGTAATGCGGCACCGGCAGCCGTTGGTCCTTCGACTCAAAACGCCGCCGTTGCGTCTCGCCCCAGTCGTAATTGGCGCCCCAGGCGACGGCGCATTTGAAGCGCGGCTCGAACGCGGCGGCGCGCGGCGCGTGATAGCCGCCGAGCGACAGCGCCATGATGCCGATCCGAGCGGGGTCGATGCCGGAGGTCGATTGCAGAAAGTCGACACAGGCTTTTGCCGGAGCTTCGGCGTCGGGACCGTTGTGCAATCCGCGCCGCCGCAGCGACTCGCCGACGCCGGGATTGTCGACGACGAGTGTGGCGACGCCGCGCTCGGCGAGCGCGCCGGGTACGCCGACCAAATAAATAATCTCCTTGGTGACGTCGAGGCCGTCGAAATGAACCATGCACGGCACCTCCCCGGTCGCCCCCTGCGGCATCACCAGGAGCGCGGGCAGGGAGGTGTTGAGGTACGGCACCTCGACGCGCCGGCAATTCTGCCGCGTCAGCGACAGAAATCGCGAAAAGCAGTCGAGCGCATCGCGATACGCCTCTTCGCGCGGCGCAAAATCCGGCCGTTGCATCCGTTCGGCCTGGATGAAGGCGATAAATGCGCGCCGATATTTGGCGCCGGCGCTCAGCCGCCGGCCGCGCGTCTCGTCGGCGGCCGCCTGGCGTTTGAGTTTGGCGCCGAGCGCGCTCCAGGCCGCAAAGAATTTCTCCGCGGCGGCATCGTCGCGGTTTCTCGACAAGGGCTTAAGCGCCCGCGAGGCATCGTCGAGGTCGCCGATGCTCGCGCCCATGCCGAGCGCGAGATTGACGGCCATATTCCAGGTATAGTTGTCGTCGAAATATTCGAACATTCGTTAGCTATGACGCCGCACGACCGCAGGCCGGGGCGTCATTTCCTCCCTTTGACTGGATTGGCCGATGACGGCGGCGGGTGCGCCGCCGACTATACGGTTCTGCGGCCATTTGACCAGCGACCAGGACGGGATTGGCACCGTTGCGGCGCCAGACAATGTCAGCTTGCGACCGCAGCTTTTTGCGCTTCCGGCTCGCAGCCGGTCAGGCGCGAATATGGCGCAATCGGCGGTGACACTTTGCTACAGTCGATCCTTGTTTTTACGGCGGGTTACTGCGATGCAGGCAATGGTTCTGGAACGCCTCGGCGAACCGCTCAAGCTCGTGGAGCGTCCGGATCCCGAGCCGGGCGATGGCGAGGTGAGGGTGCGGGTCGCCGCCTGCGGGGTGTGCCGCACCGACCTTCATGTCGTGGACGGCGAACTGCCCAATCCGAAGCTTCCGATCGTTCCCGGCCACGAGATTGTGGGCACCATCGATGCCGTCGGCCGCGGCGTCGATGGCCTCGAGATCGGTTTGCGGGTCGGGGTTCCCTGGCTCGGCCAGACGTGCGGCCATTGCCCGTTCTGCCGCAATGGGCGGGAAAATCTCTGCGATTATCCGCTCTTCACCGGCTATACCCGCGATGGCGGTTACGCCACCCATGCGGTGGCTGACGCGCGCTATGTTTTTCGGCTCCCGGCCGGCGGCGACGACGTGGCGGCGGCGCCGTTGCTTTGCGCCGGCCTGATCGGCTGGCGGTCGCTGCGTATGGCCGGCGAGGGCAACAGGATCGGGCTCTACGGTTTCGGCGCCGCCGCCCATATCATTGCCCAGGTGGCACGCTGGCAGGGACGCGAGGTCTATGCATTTACGCGGGCCGGCGACGTGGCCGCGCAAAAATTTGCCCGCACGCTCGGCGCCTGTTGGGCCGGCGCCTCCGACGATATGCCGCCGCAAGAGCTCGACTGCGCCATTATCTATGCGCCGGTGGGCGCGCTGGTGCCGGCGGCGCTGCGCGCGGTCCGCAAAGGCGGCCGCGTCGTCTGCGCCGGCATTCACATGAGCGATATCCCGAGTTTTCCCTACAGCATTCTATGGGAGGAGCGGGAGTTGAAATCGGTTGCCAATCTCACGCGCAGCGACGGCGACGAATTCTTTTCGGTCGTGCCGCAGGTCGGCATTAGGACACAGACCAAGCCTTATCCGCTTTCCCGCGCCAACGAGGCCTTGGCAGATTTGCGCAGCGGCCGCTTGCAGGGCGCGGCGGTCTTGGTACCTTGACGCTTGCCCCTCATCGCTCGATCGCCTTGCGGACATTGGCCAGCGTCTGTTCCGGCGAGCCCGAGGCATCGACCTTGGTCCAGGCGAGCGTGCTCAAATCGAATTCCTCTTGTTTGCGCGCGATTGCCGTGTCGGCATCGGATGCATCGCCGCTGCGCGTGGCGACGCGGTGCAGCCGTGTTTCCAGGTCGGCGACCAAAAACACGCCATGAAAATCGGCGCGCGCCGCGGCGGCCGCGGCCTCGAGCGCGGTGCGCTCCGAGCTTTGCGCGAATACGGCGTCGATAATGACCGAATGACCGGCCCGCGCGATGCGCGCGGCCTTTTCGATCAGGCCACGATAGACGCTTTCCGTTGCCTCGGCGCTATAGGCTTCGGCAGGCAGCCGATCGTGCTCGGCGACGCCATAGGCTGCCTTGCGCTCGACATCGGAGCGCAGCACCAGCGCGCCGGGCGGCGGCGGCAATAGCGGCGCCAGCGCACGCGCGAGAACCGATTTGCCGGTGCCCGAGAGACCGCCGGCGCCGACGATCGCCGGTCTTGCCGGCGCAAGGAGGTCGAGCGCCAGATCGAAATAGCGCCGTGCCGATTGCGCCAGCGCGACGCGCTCGTCAGCCGCGGCGAGATCGCGTTTCGCGGCGGTGACTTTGGCGCGGATCGCCGCGCGCAGCGACATGAAAAACGGCAACGCGGCGATGCCGTCGCAGTCTTCGAGGCGCCGGCTTGCGGAAAAATATCCGTTCAACACGGCGTTGGCGGCGCGCGGCAGGCCGCGCTCGACCAGATCCATCAGCAGGAAGGCCAGATCGTACAGCAGGTCGCCCTCGGCAATGATGGGATCGAATTCAAGAGCATCGAATGCGATCGGCTCGCCGTCGAGGACGGCAATATTGGCCAGATGAAGGTCGCCGTGTCCGCGCCGGATCAGGCCTTTGGCGCCGCGCGCGGCCAGAAGCGGATGCAAGCGCAAGAGCGCGGCCTTCGATTTGCGGTCAAGCTCTTCGACGAGATGCGGCGGAAAGACGTCGCCGTGGCCTTGGAACGCCGCGGTATTGTCGGCGATGAACCCGTCGACGGCGGCGAGCCAGGGCGCGGCCTCGACCGGCTCCGCGCGGTCATGCATGGCGGCGACGGCGACGGCGAGTTTGCCGGTCAGCGCGTCGTCGAGCTCGCCGCGCTCGGCAAGATGGTCGAGCGTCTTCTCCTCGTCGAAGCGCTTCATCTCGACGGCCCATTCGACCGGTTCGCCGGGACCGTCCAAGGCGAGCGACCCGTCGGCCTGCCGCGTGATCGGCAAGACGCGGCGATAGAGTTGCGGGGCGAATTTGCGATTGATGTCGAGTTCGGCGCGGCAGGCGGCCTCCCGCTTGCCGAGCGTCGAGTAATCGAGAAACGGATAGCGTACCGCCCGCTTCACCTTGACGGCGCGATCGCCGGCCAGGAACACCACGGCGGCATGGGTCTCGCAGCGTCGGACCTCGGCCCCGCCATGGGTTGCGGAATCGCCAAGCAGCTTGAAGACGGCGGCCTGGGAATCGGCGGCTATCGGGGTCTCGGCCATGCCAACGAATAGCGGCAGCGGTTCCAATCGCAAAGGCATGGGACGCGGATTGCGTCGGTCACGGGATTATTCCGAATGCTCGGAGCGATCCTGCGGGGGCGCCGGCGGATTGTCGGGATGGGCAGCCTGTGGACGGTTAGGGCCGGTGTCGGCCTGTTCCACTTGGTCGGCCATTTTGAGCCAGTCGCGCGCCATATGAAGGAAGAAAATCCGGCGTTCGACGTCGGACATCTGCTCCGCGAGTTCGACGCAGTTGGCAGCATAGAGCCGGTAGCAGGCGGCCATCTCGCGAGCGGTAGACATTCCCCGGAATGCCCCATGCGCTGTGTCTTTTGACATGGCAACAAGTTATGGCCCGGCGCTTCGTTCCGGGTGGGGCCGGCACTATGTCGGCTTTCCGGCTCTGCCGCGGAACCGCGGTGCCGGGGGAATTGCAAAGGATAAGAATTTTTTCATTTTTCCGGTTTTTTGCCGGAACCAACCCCCGCCGCTGGCGTTTGCAGTCAAGGCATAAAAGGTTGAGACCCGATCGTGAGGGGGATTTCGGATCGGCTGATGTCTTTGGCGTCGTGGCTCTTTTGGGCCCCGCGGCGCCGCTTCGCGTCCATGTCTCGCCAGTGCCGCATCATATTCCGCCGAGCTCTAACCGCTGGCTGTGGAGAGATTTATGCAGACCGCTAAAGACGTTGCCGGCTCCGTATCCAACGGTTCCGCCGCTCCCGCCCCGCAAGCGAGCGAGTACCACGTCAACGGCGACGCCGATGCCGGCGGCCTGACCGAGCTCCTCCATGCGCTGCAAGCCATGAAGGTCGGCGATTTCTCGGTGCGCATGGCCGGCGATCGCGTCGGCATTATCGGCAAGATCGCCGACACCTTTAACGATATCGCCGCCACCAACCAGCGGATGGCCAAACAGCTCGAGCGCGTCGGCCAGGTGGTCGGCCGCGAGGGACGCACCCGCCAGCGCGTGCGTTTCGGCCTGTCCGATGGCGCCTGGGGCGAGATGGAGGCCAGCGTCAATTCCTTGATCGACGATCTGCTTTGGCCGACCACCGAAGTGACCCGCGCCATCGCCGCGGTGGCGCAAGGCGATCTGCTGCGCACCGTTGCGCTCGACGTCGACGGCCGGCCGCTGAAGGGCGAATTCCTGCGCTCCGCCGAAATCGTCAACACCATGATCAAGCAGCTCAGCGTGTTCACCTCCGAGGTGACGCGCGTCGCCCGCGAGGTGGGCACCGAGGGCAAGCTCGGCGGTCAGGCGCAAGTCGGCGGCGTGACCGGCGTGTGGAAGGATTTGACCGAAAGCGTCAACTCGATGGCGTCGAACCTCACCGCGCAGGTTCGCAACATCGCCGAAGTCACCATCGCAGTGGCGAACGGCGACTTGTCGAAAAAGATCACGGTGGACGTGCGCGGCGAAATTCTGCAGCTCAAGGAAGCCATCAACACGATGGTCGATCAGTTGCGTTCCTTCGCTTCGGAAGTCACGCGCGTCGCCCGCGAAGTCGGCACCGACGGCAAGCTCGGCGGCCAGGCCATCGTGCCCGGCGTCGCCGGCACCTGGAAGGACCTGACCGACTCGGTGAACGCCATGTGCGGCAACCTTACCGACCAGGTCCGCAACATCGCCCATGTGACCACGGCCGTGGCGCGCGGCGACTTGTCGCGCAAGATCACGGTCGACGTGCGCGGCGAAATTCTCGAGCTCAAGGACACCATCAACACCATGGTGGACCAGCTCAACTCCTTCGCCTCGGAAGTCACCCGCGTCGCCCGCGAGGTCGGCACCGAAGGCAAGCTCGGCGGCCAGGCGCAGGTGCCCGGCGTCGCCGGCACCTGGAAGGATTTGACCGACAGCGTCAACTTCATGGCGTCGAACCTCACCGGCCAAGTGCGCAACATCGCCGACGTCGCCACCGCCATCGCCGGCGGCGACTTGTCGAAGAAAATCACAGTGAACGTCTCCGGCGAAATTCTGCAGCTGAAGGAAACCATCAATACGATGGTGGACCAGCTCAATGCGTTTGCCGGCGAAGTGACGCGCGTCGCCCGCGAGGTCGGCACCGACGGCCGGCTCGGCGGCCAGGCCAACGTGCTCGGCGTCGCCGGCACCTGGAAGGATTTGACCGAACTCGGTGAATTCGATGGCCTCGAACCTCACCGCGCAGGTCCGCAACATCGCCGAAGTGTCCACCGCCATCGCCAACGGCGACTTGTCGAAGAAGATCACCGTCGACGTGCGCGGCGAAATCGCCGAACTCAAAGACACCATCAATACCATGGTGGACCAGCTCAACGCCTTTGCCGGCGAGGTGACGCGCGTCGCCCGCGAGGTCGGCACCGAAGGCAAGCTCGGCGGCCAGGCGGTGGTGCGCGGCGTCGCCGGCACCTGGAAGGATCTCACCGACTCGGTCAACTCGATGGCCTCGAACCTGACCGGTCAGGTCCGCAACATCGCCGAAGTCGCCACCGCCGTGGCGCGCGGCGACTTGAGCCGCAAGATCACGGTCGACGTGCGCGGCGAAATTCTCGAGCTGAAAGACACGCTCAACACCATGGTGGACCAGCTCAACGCCTTTGCCGCGGAAGTCACCCGCGTGGCGCGCGAAGTCGGCACCGAAGGCAAGCTCGGCGGTCAGGCCAACGTGCCCGGCGTCGGCGGCACCTGGAAGGACTTGACCGACTCGGTCAACTCGATGGCCTCGAACCTCACCGGCCAGGTCCGCAATATCGCCGAAGTGGCGACCGCGATCGCCGGCGGCGACTTGTCGCGCAAGATCACGGTCGACGTGCGCGGCGAGATCCTTCAGCTGAAGGAAACGCTGAACACGATGGTGGATCAGCTCAACCGCTTCGCCGGCGAGGTGACGCGCGTCGCCCGCGAGGTCGGCACCGAAGGCCGGCTCGGCGGCCAAGCCAACGTGCCCGGCGTCGCCGGCACCTGGAAGGACTTGACCGACAGCGTCAACTCGATGGCCGGCAACCTCACGGCGCAGGTGCGCAACATCGCCGAGGTGACCACGGCCGTCGCCCGAGGCGACTTGGGCCGCAAGATCACCGTCGACGTCAAAGGCGAAATTCTGGAATTGAAAAACACCATCAATACCATGGTGGACCAGCTCAATTCCTTCGCCTCCGAAGTCACCCGCGTCGCCCGCGAAGTCGGCACCGAAGGCAAGCTCGGCGGCCAGGCGCAGGTGCCCGGCGTCGCCGGCACCTGGAAAGATTTGACCGACAACGTCAACTTCATGGCGTCGAACCTGACCGCGCAAGTGCGCAACATCGCCGAGGTCGCCACCGCGATCGCCGGCGGCGACCTGTCGAAAAAGATCACGGTCGACGTGCGCGGCGAAATGCTGCTGCTCAAAGACACGCTCAACACCATGGTCGAGCAGCTGCGCTCGTTCGCCGCCGAGGTGACGCGCGTCGCCCGCGAGGTCGGTACCGACGGACGGCTCGGCGGTCAGGCGGTGGTGCCGGGCGTCGCCGGCACCTGGAAGGACTTGACCGACAACGTCAACCTGTTGGCCGCGAACCTCACCACCCAGGTGCGCAACATCGCCGAAGTGACCACCGCCGTGGCGCGCGGCGACTTGAGCCGCAAGATCACCGTCGACGTGAAGGGCGAAATTCTCGAGCTGAAAAACACCATCAATACCATGGTGGACCAGCTCAACGGCTTCGCCTCGGAAGTGACCCGCGTCGCCCGCGAAGTCGGCACCGAAGGCCTGCTTGGCGGCCAGGCGCAGGTCCCCGGCGTTGCCGGCACCTGGAAGGATTTGACCGACACCGTCAACGTCATGGCCGCCAACCTCACCGAACAGGTGCGCGGCATCGTCAAAGTGGTGACCGCGGTCGCCAACGGCGATCTGCGGCAGAACCTGGTGGTGAAATCGAAGGGCGAGGTCGCCGCGCTCGCCGAAACCATCAACAATATGATCGACACGCTGGCGACGTTCGCCGACCAGGTGACGACGGTGGCGCGCGAAGTCGGCGTCGAAGGCCGCCTCGGCGGCCAGGCCAATGTGCCCGGCGCCGCCGGCACCTGGAAGGATCTCACCGGCAACGTCAACCTTCTTGCCGCCAATCTGACCACGCAGGTGCGCGCCATCGCCGAGGTCGCGACCGCGGTGACCAAGGGCGACCTGACGCGGTCGATTCAGGTCGACGCGCGCGGCGAGGTGGCCGAGCTGAAAGACAACATCAACACCATGATCGACAATTTGCGGCTCACCACCGACCGCAACACCGAGCAGGACTGGCTCAAGACCAATCTGGCGAAATTCACCAACATGTTGCAGGGTCAGCGCGACCTCACCACGGTCGGCCGCTTGCTGTTGTCCGAGCTCACGCCGCTGGTCAACGCCCATCAGGGCGTCATTTATCAGCTCGAGGGCGAGGAGAAGAACAACACGCTCACGCTGCTCGCCGCCTATGCCGACGACGGCGCCAACGGGCATCCGCAGGCGCTGACACTGGGCGAAGGCCTGATCGGCCAATGCGCGCTCGACAAGCGCCGCATGCTGATCACCGACATACCGGATAACGCCGTGCCGATCTCGTCGGCGCTGCTTAAGTTCGCGCCGCGCAACAACATCGTACTGCCGGTGCTGTTCGAAAATCAGGTCAAGGCGATCATCGAGCTCGCCTCGATGCACGAATTCACCACGCTGCAGACCATGTTCCTCGAACAGCTCACCACCTCGATCGGTATCGTGCTCAATTCGATCGAAGCGACGATGCAGACCGAAGGCCTGCTCAAGCAATCGCAGCAGCTCGCCGGAGAACTGCAAGCCCAGCAGAGGGAGCTGCAGCAGACCAACGAGCAGCTCGAACAGAAGGCCCAGCAGCTCGCCGAGCGCAACGTCGAAGTGGAAAGAAAGAACCAGGAAATCGAGCAGGCTCGCCGCGCGCTGGAAGAGAAGGCGACGGAATTGGCGCTGACCTCGAAGTACAAGTCGGAATTCCTGGCCAACATGTCGCACGAGCTGCGCACGCCGCTCAATTCGATCCTGATCCTCGGCCAGCAGCTCACCGACAACCCGGAGGGCAATCTGACGCCGAAGCAGGTCGAGTTCGCCAAGACCATTCACGGCGCCGGCACCGATCTGCTCAACCTCATCAGCGACATTCTCGATCTGTCGAAGATCGAGTCGGGCACGGTCACGGTCGACGCCGAGGAGGTGTTCTTCTCGAACCTGCTCGACATGGTGGCGCGGCCGTTCCGCCACGAGGCGGAAACCCGGCAGCTTTCGTTCGAAGTGCACATCGATCCGAATCTCGGCCGCACCATCACCACCGACACCAAGCGGCTGCAGCAGGTGCTCAAGAATCTGCTGTCCAACGCCTTTAAGTTCACCGCCCAGGGCGGCGTGCGGCTTACCGTCAATGCCGCGGTCGGCGGCTGGAGCAACGATCATCCGGTGCTCAGTCAGGGCCCCGGCGTCGTCGCCTTCGAAGTCAGCGACACCGGCATCGGCATTCCGCAGGAGAAGCAGAAGATCATCTTCGAAGCGTTCCAGCAGGCCGACGCCTCGACCAGCCGCAAATACGGCGGCACCGGGCTTGGCCTCGCCATCAGCCGCGAGCTGGCAAGCCTGCTCGGTGGCGAGATTCATCTGCGCAGCGCGCCGGGCACCGGCTCGACCTTCACGCTTTATCTGCCGATCAAATATGTCGGTCCGAGCGCTTCGCTCCAAGCCGGAGCGGCGGCTGCGGCGACGACGCCGATGCCGCAGCATCAGTCGGGATTCCATATCGCGCCCGAGCGCACCGTCGAGCCGATCCCCGACGATCGCATGGACGTCCAGGCCGGCGATGCGATCCTTTTGATCGTCGAGGACGATCCGCATTACGCCCGCATCCTGGTCGATCTCGCTCGCGACAAGGGATTTAAGGCGCTGCTGGCGATGCGCGGCGACGATGCGCTCAATCTCGCCAAGCAATACCAGCCGACCGCGGTTTCGCTCGACGTGTTCCTGCCCGACATGCTGGGCTGGAACGTGCTCAGCCAGCTCAAGCAAAATCCGCTGACGCGGCATATTCCGGTGCAGATCGTCTCGCTCGACGAGGACCGCCAGCACGGGCTGGCGCGCGGCGCCTTTGCCTTCGTCAACAAGCCGACCAGCCGCGAGGGTATCGACGAAGCGCTGTCGCGGATCAAGGAATTCGCCGAGCCGCGAAAGAAACGCCTGCTTATCGTCGAGGACAATGCGGTCGAGCAGATGAGCATCCGCGAGTTGCTCGGCCATGACGACATCGAGATCTTCAATGCCGCGACCGGCGCCGATGCGTTAAACGCGCTGCAGGAGAATCCCGCGGATTGCGTGGTGCTCGACCTGCGGCTGCCCGATATGTCGGGCTTTGAAGTGCTGGAGCGCATGCGCGCCGACAGCGGGCTTGCCGACATTCCGGTGGTGGTCTTCACCGGCCGCGAATTGTCGGCTGAGGAGGACGCGCAGCTTCACACCATGGCGCGGAGCATCGTCGTCAAGGGCGTCGAATTGCCGGAGCGGCTGCTCAACGAGACGGCCTTGTTCCTGCACCGGGTCATTACCGATCTGCCGCCCGAAAAGCAGCACATGCTGGAACGGCTCAACAGCTCGGACGAGGATCTGGTCGGCCGCACCGTGCTCTTGGTCGACGACGATCCGCGCAACATCTTCGCGCTGTCGAGCGCGCTCGAACGCCGCGGCATGAACGTGCTCACCGCGACGACCGGCGCCGAAGCGATCGAGATCATCGAGGAAACGCCGGCGCTGGCGATCGTGCTGATGGACATCATGATGCCGGAAATGGACGGTTATCAGACCATCGAGCGGATTCGCCAGAACCGGGCCTATCGCCGCCTGCCGATCATCGCTTTGACCGCCAAGGCGATGAAGGGCGACCGCGAGAAATGCCTCCAAGCCGGCGCATCGGACTATCTCGCCAAGCCGGTGAACACCGAACAGCTGCTGTCCGCGTTGCGGATGTGGCTGCATCGCTAGGCGGAACAACATGCCCGAAAGGATCATGCCCGGCCAAATCATGAGCGAGAAAGTCAACGTTCTTCTGGTCGACGATCAGCCGGACAAGCTGCTCGCCTACGAAGTGATCCTCGGCGATCTCGGGGAAAATCTGGTCAAGACCGCGTCGGCGCGCGAGGCGCTGCAATTTCTCCTCAAAAACGACGTGGCTGTCGTTTTGATCGACGTTTGCATGCCGGAGCTCGACGGCTTCCAACTGGCGGCCATGATCCGCGAGCATCCCCGATTCCGCAAAACGGCGATCATTTTCATCTCCGCCATCCATCTCACCGACGTCGATCGGCTGCGCGGTTATGAGATGGGGGCGGTCGACTACGTGCCGGTGCCGGTCGTGCCGGAAGTGCTGCGCGCCAAGGTGCGGGTGTTCGCCGAGCTGTTCCGCAAGACGCGCGAGCTCGAGCAATTGAATTCGCAGCTTGAGCGTCACGTCGCCGAGCGCACGGCGGAACTCGAAGCCTCGAACGCCAAGCTATCGGAAAGCGAGCAGCAGTTGCGGTTCGCGACCGATGCCGCCGAGATCGGGTTGTGGGACCTCGATAATGTGACCGAGACGCTGTTTTGGCAGCCGCGGGTCAAAGCGATGTTCGGCATCTCGCCAGACGTTCCGGTGAGCATGGCCGACTTCTACGAGGGCTTGCATCCCGAGGACAAGGAGGCGATCAGCGCCGCCTTTGCCGCGGCCTGCGATCCGCAGAAGCGCGTGCTCTACGACGTCGAATACCGCACGGTCGGCAGGGAGGACGGCGTCATCCGCTGGGTGGCGGCGAAGGGACGTGCCATCTTCGACTCGGTCGGCAACTGCGTGCGGGTGCTCGGCACCGCGATCGACATCACCAAACGCAAGGAGGCGGAAGAAAGGCAGGTCCTGCTGGCGCGCGAGGTCGACCATCGCGCCCGCAATGCGCTCGCCGTGATTCAGTCGATCATCCGGCTGACGCGGGCCAAAAACGTCGAGGATTACGTCGCGGCCATAGAAGGCCGGATCAAGGCGCTGGCACGCGCGCATACGCTTCTATCGGATTCTCGCTGGCACGGCGCCGATCTCGCGACTTTGGTCGCGGAGGAGCTGGCGCCGTACCGTGCCGGCGACCGGATCAAGTTTGGCGGCCCGGATATATCGCTGCAGCCGGCGACCGCCCAGGGCTTGGCGCTGGCCTTGCATGAGCTCGCTACCAATGCGGCCAAGTACGGTGCGCTGTCGTCACCGGGCGGCAAGATCGCGTTGGGCTGGCAATTGCAGGGCGATGCCCTCACCCTGCGCTGGGTCGAAAGCGGCGGTCCCACCATCGCGGAACCGTCCTCGCGCAGCTTCGGGCTAAAGGTCATCGTCGCCAGCATCGAGCAGCAGCTCGGCGGCAAGGTGGTGTTCGACTGGAACCCGGCGGGGCTTTGCTGCGAATTCTCAATTCCGCGCAGCGAATTGACCAAGTCGCGGTCGCTGCAGGAATTGCGCGGCGGCAAGACGGGCAACGGCGTCGTCAAAGACCTCAGTGGCGTCGACAAGCCGCGCGTGCTTCTGGTCGAAGACGAGGCGCTGGTGGCCATGATGATCCAGGAAACCTTGATCGACTTCGGTTTCCAGGTTGTCGGTCCGGTGTCGACCGCTTCGGAAGCCCTGGCCGCGGCGCGCAACAGCCATTTCGAGGCCGCCGTGCTCGACATCAATCTCGGCGACGGCCTCGTCTATACGGTCGCCGAGATCTTGGGCAAGCGCGGCGTGCCGTTCGTCTTCGTCACCGGCTACGACGCCGACAGTGTCGATCCCAGATTCAGCGGCGTTCCCGTGCTGCAAAAGCCGATCGAACGCGACATGTTGCAGAAGATCTTCCTGCTTGGGGCGGATCAGGCCGCCAGCGTCGCGGCGCCGCGTTCGGCGGCGCGCGCCTAAGCTATTCGTCGAGGATGGCCCGCACCTTCGCCGCCAGCTGATCGAGCGTGAACGGCTTGGCAATGAAGTTGACGCCGGAGTCGAGTACGCCGCCGTGCACCACGGCGTTGGCGGTGTAACCGGTGGTGAATAGCACCTTGAGAGCCGGCCGTCGGCGTAGCGCCTCGTCGGCAAGCTTCTTGCCGTTGATGTCGGGCATCACGACGTCGGTGAACATGAGCTTCACATCGGAGACGCGATCGAGCGTGGCCAGCGCGTTCGCGGCGCCGTCGGAGTCGAACACCGTATAGCCGAGTTCGTGCAGCGCTTCGGAGGCCAACCGCCGCATCAGCGGATCGTCCTCGACCACCAGGATGATTTCGTTGCGATTGCCGGTGCGCATCGGCGGCGCCATGGCGCGCTTGATCTCTTTGGCGTCGCCGATCAGCCGCGGCAGGTAGATTTTCACCGTCGTACCGGCGCCGGGCTCGCTGTAGACCTTGATGTGTCCGCTCGATTGCTTGATGAAACCGTAGACCTGGCTTAAGCCCAGCCCGGTGCCCTTGCCGGCGGCCTTAGTAGTGAAGAACGGATCGAACGCGCGGGCCGCGACGTCAGGCGGCATGCCGACGCCGGTGTCGGTGATCGCGATCATCGCGAACTGCCCGGGCTGGACTTCGGGGTTTTGCGCGCAATAGGCGTCGTCAAGATGGGCGTTGGCGGTTTCGATCGTCAGCTTGCCGCCGTCCGGCATGGCGTCGCGGCCGTTGAGCGCGACGTTGAGGATCGCATTCTCGAGTTGGTGCGAATCGACGTGCACCGTCCACAACCCGGCGGCGGTCACGGTCTCGATCTGAATGAGTTCGCCCAAGGTCGATTGCAGCAGATCCGACATATTGGCGATCATCTTGTTGGCGTCGAGCGGCTGCGGCGACAACGGCTGCTGGCGCGCGAATGCGAGCAGCCGCTGCGTCAGCGCGGCGGCGCGCTCGCTGGCGATGGTGGCGGCGTCGATAAAACGCTCGACGCCGTAATCGCCCTTGGCGATGCGGCGTTTGACCAGGTCGAGCGACCCCATGATGACGCCGAGCATATTGTTGAAATCGTGCGCGATGCCGCCGGTGAGCTGGCCGAGCGCCTCCATCTTCTGGGCCTGACGCAATTGACTCTCGGCCGCTTCGCGCCGCGTGATCTGGTCGAGCAGTTGCCGGTTGGCGAGCGTCAGCCTGTCGCGCGTGCCGGTCAGTGCAGCAAAGGCGCCCCGGGTGAAGCGCGCCACCAGGAAACCGATGCCGCAAATCAGCACGAATGCGACAGCAACGCCGGCCTGGAGCAACGTCTCCGAACGCGCCGCCAGCGATTGCCGGTCCGCCAGCAGGCTGTCCTCCTTCGCCTGCATGCTCTCGACCGTGCGACGAATTTCCAGCATGAGCTGGAAACCGCTATCGCTGTTGACGATGGCCAGGGCCATGTCCTTGTTGCCGGCCTTATAGGCGTCCACCGTCGACTTCAGCTCAGCGAGCTTTTGCCCGATCAGGTCGTGCAACTGATCGAGCGATTGCTGCTGCTGCGGATTGTCGCTCGTCAGGTCCTTGGCGCGGCGAAGCGCTACCGGAAGTTGATCCAGCGCCATCTGGTACGGACCGAGATAAAGGTCTTGCCCGGTCAGCAGATAGCCGCGCTGTCCGGTTTCGGCGCTTTGCACCAGGCTCAGGATGCGCGTGAGCTGCGCGTGCACTTCAAGCGAATGGCGAACCCACGCGTCGTCGCTCTTGCTGCGCGCGCCCAGCCAGAACGCGGCGGCGACGATCAGCGCCGCCAGCACCGTGGTAACCGCCAGGCTCCGGTTCAAAAGCGCCAGAGGTCGTGATTCAGCGTCGGAATCGGTCACGGTCGCGCCCAAGTGGTGACTGGCGCACATCCTACCGGCATGCGGCCAAGACAAGGCAAAGTCCCGCAATGGCCCCTCACTTGAGCACCCTGCCGGCGCGGCAAGTTACCCCAACCGAAATGGAGATGACTACAGCAAAAGACGCAACGCCTGATGTGAATTGGAACTCCCGCACCCGCACCGCGTTTCCGAACTCGGAACTGTCTCCCGTTGCCGAAAACAATTGCCGCAAAGTACGGTAGCGAACACACACGGAGGCTTCGGGCTGTCCGATGCAAATGAGCTGCTACGAATGTGCATTGCGTCCCCGTGGAATATTTAAGCCGGTCACTCCGGAAGAATTGGCCACCATCAACGATATGAAGAAGCGGCACGTGCCCCTGCCGGCCGGTACCGCGATCATTCGCGCCGGCGAGGACACTTCGGAACTCTATACGTTGTATTCCGGCTGGGCCTTCCGCTTTAAAACGCTGTCGGACGGTCGTCGGCAGATTTTGAATTTCCTGCTGCCGGGAGATTTGCTCGGCCTGCAAGCGGCGATGTTCGACGCCGCGCTGCACGGCATCGAGGCGCTGACCGCGGTGCAGCTTTGCATGCTGCCGCGCCGTGACGTGTGGTCGCTGTTCGGCACGATGCCGGGCCTTGCCTTTGACGTCACCTGGCTTGGCTCGCGCGAAGAAAGCATCGTCGACGAAAACCTCGCCAGTGTCGGCCGGCGCAGCGCCGCCGAGCGCGTCGCCGCGCTGCTCGTGAGCCTGTACAAGAGGCTCAGGCTGTTGGGTCTGGTCGATGCCGCCGACAGCTTCGCTTTTCCGTTGACCCAGCAGCACATCGCCGACGCGCTCGGCCTATCGCTCGTTCACACCAACAAGACATTGGCCAAGCTCAAGCGTATGGGAATGTTCACCGTCCGCAACGGCACGCTGACGCTGACCAATCCGCGGGTCTTGAAGCGCGTTGGCCTTTATTTCGACGAGGAGGTCCCGCAGCGGCCGCTGGTTTGACGGGACGCTCTGCTCTGATCAAGAAAAAGCCCCGGTTTGACCCGGGGCTTTCTCCGTTACGCTGTCGTCGCCTACTTGCTCGAATTATCGGGCACCCAGGTCGTCTTGTTGCTGTCGTATTTGAAGCCGGGCGCCTTTTTCAGCGCGTCCTTGCTGGTATCCATGGTCAGATAGATCTTGTCGTTCTTCATGGTCGACTTGATCGCGTCGAAGCTGACCGCGACGTCCTTCTCGCCGGCACCGAGGAAGCCGCCGACGCCGACGATCGCCGCATCGACCTGTCCGCTCTTGTTGACCAGCACGTCCATGATCTCGCCGATCTTGTTGTTCTGCCGATCGTAGACGTCCTGCTTGTACCAATCGGTGACCGTCATGCTCGACGACGGCACGCTGGACATCAGACCGGCGCCGCCGGCGGCCATCGGTTGGGCAAATGCAGCGGTTGAGGCGAGCAGACCAGTCACAGTTAAAGCGATTAACGTCTTCATTGGGGGTTCCTCCGGGAGGGTTGTTGATGGGGGCCTAACGTTCGGGGCCGCGCTTTGGTCCACCGCTCGGCGGAAAAAAGATTCCTGCGGCCGAACGGAACCGGACTGAAATCGTGTGAGGCGAAGTTAAGGGCCCGCTACCGCCGGCTCGCACCGAACCTTGTTCCGACGCGGCCGTCCCAGGCGATCCACTTTTGCGCCATATGCGGGCCCGGGGGGATCCCCGCTAAAGCATTGTTATCCATCATTAATTTCTTCCACCCCGGTTCTCCTTGCGAGCGCGATCCACAACGAGCCATGGGCCTAACGGCGAGCCGGAGATTTTTGCGCGCAAGCCTCTTAGGCTTGTCCGAGAGAGGGAACGATTCGCGCCGGACGACGTCATAAAATGTCACCGAGTTCCATCATAGCTTCCTGACAGCGCGAATGCCGGCAAGACAATGAAACTCTTCAAATGTCAGCATTGCGGGCAACTGCTCTATTTCGAAAACACGGTGTGCGAACGATGCTCGTACCGGCTCGGCTTTATTCCCGAGATCATGAATCTGTCGGCATTGGAGCCGCAAGGCGAGGTCTGGCGCGCGCTGGCGGTGGACAAGAAACAATATCGGTTCTGCGCCAACGCCGCCTTCGACGTTTGCAACTGGATGATCGAAGCCGATAAGCCGGATCAATATTGCGTGGCCTGCCGGCACAACCGCACCGTTCCCGACACCCGCATCGCCGCCAATGTCGTTGCTTGGCGCAAGATCGAAATCGCCAAGCATCGACTGTTTTATACGCTGATGAAACTCAATCTCCCGCTCGACGAACGCTATGCCGACGGCAAAACGCGTTTGGTGTTCGATTTTTTGGCAAGCCCGCCCCATGTCGAGGGTGCGCGCGTGATGACCGGCCACGACAACGGCTTGATCACGCTGGCGCTGGAAGAGGCCGATGACGCCGAGCGCGAGAAGCGCCGGACCCAGATGCACGAGCCTTATCGCACGCTGCTCGGGCATTTTCGCCACGAGGTCGGCCATTATTTCTGGGACGTGCTGGTGCGCGACGGCGGCCTGATCGAACCCTGCCGCCGGATTTTCGGCGACGAAACCGCCGATTACGGCGCGGCTCTGCAGGCCTATTACGCCAATGGCGCGCCGCCGAACTGGCAGGACAATTTCATCAGCGCGTACGCCACCTCGCACCCTTGGGAGGACTTCGCCGAGACCTGGGCGCATTATCTGCACATCGTCGATACGCTGGAAATGGCGCGCGCCTTCGGCATGTATGTGCATCCGCGGCTGGCGCGTCCGGGCGAGCTCGATGCCCAGGTCGATTTCGATCCCTATGCCGTGCGCGATGCGTCGCCGCTCATTGCGACCTGGATCCCATTGAGCAATGCGCTCAACAGCCTCAATCGAACCATGGGCCAGTCGGACATTTACCCGTTCGTTTTGTCGCCGTCTGTGATCGAGAAGCTGAGCGCCATTCACGATCTCATTCATGGCAACACGCTGCCGGTCAAGGAGGAGAGGGCGGCGGCCTAGTGAGATGACCTCGTCGGCGGCTGCCGATTTTCCTCTTGAGGCCCGGCCAATTCCCTGTTCTTTTGCCGGCGCAAGTGCAACGAACGGACAAGGGAAAATGGCCAAAGGGAAATCATCGAAGCCGCGGCGCGAGACCGCGGCGCATCGCGATATCAAGCGGCAATTGATCGTCGCCGG
The DNA here is from genome assembly GCA_963807125.1 of uncultured Alphaproteobacteria bacterium. Classification (GTDB taxonomy): domain Bacteria; phylum Pseudomonadota; class Alphaproteobacteria; order Rhizobiales; family Xanthobacteraceae; genus BOG-931. The sequence goes on from CAWEAH010000003.1 coordinate 81,479, forward strand.
ACGGGTGCTGGTCGCGCAGGGCCAGGACGATTTCACCCGCGGTCACATCTCGTTTCGGCTGCCGGACGAGCCGGGCCTGTTCTTCATGAAGGCGCACAGCCTGGGGCTCGACGAGATCACGCCGCAAAACATCCTCACCATCGATCTCGACGGCAAGGTGGTGGCCGGCACCGCGCGGCGCCACAGCGAAGTCTTTATTCATTCCGAGATTTTCAAGGCGCGCGCCGACGTCAATTGCGTCATCCATACCCATCCGACCTATTCGATCGCGCTGTCGTCGACCGGCCGGCCGCTCAAATGCTACAGCCAGCCCGGCGCGCTGTTCTACGAGGCGCTCGGCACTTATGCCGACACCATCAATCTGATCCGCAGTCCGGCGATGGGGCAGGGCGTCGCCCGCGCGCTCGGGCAAGGCCGCGCGGTGCTGCTCAAGAACCACGGCGTCGTCGTCACCGGCGCGAGCATCGCGGAAGCCGTCATCGGCACCATCATGCTTGAGAACGGCGCCATGGTGCAGCTTTTGGCCGAAGCCGCCGGCGAGGTGGCGCCGGAATTCCCGCGCGACGATATCGAAAAGCTCAAGCACGACATCAGCCGGCCCGAGCAGTTCCAGATCAATTTCGATTATCTGGCGCGGCGGGTGGCGCGGGCGTCGCGCTAAAGCGTGGACGCATGAAACGCCCGGAGGTCCGCTTGCGCGAAGACAGTCAGCCTCCGCGCATCAGGACGATGGCCAACATGACAAGCCCGAAAAACACCAGTGTGCCGCCGAGAAAGAGCTTGGTATGGCCAGATAGCAAGGGCACGTCGAGCGATTTACGCGTGCGGAGCCCAGAGGCGTAGATCGCAACCCCCAGCACCATGACGACCACCGACAGGCCGATCAGAAGGGCTTTGGACATGGGTGACGCTGGGATCGCTGTGGATGTTCCAAACCGGAGGTTATGTTACAGGCCCCTCCTGCAAAATCAATCGATGACGAGATCGAAAGCGCCGCCGTACTTGTCCTCGTGAAATCGGTGTGCTTATCGCGCTAGCCGAAGCGCTTGCGCAGCTCGGTCTTGAGCACCTTGCCGTAGTTGTTCTTCGGCAGCGTGTCGAGAAAGACATAATCGCGCGGCCGCTTGAAGCGCGCGATGGCGTCAAGGCACAACCGGTCGAGCTCCGCCGCCGCGACAGTCCGTTGCGGCCGCGCCACCACGCAGGCGACGACCTCTTCGCCCCAGTCGGGATGGCGCCGTCCGATCACCGAGGCTTCGAGCACGTCGGGATGACGCAGCAGCACCTCTTCGACCTCGCGCGGATAGATGTTGCTGCCGCCCGATATGATCAGGTCCTTGGAGCGGTCCTTCAGCGTCAGATAGCCCTCGCCGTCGAGCATCCCGACGTCGCCGGTGTGCAGCCAGCCGCCGCGCAGCGTCGCCGCGCTCGCCGCTTCGTCGCGCCAATAACCGGGCATCACCACGTCGCCGCGCACCAAAACCTCGCCGGTTTCGCCCGCAGGCAGCGCGCGATCCTCGGCATCGGCGATGCGCACTTCGACATTGCTGCGCGGCAATCCGACCGAGCCTAAAATGTCGCGCCAGCGCGGGTGCGCGCGCTCCGCATGCGTCGCCTTCGCCAGCGCGGTGATGGTCATCGGCGCTTCGCCTTGGCCGTAGATCTGCGCCAATCTCGGCCCCAACAGATCCATCGCCTGCAGCAGCGTCTCGACATGCATCGGTCCGCCGCCATAAACGATGGTGCGTAGCCCCGAATGATCGGCGCCGGCGAAACCGGAATGATTGACGAGCCGGCTCACCATGGTCGGCGCGGCGAAGACGCTGACGCGCTGATGCGCGGCGAGTAACGACGCGATCTCGTCCGCATCGAAGCCGCCGGATTCCGGCACGACGTTTTTGGCGCCCATCGCGACGAAGGGCAGAGCATAGAGCCCGGAGCCGTGCGACAGCGGCGCCGGATGAATTTTTGCATCCTGCGCGCCGACCGGTTCGATGTCGGAAAGATAGGCAAGCGTCATCGCCAGGAGATTGCGGTGCGTCAGCATCGCGCCCTTGGGCCGACCGGTGGTGCCGCTCGTATAAAACAGCCAGGCGAGATCGTCGGGACGCCGCTCGACGACGTCGATGCCGTCGCCTTCGCCGAGGCGGTCCCATTCGGCGGTGCCGGTGACGATCGTGCGGCCGTGCGGCGCGACGGTGTCGGCGAGGTCGGGACTCGCCAGGACCAGCGCCGCTTCGGCATGCCCGACAATATAGCCGAGCTCCTCGCTATGCAGCTTGGCGTTCATCGGCACGGCGACCAGGCCGGCGTGCCAGATCGCAAACAAGGCTTCGAGGAATTCCGGGCGATTGGTCATGGCGATCGCCACCCGGTCGTCTGGCGCGCACAGCTTGCGTAAATTTCCGGCGAGTAGGCGCAAACGCCGCGCCCATTGCCGGTAGGTCGATTGCGTGCCGGCACCGAGCGCGATCGCCGGGCGCTCGCCCGCCGCGCGGCCCCATTTCTCCACCCAGCCAGCGAGATTCATTGTCTCGGCCTCGTTCTCGACCTTGGTTTTCTTACTTAGTTTTCTTGGCCTTGCCACGGTCCGGCGCGTTCGTATTGAATGGCGAATTCGGGAGCGAGTAAAGCGCGTGCGGTCGAACCGATGCTAGGCAGGGCGCAGCAGAAAGACCGGCGCGAGAGCAATCCGGCTCTCGGGCGCCGCAAGCTCAAGCTCGGCACGTTCCAGACCAATCTCAATTCCGGCTGCGTAATGTCGGATCTCGACGGCCGGCTGGAATTGACCTGGCCGAACACCGTGACGCTCGCCAAGCTCGCCGACGCGATGGACTTCGAGGCGCTGGTGCCGGTGGCGCGCTGGAAGGGCTTCGGCGGGGCGACCGATCCGCAAGGCCCCGGCTTCGAGACCTTCACCTGGGCCGCCGGCATTGCCGGCGCAACCGCAAATTCAGGCGTGATCTCGACCTCGCATGTGGCGCTCAATCACCCGATTATCGCGGCCAAGCAGTCGACCGTCATCGACCATATCTCGGGCGGCCGCTACACGCTCAACGTCGTCAACGGCTGGAACTTTCCGGAAATGGAGATGTTCGGCGTGTCGCTGCTCGAGCACGAGGCGCGCTATGCCTGCGCCGAGGAGTGGCTGACGATCGTCAAGCGGCTGTGGACCGAGGACGACACGTTCGACTTTGACGGCAAGTTCTACCGCATCAAGGGCGGCTATCTGCAGCCGAAGCCGATCCAGAAGCCTTATCCGGCGATCATGAACGCCGGCTCCTCGGAGCGCGGCCGGCACTTCGCCTGCCGGCACTGCGATCTCGTCTTCACCAATATCCGCAGCCACGACATCGCCACCAACACGGGCCACATCGCCGCCTATCGCACGCTGGCGCGCGAGACGTACGGCCGCGAGGTCAAGGTGTGGAGCAACGCCACCGTCGTGCAGGCCGAGACCGAGCAGGAGGCCAAAGACTTCTACAGGTATTATGTGCACGACAAGGGCGACTGGGCCGCGGCGCGCAACGTCATCGACACGATGGCGGCCGAAATCAACCAGCGCGACTATCCGCAAGAACGACGCAACGCCATGGCCGAGATGATGATCTCCGGCTGGGGCGGATTCCCATTGATCGGCACCGCGGCGCAGATCGTCGACGGCTTGGCGACCTTGTCGAAGATCGGCCTCGACGGCGTGCTCCTCTCCTGGCCGCGTTACATCGACGGCATGCGCGAATTCCGCGACGTGACCTATCCGCTGGTCAGGCAGGCGGGACTGAGGGACCTTGTGTAGCAACCATTTAATGGTTGCCGCTCAAAACGATCAGGCTGCCGGGTTGGCGCGGAGTTCCGCCAAGGCCATCTTGCCGGCACGGGTCGCTTCGGACATCGTTTCAAAAAATTCCGATTGTCGCACCGGCTTGCTCTTTCCGGCCGCATAAATTTCCCATCGCCACGATTTGGGCGGATGCCCCTTATTTTTGATGGCGAGGCTGTAATCGATCGGGCTGAAAGAGGAAGCTTTTTCCATCCGAGTGCTATTAAGACCGAGAACTTTGAGACCGAATGCTTGAGACCAAGTGCTATTGAGAGCAAGTGCTATTGAGACCAAGTGCTATTGAGACACGGTCTGGTCATCGACAAATCCGCAATAGGCACGCCGCAAGGTCGATTCGCATTCTTGCGCACGCTGCCTTGCTATCTCCGAACCCCAGCAGGTCAGAATTTCACGCAGGTCCCGGATCGCGACGTCGACTGCAGTCGCCAAGTCAATCTCGCTATCAGCGCCATCGTCGATGCGATAGTCGCTGAGCCTCAATATTTCCGCGCTCACGCGTCACTCCCGAATCATTCCGCTGGCAGAATGGCGGTCAGCGGTTAACGAGCCGTGATCTGCGAGACTGGAGCGCGCCGGGCGCCCGAGGCGCCCGACGCCACCCTACGCTTGCCGGTAGAATGGCGACGGCGCAACGGCGCCTGGCAAGGCCTCGATGCTGAAAAATGCATCGAGGCCATAGTGCTTGGTTGGCGGGTGCCCGGCCAAAATCAGCGCTGAACTTTGAGGTTCTCGGCTGAGGTTTTGCCCTTGTTGGAAACTTCCTCGTATTCGACGACCTGCCCTTCATTGAGGCCGCTCAGGCCGGCTCGCTCAACCGCCGAGATGTGGACGAAAACATCTTTGCCGCCCGCCTGCGGCTGAATGAATCCGTAGCCTTTTTGCGAATTGAACCACTTCACGGTACCTTTAGCCATCAAACCGCTCCTAATAGATCATTGTCCATCGTCACTCACCGAGACGCCTGCCCGGGTATCGCCGACCAGCCATTATATCCGCTCGCGCCAAGAGTGACAGGACAGATTATTGGCCTGGGGATTGATGGCCCCCGGGGGGTCATTTTCGGCCCGATCCGGCCGCTTGGAGCCCGCCGGGCCGTCCGCCGTCCCCCGAAAGCGGCCCCACGGGACCGAAAGCACGGGGAGGCGCCGGCCGCGTTCTTGAGCGAGAGGCTATTGGCTGTCATAGAATAGTACGGTTTCAGGCTTATATGTCGGTAGCGGGCGAGTTTTCGATGCTGCAAGCCCCGCCGGTCCGGGCGTGTCATTGCCCCCTCTCCGCTTTGTGCAAAACACGCTCCGCACCTTTAATAAAGGCTTCACTATTGAACATTCAAACCGTGACTAATCCGTCCTCGGTGCCGGACGCGCGCCGCTTGACGGCCATCCTCGCGCGCTACCGCCGGCCCAACGACCTTCGCAGTACGCTGGAGATAGCCGTCACCTTTGTGCCGCTTGCAGCGCTCTGGTTCATGGCCTGGGCGTCGCTGCATTTCGGCTACTGGTGGCTCTCGCTGCTGCTGGCGATACCGGCCGCAGGCTTTCTCGTGCGCATGTTCATGATTTAGCACGATTGCGGCCATGGCTCTTTCTTTTGTCATCGCATGGCCAACGATTGGGTCGGCCGCGTCATCGGCGTGTTGACGTTCACGCCCTATGACTTCTGGCGCCGCACCCACGCCGTCCATCATGCCACCTCCGGCCACCTCGAGCGGCGCGGGATGGGCGACGTCAAGACGCTGACGGTTCGCGAATATTTGTCGCTCTCCTGGTGGGACCGTGTTTGCTATCGGGCTTACCGAAACCCGTTCGTCATGTTCGGTCTCGGTCCGGCCTATCTGTTTATCCTGCAATTTCGGTTGCCGGTCGGGCTATTCTTCGGCGGCTGGCAGCCTTGGTTCAGCACCATGGCAACCAATGTCGCTATTGCCGCCGTGGTCGCCGTCCTGATCTGGTTCATCGGCGTTTGGCCTTTCCTGCTTGTACAACTGCCTATTATTTTGCTCGCAGGGTCGGTGGGCGTATGGCTGTTCTACGTGCAGCATCAATTCGAGAGGACATTCTGGGCGCATGAGGACGCCTGGAGCTTTCAGGAAGCGGCTCTGCATGGCAGTTCGTACTACGACCTTCCGGCAATCCTGCGATGGTTCACGGCCAATATCGGCGTCCATCATGTGCATCACCTGTGCAGCCGCATTCCCTGCTACCGTTTGCCGCGGGTGCTCCGCGAGCATCCCGAACTTCGCCAGGTGAGCCGGCTGACGCTGCTGCAGAGCTTTCGCTGCGTGAGACTGGCGCTGTGGGACGAAAGGCGCCGGCGGTTGATCGCTTTCGGCGAGATCGACCGCGGGTCTGTGACGGCATGATTGGTATGCGCGTGTGAAAAGCACGCGCGCCCAAGTCCGACGCCGTCACCCGCAATTCCACATCAGTCCGATCGGCGTATAGGTCCAGCACGGGCCGAAACTGCCGCCATTCCAGCGGCCGTGGAAAAAGTGCGGTTCGCCGAAATAGTATCGCCCGCCGCCATACCAATAGCTCGGCGCAAAGTCCGGAGTGCGCCGGATCGATTGCTTCGAACGATACATGGGAACGCTGTTATTGGGCGGCTGATGATAGCCCGGCAAGAACCCGTAACCGTGCCAGTGGTGAACAATGGGCCGCTTGCCGTGCGCGAAGGCGCGCCATGCCGTGCCTGACAGCGCGACCGAGGCGATCACCGCGATCGCGAACGTCAATTTCCGCAGCATCGCTCTCTCCACGGTTGGCAGCGTCGCCGATCGCCGGCGCCTTCATTGCACTCTAGTTTTGCGAAAACAGTTGCGCGCCGTCGAGCGTCGCCGCTTTCTGCGCGGTAAGATAGCCATTGTGCACCATCGTCGCGATCACGTGTCGGTACCTCGCCATCGCCGCGTCTCCGGACGGATCGGCGCCGAACCGGCCCGGGTTGTTGGGCAAACCGGCCATGTAGATGCATTGCGCTTCGTTCAACCGCTCGACGGGGACGTGAAAATACGCTTCCGCCGCCGCCGCGACGCCGGTGGCGCCGTGCCCCAAATAGACGCCGTTGAGATACAACTCCAGAATTTTCTGTTTGCTGTCGTCGTGCTCGAGAATGAGCGAGGCCCGCATGACCCGGAGCTGACTGGCGAGCTCTGCGAGCGCCGACGGTTGCCGGCGGGGAATTTGAAGTATCATCCGTGCGAGCTGCAGCGACAGGGTCGCGCCGCCGTGATCCACGCGGTCGTTCTGCGCGTCCTGCGCCAGCGCGCGCGCCAGTGCGACCGGATCGATGCCGCCGTGCAGCAGAAAGCGCTTGTCTTCGACGGAAATAAGCGCCTGCTCGAGGCCCGTCGGTATATGCGCGTAATCGACGTAGTCCCAGCCATGTCGCGCCAACTGCTCGCGCAGCCGTTCGGGATAGTTTGCGACTGCCGCTCCATCCGCCGAACGCGCGAACAGTCCGCCGAGCGCGCGATCGACCGGCGGCAAGAACGACAACGCGGCGAACACGACAGCCGCTGCCGCCACAATCCCGGCGGTACGGACGTAACTGCGCAGCCGCTTTGCCATGACGCGGGCGTTGCACCGCTTATGCGTCGTCGTGTCAAGTCCGCCCCGCCAACCCTGGCGCAGTGTTGCTAAGGACCGACCCGCCTCCATCAGTCATCGAGCGTTTCAGGCAAGAAAAGATCTTCCGGCTTAAACCGCCGTTTCGACAGGCCCTGCTCGTGGTGGTAGCGCAGGAAAGTATCGAGCGCGGTGTAATTACGCTTCAGTCCGTAAGGGAACCATTCATCTCCGAGCAACGACTGCATTTCCAGGAAATGCTGTGTGATCCACGGCACCATGAACATGCGATGCATGTTTTCCGCTTGATGCCGGTAGAGTTCGTAGGCGCGGTCGCGAGCCTCTTTGAACGCTCTGTAGAGGGACTTCGCAACCCAGGGGTTCGCCTCATACACATCCCGTCGAATGGCGACGACATGCTGGATCGGGAAGATGCCGGTTGTTTTGTAGTAATCCCGCTCGACCTTTTCGAAATCCGGAAACAGCCTGCGGATATTCTTCGAGCCGCGGGTCATGGAGGGCGGGACGATAGCCGAGAACAGTGCGTCGATTTCACCGGCATCGAGCATCTTATCGAGGGTTGTTTCGGTGCCGATGTGTCGAACTTTAATATGGGCCGGCGGCTTCTGCTTGTACCAGGTTAACGGCGGGGTCGGTCGCTCGACGCCGCCGATGAAGTTTTCATAGCTATCGACGGGCACGCCGTATTGATCCTGTAAGATACCCTTGGCCCATGTCCCCGCATCGTGGCCGTAAAGAAAAAACTCGCCTATCTTTTTGCCGATCAAGTCCTTCGGTTGCTCGATGCCTTTGTTGGTGTTGATGTAGATGGCCGAATGCGAAAACAGCCGAATTGGAAACGCGGGTATGGCGACGAATGGTGGCTGCTCTTCCTGCAATTTGTCGAGATAGAAGGTCAGACCCAACTCCGAGGCTTCGAACTCGTGCTTGCCCATCATCCGTTGGAAGGTCGCCGCCGGAAACGAATTATGATAGGTCAGCTCAATCCCCTCCGGCTTTACCGTGCCGTCCATCAGGGCGCGCGTGCGATCGTAATTCCAACACGCCAATGTCATTTTAAGATCTGCCATAGAGTGCCTCGGCAATTCCTTGTTTCGTTCATGTCTCGCCTGAGCGGTCGCTGAACGGTCCCTGGTCGGCTTCGGCGCTGGTCCGATATTGTCGCGACCGGACTCGAATTAGCGTTCTTTCTCAATACCATTGGCCCATGTATCGCGCCAGGAACTGTTCCGGCTTTCGTTTTTTCACACCCGCAGCCCGGAAACGCACGTCGATACTGTTCATTACGAGAGGTTGTGCCGACGGTCGCTGCGCAATCGCTTCGAACATTTTTAAATCGCGAAAACCATGAGCGCTTTGCTCAGGCGGAGGCTTTCGCATAAGCTTGCCCGTCGGGGGGAAATATGTCGGGCCGCAATATCGACGTCGCGGACGTTATCGATCGTGCGCCGCTGAGCGGATTTCAAGTCCGTGTCTTTATGCTTTGCGCACTTGTCGTGCTGCTCGACGGGTTTGACGCTCAAGCGATTGCTTTCGTCGCTGCGCCGATTGCCCGCGATTTGGCAATCCCGATCTCCTCTTTCGGCGGCATCTTCGCGGCAGGGACGATCGGACTTTCCCTGGGCGCGTTCGCTCTGCCGCCTTTCGCCGACCGCTACGGCCGGCGCTACCAGATCATTCTCGCTACCGTTATCTTCGGCGTGTTCAGCTTTGCCACGGCGTGGGCGAATTCGTTTGCGGCTCTTGCCGCTCTTCGGTTCCTGACGGGGATCGGGGTAGGGGCCGCAGTCCCCAATGTGGTTCCGCTGATTTCCGAATATTCGCCGCGGCGGACGCGAGCGATGCTCGTCACGATGGTCACGGTGGCCTGGCCGCTCGGTGCGGTTCTCGGCGGCGCGCTCAGCGCCAAGCTCATTTCCGCTTTTGGCTGGCAATCGGTGTTCTACGTTGGCGGGCTGCTGCCAATTCTCCTTGCCGCGCTGCTGCTGCCGACTTTGCCGGAATCGATACGCTTTTTGGCCGTCCGCAGCAGCGCGACAAGCAGGATCGGCGAAATCCTTCACCGTCTTGCGCCCGACCTGAAATATTCGAGCGTGGATCGTTTTGTCGTTTCCGAAGAGGCATTTCACGGCTTTTCGGTCAGGCGCCTGTTCGGCGGCGGGCGAGCGGCGCCCACGGCACTGCTGTGGATCGCATTTTTCATGAACTTCCTGTTGCTGTTCTTCGTATTCAATTGGTTGCCGGCGTTGATGCAACAGGCCGGGTTCTCCATCCAGCGCGCGATCGTCGGAACCGTGGTGTTCAATCTGGGCGGCATCATCGGCGGCATCGCGCTTGGGCGTCTGATGGACAAGTACGGCAACTACCGAACCGTCGCGCTTGCCTACGCCTTCGGTGCCGTATTCGTCGGCGCGGTGGGATTCCTTGGTTTCTCGTTTCCGCTGCTCATGCTCGCGATTTTGCTCGGCGGTTTCTGTTCGGTGGGGACCCAAGTCTGCGGCAACGCGCTGGCGGCAGGTCTCTATCCGACCGCTATACGTTCAACCGGCGTGGGTTGGGCGTACGGCGTCGGTCGTATCGGATCGATCTTCGGCCCGATCCTCGGCGGCGTCTTGATTGCGCTGCACTGGGGCATGACGGGCTTGTTTTTGATATCGGCGCTTCCGCTCGTCGCGGCGTCGCTAGCCATTGCGCTCTTGGGAAAAATCGACCGTAACGTGAAGAAAACAAGCTAGGGAGGACTGAATGTCTCGAGAGTATTGGCGCCGGCGCTGTTACCGCGCCGCCCTAATGTTCGTCGTCTTATCGGGGTTGGCCGCACTCGGCATGTCGGCGGCCGAAGCACAAGATCAGGGCAGCTGGTCGACCGCGGCCCCAATGCCGACCGCGCGCGCCGAGGTCGGTGTGGCGGCGCTGGATGGAAAAATTTACGTCGTCGGCGGTACCGCGCAGGGTCGCTGGGATTCGCCGCTTAATTACGAATATGACCCGGCGACCGACCATTGGCGCGAACGTGCGCCGCTGCCCCATGGGTTGAGCCACGTCGGCGTTGTCGGCCTCAACGGCAAGCTTTACGCATTCGGCGGCTTCACCGGCATTGTTCATGTCGGGGCCATGAATTTGGCTTTCGTTTACGATCCGGCGGCCGATACGTGGCAGCCGATCGCGCCGCTGAGTTCGCCGCGAGCCTCGATTGGCGTGGCGGCGGTCGGCGGAAAAATTCATGTCGTCGGAGGACGCGGTCTCGACAAGGTCACCGTCAACATTCACGAGGTTTACGATCCGGCGACCAATCAGTGGTCGAAGGCTGCACCGCTGCCGCTGGCGCGCGATCATCTTGGCATCGCCGTCATCGACGGCAAGATCCACGTTGTCGGCGGCCGGACGGCCAATCAAACTGACAATGTCGGCGAGCACGACGTTTACGATCCCTCGACCGATCAGTGGACCAAAGCCGCGCCGATGCCGACGCCGCGCAGCAGCGGGGCTGCAACCTATGACAACGGGCTGCTCCTTTATGCCGGAGGGGAATGCAAGAAGCTCGATCCCACCAGCAAATTCGGTGGCGGCGACACCTTCGACACCAACGAGGGTTATGATCCGAAATCGAATAGTTGGCTGACGCTCGCCGCGCTGCCCGGTGCGCGGCACGCGTATGGCGCCGCCACCGTCGGCGCGGCGGCCTATTTTACCGGTGGCGCGTTGCGTTGCGGCGGCATGCCGATCACGGAGCAGGTGCTGGTGTTCCGCCGCAAATGATTGACGCCAGAGCATGATCCGGAAAAGTGGACACCGGTTTTCCGAAAAGCTCATGCTCCAACAATAAGTTATGGAGCGCAATCGCTTCAATCTGAAGCGATTGCGCTCCAGGCTGCCAGCCGATCCAAACGCCAACATCAGTCGTTCGGATCGGCTTTCGAGCTGAAGAGGTGGTCCATGTGTACTTTATGCACATCCAGGCGTCGGTTCGTGGCCGCGCTGGGCGCGGTCGGAACGCTCGCGATCATGCCAAGAGGAGTGTTTGCGCAGACTGATCCGTACCGGCTTGACGTCCACTATCATCACATTGCGCCGGCCTGGATTGGCGAAGACGCCGTTGCCAAAACGCTGCCGCCGCTGGTCATCAACCAAGCCCGCGCGTGGACACCGCAACGGGCCATCGAGGAGATGGATCGCAACGCCGTCAAGACGGCGGTTTGCTCGGTGTCGAATCCGGGCATTTGGTTCGGCGACGTATCGCAAGGTCGTCGTCTGGCGCGCGCTTGCAATGAATATGCAGCGCAAATGAAGCGCGATTACGCGGGCCGCTTCGGTTCGTTTGCGGCGTTGCCGCTTCCGGATACCGACGGCAGCTTGAGTGAGATCGCCTATGCGTTCGACGATCTCAAAGCTGACGGTGTCGGCCTGTTCACCAGCTATGGCGACAAATGGATTGCCGATCCGGCCTTTGCGCCGGTTTTCGAGGAGCTAAACCGGCGCAATGCCGTGGTTTATGTTCACCCGATCGCGCCGGCGTGCTGCCGCAGTCTCATTCCAGGCATGCCCGCCGCCGTGATCGAATATCCGATCGATACGACGCGGGCGATCCTGCAATGGATTATGACGAAATCGACGGAGCGGTACCCCAATATACGCATCATCTTCTCCCATGCCGGCGGCTTGCTGATGGGCGGCGTCGGCCGGCTATCGATTCTGATCGAGACACAGCCGCCGCTTCGCCAGAGGATGCCGGAAAACCTCGTCGCCGAGATCGGCAAGCTTTACTACGAAATATCGAGTTCGTCCGATCCGGTGACCATGGCGGCGCTTCGCGCCTACGTTCCGAACGCGCACATTCTGCTGGGGACGGACTCACCGTTCGGGCCGATGTCTCCGACCATCGATCAGCTCGAGGCGCTCGGCCTGCCGAAGACCGAGTTGAGAGCGATTGAACGCGACAATACCGTGGCGTTGATGCCGCAGCTCGCTTAATTGACGTTTCAGCCGGAATTCGTGCGGCCCGCGGATACTCGAAAGCCGGGTTTATTCCGCTTAATCGATAGTCGCCTGCGAAAGCCTGGAGGTTTTGGCAGATGGTGTTTGAAGGATGGGCTTGGCTCAGGTGTCGTCGTTTCAGAGACGTGCCTTGACAAACGTCCCCGTATCGATTACATCACCACCATCCCGTTCACGGAGGGGCCTTTCGCGAGGGTACTTTCGGAAGTGGAACGGGAGCGGTTCCTGCGCGCGGCGTTACGACCCGCGCCCGGGCGGCCTGGGCATCGCTTTGGCCGGCACTATGACCGGCCTGCGGGGTGCGCCGCTGGACTGGGACAGCACGTGGCGGTTAACGGCCGCCGGCGGCACGTCCCAGGAAACACGGCCTGGGCTGAGCCACGGCATTAATTTGCGTGGCAAGTGCCGCGGTGGAGCGCCGAAAGGCGAGCGCGCCCGAAGCGCGGACGGATGGCAACGTCCTCATCCGCGTGGCGCGCGCCGCATCCGTCGATGCGGCCTCTCAGTACGCGCCTTTCGGCGCTTCGCCTCCCTCCATTTTTTTGGAGAGAGGGCTTGGGAAGGGCTTTCTTACCGTGGCGTGGACAAGCTCGGATGCGAAGGCGCATCGCGAGAAGGAGAGAACGTGACTTCACCTCTCCCCGCGCGCGGGGAGAGGTGAAGTGCGCGGAGCGCACGAGGGTGAGGGGGCCTCTCCGCGATTCTGAGCGTTACGGACCACGCGACGGCATTTCAGATGCTGCTGCAAAGCTGCGCCCAGCGGAGAGGCCCCCTCACCCCAACCCTCTCCCCGCGCGGCGGGGAGAGGGAGGAGGCATCGCCTCGCGAGTACGACCACACTTACCCGAGCTTCGCTCGCAATGACGCTACGGATCGGATAGAAATGGGCTTTAAGCCCACCCCGCAGCACCTCAGCCAGCAGGACACTCCGATGCCACGCATGAAGGGCGCCGAGCTTATTACCGAATATCTGGTTGCCAACGATATTCCCTACGTGTTCGGCATTTGCGGCCACGGCAATGTCGGCATGCTCGATCCGCTCTATGAAGCGCGCGACCGCATCAAGCTCATCTCGCCGCGCCACGAGCAGGTCGCAGCCCACATGGCCGACGCCTATTTCCGCGTCCGCCACCAGCCGGTGGCGACGCTGACCTCGTGCGGGCCGGGCTCGGCCAATATCGTCATGCCGCTCGCCTGCGCGCTGACCGATTCCTCGGCGGTATTCGCGATTACCGCCAATGTGCCGACCTCGCAGTTCAACCGCAGTCCGTTCCAGGAGATCAACCGGCATTACCAGGCCGACTTCGTCAACGTGCTGCGCCCGGTGGTCAAGCGCAGTTTCCAGCCGACCCGGGTCGACATGCTGCCGCTGGCGTTGCGGCAGGCGATGACGACGATGCTGTCGGGCCGGCCGGGGCCGGTGAATGTCGACGTGCCGTTCAACGTGTTCCAGGAAGACGACGAAGTCGAGCTGCCGCCGCCGGCGCCGCCGCTCAATGCGCAGCGCAGCGGCGCTTCGCCGGAAGAGGTCGCCCGCGCGCTCGATGCCATCCTCGCCGCCGAGCGCCCGGTGCTCTTCATCGGCCACGGCGTGACGCTGTCGGAAGCAAGCCGCGAGCTCACCGAATTCGCCAAGAAGCTCGGCATTCCGGTGATCTCGTCTCCCAATGGAATGGGTTGCCTCGACATGACCGATGCGCTGTCGCTCGGCTTCATCGGCAGGAACGGCGCGTTTCCCGCCAACGAAGCCGGCCGCCGCTCCGATCTCGTCATCGCCATCGGCGCGCGCTTCGACGACCGCTCGGCCTCGTCGTGGCTGCCGGGCTATTCGTGGAATTTCCCGAACACCAAGCTCATCCATGTCGACGTCGATCCCGCCGAGCTCGGCCGCAATTATCCGCCCGACATCGGCATTCTCGCCGATGCGCGCACCTTCCTGCGCCAGCTCCTCGCCGAGCTCGAACCGGCGCGGCATCGAGGCCGGCAGTGCCAAGGCGAGCGCAACCAAATCTGGTGGCACGAAGGCTTGGCTCGCCGACATCGCCACATGGCGCGCCGAATGGGAAAAATTCGTGCGGCCGAATTTCGCGACGCATGCGATGCCGATGCGGCCGGAGCGCGTGGTCGCCGATTGCCAGGCGGTGCTGCCCGCCGACGGCATTATCTGCTGCGACGTCGGCGTCAGCCATAACTGGTACATGCAGTTCTGGAACGCGCGCAAACCGCAAACGATGCTCAACTCCTGGGGCTTTTCCGGCATGGGCTTCGGCGCCGCCGGCGCGCTCGGCGCCAAGCTTGCCGCGCCGGACCGCCCGGTGGTCGCCGTGACCGGCGACGGCTGCTTCACCATGGTGCCGCATGTGCTGTGCACCGCGGTCGAATACGACATCCCGGTGGTGTGGGTGATCTGGAATAATTTCGGCTGGGTCTCGATCCGCGACATTCAGCTCGGCATGTTCGGCGGCCGCGAATACGGCACCATGTTCCACCAGGGCGCCAACAGGAAGCCGTACAATCCCGATCTCGCCGCCTGGGCCAAGGCCGCCGGCGTCGACGCGCTCACCGTCACCAAATCGGAAGATTTTCGCGGCGCGCTGGAGCACGCGATCAAGGCCAACAAGCCGTTCCTCATCGACGCCCATGTCGACGCCGAGGTGCGGCCGCCTTCCACCGGCGCCTGGGAATTGCCGCCGACGCCGCATAAGGAGCCGGTGTTCGGCAACCGCTTCATCCCCGACGCCGCGCCGGTGAAGTAAGGGCTTTAGCCGAAACGAGGACAAAAGTGACCGAGACGGTCGCTGAAATTCTTGCCGTCTATCGCAGCGGCGCGGCGACGCCCGCCGACATCGTCGCGCGAAGTTATGCGCGCCTGCGCGCGCTTCACGATCCGGCGATCTTTATTACGCTGCGCAAAGAAGACGACGTCCTTGCCGAAGCGGAAGCGCTCGACGACGCCGACACATCGCTGCCGCTCTATGGCATTCCGGTCGGGGTGAAGGACAATATCGACGTCGCCGGACTGCCGACCACCGCGGCGTGCGCGGCGTTTTCTTACCCGCCGGTACCGACGCCACCGCGGTGGCGCGGCTGCGCGCCGCCGGCGCCCTCATTCTCGGCAAAACCAATCTCGATCAGTTCGCCACCGGGCTCGTCGGCACGCGCTCGCCTTACGGCACGCCACGCAATCTGTTCGATGCAAGCCTGATCCCCGGCGGCTCGAGCTCGGGGTCGGGTGTTGCGGTCGGCGCCGGCATCGTGCCGCTGGCGCTCGGCACCGATACGGCGGGCTCGGGGCGCGTGCCGGCCGCCTTCAACAACATCGTCGGGCTCAAGCCAAGCCTCGGGCTCGTCTCGACCGCGGGCGTGGTGCCGGCTTGCCGCACGCTTGATTGCGTCTCGATCTTCGCCCTCACGGTGGATGACGCGGTGACGGCGCTCGATGCGATCGCCGGTCCGGACGATGCCGACCCTTTTGCGCGGGCGCGTCCGCTCGGCGCCGTAGGCCGTGCCGGCAAAAGCGATGCGGCTCGGCGTGCCGGGCCCCGGCCAGCGCCGCTTCTTCGGCGACAAGATCTCGGCTGCCGCCTATGACGCCGCTTTGGCCAAGCTCGCCGCGCTCGGCGGCACGATTATCGAGGTGGATTTCGAGCCGTTTTACGAGACGGCGCGGCTGCTTTACGACGGACCCTGGGTGGCCGAGCGCTACCTCGTCGTCAAAGATTTGCTCGCGGCGTCGCCGCAGGCGATGTTGCCGGTGACGCGGCAGATCATCGAGGCCGGCCGCGACCTTAAAACCGCGGATGCCTTCGCCGCCTTCTACCGGCTGGAAGAATTGCGCCGCATCCGCGACCGCGTGTTTGGCTCCATCGATGCGCTGGTGGTGCCGACGGCGCCGACGATCTACACGATCGCGCAGGTCGTGGCCGAGCCGATCGCGCTCAACGGCCGTCTCGGCACTTATACCAATTTCGTCAATCTGCTCGATCTGTGCGGGCTTGCCGTGCCGGCCTCGATCGGCGCCAACGGCCTGCCGTTCGGCATCACGCTCTTGGCGCCCGGCGGCGACGATGCCGAGCTCGCTTGCCTCGGCCGCGATTTTCACCGTGCCGCAGGATTGCCGCTTGGTGCTCTCCGGAAACCTCGGCAATCATGCTGACATGGGCGGCGACGACGCGCCAGCCTTCGGCGAACTCACCCAGGTCTGCATCTGGCGGCCGACTTTGCCCGGCGCCGAGGCGCGCGCGAACAACGTCGACGCCACCGCGACATCGCGGCCGTAAGTGGTGATGACGGTCTTGGACAGCGTGCGGGCCAGTCCGGCCGGCGAGCGCGCGGCGCGGAAGGCTTTGATCGCGGCATAGCCGTAGAGATTTTCGCCGCCGCCGTAGCGGATGGTGCGCGGATCGTCGTGGAACAGCGCGTCGAGTGTGGCGACGTCGTTTTCGACCAGGGCCCTCTCGTAGCGCTCGAACGCGGCTTTGACTTCGGCAACGACCTCCGGCAGGTCGATCTCCATGTGTGTTCTCTCCTATTCGCTTACAGCGCCGGCCGCGGCGCCGCGACGACGCCTTGCGATCTCCAGCGCGTGCGCGAGCCGCAGCGCCACGTCCTCGCGCCACGGCGCGGCGATGATCTGCACCCCGATCGGCAACGGCGACAGCGGCACCGGCACGGCGACGACCGGCAGGCCGATGAACGAGATCGGCTGGGTATAGAGGCCGAGATTGGCGCGCACCGGCAGTTCGGTGTCGCCGAACATGAATGTTTGCTGGCCGATCAGCGGCGCCGTGCACGGCGTCGCCGGCGCCAGGATTGCGTCGACCTCGTCGAACAGCTGCAACACCTGCTCGCGATACCAGCGGCGGAATTTTTGCGCCTTGACGACGAGCGAAGCCGGCGTCATCGCGCCGGCGATCAGGCGGTCGCGCACCGCGGGATCGAAATCGTGGGCCCGCGTCCGCAGCCGGTCGAGATGCAGGCTGGCGCCCTCGCTCGCGGTGATGATGAAGGCCGCCGAGCGGGCGCGCTCGGCCTGCGGGATTTCGATGTCGCGATTGGCGCCGAGCGCCGCGGCGACGCGGTCGACGGCGCTACACGTCTCGCCGCTGTTGCATTTGAAATAGCCGGCGGCAACGGCGACGCGCAGGCCCTCGGCGCCGCGATCGAGCAGCGGGCCGATCGGCTCGACCGGCCGCTCGGCGCAGGCCGGATCGTCGGCATCGAAACCCTGCATGGCGTCGTAGGCCAGCGCAAGATCGCGCGCCGTGCGCGCGAACGGGCCGAGATGATCGAGGCTCGCGACGAACGGAAAGGTGCGGGCGCGGCTGAGCCGGCCGTAGGTCGGCTTCAATCCGAAAATGCCGCACAGCGACGACGGCACGCGGATCGAGCCGTTGGTGTCGGAGCCGAGCGCAGAACGGCACGAGGCCGCCGCCGACCGCCGCGCCGGAGCCGCCGGACGATCCGCCGGTCATGCGCTCGCGATCGTGCGGATTATGCGAGGCGCCGTCATGGACGTTCTCGCCGGTGAAGTCGTAGGCGTATTCGCCCATGTTGAGCGCGCCGACCAGGATGGCGCCGGCGGCTTCCAGCCGCTCGATCAGCGCCGCGTCGCGCGTCGCCGGCGGCAGGTCGCGGTTGATCTTGGAGCCGGCGAGCGTCGGCAGGCCGGCGACGTCGAACAGATTCTTGACCGCGAACGGCACGCCGGCGAGCGGGCCGAGCGCCTCGCCCCTCGCGCGCGTGGCGTCGATCGCTTCGGCGCGCAGCAGCGCGCGCTGTTCGGTGACCGCGGTGAAGGAATTGAGAACCGGGTCGCGCTCGCGGATGCGCATTGAGCGTCGCCTGCACGACAGCGGCGGCGCTGCTGCGGCCGGATGTCACCGCGGCGGCAATGGCGGCGGCTTCGGCGAAATCGAAATCGCTCGCTGGCGTATCAAGCATGAAAGATCGGTGCCGGCTCGGCATCGTCGGGCAGGGGGAAGCCTTCGACCCGCGCCGCATGGCTGCAGGATCAGTTGCAGATTGAATTCCACCCCGGCCTTCCAGGCTTGGATCGAGCGTAATACCGAGCGCCCGCGCGCTCGCGGCGACCAGCGCATCGATCGAATTCGCGCTCGCTTGGCATGCCGCGCCGGCGGCGGCCGCGACTTTGTTCGCGCTTTTGTCGTTCTTGGCGCGAGCTTTGCGCTTCATGACGTCATCTGCGGCTGCGGCAGGAATTCCTCGGCGAAATGGCAAGCGACCTGGCGGTCGGCCGAAACTGCGCAGCGCCGGCATGGTAGTTTGACACGCCTCGGTGCCGCGCGGACAGCGGCCGTAGAAGCGGCAGACATTCGGATCGGGATCGATCGGGCTGCGCGGCTCGCCGCTCAAGCGCAGCCGTTCGCCGGCGCTCTCGTTAAGCCGCGGCACTGCGGCGACCAGCGCCTGGGTATAGGGATGCAGCGGATGTTCGAACACTTCGCGCGCCGGCCCCGATTCCACGATCTTGCCGAGATACATCACCAGCACACGGTCGCACAGAAGCCGGACCACGGAAAGGTCGTGCGAGACGAACAGGTAGCTCATGCCGGTGTCTTGCTTCAGCCGCTGCAACAGCTGGAGAATGACGACCTGCACGGAAACGTCCAGCGCCGCGGTCGGCTCGTCGAGCACCAGGAGATCGGGCTCGACCGCCATGGCGCGGGCGATGCCGACGCGGGCGCGCTGGCCGCCCGAGAGCTGATGCGGAAAGCGCGACAACAGCTGCAGCGGCAGGCCGCATTGGCCCGCCACCGTCTCGACCCGCGCTTTGAGCGCGGCGCCGCGCAATTTGCGCAATCGCCGCAGCGGATCGGCAATGGCGGCGAAAGCGGTGAAACGCGGATTGACGCTTTCGCCGGCGTCCTGGAACACCATCTGGATGCGGGCGCGGTCGCGATCGCGCGCGAATACGCGCGCCGGCTTGAGCGCCAATTCGCGGGTGCCGAGCTTGATGCTGCCGTCGCTGACGTCGACCAGCCGGGTCAGCGCCCGCACCAAAGTCGACTTGCCGCAGCCGGACTCGCCGACCAGTCCGACCGTCTCGCCCTTGGCGATGGCGAAACTGACGTCATCGACGGCATGGACTTTGGGGACGTTCTCCGGCCCGCCGGACAAGCGGCGCTTAAAGCGCGTCCACGGGCCGAGACTGCCGGCGGCCGGAAACAGCTTGGAGACTTCGGCAACGTCGAGCAGCGCGGTCATGCGGCACTCACGGCTGGCGGATAGGCGGTCGCTTGCGCCCGATCGGGCAGGGGATTCCAGCAGGCGACGATATGGGCGGCGCCGGGCGCCGCCTGCGGCAGCGGTTGCGCGCAGGCGGCGAGCTTGCGCGGGCAGCGTTCGGAATAGCGGCAGGGCGGCAGATCGGCGCGGCGCAGATCGGGGAGCGAGCCTGGAATGGCGGCGAGCTCATCGAGGCTCTGCGCCGAATCCGGCGTCGCTGCGATCAATTCGGCCGTATAGGGGTGGCGCGGATTGTCGAACAGTTCCGCGGTCGGCGCATTCTCGACCACATGGCCGGCATGCATGACCACGATGCGCGCCGAACGCTGCCCGGCGAGCGCCAGATCGTGGGTGATGAAAATCGTCGCCATGCCGAGGTCCTTGGCGAGATCGCCGATCAGATCCATGATTACGGCTTGGGTGGTGACATCGAGACCGGTGGTCGGCTCGTCGGCGATCAGGAGCGACGGCTTGGCGGCGAGCGCAATCGCGATCATGACGCGCTGGCACATGCCGCCCGACATTTCGAACGGATAGGCCTTGGCGCGGCGCGCCGGATCGGTGATGCCGACCGCGCGAAGCATCTCGACCGCATGGGCCGGCGCCGCGCGGCGCGACACGCCGCCGTGGCGGATCAGGACGTCGGCGATCTGCCGGCCGACGGTGCGGATCGGATTGAGCGCGGTGCGCGGGTTCTGAAAGATCATCGCGATCTTGCGGCCGCGCACCTCGGCAAGCTGTTTCGGCGTCGCCGCCAACAGATCGAGGTCGCCAAGCATGGCGCGGCCGGCGGTGACGCGGCCGGCCGGGTCGAGAATGCCCATCACCGCATAGGCGGTGACCGATTTGCCGGAGCCCGATTCGCCGACCAGCGCGATGGTCTCGCCGCGGGCAACGGCAAAGCTGACATTGTCGAGCGCGTGCACGATGCCGGAGCGGGTGCGGAATTCGAACGCTTAAATCCTCGACCGAGAGCGCGGGAGCGGCCGTCATCTGCGCAACCTCATGTCCGTCTCCTCGGATCGACCAT
Organism: uncultured Alphaproteobacteria bacterium; assembly: GCA_963807125.1. Lineage (GTDB taxonomy): Bacteria > Pseudomonadota > Alphaproteobacteria > Rhizobiales > Xanthobacteraceae > BOG-931. The sequence goes on from CAWEAH010000003.1 coordinate 102,180, forward strand.
GTCGCGCAGTCCGTCGCCGAGCAGATTGAAGCAGAACACGGCGACCATCAGCGCTGCGCCGGGGAAGAACGCATTCCACCATTCGCCGGAGACGATGAATTGGGCGCCCTCGGCCACCATGATTCCCCATTCCGGCGTCGGCGGCCGCACGCCAAGCCCGATGAACGACAGGCCGGCGGCGTTGAGGATGGCGTAGCCCATGGTCAGCGACATCTGCACGACCAGGATCGGGAACACGTTGGGCAGAATCTGAAAGGTTACGATGCGCCAATCGGAATTGCCGGACAGCCGCGCCGCTTCGACGAACCCGGCGTCGCGCCGGACATTGGCCTCGGCGCGGGCGATGCGCGCGTAGAGCGGGAAGTTCACGATCGCGGTGGCGATGACGATGTTCTGCACCGTGTTGCCGAGCGCGGCGACGATGCCCATGGCCAGCACGAACAGCGGGAACGCCATGATGGTATCGGCGATGCGGCCGACGATGCGGTCGGTCCAGCCGCCGAAGAACCCGGCGGCGAACGCCGGCGAAGCCGCCCATGACGAACACCAGCGCGACCGAGGCCACCGCGATGAAGAAATCGAGCCGGGTCGCGACGACGACGCGACTGAAAATGTCGCGGCCGAGCTGATCGGTGCCGAACCAGATGATGCAGGCTCGGCGGCTTCAAGGCTTCGCTGGTGTCGCTTTGCAGCGGATCGTACGGCACGATATGCGGTCCGAACACCGCGGCCAGCACGATCAGCACGAACAGCGCAAAGGCGAAGCCGGTGACCGGATTTTCGCCGATCACATAGCGCGATTGCTTGATCAGCGCGGCGAGCGCGCTTTCGCGCGGCGGCGTTGCAGTGACGACGCTCATGCTTCAAGCCTGACGCGCGGATCGATCAGCCCATAGAGGACGTCGATCAGAAGGTTGAGCATCACATAGAGGACCGCCATGGTCAGCACGAAGCCCTGGACCGGCGCGAAGTCGGAGGCGAGCAGTGCCTCGACCGCATAGGAGCCGATCCCCGGCCAGGCGAAGACCTTCTCGACCAGCACATTGGCGCCGAGCAGGAACGAGAACACCATGCCGAGCGTGGTGATGACCGGCAGCATGGCGTTGCGGAAAGCGTAGGTGACGATGATCGTGTAGCTCGATAGCCCGCTCGCCCGCGCCGTGCGCACGAAATCCGAGGATAGCACCGCGAGCATGGAGGCGCGCGTCATGCGCGCGATCGGCGCCAGCGAGAAAATGCCGAGCGTCAGCGCCGGCAGGATAAGTTGCTTGAGGCTCGCGACGAAAGTGGCGAAATCGCCGGCGATCAGGCTGTCGATCAGGAAGAATCCGGTGACGCGCGGCGGCTCGGTAAAGAACACGTCGAGCCGGCCGAGCGGGGCGGGCGCCCAGCCCAACAGGAAGTAGAAGACGTAGACCAGGATGAGTCCGGTGAAGAACACCGGCAGCGATACGCCGAGCGTGGAGATCACCCGACAGGCGTGGTCGAGAATGGAGTTCGGCTTGGTCGCGGCCAGGATGCCGAGCGGCACGGCGATCACGATCGAGACGATGAGCCCGAGCAGCGTCAGTTCGGCGGATGCCGGCAGCCGATTGCGCAATTCGGTCGTCACCGGTTGCCCGGTGGTGAGAGAGGTGCCGAGATTGCCGTGGGCGAGATCGACGACGTAGCGTCCGAACTGCTCGATCAGCGGCTTGTCGAGGCCGAGCTTGACCCGCACCTCCTCGATCGCCTGCGGGGTCGCGGCTGGGCCGGCGAAATAGGCGGCGGGATCGCCCGGCAACGCGCGGGTCAGCAGGAAGGTGACGACCACCACGCCGATCAGGCTTGGGATCGCCATTGCCAACCGCTTGAGGATCAGCGTGAGCATTGCACTCTCATCGCAGCAGGCCGCTTATGGACCGCATCCTCAAGGAGTGAGGTGAATTGCGCGGATGCATCGAATTCACGCCTTCACGAAGCTTCGATAATCGAGCCGGCGATGGAACCAGTATTGGTAGCCGCTGACGTTCTTCTGCATCGCGACATTGACGTAGGGCTGATACAGCGGAATGCGCGGCATGTCGGTGAAGGCGACATCGACAAAGCCCTTCACATCTTTGTTGTAGGTGTCCCAATCGCCGGTCGCCGCCGCGGCGCGCGCGCCGTCGATGAACGCGTCCATCTGCGGCGACTGATAGTCCATGGTGTTGAAGATCGATTTGCCGGAGTGGTAGCACCAGTAGAAGAAATACTCGGGATAATCGAGCCAGCCAGAGAACACATTGGTGAACAGCGGCATCGACTTTTTGGTGAGCTCGGTGCGCCAGTTCGCGCCCGGCACCTTGTTGATGGTGGTTGTGATGCCGATCTGCGCCAGGCTTTCCTGCACCAGTTCGCAGATCGGCTGATTGACGCCGGCAAAGCCGAGATCGAACGAGATCGGCACGTTGATGTTGCTTGCGCCGGCTTCGGCGAGCAGCTTCTTTGCCTTGTCGAGATCGGTGTTGAATTTGTGCGGCTGCGGCCAGGCGACTTCGGTCGGCGCATCCGCCGGCGCGCCGAACATCGGCTTGCCCAGGCCGTACAGCACCACGTCCATGATTTTCTGATAGGGCAGGGCGTAGGCGATCGCCTCGCGCACTTTGACGTCGTTGAACGGCGGATGCTGCACGTTCATGCCGATATATTGGATGCCGTTCGAATAGGGCGTCGAGATGATGGTGAGCTTGCCGTCGCTTTTCAGCTCGGAAAAGTCCTTGTTCGGCAGATCGTAGGACACGTCGGCATCGCCGCGTTCGAGCAGCGCGCGCCGGTTTCCCGCATCGGGCACGATGCGCCAGATCACGCGCTTGATCTTCGGCAACGGACCGCCCTTCCAATTATCGTTGCGCTCCAGGACGACCTGGGAGCCGGCGGTCCAGTTCGTCACTTTGTAGGCGCCGGAGCCGACGGTATTGAGCTTGGTGTATTCGAGGCCCCACGGATCCGCCGGCGTGGCGTTTTTCTTCACCAGCTCCGAATTGATGACGCACGGCACGATGACGGCGAGGTCGGGAATCGTCAGCCGGTCCTTCTTCATGAAGTCGACGCGGAAGGTATGATCGTCGACGACGACGAATTGCTCGGGCTTTGTCAGCGAGCCGGCGCCCATCTGGAAGGTCGGAAAGCCGCCGACCGTCACGGCGCGGTCGAACGACCATTTGACGTCCTTGGCGGTGACGGGCGTGCCGTCCTGAAACACGGCGTCCTTGCGCAGCTTGAACGTCGCCGACATGTCGCCGACATTCATGTCCTCGGCGAGCTCCGGCTTGAATTTGCTCTTGTCGTAATACGGCGTGCCGTTCGGCAGCGTCTTCATTTCGTGGCTGATCAGGCGGTCGTAGCAATTCCACGACACTTCGTAGCCGGGCACGTTGGTGCCGACGCCGTGAATATCGAGATTGTTCGGGCCGCTTTCGGAGACGATGAGGAGGGTCTCTTGGCGCGATTGCGCTTTGGCGGGCGACCAGACGGCCGGTGCCGGTACGGCGGCGGCGGCGGTCAGTGCGGTCATCGATTTGAGAAAGTCGCGGCGCTTCATTGAGGTCTCCCAGGGCTGCGCGTCGTTGGCTAAGCACGTCCTCCGCAAGGGGCGTGCCAAACCACAAGGCGTCATTGCCGCGCCTTAGCTGTCTTTTTGCGTCCGTTCGGGCCGGCTTGCCCCTTGGCGAGTATGCTTTCCTGTGCGGCTCGGGCAGATGCCGCTCATTTATTAGGCAGCAGTCGGCGCTGATGGCCTTGCCAACGCCGTCGGTGCTGGCCCCGATTTTGCACCTTTACAGTCATTGCGAGGCAGGAGACGGGGCATGCCGCGCGTTAGACTGGAAGCCGAGCCGTCGCCGCTCACGGTCGATCTCGACCATGCGGCGCTCGTCATTATCGATATGCAGCGCGACTTTCTGGAGCCGGGCGGCTTCGGCGAGGCATTGGGCAATGACGTCACGCGGCTGCGGGCGGCGGTAGGGCCGTGCCGGGCCGTACTCGGCGAGGCGCGGCGGCTGGACCTGACGGTCATCCACACGCGCGAAGGTCATCGGCCCGATCTGTCCGACGCTCCGCGCCACAAGGTCGAGCGCGGCGATCCGTCAATGCGCATCGGCGCGCGCGGCCCCATGGGCCGCATCCTGGTCCGCGGCGAGCCCGGTCACGACATCATCCCGGAGCTTTATCCGCTAAGGGGCGAGCCGGTGATCGACAAGCCCGGCAAAGGCGCCTTCTATCAGACCGATCTCGAGCTGATGCTGCGCAATCGCGACATCGACACCTTGTTGGTCGCCGGCGTCACGACGGAGGTCTGTGTCAACACCACGGTGCGCGAAGCGAACGATCGCGGTCTGCGTTGCATCGTTCTGGCCGACTGTTGCGCGTCGTATTTTCCGGAATTTCACCAGGCCGGCCTCGCCATGATCAAGGCGCAGGGCGGCATTTTCGGCTCGGTGACCGGCTCGGAGCAATTGCTGCGTGCGCTTGCGCCCGTCGCCAATCAAAAGATCGCATAGAACGCGAGTGAGGGGGAGCCCGACATGACGACATCGACGGACACATTTCGGCCGACCTTGTGGTCGCCTGGCGATTGGAATGCGTTTTTCGGCTTCGGCACCAACATTCTCGTCAACATGTTGGTGTTGACCGGTCTATTGCGGTTCGTGCTGAAAATGCCGGATACGCTGGTGTTCGGCCGCATCCTGCCCGCAATGGGCCTGATGATGTGCCTGTCGACGTTCTATTACGCCTACCTTGCCTATCGCCTGGCCAAGCGCACCGGCCGCAACGATGTCTGCGCGCTGCCTTCGGGCATCAGCGTGCCGCATATGTTTATCGTGACTTTCGTCATCATGTTGCCGATCGCGCTGAAGACGCACGATCCGGTGCAAGGCTGGGAAGCGGGCCTGGTCTGGGTGTTTTTCCAGAGCTTCATCCTGATGATCGGCGGATTCATCGCGCCTTATGTGCGCAAGATCACGCCGCGGGCCGCGCTCCTGGGCACGCTGGCCGGCGTGTCGATCACTTTCATTGCCATGCGTCCGGCAGTGGAAATGTATCAGACGCCGGTGATCGGGTTGGTTTGCTTTGCCATCATCCTGGTGAATTGGCTCGGCGGCTATAAATATCCGAAGGGCATTCCCGCTGGCCTGATCGCGATTGCCGTCGGCACGCTGATCGCGTGGGGCTCCAATCTGTTCGGCTTGAATTACGGCGGCTTGACCGTCAAGGGCGTCGGCGATGCGTTTTCAAATTTCGGCTTTAACGTGCCGATCCCGGCGGTCGGTCACGTCTTCTCGGGTTTCCATTATCTCGCCGTCATTCTCGTCACCGCGGTGCCGTTCGGCGTCTATGACCTGGTCGAGGCCATGGACAATGTCGAGAGCGCGGAAGCCGGCGGCGATCCTTATCCGACCACGCGCGTCCTGACCGCCGACGGCATCGTCAGCCTGATCGGCTGTCTGATGGGCAATCCGTTTATCAACGCCGTCTATATCGGCCATCCCGGCTGGAAAGGCATGGGCGGCCGCATCGGCTATTCGGCTGCTGTCGGGGTCATGGTGATCGTGCTGTCGTGGTTCGGCATCATCTCGCTGCTCTTGGCGATCGTGCCGGTGGTCGCGATCTCGCCGATCCTGCTCTATATCGGCATGCTGATCGGCGCGCAGGCCTTCCAGACCACGCCGCGCGAACACGCACCCGCCATCATACTGGCGCTCACGCCGCATCTCGCGTCGTGGTGCCAGACGCTGATGGACGGCGCACTCGGCGTTGCCGGTACGAGCGCCGCGGCACTCGGCTTCGACAAGCTTGCCGGCGTGGGGGTGCTCTATCCCGGGCTTGCCACCATGGGCGGCGGCGCCATCCTCACCGGTCTCGTGCTAGCGGGTATCGTTGCCTGCATCATCGACAAGAATTTCATCAAGGCGTCGATCTTTGCCTCGGCCGGAGCGGTGCTGACATTCTTCGGCTTCATGCACGGCTCGGCGGTCGGAATAGCGGTTTCGCCGACGCTCGCCGTAACCTATGCGGTGGTTGCTGGCTTTCTCTACGCGCTCTCCCGGTATCCGGCGCTGGCGCCGGCCTTGACGGGAGTGGATGGGGCTTTGGCGGCGACGCCGGCGGAATAGCCTTCGTTCGCGTTTTTTTCCTGCCAGACCGGCGGTTTTGCGATGAACCGCCGGTGCGCTTGGCACAATGTCTCCACCTGCGCGTTATCTGCGTGACCGGTGAGACGATTGGCCGATGGCTGAGGCGCAGCAAAACAGCGAATCCCAAAACAGCGAATCCGATGCGTCTTCGGCGCCGTCGCTGCTGACGAACTGCGTTCGCCTGGTAATGGGCCGGCCGCTCGCCAATCGCGAGGGCAAAAAGCAGGAAATCGGGGTGCTCGATGGCATTCCGGCGCTGGGCCTCGACGGACTGAGCTCCACCGCTTACGGGCCGGAGGCGGCGCTGACCATCCTGACGGCTGCCGGCGCCGTCGGGCTTTCCGCGCTCGGTCCGATCATGCTCGTCATTCTGGCCCTGCTCGGAATTCTCTTCATTTCTTATTGGCAGACCATCGAGGCCTATCCGAAGAGCGGCGGTGCCTACACCGTAGCGCAAGCCAATCTCGGCGTGAATTCGAGCCTACTCGCCGCTGCCGCGCTGATGATCGACTATGTCCTCAACGTCGCGGTCGGCATTTCCGCCGGCGTCGCCGCCTTGATCTCGGCAGTGCCGATGCTGCATCCTTACACGCTCCCACTCTGCCTCGGTGTTCTCGCACTGCTCACGCTCGCCAATCTGCGCGGCACGACCGACGCCAGCCGGCTGTTCGCCTTGCCGACCTATCTGTTCATTCTTTGCTTTTTGATAGTGATTGCCGTCGGTTCCTATGCCGCGCTATCCGGCGGCGGCCATCCCCATGCGGTGGTGCCGCCGCCGTCGCCGCCAAAAGCCGTCGAAGCGCTGGGCTTGTGGCTGTTATTGCGCGCTTTTGCCTCTGGCTGCACTGCGATGACCGGCGTCGAGGCCGTCTCCAACGGCGTCAACGCCTTCCGCGAGCCGCAAGTCACTTACGCGCGGCTGACGCTCGCCGCCATCGTCGGCACGCTCGCCGTGCTGCTCGCCGGCATCGCCTATCTGGCATCCGCCTACGGCGTCATGGCCATGGATCAGACGCGGCCCGGTTATCAGAGCGTGCTGTCGCAACTTGTCGCCGCGACGATTGGGCGCGGCGTGTTCTATTATGTCGCGATCGCCAGTGCGCTGGCGATCCTCTGCCTTTCCGCCAATACCAGCTTTGTCGGGTTTCCGCGGCTTTGCCGCACGGTGGCGCAGGATGAATTTCTGCCGGCGCCGTTTGCGATCGTCGGGCGCCGCTCTGGTCGAATCGGTTGGCATCCTTTATCTGACCGTGACCGCCGGACTTTTGCTGATCGCCTTCGGCGGCATCACCGACCGCTTGATTCCGTTGTTCGCCATCGGCGCTTTTTCGACCTTCACCATATCGCAGGCCGGCATGGTGGCGCATTGGCGGAGCGAACTTGCGCAGGCGCGCCGGGGCCGCGGGCGCCGCCGCATCGTGGTCAAGCTCTGCATCAATGCCGTCGGCGCGACGGCAACCGCGGCGGCGCTCGCCATCATCATCGTCGCCAAGTTTACCGGGGGCGGTTGGATCACCGTTGTCACTATCCCTTGCGTGATCGGCCTGCTCAAGGCCATTCACCGGTATTACGCCCTGCGGCAAGCGGCATTGCGCGACGACGATCAACTGCGCGACTGCAGCACCAGGCCGCCGCTCGTTCTGGTGATGACGCGGGAATGGAACAAGCTGACCGACAAGGCACTGTGCTTTGCCATGGAGATGTCGCCGGATGTCATCGCCGTGCATCTCGCGGCGCTTGAAGGTCCCGATGTGCAGAGAGAAGAGAAACGCTTGCGCGACCGGTGGGCCAAGGACGTGGATAACTCGGCGGTGGTGAAGCAGACCGGCCGCAAGCCGGAACTGGTTCTATTGAGCGCGCCGTTCCGGCGCATTCACGCACCGCTTCTCAAGCTGATCAAGGAGCTCACCGAACGCAATCCTGACCGCTCCGTCGCCGTGCTGATTCCGGAAGTCGTCAAGACGCATTGGTGGGAATATCTCTTAAGCAATCAGCGCGCGCGGCGGCTGCGCAGCGCCGTGCTCGAATACGGCGGTCCGCGGGTCGTCGTTGTCATGGTGCCCTGGTACCTGACGCCGCCGAAGATCGGCGACGCGTTGACCGAAGAAGAGACCAAGGAGCCGCTCCGTCTGCGCAACGTATTGCGGCGGCGGCGCAAGCGCGCAACGCGGATGGCGTGATGCGCCGCGCCTGGCGAGGTAAATTCACGCGGCCGGGCGGATCAGCGGCAGCCCGGACGTCTGGTCCTTCACTTTGCGCAGATGCGCCGGATTTTCGGTCACGATGACTTCGAGCGTCGGCCGCACATGGGCTTCGCCGAGATGGCCGGCCATGGCGCTGCCGTCGCCCTTGCCGACGACGAGATGAACGTGCAGCGAGGGTTTGCCGTCGGGTCCGGCGGCAACGTCGCCGATCAGCGAAGCGACCTCGAGCTGCTCGCGCACCGGAATGCGCGAGTAATCCTTCTTGTCCCAATCGAAATACATCAGCACCACGTCGCTGAACGCGCCGATGGCGGTAAGCTGCGCGGCGCCGATCCGTTCGGCGGCGACGAAGCCGTTGAGGCGTTCCATGACCTCTTCTCCGCTTTCCAGCACCACGGCGTAGGTGCGTCGTCGCTCCGGTGGATTTGTTTGTATTGCATCGGCGAATTCCTTGTGCCTCGCCTGCCTGCGGCAATCTGTCAACGGCGCAACCCGGGGAGCGTTCCGTGGGTTAACCGGGCCTGCGGCAGGCAAAATGTTGCTCGAACGAACAAGCTTTCCTCGAATTAATCTACCCTTCAGGTCGTCGTAACGGCCGATCCCCCATCTATGCGTTCTAGATCAAAGGGCCCGACTGGAGCATCCCGGGACCGCTCAAAGGAGATCGCGTCATGAATCAAACAAATCCCCCTCACTCCGGAAAAACGAGGCATCTATCGGGCCGCCGCCTTGTCCTTCTGGCATCCGTCGCCGCGATCGGCGGCGCGCTCTTGATCGCCGGGCCGGGCGGCTATTGGAACGGCGCCTTCGGCACGCCCACGGCCAGCGCCGCGGAGACCGGGCCGGTGGCGCAAGGGCCGATCGATCATCCGCAAGGCTTCGCCGATCTGGTCGCCAAGGTAAAACCCGCGGTGATTTCAGTGCGGGTGAAAATTCCCGCTTCCGCGGATCCGGCGATGGCCGAGCAGTTAAACGGCCAGGACGATCAACAGCAAATTCCGGCAGTTCCCGGCTCGCCGCTTTACAAATTTTTCCAGCAATTCGGCGACCAATTCGGCCAGCAGCAAATGAATACCCCCCAGCCGCATGAGACGATCATCGGCGAGGGTTCGGGATTTTTCATTTCGCCGGACGGCTATGCGGTGACCAATAACCACGTGGTCAATCATGCCAGCTCGGTGCAAGTGACGACCGCCGACGGCACGATCTACACGGCCAAGGTGGTCGGCACCGATCCGAAGACCGATCTTGCTCTGATCAAGGTCGACGGTAAAAACGATTTCCCCTACGTCAAATTCGCCTCGCAGCGGCCCAAGGTCGGCGATTGGGTGGTCGCGGTCGGCAATCCGTTCGGGCTTGGCGGCACGGTGACGGCGGGCATCGTCTCGGCCGAGGGCCGCGATATCGGCTCCGGTCCCTATGACGATTACATCCAGATCGACGCGCCGATCAACAAGGGCAATTCCGGCGGACCGGCCTTCAACGTCGACGGCAACGTGATCGGCATCAACACCGCCATCTATTCGCCGTCCGGCGGCTCGGTCGGCATCGGCTTCGATATTCCCGCCACGACGGCCCAGCGGGTGGTGGCGGAACTGAAGAAGGATGGGCACGTCACGCGTGGCTGGCTCGGCGTACAGATCCAGCCGGTCACCACCGGCATCGCCGACAGTCTCGGCCTGAAAAAGGCCGAAGGCGCCATGGTCGACGAGCCGCAGAGCGGGAGCCCAGCAGCCAAGGCCGGCATCAAGTCCGGCGACGTGATCACGGCGGTCAACGGCACGCCGGTGAAGGATGCCCGCGATCTCGCCCGCACCATTGGCATGATGGCGCCGGACGCTGCGGTGAAACTCGACATCATCCGCCAGGGCTCGCCGCAGACCGTGTCGGTGACGCTGGCGCAGATGCCGAACAATCAACAGGTCGCCAGTAATGACACCGGGCAGAACGCGGAGCCAAGCGGCGTGCCGCATCTCGGCCTGCAAGTGGCGCCGGCGAGAGATGTCTCGGCCGCCGGCGATCACGGCGTCGTGGTTACGGGCGTCGATCCCGATGGCCCGGCCGCCGAGGCCGGCTTTCAGACCGGCGCGGTGATCCTCGATGTCGGCGGCAAGGCCGTAGACAATGCCCACGACGTGCGCCAGGCGCTGGTCGACGCCAAGGCGCAAGGCAAACACGACGTGTTGATGCGGGTGAAAATGGCCGACGGCACCCGCTTCGTCGCGCTGCCGCTCGGCAAGGCATGAGGAGTCTTATTGGAGCATGGTCTTTTCCGAAAGCCGGAAGACCACTTTTCGGGATCATGCCAGTTGGCGCATGATCTTTCCCGAAGATCGGAAGACCCGCTTTCGGGATCGTGCTCTGACTAGTGATCGGCACGGCGCTGCCGTCGTCTCCCGGCAAGTGGCCGCCAGTCGATCGTGTGGGGACGGGTTTCGGCCCGTCCCCATTCGCTGTTCTGGTCTAAAAGGACTGCGACTTGATCGGCATCTGCCGCTGTCCTAATCAGTGGTTTACGCCGCTGCCGGGGGATCGACGCTGCGGCTGTCCATGATGGGGGAGATATTCCATGTTGCGCTCACGCACTTTCATCCTGTCGCTCGTCGCCGGGTCATGCCTCGGCGCCGCCCTGGCGCTGGCGCAGACCACGCCGTCCTCGCCACCGGCCGCAAGCTCTCCGACAGCGCCGGCGCCGGTCACTCCGTCAGCCACGCCGGCTCCTGTCCCGGCTCCCGCAACGCCGGTCGCCCAGCCTGCGCCGGCGCCAGCTCAATCATCGGCTCCATCAAATGCGATGACAGATGTATCGAAGTGGACCCGCAAGGAATGGAATGCAGCCAAGGCGAAATGGGTTCACGAGAAAAAGAAGTGGCACGACTGCAACGGTCAGGCCAAGGCACAGAAGCTCTCTGGCCGGCAGAGCTGGCAATTCCTCTACGACTGCATGACCAAGAGCTGAGTACCGCTGCGGTTTTTGCCTAGGCGGCGCGGGTCAGGCGGTCGCTGTTGGCGTGCACGCAGTCGGCAAGCGGCGCATAGGCGCGCTCGGCGGCCGTATAGAGGCCAAGTCCCTCTTCCAGCGCTTGCTCGGCGGCCAATCCGGCCTTGGCGAAGGCGAGGAATTTTTCGGTCACCATGCGTGCCGTTTCCTCGACCGCCGCGTCCGGGGTGGCGGAAGCAAGTAACATGAACCGCGCCGAAATCACGCTCTGCGCCTCGTAGGTGAAGCGCACGGCTTCGAGCCAGTTATCCCAAAAATCGCTCATGCCCGCCAATGTCGGCCAAATTATCTAAAATTGCGGCGTCATATTCGATAAAATTCTCCGAAAATCGTATTGGCCGCGTCTACAGCATTTCCGGGCCGCAATAGCCCGCGCCGGCTGACGATCTTGCCCGACACTATGAAGAGGCCGTCGCCGGTATAATGCAGCGTCTGCGGATGTTTCGGTCGCGGGACGATTGCGTTTTAAGTGCCCTGCGGGCATTTCTTGAAGAATTTGTAGATTTCAGGCGCCTGCAACCACAACAGCGAATAGGTCAGGCCGCCTTTCTGCGTGATCCAGGCCTGGATGTCCGGCGGATAGTCCTTCCACAGGGTCGGCGTCACGAACGGCGGGAACGCCTGGTGGAAACCGAGCGATCCTTTCGGCGTCACGCAGATGTCCTGGCGCGGAATGAACTTGGCGACGGTGGTGCAGGCGGACACGCAGGGGCCGGCGATGCGCACAGTGGCGTGCTCGGCGGCGAGCTTGGCGAATTTCGCTTCATAGGCGACCAGAAAGCCGCCGTAGTCGCCGGCGATTTCGACCGTTTCGGCCCGCGCCATCGACGCCGTCACGCAAACAATGATGACCGCGAGGACCTGCCACGCTCTCATCGTCCACTCCTCCGTCCCCGATGCGCGCCGCATTTAACATAAAACCTTCGGCGAAGACGAGTGGGCTTGTGGTCCAATTCCAACATTCGCATCCCGGTTTCGGACGCTATCATGCGAATGTTGGAATTAAAGGACCACAAGCAAATATCGGTGCTGGTGGAGCTTTGGATTTGACATTCGCTGCACGGGTTTGCGGCCAGGTGGTGGCGAATGTCAAATCCGCTCCACTAGTGCCATTAAATCGGCTGGATCGCATGCTTGATCGGCGGCTTCATGGGGCTCGGCATCGCAGTTTCACATTCCATCGCCTACGCCGCACATTCGCGGCATCGGCTCGATATCTGCCGGCCTACAGGCGCGGTCGCGGCGCCGGTGGTGGTTTTCTTCTATGGCGGTGCCTGGCGCAGCGGCAACAAAGGCCTTTACCGCTTCGTCGCCAAGGCGCTGGCGCGCCGGGGCTATGTCGCGGTGGTGCCCGACTATCGCATCTATCCGGAAGTTCGGTATCCCGATTTTCTCGACGACGCCGCCCAGGCGCTGCGCTGGGTTAAGGATAATATCGCCCGCTTTGGCGGCGATCCGGGCAAGATATTTGTGAAAGGCCACTCCGCCGGCGCCCATATCGCGGCGATGCTGTCGTTCGATGCGCGCTGGCTGGAGAAAGTCGGGCTTCATCCCGGGCGCGACATTGCCGGGCTGATCGGCCTTGCCGGTCCCTACGATTACATGCCGCTGCGCGACGAAACGCTGAAACTCATTTTCGGCGGGGCCGACCGGCCCGAGACCCAGCCGATTTTCCATGTGGCGCCGGGGGCACCGCCGGCTTTGCTGATCACCGGCGGCCGCGACCGGTTGGTGGAGCCCGGCAATTCCGTCCGGCTCGCGGCGCGGCTCGTCGCCGCCGGTAACGCCGCCACGGTGAAGAGCTATCGGCGGGTCGGCCATTATATTATTGTCGCAGCGATTGCGCCGTTTCTGGGCTGCCTTGCTCCGGTGTTGCGCGACGTCGATGAGTTCATCGCAGCGACGCTGAAGGCGTCGCTGTCGCAAGCGCTCTAACAGCGCAGCTTTTCGCAGCGGTGACGCCGGGCACATGCCACGGCGCTCGCGCGACGTCAGATAACCATGAGATCTTTGGCGACGATGATCTCGCCCTTGAAGGTCTGCGCCGCCGGCGCGCGCCAAGTGTCGTCGCTGATACTGTCGATCGCCGGCGTGAGATGCGACAGTACCAGCGTCTTTACGCCGGCTTCGGCGGCGATGCGGCCGACATCCTCGACCGGAGAATGGTCGGCCTTCATATGCGCCATGAACGCCTCGACGCTGACAGGGCGGCCGGCGGCGACCTGCGCCTTGACGTAAGCCTCCACTGCAGGGACATACATCGCTTCGTGCACCAGAACGTCGGCTCCTTTGGCCATCTGTGCTACGGCGTCGAGTGGCGTGGTGTCGCCGGAAAACGCGATCGAGCGGTCGTGAAAGTCGAAGCGGTAGCCGAGCGCCGGCTTGACCGGCGGATGATTGACGACGACCGACGATACTTTGACGTTGTCGTCCTGCATGACCGGTCCGGCGCCCGGCACCTCGGTGACGTCGACGGTTTCCAGCGGCTTCATCTTCAAGTCCTCGGCCCAGAAATCGATCGTGGTCCGCATCGAGCGGATGTAATCCGCGGTCATTTGTTTGAGCGGCGGCGGCCCATAGGCCTTCACCGTGAGCGGCATGCCTTGCACCCAGCCGATGGAGAGAAGCGGCCCATATTCGACGTTGTGATCGAAGTGATGGTGAGTGATGAAGATGCCGCGTAATGCGGCGAACGCAATGCCGGTTTCGGCGTAACGGTCGGTGACGCCAAGCCCGCAATCGAGCACGTAAGCGGCGCCATTGCTCAGCATCACATGCGACGTCATCTTCCGGGTGCGGCCCGGAACGGGACCCGCTGCGGTGCCGAGGATAACGAGCTTGGTGCCGTCTCCGTCCTTCAGCGCGGCCCTCGCCTGGGCGGAAGCCGCCGGCGTCGGAATCTGGGCAGCGGCCGTGAGCGTGGTGCCGCCGAGCGCCGGCGCTGCGGCGAGGCCGGCGAGCATGGTCCGTCGCGAAAAACTTCCAGCTTGTGAGATGCTTGCCATCATTTCTCTCGTCGTGCGTTTCCCGAAACGACCATAGCGGCGCGGGATGGAGCTGAGAAGCAGCATCGCCTCACCGAGCTTGGCTGGATGCGCAGACTGCGGTTCCGTATTTATGTTGCAGCGCACGGTTGCCGCCTTGCGGAGCGGCGGCAACAGGTAAAGGGTGATCGTCGCGAATCCTAAGGCTTCCGCCACATTTGGCGCGACGCATCGGATCGCCCAGAACAGTGGCGGCGGCAATACCGTTGCAGCAAAAAAATCAGAAATAGAAACGGAACAGTCCCGGAGGAACGTCTTATTGAGGGAGGTATACGATGATCGTCATTGGCGCGCTCGCAACGCTTGCCGGAGTGTGGGCTCTGGTGCTGTGGGGCTCGATTTATTTCAATAAAAACGTAGTGTGAGGCGACGGGCGCAAACGGGCTGTGCAAACCAGGCCCGGTATATAATCGCGGCCCAGGTCACAAACTGGCCGAGGTCACACTCGGCGCTCAACCCGACATACAGCCGGCGCCTTTGCTGGACAATCGGCTGCTGACTGGCCATGAGCCGGATACCTTTCCAAGAATTAATGCACGCGCCATCGGGCAACGTCCATAATATCTGGGATTGGGGAAGATTTCTTAGCGATTTACACGGTCCAGCATGCCGCCGAATGACGGCCGCGATCCTGCCCTATCGGTGATCGTGCCGGTGAAGAACGAAGCCGGCAACGTTGCGCCGCTGGTGGCGGAGATTGCCGCGGCGCTGCAAGGGCGCGCCTTCGAGGTTCTCTATGTCAATGACGGCTCGAGTGACGCGACCGAGCATCAGTTGCTGGCCATGATGGAGGCGTATCCCTGGTTGCGGTTGATCCGGCACGATCAATCCTACGGTAAGTCGGCCGCCTTGCGCACCGGCATTACAATGGCTCGTGCGCCCATTATCGTGACGCTCGATGGCGATTGCCAAAACGATCCGGCCGCAATTCCGCTCATGATTGCGAAGCTTGAAGCCGGCGCTCCTCGCCTCGGCCTCGTCGCCGGTCAGCGTATCGGACGCGAGACAACGGTCTTTAAAAGGCTGCAATCACGCATCGCGAACGGCGTACGCCAGGCTTTACTGAAAGACGGGACCCGAGATGCGGGCTGCGCCATCAGAGTATTTCGACGCGACATGTTTCTGTCGTTGCCGTATTTCGATGGTCTTGACTGTTTTCTACCGGCGCTGGTCCGGCGTGAAGGCTTCGATATCAGCTCTGTTGACGTCATCGAAAGGCCACGCCGTCATGGCAGGTCAAACTACGGCATGTGTAACCGGCTGTGGATCGGCATTCTCGACACCGCCGGTGTGTGGTGGCTGATCCGTCGCGCGAAGCGCGTTCCCCAGCCTGAGGAGATCACCCTTGGCGTTGATCCGTTGCGTGCGGCGGGGCGCTACGATGATCGAGACGGAAATGTTCGCGACAGTGGCTAGATTCCAATACCGGCCTTCGACCGCGATTGTCGCCAACGCCCGACAGGGGGCCTTCGACGGTGTCGATAAGCCAAATCGCAATGTCAGCGCCGACGTGGGCAGCCATTGTGGTTCCGGCGCAGTTGCCGAAACAGGATCGTTCTCCGGCTTTGCCGGCTGGATCGAACGCCGGCCGCGGGCCGCGTTCGGCTGGTTTTTGGCCTTGCATTTCACGGTGTGGACTGCGCTGCCGGCACTTCTTTACGCTAATCTGCCGCTCGACCTGATCGAGGCGCTGACCTACGGCCGAGAATGGCAGCTCGGCTCCGACAAGCTGCCGCCGTTGCCCTGGTGGCTCGTTGAAATCGCGCACCGCGCTATAGGCGTCGAGGCGGCCTATTATGCTCTGGCGCAGGCCGCCATCGTCGTCACCTTTGTCCTGGTCTTTGCCACCGCGCGGCCGCTTCTTGGCGCGACCGGCGCGCTCGTCGCCGTTCTCATCATCGACGGCCTGCATTATGTTCAGTACACGGCCGTGAAATTCAATCACGACGTTGTCCAGCTGCCGTTCTGGGCGCTCGCCGGCTATGCCTTTCATGCCGCGCTCAAACGCGGACACCTCGTGCATTGGCTGCTATTCGGTTTTGCCATTGGCGGCGCGCTGTGGGCGAAGTACTTCGTCGTATTGCTGATAGTCCCTTATATGCTCTTCCTGCTGATCGATCGCGATGCGCGCCGCGCGCTGGCGACAAGCGGCCCCTATCTGGCGCTTGCGGTTGCTCTCATCATCATCGCGCCAAATATCGTGTGGCTTTTCCAGCACGATTTTTCGACCTTGGCCTATGGCGAGGCGCGCGCCGCGCCGGTGCGCGGCTGGTTCGACCATCTTGCGCATCCCGCAATGTTTGCCGGTAGCCAAATCTTTTTCGGGCTGCCCTCGTTCTTTATTGCGGCGGCGCTGTTTTGGCCGCGGCCCGACGGTCGCGGCGCAATTGCTGCCGATGCGTTCGACCGCCGCATCGTGACACTGATCGCGTTCGGCCCCGGCGTCGCTGCGATCGCGCTGACGGTTTTGAGCGGGCGTGGCGCTGTCGCCATGTGGGGGTATCCGCTTTGGCTGTTCCTCGGGCTCTGGGTCGTAATGGTCGCGGCCCCCACGTTCGACACCGATCGTGTGAAAGGGGTCGTCTCGGCATGGGGCGCCGTGTTTGCCATCTTTGCGCTCGCCTTCATCGTCAATTATTCCGTGCTGCCTATGATCGACCACCGCTACCGCGCCGTATTCTACCCGGGTGACAGACTTGGGACCGTGCTGACCGAGCGCTTTCACGCCGTAACCGGTCGCAGGCTGCGCTATGTCATCGGCTCGATGTGGGACGGCGGCAACCTCGCGCATTATTCGCCGGACCAGCCGCACGTGCTGATCGACGGCGAACCGGTCCGCGCGCCGTGGATCGATCTCAAGGATCTGCGAAGAGACGGCGCCGTCGTGGTATGGACGCAGAGCGATCCGACGGTGTTGCCGCCGCAATTCGCCGCGATCGCGCCCAATGCCGAAATCGGCGCGCCGCTCGATCTGCCGATGCGGCGCGGCTACGGCACGCTTCACGTCGGCTGGGCGATCTTGAAGCCGCAATAGGGTAGAAGGCCCGGATCGGAACGGTTCGATCATTGAGCGTGGCTTGCAACATACCCTAATGTGCGCCGCCGATCAGCGCGGTTGAAATCGCCGGCACGTAGGTGATCACGAGAAGCGCCAGGAAATTGAGCACCACGAAGGGCAGCACGCCGCGGTAAATGACGCCCATCGGCACGTTGAAGACGGCGCGCGCGGCGAACAGGTTCAGTCCGAACGGGGGCATGTAAAGCCCGATCGACAGATTGACCGCCATGATGATGCCGAAGTGGATGGCGTCGATGCCGGCGGCTTCCACGATTGGCAGCAGAAGCGGCGTCAGCACCAGGATTGCCGGCGCCGGTTCGAGAAAGCTGCCGGCCAAGAGCAGGCCGGCATTGACGAACAACAGTGTCTGCCAGTGCGGCAGCTGCATCGCCTCCATGCCGTGGATGAGGCGTTGCGGAATGCCGCTCGTCGTCATCAGCCAGGAATACACGCCGGCCGCGGTGACGATGATCAGGATCTGGCCGATCAGCACCACCGAGCTGACGATGATTTGCCACAGCTCGTGCAAACCCACCGTCCGGTAGACGGCCATCGCCACGAACAGCGAATAGACCACGGCCACACCGGCCGCCTCGGTCGGCGTAAATACGCCGCCATAGATGCCGCCAAAAATCACCACCAGCGTGCCGATCGCCCAGCTCGCTTCCTTGGTCGAGGCCCAGATGTTCTTCCAGCGTGCCGGCGCCGACAGCGGCACCATCTTGATCCGCGCATAGACCATGACATAGACGGCGTCGACAATGCCGATCAGCAGGCTCGGCAGGATGCCGGCGGTGAACAGCTTGATCGCGGAGACTTCCGCGGTCATGGCGTAAAGGATCATCGCGATCGATGGCGGGATGATCACCGCGACCGCGCCCGAGGAGGTGATCAGGCTGATAGCGAAACGCTCGCTATAGCCGTGCTTGGTCAGCGAGGGGAACAACAGCCGGCCGATGGCGACCACGGTGCCGACCGAGGTATGGGCCATGGCGCCGAACAGCTCCGAGGAGGCCACCGTCGTCACCGCCAGCGAACCGCGCACGCCGCCGACGATCGACACCACCCAATTCACCACCCGGTCGGCGATGCCGCCCTTGCCCATGATCTCGCCGGCCAGCACGAAGAACGGCACCGCCAGCAGCGGAAAATTGTCGAGGCTGCCGAACATGGTGGTCTGCACCGCGTCGGTCGGCACATGCGCCACGAACACGATTGCCGCGAGCGAGGTGAGCAGAAGAACGACGAAGATCGGCAGGCCGAGGATCAGCAAAATCACCGGCAGGATGAAATAGACGAAGGTCGTCATTTCAGCGCTCGAGATCCCGGCCGGCGACGATGTCGTCGTGGCGTACGCCGACGGCAATGAGCCGCGCCGCGATCAAGAGCGCCGTCAGCAGCAATCCGATGGGGACGGCGGACTGCGGAATGACGAGGGGGATATTCGCGGTCTCGCTGCGCTGGTCGAGCTCGTAGAACATGGTCATGACCGGCCAGGCGAACGCCGCCACGGCGATGCAGGTCGCGATGGTGATGAGATCGGCGAGCACGTCGAAAATCTTGCGAGCGCGCGGCGGTAACAGCGAGATCACGACGTCCATGCGGATATGGCGGCCGAGCCAGCCGGCCTGGCTGGCGCCGAGGAAGACGCAACCGATCATCAGAAACAGCATCGCCTCCTCGGCCCAGTATAGCGACACCGAGAACACGTAGCGGCCGATGATATTGGCGAAATTGATGCCGACGCTGAGCATCAACATGGTGCCGGCGGCGATGCGGAGCGCCGCCGTCAGCACGGCCGCGCCGCGCCGCAATGTTTCGCGCATAGGCCGTTCAGTTCTTCGCTGCCGCGGCCCGGACCGTCTGCAGCATGTCGTGCACGGCGGGCTGATCCTTGGTGGCCTGGTCGCCGACCGGATCGAGCAGTGTCTTCATCCGCGCCAGATCGTCGGCCGGCGGCGTGTGCACCGTGCCGCCTTGGTTGCTCCAAGTGTCCACCAGCTTCTTGGAGAAGTCGACTTCCCAGGCTTGGGTTTTGGCCTGGACTTTGGCGCCGTCTTCGATCACGACCTTTTGCAGGTCGGCCGGAAGCGTATCGAGCCAGGGTTTTGAGATCACGGCGATCGAGACGATGAAAGTGTCGTTGGTAACGGTGATCACCTTGATCAGGTCGTTCATCTTGAAGGCGACGAACACCGACAGGCCGGAAATGGTGCCGTCAATGGTGCCTTGATCGAGGGCGGGCACCACGTCCGACAGCGGCATGCCAATGCCGGTGGCGCCGAGTGCCG
Source organism: uncultured Alphaproteobacteria bacterium (assembly GCA_963807125.1). Lineage (GTDB taxonomy): Bacteria > Pseudomonadota > Alphaproteobacteria > Rhizobiales > Xanthobacteraceae > BOG-931. The sequence continues at coordinate 121,933 of CAWEAH010000003.1, forward strand.
CCATCTTCTTGCGTTCGAGCTCGGTGCCGTTGATGCGCAGTTTCTTGCCCTGGAAATCCGACAATCGCATGATCGGCTTCTTGGCGCCGTAATCCGCCGCGCCGAGACTGAAGGTGGCGAGCCCAACCATGCGCTTGGCGGCAGCCATGTCGAACATGGTTTTCTGGATGGCGGGAGCTTGCACGGTCGCGGCGGCATTGGCGTCGTCGCGGAACAGCATCGGAGTTGAGAACACGCCGAAGCGCGGATCGACGCCGACGAAGAAATCCACCGGCCCGATATAGCCCTGCACGGTGCCGAGCTGCACGCCCTGGATTTCGGCGGGAATCGGCCCGAGCTGGCTCGCCGGATAGACTTGCACCTCGATACGGCCGCCGGAGTCCTTCTCGACCGCTTCCTTGTAAAATTTGATGAACTGGTGCTGCGTTTCGTTGATCGTCGCGGTGCCGAACTTCAAGACGAAGTCGGCGGCCCGGGCCGGAATGGCCAGCATGAAGAAGCCGAGCGCGGCGGCAGTGCCGAATGCCAGGCCTTTACCGATGTGAAATCGCGTTATGCGTGCAGACATGTCCCCACCCTCTGTAGGAGTTCCCCCAAGCGTCTTGTGGCCCGACGGCCGCGCCTTTTCGCGGCCGACTATAATGGAGCGGCGGACGTTGCCAAGCGCGTTGCGCGGGGCTTAGTGTCGCGTGAGCGTATCTCTCTTGTGAATCGGGATACGCGCTAGCGATCGCGCATGCGGTCCATCAGGACCTTGTCCTGGCCGCCGTCGATCTCGATCATGGTGCCGTTGACGAAGAAGGCGAGATCGGACGCGAGATAGGTGACGAGGTTGGCGACCTCTTCGCTTTCGGCGATGCGGCCGAGTGGGATACTGGCCGGCGCCAGCTTGTCGGCTTCCTCGTAAGTGAGCTTCATGTCGCGCGCCATCGCCTTGACCAGGCCGGCCCAGCGCTCGGTGCGCACCGGACCGGGATTGACGACGACGAAGCTGATATTGTCCTTGCCGTATTGGCTGGCGAGCGATTTGGTCAAGTTCTGCCCGGCGGCATTGGCGGCGCCGGGCGCGATTTCCCAATAGGAGACCTTGACCCCGTCATTGCCGATCAAGTTCACCACGCGGCCTTTCTTCTGCTTCTGCATGATCGGCAGCACGTGCTTGAGGCAGCGCACGTAGCCCATGAACTTGAGCTGCAGCGACTGCGCCCAATCCTCCTCGCTCAAGTGCTCAAGCACGCCGCCGGGCGACGAGCCGGCATTGTTGACCAGGATATCGATCCGCCCCAAGGCGGCGTGCGCTTGGCGGATGAAATTCTCGGCGTCGGCGGGCTTGGTGAGATCGGCGGGGATGGCGACGATCTTGCGGCCGGTTTCTTTGGCGATTTCAGCGGCGGTCGCTTCGAGCGGCCCCTTGCGGCGGGCGCAGATGGCGACGTCGACGCCTTCGTGGGCAAAAGCACGCGCGATCGCCTTGCCGATGCCTTCGCTCGCGCCGGTGACGATTGCCGTCTTGCCGGTCATTCCCAAATCCATCGCGGCATTTCCTTCCTGTGCAATTTATGAGCGCGCGGCTGAGCGCCCGCGTGCATTCGGCAGTTTACGGCTTTGTCGTGCCGTATTGAAGCACTTGGACCTTCTCCATGGTGATCAGGCCGCTCGTCATCATGCCGTCCAGGACCGGCAGGAAGGCGTCGATCTTCTCCTGCGAATCGACCAACTCCACCACCACCGGAAGATCCTGCGACAGCCGCAAAATCTTGGTGGTATGGATATGGCTGGAGTGGCCGAACCCGGCGTGGCCGCGCAGCACCGTCGCGCCGCCAAGATGCATCTCGCGCGCCTTGAGCACAATCGCCTCGTGCAACGGCTTGCGTTCGAACTTATCGTTTTCGCCGAAAAAGACGCGGAGCAGGACGGCATCGCGCGGAATTTGCATGGTCAGGCCCATTTCATGACGCTCAGCGAGTTCGCGGCAATCGATCCGGCCCATACGGCAAGCAGACACAGCACTACCGAAAGGCCGACATTGGCGCCGGCGCGAAGCATCTCGCCGTCGTTGGCTAGGTTCAATGTTTGCAGGCTGAAAGAGGAGAACGTTGTGTAACCGCCGCAAATACCGGTCATGACGAATTGGCGAGTGGTGGATGCCGCATAGACCCTACCGTCCGGACCCGTGAGCGTGGCGAAGAAGCCGATAATAAACGACCCGGTGATGTTGATAATCAATGTGCCCCAAGGAAAGGTCTCACCGATCAATCGTGCCACAACTCCTGATAACCAAAAACGTCCAACTGTACCGACGGCGCCGCCGATGGCGACCCAAATATACATTCCCATGGGACCTGTGCTCTCCGCATTTCCTGTTTCATGTTTCCCCCCTCGGGTTTGTTCAAATAAGCGCGCTTTGCCCTCAATAACTTATGTCAACTTATGTCGCGGCTTCTTGTTGCCGCAATATTTAAATCCATCGCGGCCGCCCGTCCACGGGATATCTTCGGTCGGGTAAGAATTATGCGTCTTCCTCCAGAGGCTCGAAGTGCGGCCGAAACCAGATTTGCGCGATCAAGGTCGGCACGACTGCGCTGCCAATCACGCCCGTCAGCAGGATCGTATATTGAACCTGATCGATAATGTGATTGGTGAGGCCGAACAGCGCCGAGATCGATCCGAAGGTCAGGCCCGTCGACATCATCAAGGTCGTGTACATGCCTTCGCGCGGGTCAAATTTGAAATAACGCGTCAATGGCAGGATGCCGCAGAACTTGGTCACCATTTTTACGCCGAGGAAAAGCCCGATAAGACCCGCGCCGGTGATCAACGCGTGCGCCTCGATCAAGGAGCCGGCCTTAAGAAAATAGAATGGAGTCAGGAATGCGAAGCATATGGCGCGCATGCGCAACTGCAGCTCTCTGTTCGTCAAGAAGAAAGGCGCCAGCGCCATGCCGACCAGGTAAGCCGGCAGGACCGCTTCGCTCTTTCCGAGATTGGCAAGGCCGCCGAGCGCAAAAAGCACCAGGAATAGGAACTTTATTTCGGGCTCGCTGGTGCGTCCGCCGAGCCAGTTGAACAAGGGGCGGATAATGAACGGCAATGCCGCAACCATTACAATAGTCACCACCGCGAACAGAACCAGATATAAATTGTAATTCGCGAATATCAGGCCTAACGCCAGCACGGTGCCGATGTCGTTGATGAAGCATGCAGCGAGGATGATCTTACCGAGCTCGGTGCGGTTGTAGCCGGTCTCGACCATCACGGCATAGACAACCGCGACCGAAGTCGTAGACATTGCAATGCCGCCAATTTGCGCCTGCGGCCACGGCCAGCCCAGCCCGTAACGCGCCAGCAGAAGGCAACCGATGTAGGGCGCGAAGAATCCCACGAGACCGATCGTAACGCTCGAGGCGAAATTCTTCTTGACGACATGCGGATCGATGTCGGTTCCGGCGAGGAACGTCAGCACCACTGCGCCGACGCCGGCGATGTAATTGATCCAGGGAGTGAGCGGCAGCCCAATCGTATTGCCGGCAATCGCGCCGACGACGATCTCGAACAGTGCCGCCGAGATCGTTATGTAGAGCGAGCACGTCGCCGCAATGAGCGCGAGCGCCATCCACAGCGCCGATTGCAGCCAGACGTTGTCCATGGACCTTCTCCCTTTGCCCGCCTTAGATTGACTAAGGCCACCCGCAACCGCGCTTACTCGTGTGCGCGTCTAACGCTCACACGACACAGCTCTGGAGACAGCGGGAGCAAAAGAAAAACTCCTACCGACGCCAAAGCGCCTGGCAGGAGTCATCAGCCTTAACGGCGGTTACAGGGGGACTCCATCCCACAAGCGATTCGATATTAGCCGAGAATGTCGGCTTGGCAAGATGGAATTAGCTAGCCGGCACGGCGCTCCGGCGGCCGCTCGGCCGCTGAGTCCGGGAACAACCGGTCCGACATGCCGGCCACATTGGCGCCGCTATAGCGGAATTCGCTCTGCACGATCTTGGAGTCGTTTTTCTCGCGCAACGCCGCGTCGGCTTCGCCGTAAAGGAACGCCAGGAACGCGTAGCGCTTGCCGCGCATTACCGGCGTCACCTGATGCAGCGCGCCGCAGGAGAACACGATGGCGCCGCCGGCCGGCGCGCGATAGGTCCGCCGCCCGAATTCCGGAAACACGAGGTCGCAGCCGTCATAGTCCTTGTTGAGATTGACCGTGACGGCGAAGCGGCGATGCTGCGCGCCGATATTGACATTGTCGCGGTGGCGATGGAAATGCCCGCCGATAGCACTGTCGTAGCAGGCGACGATATAGCGGTCCATCCGTGTCGGCGAGAATTGAAAGAACCGTTCGATCGCCGGAACGAGGCGCCGCACAATCTGATCGCGAATGAGTTCGCGCACCTCGGGCACCAGAATGCTTAAGTCGTTGCGGCGCTTGATCCGGTAGTCGATCAAGGTCGAGGTGGCGCCGTCGCTGTCGAACAGAAAGCCGGAATCCTTGCCGCCGAGCTTATCGTAAACCTTGATGAGAAAGTCGCAGAGTTCGAAGTCGAATACGCGCGGCACGATCAGGGCAGGGGCGGTCAGCGGCACGCCGGCGGAATCGTCGACGGCGGGGAGGCCTTGCACGACGGCGCGTATGGTTGCGGCATGACCGCCGGAATGGTCCCAGGCGATATCGGCAACCGCGCGCAACATCGGATCCAGCACGATCGTGCGCGGCATTTGGGTGGCGCCGAACAGGCGGCTGACGGCGCCGTCGTAATCGGCGAGAAACGAGATCGCCGGGCCGCTCATCGCGATGTAGGGCGCGGAATCGGCAGGCGGCGTAGTAAAGACGCCGCAGAATATGATCTTGTCCTCGTCAAAGATTTGCGTGTCGGCGAGGAGCTGCGTCAGTTCGCGCTCGGCCTGCGGATTGTCGGGCGAGCCGAGAAAGCTCAGCACGATCCAGCGGCCGGCGGCGACCTGGAGATTGAAAGCGCCGTCGCCGAGGAGCGGCGCACCGAACCAGGGTACCGGATCGCCCAGAATGACGGCTTTGTCGGCCCCGATGGTCGGCGCAATTGGCTTCATCTGGAAGTCCTCGGATGCGGATTTGCGGGCCGATGCAAGGTCCTCCCGCCATGGTAAATTTTGTTCTAACCGGCGTTATCGGAAAGCCCTTTTGCCGCCATGGTCTTGGCATGATGACCGCTCCGAAAACTTGCGGTGGCGCGGTCTTTCCTGCGATTTTAAGACTTCCTTAACTATGAATTGCCCAAACTATGGGCGCGGTCTCCGTCAAAAATACCTGCAATGCCAATGCGACGGACGCGGCGATTTCACCGAGGGAACGCCAGGTGAACAGCAATCAGCTTGGAATTGCAGTTCTGCTTCTCGCCGGCCTGCTCGGCACGGCGGCTTTTGCCGAGGACGGCGTTTTCGCAAAGACAGTTCTGTTCGGACAAGTCGCGGCACTCACCGGGCCGGCACAGGACCTCGGCCTGGGCATGCAGCAAGGCATATTGGCTGCATTCGACGAGGCCAATCGCAACGGCGGCATTGCCGGACGCACTCTCGAACTCAAGTCGCGGGACGACGGCTACGAGCCGGAAAAGACAGTCGTCGCCACCAAGCAGATCCTCGACGACGACAAGGTCTTTGCCGTGATCGGCGCCGTAGGGACGCCAACCTCCAAGGCAGGTCAGCCGCTTGCCACCGATGCGAAGGTTCCCTTCATCGGCCCGTTCACCGGCGCGGACTTTCTGCGCAACCCTTTCAATCGCTACGTCGTCAATGTGCGTGCGTCATATTTCGAGGAAACCGAAGCCTGGATCGAGCATCTGACCAAGGATCTCGGCATCACGAGGATCGCAATCCTCTATCAGGACGATGCGTTCGGACTGGCCGGTCTTGACGGCGTGCAGCGGGCGCTCGCCAAGCGCAAAATGTCGCTGGTCGCCTCCGGCAGCTTCAAACGCAACACCACGGCGGTGAAAACGGCGCTGCTCGACATTATGAAGGGCAACCCGGAAGCCGTGGTCACGGTCGGTCCGTATAAGCCCGTCGCCGAATTCATCAAGCTCGCGCACCAGGTCAAGATCAATCCGATCTTTGTGGCGATTTCATTCGTCGGTTCGGATTCGCTGGCGCAGGAGTTGGGCGACGACGGTGCCGGCGTCATTGTCAGCCAGGTCGTGCCATTTCCGTGGGACGCCTCGCTGCCGGTCGTCGCGTCCTACCAGAAAGCGCTGGTCGCGGACGACGCCAAAGCCAAGCCGGGCTTTGTTACGCTGGAAGGCTATCTGGCCGGCCGTCTCGCCGTCGAAGCGCTCAACCGCGTGAATGGAGAGCCGACGCGGGAAAAGCTGCTCGATGCGATCTACAGCGCGCCGTTCGATTTGGGCGGGTTCACTTTGAGCTACGGGCCGGCACGAAATCAAGGCTCGGATCAAGTCTTCTTCACCATCCTTCAGGCCGACGGTTCGTTCAAACCGGTCACGCGCTTGATTAAGATGGCGGCAGGGCAGTGACGCGGTCCATCGCCACGTTCGGCGGCTACGAGGTCGGCGGTGCTGGGCGCAGCATATAAATTAAGCTCGGCTGGCGTTCGCAGCCGCTTCATGGGCTCGCTCGCCTGGCTCCATACCATCCGCTCGCGCCTGTATCTGGCTTTCGGACTGGCCGCCGGCTTGACCGTGGTCGGCTCATCGTTCGCGCTGTTCGCCTCAGCGAATATCGGCGCGACCTTGCGTGAAATCGCATCTCGCAGCATGCCGGCGACCGTCGAATCGTTCCAGCTCGCCGAAGCCACCAACAGCCTGATCGGCTCGGCGCCGCGCCTGATCGCGGTCCAGGACGACCGGCATCGAGCGGAAATTGCCGGACAGATTGCCGCGCAATCGCGCAATTTGCAAGAACGGATCGCGAGCTTGCGCGCCCTCGACGCCAGCGAAAGCGACGAGATCGCGGTGGCGCAAAGCGCGCTGGACGAGCGGCTGGCTACGCTCGACAGCGCGGTCGCCGCGCGCATCGCGATCGCCGCCGAGCGGCGCGCCCTGGCGCTTGCCGTGCGCAAAGCGCACGAGGATCTGCTTGAAGCCATTACACCCGCCATCGACGACGCCAATTTCGACCTGATGACCAAAAGTCAGGACGATGATCGCACGACGTTGAACGGCTCGATCGATGCATTGCGCCGGCTGCTTGAGGTGCAGGCTAACGTCAACCTTCTCGCCGGCCTTTTGATAGAGGCCTCGCTCGTTACCGATGTCGCCAATCTGCCGCCGTTGCGCGATTCAATCGCCGGAGCGGAGCGCGACATCGACAGCGATTTGCAGGAACTGCCGGTATCCGATCGGCGCACCAAGATGACGAAACTGTATCGTAAGCTTGCGGCATTATCCGGCAACAACGGCATTACCGCGCGGCGGGCGGACGAATTGAAGAGCGAGCAGGGAGCGGCACAGGTTTATGCGGCGGCGCTCGATGAAGCGACGCGGCTTCACGCCGCCGTTGAAGCTTTGATCGAGCGGCAACGCGCCTCGGCGCAGGCGCTCTCGGCACGCGCCATTTCGCAAATTGCGTTCGGCCGCGTCATTCTCGTCGTACTCAGCCTGGCGGCGCTCGCCGCGGCGGGCCTGATCGCCTGGCTCTATGTCGGACGCAGCATTGTAGGGCGCTTGACGCTGTTGAGCGGCGCCATGCGCCGCATCGCCGATGGCGAAAAGAACGTTGCAGTGCCGGTCGACGGCCGAGACGAGATCGCGGGGATGGCGCAAGCGCTGTTGATCTTTCGTCAGGCTATCGAAGACGTGACGACGGCGCGTCACGGCGACGCCGAGCGCGCCCGCCACGCGGAATCACGTCGCCGAAAAGTCGAATCGGCGACACTTGGCTTCGAACGCGAGGTCAACGATATCGTCCAAGCACTCGATGCCGCTTCGCAAACGATGGATCGCTGCGCGCAGATTATGGCGCAAACCGCGGACCACAATAAGGCGCAAGCCCATACCACCGCCACCGCTTCCGAGGAAGCGACGACGAATGTCAGCAACGTCGCTATGGCGGCGGAAGAAATCGCGCAATCGGTGGAGCAGATCTCGAACCAGGCGCGCACTTCCGCGGATATTGCCCGCCATGCCAGCGACGAGACCAGAACGATCATCGGCGCGGTCGAGCGCTTGGCGGCGACGGTCGGCCAGATCAACAGCGTTAGTAATCTCATTCGCGACGTTGCGGCGCAGACCAATCTCTTGGCGCTGAATGCGACCATCGAAGCAGCGCGCGCCGGCATTGCCGGCCGCGGTTTTGCCGTCGTCGCCCAAGAGGTCAAGACACTGGCGGCGCAGACCGAGAAGTCGACCGGTGACATTACGCGACAAATTGGTTCGATCGAGACGACGACATCGAGCGTCGTCGCGGCCATGAAGGCGATCGCCGTAACGATCGGGCGGCTCGACGAAAACGCCAGCGAGATTTCGGTCGCGGTGCAGCAGCAGGACGCCGTGAGCAAGGAGATCGCGCGCAGCGCTAATGCGGCGGCAGAACGCACGCGTGAGGTCTCAGCGAGTGTCGTCCAGGTCTCCGACGCCGCCGCTAAGACCGGCGATGTGGCGAAGGCAGTGTTGAACGCCGGCGCCGATCTTGCCGCCAGGTCCGGTCGATTGCGGGCCGAAGTCGAGCGTTTCCTCGCTCAAGTCCGGGTCGCCTGAGCTTGCGTCGCGGTTGCAGGTCGCCTCAATAGTGCCAATCGGCTTTGGCGTAATAAGTGCGCGGCTCGCCGACATAGCCGCCAGCCGATTTCGGCAGTCGTGAAATATTCTATATTGGTGAGGTTCTTGATGCCGATTTGCGCGTCCCAATGCAGCGCGGAATAGCGCAGCATGGTGTCGACGACGGCGGAACTCGGAATCCAAACGTTATTCGCCGTGCTGCCGAAGGTCAGGCCGTTGTAGGAAACGCCGGCGCCGAACTCAAAGCCTTGAATGCCGGCGATGGCGAAATCGTAAGTCGACCAGACATTATAAATGTGCGCCGGAACGCCGACCGGCCAATTTCCCACTTGCATCGGCGTCAATGGCACCGCGGTGAGCTTGGCAGTCTGCGAGATCATATTGGCGAGCACTTTCCATTGCGGCGTGATCTGCCATAGCAGATCGGCGTCGAAGCCGTAGCTTTTCTGCGCATTGAAGGCGATGGTGTCGGTCGTGGTGTTTTCCGTGAAGACGTTGTTGCGCGTGATGTCGAAGGCCGCCGACGTCAGGGTGAATCGGCCGTCAGGGGTCGATAGCTTGACGCCAGCTTCGTATTCCAGTCCGGACTCGGGCGCGAACACGCCGTTCTGCGTCGATTCCGAATTGAAATTGGTCAGGTAGCTCTTCGAGACGCCGGCGAACGGCGCTACGCCGGGAAGGATTTTGTACAGCGTGCCCACCGACCAGCTGGTCGGCGTGTCGATCTCGGTGTCGGTCATGCCGGGCTCGAGCGGCAGACCGTTGGGGCCGATGCGGCCCGGCACGAAGGCTTCCGGCGTCAACATCTCGTCCCAATAGTCTTTGCGAACGCCGAGCCGGACCTTCCATTGCTCGGTTAGGTCTACCTGGTCGGTCGTATAGGCGCTGAGATAAAGCGCGCGCAGATCGTCGACCATTCCGCTATGTGCTGCGTCGCGCAGGAACGTGAGATTGGCGGTCGATGTCTCGGGGATGATCGGAGCGTAGATATTCGCGATGTTGGGCAAATCGGCGGTCGCGCGGTCGTCGTCGATGCTCTGCCATTCGACCTGGGCGCCGGTCAGCAGCGTGTGGAAGACCGAGCCGGTGTGGAATTTCCACACCGGCTCGAACTGATAGACGAAATCGTTGTCGAGATCGGTCTGCTCGCGCAATTGACGCTTAGTGAGCATCGCGCCGACCACCGTGCCGCCGGAATTGCGCAGGATCGAAACGTCGCGATAGGTGTAAGCGAAACGATTGTTGACGGTGAGAGCGTCCGCAATCCACCAGGCATCGGTCAGCGTTCCTCGCGCGAAATCCTGGTTGCCGTAACTGAACGGCGTCGAATATTTGGTGTTGCTCGGCACCGTGCCGAGCGGCTGGCGCCGTTGACATAGACGATGCCGTAGCCGTCGGGCGTGCGCTCGATATGGCGGAAATCGAGCGCGAAAGTGAGAATGTGATTGTCCTTGGTCCAGGTCCATTCGGGGCGCAGTTCGTAGTTGCTGTTGTTGAGCCCGCGAAAGCCTTTTTCCCCGTCCTGGAACAGCCCGTCGATACGATAATTCAGTCCGGAAATGCCGGTCGGGCCCGTCGCATAAATCGCGTTGACCCAGGTGCCGTAGGAATCAAGCTGCGAGCTCAAGCCGTAACCGGGGACCGGCGAAGGTAGAAAATGAACGAGATTGATCGTGCCGCCCGGCGGGCCGCTGCCGAACAAGGCGGAACCAGGGCCTTTCAAGACCTCGATGCTTTGCACGCCGTTGATCGAGTGCGGGAAGCCGTTGAACTGGTCGCCGTCGGGAAAACCGTCGCTGTAGATGCGGGCGTCCATGCCGCGAATGGTGAAGCGATCGAAGAAGCCATAGCTTGACGAGCCGCCCTCATTGACGCCGCTGACGTCGCGGATCGCATCGGCCAGGCTGGTGCCGGCCTGCTGCACGATGATCGAGCGCGGCACGACGACGACGCTCTGCGGCAGATCCGCAAGCGCCGTGCCGGTCTTGTCGAGCGCAGGAGTTTGCTGCAACGGCGGCCCGCTTCCTGCGGCGATGTTGCCGGTTTCGGTGCCCGGTGTCTGTGTGGCCGGTGCCGCCGCGGCGCTCGCCGGCGTCGTCGGCTTGCGATGCGGTTTCCCCGCGATTTTAGGCTTCGGGGCAGTAACGACGATTTCCGGCACCGAGCTTGTCGGCGGCGAATTAGCGTTCTGCGCTGCGCTTTGACGAATGGCGCAAGCGAAAACGATCGCTTGGAGCGCAACAAAAAAAACTGCGCAACGCGCCTTGATGCGCCCTGAGTGGCAAAGATGAGGTCGGATCACAGTTTAGAACCATGAAAAAGTGTAGATATTTCAATAATTTGCTAGCAAGCAAAAACCCGCGCGCCAAGCGGAAAATGCTGGTTGGCTGCCGAAGATAATTTTTCTAATTCCAAACTGGAGCCGACTTTTGTTAGAGTTCTAAATTGCCATTTCCGCAGTGCATTTCCCTTTATGAATTAAGTATTGGAGAGCCGCCGATAGCTGGCATAGAGCGGCTCCCACATTTTACCGCGCACGGCAGCGGCCAGAGCTTGGTCCGACAGCGGGGCCGCCAGTTGATCGGCCTGCGCCTGTTTGGCGACGGCGAATGCGACATGGAACGAGAGCGTGCGAATGTCGACCAGCGGCGGGAGCAGGTTCGCGTCCGGATCCCGCGCCGCCGGCGAATAGTCCGCAATGGTCCGCGCGGCGGCGAGGAACATGCCGTCGGAAATGCGTTTTGCGTCTGCGGCGATCGCACCGAGGCCGATGCCCGGATAGACATAGGCATTATTGGTCTGATCGACGCGAAAGCTCCTGCCGTTACGCTTGAGCGGCGGGAACGGACTGCCGGTGCCAATGACCGCGCGCCCTTGCGTCCAATCGTCGAGATCCTGCGGTGTCGCCTCGGCGCGATCGGTGGGATTGGACAATGGAAAGATGACGGGGTGCCGCACGTGTTCGGCCAAGCCGCGTATGACGGCTTGCGAGAATGCACCCGGTTGTCCGGAGGTGCCGATCAGCACGGTCGGCCGCACATTGGCGACGACGTCGGCCAGACCGACCCAGCCGGCCGACTGGAGTGTCCAGCCGGCGATCCGGTCCCGGCTTTGCGCGAACGGCGCTTGAAACGGTTGCAAGTCGGCCATGCCGTCGATCAGCAAGCCGGGCCTGTCCACCAGATAGAACCGGCCACGCGCCTCGCACTCGCTTAAGCCCGCCTCGACCATCGCGCGCTTGAGCAACGCGCAAATGCCGGTCCCGGCGGAGCCTGCGCCCAGCACCGCGATGCGCTGATCGCGTAACGGAACGCCGGTGACGTTAATGGCGCTCAAGAGCGTGCCAACCGCGATCGCCGCGGTACCCTGAATGTCGTCGTTGAAGGTGCAGAGCTGATCGCGATAGCGCGCCAGAAGCCGATTGGCGTTGCGCAGCGCAAAATCCTCCCAGTGCAACAGCACATGCGGCCAGCGCTCGCGGACCGCGGTGACGAAAGTCTCGATGAAATCGTCGTATTCGGCGCCGCGTACGCGCTCATGCTGCCAGCCGATATAAATCGGATCGGCGACATGCTTCTGGTTGTCGGTGCCGACGTCGAGCAGAATCGGCAGCGTCGTCGAGGGATGCAGCCCGGCGCAGGCGGTATAGAGCGACAGCTTGCCGATCGGAATGCCCATGCCGCCGGCGCCCTGGTCGCCGAGGCCAAGAATGCGCTCGCCGTCGCTGACGACGATGGCTTCGACGCCGTCAAAGCGCGGATGGTCGAGGATGCGGCGAATGAGGTCCTTATGCGGAACGCTCAAAAACAGGCCGCGCGGCTTGCGAAAGATGTGGCTGAACAGCTCACAGCCGAGTCCGACCGTTGGCGTATAGACGATCGGCATCATCTCTTCGATGTTTCGGGTCAAGAGCGCGTAGAACAAGGTCTCATTGGAATCTTGCAGGCCACGCAGGAAGACGTAGCGCTGGATATCGCTGCCGAGCCCGCGGAACGCGTCCAGCCGGCGTTTGACCTGATAATCAAGTTCCGCGACGTGGGGCGGTAACAGCCCATGCAGGTCGAAGGCGTCACGTTCCTCTTCGGTGAAAGCGGTGCCCTTATTGAGCAACGGGTCGTTGAGCAGCTCATAGCCGCTCAACGTCGTGTCGACATGTCTAAGATCTTTCCTGGTCATGGTCCCGGTCCAAGATGACCCTACGATACTAGCCAACCGGACCGTTCAACAGGATTTTTGCGACAGCCTCGTCACAACGCCGGATTGACGGCGGCACGGCGACCGCCGGCGCCGTTTCCGAACGCCACGCCTTTGGCTTCAGTGCCGAGCGCACTGAGAACGACGATCGCTATGGCGACCGTGCCGGCGACGGCCGCGAGCGCGATCGAATAGTCGCCGCCGTAATGTGCGGCAATGCCGGCCTGCAGCGTGGCGTTGACCGAAGCGATGAGGTTGCCGAGCTGGTAGACAAAGCCGGGGAACGTGCCGCGCGCCTCATCGGGCGATAATTCGTTCAGGTGCACCGGGATGACGCCCCACGCCCCTTGGACCGTCACCTGCATCAGGAACGCGCCCACCGCGAGCCAAACCGCGGTCGCCGCAAAGGCCCACAGTGGCAGCACGACGAGCGAAAGCACCGCGGCAATGATGATCATGCGCCGCCGTCCGAACCGTTCGGACAGCGAACCGAACGACAGGCCGCCGACGATGGCGCCGATATTGTAGATCACGGCGATCAGGCCGACCTCGTGCGGCGACATGTGATGCTGCACCTGCAGGAAGGTCGGATAGAGGTCTTGCGTGCCGTGGCTGAAGAAGTTGAAGGCCGTCATCAACAGCACGGCATAGATGCCGAGCTGCCAATGCGAGCGAATAACAGCGAGCGTATTGCCGCGCGCCGTGGCAGGACGCCAAGTCGGCGATTCCGGAACCTTGCGACGGATGTAGAAAACGAGCAGCGCCGGTATGACGCCGACCATGAACATGCCGCGCCAACCGATGTACTGAAACAAGAGACCATAGACGATCGAAGCCAGGAAATATCCGGTCGGATAACCGGATTGCAATAAACCGGAAACGATACCGCGGGCGCGCGGCGGAATGGATTCCATTGTCAGCGAAGCTCCGACGCCCCATTCGCCGCCCATGGCAATGCCGAAAACGGCGCGCAGGATAAGCAGCGTTACGAGGTTCGGCGCAAAGCCGGAAGCGAATTCGATCGCGGAATAGAGCAGTACGTCGACCATCAGCGTAGGGCGGCGTCCCCAACGATCGGCGGCGCGGCCGAATATGTAAGCCCCGATCGGCCGCATCGCCAAAGTCAGCAAAATAGCGAAAGTCACTTCCGTGATTTGCGTGCCGAAATCCTGCGCGATGTCCTTGAGCACGAACACCAAGAGGAAGAAATCGAAAGCGTCGAGCGTCCAGCCCAAAAAGCTCGCGGCGACCACGTGCTTTTGATCGCTGGTCCAACCGGAAAGCGCGACGGTGGCCATGGCTATTTCCTCCCCGCGCGCTCAGCCCTCGACGTCGGTCTCGGGCCTATCGTCGCCGCGCGCCGTTTCCTCGTGCCATTTACCGTTTTCGTCTTCCCACGAGATTGTGCGGGTCTCGTCCGGCACGTGCTGCTCCTGGGCGGCGCGCTGGGCGGCTTTGCGGGCCGCGTCGTGCGTTGGAAATGTTTCGGAGAACACCCCGTTGACCCGATAAGCCCAGCCGTCCTCGTGCCGGACAATGTGATAGGTGACCTTGGCCATTTCCGCCCTCCTATGCCCAATAATAATAGGCTTCCGCGAAAGTTCCAATTATGCCGCGCGCGAGGCGGCACTTTCGCGGCGCTGCCGCACTTCATAGGCCTTTAGATGCGCATAGGCGACGTGCAGCAAGGACAAATCCTCGCCCGTTTCCGCGTCGCGCTGCAGCAAATCCCCGACAATATGATCGGCCTCGATTGGCGCACCGCGCTCGATGTCGCGCAGCATCGAGGCCGCAAAAGTCGAGCCCGGCGTGGTCAGCATGGTCAGGCTACGGCTCTTAATCGCCTCGCGCGGCGCAAAGCCGTGCGCGGTGGCAATTGCCACGCATTCGTCCAAAAGGCTCGTCGTGATTTCGACGGCACCGGCCGCAACGATGTCGCCCACCGTCGCGCGCATCAGGCAGGTGGCCGCGGCGGTCGCGGCGATAAACATCCACTTCTCCCACATCTCTTGCAGGATGGCGGTACTGAGAGTCGAGTCGAACTTGGCGCCCGCAAAAGCCGCGGCGATCGCTGCGGCGCGGACGGTGGCGGCACCGCCATTTAATTCGCCAAACGATAGTGCGTGCGTGTCATTGAGATGCACGATGCGGCCCTCGGCGTCGAGCGTTACCGATATCACGCATTGGCCGCCAAGCACCTTGTCGTGGCCGAAGCGCCCCTTGAGGTAATCGAGATGCGCCATGCCGTTAAGCAAGGGCAAAATGGCGGTGTCCGGTCCGACCGCCGGTGCAAAGGAGTCGGCTGCGCCAGCGAGGTCGTAAGCCTTGCTGCTGACGAGAATGAGATCGTAAGGCGCACGAAGGGTATCCGCCATGACGAGTGGCGGATTGGCCAGCGTGACGTCACCGCGCGGGCTGCGGATCGCGAGGCCCGTTTTCGCCAATTGTGCCGCCCGGCGCTGCCGTACCAGGAAAGTCACGTCGCGGCCGGCCTCTAGCAACCTGCCGCCAAAGTATCCGCCGATCGCACCGGCGCCGACCACAAGAATGCGCATCAGCTTTGTCCTTTTTGAGAGGGTGCCGGCCGTCGCGGCACCAACAGATTGCCGGTGAACATCATCACCGTCTCGTCATTCTGGTTGAATGTGGTGGTGCGCACGCGCACCATGCCGCGATCCGGGCGGGATTTTGACGGCCGCACGTCCAGGATTTCGCTGGCGGCGTGCAGCTCATCGCCAGGCCGCACCGCGCGCGGCCAGCTCAATTCGTCGAAGCCGACGCCGAGGATGCCGCCCGCCGGCTTGAACTCACCATCGACCATCAGGCGCATGGTCAGTGCCGCGGTGTGCCAACCGCTGGCGGCCAGGCCCTGGAACGGGGAATTGCGTGCCGCCGTCTCGTCGACGTGGAACGGCTGCGGATCGAATTGCCGCGCGAAAGCGAAAATCTGCTCCTTGCCGACGTGCAGGCGGCCGGTCTTGAAAACCTGACCGACGGCAAAATCCTCCAAATATCGCTCGGTCATTGCGCCTTACTCCGTGAACCGACACCGTGGCTTTATCGCCCTTTGAACCAGGCGCCGCGCGCAACGGCCGCGGCATTGATCAGGCCGAAGGCGGCCAGCGCCAAGGCCAGAGCGATGAATACATCGGTCAGGTCGCCGGTCAGGCGCAAGGCGATAAAACCGCCGCCGGCCGCAATCACAAGCCGTGCCATGTTGGCGATCAGCGGCCATAACAGACGACCGGCGCCTTGTGCGGCGAAATAGAGCGCCATGCCAAGACCGAACAGGCCGTAGGTCGGTCCGACGACGTGGAGATAACGCGAGCCGGCGTCGATCATCGCCGGCGCGGTGCCGAACAGCGACAGCCACGCGTGCGGCGCCGCCGCGGCGCAGAAGCCGATGCTTTCGCAAAGCCCGGCGGCGATCGCGGCGCCGATCCAGGCTACGCGCATGGCGCGATCGCGGCGGCCGGCGCCGATATTCGTTCCGACCATCGCCACCAGCGGACCGCCGAGACCAAACACGAGCGGTATCAGCAGATATTCGAGGCGCGAGCCGGTACCATAGCCGGCAATCGCTGCCGGGCCGAAAGCTCCGACAAGCCCGGTGGCGATCGCGATGGTAAGATTGGTCTGGACGGTGATCAATGCTGCGACGAGACCCACGCGCAATATGTCGGTGAACAACGACCAGCGAAATCGAATGCCGCGAAAACTGAGGCCGACGACACTGCGACCGGATCGCAAATAGGCTGCAAGGACCAGACTTCCTATGGCGTAATAAAAGACGACGGCCGCGGCGCCGCCGGCAACCCCAAGCCGCGGAAACGGGCCAAGGCCGAAAATCAGGCACGGCGACAGCGGGATGAGAACGACGACGCCGGCGCAGGTGACGAGCGCCGGCACCATCATGTTGCCGGTGCCGCGGATCACGTTAGCAAGGGTATTGAACAGCCAAACCAGGATGGCGCCGGCAAAGACCACGGTGGAATAGGTCGTTGCCGCCAAGAGCGCCGCGCCGCTGCCGCCCATCGCCGCGTAGAGCCGCGGACCGCCGCCGAGCAGCGCCACCATGAAGGCGAGGCCGAAGAAAACCGCGATCGCCAGCGCGTGCGGAACTAGCGCCTCGGCATCGGCGCGACGGCCGGCGCCGAGCGCTCGCGCAATCGCCGACGAAATGCCGCCGCCCATGGCGCCTGCCGACATCATCTGCATAAGCATCAACAACGGAAAAACCAGCGCGACTCCAGCCAGCGCATCGGTCCCGAGCTTGCCGACGAAATAAGTCTCGACCAGGCCAACCGAGCTCTGCGCCAGCATCACGAGCATGTTCGGCGCGGCCAGCCGGATCAGCGTCGCGGCAATCGGACCCTCGATTAGCGAGCGAGTGCGCGGATCGTAGCCGGTTCGCTCCGGCGGTTCGGCAACAGCCAACGGTTCGGCGGCGGCGAAGCTCTGTACGGACATGGCCGCTCTCCATTCCGGCCCTTGCCGGGCCGCGATAATAGGAGTATATACGCCCAAATGAAACGCAAGGGCAATGCAAAAACCGCAATGCAGCCCCTGCCGGCCAACCCGGCAGGCTGCAACTGCCTGGCGCTACGACAGGCGGCGCGGCACGTGACCCAGTTTTACGATCAGTTTCTGGCGTCGAGCGGTCTGCGGGCGACGCAATATTCGATTCTGGCGCGGCTCGATCGCAAAGGGCCGTTGACCATCAATGCGCTGGCGGCCGAACTGGTGATGGACCGCACCACGCTCGGCCGCAACATTCTACCCCTCGAACGCGAAGGCCTGATTGCGGTCGGTCCGGGACAAACCGACAAACGCCGCAAGGAGCTGCGGCTGACGACGCTAGGCAGCGCCTGCTTTCGCACGGCGTTCGATCGCTGGCGGGAGGCGCAAGCACGCTTCGAGGAAACCTTCGGCGCCGAACGCGCCAGAGGTCTCCGCGACCTGCTGCACGATGTGGCGACCGAACCGGCGCTGGCCGCCGAGGCTTAGGCGTAACGGGAAAAATCGCGGCCTTCCTTGACCACGAATTCGAGCAAGAACGGCGCGCCGCCTTCCGTCGTGTGAACGGCTTCCTTGAGCGCGCCGACGATGTCGTTCGGCTTTTCCACCCGCCGGGCCGCGACGTTGAGCCCCTCGGCCACTTTGGTGTAGTTGCCGCCGACCGTCATGGCGCCGTATTTGGCATCCGAAATCGTCAGCACGTCGCGCTCGGCGCCCATGACGCCATTGTTGAAGACCACCGTGAGGATGGCGATGCGGTTGCGCGCCGCGGTCTCGATATCCATGCCGGTCATGCCGATCGCAGCGTCGCCCATGACGTTGATGCAAAGTTTCTTCGGCGCCGCGAGCTTGGCGCCCATGGTGATGCCGAGGCCGTAGCCGAGCTGGGTCGACTTGCCCCAGCCCATATACGATCCGGCCGCCGTGGTTTCCCAGAACGGGATCATCTGCTCGCGCGGGCTACCGGAATCGTGGGTGATGATGACATTGTCGCGGTCAAGCGTGCGCATCATGTCGCGGATAACGCGGTACTGATTGAGCGGCATCTCCTCTGAATTGAGAAGTTTCGCCCATTCGTCGAGCCACGCCTTCTTGCCCGCGGCGACTTCCTCCTTGAGCGAAACGAGCGCGTTGTCGCCGCCCGGTCCCTTCTGCTTGGCGACCTCGACGATGAGCGCATCGATGACGAGGCCCGCATCGCCGATCAGGGCATGGTCGGCACGATATTCCTTGTTGACGTCACCGGGGTCGTTGGTCGAGTGGATGATGGTTTTTCCCGCCGGCACCGCAGGTCCGAACGGCGTGACCGTCAGACTTGAGCCGATCGCCATCACAACGTCGGACTTGTTGAGAAAATCGGCGAAGACCTTCGAGCGCGAGCGTGTCGAGCCGCCGAGGGCCAGCGGATGGCTGTCGGGTATCGCGCTTTTGCCCGGATTGGTGGCGACGACCGGCGCCGGCAGCATTTCGGCGAGCGCCGCGAGGCGTTCGCCCGCCTCCGCGTAGTGCACGCCTTGCCCGGCCCACAACAGCGGATGCTTGGCGGCCAGCAGCATCTCGACCGCTTTCTTGACGGCCGCCGGATCGGGGGCCGCGCGCGACACCGGCATCGGCCGATAGTCGAGCGTGCCTTTGAACTCCGCCTCGAAGACTTCGTCGGGCACCTCGATCAACACCGGACCGGGTTTTCCCGAGCGCATGGCGTGGTAGGCGCGTCGCATCAGGTCCGGCAATTCCTGCACATTGTGGGCCAGCGCCGACCACTTCGTCACGGCGCGGTAGACGTCCGCGGCGCGGAATACCGGGCGTACATATTGCCGGTGCAACGGCAGGCCGCCGGAAACGACAAGAATCGGCACGTTCTCCGAAAACGCCTGGGCGACGCCCGGAAAGGCGTTCTCGATGCCCGGACCGGCCTGGGCCGCGAAGACGCCGTTCGTCTTGCCGCGTTTGATGCGCGAATAGCCGTCGGCAATGCCGACGCCGACGCGTTCCTGCCGGCATAGAATTGGGCGAATGTCGATTGCTGCGCACGGCTCGATCACGGGATTGCGCGGATAACAGGACAGAAATTCCGTGCCTTCGCGTTTGAGAATTTCGGCAATGACCTCGGCGCCTTTCATGGCGTTCGCTGCCCTTCAATCCCGTCCTTGTTATGGTTGCCATAATAGGCGCGATTGGAGTGCGCGTGCTACCTCGGCAGATCGTGCCGAACGGCGTTTCGTTCTCGCGCCGGTTCGGCTATGATCGCTTCGCCAATTGTGGGGAACCCAGTGAACAGGCTTGCAGCAATTCTTTCCTTGGCTGGCATCGTCGCGTCACTTGCCGCTATCGTGCCGGCCAGCGCAGGCGAATACGGGCAGATCGAGAACGGCTGTTACCAATGCGTTCGCGACGCCATCTATGCGGACACTAAGCTGATCGATCGGCTGGAAGCCAATCCGGACGTCGATGACGGCATCAAGGGCCCGCAGATCGTCGCGGCGCGTGCCGACATTCATCGCCTGCGCAAAATCCTCGGTCCCTTCGAGGATCAGGGCACCGCGCCCTGCTGCTACACGCGGCCGCCGCTCTACATCCGCTGAGGGGTCGAGCCGGCCCCGCGGGTGACGCTCGCCAGCGGCGCTTTCCCTCACTCCGCCGGCGTCATCGGCGGCGCGCCGAACAGGCCGGGGAAAAGGCGCTGGCGGGTCTGCAGCGACCACTGTCCGAGCCGGTCCATATACAGGTATACGACCGGCGTCGTGTAGAGCGTCAGCAGTTGGCTGATCAAGAGCCCGCCGACGATCGAAATACCGAGCGGGCGGCGGATTTCCCCGCCATTGCCGAAGCTCACCGCGAGCGGGATGGCGCCCAGGATCGCCGCCGAGGTGGTCATCATGATCGGCCGAAAGCGCAACAGGCAGGCCTGGAAGATCGCTTCGTAAGAACTCAAATTGCGTGCGCGTTTCGCTTCGATGGCGAAATCGATCATCATGATCGCATTCTTTTTGACGATGCCGATGAGCAGGATCACGCCGATCAGGGCGATAATGGAAAACTCCGTATGAAACAGCATCAGCGCCAGAATGGCGCCAACGCCCGCCGAGGGCAGCGTCGAGAGGATGGTGATCGGGTGGATGTAGCTCTCGTACAGCACGCCCAAGAGAATGTAGACGGCGGCGATTGCCGTGACGATGAGCACCGGTTCATAGGACAGCGATTGCGCAAATATCTGAGCCGTGCCGGCGAGACTGCCATGGATCGACGCCGGCATGCGGATCTGCCTGACTGCAGCATCGATTTCATCCGCGGCGTCGCCGAGCGCTGCCCCGGGCTGCAGATTAAAGGAGATGGTGGCAGCGACGAACAATCCCTGATGGCTCACCGATAGCGGTGCATTGCCGGGGCGATAATGGCTGATTGCGGCGAGCGGGATCATCGTCTCCGCTGCCGTGGAAACCGCGGCGCCCGACGACGTCGATCCCTTGCCGGTGTTGGCCAGCGCGTTGATGGCGGCATTGCGGGCCGAATTGTTGTTGGCGTTGGCGGCTGCGGTCGCGCTGGCCGATGCCGCGCTCGTCGATGCGGTTTGGGACGCCGTCACCGTACCGACCGGCGTGTTGCTGAGCTCTGTTCCCGAAGCGCCGCCGCCCGAAGTCGCCACGTAAACGTTGCGCAGCGACTCCGGATATTGCGTGTAACGCGGGTCTATTTCCATGACGACGTGGTACTGATTGATCGCGCTGTAAATCACGGAGACTTGGCGCTGCCCGAAAGCGTCGTACAGCGTGTTGTCGATTTGCGCCGGCGTGATGCCCAGCCGCGATGCGGTCGGGCGATCGATGATCAGGTCGGACTCCAGACCTCGTTGCTGCTGATCCGACGTGACATCTGCCATGACTTTGGAGTGTTCGAGCGCCTGCACCAGCAAGGGCGTCCACTTGGCCAGCAAGTCCGGATCGTCCGCCTGCAGCGTGTATTGGTATTCCGAATTGCTTTGCCGGCCGCCGGCGCGAATGTCCTGAACGCCGAATAGAAACAATCGGCCGCCAGGCACTTTCGCCAGCTTCGGCCGTAGCCGTGCGATCACCTCTTCCATCGGCGGCCGCTGCCCGATCGGTTTGAGCGAGACGAACACCGAACCGGTATTGATCTGGCCGAAACCGCCGCCGGAACCGACGCCGGTGTAGCCAACCACGTGCTCCACCGCGGGGTCTTGCTGCACGATCGCCATCATCTGGCGCAGCTTCTGCGTCATCAGCTGGAACGAGACGCTTTGATCGGCTTGCAGCGATCCGATCATGCGGCCGGTGTCTTCGTCGGGAAAGAAGCCCTTCGGCACGACATAGAACAGCACGACATTGAGCACGATCGCGCCAAAGAAGATGACGAGAACCACGCGGCTATGGCGCAGCGCCCAGGCGAGCGAGTGCTCGTAACCGGCCAGCACGCGGTCGAACAGACCGCGCCGCCGCGGCGTTTCGCGCGGCGGCCTGCCGCGCAAAAACAGCGCGCACATCATCGGCGTGGTGGTCAGCGAAATCACCAGCGAGATCATGATCGCCAAGGACAGCGTCATGGTGAATTCGCGGAACAGCCGGCCCAATATGCCGCCCATCAGCAGGATCGGCAGAAACACCGCGATCAAGGACAGACTGATCGAGAGTACGGTGAAGCCGACTTCGCGCGCGCCGAGAAAAGCGGCTTCGAGGCGCGGCATGCCGGCTTCGATATGCCGCGAGATATTTTCAAGCACCACGATGGCATCATCGACCACGAAGCCGGTGGCGATGGTGAGCGCCATGAGCGAAAGGATGTCCAGGCTGTAGCCGAGTAAATACATCACGCCGAAGGTGCCGAGAATCGAAACCGGCACGGCCACCGAGGGGATCGCGGTGGCGCGGAAATCGCGCAGGAACAGGTAAACCACGACCGTCACCAGCGCGATGGCGATCAACAAAGTGAATTCGGTGTCGTGGAGCGATTGACGGATCGTCGTGGAGCGATCGATGGCGATGGTGACGTTGACGTCGGCCGGCATGGCCGCTTCGAGATGGGGCAGCTCGGCCTTCACGCTGTCGATGGTATCGATGATGTTGGCGCCGGGCTGGCGGAATAGGATGACCAGCACCGAGGGCTGGCCGTTCGACAGGCCGAGATTGCGGACGTCTTCGACCGAATCGGTGACTTGGGCGACGTCCGACAATTTGACTGCTGCGCCGTTGCGATAAGCGATAATGAGCGGCGCATAGTCGGCCGCCTTGGTCGATTGATCGTTGGTGTAAATCTGGAAGCGCTGGCCGCCGTCGTCGACGGTGCCCTTCGGACTGTTGGCGTTGGCGGCGGCCAAAGCGGCGCGGACGTCCTCGAGCCCGATGCCGTATTTGAAGAAAGTCTGCGGATTGAGCTCGACGCGCACCGCCGGCAGTGCCGCGCCGCCGAGGATCACCTGTCCGATGCCGCTGATCTGCGACAATTGCTGCTGAAAGACGTTGCTGGCGGCGTCGTAGATCTGTCCTTGGGTGAGGGTCTTCGAGGTTATCGCCATAATGAGGATCGGCGCGTCGGCCGGATTGACTTTGCGATAAGTCGGGTTGGTTTTCAGGCTCGCCGGCAGGTCGGCGCGTGCTGCGTTGATCGCCGCCTGCACGTCGCGCGCGGCGCCATCGATGTCGCGGTTGAGATCGAACTGCAGCGTGATCCTGGTTTGTCCGATGCCGCTCGACGACGTCATTTCGGTGACGTCGGCGATCTGGCCGAGATGACGCTCAAGCGGCTCGGCGACGCTGGTCGCCACCGTTTCCGGGCTGGCACCCGGAAGCTGGGCGCTGACGGCGATGGTCGGAAAATCGACTTGCGGCAATGGCGCCACCGGCAGCTTCGAGAAAGCGAGAACGCCGGCGAGCGCGACGCCAAGCGTCAGCAGGGTGGTCGCCACCGGGCGATTGATGAATGGCGCGGAGATATTCATTCGGCCGGCGCTTCAGGCACGATCGGAGCCGATGGCCGACGGCCGACGACGCGCACCGCAAGCCGGTCGAAATAGAGATAAATGACCGGCGTGGTGAACAGCGTGAGCATCTGGCTCACGATCAGGCCGCCGATGATGGCGACGCCGAGCGGCTGGCGCAATTCGGAGCCGGTGCCGGTGCCGAGCATCAGCGGCAGGGCGCCGAGCATGGCGGCGAAGGTCGTCATCATGATCGGCCGGAAGCGCAGAAGGCAGGCCTGATAGATCGCGTCGCGTGGCGCCAGCCCCTCGGTGCGCTCCGCATCCAAGGCGAAGTCGATCATCATGATCGCGTTTTTCTTGACGATGCCAATCAAGAGGATGATGCCGATGATGGCGATCACGTCGAGGTCGTAGTGCAGCAGCATCAGCGACAACAGCGCGCCGACGCCGGCGGAGGGGAGCGTCGAGAGGATGGTGATTGGATGAACGAAGCTCTCGTAGAGAACGCCGAGCACGATATACATCGCCACCACCGCGGCGATGATCAAAAAGACCTCGTTGGCCAAAGACGACTGGAACGCGGCGGCGGTGCCCTGAAATGCGGTGATGAAGCTGAGTGGCAAGCCGACTTGGCTCTCTGTCTGCTGGATCGCGGTGATCGCGGCGTCGAGCGAATAGCCCGGCGCGGTATTGAACGAGATCGTCGTTGCCGGAAACTGACCATAATGCGTGATCAATAGCGGCGACGCGCGCTGCTCGATATGCGCGATGGCGGTCAGCGGCACCTGACCGTTGGTCGACGACGACGATGACGGCAGATACAGCGATTCCAGGGCGCCGAGCGACTGTTGCAGGTCGGGGCTGACCTCCAAAATGACGCGATATTGGTTGGATTGCGTATAGATGGTGGAAACGATGCGCTGACCGAAGGCGTCGTACAGCACGTTGTCGATGGTCGCCGGCGTGATGCCGAACCGGCTCGCGGTGGCGCGGTCGATGACGATGTCGGCGGCCAAGCCCTGTTGCTGGAGGTCGCTCGCCACGTCGGTGATTTGCGGC
The DNA here is from genome assembly GCA_963807125.1 of uncultured Alphaproteobacteria bacterium. Lineage (GTDB taxonomy): Bacteria > Pseudomonadota > Alphaproteobacteria > Rhizobiales > Xanthobacteraceae > BOG-931. The sequence continues at coordinate 146,347 of CAWEAH010000003.1, forward strand.
AATTGGCTAAGCCTCTGCACCAGTTGCGGCACCCAAGTGGCGAATTCGGAAGAGTTGGCATCTTCGAGAACGAAATGATACGCCGCCCGGCTGATGGTCGAATCGATCGTCAGGTCTTGCACCGGCTGCATATAGAGGGAGATGCCGACGACGCCTGAGGTTTCGCTCTGCAGGCGGCGAATGATGTCGCTGGCGCTCAAGTTCCGTTCGTCGTGCGGCTTGAGCGTGATCAGAAAACGGCCGGTGTTGAGTGTCTGGTTTGTGCCGTCGACCCCGACAAAAGAACTCAGATTCACGACGTCGGGATCTTTGAGGATGGCGTCGGCTAGATTGGTCTGCAACTGCGCCATCTGGCTGTAGGATACGCTCTGCGAGGCCTCGGAAATGGCCTGGATCATTCCGGTGTCCTGCACCGGAAAGAATCCCTTCGGGATCAGCACGTAGAGCAGGACGGTGAGCGCCAGCGTCAGCAGCGCGACGAGCAAGGTCACCGGCTGCCGGTCGAGCACCCAGTTCAGCGCCCGGCCGTATTGCGCAATGACCGCATTGAAAACCGCTTCCGCCTTGATATCGAAATTGCTGCGTTCGCCCTCCCCACGATGGCGGATGAGCTTGGCGCACATCATCGGCACCAGCGTCAACGACACCACGGCGGAGATGACGATGGTGACCGCCAACGTGATGGAAAATTCGTGAAAAAGGCGGCCGACCACGTCGCCCATGAACAACAGCGGTATCAGCACCGCGATCAGCGAGATGGTCAGCGAAATGATGGTGAAGCCGATCTGCTCCGCGCCGCGTAGCGCCGCTTCGAGCGGGTCCATGCCGCCTTCCACATAGCGGGCGATGTTCTCGATCATGACGATGGCGTCGTCGACGACAAAGCCGGTGGATATCGTCAGCGCCATCAATGATAGATTGTCGAGAGAAAAGCCCAGCAGATACATCGCGCCGAAGGTGCCGACGAGCGACAACGGCACCGAGAGGCTCGGGATGATCGTGCCGGGCAGGGTGCGCAGGAACACGAAGATCACCAATACGACCAGGGCGACGGCAAGGCCAAGCTCGAACTCGACGTCGGCCACCGACGCGCGGATCGTCACGGTACGGTCGCTCCAGATGCGGACGTTCATATCCTCCGGCAGCGTCGACATGATCTGCGGCAGCAGCGCCTGAATGCGGTCGACGACTTGGATGATGTTGGCGCCGGGCTGGCGTTGCACGTTGATGACGATGGCCGGCGTGGTGTTTACCCAGGCGCCGAGCTTGGTGTTCTCGGGACCGCTGACGATGCTGGCGACGTCGGTGAGCTTGACCGGCGCGCCGTTCCGATAGGCCACGATCAGATTGCGATATTGATCGGCGCTGGTGAGCTGATCGTTGGCGTTGATCGTCAATGCCTGCGTCGGCCCGTCGAAATTTCCCTTCGGCGTGTTGACGTTCAGATTGCCGATCGTGGTGCGGATGTCGTCGAGGTTAAGTCCGTAGGCGGCGAGCAAATCCGGATTGAGCTGGATGCGGACCGCCGGCCGTTGCCCGCCGCTGATGCTGACAAGTCCGACCCCGGTCAGCTGCGAGATCTTCTGCGCCAGCCGGGTCTCGCTGTAATTCTCAAGATCGGTCAGCGCCAGCGTATCGGAGGTCACCGCCAGCGTCAGTATCGGCGCGTCGGCGGGATTGACCTTGGAATAGATCGGCGGCGCAGGCAGGTCGGCCGGCAAAAGGTTGCCGGCGGCATTGATGGAGGCCTGTACCTCCTGTTCGGCGACGTCGAGCGAAAGATCGAGGCTGAATTGCAGCGTGATCACCGACGCGCCGGCGGAGCTGGCCGAGGTCATCTGGTTCAAGCCGGGCATCTGCCCGAACTGTCGTTCCAACGGCGAAGTGACCGAGGACGTCATGACTTCCGGACTGGCGCCCGGATACAACGTCTGCACCTGGATCGTCGGGTAATCGACCTCGGGCAAGGTCGACAGCGGCAGGAACGTATAGGCGACCATGCCGGACAGCAGGATCGCTGCCATCAACAGCGTGGTACCCACCGGGCGAAGGATGAAGGGCTCGGATACGTTCATCGCACCGCTTTATTGCCGCGGCGGCAGCATTACTGCCCGCTGCCGGCAGGCTTAGTCTGCGTCGGGCCGGAATTATGGCGCTGGCCGCCGTTTCCGCCCGGCGCCGCCCCGGCCGCGGTCGGCTGGCCGTTCTCGGCAGCAACGGCAACCTTCAGTCCGTCGCGCAACTGATCGGTGCCGTCAATAACGACGCGCTCGCCGGGAGCGAGCCCGGAATTCACTTCCGTCAGATTGTCGTCGACGATGCCGGTCTTGATCTGCCGGACCGACACCGTGCTGTCGGCATTGATGATGTAGACATAAGTGCCGGGCGCGCCGCGCTGGATCGCGGAGGTCGGCACGGTGACGACGTTCTGCAGCGTCTTGACCAGCAGCCGCGCATTGACGAACTGGTTGGGAAACAGCGCATTGTCGGTGTTGTCGAATTGGGCGCGCACTTTGACGGTGCCGGTCGTGGTATCGATCTGGCTGTCGACGGCGGAGACCTTGCCGGTGGCCAAGAGGTGCAGATTGGCGCGGTCATAGGCGGTGACGACGAGCGACGTGCCGGCGTTGAGCTGCGGCATGATCTCCGGCAGATCGTCCTCGGGAATCGAGAAGATCACGGTGATTGGGTGTAGCTGAGTGATGACAGCGATGCTGGATGCGGTCGTGGTCTGCACGTAATTCCCCGGATCGACCAGACGTAAGCCGACGCGACCGTCGATCGGCGAAACGATGTGGCAATAGGCAATATTCAGCGCTTCGGAATCGACCAGTCCCTGGTCCTGCTTAACCGAGCCCTTGTATTGCTGGACGATGAAAATCTGATCCTCGGCTTGTTGCTTGGCGATCGAGTTCTGCTGAGCGAGCGTCTGATAGCGCGTCAGATCCATTTGCGCTTGGGCAAGCAGACCTTCGTCGTGGGCAAGCTGGCCTTCGTACTGCTCCTTCAAAATCTCGTAAGGCCGCGGATCGATCTGGGCGAGGAAGTCACCCTTCTTGACGAGTTGGCCTTCGGTGAATCCGACCTCCGTAAGCTGACCGTTGATCTGCGTTTGTACGGTCACCGTTGCGAGCGGCGTGACCGTGCCGAGCGCGTTGACGATCTCGCGGACGTTGCCGGTGGTTACGGTCGAAGCGCCGACCGACTGCAGCGCGCCTTGTGGAAAGCGGCCGCCACCCGACGGCGCGGATTTGATCCAATGCACCGTCTCGTAGCCGGCGAGAATGATCAGGATCACGATCAGTGCCGCGACTATACGCCCACGCGCATGCGACCGTGTTTTGACGTCCGGTGGCAGCCTCAGGTCGTCACCAGTTCTGCGCGTCCGCTCGTCCATAGGAACGCTTCGACTCCCGATTTCCCGTGTGTTTCGCCCGACTTATAGAGTGCGTCAGTATCGCCCGCCTAATGAATATTCGCTAATGACCTTGCCCGGCGGGTCCCTGTCACGACCGAAAAGACCGGGCCGGCCACTGCGGGCAGTGTGCGCGAAAATCGGTCTGCAAATCAATTGCTTGACCGAAAAGCCTGGGAGCGGGCTTGGCCCCCGATAGGTCGCGAAATCACCATGCCTGAGTCTATTACGCGCCGACTGGGCGGCCGCCGCCCAATCGGCGGCGAATCAGAGCATGTCAGCCCAGTATTCTACTGGCCCGGTGGCGGTTCGCCGGGTGAGGGCGTCGCCGCGTCCGCAGGAGCCGATTCGACGAGTGTCGGCGGGGTCGGCGGCAGTTTCTGCAGGAACGAGAAGCCTTTTTCCAGCTGCTGTTGCGTCGGTAATTGCGCCCTGTCCCAGCCGCCACCAAGGTCCTCGATCAGGCTGACGCTGGCGAGAAACAGGTTTTGCCGCGCCGTCAATTCGGATTGCGCGTCCGCGAGCAAAGCAATCTCCGCCGTGACGACGGTCGTGAAGGCTACGGTCCCCGCTTGGAATTGGTTCAGATAAATGTCCACCGCCTTGCGTTCGTCAGCCACGGCGCGCCGCTCCGCCGCCAACTGCTGCGAGTAATAGCGGATGGCGGCGAGCTCATCTTCGACTTGCTGAAGCGCGGTCAGCACGGTCTGCCGATAGTTCGCCACGCTTTGCCAATAAACCGCGCGCGCCGCATCGACCTGTGCCGCCGTCAAGCCGCCATTGAACAATGTTTGCGTGCCGCTCGCGGCAATCGATCCAATCGAGCGGGCCGCGGAAAACGGCAGCGGAATCGGACCGATGAATTGGATCATGCTGGACAGTGAAATGTCGGGGAAATACGCTGCTTCCTCGACACCGATCAGTGCATTTTCCTCCTGCATGGTCCGCTCGGCCGCCGCAATGTCCGGGCGCCTCTCGAGCAGCGCCGAAGGCAACGCCACCGGAATTTTGGGGATGCCGCCGCCGAGATTGCGCCGCGCCACCGTCAGTTCGGCGGGAGGCCGGCCGATCAGCACCGCGATGGCGTGCTCGAACTGCGCCCGCGACGCGCGCGCGCTGGCAAGCTGCGCTTCCGTGGTGCGGACATTGGCGTCGGCGGTCGCCACGTCGCCGGCCGTGACCGAATAGCCGGCTTTGAACTGGTTATTCACGATGTCGTAGGTTTTCTTGTACTGGGTGATCGTTCGCTCCAACAGATCGATCAGCAAATCCGAGGCGCGAAGGTTGAAATAGGCGGTAGCCAGCATCGCCTGCTCGGAGAGCTTGGCATTATCGAGGTCGGCGGCGCTCGCTTGTGCCGCCGCCGTCTCGCTTTCCACTTGACGGCGCAGCCGGCCCCAGACGTCGATATCCCAAGTGCCTGTGATCGGCGCGCTATATTGGGTCGTGTACCGCGTACCGAGTCCCACGCCTACAGCGCTGCCGCCGGTGGTACCGGCGAGCGCTCCGGTCCGCGTTCGGGTTGCGGTATAGTTTGCGGTCGCGGTCGGAAACAGATTCGCCTGCGCTTCCCGGATAAGCGCCTTGGCCTCTTCATAGGCTGCGGCATCCGCCGCGACGGTCTGATTGGAGATTTCAACCTGAGGCAGAAGGGCATCGAGGGCGCGATCCCGGTACACCGTCCACCAGTCGCCGCGGTCAACGGTGTCGCTCGGATCGGCGAGCTTCCAGCCCGCGATTTCCTTGTAGTGGGTCGGAACCGGCGCAGGCTCGCGGGAATAATCGGGACCCACGGCGCAGCCGGCGAGCGCGATTGCAAGGATCGACGATCCGAGGCCAAACACAAAAGCCTGCCGGCCGGCTCGCGGAGGTAAGTAAACTCTGCGTCGCACCCAACTACCCCAATGCACAACAGCATGGGCCAACGCGAGCACTGCCAAAACCCGTTGCTGTAAGCCCCAAACGCAAGTGAACCGCGCGTGCTGGAGCGTTTCCGGCACCCACCGCCTCGATTTCGCTTCCGTTATCCCCCGAGCGAGACGTTAACTATAATCGTGCCGGACATAGGGGTGAATATCAACAGCCGGCGTCGCCGGGGACGCAGCGTCTTAATTGTCGTCATGTGATATTCGGGCGACACTGCATCGCTATCGGCAGAATATCGGCGAGCAATCGGCCACAATTTCCTACGATCAAAGCGGCAAAAGGCCTGTGACCGGGGGCGGTCTGCTTGGAACGGGCCGGCGAAGACATCGTTGTCCTTCATTGTGGCTTTGCTCGCACTGACTGTCTGATGCCGAACATGTCCCTTCCATCGTTGCGCCTGATCGGCCTTTTCACCGCCGCCGCTTTTATGGCGACGTGCGCACCCGGCTTTGCTGCCGGAGCCGGCGGCGGCGGCGGCGCAGGCGCTGCAGGCGGGTCGGCTGGTTCGGCAGGAGCAGCATCCGGTGCTGCGGGGCAGGGCGGAACGGGTGGCGCCGCGGCGTCTGGATCGCACAGCGGAGGTATGAGCGGGACCGCCGCGCCGGCGGCAACCGGAACAGGGTCGAGTGCAAATCCTGGGGTGACAGGGAGGGCGAGCCCATCGCAGCCGGGAACGGCGGCGACAAGCAATGCCATAAACGGCTCGGGCGCCGCCGCTAGTACCGGTGGGGCAACGACGTCTTCCCCTGGAGGAACTGGGTCAACCAGCGGCGCCACAAATGGGACGGCGACCACGGGCGGCGGCACAAACGGCGCGGCTAGTGGGGCTGCGACCACAGGCGGCGCGAGCGCTGCAACCAGCGGCTCGTCAGCCAGCGGCGCGAGTGGCAGTACCGGCACGTCGAACTCGGGCGCCGCGAACGGATCGGCCGCCTCCCAAGCCGCCGCGCCCGCCGCGGGCGCCGCGGGCCAAGCCAACGGATCTACTTCGGTTAGACCCGGATGTACGCCGGGTGCCGCGGCCGCTGCAGCCGGATCGTTCGGTGCATCAGGGCAGGGGACGGTGAGTGGAACCGCTTGTTAAATTCATGCGCCACCTGATCGCTTTCTGCTCACTCGCCTTCATACTGTTAAGCACGGCGATGCCGACCGAGGCGCAAGACATGCCCAACCTGAATGTCGAGCCGGTCTGCCGCGGGATCGCGTCTCATAGGAACACGTGGGGTGAGCGCGGTGGCCCAGATCTCGCCTATCGCCAATGCATCCAGAGCGAAATTGCGACCCGGCGGCGTCTGGCTCGGCTGTGGCCGTCGTTTTCGGCCATCAGCAAATCGAACTGTCTGGAAGATACTTCCGGCGCCTTGCCGAGCTACACCGATCTTCTAACCTGCCTGCAGATGGCACGCGATGTCCGACGCATGCGGCACCGACCGCAGTAAGCTTGGTAGCTAGGCAGCCGGCGCCGGCGGAGAGCTGCGCGAGGAAGCCGAACGTCCTCCCACCCACTGGTTAAGCCGGTCGAGGTAGAGATAAATGACCGGCGTCGTAAACAGCGTGAGCGACTGCGAGACCAAAAGACCGCCGACGATGGCGATGCCGAGCGGCCGCCGCAGGTCCGACCCCGCACCCTGACCGAGGGCCAGAGGCAGGCCGGCGATCAGCGCGCACATCGTGGTCATCATGATCGGCCGGAAGCGCAAGAGACAGGCCTGATGGATCGACTCGAGCGGGCTTTTGCCTTCGTTGCGCTCGGCTTCCAGCGCGAAGTCGATCATCATGATTGCGTTCTTCTTGACGATGCCGATCAAGAGAATGATGCCGATAAAGGCGATCAGGGTCAGGTCGTAACCAAACAGCATCAGCATGAGGAGCGCGCCGACACCGGCCGACGGCAGCGATGACAGGATCGTGATGGGATGGATGAAGCTTTCGTACAACATGCCCAGCACGATGTAGATCACAAAAATGGCCGCCAGGGTCAGGAGCGGAGTCGACGACAGGGATGTCTGAAAAGCTTGCGCCGTGCCTTGAAAAGTACCGGTCAGCGTTGCCGGCGTGTGGAGCTGCGAATCCAAGGCCGAGATGGCATCGACCGCCTGGCTTAGCGATGCATTGGGTGCGAGATTGAACGACAGCGTGACCGCCGGGAACACGCCTTGATGATTGATCGTGAGCGGCACGACCTTGTCGGTGTAATGCGCCACCGCCGATAATGGCACCTGCGTGGTCACGCCGGCGCTGTTGGTTCCCGCAACGTAAATCTTCGATAAGTCGGTCTGCTGGACCTGGAATTCGGGCTTGACCTCCAAGAGCACTTTCGCCTGCTGGGTGGGCAGATAAATCGTCGTCACCTCTTCCTGCCCGAAAGCCGCGTAAAGCGCGGTATCGACCGCCGACAGCGTCACGCCATAGGTCGAGGCGGCGTCGCGATCGACCGCCACATCGATCTCAGGCGAGGCGATCTGCTGGTCCGAGGCCGCGTCGGTTAGGATTTTCATCGCCTGCAATTTCGCCAGCAGGATCGGCGCCCAATGATTGAGCTCGTCGGAACTCGTGTCGGTCAGCGTGTACTGATACTGCGCCTGTTCAAGCCGCCCGCCGACCGTAATGTCCTGCGCCGCCTGCATGTAGAATCGCGCACCGATGACCTGCGAAACCTTCGGCCGCAGGCGCGCCATGACCTGCTCAATACCGGCGCGCTGCCCGATCGGCTTGAGCTGAATGAACATCCGCGCGGTGTTTTCGCTCGAATTTCCGCCGGTTGAGCCGGCGAAGCTCACCATGCCGGCGACGGCGGGGTCCGGAAGGACGATCTTGGCAATCTGATCCTGCAGCGCGCTGATCGCCGGAAACGAATTCGTCCTGCCGCGCTTCGAGCTGGCCGAACAGAAAGCCGGTGTCCTGTTCGGGAAGGAAGCCCTTGGGAATGATATAGTAAAGGTAGCCGGTGAGCACGATCAGTACGACTGTCGAAAGGAGGGTGCTCAATTGATGCCGGAATACCCAGTTTAGGCCGCGATCGTATCCCGCCAGCAAGGCATCGAAGAACCGTTCGAAGGCGCGATACAGCCGTCCATGGCGATTCTTCGCTCTCGCGGGACAGGAACAGTGAGCACATCATCGGTGTCAGCGTCAGCGCGATAAAGGCCGAAGCGATGACGGCGATGGTCACCGTCATGGCGAATTCGTGGAACAGGCGTCCGACGATTCCCGACATGAACAAGAGCGGAATGAAGACCGCAATCAGCGAGACGGTAATGGAAACGATCGTGAAGCCGATTTGGCCGGCGCCCTCAAGCGCTGCGTCGAAGGCAGATCGCCCCGCTTCGATATAGCGCACGATGTTCTCGATCATCACAATGGCGTCGTCGACGATGAAGCCAACGGCGATCGTCAGCGCCATCAACGACAGATTGTCCAGACTGTAGCCGAGAACGTACATTGCCGCGAACGTTGCGACGATCGAAAGCGGGACGGTCACGCTAGGGATGGCCGTGGCCCAAGGCTTCCGCAAAAAGGCAAAAATGATCAAGACCACGAGAAAGATCGTCAAGATCAGGGTGTCTTCGACGTCCGAGACCGATGCTCGGATGTCCTGAGAACGGTCGCTCAACAGGTCGACATGAACGGATGGCGGGATCGCTTTCTCGAGTTGCGGCATCCTCGCCTTGATGTCGTCGACGACCTGAACCGTGTTGGCGCCGGCGGCACGGAATATCAGCAAAAGCTCGGCTTGCTGGCGATCGAACCATGCACCGGCGTAAGGCGTTTGCGACGAATTTGTGATGGTCGCGATGTCCTTCAGCCGTACCGGTGCGCCGTTCTGATAGGCCACGATGACGTTACGGAATTGATTGGCGGTCACGAGCTGGTCGTTGGTTTGCAGCGTGTACTGCTGGTGTGGGCCTTCGAGCTCGCCCTTCGGGGCCTCAAGCGTGGCGTTGGTCAGCGCGGTCGCTGATTTGGGCAAGACCCAGGCCTCGCGACGCGATGGCGCCGGGATCGACCTGCACGGCGACCGCCGGCTGCTCCTCGCCGCCGATCGAAACCTGGCCGACGCCGCTCACCGTCGACAAAGACTGCGCCAAGACCGTGTTCGCGTAGTCATCGAGTTGATAGACCGGCATGGCGTCGGAATGGACGGCATAAATGAGTATTGGCCGGTCGGCGGGATTGGTCTCGCGATAGGTCGGCGGCGTCGGCATGGTTCTTCGGCAGCAGGCCGCTCGCGGCGTTGATTTCCTGCTGCACCTGGCCCGCGGCGGCATTGATGTCGACGCTCAAGTCGAACTGTAAAGTGATTGACGTCTGACCCAGGCCGCTGGTGGAGGTCATTTGGGAGAGCCCCTGGATCTGGGTGAACTGGTTCTCCAGCGGCGTCGCAACTGTTTCCGCCATGGTCGTAGGGCTGGCGCCGGGAAATTTCGCCGTCACGGAAATGGTCGGGAAATCAACATCAGGAAGCGCGGCAACCGGCAACAGCTCGTAACAAACAACGCCGAAAATCAGCACTGCCGTCATCAACAGCGTGGTGGCGATCGGCCGGCGAATGAAGATTTCGGAGATATTCATTCGCTGCTGACTTCGGTTGTCGGCGCGGGTTCGGTCGTCTGTACGACGGCGACCTTGCTGCCATTATCAAGCCGATACTGGCCGTCGACGACCACCTTCTCGTTACCGGAAAGGCCTTTGCCGATGACGGAGATGCCGTCCTGATTGACCGTCACGTTGACGTTGACGCGCTTAACAGTCATGTCGGGATTGATGACATAGACGTACGAGCCGTTCGGCCCGGCCATCACCGCCGGTGTCGGTACGGTCACGACGTTGTTGCGCATGTCGATGGTCAGCCGGGTGCGAACGAATTCTCCGGGCCATAGCCGCTCATCGGCATTGGCGAAGGTCGCTTGCAGGAGCACTGTGCCGGTACTGGTGTTCACCTGATTGTCGATGAGGGTGAGCTTGCCTTTTTCCAACAGCTTGCCGGCTTGCGAGAACGCGTCGACTTCGAGCGGCGAGGCAGCTTGGTTCTGCTTGATCTGGTCGAGATAGGTCTGCGGCACGTTGAAGCTGACATAAATCGGCTTCATCTGGGCAATCGTCACCATCGCCGCCGCTCGTCGCCTGGCCGCTCGTGGCATTGCTCGTATTCGATGCGTTGCTTGACGATTGCGCTGCGCCGGCGCTCGGACCGACCAGATTGCCGAGGTCGACCAGGAGCGCCCCGGCGCGCCCCGATATCGGCGCGATCACGTGGCAATAGGCCAGATTGAGTTGCGCCGTCTCGACGTTGGCTTGGTCGAGCTGGACCGTGCCCTTGTCCTGTTCGACGACATAGACTTGGTCTTCGGCCTGCTGCTTGGCGATGGAATTTTGCTGCGCCAGCAGCTGATAGCGCGTCAGATCGACCTGCGCTTCCGCCAGCACCCCTTGATCGTGAGCCAGTTGCGCCTGCTGGGCATCGAGTGCTGCTTGGTAGGGCCGGGGATCGATCAGGAACAGCTCCTGACCCTGTTTGACGTCCTGCCCGGGCGTAAACTCGATCTTAATGATCGGGCCGTTGACCTGGGCCTGCACGGACACGCCGTCGATCGATTGAACGGTGCCGATGTTGTCCACAACGTCCGGGACATTTTGACGTTGTGCCATTCCTGCCGTGACCGGGATCGGCGGTGGTGGTTCAGGCGCGGCGGCCGGCCGCCGGAAATCGTAGACCGCCACGCCGCCTATGATCGCGATAAGAAGGACAGCGCCGCTGACGTAAACAGCGCGGCGGTGGGAGTGCAGCGGGTTGGAAATGTTCATGAAACGGCGAAACGGTTTTCCTCGGGCCAAGTATCACGAAGCTGAAATGGTCGGTAGCGAAGCCTCCTGCATGCGAAATCGCCGTGTCCATGAAATTGTCGTCATGGGGGTGGTGCGGCAACGCATACGGCAACCGCCGGCGCATTGGCAGTCGTCGCTTCTACCCCGCAGGTCGCTTGCCGTTCGCCGACGAAAGTTGCTGGATTTCGTGTCGGACCGCAATAAGCCATGACCAGCACTTCGTTTTCGCGACAGCCGATCGCGCAATTTCCTGACGTCAGACAACTGGAGCGAACGACGCGTATCGTGGGGCTAGGTGGTCCTTGAAGGCCCTGGGGACCCGCTTGGCCCCGGGGGGCCTTCAGGCCCGGTCGGGCCTGCCGGACCGCGGTCGCCCTTCGGTCCGGCCGGACCGCGGAGGACCAGGATCACCCTTGGGCCCTTTGCCACAATTGGCGAGGCCGACAGCCAAAGCCCCCATGACTACAAAATGCGCAATGTGATGCGCCCGCATGATTATGCGCCTTTTGTTCAGCCGTCTTCATGCGCGTTTGCCGATTGCGCGCCCTTCCGCCTGGGAGCGAACTTTCTGGCGGGAATTCGGTTCCCTGCCAATGCGATGCGGCGAGGCTCTGGGCGCCTTGGTTTGATCCAGATCATGACCCTCCCCCCGGACGCGTAAGCCGCGGGGGAACCTGGGGCGGGCGAGCAAGGAACGCGCAAAAATGCGTTGCAACATCACAGCCTCGCGGAGGTCTGGAACATAGTGGGCGGCGGGGCGTTTGGGTGACGCGAGGGAGGGATTTTCAATGCGTAGATTTGTCCAGAACATTACAAATCGGAAAGCTGCCGACGACGCTTGCCGCGGCCGGTTGCTGCTTTGCAGCGTAACGGGTGTCGCGCTGGCGGCAAAGCCGGGCCAGGCGGCCATCCTGGCGGGGCGGTCATCCGGGCGGCGGCGCATGTGCGGTACCGCGTCGTTCGGGCGGTGGCGGTCATGCGTTCGGAGGCGGCGTCCGCCTCCGCAGGGTGCCGTCAATGTGGCGCGCCCTCCCGTCAGCGTCGCACGCCCCACCTCGCGCATCCGTGGCGTCCAACAGTGGGTCAGGCCACAATTTCAGCGTCGTGATCACAATTTCAGCCACTACGCGTCACAATTTCCGCCGTCCCCAGCGTCGCCATGCCGTGAACTCTTCGGCAAAGACACGGTTCGGTCAAGACCAACCGGTCATGACCACAACGGTCATGGTTAACGGGCATGGCCTTAACGGGCATGGCCTCAAGGCCACGAATAACTTGAAGGGCCGAAAAACCTGAAGGCCACGAACAACGCCCTGAAAAATGCGCAGTGTGCGGCCGCTCGCTCGGTGCTGCCGATCCGGCACGTTTCAGGGATCGTCGCCGATTTGCCGCCAATGCCGCATTCCGGCCGTTCTGGGGCCACGACTGGCAGCACCATGGCTGGCATCCCTACAATCACCTCGGCTGGATCGGTCCGTTGTTCTGGCCCTACGCCTACGGCGATGTCTTCTATTATGCGCTGTGGCCTTTGACTACGAATATGCCGATCCGTTCTGGGTCTACGGCTATGGCGACATCTACGAGGCGCTGTTCTCGCCTTACGATTACCAGGAATACGTTCAGGGACCGGGCGCGCCAGAGCGCATGGCGAGTCTGACGGAGAACATGGCGCAGAGCTGCAACGACGAGGCGGCCGAGGTCACCGGCTGGCCGATCGATCAGATCCAGAGCGCCGTTCAGCCCAACCCGCAGCAAACCGCCTTGCTCGATGATCTCGGCAATGCCATCGTCGAGGCGAGCCATCAGATCAGGATGAATTGTCCGACCAGCGTGGCGTTCACGCCCACGGATCGTCTCGATCAAATGCACCAGCGGCTGCAGACGCTCGTCAATGCGGTCAATATCATCAGCCGCCGCTGACGAAGTTCTACGATTCGCTTTCCGACGAGCAAAAAGCACGCTTCAACGACATTGCGCCGCCGTCCGCGCAAAACAAGGCACCGCCGGAAAATCCGCAGGACAAGCCGAACCTCCAGGCGCAATGCAACGCCAATGTGATGGCGTGGCCGACCGATCGGGTCGACAGCGCCCTTCATCCGAGCGACGCGCAGCGCGCCAAATTGCAAGCGCTGCAATCGGCGCTGTCGCAGGCGGCCGACACCATCAAGGCGGCGTGTCCGAGCCAGCCGCCGGCGACGCCGCCGGAACGGCTCGCCGACGCCGGCAAGCGGTTGCAGGCGATGCTGCAAGGCGTCGAGACCGTGCAGCCGGCCCTGGCGGACTTCTACAACTCGCTTGAGCGACGATCAGAAAGCGCGATTCAACTCCATGGGTCGGCAACTGTTCGCGCAGAACGTGCAATAGACGGTTACTTGGATCGCGTCTGGCGCTATCGGATCAAATCACACCCGGATTTCGCTTGGCGAAATCCGGTGTATTTTCTGCGCGACAGCGGCATTCCGGCGACTCTGCCGCGCGCTGCGCGGATTTGCTACCATGGGCTCGCAAGCTTTGAATCGGAGTCCTTCGTGAGCATCCCCAAGTCAAATTACAACCCGCCATTCAATGTCACACGCGCCAGTCACTCGGTGCTGCAGGTGAAGGATTTAGCGAAGAGCCGGATGCCGGTCTCGATGCCCTGGAACGCCCAGAAGCGGTTGGCGGGCTGGTAGGTGATGAACGCGCGGTAGTGGGCCAGGGCCTGCACGCAGGACGCCGCGACGGCGGTGCCGCGGGCCGTTGACCGCGGCAGGAGGCCGGCAGGGCGCTGATGGAATGCCGTCGAGTAGGGCACGTTGTTCGGCTGCGCGAGCGGCTGGCCGTTCGGGCCGAGCGACGCCCTGCGCGATCTGCCAGAAGGCCCCGGCGGGTTGAAGCCGCCGGTCACCTTGTAGAACACGGTGACCGCGCTCAGGTAGTGCGGGCGCAGCAACAGCGCGACCACCACGCGCACCCCGATGAACCCGGCCAGCGTGACGGCCATCGCCGGCAGGGTCCGGCGCAGCAGCGCGCCGGCCGCGATGCCGAGCGCCATCGCGAACAGCGAGTAGGCCACCGGGACGAGGCCCATGATGTCGAACCGGCCGGGATTGAACTGGTTGAGCTGCTCGGCGTTGTTCGGGCTGGACCACCAGGTCACCAGGACCGAGATGACGCCGCCCCAGATCGCCGCGGCCAGCAGCATCCAGCCGATCTTGACCGCGAGCCAGCGCTTGCGGGTGACGCTCTGCATCCAGGCGAACTGGCGTGGTGCCGGCTTCGAGCCTCGGCGGCCACCAGCGGGGCGCCCCAGAACAGCCCGACCAGGACCGGCGCGCCCAGCGTCGAGATGACCAGGAAGCCCACCGCGTGGTTGCCCATGAACAGCGCCGCCCAGGTGCCGCAGCTGTGGCTCGCGGCGCAGGCGGCCTGCGCGGCGTGGAACTGAGCCGCCACCTGAGCGCCGGTGATCACGATCAGGACGGCGAACGCGGCCAGCAGGGCGGCGCCCACGTAGAACTGGGTGCGGTGCTGGCGCCAGACAAGCCAGGTCATTGTATCTTCTCCAACCGTGGTGAGGTGCGCGAGGGCCGGCGCGGGCGTCCTCGCCCATGTAGGCGAGCACGAGCTCTTCGAGGCTGACGTCGCTGGCCTGGAAGGCCGGGTCGAGGACCGGGCCGTTCAGCCGGACCAGCAGCGTGGTCTGCCGCGGCGTGCGGGTGGCCTGCACGACGCGGTGGCCCCGCTCGATGGCCGTGGTGTCCTTGCTCGGGCCGACCAGGATCCGGTGCTCGGCCAGCAGGTCGTCGATGTCGCCGCACAGCTGGACCCGGGACGCGGCCAGCATGATGAGGTGGTCGCAGACCCGCTCCAGGTCGGCGACCAGGTGCGAGGACAGCATCACGGTCAGGCCGCCCGCCGCCACCCCGTCGGCCAGCAGGCCGAGGAAGTTCCGCCTGGCCAGCGGGTCGAGCGCGGCGACCGGCTCGTCGAGCAGCAGCAGCCTGGGCCGCTTGGCCAGGATCAGGGCCAGCGCGACCTGCGCGCGCTGGCCTCCGGACAGCTTGCCCACCGGCCGGTTCAGCGGGATCTTCAGCGCGGTCAGCCGCTCCCGGACCGATTCGCCATCCCAGCGCGGGTTCAGGTGCGCGCCCGCGCGGATGTGATCCTCGGCCGACAGCCGCCGGTACAGCGGGATCTCCTGGGCCAGGTAGCCGATGTCGGCCAGGAAGGCCGGATCCTGGCGCGGGGTGCTGCCGTTCACGGTGACCTGGCCCGGCGGTCGGCCGGGCCAGGCCCGGCGAGCAAGCGCAGCAGCGTGGTCTTGCCCGCGCCGTTCGGGCCGATCAGCGCGGAGATCCGGCCCTCGGGGACGGTGATCGTGCAGTCGTTCAGGGCGGTCACCTTGCCGTAGTGCTTGGTCAGCCCGCTGGTCTGGATCGATGGCTCGGGGGAGCCCGGTGGGGCGCGACGGACCCAGGACTTTCTCCATCGGAGTCATGCGGTTTCCTCCTCTGCCGCCGCCCGCAGCGTCACGCGGAGCAGCGATTCCATCGATTCGTCGTCAAGCCCGGCCTCGCGCGCGTCGCGCACCCACCGGGCCAGGCTGCGGCCCAGCCGCGAATACGTGCCGGGCGGCGGGCCGGGCGGGCGGCGCCGGACGAACGTGCCGTGGCCGGCCCGGGCCTCAACCAGGCCTTCGCGCTCCAGGTCCCGGTAGGCCTTGAGCACGGTGTTGGGGTTGATCGCCGTCGCGCTGACCACCTCCCGCACCGGGGGGAGCTGGTCGCCCACCTCGAGCAGGCCCATCCGCAGCGCCTGCCTGACCTGCTGGACGATCTGCAGGTAGGGGGGCACCACCGAGTGGCCGTCAACCCGGAAGGAGATCATGTATTACCTCTCTAAAGTACTAGTCGACTAAGACACTAGATGGCCATAGCCCACCTGTCAATGCGCCGTCCGCCTCGGGGCCGATCGGGGGATGGGCGTGGTGCCTGCCACCCGCCCGGTGGCCGGGCCGTAACGGTCCCGTATCGCTGGC
>CAWEAH010000004.1:0-93463 GCA_963807125.1 uncultured Alphaproteobacteria bacterium
GCCACCGTCGGCGAGCACCATTGCTCAGCGCTTCCGGCGCGATGGAAATTCTGCCTGCAAGCCTCACGTCCGCTGTCGAGGCGTAGCGGACATGATCTGGCTGGCAAAAGCGGCTGGATCGGTCGCAAATGACCCATCGCGCGGTTGCCGGCGCCAGGTTTGCTGTGCTGCACAAGCGACCCGCGGATGTGCTAGCCTACTCGTCGTCGTGTCACAGACAAGCGATTTACTACAAGAAGCGCTGGCGCTGCACCGGCGCGGTGCCGTGGCAGAGGCTGCGGCGCGCTATTCGGCATTGCTGCAGGCCGAGCCGCACCATGCCGACGCCCATTATTACCTTGGACTGATCGCCTGCCAGCAGGGGCGTTTCGCCGATGGCGCCGAGCGTGCGCGCAAAGCCCTTTCCGGCGATCCGGGCCACGCGCGCGCCCATGTGCTGCTGGGCCGCGCGCTTGCTGCGCTCGGCCAGCATGAGGAGGCGTTGGCAAGCTTCGATCGTGCGCTTGCGCTCGCTCCGGACTTGGTACAGGCACATGGCCACCGCGCCGACGTCTTGAGCGATCTCGGCCGTCATGGCGAAGCGGTCGAAGCCTATGACCGCGCCCTAGCGGCGGCGCCGGATTGCGCTGAGAATTGGTACAATCGCGGGACGGCGCTCGCCGCACTCGGCCGGCACGACGAGGCTGTTGTCAGTTTCGAGCGGGCGATCGCCAGCCGGCCTGACGATCCGCAAGCTCTTTTGGCCCGTGCCCGGAGTTTATCGGAAGTGGGACGGCACGAGACCTCCCTCGGCGCGATTGATCGCGCCCTTGCGATTGCGCCGAGTTTCGCCGAAGCCTGGCAGGGCCAGGGCAATGTGTGTCTAGAACTCAAGCGCTACGACGAGGCTTTTGCTGCATACGACAAGGCGTTGGCGCTCAAACCTGATCTGGCCGGAGCGTGGCTTGGTCGCGGCAATGTGTGTCTAGAACTCAAGCGCCACGACGAGGCTTTTGCTGCGTACGACAAGGCGTTGGCGCTCAAACCTGATCTGGCCGGAGCGTGGCTTGGTCGCGGCAATGTGTGTCTAGAACTCAAGCGCCACGACGAGGCTTTTGCTGCATACGACAAGGCGTTGGCGCTCAAACCTGATCTGGCCGGAGCGTGGCTTGGTCACGGCCATGTGTGTCGAGAACTCAAGCGCCACGACGAGGCTTTTGCCGCATACGACAAGGCGCTAGCGCTCAAATCCGATCTGACGGAGGCGCATTTTAATGAAGCGTGCCTCAGATTATCGTTAGGAGAACTAACGGAGGGTTGGAAAAAATATGAATATCGATGGCAACCGAAATCGGCGGTAGGTTGGAAACGCAAATTTCGCCAACCGATATGGTTGGGCGATAGCGATATAGGAAACAAGACTATCCTAGTTCATGCAGAGCAAGGCTTCGGCGACACGCTATTGGGTTGTCGCTACATACCGATGGTCGCCCAGTTGGGAGCACGAGTCGTTGCCGAGGTGGAGCCGCCCTTGAAGTCGTTGCTGAAAAATCTTGAAGGAATTTCGATGTTAATTTCTCAAGGAGAGACGATTCCGTATTTCGATGTGCATTGTCCGATTATGAGTTTGCCTCTAGCGTTTAAGACGACGATGCAAACAATTCCAGCTAGAACTCCATACCTGGCTGCGTCGAAGGACTTAGTTAAAAAATGGCGTTCTAAGTTTGATGGGGAGGAAATAAAAGTCGGTATCGGCTGGGCTGGCAATACAAATTTCCGTAATGATCGCTATCGTTCCATTCTCCTGAAAAATCTCCTGCCCGCTCTTAGCGTCAAGGGCATAAGATACTTTAGCATCCAGAAAACTCTGCGTCCGGGTGATGAACAATTATTAGATGCTAATCCCCAAATAATACGGCTGGAGCAAGAAATAAACGATTTTCAGGATACCGCTGCAATTATGATGTCGCTGGATTTGGTCCTTTCCAGCGATACGTCCATCGTCAACCTTGCTGGTGCACTGGGAAGACCCTTTTGGGTACTGTTGCACGATACTCCAGATTGGCGTTGGCTTGTCGCTGGCAAGGATACGCCATGGTATCCGACAGGCCGGTTGTTCAGGCAAAAGGCGATTGGCGATTGGACAACAGTCACAGAGGAGGTGCGTGCAGAATTAGAGAAATTGGTAGCGAGCAGATGATGGAATCTCGTTGTCTCGTACGCTTTGAGCGCCGTAGTCGTGTAGGCGTAAACGATGCTACGGTGAATTGCGAGGATATTGCGTCGTGTGCCGGCGCAGCAGATGGTGGTGGTTGTGAACAATTCCCGTTCGTAGGGGACATCAGTCTACCCGTCGGGAATATCGGAGCTAACCGGCGAGCCGGAAGCCCAAAAATATACGTGAAGGAAGCATGCGTTTTGCTGCAATGCTCACGGCAGAGTTTGGCCCCGAACCGAAGTACCGAGACGTCCGCTATTGGCTCGCTATCGGGGGTCAAGCGGACCTAACGCGGAATCGAATTTCGGTAGTGATTGACCCACATGCGACATTGAGCCTGCATTACTGAGCGGGTGTAATATGGTTCAACATACCCAGCACGGAACTCGGCATGCGGCGAGCAGAGCGATCGGATGAGGCAGTTCAGATTGGATGCTTCGACCAACGATCACCCCCAATCTTGGTAGTGAGGTTGTGTTGTCATCGCTCCTCGTCAAGCGCCGTCGCTTGCTGGCTTCGTTGCCACTCCTTTTGCTGGCGACGCGAGCGTTAAGCGCCGCAAATGGATCTCCGGTCCGGATCGGCTGGCTCAAAATTCAAGGCGCGCAACATACTCCGGATCAGTTGCAGGCATTCCGGGAGGGTATGAAGGCGCTCGGCTTGGTCGAAGGTCGCAACTACATGATTGAGGAACGTTACGCTGATGGCAACGGCTCTCGGTTGCAGGGTCTCACCACTGAGCTGCTCGACGCTGGCGTGACGATCATCTTGGCTACCAGCCAGCCGTCGATCGCCGCAGCGGCTCGCGTTACGAAAACCGTTCCGGTGATCGGCCGTATGGTGGACGATCCTGTGGCCGATGGCATGGCGCAGTCGCTAGCCCGGCCAGGCGGCAATATCACTGGTATCTATACGATGACGGAGGAATTGAACCCAAAACGGCTATCATTGCTGAAGGAAGCCGTACCCGCGGTGCATCGTGTTGGGGTGTTGCTGCGGGGCGACTTCCCAAATGTCAAAACCGCGGATCACGATTGGCAAGTTGCACAAGCCGCGGCGCGAGAGCTCGATCTCAGCCTTGTCGCTTTGAACGCCCGCTCGCTAGAAGACATTACCGCGGCATTGGCACAAGCATCCGCGAGCAACGTTGACGGCATCATGACCTTCCGCAACCCTGCGGTCGTGACCTACCTCAGCCAGATCGCCGAGCTATGTGCGAAGCAACGGCTACCCGCGGTATTCGACGCCAGCGAATACGTCGAAGCTGGTGGCTTGATGTCTTATGGACCGAATATCGACGCGGTATATCGCCAGCTTGCGACGTATGTGCAGAAACTTTTGCGAGGCACGCCGGCCAGCGAATTGCCGATCGAACAGCCGACGACGTTTGAGCTCGTCATCAACAAGCGGACAGCGGATGCGATCGGTGTTACGCTTCCCACCGAACTATTGGCACAGGCGGACAAGGTGATCAGATAAAGACTGGTGATTTCCGGATATGGCATGGAGCTGCCGCCAGCATTCAACGCCATGTGCCTAATGACCGTTCTCGGCCCGTCGCTGACGTAATCCGATGTCCGCCATCAGTCCCATGTTGGCGCTTTAACGGACCTGTATTTTTCGTAATCAGCCCGGCGCGAAGCCCTTAACCTTCAGGATTGGCGCCGCATCCGGTCCGGTAATGAACTTGATGAACGCCTTGGCGGCATCGGGCGCTTTGCTCGCCGCGGCGATGCCCGCGGTAAACAGTGTCACGCTGCCGAACTTGCCCGGCAACGGTCCGAGCATCTCCGCGCCCGCAACCGGAACGATTTCCGAACCTTGCGCGACACCCAATTCGGCTTCGCCCTTGGCGACAAGCTCGGGAGCCTGGGCGCCGGGCACCAGAATCGTCTTCGCCTTGAGTTCGTCGGTCAGGCCGAGCTGATCGACAACCTTGGCGAAGTAGACGCCGCTCGCGCCGCCTTTCGTCGGATCGGCGTATGAAATCGATTTGGCCGAGATCAGCGTGTGTTTCAGTGCATCGACAGTGCTTATATCGGGCTTGGGGGCGCCTGCCCGAATGGCGATCGCGACCGGCGTGCCGCCGACATTGGTAAGGCTGCCGGCTGCTAATTTTCCCTGCTTGAGAAGATCTTCCATCATCGGTCGGATCAGGACGGCGACGTCGTCCGCTTCGCCGTCGGAGACGCGCTGCTTCAACTGCGCCGCAAGGCCGTAAACCATCGTCACCTTGCCGCCGCCGGTGCTTTCGAATTTTGCCGCAAGGTCGTCTAGTGTCGATTTCAGGGCGACCGACGCCATCGCTTTTGAGCTCGTTGGCTCGAGCAAGTCCGCTGCCAGCCAAAAGCGATAGCGATAAAAGGGCCGCGGTTACGTAGGGCGCAGTGCCGTCCTCCCAGCTTTCGATGTTTAGAAAGCATAACCAGCACGGTCCGGCCTCGCAATCGGCTTGGCTTTAGGCAGCGCGCACCCGGTGGGGGCGGTCAATTCTCCCGCGCACCAGACAAAAGATCGGATAGGTGAGCTTTTCCTGCGGCGATGAAATTAGCGGCGTCTGGGTTTGCGGGCGCTATAATCGTAAGTGTGTGGGCGCTGATGACGATTGATAACAAAAAGCGGCCCCGACAGGGAGTTATCGGGGCCAATGCTGCCTCAGACCATCCGGATGGAGCGCGTGTATGAAGCATAGGTACCGCGTCAAACCGATGGCATCGAGAACCACTATCAAAATCGGGCGCGGTCCAAATTGATGTAGATCAATGACGGCCGGGCTGTTTATCGCTTGAATTCCACAACTTCGGAACCCCCGACCGAAGTATTCAATCTAATACCGCCTTCCAAGGAAGTAAGTGTCATGACGGAAACCACCCCTATCGCCACCAAAGCCAAAACGGCGAAACACGCTACCTCCCCGATTGATGTACCGGACTACGGACTTCTTAAGTTCGAGATGCCGAAATTCGACCTGTCAAATATGGAAGTGCCGGAAGCGCTTCGTGAGATGACTGAAAAGGGTGTCGAACGGACCAGAGACGCTTGCGAAAGGGCTAAAGAAGCCAGTGAGAAAGCAGCCGACTTGTTCGAAAGTACCTACGAGGCCGCTGTCAAGCGTGCGACAGACTATAATCACAAGCTCATCGAGATGGGTCGCGCCAACACTCGTACCGCCTTCGACTACATCGATAGGCTGTTGGGTGTGAAGTCCCCCTCGGAATTTATCGAGCTGTCGACCGCGCAGGTTCGCAAGCAATTTGAGATCGCGGCCGCCCAGAATAAGGAGCTTTGCGGACTCGCTCAGGAGATAGTGACTGAAACTGCTGAGAAGATCAGGACGGGCGTGTCCAAAGTCGTCAACAAGGCTACTTGATCGCATCCATTTGAAGTCCGTCAAGGCGCTCGACCTGCCGATGGCGTGCCCGGGGCCGGTTGGCTGAATTTCACAATGTTACGGTCGCGATCTCGGCCTGGGACGTGCGCACATGCCGCTTTTCATATACCGCTGCCCCAAAACCGGATGCCGCGTTCAAGGCTTTTCCGCCGAAGATATCTCAGAGGACAAGCACCTCTATGAGGCGGTGACCTGTCCGATATGCCACCAGATCCATCACGTAAATCCGGCTACTGGTGCCGTCTCGGAAGAGACGGTCGAATAGAACCGGCTCAGTATTCTAAGCGTGAATGTCGGCTCGTGGCCAATTCTGCTGAAAAAATCGGAGTATCGACGCAGCCCGATTTTTTCAGCCTCGTGGGTGCTGGCTTCAGATGCGGACGCGGGGGGTCTCGTCGTCCACCTCAAACTCAACGGATCGCTCCCCACTCGCGCGCGCGAGGCGCTGATGATGGCGGGCGCCCCGGCGCGATGCGAGCTACGGGGTGGCGCGCGACAGCCATCCGGTTTCAACAATTCGGTGAGGGGGTCGGTGCGGCGTGCTCTCTCTCCGACATTTTCAGCTGGCGAGCTGGTGTTCTTTATCCCTTGGCGGGTGGTCGCCGAAGACTCTGGCGCGGCGCATCTCGACCTGCTCGGGCCGCCTGGGTGGTGCAGCGGCTTGAGGCCGCACGATGGTGATGTCGCCGGCGGCGCCGGATTCCTTTGCAGTGATATTCCGGGTCGGGGCCGCCGCTGGCGCTCGGGCGATCGGAGCGACCGACGATGCGGCCGCGAACGAGCAACTGGGTCGACGGCGCCGACAGCCCTGATCGAAAGCCGCGTTGACTGGACGTCAAGCGCGCTCGCGCGCGATGGTCCACAGCGAGTAGCTTAACGCGGCCCCCAAAACGCTGATTTCGCTAGGTCCGCCAGGATTTGCAGGCACCGGCCGTGATAGCCGCAAGCCGCCCACTCTAGCCATGTTGGGGACCCTTGGCGCGCCGTGTGTGCCCTGATCAATTCCACACGGCTACTCACCAGCAATACGTTTTTTAGCGCTCCCCTGCGATTTTCTCGAAGGCGTCGCGGTCCAGGATCTTCACATGCCATCGATCCCGGAACTTGATGACACCGCGTGTGTTTAGGGTGCGAAATGCCCTGCTTACGGCTGCAAGCGTAATTCCGATGTACTCGCCAATGTCCGAGCGGTCCATCGGTAGATAGATTTCGGCCGCTTGCTCGCCTCTGGCGATTTCAAGTTGTTCGACGAGTTGCAGGAACATCGCGACCCTGGTGACCGCTCTTTTCTGGCTTAGTAAAAAGATGTGTCGCTGAGCTTGCCGCAGTTCCTGGCAGAGCTTGCAAATAACATGAAATTCCAAGTCGGCGTCCTTCGGAAGGCGGCTTCGCAACGCCCTAACCGGAAGACGATACGCGGTGACGGCCGTTATTGCCTTGGTCGAGTTTGTATACCTTCCTTCGGCGGACAGGCCGAAAAGGTCGCTAGGAAGCAAAAACGCAACCATATCTTCGCTTCCGTCCGGCGCTTTTCTATAGGCCGTTACCACACCTGTGTTGATATTGAAAACCGCATCGGCGGGATCGCCTTCCTGGTAAATGACCTCGCCTTTCTTAAACCGAACAATGGACGACATAACGGCGAGGCGAGCGCGTTCTTCATCGGTCAATAGCTGGTGCATTCGCCCGGCTGACGGAGCCCAGGGGTCGACGGCGCGAACTGACAGCCCATGACCACCACTCGACGTTGGAGCCTTCGTCATCTTCTCTTGTCCTACGAATGTCATAAAAGCATTTTGAGCGAAAAAACTGCTGCGAAGTTTGATCCTGATCAACCTTTTGCGAGTAAGGCCAATGGCGCGCTCAATTGCTCAGTGTTAGCGTTTTTAGGTATTAGCTTCATTGCGTGGAGAGCAACGATGGCTCGCGGAATAACGGGAGACGCCACAGCGCCGGCCGGAGTAGGAGCAGCGCAGTTCCTACAGCTGGGGAAAGAACGGACTGAGGCAATGTTCAAAATGCAGAAGGAGTCGCTTGACGAATACGAGAAGGCCAGTCGGGCATGGGTTGCTCGGGTCAAATCGGAGGTAGAACTCTGGTCTGAACTGGCGACGAAAGTGACGGCGAGCCGATCCATTCCCGAAGGACTGGAAGCATATCGGGATTGCGTTTCTCAACGCATGCAAATGGCGGCTGATGATGGACGACGCCTATTCGAGGATGGCCAAAAGATCATCGCCTCCGTGACGAAAGCAGTCGCCAACGGTCTGGCGGAAAAGACCGAATAAGAAGCGGCAGGAAAGCCTTCCCGGCCTTCACTAACAAAGCGAGCAGGGAGGAGTTCATGGAACGGCGAGACGAAGACAATCTGATCTGCATCGAACCACAAATACCCCATGACTGGGCGCGATTGATACGCAAACTGCGGTGGATCGGTTTAGACGAGAAAGCAGAGCGCCTGGAATTGGCGGTGAGCACTTTACCCCCTCAAGAGAGGTGCGGCGTATCTTTCGGACCCTTCAGCACCGACTAGAAGCAGATGCTCGCGATGATACACGACGAATCCACTCGGCAATACTTCTCGGACGCGGCGCGAGAAACGCGGTGGCAGCGCGGCCGGTCACGCGGGAGACGTACAGCGCTAGCGCTTGATCCGATTGAATTAAAATCGAATTTGATAGGATTATGACAGTAGCATTGGGAAAAATTTCAAAGATCAAATGTCTGCGACCTTACATGAATGGACGCACATCCCTAGCAGTTGCGACATAAATGCTTGATCCATGTCAATGCTGGACGCGGTCAATGGTGACTAAGTTGAACCGTTGCACCTAGTCGACGGTAGAAGGAATCGCGTCATGGCCCAAAAGGAATCCCACACCGAACGCGCCGAAAAGTCCTCACTACCCAATCCGATGTCCACTGAGTTTGCCGAGATGGGAAAAAAGCGCATCGAGGAGTTCGTCAACATGCAGACCGAGCTTCTCAACGAATTTCAGGAGACGAACCGTCAATGGTTCGATCGTGCCCAATCGGAAGCTAATCTTGCTTCTGAGTTTGTCTCCAAATTGACGGCAGCGCGTTCTATCCCGGAGGCAATGGCGACTTGCCAGGAGTGGACCAGCCGGCGGTTTGAAATGATGGCGGAAGACGGCAAACATCTCCTCGCCGATACCCAGAAGTTCATGGAGGCGGCCACCCGCCTGCTGCCCAACGGTTCGCTGTTCAAAGGCGGTGGCGGCCTCAACACGTAGCCGGCCGAGCGAGTGTAGTGGAGGTGGTCATGCCGCGTGTTGCCCTCGTCCACGCGGGTGACGCTGTAGTGCCGCAAGCGAGCACAATCGCAGCCGAAGGGAGTGCAGTTCAGGAATCGTCTTCTGACACTGCATTTCAGGTTCTCGACCGTACGGCGCATGCGGCCATTTCCCACGCCACGTTGGGCTTATCGCCGGCCGCGCTAGGAGGAGCTTTTTTCGACTGGTGGGCGCATCTTGCGTTTTCGCCCGGCAAGCAGGCTGAACTGGCACAGCAAGCGATCGCCGGAGCCGCGGACAATTTAGCCTTCGCCGCGCAATCCGCGTCCGGCTCGCCGGGCGATCCATCCGAGCGCGCATTGCCGCACGATGATCGCTTTCGTGCGCCGGACTGGCGGGCTTTTCCGTTCAACGTTTACGCTCACAACTTTTTGTCGATCGAACGCTGGTGGGAAGCAGCGACAACGCATTTGCGCGGCGTCAGCCAGGGCCATGACGACACGGCAAATTTCACGGCGCGGCAACTCCTCGACACCGTCGCTCCCTCGAATTTCATCGCCACAAATCCGGAGGTCCTTGCGCGCACGCGCGCCGAGTCGGGCGATAACCTGGTGCGCGGTTACGCGAACTGGATCGCCGACTTGACGCGAGCGCAAAGCGGCGCACCCCCGCGCGGCACGGAGGCATTTAAGGTCGGCGAAACAGTAGCGGTGACGCCGGGCAAGGTCGTCCTGCGCACGCGTCTTGCAGAAATCATCCAATACGCGCCTGCAACCGACCGCGTCCGCCCGGAGCCGATCGTGATCGTGCCGGCCTGGATCATGAAATACTACATCCTCGACCTGTCACCCGCGAATTCTCTAGTCAAGTTCCTCACCCACCAGGGCTTCACCGTATTCATGGTTTCCTGGAAGAACCCCGGCGCGGAGGATCGCAATGTCGGTTTCGACGATTATCGCACCGAGGGCGTGCTTCCGACGATCAAGGCGGCGACCGCCATTACCGGCGCCGGCAAGGTGCACGCGGTCGGTTATTGCCTCGGCGGAACGCTGCTCGCAATCACAGCCGCAGCTATGGCGCGCGACGGGCACGAGCGGCTGGCGAGCCTGAGCCTGTTCGCCGCCCAGGTCGACTTCACCGAGGCTGGCGAGCTGATGCTCTTCATCAACGAGAGCCAAGTCGCGTTTCTCGAAGACATGATGTGGGAGCGCGGCTACCTCGACTCCAGGCAGATGGCCGGGACGTTCCAGATATCGCGATCAAATGATCTGATCTGGTCGCGCAGCATCCACGACTACCTGATGGGCGAGCAGTCCTTTCCAATCGATATTATGGCCTGGAACGCCGATGCGACACGGATGCCCTTCCGCATGCATTCGCAATATCTGCGGTCGCTTTTTCTAAATAACGACTTTGCTGAGGGCCGGTTCGAAGTGGCCGGCCGGCCGGTGGCGCTGCACGACATCCTCCTGCCCCTCTTCGCCGTCTCCACGGAGCGTGACCACGTCGCCCCTTGGCACTCGGTCTTCAAGCTGCATCTTTTGACCGAGGCTCCCATCACTTTTGTCCTGACAAGTGGTGGACACAACGCGGGAATATTGTCCGAACCGGGACACCCACATCGGCATTTCCGCATGGCCGTGCGCGAGCACGGCGAATGTTATATCGATCCCGACAAATGGCGTGCCGAACACGCGCCGAACGAGGGTTCATGGTGGCCGGCATGGAGCGCGTGGCTCGCCGCGCGGTCAAGTCAGCCGGTTCCGCCGCCGCCGCTCGGTGACGCGGCAGCCGGCTTTGCCGCGATCGAGGATGCACCGGGACGATATGTATTCGTGAAGTAGCAACAGGGACGAATCGAGTCGCCTCGTTCACCTTTATTGCTCACCACTCGCGCGCGCGAGGCGCTGATGATGGCGGGCGCTGGCGGCGCGACGCGAGCTAGGGGGTAGCGCGCGACAGCCATTCGGTTTCAACAATTCGGTGATGCGCGTTGCGCAGCGTTGACGTTAATTGCACGCCTCTCGCGCGCGCGCGAGGCGGCCCGCCGATTCCAGCGAGTTCGGTCAGCAGACCGACCCGCGCCATCTGGTTGAGCCGCCTGGGCGGGGCGCCGCCTGCTGGCCGCCGTCGCCATTTCTTTTTCGTGGAATTGTTGTTGGCCGATTCCGGTTTGGGGCGACGATGGAGCTCGGACGGTCGGGGCGATCGATGATGATGCCGCCGCGGCGCCCGGCGCCGGGCGAGCGCGGCGAGCTATGGGGTCATCGACAATCGATGGCCAAATTCCGCAGCACTGACATGGTGCGCTCGGCCTCGCTCGCGCAACGCGCCGCTCGGAAAGGTCAGCGGAATCTGGCAGCGTTGACGTTAATTGCACGCCTCTCGCGCGCGCGCGAGGCGGCCCGCCGATTCCAGCGAGTTCGGTCAGCAGACCGACCCGCGCCATCTGGTTGAGCCGCCTGGGCGGGGCGCCGCCTGCTGGCCGCCGTCGCCATTTCTTTTTCGTGGAATTGTTGTTGGCCGATTCCGGTTTGGGGCGACGATGGAGCTCGGACGGTCGGGGCGATCGATGATGATGCCGCCGCGGCGCCCGGCGCCGGGCGAGCGCGGCGAGCTATGGGGTCATCGACAATCGATGGCCAAATTCCGCAGCACTGACATGGTGCGCTCGGCCTCGCTCGCGCAACGCGCCGCTCGGAAAGGTCAGCGGAATCTGGCAGCGTTGACGTTAATTGCACGCCTCTCGCGCGCGCGCGAGGCGGCCCGCCGATTCCAGCGAGTTCGGTCAGCAGACCGACCCGCGCCATCTGGTTGAGCCGCCTGGGCGGGGCGCCGCCTGCTGGCCGCCGTCGCCATTTCTTTTTCGTGGAATTGTTGTTGGCCGATTCCGGTTTGGGGCGACGATGGAGCTCGGACGGTCGGGGCGATCGATGATGATGCCGCCGCGGCGCCCGGCGCCGGGCGAGCGCGGCGAGCTATGGGGTCATCGACAATCGATGGCCAAATTCCGCAGCACTGACATGGTGCGCTCGGCCTCGCTCGCGCAACGCGCCGCTCGGAAAGGTCAGCGGAATCTGGCAGCGTTGACGTTAATTGCACGCCTCTCGCGCGCGCGCGAGGCGGCCCGCCGATTCCAGCGAGTTCGGTCAGCAGACCGACCCGCGCCATCTGGTTGAGCCGCCTGGGCGGGGCGCCGCCTGCTGGCCGCCGTCGCCATTTCTTTTTCGTGGAATTGTTGTTGGCCGATTCCGGTTTGGGGCGACGATGGAGCTCGGACGGTCGGGGCGATCGATGATGATGCCGCCGCGGCGCCCGGCGCCGGGCGAGCGCGGCGAGCTATGGGGTCATCGACAATCGATGGCCAAATTCCGCAGCACTGACATGGTGCGCTCGGCCTCGCTCGCGCAACGCGCCGCTCGGAAAGGTCAGCGGAATCTGGCAGCGTTGACGTTAATTGCACGCCTCTCGCGCGCGCGCGAGGCGGCCCGCCGATTCCAGCGAGTTCGGTCAGCAGACCGACCCGCGCCATCTGGTTGAGCCGCCTGGGCGGGGCGCCGCCTGCTGGCCGCCGTCGCCATTTCTTTTTCGTGGAATTGTTGTTGGCCGATTCCGGTTTGGGGCGACGATGGAGCTCGGACGGTCGGGGCGATCGATGATGATGCCGCCGCGGCGCCCGGCGCCGGGCGAGCGCGGCGAGCTATGGGGTCATCGACAATCGATGGCCAAATTCCGCAGCACTGACATGGTGCGCTCGGCCTCGCTCGCGCAACGCGCCGCTCGGAAAGGTCAGCGGAATCTGGCAGCGTTGACGTTAATTGCACGCCTCTCGCGCGCGCGCGAGGCGGCCCGCCGATTCCAGCGAGTTCGGTCAGCAGACCGACCCGCGCCATCTGGTTGAGCCGCCTGGGCGGGGCGCCGCCTGCTGGCCGCCGTCGCCATTTCTTTTTCGTGGAATTGTTGTTGGCCGATTCCGGTTTGGGGCGACGATGGAGCTCGGACGGTCGGGGCGATCGATGATGATGCCGCCGCGGCGCCCGGCGCCGGGCGAGCGCGGCGAGCTATGGGGTCATCGACAATCGATGGCCAAATTCCGCAGCACTGACATGGTGCGCTCGGCCTCGCTCGCGCAACGCGCCGCTCGGAAAGGTCAGCGGAATCTGGCAGCGTTGACGTTAATTGCACGCCTCTCGCGCGCGCGCGAGGCGGCCCGCCGATTCCAGCGAGTTCGGTCAGCAGACCGACCCGCGCCATCTGGTTGAGCCGCCTGGGCGGGGCGCCGCCTGCTGGCCGCCGTCGCCATTTCTTTTTCGTGGAATTGTTGTTGGCCGATTCCGGTTTGGGGCGACGATGGAGCTCGGACGGTCGGGGCGATCGATGATGATGCCGCCGCGGCGCCCGGCGCCGGGCGAGCGCGGCGAGCTATGGGGTCATCGACAATCGATGGCCAAATTCCGCAGCACTGACATGGTGCGCTCGGCCTCGCTGCGCAACGCGCCGCTCGGAAAGGTCAGCGGAATCTGGCAGCGTTGACGTTAATTGCACGCCTCTCGCGCGCGCGCGAGGCGGCCCGCCGATTCCAGCGAGTTCGGTCAGCAGACCGACCGCGCCATCTGGTTGAGCCGCCTGGGCGGGGCGCCGCCTGCTGGCCGCCGTCGCCATTTCTTTTTCGTGGAATTGTTGTTGGCCGATTCCGGTTTGGGGCGACGATGGAGCTCGGACGGTCGGGGCGATCGATGATGATGCCGCTGCGGCGCCCGGCGCCGGGCGAGCGCGGCGAGCTATGGGGTCATCGACAATCGATGGCCAAATTCCGCAGCACTGACATGGTGCGCTCGGCCTCGCTCGCGCAACGCGCCGCTCGGAAAGGTCAGCGGAATCTGGCAGCGTTGACGTTAATTGCACGCCTCTCGCGCGCGCGCGAGGCGGCCCGCCGATTCCAGCGAGTTCGGTCAGCAGACCGACCCGCGCCATCTGGTTGAGCCGCCTGGGCGGGGCGCCGCCTGCTGGCCGCCGTCGCCATTTCTTTTTCGTGGAATTGTTGTTGGCCGATTCCGGTTTGGGGCGACGATGGAGCTCGGACGGTCGGGGCGATCGATGATGATGCCGCCGCGGCGCCCGGCGCCGGGCGAGCGCGGCGAGCTATGGGGTCATCGACAATCGATGGCCAAATTCCGCAGCACTGACATGGTGCGCTCGGCCTCGCTCGCGCAACGCGCCGCTCGGAAAGGTCAGCGGAATCTGGCAGCGTTGACGTTAATTGCACGCCTCTCGCGCGCGCGCGAGGCGGCCCGCCAATTCCAGCGAGTTCGGTCAGCAGACCGACCCGCGCCATCTGGTTGAGCCGCCTGGGCGGGGCGCCGCCTGCTGGCCGCCGTCGCCATTTCTTTTTCGTGGAATTGTTGTTGGCCGATTCCGGTTTGGGGCGACGATGGAGCTCGGACGGTCGGGGCGATCGATGATGATGCCGCCGCGGCGCCCGGCGCCGGGCGAGCGCGGCGAGCTATGGGGTCATCGACAATCGATGGCCAAATTCCGCAGCACTGACATGGTGCGCTCGGCCTCGCTCGCGCAACGCGCCGCTCGGAAAGGTCAGCGGAATCTGGCAGCGTTGACGTTAATTGCACGCCTCTCGCGCGCGCGCGAGGCGGCCCGCCGATTCCAGCGAGTTCGGTCAGCAGACCGACCCGCGCCATCTGGTTGAGCCGCCTGGGCGGGGCGCCGCCTGCTGGCCGCCGTCGCCATTTCTTTTCGTGGAATTGTTGTTGGCCGATTCCGGTTTGGGGCGACGATGGAGCTCGGACGGTCGGGGCGATCGATGATGATGCCGCCGCGGCGCCCGGCGCCGGGCGAGCGCGGCGAGCTATGGGGTCATCGACAATCGATGGCCAAATTCCGCAGCACTGACATGGTGCGCTCGGCCTCGCTCGCGCAACGCGCCGCTCGGAAAGGTCAGCGGAATCTGGCAGCGTTGACGTTAATTGCACGCCTCTCGCGCGCGCGCGAGGCGGCCCGCCGATTCCAGCGAGTTCGGTCAGCAGACCGACCCGCGCCATCTGGTTGAGCCGCCTGGGCGGGGCGCCGCCTGCTGGCCGCCGTCGCCATTTCTTTTTCGTGGAATTGTTGTTGGCCGATTCCGGTTTGGGGCGACGATGGAGCTCGGACGGTCGGGGCGATCGATGATGATGCCGCCGCGGCGCCCGGCGCCGGGCGAGCGCGGCGAGCTATGGGGTCATCGACAATCGATGGCCAAATTCCGCAGCACTGACATGGTGCGCTCGGCCTCGCTCGCGCAACGCGCCGCTCGGAAAGGTCAGCGGAATCTGGCAGCGTTGACGTTAATTGCACGCCTCTCGCGCGCGCGCGAGGCGGCCCGCCGATTCCAGCGAGTTCGGTCAGCAGACCGACCCGCGCCATAACAGGAAACAAGGCGACTGCTAACCAATCGCCCTTGGGCAGGCTTTGTCTATGAAGAGTCCCATTCCAAAAGAACGTCTACGCGTCGGCAATTGGATTGTGCAAAGACTCTATTATTATGCAGTCAACGAAACCGTCAAACTCCGACTTCTGACGGTCTTTTAACATGTAGTTGATCCAACCCGCGTTCGCACCGTCGCGGACTAAAATTCGGCCATGACCCCACTCGACCTTCGCCCAACACTCGCGGATTAGCTTTTCAAGGGCAATGCCATCGAAGTGCGACGGCAATTCAATTGCGCAATGAATATGCCATCGACCCGGCGTGCCACGATCCCATGAACGTAATGAGCGAGCGCGGACCTCGCCTTTTTCAAGCACGGGTAATACACGAAGGCTTTTGCCGTATCGACGAAATGCCGCTCCATATACTGCTCTGTTGAGAAGGTTCATGAAGTGCCGAAAAGCTTGTCTGCACCGATAGTCGTCGATCCTTACCCAACCGCCGCGGTCGGGCTGACGGGCTTGCCTCAAGGTAAGGGTGACGTCGCAGAATTCGCCCCAGCTGCTCGTATCGAAGAAGTGTGATTTGGCGGATTCAAAAGGATCAGATCTAACTTCAATGGAATGGTTATCGAGAGATTTCAGGCTGACTTCAGGAAGTTCTGAAAGTTCTTTTGGGATTTATCGTCTCCGGCATGCGGAACCCTTAACCCATTGCGCCGGAGAATGTAAATATGAAGATCGCTCCACTTGACACCTTTCGCGGCTGCGGTCGGGGCGATGATGACGTCGGCTTCGCCTGGTCGGGGCGACGGCGATGGTGACGGCGAGCGAGCGCAGCGAGATATGGGATCGTCGACAATCGATCGCCAAATTCCGCAGCACGGACGTGACCCGCGTTGACCTTTTTGCTCATGCATACGCGTGCGCTGGGGGCGCGGCGTTGCTGCCGGCGCTGACCGCGCGGCGCGAGCTAGGCGGTGTGTGCGACAGCGCCCCGGTTCAACAACTGCGTTGAGGAGGTTTATGGCATGGCTCGCTTTGCAGAGCGCGAGGCCGTGGAGAGCGATGGGCATGCGAGACCGACCTGGAGGATGCGCGAGCTGCGCCAGCCGTCTGTGCCGCAGCGGGCGGGCGGCCGCCGCGCGGCGGCCGAAGTCGATTGTTTGTTGGTGGCAATCTAGCAATGATGACGGGTGACCAACACTATCGGATCAACGACTACGCGTTCGGCGTAAAGAAACCACGGCGTATGCAGATAAGGCAGCGACCGAATTCGTCAAGCGCGAGGGGAATAGTGCCGGCATGCCCGGCGTTATGTCTCAGATGGTCACCGAACGTCCAAATGCCGGCGCCGTCAGGCACTATGATCGGTGTGGTGTCATCCGCCGTCCGAGGGGTGGAGGTTTTGTTCCCGTTGCTCACCGCATCACTCCGATCGACGTCGCTGCCGAGTCTTGGAAATGTCCGCACCGAGATAACCCGCGTTCTCCTGACGAGTGCTTGCTCGCTCGCCTGGCTTTGCTGTGGCTTGCGCGCCCTTCGTGCCCGAAATGGGAAGCAGCATCTCGCCCTGTCCTTCGATGCGCTTGCGCCCTTTCTTCGGCGGAGTGGATGCGGCTTTTTCCTGCGCAATGCTGCGGCGGAGCGCGTCCATGAGGTTCGCAACATTCTGCGGCCGCGGCGGAGCATGCTCCCGCGATACCGGCAAGCCGGCCTGCTTCTGCTTGAGCATCTCGACAACGGCTTCCTCGTAGTGATCCACAAACTGCGAAGGGTCGAAGTCCGTCGCCTTGGTCTGGAGGATGTGCTGGGCCAGCTTGAGCATATCCGGCTCGACCTTCACGTCAGGAATGTCGTCGAAATATTCCTTCGCGTCCCTGATCTCGTATGGATAGCGGAGGGTGGGCGCCACACACTTCCTGATGAAGACGCTGCCGCGCGTCGCCTCAGAAATGGCCTTGCATGTGTTGGCCTATAATCTCACCCGTGTGATGAACATCATGGGTATCCAGCCGCTCATGGCGGCCATCAGGGCATAGCCAAGACCCGGAGAATACGTGCGCCCTGCCGTCAGGGTCGCTGAATCCCCTCTTGTCTCAAAGAGTTTTGACACGACCAAGACCCAAGGCAGACATCAGCGCCTGACTGCCATATGCTTGGGGAATGGCAGAAACTTGCGCCCCGCCATCGCTCATCTTGCCGCCGCAATCCGACCGGCTGCCACTCATTCGTGAGGCTTTCCGGCTCGCATGGCTGACCATTGGATGGATGACGGTTGAGGCCATTATCGCCATCGCCGCAGGCTTGACTGCGGGTAGTCTCGTGCTCATGGCATTCGGCCTCGATAGCGTCATTGAGTTAGTATCGGCCAGCGTGCTCATGTGGCGGCTGTCAGTCGAGCTACGCCACGGACAAGTGCTTTCCGAGCGAGCGGAGCGCATGGCTAGTCGGATCGGCGGTGGATTGTTGTTCCTTTTGGCGGCCTACGTCGCGGTCGCGGCCATGTTGCAACTATGGAGCGGAACCGGCGAAGAGTTTTCATGGCCTGGGCTCCTTGTGGCGCTGGTCGCTATTCCTGCCATGCGCTACTTGGCACATCGCAAGATCACGATCGCTGAAAAGATCGGAAGCCGCGCGCTGCGCGCCGACGCGATGGAGGCCGTGACGTGCGGCTGGTTGTCGTTCGTGGTTGTTGCAAGCCTCGCCGTTCAATGGCTTTTCGGAGCATGGTGGATCGACGGCGTTGGTTCGCTGGCAATCGTTTGGTTTTTGGTCAAGGAAGGCCGCGAAGCGTGGTGGCAGCGGGAATGCTGCGCCGACTGCAAATAGTTGCCCCGCTTACCTGTTTAATACAAATTGATTTAATTTCTTCTTTTCTTTGAGACTTCCTGTCTTCAACCTTGATCTTCTGATTTAGCGGCAAAACAAAAACTCCGTGCAAGGAATGACCCTAATAGAACTGTGCATTCAACCGGTCAGTGCAACACCGCTTGCAATCTATCGGCTGGCGTTTCGAAGCCCAAGGTCTTTCGCGGCCGTTGATTGAGCCGCAGAGCAATCGCGTTCAGATAGCTCTGAGAGATGCGCGAGAAGTCGGTCCCTCTCGGAAAGTACTGACGCAGCAGGCCGTTGGTGTTCTCGTTTGAGCCGCGCTGCCAGGGACTGCGCGGCTCACAGAAGTAGACCTGGACGTTGGTGGCAACCGTGAAACGCTTATGGGCATGCATCTCTTTGCCTTGATCCCAGGTCAGGGAGCGTCGCAACTCCTCAGGCAGCTTGCCGATGTGCTTGGCAAGCGCAGCAACAACAGTCCTCGTGTCCTTGCGGGGGATTTTAACGAGCATCGTGAAGCGGGTATTGCGCTCGACGAGGGTGGCGATGTGCGTGTCGTTCGCTCCGGTAAGAAGGTCCCCTTCCCAATGCCCCGGCACAGCGCGATCCTCAATCTCGGCGGGCCGCTCGCGAATGGAGACCATATCGAGGATATGCCCCTGTCCACTCTTCGCGTTGTGGCTCTTGGGGCGACGCATCCGCCGCGCCGTACGCAACTGCGCCGTCAGCTCCTGCTTGAGCACGCCGCGGGTCTGGATGAAGAGGCTGCGATAGATCGCTTCGTGAGATATCTGCATGTTTTGGTGGGTTGGGAACTCCTGCTTCAGCCAGCCGGAGATCTGCGCCGGCGACCATTGCAGCGCGAGCTTCTGCGCCACGCGCCATCGTAGCTCCCGGTGCAGTGCCAAACGACAAGGCTTGGGCCGCAACGCCCGCTCCCAGGCACGCCGATCAGCCCAGTTCGCACGATAGGCCCGACTGCCGCCGTTGCGCCTGATCTCCCGGCTTACTGTCGATGGCGCCCGGCCGAGGCCCTGGGCGATCTGCCGGATCGACCGGCCCACCGCAATGCCACGGGAAATCTCTTCGCGTTCCTCAAGCCTTAGTGCGGCCAAGGCTCTCTGGCGCGACGCCGGCACGATCCCTCCATGGAGTACCACGATCCGCTCAACGCCGGTCTTGTTCTTCCTTTCCAGCGCCCGCGAGATAGCCGCAGCACTTTGCCCGTTCTTCCATCGCTCCCACAGCTCGGCCTTCTGCGCTGCCGTGAACCAAATCCGTGACGTCACCATGGCCCACCTCCTCACCTCGCAAGATTAGAAGGTGTTGCGTTGATCGGTTAAATCCGCCAACGGGTAGGGGTCATTCATGGTCCAGTTGTTTGGTAAACCGGTCTCAGGGCGACATGCTGTCATTGCAGCTGCTTTAGCTTGCCTCTACGCATTCGTCGCAAGCGGTGGAGCAAGAGCCGGAGAGCTATATGAGCCCGTCGGCGAGCAGACATCGGATCCACCGATTGGTTGGGTTAAGTTCTGTCAGACCTACCAGAACGAATGCAACACCAAGCCTCTGCCGCCTCGTGAGGTCGCCCTAAATGCCAACGCCTGGGATGACCTCGAAGAATTGAATAATTGGGTCAATCACACCATCCGGCCGGAGACCGACATGGATCATTACGGCATGATCCAGTGGTGGCGTTAACCCGACGACGGCGCGGGGGCCTGCCACAGTTATGCACTATTAAAGCGCCGCATGCTCCTCCAGGCCGGTTGGCCGCGACAGGCTTTACTGATGACAATCGTGCATGAAGCAAACGGTGAAGGTCACGCGGTGCTGACCGTCGAGACCGATAAAGGAGAGTTTATCCTCGATAATTTGACCGACAACATACTGCTATGGTCGCAAACACCATACCATTACTATAAACGACAATCGCAAGACGATCCAAATGTCTGGGTCTGGCTCGACGATACGCGCGGGGACGTCGCGACATCGTCAATACGAGCGCGCTAGGTAAAATCTGCCGTTAGAAAAGCGCCTTGGTCGCAGCAGAGTGGCAAACGCCAGTTCCGATTGATTCGATAGTAGCACTAGGCTCGCCATTTGTGTTTGTACCATCGAAAATCCGTGATTCCAGCAGCAAATGCGTCTCGCCCGTAGCACGGGTGATCGTGACCGTGCGATGTTCTTTGCTCGTCGTATCTAGCTCGCTGTTGTGGGTCGTCGTATTAAGTTCGCACCGTATAATACCGTCTACAAGCACACAATTTTTGCCTTCGATGAAATTGTACTCAATGTTGCCGATGGAGCCATCTTTCAAACGAAGCGTGATATGAAACGTGTCCGTTTGAACCTCAGGTTTATTTCCGCGCGTTACAGATAGCTTCGTATTTCCTTGACACTGTACAACCAACTCTCTCGGAAGCTCGTCTGCGGAAATATTCGCGGTGAGCACCAGTGTTAATAGTGCCGATGCACCGAAGAGCAGCAGGTTATTTGCGCCAATTCGTAAAGGCTGCTCTGCCATGAGACTTAGCGAACATCGTCCGCAGCGGCGTTAAATGCACAAACGGCCGACAAACAACCGGGACAGCGTGCACCAGTCCACTGTGACTAGGGTCAAATCTCATTAATGCGAGAAGTCAGCGAGATTGAGCCACTTCCAGCATTCCGCCAACGAGGCAAGGCACAAAATTCGCGAGTCGTATCAATACCTTCCATTTTATGAGTCTGAGCCCTAATAGCAATCCTAATCGGTTGATGCACTTATTTCCGGTTTAGGCCGGTTTCGACCATTCGTAGCACGGACCGTCATGTCTGAAATTCGGGGGTAAATGGACTTGCAGCGGACATTGCGGAATCGACGCTGATGACCCCGCAGCAGACATGACATTGAGTGAGAATGCTCGGCCGTTACGATGGTATCATGGCAACCTTGGCTGAAACGTCGCCGGGTCCGCCGCCGTGTAATTATTGGCAGTTCCCAGCGCCGGTAATTCGCCGGCCGCTTCCAGTACCGGATAGGCGACCGAGCAGATATGTGAATGGATACGCTTGAGGTCGGCGAGCACGTCGAGGTGTAGCGAGGTCGTCTCTAGGCTTTCGGGCCGTCCTTCGCGCAGCCGCTCGAAATGCCGATCAGCTGCTTCTAGCTCGGCTTTGCGCAGCTCGACTTTTTCACTCAGAAGCTTGCGGGCGGTCACGATGTCGCCGGTCATGAAGATACCAAAGGCGGCTTGCAGGCTCTCGCAGACGCGCTTGTGGAAGGCGGTAAGTTCGGCGGCGCCTTCCGGCGAAAACTGGTAGCCCCGCTTGATTTTCTTGGTCGCGAGTTCGCATAGGTTTTTGTCGATGATGTCACCGATATGTTCGAGATTAATGGTGAACGACACGATCTCCATGGCGCGGCGGCCTTCGCGCTCGTCCAGCGCATCGCGCGTTAATTTGGTGATATAGAGCTTAATCGCCTCGTTGAGGCGATCGACGACGTTATCTAGACGCGACACTTTGCTCACGAGCGCCCTGTCGTTGTTCATTAGCGCGGTCATTACGTCGCGCAACATTGCTTCGACGGTATCACCCATCCGCAGCGTCTCGCGCGCGGCATTGGCGAGCGCAAGCGGAGGGGTTTCCAGCGCGGCCTCGTCGAGATAGCGCGGCGCGGACGGGTCGGTCGTCTGCTTCCTCTCCGGCAGAATGCGTACCAACAGCGCTGCGACGGGGTCCAGCAGGCCGATGAAGATCGCCGCTAGCGCGACGTTGAACAGTAGATGGAATTCGGCCGGCATCTTGGCGGCGTCCGGCTGGAACGCGCTCAATTCCCGCGCGATCGTTGGCAGGAAAGGCAGCGCGATTAGGATGCCAATGATCCGGTTAAGCAAGTTGCCGACCGGCAGCCGCCGGCTCGCCGGATCGCCGCTGACGCCGGCTTCGATTAGCGGGTTAATGGCGCTCCCGAGATTGGCCCCAAGTACCAGCGCCAGCGCGGCTTCTGGCGTGACGAATTGCGAAAAAGCGAGCGACATCACCAAGAGCACCACAGCGACGCTGGAGTGCGCCGCCCAGGTCAGCGCCGTCGCGATGACGATGCACAGCACCGGATCGTTGGTGATGGATGCGAGCAGCGCGCGGACCGCCGGCGCTTGTTCGGCGGGCGCCAGCGTGTCGAGCAGGATGTGAAGCGCCAGAAGGATCAGACCTAACCCGATGGCGATGCGGCCGAGCGCCTTGATTAAGCTGCTACTTCCGCCGAGGCGGAAGGTGATAAGGCCGATGACGAACATCACCGGCGCCACCGCTGATATGTCGAAAGACAAAAACTGCACGATCAGCGTCGTGCCGACATTGGCGCCGAGCATAATCGCCAACGCGGACACCAAGCTGACCGTGCCATCGGCGGCAAGCGACGCGGTCATTAGGCCGGTCGCGGTGCTGCTCTGCAACAACGCGGTCAACCCGAGTCCAGCGCCAAAAGCGGTGAAGCGATTGCCTATCGCCTTGCCAAGAATACGGCGTAAATCGGGACCGAACGCGCGCAACACACCAGTGAGCACCATGTGGAGGCCCCACAGCAGCAGGGCCACGCCGCCCATTAGGTCAAGCAGAACGATGCTTCCCATTTCGCCCACTCCTCATCGACGGCAGGCCGCCCAGTGCCGTCCTGGATCGTAATCCCTCAGTCCAGAAATAGCTTGATCCTACCGAGGGTTCCAGTATGCCGGCTGCAAGGACAATGTGTTGGCGGACGACCCGAGATATAACATCGGCACTTGAGAGAACCCGGGGGCAAACAGTCGGAGACCTGGATGAGGTGCTGCGGACCACCATGGAATCACGGCAACGACAAGGCGAATATCGAATTAGGCATGAAAGTGTCAGTCCCCCGGAGCGGACGCAGTTTCATCGGCATTATAAATAGAATCAGCGGCGACTGTGTAATTGTCCGCTGGACGAACTCGGACCTCGGCGAAACGACCGAGTACGAGGCGCACCGAGGTGATGTGACACCGCTCGCCGGATGGCTTTAGGAGGAGCGATATGAACACCTACAACGGCTACCTCTCGCTGCAAGCCAATATAATCTGCCTCCTTTTGGCGATGGTCGGCTCAATGGCCGTTATCGAGCATCCGGCGTGGTTCGGCGGCGTCCCTCAGACGAGCGATCAATCATCCGGATTTTCCATGCCGGCCGAGTGACGGCGGAGATGGTCTCATGGCCGGGCCTTCGCGCGATTACAATGTCATCGTCGATTTTTGGGAGTGGTATCGCCGCCGCCAAGAACGGCAGTCGCGTCCGCTCGCGGACTACGCACTCGACAAATGCGAGGAGACTTTCAGGCGTTGCGAATGGACCAGCTTCGGCCGCTGGTACGCAATTTATTTGCGCGAACGGCGTAGGCCCTCCCAACGTGATGGGCCACAACATATCGATTGAACAGAATGTCAGAACTTGCGAACAGGGTTTGCTACCCGGAGACAAGTGCGGTGCCACTATATCGGTTCTACAAGCTCGACAAGGTTGGGCGCATTATGGGTCTCGGCGAGGTGGTGAAGTGCGCAGACGACGCCGATGCGGTCAAAAAAGCCAAAAAGCAGGCCAAAGGTCGTACCATCGTCGAAGTATGGGATATGGGTCGGCGCGTCGCCGTGATTGATGCGAAGGCGAAGAAATAAGTGGCGCCTCGCAATGCTAGCGTTCGTTCTTGCACGGAATCAGAGTAAGGCCACTAGCGACCTGAACCGCAGGCACATGTTCGTGATGTCGCCTTATTGGCCCACAACCCACCTGAGACCATGTCCGCTATCCGCTCGCTATCGGAGGCAAAGCGGAAGTGTGGGGCTGGCGCTCGAAATGACGGTACTAGAGCCGAACGAGGATAGCACCCAGTACGAGCAGCGCCGCGCCCGCTAATCGAAATATGTTCAGGGGATGGACGGGAACGCCTAGCAGACCGAATTGATCGAATGCAAGCGAGCCGATCATTTGTCCTGCCACGATGAGCGCGATAACGGTGGCTGCTCCGAGTCTTGGAAGTAATAGGATCGAAATGGCAATATAGATTGCACCGAAGAGGCCACCGGTCCAAGAGAGCCAATGACTGCGATAGATCATTTGCGCTGACGGTAACGGCTGGAGCAAAAGAGCCGCCATAAGCAGCATGGCGATAGTGCCTCCCAGGTAACTAACAAAGCCGGCCCAC
Organism: uncultured Alphaproteobacteria bacterium; assembly: GCA_963807125.1. GTDB lineage: Bacteria > Pseudomonadota > Alphaproteobacteria > Rhizobiales > Xanthobacteraceae > BOG-931. Next base: position 24,298 of record CAWEAH010000004.1, read on the forward strand.
CATGGCGACCCAATTTCTACCCGAAGATTCGCGTTGACTGCTTGTTGAAATACGAAGCTGACGCCAGCACCAAATACCAGTAAATATCCAAAGACCGCGACGCTGGTTGGCACGAGTATCCTCCCTTTGTAATTGGCGAGTGCAGTTTGCTCTGAATTAAAAGAACACTTCCAATCGAATGACACCGCCGGCGTGCTCTCGCTCCGACATTTGCGGCTGGCGATCTGGTGTTCTTTATCCCTTGGCGCGTGGTGACCGAGAATCCGACGCGGCGCATCTCGACCTGCAGACTGACCCGCAGCCGCCGCCTGGTCGGTGCAGCGGCGGTCGGACGTCGGCTTCGCCGGGTCGGGTCGGCGGCGCTGGTGCCGGTCGAGCGCAGCCAGGTACGGGGTCATCGACAACAGTTCCGAAATTCTGCAGCACTGACAGAGGGGGGCTTGGCTGCGCCCTCGCAGCAGTGCGGCGGGCGCCGCACTGAACGATCATCAGAATTTGGCAGCGTTAGGCTGTTTGGTTGCCCTCACGCGCGCGCGAATAATAGGGAACAAGGCGACTGCCAACCAATCGCCCTTGCTTAGGCTTTGTGTATGAAGAGTCGCATTCCAAAAGGACGTCTACGCGTCGGCAGTTGGATTGTGCAAAGACTCTATAATGATGCAGTCTACGAAACCGTCAAACTCCGACTTCTGGCGGTCTTTTAACATGTAGTTGATCCAACCCGCGTTCGCGCCGTCGCGGACAAGAATGCGGCCGTGACCCCACTCGACCTTCGCCCAACACTCGCGGATTAGTTTTTCAAGGGCAATGCCATCGAAGTGCGAGGGCAATTCTATTGCGCAATGAATATGCCATCGACCTGACGTGCCACGATCCCATGAACGTAATGAGCGAGCGCGGACCTCGCCCTTTTCAAGCACGGGTAATACACGAAGGCTTTTGCCGTATCGACGAAATGCCGCTCCATATACTGCTTTGTTGACAAGGTTCATGAAGTGCCGAAAAGCTTGTCTGCACCGATAGTCGTCTATCCTTACCCAGCCGCCACAGTCGGGCTGACGAGCTTGCCTCAAGGTAAGAGTGACGTCGCAGAACGCGCCCCAGCTGCTCGTATCGAATAAGTGTAATTTGGCGGATTCAAAAGGATCAGATCCAACTTCCATGGAATGGTTGTCGAGTGTGTTGCAGGCTGACTTCAGGAAGTTCGGAAAGTTCTTTTGGGATTTGTCGTCTCCAGCATGCGGAACCCTTAACCCATCGCGCCAGAGAATGTAAATATGAAGCTCGCGCCCCTTGACATCTTTCGCGGCTGCAGACCGGCGAGCGCGGCGAGGTATGAGGTTGTCGGCAATCGATCGCCCAATTGCGCAGGGGGGACCCCGGCTGCGGTGCCGCGCTGTGCTCGACCTGCTCGGGGCGTCCGGGCGGTGCAGCGGCTGCTGGTGCACGACGGTGAGGTCGCCGGCTCCACTTGAGTGATTTCCGGTTCGTGGGCCGCGACGCTCCCAAGTTCGGGTCAGGTTGGCGACGCCCCGATCGCGACAGCTGGCCGCGGGGTTATTCATGGCCCGTATCTTCGCATCCATCATCGTTACCGAAAACAACAGCCCAGCGAGCGGCCCGCCATTCGTCAAGGCTATAAACGTCGGCGTCCTTGAAGACATCGCCGACCCTCATATAGACCCGTTCGCCCGGAGGCGCTTCACGCAAGCGCCGCGCGAACTCGGCGATGAACCGCTTCCTCTCCTGCATTTTGGTCAAGTAGGTCACGGGATTTCTCCGGTCATCTACCGCGCCGACGCGCAGCCTCGTCCTGCGGTTCGTTGCTCTCGGCATCACTCCGATCGACGTTGCTGCCGGGTCTTAGAAATTTCCGCACGGAGCTAGCCCGCGCTCTCCTGACGGACACACGCTCGTTCGGCTGGCTTTGCTGTGGCTTGCTTGGCCTTCTTGCCCGCAATGGGAAGCAGCATCTCGCTTTGTCTCTCAATCCGCTTACGCCCTTTCGTCGGTGGAGTTGATGCGGCTTTTTCCTCTGCAACGCTGCGGCGGAGCGCGTCCATCAGGTTCGCCACATTCTGCGGCCGCGGCGTTGCACGCTCGCGCGATACCGGCAGGCCGGCCTGCTTCTTCTTGAGCATCTCGCCAACGGCTTCCTCATAGTGGTCCACAAACTGCGAGGGGTCGAAGTCCGTCGCCTTGCTCTGGAGGATGTGCTGGGCCAGCTTGAGCATGTCCGGCTCGACCTTTACGTCCGGGATGTCGTCGAAATACTCCTTCGCGTCCCTGATCTCGTAGGGATAACGGAGCGTGGTCGCCGTCAGCCCCTTACCCCAGGGCTCGAGCATGATGACCCGCTCGCGCTTTGCCAGGACGACACGACCGAGCGCAACCATGTCCTTGCCGCGCATCGCCTCGCGGATCACCGCAAATGCGTCCTGCCCGACTTGGCCGTCCGGCGTGATGTAGTAGGGGGTGTCGACATAGAGCTGATCGATCTGCTCGCGCGGGACGAACGAATCGATTTCGATGGTGTGTTTGCTCTCGATCGCGAGAGCGTCGAGCTCGTCATCATCCACCGGGATGTAAGCGTTCTTGGCGTACTCATAGCCCCGACCCTTATCCTCGCCCTCGACCGGCTCACGCGTGCCTTCGTCGACCAACTGCTGGCGCAGACGGTTGCCGGTCTTCTTGTTGATCTGGCGGAACGAGACACGCTCGGTCGCCGATGTCCCGGTGTAGAGGGCGATCGGACACGACACGAGCGAGAGCTTGAGGTAGCCTTTCCAAAACGCACGCGCGGGCGCCATGGATATCTCCTTGGTTTGCGGGTGCCACTCGGGCACCGGCCGCGTTTACGGACCACCTCGCGAGGAGAAACGCAGGTTGGTGCGGGCCAATCCGTAGATGCCCGCCTCTGTACGCTGAAACTAATGTAGGGCGCGATTTCTGAGAGGCGACTCCTCTCGCTTGCGATGGTTAATCGGCCATTTCCTTGGCGGCATTTTTGACCTGACCGTGCGAAGAACGAGCCGAGGTTTATCTATGGTTCCGTCACTGCGATTTCGCGGTTCATCAAAAGCATTGAGGCTAATCACTTCGGCGCGCCTACGGCAGCTTCGACACCCATTTCCTCCGTGCAGGGTGAAATCCCGTTCTAGCCCGTAAAAATGCCAATCTCGGCGGGTCAAAACCCGATCTTATCAATCCAGCGCTTGAGCAACGGCACGGGGAAGCCCTCTCCGTAGCCGGCGGCAACGGTCGGTTCCTCATGGCCTAGGATCGCCCACCGTTTATCTTCGGGACAGCCGGCGGCGCGTAATCGATCTTGCGCACGGTGCCGCAGTGAATGGATGACCTTGCGCGGGTCCGTGATGCCACAGTCGTCAAGGAACCGATTGAGCCGTTTCGAGGCGGCGTCCGCAGCGTCCGTATATTTGCTTGTGAACAGCGGTCCCACGATGACCTTGGGCAGATATTCCAGCACGGCCGCCGGCAGTGGCACGCGGCGCAAACTCTGTTTGGTTTTGCGACCGACAATGACAAACCGGCAACCCTTTTCGGTCGCCTCACTGTCAATCTCGAATGCCTCGCTAAGCCGCATCCCCGTTGTTGCGAGCAAACGGAGCAACAATTGATTGCTCTTATCGAGTTCCTTCAGGTTCGCTCGAATCACCTTCATGTCGGAGTCGTCGAGCGGCAACCGGCGTTCGCTATCTTCCATATCGGGCACGACCCCAGAGAACGGATTTAACTTTAGCTTGCCGTCCTTAATTGCCAGATGCACGGCGGCATTCAACCATCCGATTTTCTTTTCTATGGTTGCGCTCTTACGCTTCTGGTCAATGAAGTGCTGCGCCAGCTTGCGCCCATCGTCCCGCGTGGCGTCCTTCAACGGCTTGCCGATTAGTCCCTTGTACAGTTGCCACACCGCACGCGCCTCGCTCGCGTAATAGCCGCCGACGCGCCTGTGCTCCAAATAGGTTTCGATGATCGCATCATCGCCGTTTTTTGTCGGCACTTTCGGCCGCCGGTCAATCAAGCCTTCTATTGCGGCCCCATTGTAGGCGGCATCAAAGGCCGAGAATTCGTCGCGCGCGGACAGCCTTCCATTGCCAACAATCACATAGGCCGCGCCGCCGTTCGGGTCAGTCCGTATAATCGAGCCGTTATGGCCGATGTAGAAAAGCTCTTTATCCGTGGCGAGGATACGGCTACCGTCCGGCGCGGTGTGTTCGCGCCCCGGTTCAAGCTTGTGTTGCCATGTCTGTTCGACGCGCGGCCGCGCGGCCAAGAGCTTCTCTTTGTGCGCCGTGATCTTCGGCCCCGCCCTGATTTCCGCTTCCGTGCGGTTCGCCGTGCGGAGCGACTCGACAATGGTTTTATCTGGCGACCGCAGCCGTACGTACCAATTCGATGAACCGGGACGCTGAAAAAGATAACTTCCGTGCCGCGCTCGGTCCTTCGCCTTTGCCTTTGCCTTCGCCTTGGGTTTGGTTATTGCTTTGGACTTAGCCTCAGCAGCCCTGTTGTATCCTTTAGCGCCCGCGAGCTGTTCGGCGTGCTTGACGCGGGCGATCACGTCGGAATCCGACATGCCGGACGTATCGACGCCAAGCCGGGTGAGCATGACTTGTTGGCGTTCAATAGGGATACCAGTGAAGTCAAAAAGCTTGCGCTCTGCCATTGCTAGGGTCCTCCCCTCCTACGGACCCGAATATAACTGGCAACAATCGTCGGCAACAGCCATTGGCAACAGTAATTGGCAACATGGTAAACCACTGATTTTATTAAGGACTGACCTGAATTTTATCTGTCAGATTTCCGTCTTCCCGGGACCGCCAATCAAACTCCGTCTTGCGTTGCCAAGGCCCCTTCTTAAGGCGGCTGTCAGCGGCTAAAGTCTGCGCCCCGTTCACCCCAACCCGAATGCGTCAGTCATGAACAAGCCAGTCCCGGTCATCGACGAAGCCGGCGCATCGCGCCAGGCGGCGGACACGCCGCAATTTGTCAACCTGCACGAAATCGTCGCCAAAGCCCGCGCCAATCTCAATCAGAACGATTGGGACTATATCGTCGGCGGCACCGAGACCGAGACGACGCTGCGCCGAAACCGCATGGCGCTCGATTCCGTCGCCTTCCGTCCGCGCGTCTTGCGCGACGTCAGCAAGGTCGACGCGTCGACCGAAATCCTTGGTCGCAAGCTGCGGCTGCCGGTCGTCTTGTGCCCGGTCGGGTCGCTGGAGAGTTTCCATCCCGAGGGCGCTACGCCGGTGGTCAAGGCGGCTGGCGAATTCGGCGTCGCCCACATGCTGTCGTCGGTGTGCGATCCCGGCCTCGAAGACGTTGCCAAGGTGGCGCCGAATGCGCTGCGCATGTTCCAGCTCTATGTGCGCGGCGACGCCGCCTGGGCCGACGATCATGTCGCGCGCGCCATCGCCAACGGCTATTCCGCGTTCTGCGTCACCGTCGATACCGCCCATTACAGCCGGCGCGAGCGCGATCTCGCCAAGCGCCACGTCACCGCCGGCCGGCGGCGCGTGCAGGGCCGCGATTTTCAGATGGCGCTCGATTGGAAGACCGTCGAGCGGATGAAGGCGAAGTTCAAGATTCCATTCGCCATCAAGGGCATCGGCACCGCCGAAGACGCCAAAATCGCGCTCGATCACGGTGTCGAGATGATTTACGTCTCCAATCACGGCGGCCGCCAGCTCGACCACGGCCGCGGTTCGACCGACGTTTTGCCGGAAGTCGTCGAGGCGGTCGGCGGCCGCGCCACCGTCATCGTCGACGGCGGCTATTATCGCGGCACCGATATCGTCAAAGCCATCGCGCTCGGCGCCAATCTGGTCGGTCTCGGGCGTATGCAATGCTACGGGCTCGCGGCGGCGGGGCAGGCCGGCATCGTGCGGATGCTGGAAATCCTGGAGGACGAGGTGACGCGTGCGCTCGGTCTCCTCGGTGTCACGAGCTTCGGCAAGCTCGACCGCTCGTATCTCGCGGCCGCGGCGCCAGCCAACGCGCCGCACGTGTTCTCCGCCTTCCCGCTCTGGGAGCACGAGCCGTATCGGTATTGATTTCTTCCGTCGTCCGCTCGTCCCGGCGAAAGCGGGGACCCAGGCTGGTTTCCGCTTGCGCGGGAATGAGCGGCTAAGAGTTCGCTCCTCGATTTCCGGAACACCCATGAATCTCCAGCTCAGCATCGGCATCACCAACAATCCGCGCACCTGGCCGATCCTCGACGGCACGGTGAAGCCGGACGGCATCGATCTCATCCCGACGGTGCTGCATCCGTCGGAATTGTTCTGGCGGCAACTGCATTTCGCCGAATTTGCCGTATCGGAAATGTCCTGCTCGTCGTTCCTGATCGTGACCGGCCATGGCGACCGGCGTTTTGTCGGGCTGCCGATCTTCACCACGCGACGGTTCTTTCACACCAGCATCCTGGTGCGGCGCGCAGCCGGCATCGAAAAGCCCGCCGACTTGAAGGGCAAGCGCGTCGGCGTGCCGGAATATCAGCAGACCGCGGCGCTGTGGGCGCGCGGCGTGCTGCAGCACGAGTTCGGCGTCGCGCCGAAGGACATGGAATTCTGGATGGAGCGGACGCCGGATCGCAGTCACGGCGGCGCCACCGGCTTTAAGCCGCCGCCGGGCGTCACCGTCCATCAAATCCCGGCCGATAAGAGTATCGGCTCGATGATGCTTGCCGGCGAGCTCGATGCGGTGCTGCACTATCTCTCCGGCCGCAATCTGGTCGACCGAAGCCGCGCCGATCTGGCCGGCCATCCCGACTTCAAATATCTGTTCGACGATCCGATCGCCGAAGGCATCCGCTTCTACAAGAAGACCGGCCTCATCCCGATCAATCATCAGGCAGTGGTGCGGCGCGACGTGTTCGAGCGGGAGCCGTGGGTCGCTCTCAATCTGATCAAGGCCTTCAACCGCGCCAACGAGATCGCCAATGCGCAGCGGGTGGAGCATGTCGCCGATCACCTGGCCACTGGCCTACTCTCCGGCGACGCCAAGACGCCGGTGATCCACCACGGCGTCAAGGCGAACCGGAAAGTGATCGAAACCATCGCGCAATATTCGCTGGAGCAGGCGCTCACCCCGCGGCTGATTAAGATCGAGGAGCTTTACGCCCCGAGCGCGCTGGAAACCTGAGCGGAATTACTCCGCCGCCTGTTTTTTCGGCGTGCCGTCGACGGTGGCGCCGGACGCCAGCAGCGTTTCGATTTCGGTCTCCGTAAGCCCCGCCTCGCGTAACACTTCGCTGCTGTGCTCGCCGAGCCGCGGCTGCAGGCGTTGCGGCGTGGCCGGGGTGCCGCTGAAACGGGTCGGCAGGTCGGTATAGAGAATCTCGCCCTCGGTCGGATGGCTGGCGCGCTTGAAGAAGCTCGACGCGGCAAGTTGCGGATCGGTCAAAACGTCGTCGAGGCTCGCCATGCGCGCGGCGGGAATTTCAAGCTCGCGCAACAGGCCGAGCCATTCGTCGGTCGTCTTGCCGGCGATGCATGAGCCGGCCAGCTCGTAGAGCGCGACGATATTGTGGGCGCGCGACGCAATCGAATCGAAGCGCGGATCGTTGTGCACCTCCGCCTTGCCGACCATGGTCCAGAATTTCCGCCAATGGGCTTGCGTATAGGCCATCATGCAGAGATAGCCGTCCTGGGTCTTGTAAGGCCGCCGCCAGCTCGCCAGCACCCGGGTATAGCCGAGATCGCCCATCGGCGGCTCGAAGTTGTGCCCGAACAGATGCTCGCCGAGAACGAACGACACCATCTGTTCGAACATGGGAATCTCGACGAATTGACCCTTCCCGGTGCGTTCGCGGGCGAACAGGGCGGCGGAGACCGCACCGACGATGGCGAGCGCGCAGGTCTTGTCGGCAATAATCATCGGCGCATAGCGCGGCTCGCCTGAAACCTTCGCCATCAGCGCGGCGATGCCGGACTGGCCTTGGATCACGTCGTCATAAGCCGGCTGGCCGCTATAGGGTCCGCCGTCGCGATAGCCGTGCAGCGCGGCATAGACGATGCGGGAATTTTTGCCGCACACCGTCTCGTGGCCGAAGCCGAGCTTGTCGATCTTCTGCGGCCGCATCGAGTGGACGAAAACATCGGCGCCGTCGATCAGCCGCCACAGCGCCTGCGCGGCGGCCGGTTGCTTGAGATCGAGCACCAGCGAGCGCTTGCTGCGGTTTAGTCCCATGAACAGCGCCGCCATGCCGGGCGAGCGCGCCGGGCCGGTATGGCGCGGCGCGTCGCCCTCGGGCGCCTCGATCTTGATGACGTCGGCGCCCATGTCGCCGAGCATTTGCGTGGCGAACGGGCCGGCGACGACCGAGGTCAAATCGAGAATGCGGATGCCGGAAAGAGGTCCAGTCATGACTTGTCCGAAAATTCCGGCATCACTTCGCGGGCGAACAACCGCATCGATTTTTGCGCTTCGGCGAAATCGAGCGTGCCGAAATTGATCTGCAGCGACGCCTGCTCGAACGGTCCGACCGCCTCCTGGAAGCGCCGGATGATGGCCTTGATCTCGTCGGGCGTGCCGATGAAGGCATTGCCGCTTTCGATCTGGCCTTCCAGCGAAAAACCCTTCATGCGGCCGATCGACTTGTCGTAACCCTGATAATCCTTCGACGTCGTGCCTTGGGTCCATTCGCCGGCGGATTCGACCAACGCCTCGAAATAGAGATCGAAAGCGCGCCGCGGGATGTCGCGCGCGGCGCGCGCGTCCTCATGACAGAACATGTGGAACGCGATCATCACCTCGCCGTCGCCGGGATGGCCGGCCTCGCGCCAGGCTTGGCGATAGAGGTCGAGCAGCGGCTTCAACGGCCCGATCGGGATCGCCATCAGGGCATGCCCGGCGCGCCCGGCAAATTCGAACGAGTCCGGCGTGCGGGTCGAGGCGATGTAGAATTTCGGCCGCGGCTTTTGCGTCGGCCGCGGCAGCGATGTGGCGTCCTCGAAGGAATGGAATTGGCCGCGATGGGTGGCGTTGTCGCTCGTCAGCAGGAGCTCGATCTGCTCCAGTCCTTCGCGGAAACGCGCCACCGATTCATCGGGCGAAATGTTGAAGCGGCGGAATTCGTGCGGCAGGAAGGCGCGCGCGAAGCCGACGTCGAGGCGGCCGTGCGAGATGCTGTCGAGCATCGCGATCTCGCCGGCAAGTTTGAGCGGGTTGTTGAAGGCCGGCACCACGGCGCCGGTGACGAGCCGCATGCGCTTGGTGCGCTGGCGATACCGCGGCGAGGAAAAACAGCGGGTTCGGGCTATAGCCGCCATAGCGCTGGAAATAATGCTCGACCGTGCGGGCGTGGCTGTAGCCGAGCCGTTCCGCCTCTTCGGCGATGGTCAGGCATTCCTCGAAATAAATGTCGGCGCTTTTGTCCGCCGGCGGGACGCAAGGAAAGAACTGAACGCCGAATTGCATGAGGTCAGCTCCGTTCCGCCTCACGAACTTGCGCTTGCGGCTTACGGCCGATATAGCGGCAAAGCTCGGCCAGATTGGCCCGCAGCGCCGTTTCGTCGACGATATTCGGGATCGAAGTCCGGCGCGTCGAAGTCGAGCATATCCTCGTGATGGACGCTGGTCGGATCGGCGATGCTGCGCAGATAAGTTTCATAGCCGATCGGGCCGCCGATATCCGCCGGCGGACAGCGGCCCGCCGCGCTGACGAGGTGCGGGTAGCGCAGGTCCGCTCGTGCGGCACCTCTGCGATAGCAGCGTCACGGTATGCTCCCAGTCCTCGCCGAGCACATAGTCGTATTGGAACCTGTCGCCGACAGCGAGGATATCGGCAAGCGTCGCCTGCTCCGCCGGCAGCGGATTGGTCTCGGCCTCGCGGTCGCGCAAGCCCCAGACTTTGTCGCCGATGCGAAACTCGAACGGATGGCCGTTCTGCCAGCCGATGGCGATCTGCAGCACGAAATGCAGATCGTCGAGCCGGATGTCGATCGGCACCTCGACACAGCGCACGACGCGCGGCGTCACGTCGTCGATTTCAACGGAAAGCCGCGCGATTTCGGCGGCCGGCGCCGCAGCGGTCATTCCGCGGCCTGCTGAAACACCAGCATCTCGTCGCGCGGATAAAGATCGACGACACGGCCGTCCTTGACGACGAAGGACAGGTTTTTGCCGTCCTGCAAGATGGCGATATCGGCGATCGGATCCTTGTTCCACACCGTGATGTCGGCGAATTGATCCGGCGCGATCTGGCCGACCTTGCCGTCGAGCCCCACGGCGAGCGCGTTGTCGCGCGTCGCCGCGACGATCGCTTCCATCGGCGAATAGCCGCCGTGACTGCACGAAAATTTCCAGCTCCTTGGCGTGCAGCTCGCCATGCCGCGTGAACGAATTGTTGCCGGTATCGGTGCCGACCAGAAGCCGGATGCCGAGCTTGCGCGCCTTGTGCATCAATTCGCCGAGCAGATCGTAGTGCCGCTGCATGCGGTTGAAATCGAGCTGCACCTGTTCGGCGCCGACCTTCTGCTGCTTGCCGAGTTCGCACACCACGGCAAGGAAGGTGGCGGTCGGCAGGATCGGCATGCCGGCCTTGGCGACGGCGTCGAGATCGCGATCGGTGGCGAGGTCGGCATGCACGATCCAGTCGACGCCGGCTTCGGCGGCCGCGCGGGTCGAGCCGGCGCCGCGCGAGTGGATGGCGACTTTCAGGTTGCGCCGGTGCGCCTCGCCGACCACCGCGGCGATTTCTTCGCTTGCGCCAGCATCTGCGATTCGCCGGACCGGCTATCCGCCATCTTGATGAAATTGACGCCGTGCTTGCCCTGCCGGCGCACTTCCGTGACCATCTCGTCCTTGGTGTTGCACAACTTGCCGATCGAATGATCGGGCGTGCCTTCCCAGGACGGCTCGTCGTCCTCGATGCAGCCATAGGTGACGATCATGCGGCCGGCGACGAACATGCGCGGGCCTTCCATCAGGCCGAGCTTGATCGCATCGCGCACGCCGACATCGGTGAACCAGGTGCCGCCGGGCACCGAAATGCTGGTGACGCCGGCACGCAACACCTTCTGCGCGCTGCGGGCGGATTTCAGCGTCGAGAATTCCGGCCGGGTGGTGCCCTTGCCTTTGCCCTCGCCCTTGATCAGCGGATAGCCGTAGGACATGTGGCAATGCGCGTCGATCAGGCCGGGCATCACCCATTTGCCGGCGGCATCGATGACGTCGACGGTCTTGCGGTCTTCGAGGTGAATGTCGGGGGGCAAGGCGCCGACGCTCTTGATCTTGTTGCCCGCGATGACGATGGCGTCGTTGCGGCTCGACGGCTTGCCGGAGCCGTCGATCAGCGTGCCGTTGCGGATCACCAGGGTCTTTGTGGCGGCGCTCATTGCGCTCATTGGGGCTCCTCCGGGGAATTCCTTTGCTTTGCCTGCACTATACAACGTCGCGGTCGTTAGGCGAGGGGCGGGCAGGGGGCAAAAGACGCAAACGCTCGCGTTCTCGCGATGCAGGGGCATCCGAGTCATTGTCCAGGCACCAGACATTGTCTACGCCACGCCACGCCACGCCACGCTACGCCAAGCCATTCCAACCAAGCCAAGCACGGAAATGAAGCGCCGGGAGGCGCCAGGGCCGTGGCCGCGCCACGCGGACGGATGTTGCCACCCGTTCGCGCTTCGGGCGCGGCGCGCGCCACAGGACGTCCCCTTACGGGGATCGCCTGCTTCGGGCGCGCTGCGCCTCCCGGCGCTCCACCGCGATCCGCCGCCCCGGCTGTCGACCGCCGAAGTTTTTGGACCGCTCCCGCTCCGCCGGATCGCTGTTCGCGCCGGCGTCTTGTAAGAGAGCGAGACGATCGCCTAAAGCGCCGCTCGATGGCGCCAGTCAAGGGCAAACCAAATTGTGCCTTCGATTTTTCTAAGCCGTTGGCGTGCGCAGGTTTTTTTCGGTGCGGCGCGCCAAAATGACGGCGACCGCCGATGTCATGCCGCGCCGAACGGAGTTCACTCCGGAATGATTCGTTGGTGACTCGTGGAGTGCGAATTGCGCGCCTGACAAATTCGCAAAGTGTTCAGCACGGACGGCCGAAAGTCCAGTATGGGGGATAACAGCGGACATTGAATGACCAGACGGGAATGTCAGCTTTTGACCCAAACCGGACTCAGCGCCGCTTTGGTTAGGTGCAAAAATCAAGAACTTTGCACCACCTGATTGTGGCCGGAAAACGCCGGTGGTTTTGGGAATCTAAGCGGCCACATACGCGCGTTTCAGCCAGCCGATCAGCTCGGCATCAATCTCTTCGGCTCGCGCAATACGCACCCGATGCGTCACCATTGCATTCCAGTTGTCGGCCGATTCAAATCGCCCGCTTGCGGCTGCTCCCTTCAGTTTGATTCCGATGTCGAGTCGCGCGGCGGATGCTGGCTGAAGAATCCCAAATTTCTTCTTGCCGTGCAAAAGGTTCACGTAGGTTAAATTGGCGATGGCCTCAACCTCTGGCCCAAACGTCGTCAGCTTTGTGATTAGCGCATCGCAAGGCGCGCGCCACGCCCCTTTGGAGCCGGAAAAAAGCTCATCCATTTTCTGCATCGCGCTTCTCGGGGGTTTCCCCGACTTCAACACAACACCCGCCGCGGCGGTAGCATGTCCATGGCCAAGCGCGAATTCGGATTTCAGCCAAGCGACAATCTCGCCATGCTTAGTCAGCTCCTTTTGGCTCGCGAGCTTGGCGAAATCCGCCGGTGTTTTACCGGTTTTGGCCTTCACGGCGTCAAGGTAGGCTTGAAATGACATACCAACCTCCTGATCGATCCGTATTGTTATCGCCGCCATGGGAAAAGCGTACGCAGTTGCTCGTCTCGCAAGTACAAGCCTCCCCAAGCTAGGATTCCAAAGTAGACCCCGAATAGGATGGAGCTGAACAAAGGGTCCTCTATTCGGACCTTGCTCGCGACGGCACCGCCATAAAAGCCCGTCAGGAGCACCGCGCCCAAGATTGCCGTACGCGGCACAGCATAAAGAACGGTGCACAGCAGGGCGATGAGGCCAATAGGCTGAATTGCCGCCACCGGAAAACCAATCTCCGTAGTGGCTTGCACCACATGGGATTTGAGAAATAGCTTTCCGCCCGCATCGAAAAGCATGAACAAAATTGTGATGACGCTCAAGGCCCAGCCAATGCGTGAGATCGTCTTTGAGCGGCTGTCAGATTGATTTTCTCGCATACTGAATTCTCCCCTTGTGACTATGGAACTAGACGGTATAGTACTAAGTGGTAGTGCTATAGCATGCCAGTACGGTACCGTCTAGTACTAAAATGGAGATTGCCATGAAGCCAGAGGAGAAGCGGTCCGATCGCAAGCACCGCGAGATTATGAGCGCGGCCACGGCGGTGTTCGTGGCAAAGGGATATGACGGCACCAGCATGGAGGAAATCGCGACCAAGGCGGGCGTCTCGAAACAGACGGTCTATAAGCACTTCGCCGATAAGGAACGTCTTTTCGGGGAGATCATTTTAGCCACAACCGACCAAGTCGATCAGGTCGTCGGGCTGGTGACTGAGACCCTTTCACAATCGACAGATTTAGAAAAAGACCTGTCCCGACTAGGCCGCAAATTCCTGTCGGCGTTGATGGATGCGGAACTCTTGAAATTGCGCCGTTTGGTGATAGCCAACGCTGATCGCATGCCCGAGCTCGGTCGGAGTTGGTACGAACAAGGATTTGAGTGTGTGCTCGCAACTTTGGCGTCCTGTTTCCAGCGACTCGCTCAGGAACGCCTTTTGAAATTGGAAGACGCGCTCATTGCGGCCAACCACTTTGTCGGCATGCTTCTTTGGATTCCGGTCAACGAAGCCATGTTCACTGGAAACGATAAACCCAGAAGCAAAGCTGCTCTCGACAGTCTCGCGGACGCCGCGTCGCGCGCATTTCTAGCCGCCTACGGGACCGACGCGAAAAAGCGCGGCAAAGGTGTGCACGTGAGAGGGCAACCGCGCCTATCGTGCAGATAGAGAATTTTGCACCGGAATTGTGGTCAAACGAGCGCCTAAGCAGTTGCGACTGTTGATGACCCATAAGGCGCATGCATCGTTGATGAAAGCCGGTCCCCCAAAAGGCACCATTTTATGATTGCAAGCCCAGGCCGCCTTCGATGGGCTCCTTTTAGCCCAATCAACGCTTGACCCGGACCTTAGGGCCGCCCCCATAAAATCGTTGTCCGTGGAAGAAGACCATGACAGCGCGTACGCCCTTTCGAACGGCTACCGAAACTGCCCGCCTCCTCGGTCTCACCGTTAAGGCGCTCCGCGTCTTTGAGCGTCATGGATTGGTGCAGGCACAGAGAACGGCTGTAGGCTGGCGGGTTTACGGCCCGAATGAGTTGCTTCGTCTGCACCAAGTTATTTGGCTGAAACGTCTTGGCCTTAAGCTCACTCAAATCCGTGCCATCTTGCATGACCAAAGCGTCGATCTCGATAGGCTTTTGGCTTTGCAGGAAGAAGTCCTGCTCGATCGTAAGCACTCCATCGATCAAGCGCTACGCTTGGTTGGAAAGGCTCGCGCCAAGCTGACGCGTGGCGAATCCCTGTCCGCGGACGAGTTGATCGCTCTGACAAAGGAGACTGGCGTGACAAGAGAAGTCCCAGACTGGGTCAAAAAGATTTCGCCATTTGTCGACCGCCACTTGTCCGAGGCCGACAAGGAAGAGCTCAAGAAGCGTTATGATGGCGTGGCTTGGGAACACCTCATTGCGGAGGTAAAATCTCTGCTGGGAACGGACCCAGCAGCCCCTGCTGCACTTGCGCTTGCCAGCAGATGGAAGGAGCTGACCGCCGCCGTCACTGGCGGTAATCGGGACGTGAAGGAGAAACTCAGAAAAATACAGCGGGATGCCTGGGCAGATCCGCAAACAGCGCAAACATTCCCTGTCACCCCTGATGTCTTGGAGTTTATCAGAGCAGCCGCTGCAAACCTCGAAGAGCGAAAGCATTGACCAGTATCTACAGGTCCAATCGGTCCAGAAAGGCCGGTGCGAGCCGGCCTCTCTAAGATCGGCGTACCAACCGGGACGAACAGCGCGAGGCGTTGCCCCAGCGAAATTCGAAAAGTGTCTGGGACGGCGGCCTCATGGACGGCCGAAAGTCCGGTAGGGGGATAACAGCGGACGTTGTGCGACCAAGCGGTCATGTCAGCTTTTGACCCGGAACGGACACCGCGCCCCCAGCGAGCCCGTTCGATAACTTCAAAGTATCGTCTCACTTCTTCAGCAGAATCGATCCCTTGACGCTCGTTTTTGTCGCGGTCGCGCTGAACGTAACCGAGCACTTTTCAGCATCGGGGTGAGCGTATTGGACGCATAAGAGACGAGGATAGGAAGACCGGCAAACTTTGATCTAGATCAATCTGATCCGCCGGCCGCAAAGATAATATTAGCTTGCTGGAGGGGCTGACAAATGGAGGCGTATTATGAAGCCATTTTCCGAACAGCTCGCTAACTTGTCGGTTCACGCTAAGAACACTGAAGAGGCCGTGGCCGCGGCACAGAAGGAAGTGCATGATAAGGTCGTTGCGCGCGTTGCGCAGGCGCAAGCCGCTGCCGAGCAAGCGGTCCAGAAGGCAAACCATAATATCAAGTCCGCTAGCGATACGGCGTCCGCCAAATGGAACGGAATGAAAGCGAAAATCGCCGCCGACTTGGACGATCTGAAGTCGAAAGTAGCCCAGCGGAAGCACGATTTGAGCGTTAAATTCGCTGCAAATTATGCCCAGATCCTGGATGAAGACGCTGCTTTTGCCATCGACTATGCCATTGCATCCATCGAGCAGGCTAAGCTGGCTGTGCTCGATGCTATCGCTGGCCACCTCGAGGTCGAAAAAGCTAAGCGCACAGCCGCTTGATCCAAACATTCAATTGGATTTCTGAGAGGCTGCTGTATGGCGGCCTCTCTATTTGCACGGACCATGTTGCACTGCGATTCCGGTCTGGCCCAAAGCGAACGTTTCCGCCCGCGGCTGCGCAAAGTCGGCTTTCAGCGCATTGCGTCATGTCCGTTGATTGGGCGTGCAACGCGGTTGATGACGTGTAGGCCGTTTGGTTGGATGGCGGCGCTTTCGCCCGCCGAAGGTTGATGTAGCACGGGCGAAAATAAACATGCTTCGGCCCGATGGCCGGGACAAGCCCGGCCATGACGTGGAAAGCCGATCGCGACGCCACCGCGCTCGCCGATGGTCGCCAAGGCACCGCTGAAGGAGGACATCGTGGTCCTCGACCGGGTTGCCCGGATCGGGTAGTTTTGTCTTGCGCCGGGCGTAACGGCCGCGCGAAGTTAGGGCAGTCTTGATGATAGGGCATTCCGTCGTTCATTCCGACCCCGATATCCTGGGCGGCACTCCGGTGTTTGTCGGCACGCGCGTTCCCGTACAGGCGCTGATCGACTACATCGAGGGCGGCCACTCGTTGAACGCGTTTCTTGACGACTTCCCGACCGTTACGCGCGAAATTGCCATTGCCGCGCTTGAGCAGGCAAAAGCCAGCCTGATTGCCGATGCGAGTGCTGCTTGACGAGTGCGTTCCGCGCGCGCTGCGCAGAGATATTCCGTGCCATGAGGTCAAGACCGTTGCCGAGGCTGGCTGGGCCGGTGTCAGAAACGGCGAGCTGCTGCGATTGGCTGCATTCGATCTTTTGATCACGGTCGAACGCAATCTTGAATACCAGCAAAGCTTCGATGGACTGTCGCTGGCAGTGATTGTCGTTCATGCCAAGCAACGACATCGCCGTGCTCCGGCCGTTGATGCCGGCGGTTGTTGCCGCCATTGCGCAGGCCAGAGCCGGAGCTGTGACGCACGCCGGCTAAGAATAGCCGATCCGCGACGCTCCGGGCCCCGTCAATAAAGCCCGTAGATGGGTTGAGCCAAGCGTATCCGCTCGACTGGGCCGGCGATGCCGCTGACAATACGGCAGAGTTTGGCGAGCGATGACTGACCGTGGGGGCATCGCTTAACGAAGGCGCATCTTCGAAAGCCATCGCTGTTCAGAGAGGAGATGATGGGTTTCGCTCCGCTCAACCCATCCTACTGGCTGCGCTGGCGGCTCATAAAATCGACATTCTCCCACGGCTTGCACCGTGGCGAGCGGGTTTCGAAAGGCCGAGCCGCCAGAAGCGAGCGTGGCATCTGGCAACGGCGTTACTGGTAGCACACGTTGCGTGACGAAACCGACTTCGCTCGCCACGCCGACTATATTCACTACAATCCGGTCAAGCATGGCCATGTCCGCCGGGTTCGGGACTGGCCGTCTTCATCGTTTCATCGGGTGGTCCGGCTCGGCATCTATCCGCTCGACTGGGCCGGCGATGCCGCTGACAATACGGCAGAGTTTGGCGAGCGATGACGGACCGTGGGGGCATCACTTAACGAAGGCGCATCTTCGAAAGCCATCGCTGTTCAGAGAGGAGATAATGGGTTTCGCTCCGCTCAACCCATCCTGCGGGCTTGAGAACACCCATTTCGCCGGTCCGGGTTTCCTGCTATAATCGGCAAATCCAATCGGCAAAAAATCAAGAAGAAAAATTCGGCGTGGCCTCAATCCTGGGGGGGGCAATGCGACGGCGCGATTTCGTTAGGGCGATTGTTAGTTCAGCTGTCGCATGGCCGCTCGCGGCGCGCGCGCAGCAGCCGGGACGTCATTATCGTATCGGCATCCTTACTCCCAGCCCCCGTCAGTCGCTCGCCGTCGCCGCATTTCTCGACGAATTGAGCCGCAACGGCTTTGACGCAGGGCAAAACTTGATCATTCTGCCCGAGGGATTTGCTTATCGTAACGATCAGATCAAAAGCCTCGTTGCATCCCTTGTCGCGGCCTCTCCCGATGCAATCGATGCCGCGCCCCAATTACCGCTCCTGGCGCTGCAAAAGGCGACGCGGACCATCCCGGTGATCGGTATGACCGAGGATATGGTCGGCGAGGGCTTTGCCGCCTCGCTGGCCCGGCCGGGCGGCAATATCACCGGCATAAGCCTGCTGACGCCGGAACTCGACGGCAAACGGCAAGAAATCCTGGTCGACGCGGTGCCCGGATTAAAAAAAATCGCCATGATGGCGGATGCCAACACCGCCAAGCCTAAACACCTTGCGGAACTGCAAAAGGCGGGCGAAAGCCGCGGTCTTGAAGTTGTCCTTCGCAGCGTCGCCAACCGCGAGGACGTGATCGCGGCCATTCAGGATGTTAAGGCAGCGGGTGCGCAGGCCGTCAATTTCCTGGCGTCGCCGATGTTTTCCGTGAATCCGGGGGCATTTACCGCCGAACTCACAAACTTGGGCCTCGTCTCGATCTTTCAGTGGCCCGAAGACGCCGAAGCTGGCGCGCTGCTGGGCTACGGCCCGCGCATCACAGACGTGTATCGAATGCGCGGCGCGATGATGGCGAAGGTGCTGCGTGGTGCAGCCCCCGCCGATATTCCGGTCGAGCTACCGGCGAAATTCCAGCTTGTGGTCAATCTCAAGACCGCCAAGGCGATCGGCGTTGAGGTAGCGAACAATGTTCTGCTGTTCGCCGATAAGGTGATCGAGTAGAATTTTTTGTTGCAGGACACTTAGTCGAAGGTTCATTCGATCACCTCGTCGGCACGGGCGAGGATCGACTGCGGAACCGTAAGCCCAAGCGCCTTGGCGGTCTTGAGATTGATTATCAGTTCGTACTTGGTCGGCGCCTGCACCGGCAAGTCGGCCGGCTTCTCGCCTTTGAGGATGCGATCGACGTAGCCGGCCGCGCGCCGAAATTGGTCGGCGAAATTCGGCCCATACGAGATCAATCCGCCGGCCGCGACAAATAAGCGTGTGACGTAGACCGCAGGCAGTTTGTAGCGGGCGGCCAGCGTGGTGATCAGATCACGATAAACCGCTGACAGCGGCCCCTCCGTCAGGATCAGGCCGCCATGAGGGGACTGCGCGAAGGTTGTGACGGCGTGCTCGATCTCGGCCGCGTCGCGCAGGTCAATAGGGGTCACGTCTACGCCAACCGACGGCGCCACCGACTGGATGACTGCGAACTGGCCGATCCCGGAGGCTATGGATGGATCCCGAAGGATCGCCGCTCGGGTCACGCTCGGCGCGACCTCCTTGAGAAGCTCCAGCCATTTTCCACTTAAATTGTATTCGAACATCATAAAGCCGGTGGCGTTGCCGCCCGGCCGCGACAGACTTTCCACGTAGCCGGCACCGACCGGATCGGGGACGATCGCAAATACGATCGGCACGGTGCGGGTTGCCTCAAGCAAGGGCCCCATTGTCGCGCCGCCAATAGCAAGGATCACGTCGGGCGCAAGCGCGACCAGTTCCGCCGCATCTTTGCGTATGCTGGCGGAATTGCCTTCACCCCAGCGCAGGTCGAAGCGGATGTTGCGGTCGGCAGTCCAGCCCAATTGCTGCAGCCGTTGCATGAACGCGGCGTAGTTCGCCTGAACGTCCAGATTGTCGGCGTTGGTGCCATTGAGCACGCCGATGCGCCGCATAGGTTCGGTCTGCTGCGCGCGCGCGGCGCGCGGCCAAGCCGCAGCGGCGCCGCCCAGCACCGCAATTAATTCCCGTCTGCCGATGTTGGTTGCCATTTACGCGTCCATGAAAGGCTCACGCAGTACGCAATGCCGGGAGAATACCACGCGTCTGAGGCAGCCCGCTCAATAAAGCCCGGTCAAGCCGTGGCTGGCGACGATCTCGCCCATCTGGTCGCTACGCGCGATGTGGGCGTGCAGCACGGCGCCGAGGTCGCGATGAAGCTCCGCCCCGCGCCGTTCGGCCTTGGGTTTGATCTGCGCGGAGAGGTAAGCGCCCTTCCCCCGGTTGAGCGCAATCGGCGACGTGCCGCATCGACGTTCTATTATATTATTCTAAAACTCCCGACTCTGCGGTACACGTATTTTTTGAGCACGCAGACCGCGTAACTTTGCCAAGATCAATTGCAAGATCAATTATATGTCTCCCGAACTCGCGATGTGGTTCGTGCTTGCGACGAAGATGGCGGTTACCGCGCTGTTCGTGACCGCGGCGACCGTCGTTGCCGAACGATTAGGCGCCACGGTTGGAGCGCTGGTGGCGACGCTGCCGGTCTCGGCCGGCCCGGTCTATGTGTTTCTGGCGCTGGATCACGATTTTACTTTCATTTCTTCGAGCGCGGTTGCGAGCCTCGCACTGAACAGCGCCACGGCGATTTATCTCACGGTCTATGTTCTGATCGCCCAACGACACTCGATGTGGCTCAGCATATCCCTTGCATTTGCGGTGTGGCTGGCGGCCGTTTTGGTGCTCAGCCCCGTCCATTGGACCGCCTGGTCGGCATCTGCTCTCAACGCCGCCGTCTTCACCGCTGGTACCTTCATCGTCCAGCCGTTTTGTTTCGTGCGCATCCCACGAACCACACGACCCTGGTACGATTTCGTGTTGCGAGCGGGTTTAGTGGCGTTGCTGGTCGGCGTGATCGTCACTCTAAGCTTTCAAATCGGCCCGACCGGAAGCGGCGTGCTTGCTGTGTTCCCGGTCATCTACACCAGCATCATGCTCATTATGCATCGCCGTGTTGGCGGTCCTGCCACGGCGGCCGTCTTGGCGAACGCCGTTCCTGCTCTTGCCGGATTTGGCTTGGCTTTGCTTGTCTTGCATCTTACCGCAGTGCCACTCGGCTCCGGTGCGGCCCTCGTCGTCGCGCTGGGCGTTTGCGTCGTTTGGAATGCCGGTGTTTATGCACTGCGCCGCCGGGAAGCTCTTGCCTGATTGACTTCTTGGCGCGCTGGTCAGGTGATGCCGTGGAGCGGCAAACGCGGCGGTCCGGAAGCCCGCTCAATAAAGCCCGGTCAGGCCGTGGCTGGCGACGATCTTGCCCATCTGGTCGCTGCGCGCGATGTGGGCGTGCAGCACGGCGCCGAGGTCGCGGTGAAGTTCCGCCCCGCGGCGCTCGGCCTTGGGTTTGATCTGCGCACTCAGATAAGCGCCTTCCTCCGGTTGATCTCTACCAACGCCTTGCCGAACGGCAACTGCATGCGCTCGTAACGCTCGAGCGCGGCGGCAAGATCGCCGCCGGTATCGGCGATGCTGTCGGCGAGGCTGGCGGCATCGAGCGCCGCCTTGGTGGTGCCGGCGCCGGCATGGGGCCGGGCGACAAAGGCGGCATCGCCGGCCAGCGCCACGCGGCCGAACACCATGCGCGGCGAAGCGAGATCGTAGATCGGCTGAAAAAACGGCGTCGTGCGTTCGAGAATGGCGGCAATCTGCGGCGCGATGAGACGCTGGGCGTCGGCTTTGATCCGCGCGATCACGTCGGGCCGGATCAGCGGCGGCGGGATGCCGGCGGCATGGTAATGCCCGGTGGCGTCGGTGCAGATATCGACAAGCGCAGCGGCATCGGTCGGCCGGTACCAGATGATATTGTAAGCGCGGCGGCCGACGGCGGTGTCGTTATCGCGCCCGGGCACCGCGTAGCTGATCAATTGCTCGCCTTCGGGCAGGCAGAAGGCGTAGAGCTCGACCACTTCGCGCCACAGGTCGGGCGGCACGTCGGCTTCGTCGAGCACCGCGCGCCAGGCGACATAGCCGGCATAGATCGGCTCCACGTCGGGCAGGAACTGCGCACGCACTGTCGAGCGCACGCCGTCGGCGCCGATTAGCAAGTCGCCGCGTTCGCTCTCGCCGTCGGCGAAAATCGCGGTGACGGCGGATTGATCCTGTGCAACGTGCGTCAGCCTCTTGCCAAACCGATAGGCGTTTTTCGGCAACGCATCGAGCAAAGCGCGGTACAGCCGCGACCAGCCGCTCAGCGTGCGGGCCATCGGCTGCTCGATAACGATCTTGCCCGCGCGATCCAGGCAAACGCCGCGCGGCGGCGTGATCCCCATCGATTCGTCGAAATCGATCCCGGCGCGCTTGAGAATGGCAATGAGCTGCGGATGCGTGCCGAGGCCTACGCCGCGGCTCGCCAGCTCTTCGGCGTTGCGCTCGAAGACGACCGCGTCGAAGCCCACCGAGCGCAATAGATGCGCGACCATGAGGCCGCCGAGCGAGCCGCCGATGATGAGAGTGCGGGGCATCTATGCCCCGCAATCGTAGGGGCAGGTTTTAAACCCGCCCCTACATTGGCCCCCGCGGGAACTCCTCACGGCAGCGCCCAGGACATCGCATCGTGTCCGGGCTTGTAATCCATGTTGGTGGCGGCCGGATTGCGGTTGATCAGCGGCCGGCCATACATCGGATTGGTTGCGCTTCGCGTCTCGTGCTCGACGGTGAACAGCACTTCCTTGCTGTCGAGGTCGATGACGTCCTTGAAGCGGTACTGATAATCGTTGTCTTCGACGGTGATCAGTCCGAGATCGAGCAGCTTTCGATACGGCCGGGAAAAGTTGGTGAGATAGATCTGCACGTGGTGGCCGTCGTAGTCTGGTTGCGGCGCGTCGGTCTCGCGGAAATAAAAATGCTGGTTGTCGCCGACCTGGACTTTCGCTTCCGGCCCGGCGCCGTTCTTTTTCACCTCCGCCGGCGCTTCCACGACTTCGCGATAGAAGCGGGCGATGCGCTCTGCCGTGCCGGGCCGCACGTCGAAACGGACATAAGGCATGCCGAGCTGGACGCGGCCGAAGCGGGCGGGGTCGGGCTCGTGCACGGTGATGCGGTTGCCCCACGGGCACACCGTCTCGACGCCGTCATTGCTCTCGCGGAACTGGAATTTGGTGCCGTCGAGCGCCTTCTTCGCCCTGTTGAGCCGCTTCAACAATGCCTCGCGATCCGGCATCACTAGGCCAGTGGTGCCGCGCAAGACTTCTGGCTTGCCCATCGGCAGGTGGAATTGACTCATGCCGCAATTGATCCACATATTGCCGGCGCCGGTGTTGAGAAACGGATCGCGCGTGTAGCCGAGCCCGGTAATGTAGAAATGCGTCGCCTTGTGCTGGTCGTCGATGCAGACATTGACATGGCCGATACCGACGGCGTTGCCGATATCCTGCCCGGCGCGGTCGTAGTGTTTTTCCGGCATGGCATGAGTCCTCAATGCGTCCTTGTTGCCGGCAATAGTAGAGCAATTTCGGGCGCGATACAGCGGCGATAGTCCTCGCGGACAAGGCAGCGAAAATGGGGTCCGCTTGTGCCGCATTGCGTTATGTTACATTCGGGGCTAATCGCTACTGTGGGTTGCTGTGGCCTGCCGCCGGGTGCGCCGGCGAAATATGTGCCCGAGCCGTTGTCGCGGCTGCGGCAGACAAACTGACGGGGGTGTTCGATGCATGGCAGCTCCTCTGAAGTCGGTCGCGATGCATTCGATTTCATCGAAAAGGTCCGACGTCTCTCCACCACGGACGCCATAATGGACGCTATGCGAGCGGCCGTTGGTCGTTTCGGTTGCGAGTATTTATGCTTCAATTTTCTCCCGACCCCGGAGCAGAATTTTCAGGATGTCTTATTGGCCAACACGCTGCCGGCCGGATGGCTCGAACTGTACACCGGGAAGCAGTTTGTGCACGCCGATCCCTTGATCCGGCATTGCAGCCGGATGCTTCGGCCCTACCGATGGTTCAAGGATTCTCCCTACGATCCCGAGAATGACCCCGGTGCGGTCGAAGTCGTCGATCGTGCCGCGGATTTCGGCTTGTTGGACGGCGTCGTTATCCCGATTGCCACTTTTGCGAATAGAGTGGGCCATGTGTGGATGGGCGGTCGGGTGCTCGATCTGCCGGCGCGCGACATGCCGGCCCTTCATCTCATGGCAATTTATGCCTTCGACCGGGTGCACCAGCTGCATCGCCAGGTTCCCGGCAAAAAGCGAAGCCTAACGTCTCGCGAGCGGGAGGTCCTGACCTGGATCGCCCGTGGCAAATTCGCCTGGGAGATCGGAGAGATTCTCAACATCAGCGAGAGAACCGTTCATGAGCACACCGCAAATGCGCGTCGCAAGCTCGATGCGGCAAGCTGCGCTCAAGCCGTCATGGTCGGGCTTCGCGACGGTATCATCGAACCTTAGCGCGCCGGCTCGCCATTTAGCCGCGCTTGTGCGGGCGCGTTGCAAGCGCGCCGCGTCCGCCACGGCTCTCACTGCACTTCGATGTGGGCGGCGCGGATGATCTCCACCCATTTTGCCCGCTGCGCGGGCAGGCGCTGGCTCAACTGCCGTCTGGGCGGGCGAGATCGGCCAAGGAGCAGCGGATATGCCGCCAAGAACTGCCAGCGTGACCTCGTTCGAGCGGCGCGGCCAACCGGTCGCCTCGCGCCGGAAATTCCTGTTCCGCATGGGACTTGCGATCGGCCTGTGGCTGTTTCTGACCGTCGGAGGCATGGCCATCGGGATTGCCGGCTATGCGTATTTCGAGGGCATGTCGTTCGTCGACGCCTTCGTCAACGCGGCGATGATTCTGTCCGGCATGGGTCCGGTGGGCGAACTAAAAACGACCGGCGGCAAAGTGTTTGCCGGGCTCTATGCGATCTTCTCCGGACTGATCATGATCATCGCCACCGGTTTCGTGCTGGCGCCGATCTTCCATCGCGTCTTGCATCGCTTTCACGTCGAGACGAGGAAAGATTAAGCGCAGCGCTGCCGCGGACGCGCGGTGCGGCCCTCACTGCGGCTCGATGCCGGCGGCGTGGATGATGTCGACCCATTTTTCCGTCTGCGGCGACGATGAAAGCCCGAAATTCTTCCGGGGTGTCCCATTGCGCGACGATGCCGAGCGCCTTGAAGCGCGCCGCCGTTTCCGGCCGCTTGAGATCGGCGACCAAAGCCGCGTTGATCTTGTCGATGATCGTCTTTCGGCGTTCCGGCGCGGGCGAAGACGCCCTGCCAACTGCTGCCTTCATAGCCGGGCACGGTCTCGGACAGCGCCGGGACGTTCGGCATGTCCGGATCGCGCTTGCTGGAGAGGACGGCGAGAAGCTTCAGCTTGCCGGACTGGATCAACGGCAGCGCCGGCGTGAGATCCGAAAATTCCATAGAGACATTGCCGCTGGCGACGTCGGTCAGTCCCGGCATCGCGCCTTTATAGGGGATATGGCGGATATCAACTCCGGTCGCGAGCTTGAATTGCTCGGCGAAAATCTGATGCGGCGTGGCGATCCCGGCCGACGCATAAGTCAGGGTCGCCGGGCTTCGCCTTGGCCAGCGCGATGAGATCGGCCACGGAGCTTACCGGCAGCGATGGCGAGACGACCAAACAGAATTGGGTCAGGCCGACAAGCACCACGGGATCGAAGTCCCTGCCCAGGTCATACGAAACCGATTTCATCACGAAAGGCAGTATCGTGATCGCCGATGGCGCATGAAGCAACGTGTAGCCGTCGGGCTCGGTTTTTGCGGCATAGGAAATGCCGATCTCGCCGCCGGCGCCCGCCTTGTTCTCGACGACGAAAGTCCCATGGAGCGCGCGTCCCAGCACGTCAGCCTCGTAGCGCGCCAAGAGGTCGTTCGAGGCGCCCGGCGGAAACGGCACGACGATCGTCACCGGCCGCGTCGGATAATCGTCGGCGGCGATGTGCCGGCTGGCCGCATAGGCCGGCGGCCGCAACAAGCCGCCAGCGCCAGCCCGGCTCTCTTAAAACGCAGGGTGTTCATGCTTGTTCTCCCGGGGTTGCAGAGAACCCATAGCAGAACGGCATGTCCGCATGCGGGGCAACGATGTTACATAAGGCAACGGCATTCGAAAAGCGCGGGGGCGCGGTGTCGAGCTTTTGGGAGAAATTGCAGCCGGCTTCCCGCCGCGGCGCGCATGCGCCGGCGAAGCGACACCGATTATCGGCTGCTCGTCCCGCTGATGCTCAACGTCGCAATTATCCAGGCGGTCTACGCCATCGTGCGCGTGACGACGTCGTACCGCGCCATCGAACTCGAACTGCCGGTGATTTGGCTCGGCATCATCTCGGCGACATTCGCGATCCTGCCGATCATCTTCGCCGTGCAAGTGGGCCGTTTCTTGGATCGCGGCAAGGACGCGCAGGCCGTCTGGATCGGCGCGAGCCTGCTGGTCATCGCTTGCGCCGGTTTTCGCTTCGCCGCCAATTCGTTGCCGTCGCTTCTGCTGCTGACGGCGCTGCTGGGCATTTCGCATATCCTGATCATGGCGAGCCAGCAGATGCTGTGCGTCCGCTGCACCGGGCCGCGCGGCCGCGATTCGGCCTTCGGCAATTATGTCATCGCCAGCGCCGTCGGGCAGGGGCTCGGTCCTTATCTGGTGGCGTGGGCCGGCGGCTCGGCGACGCTGCCGCCGACCGACCGCCTGTTCGCCATCGGACTTGATCGTATCGTTTGGTTCGCTGGCGACCGCCGCCGCCATCCGGCCGGCGCCGGACCACATGACACGAGCGAAAAGCAAAGACGTCGTGCCGCTGCGGGACTTGCTGCGCCAGCGCGGATTGATGGCCGTATCTCGTCGCCAGCGTCATCACCATGGCCGCGCAGGATCTGGTCACCATTTATCTGCCGCTGCTCGGCGCCGAAAAGAACATCAACGTGCGCGACATCGGCAGCCTGCTTACGGTTCGCTCGGTCGCGGCTTTGGTGTCGCGCATGGGCTATGTGCGGATCATCGGCTTGATGGGCCGCCGTCCGCTGACGCTTGTCAGCATGGTGGGATCGGCCATCGGCTTTGCCTGTCTTGCTTTGCCGGTCAAGCTTGCCGCTGTTGTTCGCGGCGATGACGCTGACCGGCGTTGCGCTCGGGATCGCGACGACGTTGAGCCTGACCAATGTCGTCGATCTTGCTTCGCCGCGCCTCGATGGGCACGGTGATGTCGCTGCGCAATACCGGCAACCGCATCGGTCAGATGGCGATGCCGTTTCTCGCGAGCCTCATTGCCGCAGCCACCGGCGTCGGCGGCATTTTCCTGATCATCGCGCTCAGCCTCGTGGCGTCAGGCGCGGCGGTGCATTTCAGCGCGGAGGACCGGTGACGCTGGAGCGCCGTTACTTACCAGTGCCGGTGCCAGCCGCCGTAATAACCGCGATGCCGCCAATACGGGCCTGGGCCGTAATAGCCATACGGGTAGGGCCCATAATAGGGCGGCGGATATAATGGCGGCGGCGGCGGCGGTGGATAGCCCGGCGGATACGGCCTGGGCGGCGGTGCGCCGAGGCTCGATGCGATGATGTAGCCGCCCTGGCCCTGAAACGTGACCTGGCACCAGGCGCCGCTACAGCCGGCGACAGCGACCGGCGCGCCGGCGGGGATGGTGGTCATGATCGGATAATTAGTGCCCGGTCCCTGCCGCAGATTGACATTGATGTTCACCGCGGCGGGTGGCGGCGGTCCACCGGGAGGCGGTCCGCCGGGAGGCGGTCCACCGGCCTGTGGCGGCGGCCCGGGTGGCGGTGTGGATTGATCGGGCGCAACTTGTCCCGCAGGCGGCGGTGGCGGCTGATCCGGCGGTGGGGGTGGCGGTACCGATTGGGTCGGTGCCGGTTGATCCGGAGGCGCCGGCGCCGGTTGGGCGGTCGCCGAGTGTGCTGAGACGAAAGCCAGGAGTGCGACAGTGCCGGCGATCCGGGTCCATCTCGCCGGTACTATGCTGCCGTTTGACACTTTGCGCTGCAAATACGCCTCCCCTCATTGCCTTATCGGGCGACCTTATCAGGCGTCGCGTCGATCTTGCGGACGATTAGCGGCGACATCACGGCGGCAGCTTCTCCAATTCGGGAAAGGGCACATAGGCTGCCCCCGCGCAAGGGTTCTTTGATGCGTCCGTTTGATCCTTCGGTATTTCCATGAAGTGATCGAAACGGCCGATCAGAAAAACCGCCGCGAGCTCTCTGATGCCGGCGTAGTCGGTGCTGTTCTTCTTCGGGTTGAATTTCACGCAAGCCATGTAGCGCTTTTCGCCGCCGGCCTGTTTCAACAGCGGCGGGGAGACGGCGGCGTCGCGAATGCCGGTAGGATCGTTCAGATAGACATGCATGGCCGCCAAAATATCGGCCTTGTAATTTGTCGGAACGGCATTGACGCCGCTGTCTTCGTCACCGCTATCGGCGTGAAAAAGGCGATGGCTGCAGGCACCGAGCGCCAGCGCCAGGCCGAGAAGCAAAGCCAGATGCCGCGCCGCGTTGCCGGTCATGATTCGGATGCTGGTCAGCCGCCGCCCCCGACGGGTGTAATCCGGATTCGCGCGCAGTGCTGCCGGCGACGAGGCCGCCGCACTATTCCGCCGCCTCATGGGCGCGGCTCTGCACCTGCGTATTGACGAGCTGCAACGGCGAAGCGGTCTCCTCCAGCATATCCCAGCTTTTGAGCCAGTCGTAAGTGCGCTGCAATTCGTCGAGCGGAATCGGCGCCGGATCGCAGACGACAAGCCGGCTCTCGCGCAAGTCCTCTACCTTCAGCGCGGCGATCTCCGGATCCTTTTTGGCGTAGTAATCGATGAAGTAATGCATATACGCGCTCTTATTCGCATTGATGCGGCGCACCGCCTCGCGCACCGCGCGATTGAACGCGGCGTAGGTGTCGCCGTCGACGCGGTCGGATGCGACTTCGGTGCCGTGAAAGAATGCCGCGCAAACGATGCGGCAGCCCTTTTTTTCGGCAAGCGTGACGTGCGGCTCGGTGAGCGTGGTGGCCTCGATGTCCCCTTTCATCAGCGCGTCGAGCCGGTAGCGCGAGCCATTCGGCGCCCGGCACAGCTTGATCGTCTGGCGCGGCATGAAGCCTTCCAGCATGTGCAAGGCGATGTAATGGGTGCCGAAATAGAACGGCACGCCTATGGTGCGGTTGGCGAGTTGCTGCGGCGTGAAGACCGGCGAGTTCGGCCGTACCACGATGGCCGCATAGGCGACGATGGCGCGGCGGCCGAGCTGCCGGCTGCCCTGTGCGGTGTCCTGGACGCGACAGTAATTGCCCCATTCGCAGGCGTTGTACATGTCGGCTTTGCCCTGTTCGAGGAGCTTGCCATGGCTGGCGAACGGCGTGACGCCCTTCGGCGTGGTGACATGGGTTTCGACTTTCTTCTCCACGCCGGCTTCGCGATCTGCCCATTCGATCTCGAGGCCCTCCTTGGCGAATAGGCCCTCTTCGTAGGCGACAAGTTCCGGCAGGCCCTGGAACGGTGCCGTGGTTTCCAGAATGAGCTTTTTCATGTCCATGCTCCCTTAAATCGGTTCGCTCATCATTCTACGCAGCCGTCCTCTCGACGAGCGTATCGGAGAATTTGCGAGCGGCGTTCTTGAGATGAGGCAGGCACGCCATCGCTTGCTCGATCTTAAACCGTACGTTCGGGGCGTGACAGGCGACGGCGGCCAGGACCGTGCCATCCGCCGCCCGCACCGGGACGGCGATCGCTGCCATGCCGAGCAGAAATTCCTCGCGATCGAGACTATAGCCCTGCTTGCCGATCTGATCGAGCTCGGCATCGAAGCGATCGCGCCGTGATCGTATGCGGCGTATAGGGCGTCAAGCCCGACGCGTCCAGTATGCGCCGTCGCTCGGCGGGCTTCATCGCCGCCATGAAGATCTTGCCGCTTGCAGTGCAGTGAATCGGCACGCGCGAGCCCATGTCGAAATGCAAGCGCAGCGGCCAGCGCGCTTCGACGCGATCCAGATAGAGCACTTCGTGACCGGACAGCGTCGTGAAATTGCAAGTCTCGCCAATCTGCTCGACCAAGGCGGTGAGAATACCATGCCGCTCCGCGGTAATTGCCGAGCGCATCAAGTCGAAGCCTAAGCGAAGCAGCCGTGGCCCTATCGCATAACGCCGGCCGCCCGGTTCGCGCATGATATAACCGATCGACTCCAGCTGCTGACACAGCCGGTGAGCAGTCGCCTTCGGCAAATGCGCGAGCGCGCAGATCTCGGGGAGAGCCAGCGGCTGCGCGGCGGCGGCGACGGTTTCAATGACGGTCAGCGTACGCCCGACGACGGCGCTCCCTTGCACGACCGTTAAAGGCTCCATCGCTGCATCCTCCCTCGGCGCGAGGCCGACTTTCTTGCTTTGGGTCCGGCGTTTCAGCCGGGCACCGTATTCGTCCCGCAGTATGGGACAAAACGTTCCGAATTTCATTGACTCGTTTTGCCGCGGGCCGCAGCATTTCGCCCGGGAAACGCTCGGCCATGAACGCGGAAAAGTTCGACTTTATCGTCGTCGGGGGCGGCTCGGCGGGGTGTGTCTTGGCCAACCGGCTGAGCGCCGACGGCCGCAACAGCGTCGCGCTGATCGAGGCGGGACCGCGCGACCGCAGCTTCTGGATCCATTTGCCCATCGGCTACGGCCGCACGATGTGGGATCCGAAGGTGAACTGGAAATTCTATACCGAGCCGGAACCTCATATGGCCGGGCGGCGAATCTATTGGCCGCGCGGCCGCGTGCTCGGCGGTTCCAGCGCGATCAACGGCCTCATCGTGATACGCGGTCAGCGCGAAGATTACGATCACTGGGCACAATTGGGCAATCGCGGCTGGTCGTGGCGCGATGTGCTGCCGTATTTCGTCAAGATCGAAAGCAACGCCGGCCTTGGCGGCGATCAGCTTCACGGCTCGCACGGGCCGTTGCATGTCAACAGCATCGATGAGCCTCACGAACTGATCGAGGCCTTCATCGCCGCCGCCAATCGCCATGGCATTCCCCGCACTGCCGACTTCAACGGCCGCGAACAAGAAGGCGCGGGCTATTTCCAGCTGACCACGCGCAACGGCTGGCGCAACTCGGCTGCGACGGCCTATCTGCGGCCCATCGCGCGGCGGCGCAATCTGACGATTCTGACAGATACCCAAGTCGGAGAAATTCTGTTCGCCGGACGTCGTGCCGTCGGCGTGAGGTGCCGCAGCGGCGCTGCGGTCCGCATCGTGACCGCCATGCGCGGGGTCGTTCTCGCCGCCGGCGCGATCCAGTCGCCGCATCTCTTGATGCTGTCGGGTATAGGCCCCGGCAAAGCGCTGCAACGCCACGGTATCGCGGTGAGGGTCGACCGTCCGGCGGTCGGCCGCGATCTGCAGGATCATCTGCAATTCCGCCTGATCTATCGGATCGCCAAGCCGATCACGACCAACGACGCGCTGCGCTCGCTGTGGGGACGGTTCAAGCTGGGGCGCGACTGGCTGTTTCACCGGCGCGGCGCGCTGGCCGTCGGCATCAATCAGGGCGGCCTGTTCGCGCGGCTGATGCCGGGAGCAAAGACGCCGGACATCCAATTTCACGTGGCGACGCTGAGCGCCGATATGGCGGGCGGCAAGGTGCACGATTTTCCCGGCATGACGTTATCGGTCTGTCAATTGCGCCCGAAAAGTCGCGGTTGGGTAGAGCTGGGATCGGCCGATCCGTACGAACGGCCGCTCATCCACGCCAATTATCTCGCCGAAGAAAGCGATCGGTATTTCGCCGTCGAAAGTATCAGGTTCGCCCGCAAGCTTGCGCAGACCGCCCCGTTGTCCGATTACATCGGTGCCGAAATGGTGCCCGGTCCGAACATCGAAACATCCGACCAAATTTTGCATTTCGCGCAAGACCACGGGGCAACGATTTTTCATCCAGCCGGGACGTGCCGAATGGGGCCGGACGACGACGCGGTGGTCGATCCACGCTTGCGGGTGCGCGGCGTCGACCGCCTATGGGTCGCCGATTGCTCGATCATGCCGACGCTGGTGTCAGGCAACACCAATGTGCCGGCGATGATGATCGGCGAAAAAGCCGCCGAAATGATCTTGCAGGACTGCCAACAACAAACCCTGGGGAGTGAAACATGCCAAGCGGAGCCATGTCCGATACCAATCTGAGACGCGTCGTTGCCGCCAGCCTGATCGGCGCCACGATCGAATGGTACGATTTCTTTCTCTACGGAACGGTGGCCGGTATAGTCTTCAACAAGCTCTACTTTCCGGTGCACGATCCGCTGGTCTCGATCCTTCTGGCCTATACCACTTTCGCCATCGGCTTTGTGGCGCGTCCGGTCGGCGGCCTTATCTTCGGGCACTTCGGCGACCGCATCGGCCGCAAAAGCATGCTGATCATGACGCTGATGATCATGGGCGTCGCCACGGTGCTGATCGGGGTGTTGCCGACCTATCAACAGATCGGTGTTGCGGCGCCGATCCTGCTGCTGGTGCTGCGCGTGCTGCAGGGCATCGGGCTTGGCGGCGAATGGGGCGGCGCCGTCGCCATGACCTACGAATATGCCACTCCGGACAAGCGCGGGCTGTATGCCAGCTTTCCGCAGATCGGCCTGTCGATCGGGCTGTGCCTGAGCGCGGGTATCGTGGCGCTCGCGTCCAGCCTGCCGGGAGATCAATTCCTCACTTGGGGCTGGCGCGCCGGCTTCCTGCTCAGCGTGGTGTTGGTCGTCGTCGGCCTCTACATCCGGCTGCGTATTCTGGAGACGCCTGAATTCATCAAACTGAAGGAACAGCGCCTGGAAGTGCCGGTGCCGTTCATGAACATGTTGCGCGAATACCCGGCCAACGTGCTGCTCGGCATGGGCGCCCGTTACATCGACGGCGTGTTCTTCAACGTGTTTGCCGTGTTCAGCATCGCTTATCTGGTCAACACCGTTCACATCAATCGCACCACGGCACTCTGGGGCGTGTTCGCCTCGGCGCTGGTGATGATCGTGTTCATCCCGCTGTTCGGCCGGCTCTCCGATAAATGGGGACGCGGCAAGACCTATGCGATCGGCTCGGTGCTGCTGGCGCTGTCGGCCTTCCCGGCGTTCTGGCTGATGAGCGGCGGCAACATCGCCGCCATCTTCGTCGGCATGGTGATTCCGTTCGGCATCATCTACGCGATGTGCTACGGGCCAGAGGCCGCCTTGTTCTGCGACCTGTTCGACGCGCGCGTGCGTTACACCGGAATTTCGTTCGTCTATCAATTCTCCGGGATTTTCGCGAGCGGCATTACGCCGATCGTCGCGACCTACTTGATCGCGGCGAACGACAACCAGCCTTGGTATCTGTGCGCCTATGTGGTGTTCGCAGCGATCGTCAGCGCCATCTCGGCGATTGCGATCAAAGGCCCGGTCGGCGCACCGGTGTCTCATGCGTCGACGGGGCTGAAAGCCGCAGGCGTCGCCTAAGCGGGCGCTGCAGGGAGCCGAGGCGGCTGGCATAGCCGTCTCGGCGATTGACTGGCCTGACGCGGGATGCCACCCGCAGGGTTTTAATGACTCTCAGTGCTGCTGCCGCTGGCGCTGGATTTGCAGCTGCGCCAAAAACGGCACCAGCGGGTGCGCACCCATTTTCACCATCGACGGCAAATCGAGCCCGATCAGCGCTTCACGTTGCTCCGGGGGCAGCGCGAAGCGGTCGGCGAACGCGCCGGCGTCGGCGAGATATTGCGCCCGCATCTCCGCGTCATGCGCAAGACCGTGCAGCGCCGAGGTCAGCCCGACGAGTTCCGGCTTGATCGCCGGATAATGCGCGGCCTGACGGTCATGGCCGTCGCCGCCGATCCAGGCGAGCGACGCGTAATTATGGTGCCAGCTTGGGTCCAACGAGACGACGTCGGGCTTGCGTTCGCCGAGCGCGCCGGCGGCGCAGGCCCAGCAGCGCAATTCGATATTGCCGGTGTCGTCGAGCTCGGTTTCGTCGTAGCCGATCAGCGATTTCAGGTTGCCGGCGGCGAGCTTGGCCAACACGCGCTTGTCCCAATCGAGCTCCGGATTGGCGTAGCGGTCGGTGCCGGGAAAATGCGACATGCCGCCGCTCGACAGGATGACGGTCTTCAATCCCATCGCGGTGACGGTGCGAGCGACCGCCTGACCGAACTGGTAGCAACGCTCCATGGTCGGCTGCGGCGGCAGGTAGGCGTTGACATAGATCGGCAGCACCGGACCGGTGTGACCGAGATGGGTCAGCGGAATGCCGATGGCGTAATCGATCTTCGCCGTCGAGGTGAAGGCCGGGTCGAAATTCTGCCGGTAAAGCTGGCGCACCAGCTCGAAGCCGATCTCGCTCGGGATTTGCCAGCGGAATTTGCGGCCGGCGAACTCGCCGGTGGCCTCGCCGCCGACATGCACGGTGAAAGGCGGCGCGGCATTGTGAAAGAACTGCTCGGCATGGTCGTTGGAAAAGATGATCCATAGATCGGGGTTGAGCGCGCGCAGCCGCTTTCCGATGTCGGCCGCGACGTCGCGCACATGCGCGACCAGGCTCTTATCCTCGGTGTCCGGCATGGTGAAGAACTGCGGCGCGTGCGGCAGCATGGCGCCGCCGATTACGGTGGACATCATTGGGCGCTCTCCTTCGCCGCAAAGGCTATCGCGGGCGGCGCGGAACAACAAGCGCTGCACGGCAGCCGTGCGCGGGCGCGCTTCACAGCGTCGGGCGAAGCAACTATACGAAATGACGGAGGTAGCGCGATGGCAAACGTGCCGGTGACGATCGCCTGCGGCAATTACGACCGCACCCGCGCCATCAGGGACGGCACGGTCGCGGTCGAAGGTTGCGACGTCACCTATCTGCCACTCTATCCGGAAGAGATTTTCCACCGGGCCTTTAAATTCCACGAATTCGACATTTCGGAGCTGTCGTTCTCGAGCTACGTCCGCACCGTGGCGGCGGGTACTTCGGCCTATATCGGCATCCCGGCCTTCGTGTCGCGGATTTTCCGCCACTCCGGCATCTACATCCGTAACGGCGCGGGCATCGACACGCCGCAAGACCTGCGCGGCAAACGCGTCGGCGTGCCGGAATATCAGATCACCGCCGTGGTGTGGATGCGCGGCCTGATGCAGCACGAATACGGCGTCGCGCCGTCGGAGATTCACTGGCGGAGCGGCGGCCAGGAACAGCCGGGCCGGCACGAACGCACGCCGCTCAAGCCCATCCCCGGCCTCGATCTGCAGTCGATCGGCGACGACCGCACGCTGGTCGGCATGCTCAAATCCGGCGAGCTCGACGCCCTGTTCACGGCGCGGGCACCGTCGTCGTTTCTTGCCGGCGAACCGCATATCGCCCGGCTGTTTCCCAACACCCGCGCCGCGGAGCAGGCCTATTACAAGAAGACCAGGCTGTTTCCCATCATGCATCTGGTCGGCATCCGCAAGACGCTTGCCGAACAATATCCGTGGCTGGCGACCAGCGTTTACAAGGCGTTCTGCGAAGCCAAAGCGCGCGCCATGATCGACCTGCGCGACGTCAATGCACTGATGGTCACGCTGCCCTGGCTCGAAGCGGAAACCCATGAGACCAGCGCCATCATGGGCGAAGATTTCTGGAAATACGGCGTTACGGACAATCTGCCGGAGATCGACGCGTTGACGCAGTACGTCTACGAACAGGGGCTCGCCGACCGCAAGGTCAAGGCCGAGGAGCTGTTTCACCCATCGACCTTCGAAATCGCAAAAGTGTGAGCATGCCCATGAGCCAAGACGAGCAGCGCGTCCTCGTCGTCGGCGCCGGCCCGGTCGGCGCCGTCACGGCGCTTGCCTTGGTTCGCAAGGGCATCCCCGTTCTCCTGATCGAGGCCGAACCGGAGCCGGTGGAAGATCAGCGTGCGGCGACACTTCATGCGCCGACACTGGAAATGCTGGCCGAGCTCGGCCTCAAAGAACCAGCTTTTGCCGAAGATGCTTCGGGCGGCTTTCAGGCGCCGCTGTTTCAGTTCCGTGACCGCGCCAGCGGCGAGCTGGTTGCGACATTCGACATTCGGCTCCTCGACGGCGAAGTGCCCTATCCCTTCGTACTGCAATGGGAGCAATACAAACTCGTGCGCGCGGCGTTGCCGCTCGTCGCCCAAAGCGGCCTCGCCGAACTGCGGTTCGCGACCAAGCTCACCGGGCTCACTCAGCATGCAGATCATATCGATGTCGTCGTCGAGAATGCAGACGGCGAGACCGAGACTTTACGCAGCGCCTATATGATCGGCGCCGACGGCGGACGCTCCGCCGTGCGTCGGCTGGTTGGCATCGCGTTCGAGGGTTTCACCTGGGAAGAGCGCTTCATCAAAATCGCCACCAGCTTCGATTTCGCCGCCGGCACCGGCTATTGCACGCGCAATTATTTTTCCGATCCGGATGAGTGGCTCAATCTGTTCAAGGTCAAAGGCGTCGGCCCGCCCGGCTATTGGCGCGGCATCATGCCGGTCATGGCGGACGAGACCGACGAAGAGGCACTCGGCATGGACAGTATCCAGCGCCGGCTGCACAGCATCTACGACAAGAGCGGCGATTTCGACATTCCCTATTACGCCCTCTATGCGGTGCACCAGCGGGTGGCGGAAACGTTCAATAAAGGCCGCGTTTTCCTCGCCGGCGACAGCGCCCACGTCAACAATCCGATCGGCGGCATGGGCATGAATGGCGGCATCCACGACGCCGTCAATCTCGCCGACAAACTGGCCGATGTCTGGTTCGGCCGCGCTGACGCAAGCGTGTTCGACCGCTATACGCGGCAGCGCCGCAAGGCACAGACCGATTTCGTCCAGGCGCAATCGATCCAGAACAAAAAGACGCTCAGCGAGAAGGATCCGGTCATTCGCCGCAGGCATCTCGACGAGTTGCGGCGTACGTCGGAGGACGAGGCGCTGCATAAGAAATATCTTTACCGCTCTTCGCTGATCGACAGTCTGAATGCGGCGAATGCCGTGGAATGACTGGTATCGGGTCCGCGAGTCCGGCAATTATCTGCCGGCAGTGCCGGCCGTGCCAGCGAGGACGGCGTGCCATTTCGCTTCGATCTCCTTGGCCTCCGCCATGGACAGCGCCGAGGTTTTGGGAAATTTGTCGCGCCATGCGAACGGCCGGCAGGCCTCGATAATGGCTTTTGAATGTGAGGTTACGCCGCGCTCCTTGTCGTCCGGCGGGATGCGCGGATCGAGCGCAGAGCTCCAGGCATTGCGCAGGATGTCGATCCCCTCGGCCGGCTCGCAACGGGTCGTTACCGCCCACATAACGTCGGCGAGATTGGACGGATCGACGTCGTCATCGACGACCACGATGAGGCGCGCCATGTAGCTGTGCGCCGCCGCGACCAGCGCGGCGCGCTTGGCGTGACCGTCGTAGCGCTGGCGCAACGCTACGACGGTCATCAGCTGCGAAACATGCTGCCAGACACCGGTCACGTCGGTGACGCCGGCGGCTTCCAGATTGCCCCAGATCGTCGCCGCCCGCAGCGGCAGGCCGAAATGAAAGCGAGGCGGCTTCAGCGGCGGCGAGCCGAGCAGAATCGGGTCGCTGCGGTAATGGATTGCGGTGACCTCCATCACCGGACCGGGGCGCGCTTCCGCGGCATAGTAGCCGGTGAATTCGCCGAACGGGCCTTCCGGCAGGGTCGCTTCCGTCATCGGCAACAGCCGCCCCTCGAACACGATTTCGGCATGTGCGGGAATCGGCAGTCCGGTGACGGGACCGGGATAGACTTCGATCGGGGCGCCTTTGATGGCGCCGGCGAACTCATATTCGGATTGGCCTTCGGGAAGATACTCAAAGCCGGCGACGAACAAGGCCGGATCTTCGCCGTGCACGACGGCGATCGGACAGCTCTCGCCGCGCTCCCAATATTTCCTGGCAATGATCGCGCCGTGCCGGCCGCCGTGATCGAATTGCACCGTCACTTTATTGGCGTCATGCACCTGGACGCGGTAGACCGAGGCATTGATCCAGCCATTGTCGGGGTCGCGCACCACCACAAGCGAGCCCGAACCGATAAACGGTCCGCCGTCATGGCGATGCCAGACCGGCGCCGGGAAGATCGAGACATTCACATCCGCCCCGGCCGCGGAGTGTTCCAGAAACGCCGCTGTGGCCGCCCCGACGGGTGGCCGCGGCGTCAGCGATTTGCGCTTGTCCATCCAAGCTTTCAGCGCGTCGAGCGGCCGCAGCGCCGGATCGAGGCCGAGCGCCAAAGCCGCGCGTTGCACATTTGTCGTCGCGTTGGTGAAAATGCGGAAACCGTGCCGATGACCCTTGATGTCGTCAAACAGCAAAGCGGGGCATTCCGCCATTCCGGCGGCAATTTCGGTAATGCCGCCGATCTCGAATTGCGGGTCGGCATTCATGATGCGCCGCAACACGCCGTGCCGCTCGACCAGCGCGACAAATTCCCGCAAATCTTTGTACATGCAACCGTCTCGGCGTTGTTCGCGGAACTGCTAAAGTCAAGCCATTATCTTTGCGTCGGACTATGTATAACTGAGCGCCGTCCCGGTACACGCCCCTCATGCATATCATCGGTCATCTTATCCACGTCTACGGCCTGCTGACGGTTGCCGTTATCGTCGGCCTGGAGTGCGTCGGCGTGCCGTTGCCGGGGGAAACCGCGCTTTTGGCCGCGGCGATCTATGCCGGCACCAAGCACGACCTCAATATCGTCTCGGTGATCCTGACCGCGGCCGGCGCGGCGATTTTCGGGCGCATGATCGGCTACGTCTTGGGCCATGAATTCGGCTATTGGCTTTTGCTGCGCTACGGCAGCTACGTGCGCATGACGACGAGCCGCATCAAGCTCGGCCAGTATCTGTTCCTGCGCCATGGCGGCAAGATCGTTTTTATCGCGCAGTTCATCCCGGTCCTGCGCACCTTTGCCGGAATTTTTGCCGGCGCCAATGTCATGCCATGGCGGGATTTTCTCTTCGCCAATGCCATCGGTTCGGTGTTGTGGGCGGCGCTCTACGGCTACGCGGCTTATGAATTGGGCCGGCAATTCGAGCGCCTGGAAGGTCCTCTGGTGCTGATCCTGGCGGCCATTACCGTAATCTTGTTTATCGCGGGGGGCATCTTCGTGAAACGTCACGAGGCGCAACTTATTGCCGAAGCCGAACGCGCCATGCCCGGCCCGCTTTCGTGGCACTAGTGGAGCGGTACGGCGCGTGAAGAAAAACGAAACGGCAAGCGGTCGGTTGCGGCTCGCGGCGGATATCGGTGGCACCTTCACCGATATTGCCGTGTTCGATGAGAAAACCGGCGCGCTCACTTTCGGCAAGGCGCTGTCGACGCCGGCCCATCTGGTCGACGGCATTTCCGCCGGCGTCGCCAAGGCCGGCAGCGATTACCGTTCGGCCGGGCTGTTCCTGCACGGCTCCACCATCGCCATCAATACCATGCTGGAACGCACCGGCGCGCGCACGGCGCTGCTCATCACCGAAGGCTTTCGCGACATTTACGAGATCGGCCGCATCAACCGGCCGGACGCCTACAATCTGTTTTTCCAGAAACACGTGCCGCTGATCGAACGGGCGCTGCGTTGGGAAGTGAAGGAACGCATGCTGGCCGACGGCGAGATCGACACGCCGCTCGACGACGGCGAAATCGCGGCGTTCGGCAAGAAACTCGAACATCTCGGCGTCGAGGCGGTCGCGATCCTGTTTCTCAACTGCTATGCCAACGCCGATCACGAGCGGCGCGCCAAGGCGATCTTGGAGAAGCATCACCCCGGCGTGTTCGTGTCGGCGTCGCACGAATTATCGCAGGAATATCGCGAGTTCGAGCGTTGCGCCACCGTCGCGGCCAACGCCTATGTCGGCCCGCGGGTCCGCCGCTATATCGGCGAGATCGACGGCCATATGCGCGCCGCCGGCTTTGCCGGTTCGTTTCTGGTGGTGCAATCGACCGGCGGGCTGTACGAGGCGGATCAGGCGCAGAGCCAATGCATCCGCATGCTGGAATCGGGGCCGGCGGCCGGCGTCATCGGCACCCAAGCGCTCTGCCGCACGCTTAAAATCGACAATGCGATCGCCTTCGACATGGGCGGCACCACGGCGAAGGCCGGCGTCATTCACGATGGCGCGGCGCTGACCACGAATGCGGCGCTCATCGGCGGCTACGAACGCGCGCTGCCGGTGCAGATCGCGATGATGGATATATTCGAAGTCAGCGCCGGCGGCGGTTCGATTGCGCGCGTCGAGGACGGCGCGCTGCGGCTCGGTCCGCAAAGCGCCGGCGCCGTGCCGGGACCGGCCTGCTACGGACGCGGCGGCACCGAGCCGACCGTGACGGATGCCAATCTTGTGCTCGGCCGGCTCGGCGCCGACCGTTTTCTCGGCGGCGAAATGAAACTCGACGTCGCCGCCGCCGAGCGTGCGCTTAAGAGCCGCATCGGCGATCCGCTCGGCATGAGCGCGCTCGAGGCCGCGGAAGGCATTCTTCGCATTGCCGCGACCACGATGTCTTACGCCGTCAAAGGGGTGACCACCGAGCGCGGCCTGGACGCCGGCGATTTCGTGCTGGTCGCTTACGGCGGCGCCGGGCCGTTGCATGCGGTCGAGGTCGCCCGCGAGATCGGCATGCGAAAAGTCATCGTGCCGGCCGCGCCCGGCGTATTTTCCGCCTTCGGCATGCTGTTCTCCGATCTGCGCTACGATTACGTCCGCACCTGGTTCACGCCGCTTGACGAGGCGCGGTTCGACGAGATGGAAAATGTCTACCGCGCCCTGGAGAGCGAGGGCCGCGATGCCATCGCCGGCACCTCGGTCAAACCGCGCCGTGTCGAGATCAAGCGCGCCGCCGACATGCGCTATGTCGGACAGGAACATGCGGTGACGGTCGATCTGCCGATGGCGGTTTTCGCACATAAGGACGCCAAGGCCATCAAACGCCACTTCGATGCCATGCACGCGCAACGCTACGGCACCTCGGCGCCCGAGGAGCGCGCCGAAATCGTCAGTCTGCGCTCCACCGTAACCGGGCTGATGCGCAAGCCGCTGCAAGCTAAGATCGCGCGCGGCCAAAAAACTCCGCCGAAAGCCGCATTCGGGGGCAAGCGGCCGGTCTATTACGCCGGCCGCTTCCACAGCACCCCGACGTATCGACGCGCGGCCTTGCTGTTCGGCAATCGCATCAAAGGACCGGCGCTGATCGAGGAATACGCCTCGACCACGGTGCTGATGCCTGGGGACGTGCTGCAAGTCGACAGCTTCGGTAATCTGGTGATCGCGGTCGAAGGACAATAAGCGCCGCGCCAGCGATGGGGAGGATCGCGCCATGAGCTCGCACCGTAGACAATTTCTCCGACTGGCGACGGGCGCCGTCGCATTGCCGGCAGTTTCGCAGCTGGCCTGGGCGGAGACCTATCCTGCTCATCCGGTCCGCATCATTGTCGGTTTCGCCGCCGGCAGCACCACCGATACGCTGGCGCGGCTGATCGGGCAGTGGCTGTCACAGCGGCTCGGCCAGCAATTCGTCATCGATAACCGACCCGGCGCCGGCGGCAATATCGGCGCCGAAACCGTCGTCAGGTCGGCGCCGGACGGCTACACGCTGCTGATGGTGCCGCCCGCGGTCGCCGCCAATGCCGCGCTCTATCCGCATCTCACCTTCGATTTTATCCGCGATGCGGACCCGGTCGCCGGCGTCGTGCGCGTGCCCAACGTGGTCGAGGTCAATCCCACGGTGCCGGTCAAATCCATTCCGGAACTGATCGCCTATGCCAAGGCCAATCCGGGCAAGCTCAGCTTCGCCTCGGCCGGCATCGGCACTGCGAGCCATCTGGCCGGCCAGTTGTTCAACAAGATGACCGGCGCGAACCTTACGCATATACCCTATCGGGGCGACGGGCCGGCGATGGCCGATCTCGTCGCCGGCCAGGTGCAAGTCGGCTTTGCCACCATGACGGCCTCGATCGGCTTCATCCGCGCCGGGAAATTGCGACCGCTGGCGGTCACGACGACCACGCGCTCCGCGGCGTTGCCCGAGGTGCCGACGGTAGCCGAATTCGTGCCGGGCTTTGAGGCAAGCTCGTGGTTCGGCGTTGCCGCGCCGAAAGGCACGCCTGCCGAAATCGTCGCTGTGCTCAACCGGCAGATCGATGCCGGTCTTGCCGACCCGACGATCAA
The DNA here is from genome assembly GCA_963807125.1 of uncultured Alphaproteobacteria bacterium. Taxonomy (GTDB): domain Bacteria; phylum Pseudomonadota; class Alphaproteobacteria; order Rhizobiales; family Xanthobacteraceae; genus BOG-931. Next base: position 65,968 of record CAWEAH010000004.1, read on the forward strand.
GGCGCGGCTCGCCGACATGGGGGGTATGCTGCTCACCGGATCGCCGGCCGATTTCGGCAAGCTCATCGCCGACGAAACCGACAAATGGGGCAAGGTCATTCGCGAGGCCGGCATCAAGGCAGAGTAGAGTACGGACCATGCTCAAACCTGAGCATCGCACGAGGCTTGCCATGAGGCTTCCTAGACGAAAATTTCTGCCTTTGGCCACGAGCGCGGCCGTCGGCCTCGCCGCGGTATCGCGCTCAGCATGGGCGGACAATTATGCTTCGCGGCCGGTGCGCCTTGTGGTTGGCTTTCCGGCCGGCACGTCCTCCGACATCACCGCCAGGCTGATCGCGCAATGGCTGTCCGTGCGGCTAGGCCAACAAGTCATCGTGGAAAATCGAACGGGTGCAGGCACGAATGTCGCCGCCAACTCCGTCGTGCACGCGTCGCCTGACGGTTATTCGCTTCTCTGGGTCACTCAGACAAATGCGATCAACGCAACCCTTTACGGTAATCTCGACTTCAATTTCAGCACGGACATCGAGCCGGTCGCATGCATCATCCGCGTTCCGGCCGTGATGATGGTTAATCCGGCAGTTCCGGCCAAATCGGTCCCCGAATTCATTGCCTACGCCAAGGCCAATCCCGGCAAGATCAACATGTCATCGCCCGGCATCGGCAGCGTGAACCATATTCTTGGCGAGCTGTTCATGATGATGACCGGCGTCAAGCTCGTTCACGTCCCCTATCGAAGCAGCCAGTTTCCGGATCTGCTCGCCGGGCAGGTGCAGATCACCTTCAATCCGACGCCGGCCTCGCTCGATTTTATAAGAGCCGGCAAGCTGCGCGCTTTGGCGGTCACCAGCACGACGCGTCAGGATGTGTTACCGGGCGTTCCGACGGTGGGCGAATTCGTGCCGGGCTATGAGGGCTATGCCTGGTTCGGAATCGGCGCACCGAAGAATACGCCAAGCGATATCGTCGACAAGCTGAACCGCGAAATCAACGCCGGCCTTGTCGATCCACAATTAAAAGGCCGGCTGGTCGATCTCGGCGGTGTCCCGACGCCGATGTCGCGCGCCGAATTCGGTAAATTCATCGCTGCGGAGACGCAGAAGTGGGCCAAGGTGGTCCAATTCTCGGGGGCAAAGCCGGAGTGACCCGGCGCGGTGGTATCGTCAGTCAAGGGAATTGGTCATTGAGATGAAGCGCAAGGCAAGAACGAAGAGAGCGTCAAAAGCAAAGGCCGATCCGGTCGTCACCGAGATCGTGCGCAATGGCGTGATCGCGGTGACTGAGGAAATGAAAACCAACCTCATGCGCACCGCCTACAACATCATCATCTATGAGGCGCTCGATTTCACCACCGGCCTGTTCACGCCCGACGGCGAGACGATTTCCATCGGCATCGGCCTGCCGATGTTCATCCGCGGCATGGCCGAGACGGTGAAGGCGAAAATCAGGCATTTCGGCCGCGACAACATCCGCCCGGGCGACATCTACGTCACCAACGACTCCTACCTGACCGGCAGCCATCTCAATCACGTCACGCTGACGCTGCCGATCTTTCACAGGGGCACGCTGGTCGGCTTCTCCTGCTGCATGGCGCACTGGCTCGACATCGGCGGCACGCTCGGCGGCATGACCACCGACATCTTTTCCGAAGGCCTGCAAATTCCCATCCTCAAGCTGCACGACCGCGGCAAGGTCAACGACACCCTGATCGATGTCATCAAGCAGAACATGCGGCTGCCGAGCCGCGCCATGGGCGACCTGCGCGCGCAGATTACCGCGGTGAAAACCGGCGAGCGGCGGTTTCTCGAGCTGGTCGAACGCTACGGCCGCGACCGGGTATTGGCGGCGATCGGCGCCATCATGGATCATTCCGAGGCGATGGCGCGCGCCCGCACGCGTTCGATTCCCGACGGCGTCTACGAGGCGGAATCCTACATGGACGATGACGGCATCGACGTCGGCAAAAAGGTGCCGATCAAAGTGCGCGTCATCGTCAAGGGCGACGAGATGACGGTCGATCTGTCCGAGGTCTCGCGCCAGGTGCGGGGCTTTTACAATTCCGGCATCACCACCGGTTATGCCTGCTCGCAGGTCGCTTATAAGTGCCTGACCTCGCCGACCGATTATCCGATCAACGACGGTTCGTTCCGCAGCCTCAAAGCAATCGTGCCGCCGGGACGCATCATCAGTGCGGTGCGGCCGGCGCCGATGCGCTGGTGGATGACCTATCCGATGACCATCGTCGACACTGTCTTCAAGGCGCTGGCGCCGGTTATTCCCGATCGGGTGATCGCCGGCCATCACGCCGATCTTTTGATCGCGGCGCTCCACGGCATCAATACCGAAGACGTCGGAATTCTTCCTCGCCAATTTCGGGCCGCTTGGCGGCGGCTGGGGCGCCAAGCGCAGCGAGGACGGCGTGTCCGCGACCGTATGCATCAATGACGGCGACACGCATAACGGGCCGAGCGAGCAGTCGGAGGTCAAGTTCCCGATCGTGGTGGAACGCTATGCGCTGGTTCCGGATTCCGGCGGCGCCGGGCGGCGCCGCGGCGGGCTCGGCGTCGAGCGGGTGGTGCGCGCGCGCGTGCCGATGACGTTCAATACGCAGGTCGAGCGGGCGCACTGCAAGCCGTGGGGCCTGGAAGGCGGCGGCGACGCCACCGGCAATGCGGTGGCGCTGCGGATCGACGGACGCTGGAAGACCGATTTTCCCAATGCCAAGGTGCTGGTGGCGATGCTCAAGCCGGGCGATGCGTTCCGGCTGCGCTCGGGCGGCGGCGGCGGCTACGGCTCGCCGCTCGAACGGCCGGCCGCCGACGTCGCGGCCGATGCCAAGCAGGGTTACATCTCGCTCGCGGCGGCCAGGGAGCTGTACGGCGTCGTTCTCGATGCGGAGACCTTCGCCGTGGATATCGCCGCCACCGAGGCGCTGCGTGCGTCGCTACGCGCGACGCCGGCGCCGCGGCGCGAGGCGCAGGCCCAAGGCCGACGCTCACGCGCTTCTTGAACCCTTAATTCGGCATGGCCATATTACGCCAAGGTCGGGCGGAGGCTTCTGCCGGACCACGGGATGCCGTAAGGGTCCCACAAAGTCGCTTAATGAGGACTTTGAGACCATGTCCAGGGTTTCGTCGCTATCGTCACCATTTCTGCTTGGCTTCGACGAGATAGAGCGCGTGCTCGATCGGGTCGGCAAGGCGGCAGACGGCTACCCTCCCTATAACATCGAACGGGTCGCTGGCGACGGGAACAGTCCCGAGCGCTTGCGAATTACCCTTGCGGTCGCCGGATTCACGCGCGACCAGCTCGATGTCACGATAGAGGAGAGCCAGCTCGTCATTCGCGGCCGGCAGCAAGACGACAAAAGCCGGCAATTCATCCATCGCGGCATCGCCGCGCGCCAATTCCAGCGTACCTTCGTGCTGGCTGACGGCATGGAAGTATCGGGTGCGGACTTGAAGAACGGATTGCTGTCGATTGATTTGGTGCGCCCCCAACCGGAGCGCATCGTTAAATCGATCTCAATCAAAGAGTGCGACTAACGGAACCATAAGGACTCGACCAAGGTCTAAAGAAAGGAGTTGAGGGCCATGAATAGCATGAACCGCAGTGAAACCAAGCTTCCAATTTCTCCGGAGGCGCTCGCTCATCTCGGCGATGGCCGCATCGCCTATGTCAAAACGGTCCGCTCCGAGGACGTGGGCGCGCTGTTTCCGGATGCCGAAATGCCGCAGATGCCGCCGGGTCAGATCCTGTTTGCGCTGCACGCGGCCGATGGAACGCCAATCATGCTCACCGACAGCCGCGAGGCTGCGGTCGCCAATGCCTGGAGCAACGAGCTCGAGACCGTGAGCGTGCACTGATCGGGTATTGGTCATCAGGAACCGGTCATCAGAAGGCCGCGGCGACAGCCGCGGCCCTTTGCTTGTCTGATTTCTGAATACTGATTTCTGACCGCCTGTTAGGCGGCACTGGCCGACGGCAGCGCCAGCACGGCGTAGAGCGACTTCGGCGTCGTGCGAGCCGCGCAATTTGTGGGCAACCGTAGGATCGCGCAAAAGCCGCGCGATCCGGGCCAGGGCCTTGAGATGATCGGCACCGGCGCCTTCGGGTGCCAGCAATAAAAAAATCAAGTCGACGGGCTGATTGTCGAGGGCCTCGAAATCGATCGGCCGATCGAGCCGCGCAAACAGGCCGAACAGCCGGGCGAGACCCGGCATTTTGCCGTGCGGAATGGCGATGCCATTGCCGACAGCGGTCGAGCCCAGCTTTTCGCGCTGCATCAGGACGTCGAAGATCGCCCGCTCGCTTTGCCCGCTCAGCACGGCGGCGCGCGCGGCAAGCTCGTGCAGCACCTGTTTCTTGCTGTTGACTTTGAGCGCCGGAAGAATCGCGTTCGGCGCGACCAGGTCGGTAAGCGGCATAAATTGGAACCTGCGGTGCGGGCGTGGTGCCTAACGCTTATGGTCTGTTGGGGTATTTGTCGGTTTGTACTCGAGCACGATCTTCATCCGAAATGCGGGAACCCATACCCGGATCCGGCTCAAGGCGGCGCGGACCATAGGGACCCCCCGCTACCGCGTCAATGGGCATCGACCCGGTGATCCTTGAGGCGGCGATGATAGCGCCGCAGCTGCTTGCCGATCCGGGTGATCGCCTGATCGGCGCTGAGATAAGCATCGGCCGCCTTGCCTTCGGCGTGCAGGGTGACTTTGGAATCGAGATGAATGACGCATTCGGTGCAGAAGCCGATTCCGTCCTTGGCCAAGGTGACGTGGCCCGAATAACCTCCGTCGAAATACTTACCCATGGTTTCGGCGATCCGGTCATTGATGCGATCGCGCAACGCTTCACCGACGTCGAGATTCTTGCCTGACACGCGAAATGACATTGCGGCCTCTTGGCTACTGCTTGGCCTTCTCCCCGTAAAGAACAGCTCTTTGGGACCTAGGTATCGGCTGGTGCCAAGTCAACGTGCCAAGTCAACGTCCCACATCAAGGGCGCCTCGGCCGTGCCCAGTTCATCCCGCGACCGCGGCCTGTTTCTCGCGCCGGCGTTGCACCGAAGAGGGAATGCGCATCGCCTCGCGGTACTTGGCGACGGTGCGCCGCGCAATGTCGATGCCGGCGTCACGCAGCCGATCGACCAGGGTGTCGTCTGACAGGATATCGGACGCGCTTTCGCCCTCGATCAGTTGCTTGATGCGATGGCGCACCGCTTCGGCGGAGTGCGCCTCGCCACCGTGCGAGGCGGCGATCGCCGAAGTGAAGAAATATTTCAGCTCGAATATGCCGCGGGTCGTCGCCATGTATTTGTTGGCGGTGACGCGCGACACGGTCAATTCATGCATGCCGATGGCTTCGGCCACGGTCTTGAGATTGAGCGGCCGCAGATGCTCGACGCCGCGGGCGAAAAACGCATCCTGCTGCCGCACGATTTCGTTGGCCACCTTCAGGATGGTGCGGGCGCGCTGGTCGAGCGCGCGCACCAGCCAGGTGGCGTTTTGCAGGCACTCGGCGAGATAGGATTTCTCCGTGTCGCGACGCGCGGTCGCGGAAACCTCGGAAAAGTAGCTCTGATTGACCAAGACCTTGGGCAACGTCTCGGAGTTGAGCTCGACGAGCCAGGCGCCGTCTGGCGCCGGCCGCACGAAAACATCGGGCACGATCGGCTGTACCGGCGCCGAGCCGAAGGCTAGGCCGGGCTTGGGATTGAGCCGCCGCAATTCGGCAATCATGTCGGCGAGGTCCTCGTCGCCGACAGCACAGATTTTCTTCAGCGCCGCAAAATCCCGTCTCGCCACGAGGTCGAGCCGCGAAACCAGCGCCTGCATCGCCGGATCGTAGCGATTGTTTTCCTTGAGCTGGATCGCCAGGCATTCGGCGAGATTGCGCGCGCAAATTCCGGCCGGATCGAAGCTTTGCAGGATGGCGAGAACGGCCTCGACCTCGGCCATCGAGGTTCCGAGCTTGTCGGCCGCGGCGGCAAGGTCGCCGGCGAGATAGCCGGATTCGTCGACGAGATCGATCAGATACTGGCCGATCATGCGCCGGCTCGGCTCGGCGATGCTGAGCGTCATCTGCTCGCGCAACCAGTCCGCCAGCGTGGTTTCCGCGGAGACGAATGCTTCCAGATTGTAGTCGCCGTCGTCGCGGCCGCCCGAACCGGTCGCGGCCCATTCCGAATAGCCGACGGGCGCCTCGGCGGCGCGCGGCCGCAGCGGCTCGTTCTCGTCGGGGGAGGTATCGTCGAGCGGGCTGTCTTGCCGCTCGCTAGTGGCAGCCCCGCTGGTCTCCACCCCAGGGCCGTCCAGCGCCTCGCCATTGGCGGGCTCACTGCCTGATGCTTGGGCATCCCCGCCTGCCGGGGCGGGCTCGGCCTCGTTGCTCCGATCGAGCAACGGGTTGCGCTCCAATTCGCCCTCGACATAGACCGCCAGATCGAGATTCGACAGCTGCAGCAGCTTGATAGCCTGCATCAGCTGCGGCGTCATAACGAGCGCCTGGCTGTGCCGGAGCTGGAGTCTCTGCGTTAACGCCATGGCTAAGATCAATTGGTCCGATTCTTGCTTGTCTCCTTTTTACAGCAGTTCCTCCCTCCTGTCGTCAACCGAATTCGAACAGGCTTAAAGGCGGAATTCCTCGCCAAGGTAGAGCCGGCGTACGTCAGGGTCGTTGACGATATCGTCGGCACGGCCCTCCATGAGCACTTCGCCGGAATAGATGATGTAGGCCCGGTCGGTGAGGCCGAGGGTTTCACGCACATTGTGGTCGGTAATCAGCACGCCGATGCCACGATTGGTGAGGTGCCGTACCAGCGCCTGGATGTCGCCGACGGCAATGGGGTCGATGCCGGCGAACGGTTCGTCGAGCAGCATGTAATTGGGTCGCGTCGCCAGCGCGCGGGCGATTTCGACGCGTCGACGCTCGCCGCCCGACAGCGCGATAGCCGGAGTTTTGCGCAGGCGCGCGATATTGAATTCCTCCAGCAGCGCATCGAGATCCTGATGGCGCTTGCGCGCATCGGGCTCGACCACTTCCAGCACGGCGCGGATATTTTCCTCGACGGTGAGACCGCGGAAGATGGAGGCTTCCTGCGGGAGATAGCCGATCCCAAGCCGCGCCCGCTGATACATCGGCAAGCCGGTGACGTCACGGCCGTCGAGCTCGATGCGGCCCTGGTCGGCCTTGATAAGGCCGGTGATCATATAAAACACCGTGGTTTTGCCGGCGCCGTTGGGGCCGAGGAGCCCGACCGCTTCGCCTTTGCGCACGTAAAGGCTGACTCCCTTGACGACCTTGCGGCCGACGAAGGTCTTTTCGACGGTGTGCACGGCCAACATGCCCTTGCGCTCGCCGGCCACGGCGCCGTTGCCGTCCGAGCGGCGGCGCGGCCGCGCCGGCGGGCGCGGTCCGTTCTGCGATCCATTCCGCGACGCAGGCTGGCGGTCGCGGCTGGGCGGGCGTTGCGGCCGCGACGGGGCCGGCTGAGGAGCCGGGACCGGCGGCGATTCCGGGACGGCCGGCGGCGATGGCGGCGCTTTGGCGCGCGCTTTTTCCGGCGGCGGGACGCTCGCTATGTCGAGATAGATATTGCTGATGGCCCCGCCGATCGTTTCAAGGCCGATCATGTCGAGTTCGCCCGGGCCGTCGCTGTCCAGCAGGGCGCCGCGCGGCACCGGGGCGCGACGACGAAAATATGAAAGAAAGTCTGCCACGCCGGTCTCGAAGCCTCGCCTGCCGAATCTCGCACAAGAGCTTTCGGGTAAGGGATTTTACCCGATTTCCCGCAGCGATAGGGGCGCCGCGCTATCGGTTCGTCAATTCGTTTTGCCGGGGCCCAGCGTCATGAAATTTGTCGGACCGCCGTTTTGCCCCTTGCCCGGCAGGATCAGAGCGCGGACGCGGCCGGGGCCGGCCGCACCGGTGGCGCCGACACTGCTGCCGGATTCGACGCGCGCATTTCCAGTGACCATATCGACCACCACTTTTTGGCCGTGGATGACGTTCTGGCCCTGGCTGACCACGACATTGCCGCTCAAGGTGATCGTCTTGGTCTTGAGATCATAGATGCCGAGATCGCCGCTGGCGTTCTGGTCCTTGGTGATCACTGTAACGCCGCCGCGCGCCTCGATACGGCGAATATTCTGCGCGCCTTGCGGCATGCCGGGAGTCGATTTTGTGGTCGTGACCGCCGGGCTGGCGCCGCCAATACCAACTTCCTGTCCATAGAACACCACGAGGCTCTGGCATTTCATCGTGGTATCGCCCTGCACCACTTTCACGTTGCCCGAGAACGTCGCGGTCTTGTTCTTATCGCGGACCTCGAGCGTCGCAGCCTCGATCTCGACCGGCTGATCTTTGCTTTGGTCCTGGGAGATGCCGAACGGGCTGGTCGCGGCAGGACCCTGGGCGGCGGCCGGAACCGCGGCAGTCAGCACCATCGCGGCGGCACAAATTCGGAGGCAGCGCATCATGGGTTGCCCGTTTTATCGATTTGCTTGTCGGCGGCGTCGCCGGTCCCGTCGGCAGCTTTGCTTGCAGCGTCTTTGCCGGGCTGCAGCGTCATGGTCACGCCGGTGAAGCGGAGCACGCTGCCGTTGTCGCCGATATCGAGCTGTTGTGCATTGAGAAAGCCCTGAAGCATTTTGATAGAGACCGGCTGCTCGGAAACGACGTTGCCCTTGCGCACGTCGATCGTCGCTTCGCTCAAGTCGCCCTCATAGCCGGTCGAGGAGACCAGGTGAATGTTGTCCTTGAGCTTCAAGATTTCCGTTTTCACGTCATAGACGCCGGACAAGGCGGTCATTTCCACCGTGCTCTTGTCCTGCATTTCCATTTTGGCATGCAGCTTGTCGAGCTCGACCAGGTTGGGCTTGGTGATGTCCTGCGCGGCGGCTTCCGCGGAAAACTCGTAGGCGCGGGAGTTGAGCGTAAACCCGGTGAGCCGTGGCTCTTCCATAGTGATCTTGGTGCCGTGAATGACGAGCTTGCCGAGTTCGCCCGGCAGCCGAAAGCCGCCGATCGGGGGCATGTAATCTAAGATGACGACGGTCAGCAGAAGCGCCGCGATGCCGATCGGCACGCCGATGCGAAGCAGCCGGACATACCGGCTGTGGCGCCGCGCCGCCCGGTAGGTCCGTTCGAAATCGGTGTGGGAGCCGCCCGAAAATCCTTTCGTGCCGCTCTCGCGGTAGACAATAGCCAAGCAATCATCCTTTTGCCGATCGCCCGAATCCGACCTTAGATCACGCTTTGACGTGTTTGCCTTACAAAAAATCGCCGCCGAATATGGCCCGGAAAGGGCCGATTTTCGAGCCTAATGCCGCGGCGTTCCCTCAGGAATGCGCGAAAATATCGTCGGCCGCAAAGCCGGCCAGGTCGAGCCGCACCCGGTCGGGCAGGAAATGAAAACAGGCCGACGCCAATTGCTCGCGGCCCTCGCGCGCCAGCATGGCCTCGAGCTTGTCCTTGAGCGCATGAAGATAGAGGACGTCGGCGGCGGCGTAAGAGACTTGCGCCTCGGTCAGTTCGGCGGCGCCCCAATCGGATAGTTGCTGTTGTTTGGACAGGTCCTGGCCCAGGACTTCGCGCACCAGGTCTTTAAGTCCATGCTTGTCGGTATAGGTCCGTGTCAGCCGCGATGCGATCTTGGTGCAGAACACCGGCTCCGGCATCACGCCAAAGGTCTTACACAGCATGCCGAGGTCGAAGCGCGCGAAATGAAAAATCTTGAGCAGGCCCTTGTCGGCCAGGAGTTGTCGCAGATTGGGCGCGGCGTTCGGTGTATCCTTGGCATGGGGCGGAATCTGCACCACGTCGGCGGAACCGTCGCCCGGCGACAATTGCACCACGCATAGCCGATCGCGGTCGAGATCGAGCCCCATGGTTTCGGTGTCGATGGCGACCGCACGCGAGCTTGCACCCGTGTAACGCGAAATGTCCGGCAGATCGCCGCGATGAAGACGGATAGTCGGCATGCGGCGTGTTATCGCGCGCGTCGCCGGCAATTCCAAGGGCATAGTCTTGCCCAGGCCCGCGTTCTGGCGGACTAGGCCCCGCCTGCGTCCCTAACGCGGCCGAATTGATGGGGCATCGGGCGCAAAACAACCCTCTTGAGGCGACGCGCAGTAAAAATAATCCATACGCTCCGGACATATCGCTATCTTCATTCTTATTTTCCCCCGCTTATTGCGGAATAAGAGAATAGACTTCTATTTAGGGCTTCCTTCTCTCCAGTTCAGGAGACGGCATGTCACGTGCCCTGGCCACGATCCCCACCACCGCCCCATTCTCGGCGGAGGACGTCGAGATGCTCAACCGCGTCGTCGGCCCGGCGACCGCGGTGCAGCGGGCGTGGCTTGCCGGGTTCCTTGCCGGTGTCGAGCAGGCGACCGGCGTCGACCAGGCCGCCAACCCCGCCCGGCTGCCGGGCGCGCAACCGGCCGAGCCCCTGACCATCGTTTACGCCAGCGAGTCCGGCAATTCCGAGAAACTGGCCGCCGCTCTGGCGAAGCAGTCGCGGGCGCTTGGCTTCAAGCCGGCTTTGATCGATATGGCCGATCTCGACATGGCGGTGCTCGCGAAGGCGCGCCGGCTCGTGATCGTTGCCGCCACCTGGGGTGAAGGCGATCCGCCGGGCCGCGCCGCGCGCGCCTACGGCGAACTCATGGCCGACAACGCGCCGCGTCTCAACGGCGTGGAGTACGGCGTGTTGGCGCTCGGCGATACCGCTTACGCCGAGTTCTGCGCGGTCGGCAAAAAGATCGACGAACGGCTCGCCGCGCTCGGCGCCAAGCGGGTGGTTGAGCGGGTGGATTGCGATCTGGACTTCGCCACGCCGGCCGCCGCCTGGATCGGCACCGCGCTCAAAGCGCTGACGCCGCCGAATGCCGACCGCAATCGCGTCATTGAGGTCGATTTCGGCGCCAACGCCGCCGCCAAAACAAACTCCGGCATCGTCGAGGCGGAGATCGTCGAGCACTTGAATTTGAATTCTTCGCGCTCGGCCAAGGAAACCATCCACCTTGCACTTGCGTTCGACGGCGCGCCGCCGGCCTACGAGCCCGGCGACTTGCTCGATCTCTATGCCGAAAACGATCCGGCTTATGTCGAGGAATTGCTGTCGCTCTCGGGTCTGGCGAAGGACGACGCGGTGCGGGACGAACTCATTACCGCACGCGATGTGACGACCCTGTCGCCAAAGACCTTGGAAACCTATGCGGGGCTGACCGGACACGAAGGCGTCAAGGCGCTCCTCGCCGAAGGTAAGGCGCGCGACTGGGTCGCAGGCCGGCAGCTCATTGACCTCATCGCCGGCTTTCCCGTTACGCTGACCGCCGAGCAGTTGCGCGCCGTGTCCCGTCCGCTCAGCCCGCGCGCCTATTCGATCGCCTCATCGCGCCGCGAATTCGCCGACGAGGCGCATCTCCTCGTTTCGCCGGTGCGCTACGAAGCCAACGGTCGCCCGCGCAAAGGCGTTGCCTCCACGTATGTCGCCGAGCGGCTCAAACGCGGCGACAAGGTGCGCCTGAAACTGCGGCCGAATTGGCACTTCGCGCTGCCCGATCCCGGCCGCGATATCATCATGGTCGGTCCGGGCACCGGCGTGGCGCCGTTCCGGGCCTTCGTGCAGGAACGCCGCGCCACCGAAGCCAAGGGTAAAAGCTGGCTGTTCTTCGGCGACCGCACTTTCACCCACGATTTCCTTTACCAGCTGGAATGGCAGGACGCGCTTAAAGACGGCTCGCTGACGCGAATGGACGTGGCGTTCTCGCGCGAGCGGCCCGACAAGGTTTATGTGCAGCACAAGATGTGGGAACGCCGCCGCGATCTGATCGATTGGCTCGACAACGGCGCGTCGTTTTACGTCTGCGGCGATGCCAAGGCGATGGCGAAGGACGTGCGCGCCACGTTGACGCGCGCTTATGCCGAGGTGAAGGCGCTGGCGCCGGACGCCGCCGCTGCCGCCGTCGCCGGCCTGGAGCGCGACAAGCGCTACCTGCAGGACGTGTACTGATTTCCGGACGGCAAAGCGATGACCAAAGAAGTCGAGCGTGAAGTCTCGAGCAACGAGCGCATCAAAGAAGCCAGCGACTATTTGCGCGGCACGCTGGCGCAGGGGCTGACCGAAGAGATCACCGGCGCCATCGCCGACGACGACCAGCAACTGGTCAAATTCCACGGCCTGTATCTGCAGGATGACCGTGACCTGCGGCCCGAGCGTACGCGCAAGAAAATGGAGAAGGCTTTTGCCTTCATGATCCGGGTTCGCGTCCCCGGCGGAGTGCTGACGTCGCAGCAATGGCTGGCGCTCGATCGGGTCGCGCGCGATTACGGCAACGGCACCATGCGGCTGACCACCCGCCAGACCGTTCAGTTGCACGGCGTCATCAAGTCGAACCTGAAAACGACGCTCCAAGCCATCGACGCCGCGGTGCTCAACTCGATCGCCGCCTGCGGCGACGTCAATCGCAACGTCATGTGCGCCGTCACTCCGGAGCAGTCGCGTGCGCATGCCGCCGCATTGGCGCTGGCCCGCGATATCTCCGACCGGCTGACGCCGCGGACGCCGGCCTATCGCGAAATCTGGCTCGACGGCGAAAAGATCGCCGGCGGCGAAGACGACGTGGTCGAGCCGATCTACGGCAAGACTTATCTGCCACGCAAATTCAAGATCGTGGTCGCGGTGCCGCCGTCGAACGACGTCGATGTCTTTGCCCACGATCTCGGTTTTATCGCCGTCGTCGACGCGACCGGCGGCATCGACGGCTGGAACGTCACGGTCGGCGGCGGCATGGGCATGACTCATGGCGAGCCGGAAACCTATCCGCGCACCGCCGAGCTGCTCGGCTTCTGCAAGACCGAAGATGCGCTTGCGATCGCCGAAGCCGTCGTCACCGTGCAGCGCGACTGGGGCAACCGCAAGAACCGCAAGCACGCGCGCCTGAAATACACCATCGAAGATCGCGGGCTTGATACCTTCCGCGCCGAGGTCGAGCGGCGCGCCAATGTCCCGTTGGCTGCCGCGAAGCCGTTCCGTTTCACCTCCAACGGCGATCGCTATGGCTGGAGCGAAGGCGCCGGCGGCGCGGGGCATCTGACCTTGTTCGTACAGAACGGGCGGCTCGGCGATCAGTCCGAGGCCGCGCAGCTTTCGGCGCTACGCCGGATCGCCCAAATCCATGACGGCGAATTTCGCCTGACGCCCAATCAAAATCTGATCGTCGCTAATGTTCCGACCGAGCAGCAGAAAGAGATCGAGGCCATCGCGCGCGAGGCCGAGCTCACCGCGCCATGGTCGGGCTTGCGCCGCAACTCCATGGCGTGCGTCGCGCTGCCGACTTGCGGCTTGGCGCTGGCCGAGAGCGAGCGCTATCTCCCCGATCTTCTCGCGGCGCTGGACGAGCGCCTTGCGGCCTACGGATTATCCGCCGACGACATCGTTATCCGCATGACCGGATGCCCGAACGGCTGCGCGCGGCCTTATCTCGCCGAGATCGGCTTGGTCGGCAAAGGTCCTGGCCGCTACAATCTCTATCTCGGCGGCGCGTTCGACGGCACGCGTCTCAACAAGCTTTATCGTCAGGATCTCGATCACGCCGGACTTGTTGCCGCGCTCGATCCGCTATTCGCCGCCTATGCCAGCGAACGCGGCGCGGGAGAACGGTTCGGCCCATTCCTGATCCGCGCCGGCTTCGTCGCGGCGACCGCCAACGGCCGCGATTTCCATGCCCATACGGGTCCGTTGCGCGCGGCATGACACGCCAGCACACATGGCGCGAAACCGATGCGGGCCGCACAGGCCCGCTGGCGCGGCTGCCGCTGTTCTTTTCGTTGCAGGGCAAGCGCGCGGTGATCGCCGGCGGTAGCGCCGCGGCGGCCTGGAAAGCCGAGCTTCTGTCCGTGGCCGGTGCGGCGGTCGACGTTTATGCCGTCGAAGCTTCCGAGCCGATGGCAAAGCTGGCGGCCTGTCCGCCCGGCGGCAGCATCGTCGTTCATCGCCGGATTTGGACTGCGGCGGATTTGCCCGGTGCCGCAGTGGCGATTGGAGCCTTCGAGGACGAAACCGCCGCGGCGGCATTCTGCCGTGCCGCGCGGGCGCTTGGCGTTCCGGTCAACGTCGTCGACCGCCCCGAGTTCTGCGATTTCTCGTTCGGCGCCATCGTCAATCGATCGCCGCTGGTCATCGGCATTTCCACCGACGGGGCGGCCCCGGTCTTTGCTCAGGCGATCCGCAGCAAGCTCGAAGCGCTGCTGCCGATGGGATTTGCTGCGTGGACCACTGCCGCGGCGCGCTGGCGCGAGGCCGTGAAGCAAGCGGGCTTGTCCCGCGCCGGCCGGCGCAAGTTCTGGGAACTGTTCGTCGCGCGCGCGCTGACGCGTCCCGACCGGGCGCCCGATCAGGTCGATTTCGAGCGCCTCATCGCGAACGCCGGTGCCGGCGGCGTGAGGAAGCGCGGATCGGTCACATGCGTCGGCGTCGATCCCGACCATCCCGATCTGTTGACGCTGCGTGACGTTCGCGCGCTGCATGCCGCCGACGTCATCATTTTCGATGACCAAGTGCCGCATGAAGCGCTGGATTTCACCCGGCGCGAGGCGCGCAAAATTGTCATTGGTAGCCCCGGCGATGGCATCCTTCGCAGCCGGCGTGACATCGATGCGCTCAGCGCGAATTTGGTTGGGCAAGGACAGCGGGTCGTTTTGCTGGCGTCGCTGCGACGCGCGGGCCGCGCCCACGTGCACCTTTCCAGCGCGGCCTAGCGGGTGGTAGCGAACAATCCCGGTCAGGAAAGACGGAGGCGCTAGTTCTCTTCGCCCCATTCCCGCCAGTGCGTCGGTTGCACTTCGATCCTGCTCTTGGTCCGTGCATTGAGCCAGCCGCCAAGAATGCGGCGGCAGGGGAATACCAGTGCATGCGTTCCGTCGGCATCGATGACTGCCAATTCGAGATCGCAATTAAACGGTGCGGTGTTGATAGGGCGCCACATGATCTAAAAGTCGCCTCGCGGCGCGCTGTGCGTCTTTGATCTAAATCAATACACGAGGCCCGTGGACCATCTGGTTGCCTTCAGTTCCATGTACAGACCGTTGCAGCCGCCACCGCCTCGCAGAATGAATGCGCAGTTGCGAGTTCTGCGGGTTGATCTGGATCAAAGCGGCGGGTTCGTCTCCAATTCAGTTTCATGGCGATGCTGGATTCGTTAACGGGTTCATTCTCCTTCCCCAAGAACCCGGTTCGCCAGCGATGAGCCCCGGCCGTATTATTGGTCGGGTTTTTTTTATCGCGGATAGTCGCGGCGTTGATGCAAACCGAGACAAATGCCCAAGCGCTACCGGCCGAAGTCAAAGCGACTCCGGAGCAAGATCCGTCCGGCGGCCTCACCAGCGCCGAGGCAGAGCGGCGCCTGCGGCAATTCGGGCCGAACGCCGTCGTTGAGGAGCGAAGTTCATCCGCTGAAAAGGGTGATGCGCCATTTCTGGGCGCCGGTGCCATGGATGCTCGAAGCGACGATCCTGCTGCAGATTGCCATCGGCCAGCGGCTGACGGCCGTGCTGATTGCGCGCTGCTCCTCTTGATGAATGTCATCCTTGGCGTGGTTCAGGAGAGCCGGGCGAATGCCGCTCTGGCGCTGCTCAAGCAGCGGCTGGCGCTCGAAGTCGCGGGTCAAGCGCGACGGCGTCTGGGTTGAGGCTGCCGGCGGCCGATCTTGTTCCCGGCGACGTCGTGCAGATTTCGCTGGGCGAAGTCGTTCCCGCCGACGTCACGCGTGATCGGCGGCTCGCTGTTGGTCGATCAATCGATGCTGACCGGCGAATCGATTCCGGTCGAGGCGGAGGCCGGAAAGACCACCTATGCCGGCGGCCTGGTTCGGCGCGGTGAGGCGATCGCCAAGGTCATCGCCACGGGAAGCCGAACCTATTTCGGCCGCACCGCGGAGCTGGTCAGCATCGCCCATGTCGAGAGCGCCGAGCAAAAGGCGGTGCTGGCGGTCGTCCGTAATCTGACCGCGCTCAATTTCGTCATCGTCGTCGGCATCGTCGCCTATGCGCTGTCTATCGAGGTCAGCCTTCGCGAGATTGCCATGCTCGTCCTCACCGCCATGCTGTCGGCGGTGCCGGTGGCATTGGCCGCGACATTCACGCTGGCGGCGGCGCTCGGCGCCAGGACGCTGGCGCTGAAAGGCGTGCTGCTCACGCGCCTGTCGGCGCTGCACGAGGCCGCCACCATCGACGTGCTGTGCTGCGACAAGACCGGCACGCTGACTTTGAACGAGCTGTCGGTGGCGGCGGTCCGTGCGATCAAACCGGGCTACGATGCCGCCGACGTTATCGGCTTTGCCGCGCTCGCCAGTTCGGCCGACGGGCAGGATCCGATCGATGCCGCCATTCGCAAAATGCTGGTCGCGAACAACAAGCGCGGGGCGCGCGCCGCTCGTCGCTGCGCATTTCCAGCCGTTCGATCCGGCGACCAAAATGGCCGAGGCCACCGCCCTCGACGGCGGATCGCGAAATTCGCATCGTCAAAGGGCGCGCCTGCGGTGGTGGCTGGCCTGTGCGCCGCTGAATGCGGCAAGCGAACGCCGAATTGGATGTCGCTGACGCGCGCCGGCTATCGAACGCTTGCAGTGGCGGCGGGTCCGGCGGATGCGCTGGAGCTGATCGGATTTATCGCCTTCGCCGATCCGCCGCGGCCGGATTCGGCGGACTTGCTGAATGAATTGCGCTCGCTCGGCGTGCGGCCGGTCATGGTCAGCGGCGACGCCGCGGCGACCGCCGCAACGGTTGCGCATGCGATCGGCCTCGACGGGCCGGTCTGTCCGCCCGGCGAAATTCCCGAGCAGCGTCGGTCCGGACGATTTTGCCGTCTATGCCGGCGTCTTGCCGGAGCAGAAGTTTCAATTGGTCAAGGCGTTTCAGCGCGAGGGCCACGCCGTCGGCATGTGCGGCGACGGCGCCAATGACGCGCCGGCGTTGCGTCAGGCGCAATTGGGCATCGCGGTGTCGACCGCGACCGACGTGGCCAAGGCGGCGGCGGGCGTCGTGCTGACCGAGCCCGGCCTTGGCGGGATCGTCGCCTGCATCAAGCGAGGGCCGCTCTGCGTTCCAGCGCGTGCTGACCTATACGTTGATGATCCTGGTCAACAAAAGCGTCACGCTCATCGTGCTCGGCGCCGGCCTGATCGTCACCGGTCATGCGGTGCTGACGCCGTTCCTGCAGGCGCTGGCGATGTTCACCAACGACTTCGTGACGATGGCGCGCGCCGCGGATCGCGCGCGGCCATCGCCCTATCCGAACGCCTGGCGCGTCCGCAATCTCACGCTCGCGGCGATTCCCTTGGGCGGATTCCGGCTGCTCTATCTGGTCGCGATCCTCAGCGTGAGCTGGTACGTGCTGCATCTGAGCCCCGCTCAGATGCAGACGCTGACCTTCGTCATGCTCGGCTTTGCCGGGCAGGGCAATGTCTACGTGTTGCGCGAGCGCGGCCGCTTGTGGAGCTCGCGTCCGGCGCCTGTCATGATGTTGGCGTCGCTTTGCGACGTGTAGCCTGATGGGCGCTCTTGCCGCGGCCGGCATCTTGATGGCCGCGTTGCCGTTGACGGTCATCGGCATGCTGGTCGTCACGACGCTTGATTTTCACTCTGGCGATGGATCTCGATCAAGCTCGCTGTGTTCGCCCGATTGCGGATCGATTGACTACGTGCGTCTAGGGTCTACGACGCCGCCTGCGCCGTGCTGGAGCGAAACCGCCAGACGGCCAGCGCGAAGAACAGGCCTCCGATCGCGGCCACCAGCAGGAACTGCGGCCAGACCACGTCGATGCCGGCGCCGCGATAAAGAATCGCCTGCGCGAACGACACGAAGTGCGTCGACGGCGAGGCCTGCATCGCGGTGGCCAGCCACGGCGGCATGCTTTCCAGCGGCGTATTGCTGCCGGACAGCATGTTCATCGGCAAGAACACCAGCATGAACAGCAAGCCGAGCTGAGGCATCGAGCGCGCCACCGTGCCGATGAAAATGCCGATGGCGCAGGCAAAGAACAGATAGATCATGACGCCGAGCATGAACAGCGGAATGGAGCCGAGCACGATCGGAACGCCGAGCATCATGCGAACGACGAAAAACAGCGACAGGCCGGCGGCGACGGTGATGACCAGGCCGTTGGCCCAGACCTTGGACATCGCAATCTCGAACGGCGTCACCGGCATGACGAGGAGATGATCCATCGTGCCGTGCTCGCGCTCGCGCACGATCGCCGCGCCGGCCAAGATGATGGCGAGCATGGTGACGTTGTTGATGATGCCCATCACGCTGGTGAACCATGCCGTCGTGATATTCGGATTGAAGGCGATGCGCACATCGAGATTGACCGGCGACAGCGGCGCGCCCTCGGAACGGGACAGAAAGTCGCGGATTTCGTCGCTGACGATCTGCTGGATGTAGTCGGAGCCGAGGCCGGCCTGCACCATCGCGGTGGCGTCGACGTTGATTTGCAGCCCGGGCGACCGGCCGCCGAGCACGTCGCGCTCGAAATTCGGCGGAATATCGATCGCGAAGGTGAATGTCCCGGCATTCATGTCCGGGATGATGTCGCGCTCGGCGATCGACTGTCGGCGTCTGAAAATAGGGCGGCAGAAAGGCGTGCGCGATGCGTCGCGACAGCTCGGAATGGTCCTCGTCGACGATGGCGATCGACGCGTTGTGCAATTCCTGCGAATTGCTTCCGGCTTGCGCGATGATGGCGAGCGAGAACGTATAGACGACGAGCCGCAGCAGAACGACGTCGCGCATGAAGCTGCGCAGTTCCTTGGTGCCGAGCCAGAAGATATTGCCGAGGCTTTGCATCGGCCGCTCCTAGCGTTCCTGCTTGCGCAACAGCACAAGGCTGATCGTGGTGAGGACGGGAATGAAGATGGCGAGCGCCAGAAGATCGCCGCCCAGATCGCGCGAGTCTGCAGCCCTTTGGTGAAGGTGCCGACGCTGATCGGCATGAAATAGGTCATCGGAAAAGCGCGGCCCATGATCTGGGCGGTGGCGCGACAGCGCCGAGACCGGCACCAGCATTCCGGCGAACTGCGTCGCCGGCAGAACCGTCAGAATCGCGGTGCCGAACAGGGCGGCGATCTGGGTCCGGGTGAAGGCGGAGATCATCATGCCATACGCCGTCGTCGTCGTGACGTAGAGCAGGGCGCCGAGCAGGAGCGCGAGGAAGCTGCCCTTGAGCGGCATCTGGAAAATGAACAGCGCCATTACAAACATCAGCGCGAAATTCGCGATGGCGACGCCGATATAGGGCAGCTGCTTGCCGAGCAGAAATTCGATCCGGGTGACCGGCGTGACGTAGAGATTGGTAATCGAACCGAGTTCCTTCTCGCGCACGATGGCGAGCGCCATCAGAATGGCCGGGAACAGCGCCAGCAACAGCGACATGGTCGCCGGCACCATCGCGTAGACGCTTTCGAAATCCTGGTTGTACTTGAACCTGATCTCGATATCGGCGGGCGGCCGCTGCGCCGGGGTGGAGGTCTTGACCGCGGGATCGTTCAAATAAAGCGCATGCATGGCCTGCAGATAGCCGCGGATCGTCTGGGCCCGGAACGGCATCGCGCCATCGATCCAGGCGGCGACCCAGGCGGGCCGTCCGCGTTCGATGTCGCGGCCGAAGCCGGGCGGAATTTCCAGCGCGGCGTCGAGCTCGCCGCTTTGCATGCGCTTTTCCAGATCGGAATAATCGGCGAGCGGAGGCTTTTCCGCGAAATAGGGCGACCCTCGCAACTCCTCGAGATAGGCGCGGCTTTCGTGGCTCTGATCGTGGTCGAGCACGGCGAAGGTGAGATTGTTGACGTCGGTCGAAATGCCGAAACCGAACACCAGCATCAGGAAAGCGGTGCCGAACAGCGCGAAAGCGAGCCGGATGGGATCGCGCAGAAGCTCGATGGTTTCGCGAATGGTGTAGGCGAACAGACGCTGCGGGCTGAATGACCGTTGCGGCGACCGGGGTGGCGCAGCCCGATCGGCTGCCGGGACCGGCGGCGCGCCGCCGTCGTCGGGGCTGTGTCCGCCGGCGGCTTCCTCGAGATAGCCGATAAAGGCGTCCTCGAGCGTGGCGGCGCCGCGCCGCTTGACGAGATTCGCCGGCGTATCGGTGGCAAGCACGCGGCCGGAATCCATCAGCGAGATCGCGATCGCAGCGCTCGGCCTCGTTCATGAAATGGGTGGAGACGAAAATCGTCACGCCCTGATTGCGCGACAGGTCGATCAGCAATTCCCAGAACCGGTCGCGCGCCAGCGGATCGACGCCGGACGTCGGCTCGTCGAGGATGAGCATTTCCGGCTCGTGAACGACGGCGACGGCCAGCGACAGCCGCTGGCGGATGCCGAGCGGCAGGTCCGACGCGCGCTGATCGAGATAATCGGCAAGCCCGAACTGTTCGACCAGGTGTTGCAGCGCGCGACTTTGCCCGCTTCGCCGGAATGTGGAACAGCCGCGCGTGGAGATCGAGATTTTGCCGCACCGTCAGTTCGGTGTAGAGCGAAAACGATTGCGACATGTAACCGACGCGAAGACGCGCCGCCATGTCGCGGGCGTCGAGCGGCTTGCCGAACAACAGCGCCTCGCCGTCGCTCGGCGGCAACAGGCCGGTCAGCATCTTCATCGTCGTGGTCTTGCCGCAGCCATTGGAGCCGACGAAGCCGAATATCTCGCCGCGTTCGATGGTGAAATTCACCCGATCGACGGCGGTGAAGTCGCCGAAGCGGCAGGTCAGATCGCGGGCGACGATCACCGGCTCGGCGTCGGCGAAGGCGCCGTGGCGGCATTTCGAGCTTGTGGTGTCCGGCGCGGAGCTCTTCGGGCAACAGCGCGACAAAGGCGTCTTCGACGGTCGCGGCGTGCGCCGTCGCCTTGAGCTCCGCCGGCGAGCCGGTCGCCAGAATCCGTCCGGCATTGATGGCGATCAGAAAGTCGAAACGCTCGGCCTCTTCCATATAGGCCGTCGCCACCACCACGCTCATGCCCGGCCGGCGCGATCGGATGCGATCGATCAATTCCCAGAACTGACGCCGCGACAGCGGATCGACGCCGGTGGTCGGTTCGTCGAGAATAAGCAGGTCTGGATCGTGGATCAGCGCGCAGCACAGGCCGAGCTTCTGCCGCATGCCGCCGGACAGCTTCTTCGCCTGCCGATCGGCGAACGGCGCGAGGCCGGTGCTCGCCAGAAGCTCGGCAATCCGCCATTGCCGCTCGGCGCGGGATTGTCCGAACAGCCGGGCGAAGAAGGCGATGTTTTCCTCGACGCTGAGGTCCGGATAAAGGTTCTTGCCCAGTCCTTGCGGCATATAGGCGATGCGGGCGCAGACCGCGTCGCGATGAGAAATATCCGCCATGTCGCCGCCGAGCACGTCGACGCTTCCGGATTGAATCCGGCGCGCGCCGGCGAGAATGCTCAAGAGCGTCGATTTGCCGACCCCATCCGGTCCGATCAGGCCGATCATGCATCCGGCGGGAAGGTCAAGACTGACGGCGTCGAGCGCCGTGACGCGCCCGTAACGTTGTGTGACGCTGTCGAGCCGCGCGACCGGCATGACAGCGCCGTTCATTGCGGCGGAAACTTCTGCAGCGAATCCGGCCAGGCCACGGCGGGGTCGGTCTTGACGTAAGCCACGCCGGGCAGCCCGCTGCGGACCGAGTCTGCGCGTCTACGCAACCGCTCGGGATCGAGCTGCACGCGAATGCGGAACATCAGCTTGTCGCGTTCGCTCTGGGTCTCCACCGTCTTCGGGGTGAATTGCGCCTGCGTGGCGATGAACGAGACCTTCGCCGGAATGGCATAGTCGGGATAGGCATCGAGAACGATGCGGGCTTCGGCCCCAAATTTCACCCGTCCCGCTTGTTCGGTCGGCAAATAGACGTCCATGTAGACGTCGGAGATATCGAGCATGGCGAACACATGCCCGCCGGCCGGCAGCACCTCGCCGACATTGGCAATACGGTACTGGATGCGGCCGTCGCGCGGCGCCACCAGCGTGTCGTCGTTGATCTCGACATTATAAAGTTCCACGTCGTGGGTTGCCGCGTCGAGCGCATGCTGGGCTTCCGTGACCCGAAACTGCGCCGCCAGCAGCGCCGCATTGGCGCTATCCAGTTGCTGGCGTCGTTGATCGAGGAGTTCCTTGGTCTCGACGCCCTTCTGCACCGTGTAAACGGCGCGCTCCATCTCCTGCTGGGCGAGAAGCACCTGGGCGTTCTGCTGTGTTACGTTGGCATTGGCTTCGTCGACGGCCTGTTGGGCTTGGCGGACGGTGGCTTGCGACCGCTTCAAGGAGGCTTGGAGATCGCGCGTGTCCATGCGGGCGACCGCCTGCCCGGCCTTCACCATATCGCCCTCATCGGCCAGGATTTCGCCAATGCGGGCGGCGTATTTGGTGTCGATATTGATTTCGTCGGATTCGAGCCGGCCATTGCCGAAAAAGATGCCGGGCGGCAGGGCGGGGTGAAGCCTCTGCCACCCATAATAGGCGCCGCCGCCGCCGCCGATCAGCACGACAACCAAAAGCGCAAGCTCGATCCAGCGGTTGCGCGCGCGTCGTTTGGTGACGACGGCCGGGAGGCCTGCTTCCAGCCGCGCCGGCAAGGTTTGGCGGCGATCCGCACTGGGCTCCGGGTGTTGCGCGGTCGCCGCGGGCCACGCCGCGGGCGTGATTTTGCCGGGCTCTTGCTTGCTGTTTTGATCCATATTGCGTCCGATTTCCGCGTTCGATTTCCGCGCCCGGGCCGAACGATAGGCCAAGCGGGCACGCCGCAAAATTCAGGTCTCGGCCCTAAGGGATTTTACGGAGCCGGCAAGCCGGTGCGCCCAATTTGATGGGGATCAATTCGCCTTGCGGAGAATTGCCTATTGATGACCGTGAGGCCGAACGCCGATGGTTTTGTGCAAGCTCTGAGGACCGGTTATGCCCGACCCCATTGAAAATGCCGTCGAGAATCCGCCGGAATTGGCGATCTCCCCGGAAAAGGTCTGTTACATCATTATCAAGGCGCGCGAATTCGACGCCAAAGACGTGGTCACGGACCCCGACGATTCGTCCAATGCCACGGACGACGGGATGCTGTCGGTGCTGGAAGACCACAAGGACGATCCGGTGGTTCAGGAGATTTCAGCCGCTATCTTCGGCATGACCGAGGACGAACAGATCGATCTGGTGACCTTGGCCTGGATCGGCCGCGGCGACGGCACGCTTGAGGATTGGAACGAATTGCGCGCGGAAGCCACGCGCGCTCACAACAAGCGCACCGCCGCCTACCTGCTCGGCATGCCGCTCTTACCCGATTATCTTGAAGAAGGTCTCGCCGCGTTCGGTCTATCTTGTGACGAGTGAAGCTTGGCCAACCACGCTCGCCCTGAGCGCGAAATTGCGCCGTCACGTCCCTTCGTGATGCTTCACATGACCTTGGACCCGGCGAACCTGATCCTGAAGCTGGCGGCGCGCATGTTTGAAGGCGTCGTCGATAGCGAAGGTCAGGTCGGCATGACGCTCGTCGGCCGGCGGCGTCCTTTCCACGTTCACTTCGCGTCCGTCCGGGAGCGCAAGCCGCACATGCACCTCATATGACCCGTCCTTGCTGTGATGCCGGCTAGGCGCCTTCAGCACGACGCGGCACGCCGTGATGCGGCCGCAGCGCTCTTCCAGCTCCGCCACATGCCTCGCAATGGCGTCGCGCGTTGCGGGAGTGGCGGTCAGGCCTTGAAATACGATTTCAGCCTGGGTCTGCATGATTTTGCTCCGATTTGATCTTTGAAAGCGTATCGTGACCCGGCATGGATCGTCTTTGATGCATGTCAACGAAAGCCGCCCCATGCGTTTCGCGTCATTTCGATTGGACGATGACCGGCATTTCCGCAAGCTTCGTCAGCACCCGGCAGCGGCGGCGGATCGGCACCCATTCGTAAAGAAAAATCTCCAGCGGCCGCCACATCGCGACCCAGCCGATGATCAGCATGCCTTCGCCGAAAATATCGGATGCCGTATCGTTGCCGAAGGAAAACGCCAGCTCGCGCAACAGCACGCAGCAAAACAAAAATCCCAGCCCGCTGATCAGTGCGATGCGGCCGTCGCGAAACAGCAGGCGCAGCCGCCGGCGTTCGTGGACTTCGCGATAGCCGAAGTAATTGTGGATCGCCTCGCCGAGATCCGGGACGCCGGACGCAGCCAGCTGATCGGCGGGCAGATGGATGACGAGCGCAATCGGTCGCTGCAGGCCGATCTCCTCGGCCGAGCTGACGATGTAGTCCTCGGCATCTTGATCGAGGTCGCGCTCATGAAAGGGCGACGGATCGAGCGAGTTGAATAGTTGCGACAGCCGATTGAGGCTGATCTCGATCTTCGCTTCGGCGGGTGTCGCCGGTTTTTGGTGCTCCGGCACAGCCATGACTTGGACTCCGTTTGCCCCGACCGGCATGGTACGCCGCGTCAGTGTGCGCGGCCACCGCGGCCACGATCAAGGACCCCGCCTTGCGCCGGATCGCACCGGCGGATTAACCTTCCACGTCGCCCCAACGGCGTGGAGGAAACGATGGCGAAATTCCTGATCGAACCGCATTTCCGCCTGCAGGAATGGGTTGCCGAGGAGAAGGGCTATTTCCGCGCCGAAGGTCTCGACTACGAATTCCGCGAAATGGTGCGCGCGACCGGCGGCAAAATCCACGACAAGGGCGACAAGGTCGGCGCGTTCCAGGCGATCGAACAGGGCCGCAAGTCGAACGTGAGCTGCGCCTGCCACTGGACCGTCAATGTCGCGGCATCGAACGGCCACGGCCGCATGTACACCGACGTCTATTCGGTGGCGCCGGCGGGAATTTTCGTCGCCGCCGATTCCAAGATCAAAACCCCGGCGGATCTCGCCGGCGTGCCGGTCTCGGTCGGCTACCAGTCCGGCAGCCATTACGCGACGGTTCAGGCGCTCGAAGCCTACCTCAAGCCGGACGACATCAAGCTCAATTACGCCGACGGCATGCTGTTCGCCCGCATGGAAAAACTGATCGACGGCACCGCGCCGGCGGTGAACCTGTTCAGTGGTCCTTATTACTTCGCCGAGCAGCTCGGCTTCCGCAAAGTCATCGACACCACCTTCATGATCGGCACCATGATCCACGGCAATCCCGATCCGGAGGATTTACGCAAATTCTTCCGCGCGCTGCGCCAAGCGCAGCGCGACATCGACCTGCGGCCGGAGCTCTACACCCATTATTACAAGAACGAGTTCCCCGACCGCTTCCACGCGTCGATGGACACGCGGCGCTGGGGCCCGGGCGAGCGGCTGGTGTTCGAGCCCTACACCAAGGAAGTCTACGAGGAATCCTTCGAGTGGATCGCCGACCACCACATCTTCCCGGAAGGAACGATGGGCGACGGGGCGCTATGAGCAAGCGACGCTGTCGCTGATCGGCTAACTGTCCAAGTGGCTGGGCCGCAAGCTCGCCTACACCAAGTTGGTGCCAGGAGAGGACTCGCACCAAACTCGCAAGTTATTGCGATAACTTATGAATTTCAAGTGCGGATATGGGGCGTACTCTCATTCGTACTCTCACGATGATGTAGAGTGGTGGTGTGAGTACCAAATTGTTTGCGGTTTAGGAAACCAACGCTCTATCCAGCTGAGCTACGGGACCAAGTTGATGTTGCAAGCCTTTTGCAAAAAAGTTCGAAAAAGTTTCTCTGATTTTGCTCCCTCTTCGGTCGCACTGGGGGGAGTTTAGTCAAAACGTGAGCAGGAGGGAAGCAGGCCACGCCTGCTGGTCCAAACGGGCTGCCTAAGAAGAGCTAAGTCGTGGCGCGTTTGCGTCAAAATACCGTGGAGCGGGCGGTCGCTTGCACTCTCAAGGCCGGCCTGGGTCGCTGCGTCGGCAAGGTGAAAGCGAGGCATCAATAGCGGTCGCCTCAGTTGACGGCCTCTTTAGTCAAAGAGGTCGCGCGTTGCGGGCTAGTCGTTTCAGCCACCAGGCAGCCAGCCGCAGCACCATGTAGGCGCAGATCAGACTAAATATGACCGAGGATAAATACTCTCTATCGTTGAAGGTTTGGACCGCTCCAATTCCGCACGCAACGACCGCACAGTGGGCGACTATACGGAAAAATACATTAAGGAGGCGAAAGGCCAATTTCATGGCGGTCTCCGGGAGGCCGCTTCGGTCAAGGGGGGAGATTGTCATCACCTAGTGGATCGAATTTAACACTTGGTGCCCCCGCCTGACAGCAGCGATGATTTTGTCTGGGTCAGCGGTCCAGGTGAAGGGTTTGGGATCATGGTTGGTCTCTGCGACGAAGCGGTTGATAGCAACTTGAAGATCGACCACGCCCCGGAAGACACCGCGCTTGAGCCGCTGCTTGGCAAGTTTGGCGAAGAATCCTTCGACTGCATTGAGCCACGAGCACGAGGTCGGTGTGAAGTGGAAAGCGAAGCGCGGGTGGCGGGCGAGCCATTGAGCTACCTTCGGATGCTTGTGGGCAGCATAATTGTCGAGGATCACGTGCACGGTCTTTCGAGCCGGCACCTGCGCCTCAATGGCATTGAGGAAGCGAATGAACTCCTGGTGACGATGGCGCTGCATACATCGGCCAATAACCTTGCCTTCCAGCACGTCGAGAGCTGCGAACAGCGTCGTTGTGCCGTGGCGCTTGTAGTCATGGGTCATGGTGCCGGCTCGGCCTCGCTTCATCGGCAGGCCAGGCTGGGTTCGGTCGAGGGCCTGGATTTGCGACTTTTCGTCGACCGCGAGGACGATGGCATGGGCGGGCGGATCGACATACAGCCCGACAACATCACGCAGTTTATCGATGAACTTCGGGTCTTTGGAGAGCTTGAACTGCCGAACCCGGTGCGGTTGGAGACCATGCGCGCGCCAGATGCGTTGGACGGAACTTGCGCTGATGCCGGCTGCTTTCGCCATCAAGGCGGCGGTCCAGTGGGTCGTCTCGGTGGGCGGCTCGGTTCGGGTGAGCATCACGACACGTTCAGCAATATCCGGTCCAAGGGGCGGGATACGCGAGGGGCGTGTCTTGTCACGCAGCAAGCCGCCGTAACCTTCCTGCATGAAGCGTTCCTGCCAACGCCAGACACAGGTCTTCGATTTGCCGGTCTGACGCATGATCTCGTTGGTGCCGACGCCGTCCGCGCTCAACAGCACGATCTCAGCACGCCAGACATGCTTATGCGGCGCGTTGCGATTTCTCGCGACCGCAGCCAGACGGCGACGATCAGCAGCCTTGAGGGCGATGGATATTCCGGTTCGCATGCGCCAGACTCGCACAGGTCGAGTCCGTCGGGAATCCCTTCCGGGATTCAAATGTCAGAATTGATCCACTAGCGCGTAGTGCACCACGAAGGCGTCTGTTCTTCTGGTGACCCGTAAGAGGAGCCTCTTGGCCCGAGGCGGACATACAAACGTTGCCGATCGATGGCCGCATATTGGGGGTAGAGCAGACACCATA
>CAWEAH010000005.1:0-173768 GCA_963807125.1 uncultured Alphaproteobacteria bacterium
TTCAGCAAATATCGGCCGGACTATCTCAAGCTAAATCCCAATGCGGTCGTGCCGACACTGGTGCATGACGGCAAGGTGATCGTCAAGTCGACGGTTATCATGGAGTATCTCGACGAAGCTTTTCCGGACATTCCCTTAATGCCGCGTGATCCCTACGCGCGATCGCAGGTTCGCCTCTGGCTCAAGCGCGTCGATGAGTTGCACGTTCACTGTGGCACGATCACCACCGCGGTGGCGTTCCGCCGTTATTTCATGCGTCCAATGGTCAAGCACAATACACGGGGACGCCTCCTAGCCGTGCGGCGACCGGTGTGACCGACAGGGAGGCCCCGGCACATCATCCGGGGCTTCTTTCTTTGGCGCTCCTGCGCATTTCGCTGATGGTGAGCGGCGATTTCACGCGATGGTGAGCGCTCGTTTCGTTTGATCGTGAGCAGATATTTCGCACGATCGTGAGCAGCCGCTTTGACCGACATGGTTATTGGTTCAGGCGTTTGAGGCGGCGTCAAGAGTTTGGTTGCGGGCGTTCTGTTTTCGCATGCTTTCTCCGGTGAGTTGAAGGCGGTGAGCATTGTGAACGAGGCGGTCCAGGATGGCGTCGCCGAGGGTGGGATCGCCGATGATCTCATGCCAGTGTTCGACGGGGATCTGGCTTGTGACGATAATCGATGCGCGACCATGGCGATCATCGAGGATCTCGAGGAGGTCGCGCCGTTCGGACGCATTGAGAACCGACAGGCCCCAATCATCGAGGATAAGAAGTTGAACGTGCCCGAGCGTTTTGAGCAACCGGCCATAACGGCCGTCGCCACGCGCGAGAGCGAGCGCCTCGAATAGGCGGGGGACGCGATGGTAAAGGACCGAACGATTGTCGCGGCAGGCTTTGTGGCCGAGAGCGCAAGCGATCCAGCTCTTGCCCAGGCCGGTTGCTCCTGTGAGGAACAAGTTCTCATGGCGGTCGATCCAATCGCCGGCGACGAGCCTGGCGAAGACGGCACGGTCGATGCCGCGCGGCGTACGCAAATCGATATCTTCGACACATGCGCTTTGGCGCAGCGCGGCGAACTTGAGGCGCGTCGTGAGACGTTTGGTGTCTCGCTCGGCAGCTTCACGATCGACAAGAAGTCCGATGCGCTCTTCGAACGACAGGGCATCGAGATCCGGTGATTGTCGCTGCTCCTCGAAGGCTTTGGCCATTCCGGCTAATCCGAGTGCGATCAGCCGTTCATGGGTGGGATGCGTCAGCATTGCGATCTCCATGGTTCAGTGGAAATAGCCCTGGCCGCGGATGTTGCCGTGGCGCAGGGGTTGGTGGTCGGGCGTCTCGTCGAGGAAAGCGCGATCAAGGCCGTTCTTGAGGATCGAACGGATCGAGGCGACGGTGCGTGCCTTGATGAGGATGCCGCGTCGGCAGGCTGCATCGACGCGCGCATTGCCATAGCTCTTGGCCAGCGACAAAATGCCGAGGCAGGTGCGGAAGCCTTGCTCGGGATGAGGCCGGTCAGCCATGACAGCCTGGAAGAAGGCCGCGGTGGCGGGACCGATCCTCTCGCCGGTCGCGATCAGTCCTCCCGGCGTCCACTTGCCGTAGCGGCGATGTGCGCTCGGCATGTGATCGGCAATCGTGGTATGGCCGCGCCGGTTGGGCGCGCGGGCGTGGCTGGCGATCCTCTGACCCTTGTGGAAGACCTCGACGGTCTTGTCGGCGATGCGCACATCGACGAGTTCTCGGATGAGGCGGTAAGGAGTGGAATACCAATGCCCGTCGATCTCGACGTGATAGTCGGGCGCGACGCGGCAACGCTTCCAGCGTGCAAAGACGTATGGCTGGGCCGGCAGTTCTCCCAACTTGAGCTTGTCGATCTCGACGAAGAGTTCGGCGCGGCTGGAGCCGAAACCGCGCATCTGGCGGGCGTTGAGCTCGACGACAAGCCCGCGAATGGCGGCATTGAGCTCCGCCAAGGAAAAGAAGCGGTGATTGCGCAGACGCGCCAGGACCCAGCGCTGCGCGATCTGGACGGCGACCTCAACCTTGGCCTTGTCCTTTGGGCGTCTCGGCCTCGCCGCGAGGATGGCGGTGCCGTAATGGCTCGCCATCTCGGCGTAGGTTCGGTTGAGACCGGGATCGTAGCGATCGGGGTTGGTGACGGCGGCCTTGAGATTATCGCAGACCACAAACTTCGGCACGCCGCCCAGAAACCTGAACAGATTGATATGCATGCCGATCCAGTCGGGCAGGCTCTCGCTCGGGCAAGCCTCGGCGTAGGTGTAGTTCGAGGCCCCCATCGCCGCGACGAACAGCTTCATGGCGTGCGCTTCGCCGGTGATGGGATCGAAGATATCGATGGTGTCGCCGGCGAAATCGACGAACACCTTCTCCCCACCCATGTGGGTCTGGCGCATCGTCGGGCGCGCGCGCTTCTTCCATGCCTCGAAGGTCGTGCAAAACCACGTATAGCCAAAGCCGTCCGGATTGGCCGCGCGATACTCTTCCCACAACAGCAAGCGTGTCACGCTGCGGCGGCGCAACTCCTTCTCCACATAAATCCAATCGGGTACCACTCGCCGGTTACTTTGCGACGCCGCAATCGGCGCCGGGAACAGGAGAAGCTCCAGGTCCTCATCGTCCATCCCTTCGGGCAGCGGCCAGCTCAGTCCCATAAGGCGGGCGCGCCGCAGATAACCATGCACCACGCCATTACTGACCCCGATCATGCGCGCGATGATGCGCTCGGTCAGGCCCTGGTGCCTTAAACGTAGAACTTCTCTGATCCGGCGCATCGACAATCTCTGGGCGGGCATCGGGCTTCCTCATTGGTTGAATGAGGCATCCCGTAGCCCGGTTGAGTTGTCGGCCGAAGCGTCCAGCACCTTCCAAAAGGTGCTCACGATCGTCTGAAATCGTTGCTCACGATCCCGCGAAATACTTGCTCACGATGCGGTGAAATCCGTGCTCACGATCCCGCGAAACGCGCACTCTACGGCGAACACGATGCGGCAACCCTGCTGCGGACTGCCGAATTCGTAACTCTATCTGATCCGGCCATGGTCGATCCCGACGAATGCGATTATTGGTCACGCGCACTAGCCGACTTTACTCTTTTGCAGGAGTCGCGCACGTCCGAGATCGCTGGCGCACAAAAACGCACGAGCAGTTCAACCACGCCGATGGGGGCGCGCCTAATGACTGCTGAGGCGTTAGCACGATTACCCGCCGATGAGTTGATCGTGTTTCCGAAAAGCGTGCGTTACGCCAAACGACCGGTGCTGCTACGCAAAACTCAGTACAACGATGCGCGATTCGAACAGTCCAGTAGGTCAACTCTTCCGAAGTGAGAGCGCGCGACCCTGGAAAAGGACAGCGAATACTGAGGCTTGAGGCCCACCTCATAATAATTCAGTGCAAAAACCCACGTGCCAAAGAAGTGTCATTGCAGTCCGTACTGCGCCCATTTTCCAATTACGACGCTGTCGGGAAAACGCAAAGACCGAAATAGTCTACCCTTCAGCGCAACGACCCCTCACCCCGTCTGGAGAAATGCGTAGAACGGATCGCATTCACCGCGAGCCAAGGTAGCGGAAAATAGTCTGCTGCCACCAACCACTGTGAACCGCGTCAAGAAGTGCTACGTCAAGCGCCTTTCTGAGCGGACTATTGGTGGGTATCGCAAAGGCGTACTGTTGAGGATCGAATGTAGCATCGAGCAACTCGATCGATGACGAATAATTCTGCTGAATCGCCCACGCGAGCATTGGTTTATCGTAAACAAATGCATCGAGCTTCCGTTGCCGTAAGGCGTCCAAGCCATCCTGCAATGTAGCGAATTTCCGATATCTTATGCGCAGGCGAGAAAACGTATCTTCGGTTGAGGTACCGGCAATTGCTCCGACACGAACGGTCGCCAAATCGCTGACGCCATGCACCGCACCCTGAAGGTGCTTTATCGTCAAGGTCGACGTGATGCTTGCCGTGAACACGGCAATTGTCACGATCGAGCCTATCATCCACAGGACTGCCACGACGCGTCCAGGCACAGTTCGCGGACCGAAATCCCCTGTGAAGCGTTGCGTCATCGCTACCGTCGACCACCAGACACCCGAACTCAACCCCTTGGCTACGCCGCCACCGAAATGTTCATTGTGGCGCCGTTCAAAGAGCCATACGAGGAGCCCGACAGCCAATGCCAGGCCAACCAAGCCAAAGATTGCCTGCGCAAATCCGAACGACGTTAGCGTGTGGATGATGGGCAGCCAGCTTACTTCCCCACCCGACAGAACGGCGATCCCAAGCCCTGTTGCATAAAAGGACTGAGTGAAGTCCAAAATCCGTTCACGGTCCGCGGTCACACTCAAAGTAGCGACGGCGACGTCGAGCTTTCCTCCGGCAACGCCATCAATAAGCTGTTGCACAGTCTGTTCCTCGGCGTACCGAAAATGGAGGTGTAGTTCGCTCGCGACACGTTGCCAGAGATCGATGCTGATGCCTTGCCAAGCGCCATCGGCGGCCTTCATTGCAAAGGGCGGCGCTTGCTTTGTGCCGACGACCAGTTCCCCTTGCGAGGATGCGGCTGCATTCTCCGGCGATTGTGCGCGACATGTACCGGCGAGCAACAACGCCATGCCGGTCAGCGCAGCGATTATCGGAAGCATGCGCATCATCATGCGCCAGTATTGACTTTTAAGAGCTTTCCCGGCGCCCATTTACTTCGTCAGCATAGCCTGCGCGCTCGCAGGAGAAGGTGCGCTGGGGGACAAGGATAGCGTCACCCAGGCATTCCAACCCGATGGCCGGTTATCCGCATCGAACTCCCGATATGCTTTGAGATTGAGGTAGGCCTGCGTTGCGCCTGCAGGAAAGATAAATCCAACCTCGGGGCCGATTCCAATGACGCGAGATTTATTGCTCCCCAGTAACGCCGCAGCGCCGCTGTCGGCGGTGATCTGGTCGTAAAAATAGCCGACCAAGCCAACATGCACCTGCTGCGAAAGGAACTGCGAAAGCCCCCAATCGGCATGCCAGTCGACACCATTCTGATACTGCGTGCTCGGATTGGTAAGATTGTAGGTCAGGCCACTCACAACGGAAAATTCGTGGCCCGATTGCGGATTGAAGTAGGTGTAGCCAACGCCACTGTCAATCGCGCCATGGCCAATGCCGAGATTGGCCAGATTACTCGAGTTGTAATTGCCTACCGGGATGTCCCCCGTCGCATAGGTCATCCAGCTATTGACACCGCTGTTCCAGCGCAACGATGCCATCGGATAGAAATCACCGAAGCCGGTCCGCCCGTCGTCGATGTTGCCTTGTCTCGTGACCACACCTCCCCCGGCGGTCGCGGTCAGCGTCCCACTCAGATCCACGTTATTGCGACCAACGATGCCCACCATGCCGAGGGCCAATTGGCCGCCCAATACGGGTGTCGCGAACACGTAGCTCGGATTGACCAAAGCTAAATCTGCATTCGCACTGAGATTCGCGTTGAGGTTGACATTGACGGTCGGGTTAAACCTGCCGATCGTGACCTCGCGCGAGGCGGCGACAGAACCGGAGGCGCTCACGGAGGTGAAATAATTGACAACCGCAAGCGACCATCCCGGCTGCGCCGGAACCGCCGCTAGGCTGCCAAACTGGCCAGGAAGCCAGAAGCTGACACCACCTTCGTCAGCGTATGATGTCGCAGAGGTTCCAAGAATGGCAGTCAGTATGAGCGAGCCGCTTACAAGACGGGATCGAATTGCACGAGAGAAAAGGACAAGCTTCGCAATACTAGATTTGCAAGATCCTACGGTTGGTTTCATCCTCGCCCCCGCGTCGGCACCTGGCGCAGTGAACGACTCAGAACGCCAATCGCAGGTCATTCTAGTCGGGCGAGCCGGTCGCTCTATGCAAATTCGGCTAAATCCACCGAATACCGCTTCTCGTTACACAATAGACGCAGTATCGAAAACGCTCGCAAAATTAGAGCGTTAGCTGTCCACAACGGTCTAAGATGGTCGCCGAATGCCACAACCGTCACCGCTGTGCAACGGTGTCCGCATCAGCAATCATGCGGGGTCGCGCTCGAGGCTAACATTGCAACTAAACGGTCAAAACCCGGCGGGCCACCGGGATGCAGTTGGCGAGCGCAATCTTGCCTTTGACTTTCGATGTGCGGCTTCAGCACACCAGTGACAGACATACAGGCGAAGTCGATTACGGGCTCCTGCCACGGAAGATAAGAGACCAAAAACTGTCCCCACCAATAACGCGACTTATCTCGCTCAAAATAAAGAATGGGATCAAGGCGACGGTCGCGATAACCGTCACAGATACCATTGCTCCCAATCTGTCTATGCCAATCTCTGAAATAGTCTCGGCCATCGTCTTTCCATGCCAAGCCCCGATGAACACGTGTTCCACGACGTGGAAGCAAATAAGTGCCACCCCGAACATTAGCGATTTTAACAGGATTGAATAGATAAGCGGCTTGTCGTTTAGCCTATTGCCCATACGCAAGTCTTCGGCTACCAGCATAACTTTCGCGAATACCAAAGCATTGATGATCGCGAAGCCGTGGGATTGGTAATTTATTTTATGCTGCGAAAGAATGATAGATTCATGAAGCGCTAACAAGCCAAATACGATCCAGAGGTATAGGAACATCAGCGCAAAGTTCTTAATCTGATCTTTAGTTCTTTCTTTTAAATTAGATCTTTTATTTATCTGGACGCCGCCTTGATTACTCTGAACCCGCTCCGCCCGATTCTGAGATGGGGCGATCAAGAGACCCGGTACATCTTTTACTGGAAGCCATGATTTAAGTCCGGGTCGCCATATCCAATCATCAACGTGTAGACGCTTTTGCTTGGCATAGCTGGCTAGATCGCTGAGCTGCATCGGTCCGTATTGCTGCTCATTTCTCAAAACATACCATTTGTCCTCGTCTGACGGCGATTGATGTATTGGCGCCGGCTCTTTGGGTTGATGATCCAAGATCGCGACTTTCGTCTCGGAGCATGCGAGCCTCTTCGCAGTCCGGTATACTGGTTTGCCTTACGATACGAGAGTTAGTCGCCCCATCAGCCTAGCTCTGCGACCGTCGGGCTATCGCAGCGTGCCGCTACTTACCGAACCGGTCGAAGCGTGAGGCCCGCGACGCCCAATGCGAGATTGACTCCCACATGGCCTTCGACCGAGACCGGTTGCAGTGCGATAGACCGATGGGACCCGCCGACAAGGACATTGGCACTTCCACCAACACCCAGGGAAATGCTCCCGCTCGCACCGACATATTTACCAGCCAGCGCGCCATGGTGCAGCCCGTTCGTCGGTGCAAACACTCCCCAAGCCATGACACCACCCGCTTTTATACCAACGTCAAGGCCCACGCGATTAATGTGCCCGACATAGTTCTCCGGCGGTCCGCCGGCGTCTGGGGTGAATTGGCAACTCAGTTTTTGATGGGAGCCTACGATCAGGCCAACGCTTGCTGAAGTCTTACAGGCCAATAGACCTACCTTGGCTTGACCTGTCTGGGCCGCAAGCGGAGTGTTAAAAGCTGCGAGTAAGCCGACAATTACGGGCAAATGACTAAGTTTCAACATGGGATTTCCTTCTGCGCTTCATCCGGCGCTGCATTTACCGTGGCATCGTGGAAAGCATCGCGCGACGAGAGTAAATCAGGTACTCCAAACGATGCGCTGCCAAGCTCAATATTCCGGGATCAGCAGCCGATACCTCTCCTTTCGCGGTCTTCACAAGCTCAGCTTTGATAATGTTGTCGATTTCATCTTCCACTTCCGCAAGCTCTGTCTCGCTTTTAGATTCGCGGATTCGGCGCGTCAGCGCGTAAAGCGGGTCCAGCGGCGTCCCAGCCTGCCGATTGCCGCCAAGTCCCAGATACTTCCACGCCGCAATTAAACTGGACATGATGGCACCCAACGCCATAGGCCCATAATAAAGC
This sequence comes from uncultured Alphaproteobacteria bacterium, assembly GCA_963807125.1. Classification (GTDB taxonomy): domain Bacteria; phylum Pseudomonadota; class Alphaproteobacteria; order Rhizobiales; family Xanthobacteraceae; genus BOG-931. Next base: position 7,944 of record CAWEAH010000005.1, read on the forward strand.
TCATTGCTGTACTTATCGAGAAAGCCCTGCTGAGTGTCGGCGTAGTACTCGGCGGCTCCCGGATGTATCGGTATGTAGGCATCCTTGTCAGTACTCGGCGCGCTTATTTGCGCGAGCAAGGGAAACTCGGCGATTAGCTCACGACGAGCGTTCATTACGGCGCGCGTGAGATTGGCAATGACGTCATCGTTTAGTTTTCTATTTGCTACCAGATAAAATGGAACCCGTAATGTTGTAAGATCGTCATCCGGCACGGGCGGGGAGCCCCACAGCGTGCCTTTGGGTAGGTCGTAGCTTTCATAAGCTCCCGCAACATTGGCTATCGCGCCTGCGTCTTCAATCGCAATCAACGTCGGTGCTTTCTTTCCATAGCCCTGGAAGACGGTACAAATCATAGAGAGATACTTTTCAGTCACGGGCGCAACGAAAAGTACAGCACTCACCTGTTTTGCATGCAACGCGCGGGGAATATCCGCTAACGCCAAGTCCTTGAACGTCACCTTTTTATTGGTCAGATCGTATTCTTGCTTGATGGCGTCCACGACCGGATGATTGGCTTCACCGCCGGCGACGCCGACGGTCTGGCCCTTGAGAGCATCGATACTGTCGATCGATGAGCCTGGCGGGACTAGTACCATAACGACGGCTCGGGCCATTAACACCACAGTTCGTACTTCCGTCAGGTCGCCGATATCTGCGCGGATGATCGCAAGATCGACTTTGCCCGCTGAAAATGCCTTTGCAGCATCGAAAGCCGAATCAACTCTCACGACCCTGAGCCGAACGGGTGACCCGGTTTGCGTGAGGCGTCCCGCAATCGATGAGATGATCTGAGCCGCGTATCCGTCGGTCGAGCCGGCCGCCACTGTGAGGGTCACCGGATATGTGAAGTAACGATAAGCGAAAACGCTCCCGCCGACCGCGAGTGCGGCAATAGTACCGGCTAATACGACCTTTAGCCATTTCTGCAATTGAAACGACATTGGGCGGGTCCCGTACCGAAAATGAACTGCGGGTCAAGAAGCAATCGACGCTTCAGAATGCGTTTTAGTTCCATATTCTTGGACGGCTAGTGCTAGGTGATCTATCAGTGGCGGTCCGGCGCGGTCTATGCAATTTCGGCAGCCGCCGATGACCGGGGCGCGTCGTGTTATGGTCGTAAGCGTCCCACGGTGGGATAGCTGGTCATCGGTGTGAGGCCGAGGCAATGACATAGAGTCCAATCTTACTATCGTGCGCGGCACTTGCGTGCGTCCTAACCGGGGTGCTCTTCGGCATTTGCCTGCGCCGGATGCTGCCAGGGCACCATCTGAGTTCTGACGCGAAGGATGTGGTGCGGTTGGGCGCCGGGCTTATCGCCACAATAGCGGCGCTCGTTCTTGGTCTTTTGATCGCGTCGGCAAAGACGTCATTCGACACGCAGAATACTCAAATCAAGCAATTGACCGCCGACATCATCCTTCTCGATAACCTCTTGGCGCAGTACGGACCGGAAACGACCGCGGTGCGCGTTTTGCTACGGAGGAGCGTCGACGGATTGGCCGATCGAATATGGACCGATGATAGTTCGAAGTCTGCGACGAGAGCCCCTTTCGCCGCAAACGCGACCAGCGAAGAGTTCTATGCGAAAGTCCTGGCACTTTCGCCGAAGAACGATGCCCAACGCTCCCTTCAGTCCAGGGCAACACAGATCAGCATTGATTTAGCACAAACACGTTTGCTTCTGTTTGCGCAAGCGGGAAACTCGATTCCGATGCCGTTCCTTATTGTGCTTATTTTCTGGGTCACCATCATCTTTGCAAGCTTCAGTCTATTCGCCGAGCCCAATCCGATCATTATCGGGTCGCTGTTCATCTTTGCCCTATCGGCGACCGGTGCGATTTTTCTTATCTTGGAGATGAGTCAACCATTTACCGGATTGATGCAAATCTCCAGCGAACCGCTGCGCAACGCTCTCGCGCCTCTCGGCTCTTGACGGAGCTCCAAGCGGCATCCTCCTCGCTCACCGAATGCCTCACAGCCACCAGCCGATCAGCGAACAACCTCGAACGCGAAGATACGCTTCCAGTCGTTCTTCATATCGACAACGACCCATTTATTCAGGGCAGCCGCATCTAGCGCTCTGTCGAGGCGACCGAAGGCCGTGTCCCGGTCGTAGGCGTATTCGCGTTCTGCGTCGGTGTGATGGACAATCAAGCCAAGGCGGACGCCCTCAACCATTGTTGTCCATTGCAGCATTTCAAGGTCGCCATCGGAGTTGCCGAATGCCGCGATCGGCCGGCGCCCGATGAACTCGTTGATGCCGACCGGCTTGCCAGCTCCGTCATTGACGAAATTCACCTCTGGCAGGCGGAAGAGTTCCGGTTGACCATCACGCATCTGGAATTTGGTCTTGATCGACGAACCGATAACTTGCTCAGGCGGCACGCCGAGGACTCGTTCGGTCCATGGCCGCATGAACTCAATGCCGCCTCCCGAGACTATAAACGTCTTGAATTCATTAGCGCGGAGAAAAGTAAGCAGCTCGACCATCGGCTGGTATGCGAGTTCGGTGTAGGGGCGGTTGAATCTCGGATGCCGCGCGGTGGCGAGCCAGTCACTGACGATCTTCTCGAATTCCTCGGTGGTCATCCCGGCATGAGTCGCCATGCCCAACGCCACCATCCCGTGCTCGCCAAATTCGGCAAGGGTTTTCATGTCCCCTTCGAGCGCCGCCTTAAACGGCTGCGTATTACTCCACTCCGGGTGCATGGGCGCCATTGCTTTCACGCGATCGAGCACGAAAGCCAATTGAGTGTACATCGGATGTTCGACCCACAAGGTCCCATCGTTGTCGAACGCTGCGATGCGCGCGGGGGGCGGCACGAAATCCGGGCCCCCTTGCTGCGTTACCCGGGCAACGAAGTTGACAATTGATCGTTTTGACGCGCCTTCATTCCAAGATGGCAACGGATCGGCCGGCGACGGCCCCGGTGGCGTTGGCGCCAATTGTGTCTGCGCAGCTCTGGTGAGGCTCAGTCCAGGAAGACTGGCCAATATCGAGAGGAAAATGCGGCGGCTGATACCGAGCGACATGGGAGGTCACCTTCGTAAAAAAAGATCATCGATAGCCCGTCCGGGTTTAACTCCGCGGACGAGCCATTCGACAACCTGCCCCGGCTATTCCATCTTGCCTTTCATCGCGTCTATCCGTTGTTGGATTTGGGCCTTGAGGGCGTCGAGATTGAAGCTCGCGCCCTTCTGCATCGGCGGGAATTCGACGAAGGTCTGAGCGTATTTGGCAACCACCTGCTGCAAGAAGACGAAACGCCAGAACTCGTGGACGAAGAAATCTGGAAAGAAGTAGTAGGAGCCTGTGTTGCCTTTCGGATACTCCATCCGCTCGAATGGATCGAGCCGGAGATTGTTGACGATCGGCGCGTCGAGCTTAACCGTCCCTCCGACCCACCCATCGGGCTGGTCGATCAGCCTGAACTTCCAGTCGTCGATGCGAACCGCGCCCAGAGTGCCTTCGGCGAAGTAGGCAATCTCGTGGCGGTTCGACGGCCCTTTGCCGGTCAGCAGGTCCAACTGATTGTAGCCGTCGAGATGAACCTTGTAGGTCGTGTCGCCGAGCTGCTTGCCCGTCAGCAACTCGCTCGTGATATTAGGATTGCCGGCGGCCGCAACAAAGGTCGGGAAGAAGTCCAAACCCGACATGATGCCGTTCTCGACCTTCCCGGCCGGAATGTGGCCCGGCCAGCGCGCGATCATCGGCACGCGCATGCCGCCTTCCATGATCGTTCCCTTGCCGGCGGCGAACGGCGTGTTGCCGCCGTCGGGCCAGGTAAAGTTCTCGGTGCCGTTGTCGGTCGTGAACACCACGATTGTATTGTTATCGAGCCCATCGGCCTTCAACTTGTCCATCAGGCCGCCGACGATGTCGTCGAGCTGGGACATCACGCCTTCTTCCAGATACCACCCATTTTCAGGGGTAAGCCTCGCCCGATATTTGGGCGACAGATGCGAAACGATGTGGGCACGCGTGGGATTCATCCACAAGAAGAACGGTTTGCCATCCGCCTTTGCCTTGTCGATGAACTTCTTGGAGTAATCGAGAATGTCCTCATCGATCGTCTCCATGCTATACTTGATGCCCTGCGTAGGATGCGGCGGCAGCGGCCCAGCGTCCTCGATCCTCTGCTTGCCGATCTTGCCCCACCGTGGCTCCACCGTCGGATCGTCGGTCGTGGTGGCGAAGCTGTGGACCAGGTTGCGCGGTCCGACCGTAGCCCTCAGAGCCGGCGGATAGGAGTGCCAGAACGGGTCTTCCATAGCGTCGAGGTGATAGAGGTAGCCGAAAAATTCATCGAAGCCATGCACGGTCGGCAGGTAGCGATTCAAGTCGCCCAAATGGTTCTTGCCGAACTGGCCGGTGGCATATCCCATCGCCTTCAACGCCGTCGCGATCGTGGGGGCCTCGTCAGGAATACCGACCGTGGCGCCGGCCTGTCCGACCGTGGTCATTCCGGTGCGGATCGGCAATTCCCCGGTGATGAAGTTGGCGCGGCCAGCGGTGCAGCTTGGCTCCGCGTAGTAGTCGGTGAAGCGCATGCCCTCGCTGGCCATCTTGTCCAAGTTCGGGGTTGTCGAGTACATGAGGCCCTGATGGTAGGCGCCGATGTTTTCCCAGCCGATGTCGTCGCCCATGATAACGACGATGTTCGGCTGCTTTCCGGATGACGCCGTAGATGCGCGCTGCTGTGCTTTCGCAGAAGTTGTGACGCCTGCACCCAATAGTGCGGATGCCGCCACCAGCGACGTACCACTCAACAAGAGGTCGCGCCGTTTCAAGCCCTCGCTATGCGAAGGAGTTGCGTTATCAGACTTTCCATTCAGTTGGTCATCACTCACGATGCGCTCCTTATTTGCCGACGTATCTCGCTAAGCCGCGTCAATCATTGCCCGGCTGTTCAGTCAGTTTCTTCATGGCCTGACCGACCGAGAAGGTGCCAGGCGCTTGCCGCGGGGGAAATTCCCGGAACGTTGCTAGATGCTGGCTCACGATTGCTATCGCCGGAGCAAATACGAATATGCGCTCGGCGTACCATTTGTCGTAAGCGCCGAACTCGTAGTCCGCCCGCTCAAACGGGTCCGTGCGCAGATTAAAAATCTTCGGTGCTCGCAGGGTGGTTAGCGGCTGCTGCCAGACGCCCAAGCCATGGGCCTGCTGCTCCATGAATACGATCTTCCATTGGTCGTAGCGTAGCCCGGCCAGATCGCCATCGTCGGTCCAATAGAAAAACTCATGACGCTTGCTTGGACCATTGCCGGCTAGCAGGTCGGTCTGATCATACCCGTCGAAATGAACTTTAAAGCCGTTGTAACCTTCCAGGAGTTTATTGGTGACGTCCGGGATACCGACGGCCGCAGCTAACGTGGGCACCCAGTCCTCTGCTGAAAAGATATCGTTGATTTCGGTGCCGGGCTTTATTGTGCCTGGCCAACGAACCATCGCAGGAACACGATAGCCGCCTTCCCAATTGGTGTTCTTCTCGCTACGGAACGGCGTTGTGCCGCCGTCGGGCCAAGTAAATGTTTCGGCGCCATTGTCAGTCGTGTAGATAACGATCGTGTTGTTGGCGATGTCGAGGTCGTCGAGTTTCTTGAGGAGTTGACCGACATGACCGTCATGCTCCACCATTCCATCAGGATAGATGCCCAGCCCCGTCTTGCCTTCCGACTCGCGTTTGAGCCGGGTCCAAATGTGCATGCGGCTTGGGTTGAACCATACAAAAAATGGTTTCTGGTCGCGGTGAGCGCGATCGATAAAATCTAGCGAGGCCTTGAGGAATTCTTCGTCCACCGTCTCCATCCGCTTCATGGTCAGCGGGCCGGTGTCCTCGCACTTCTGCTTGCCCCATTTTCCGAACCGCGCGTCCTCGCCCGGGGCTTCGGTGGCGGTGGCACTGCATTTCAGGACGCCGCGCGGACCAAAACGCTCCTTGAACGCCGGATTCTTCGGATAATCGGGATTTTCCGGTTCATCTTCGGCGTTCAGGTGGTAAAGATTTCCGAAGAACTCATCGAAGCCGTGGACCGTAGGCAGGAACTCGTTGCGGTCGCCGAGATGGTTCTTACCGAATTGTGCAGTCGCATAGCCGGCCGGCTTGAGCAAATCGGCGAGTGTCGGATCTTTCTCCGACAAGCCTTCTTTTGCACCCGGTAAGCCGACTTTCAAAAGACCAGTCCGCATAGGGCTTTGGCCAGTAATGAAGGCAGCGCGGCCGGCCGTACAAGACTGTTGACCGTAGTAATCGGTGAATATCGCGCCTTCGTTGGCGATGCGATCTATGTTGGGCGTCTTGTAGCCCATCATGCCGCGATTGTAGGCGCTGATGTTCCAGTAACCGATGTCGTCGGCCATGATGACGAGAATGTTAGGCTGTTTCCCGGCTGGCGATGTCCGCGCTGGCTGCTGCGCTTGCGCAGAGGTCATGACACCCGCACTCATTAGCGCCGATGCGGCCACCAGCGACGTACCGCTCAACAGCAGATCACGTCGCTTCAGGCCTTCGTTGTTTTGCGCGATGCTGTCCGTAGATGCTTCGCACCCTTCGTTCTTGCTCATGGCGCGCTCTCTTTCTGTAGTTTTCTGCTGATGCACCGAAAGCCGACATGGCTTGTCGACGTATCGACCGGCTCGGCATGACGCGCGGCCGGCCGATAGCGGCGGCAATAGTTCGGGGCGCACAGGTGCGACCCGCCCTTGAGCACCTTGCGTGGAATTTTGATGTTGGGCAGACGGGGATCGTGGCTCGCGGCTTCGGGACCCCCGCGTGGATTTTCCGGGATGCAGCACGCCTTCGGCGCGTCAGCTTCGTGCTTTTGCGAATACCAGTCGGACGTCCATTCCCAAACGTTGCCGATCATGTCCTGGAGGCCGTAGCCGTTTGGCGGGAATGCGTTGACGGGCGAGGTGCGCTCGAAACCGTCTTCGCACAGATTCTGCCGCGGAAATTCACCTTGCCAGGTATTGGCCATATGCTTGCCGCCAGGCGTGAACTCATGGCCCCAGGCAAATTCGGCGCCGTCAAGCCCGCCCCGCGAGGCGAATTCCCATTCAGCTTCGGTCGGTAGCTCTTTGCCAGCCCATTTGGCGTATGCCAGCGCGTCCGCATAAGCCACGTGCACGACCGGATGGCTGTCGAGGTTATTGATATGACTCTTAGGGCCATATGGATGGCGCCAATCTGCTCCTTTGAGAAAGCTCCACCATTGACTCCAGTCACGCAGATCGACTGGACGTGGCGGCGGCGTGAAGACGAGTGAGCCGGCATAGAGCATATGCGGCAATGCGCCCGGATAATCCTTAGGATCAGGTAGAATCTCGGCAACCGTGACGTGACCGGTCGCTTTGACGAATTCCTGGAACTGCCGGTTCGTAACCGGTGTGCGGTCCATCCAGAATGGCGTGACGGTGACGCGATGCGCTGGCGCCTCCTCCGAATAGTGCTTGTCCGAACCCATGCGGAAGGTACCGCCCGGAATGCGCACAATGTCCACATCGGTCTGGCGCCCATGCACCGAAGCTTCGGCGCTCTTATCCATGCGCAGTTCTTGAAGTGACATCTAACTTCCCTTACGCAGTTCGGATCAGTGTCGTCTTTAAGCCTGCTGCAGCCGATCTTCTTGCTTCTGCCACTGCTTGCGAGCAGCACTATCCTTCACATTGAACCCTGACGCTTGCAGGGTCTATGCAATTTCGGCAGAAATTTGCGACGAACGCGCCACCTGTGCGGCTCGCAGCGTTGTCGAAGGTGTCTCCCCGAACACGGTTTGATAGAGCCCGGCGAAGCGCCCGAGCTCCCAAAACCCAAAGCGTCTCGCGTACTCCGCAACCGTTGCCGCAGGAGATCCCACGCGCCGCAGCGCCGCACGCGCCATGTTCAGATGCTGCAGCCGGAGATATTTGCTTGAACTCATCCCAAGAAACTCAGCGCAACACATTCGCAGTGTTCGTTCTGATACGCCAATGGCCTTGCATAGCTCCGGTATTTGGAGTTGTCGCTCCGAATGCATCGCCAGGACCTCCTCGAATCGAGCGATGATTTTAATGTGACGTCGTCGTGGCGCAGTGTAGTTCCGGCTGTCCGTACTCGTCAGGCAGCTCACGAGAGCGTGCAGCAGATCCTGCTCGAGGGATCGGGCGACCTCCGGATGCGAGATCATTTCTGGTTTTGTTTCCGCTAGGCGGCAGGTCTTGGCGTGCAGACGCAGTAGGCGCGAGAGGTCAGGACGGGGGGGTCGCAGAATTAGGGGGCCGGCCAGCGGCACCAGATCGTCTCCCGTAAGGGCTTTACCACAGGCTGCAAGGTGCTCTAGCGACAGCGATACGAAGCTCCATTGACTTGGTCCCGTGATCCGCTGATGTGCGCGTTCGCCCTGACTAAGGAAAACAATATCGCCCGATTGTAATTCAATCCCGTTCCAACTTTGTCGTGGGTCGTGGCGTGTCGGAAACGCCACAAAAGCCAGTTCCGGCGCCAGCGAAACATGAGCGACGCGCGGTAGTTTTTCTTCGCAGCCAAGCAGCCGCAATAGGCCCAATTCCACTCGCGTCAGCCGCGCTTCGAAGCCTATTTGGCAATCAAAGACAAAATCGAACTTCGCCCCGCGAAGGTTCGCTTGATAATCACAAGCGTCGGTGAACTTGTTTGTGCCGCTCCTTTGCATTCGCCGTTGCCTCATCGGCCGGGCGAGCCAAAGAAGGTTGCTCCGCGATTACCTCGCCCCGCCGACCCCCAATGTCCGGAGTTCAATGCACTGCTGTCTATGCATATTCGGAATCAGCGTAAGCGGTGTTTTCAGCTTGCTATTACCCATAAGTCTATGCCTATACGAGGAAGTTGTTTGCATTGAGGGAATCCGGCGTGATTCATTGGCGAGCACCGATTCGCATTGACGAGGTGCGCCGTGGAGAAGCCGACATCGAACGACCTAACGTGGATTGATCAGGAGTTAGCTGGGTCGGCGTTCAGAGACGAACGCCTGGGTAAGCGGCTCAGGAAGATCGTAACGCAATTGGACAAGGCGGTCGGCGAGCCCATTCCGTTGGCTTGCGCGGACTGGGCGAACACCAAGGCGGCGTATCGCTTTCTCTCGAACGATGATGTCAGCGAGAACGAGATCTTGGCAGGCCACTTTGCCTCTGCCGGTGAGCGGATCAGAGCTGCAGCCGGGCCTATTCTGATTCTGCATGACACCACTGAATTTGTTTATAAACGGACGCAGCCCGAGTCGATCGGGGCGTTGACTTACGCGCCAAACAAACGCAACCGAGATCGCTTGCTGACGTTGCACACCGTGTGTGGCTTGCTGATGCATTCAAGTCTCGCCATAACGACAGAAGGCTTACCACTGGGGCTGACAGCCATTAAATTCTGGACGCGGTCGAAGTTTAGGGGAGCCACCGCGCTCAAGCGCCGCGTCAATCCGACTCGCGTGCCTATCGAAGGCAAAGAAAGCATGCGCTGGCTTTCGAATATGCGGCAATCTGTGGCGCTCATCGGCGGCACTGCTGATAGCGTCCATATTGGCGATCGCGAGAACGACATCTACGAGTTCTTTTGCGCCGTCCAGGAACTCGGCTCCAGGTTTCTGGTGCGCGCTTGTGTGGACCGGCTTGCCGGCGAAGGTGATCATACGATCACCGACGAGATGGCCGAAGTCGGCGTCCGGGGGCATCATACTGTCGAAATTCGCACAAAGACCGGTGAGGTTGAGCGAGCTAAACTCGAACTTCGCTACAAACAAATCCGGGTGTTGCCGCCAATCGGAAAGCAGAAGCGTTATCCCGCTCTTTCGCTCACCATTATCCATGCCGAAGAACGCAAGCATCCACCTCATCGAGCCCCTGTAGTTTGGCGGCTCATCACGAATCTCGAAGTAAACTCATCGGAACAGGCGATCGAGAAGCTCGGCTGGTACGCGCTGCGGTGGAAGATCGAGGTGTTCCACAATATCCTTAAATCCGGGTGCAGGGCGGAAGACGCTAAGCTTCGAACAGCCGAACGGCTCGTCAATCTCATTGCAATATTCTGCCTGGTGAGCTGGCGCATCTTCTGGCTCACCATCATGAACCGCGCCGCACCTGACGCACCGCCGGAGCTCGCTCTCACGACTGGCGAGATTAAGATTCTGGATCATGTCGTCGCGCGCAAGCCTCACCAAGTGAATAGCCGGACCATCTCATTCTACCTCACAGAAATCGCCTGCTGGGGTGGGTATCTCGCACGAGCTCATGATCCTCCGCCCGGCAACAAGGTCATGTGGCGCGGATGGTCTCGAACTCGCCGACATCAAGCTTGGCGCAGATATCGCCGCAACTTATGGGTAATAGGAAGTTCAAAACAGCGCTTACAAATCAGCAGAGAAATCCGAAGGTGCTGGAGTCGCCTCGCGACGCCAATTCGTCAGCGCCCACAAGCTCTATTGGGCCAATAAGCCAGGCTGTCCCTGGACCTTGACGACCGGCGGCGGATTCCATTTGCCGGTGAGGGCGTCCAACTTCGGGGCGTAAAGCCGCATCGTCAGATTGAAAGGCCCCTTCGGCGCAGGAAGCCAGTTAGCCTCTTTGTCCGTTCCCGGACTTTCGTTCTGGAAGTACAGGTCGAGAGTGCCGTCTGCATTATATTTGAACGGCATCCAACTGCTCACCGCAAAGCGATTGAGGCTATTTGCAACCTGAAAGCCGTCGCTATCGTAGAGTGTAAGCGACCAAAAGGCATTCACCGGAGGCGTAGCGCCCCTATCGAAGTGAATCGTGTATTTGCTCGAGCCGTCGAGCGGCCTGCCGGTTTCGTCGGCGAGGTTAAGTGGGTAGATCGCATCTTCCGGCAAATTCGCACCAAGACCCAACTGCGCGACAATGGCGCGCTTGAGATAATAATTGCCGTACACCCCCATCGTGTCTGTATTCATCGACCAATAGTTCGCGACCCGCGCGATCGTTGGTACTTTCCAGGCCATGAGTTGCTGTGCACTTTCCGGTGCAGCCTCTAGCGCCTTTCGCACCACAGGATCAACTCTGCTGATATCGTAGCTCTTGCCCGGCTCGATGCCGATCAGCTTTATCCGCGCAATGATTGGCTGGTCGGTGAGATGGGGCGGGTGCAACTTAAGAAGTTCGGCCGCATAGGCGAAGAATTCGTCGGCTGACATGCTATCGACCTGGGTCTTCGGCGGCGTCTTCATGTCAATGCTTGGGTCGATCTTCGCTTCGACCGGCTTGGGTATTTTGCCCCATTCGGAAAGTGGAGTGATCTTGTAGCCGGCCTGAATTTTGTGAACCGCATCGTAGTCTGCCGGACCGTCAGTTTTGGTGCGGCCAATAATCCAGACGTAAGGAGTGGGTGCTTCGATCTGCGTAAATCCCGCTGGTACGGGTCCGCTCCAGCCTAGCGGAGTGACAAGGAAATTGCCCGCCCGGGTTCCCGTGGTGCGCCAACCTGGCGATGCAAATACATCTGACCACATATCGAGCATAGGCAATAGGTAATAACGCCCGCCCGTATTCGGGACAGAAACAACCATCGGCTCCTTCGTCAGGTCCAAATACGCGCTTGAATACAGCGTGTCGAAGTTCGGGCGCACGACCGCCTTGAAATCCGCCGGTGGGAATGCTGCTACATTTACAAACATATTCATCGGGCCGCCGAAAACTCCCGGGCCGGGAGCACGGTTCGTAAGCTGCTTGCGGGTTACATCCATCGTAACGAGCGGATAAAAGTAGAGGTAAGCGTCCACCGCAATAGATTGCGCCTCTTGCTCGCTCACGGCGCTCTGGGCCTGCCCCGTGAACAAAAGTACGGGACAAAGAAGAAGACCAACTATCAAGCTGATCGTTCGCCTATTCATGCTGCTTTCTCGTACCGTAGCCTGCTAGCGGATCCGATACATTTGATCTTTACCCTCCGGCTATGCATGTTCGGAATCTGCAAAGGTGAAGGGACTATTCTTGGAAGTTCGTATTTCCTGCGCCGGCCGGCGCAGCGTCGCCGAGGGAGCTTCTCCAAACAGCGCCCCATACTCGACAGCGAACCGTCCCAGTTCCCAGAAGCCATTTGCGGTCGCGATCTCAGTCACGGTCTTGGTTCCTGGGGCGGCCAGTATAAGTGCGCGGCGCGCCAGATGCATCCGGCGGAGCCACAGATATCGGACTGGCCCCATGCCTAGATGCTCCATGCAACTGACCCGGAGCGTGCGTTCAGACGCGCCGATCGCCGCGCAGATTTCCGCAAGGTGTAGTGGCCGGTCACAGTTAGCCACCAACATTTCCTCAAACCGCGCAATGATTGCTACGTGGCGAAGTGATCCCCAACTCACTGGAACGGCCGCGGCCTCGCCTATGCACGCGACTATCGCGTACAAAAGCGCCTCCTCCAGCGCGCGCGCGGTTTCCGGCTGTGCGAGAACGTCGACCCCGTAAGCGGCGAGTTGTTCCAGGGTTTGGTAGAGGCGCAACAAGCGGGACATTTCGGGAGGCGGCGGTCGTAAATAATGCGTAGCTGATCGATCAATCAGTTCACGCCCGGTAAGGGCATGACCGGCGCTGGCGAGGGTGCCCTGCGTCACCGACAGCGTTCCCCAGTGAGAGGGTCCCTGCGTCCGATGGTGATGGGTCAGGCCTGAGCCACTGACGACTATTTCGCCGAATCCAAACTTCCTGCCATTGTGACTTATGGATGCCTGATCCGGTCCCGTGAGGAAAAAGATTGGTGGGCGATCTGCACTCGCTACGGAATTGGCAATTCGCGGAAGATTTTCGTGGCCGCGTTGCACCCAAACCCGCGGCAATTCCGTTCGGCTGAGCTCAGCGTGGAAATCACCTTTTGTGGTGACAAGTATCTCCACTTGCGCGGGACGCACCGCTGTTTGAAACGCCTGAGGATCGGTATATGCGACAGCGCCTTTACCGAACACAACTCAACTCCTCCACCCTACCGATGGAAACAGCTTGATCACTGCCAGGCAATACAGGCGGCAAACTGCGATTAGACGCGACGTGTATTCAAGTCATATCGATAGATCAGAAAATCAAAGTATTAGAACGCAGAAGCCCTATTTTTCCAGCAGCATTCCCATTTCAAGTTCTGTACCATATACTACATTACGTTAAATGTAATGACAAAGGTGTGATGGCAGGGAAGCTTGCCGTTTCAAGCTGTATTCCCCGCTTTCATATTCAATCCAGGCGATCAATATGGGCCACAGGGGACTGAGAGCCATACTTGCGGTAGTGGCGAGCATTGCCGGCGGCATCGCTCAAGGGCAGGGCTTTCCAACCAGGCCGGTGACGCTCATTGTTCCTTGGGCCCCCGGCGGACCGACCGACATCGAAATGCGGGCGCTTGCCGCCGCAACAGAAAAATATCTCGGCCAGGCTATTGTCATCGAATACAAGCCGGGTGCTGCCGGTACGCTCGGCCCTATTCAGATGGCGGCCACGGCCGCGCCCGACGGCTACACGATCGCGCAGATTTCTGAGAACGTGTTTGCCGCACCTTACATGAGAGAAATGGCGTTCGATCCAATCAAAGACCTGAGCTACGTAATCGGGCTTTCTGGATACACATTCGGTGTGGTGGTCAGAAACAATTCGCCTTGGTCAACAATTCAAGAACTATTTACCGACGCAAAGGCGAAACCTGGAAAGATAACCTACGGTTCGCCGGGCGTCGGCGGCAGCGTGTCTGTCGGATTTATGCTGATCGCTCAGCGTGAGGGCATCGATTGGGTCGATATTCCGTTTAGGGGCAGCGCTGACGCGACCGCGGCGATACTTGGCGGGTACGTCGACCTGATCGGGGATCCGAGCGCCGCAATGGCAAATCCGGAGAAGTTGAGGACCCTCGTGACCTGGGGAGTGAGGTGGTCCCGGTTGTCTGAACAGGTTTTCCGCTTCGATAAGTGGAGTCTCTGCCGGGGTTAGGCTGCCAAGCGGAATGGCAGTTGGTTGAAGTAGGCTTGATCGGGCGTGGCGCCGTCAAGGCTCGAATGTGGGCGGCGTCCATTGTAAAAGTCCAGATAGCGGCCGATCGAACTGCGCGCCTCGCTAACGCTGTCGTAGGCCTTCAAATACACCTCCTCATATTTGACGGTGCGCCACAGCCGCTCGACGAAGACATTGTCGCGCCAGGCGCCTTTGCCGTCCATGCTGATCGCAATGCCGTTGTCGGCGAGCACGCCGGTGAAGGCGGCGCCGGTGAACTGCGAGCCCTGGTCGGTATTGAAGATGTCGGGCTTGCCGTGACGCGCCAAGGCGTGCTCCAGCGTCTCGACGCAGAATGCCGCCTCCATCGTGATCGACAGCCGCCATGCCAGCACGCGACGGCTGAACCAATCGAGCACCACGGCCAGGTAAACGAAGCCACGTTCCATCGGGATGTAAGTGATGTCCATTGCCCACACTTGGTTCGGCCGCGTGATCGCCAGCCCGCGCAGCAAATACGGGTAGATCCTGTGGCCGGGCTCCGGCTTCGTGGTGCGCGGACGGCGATACAGCGCCTCTATCCCCATCCGCCGCATCAACATCTTCACGTGACGACGGCCGATCTTGCTCCCTTCGGCCACCAGCAAGCCTTGCAACATCCGCGATCCCGCGAAGGGGAACTCTAGGTGCAGCCGGTCGAGACGCCGCATCACTTCCAGACCGGCTTCCGACACCGGCCTTGGCAGGTAGTAGACGCTGCCACGGCTGATGCGCAGAACCTCCGCTTGCCTCGTGATCGGCAGATCGTGTTCACGGTCGATCATCGCTTTGCGCTCAGCAATCCCGCCTTGGTGAGCGCGCCCTCTAAAAAATCATTCTCGAGCGTCAGCTCGCCAATCTTGGCGTGCAGCGACTTTACGTCGATCGCAGGCTGTGCAGCACCGTTGCCGCCACCGGGACCGAACACATCAGCAGCCCCGCTCTCGAGCTGGGCCTTCCACGCTGTGATCTGATTGGGGTGCACGTCGAACTGCTCGGCAAGCTGGGTTAGCGTTCGATCGCCCTTAACGGCGGCAAGCGCCACCTTCGCCTTGAAGGCCGGTGTATGGTTCCGGCGCGGTCGTCTCGACATGGTCTCTCCTGATTCGCGGGACATAGCGTGCCCGCTGTCAGGCAGAAACTCCACTTATCGTCCTGTGCAGATTTCCGGGACCGGCTCTGAGCTCGTCGTACGGCCAACTGGCCAATGGTGCCGACCCTCGAAGAAACGGGCGTAAATATAGTGATGGAAGCACCATTTGGGCTTGCTGGCCCAAAGAACATGAATTCGAAAATCGTCCAGATTCTCCATGACGCTTTCAAGAAAGGAACGGAGGATCCCTCGTACGCCGCAGTCTTGGCACGGTTTGACCAGAAATCCTATTATTTGAACAGTCGTGATTATCGTGAGTTCGCGATACATGAAAGTGCTGATATGAAGCGTCGCGTCACGGAGCTTGGACTGAAGCAAGATTGATGCGACACAAGCGTCTAATGTTGGTTTGGCATTAATGGCAGAACATTTAGAGCGGCCTCGGAGTAACTCCGATATTTTCCGCTTCTGCGGTGCGGGGACAGTGCTGCTGATTTCGCTTGTTACGTTTATCGGCCTTTACCCATTGATGCTGGGTGAAATAGCCGGACGGATTGCCGGTGGCCTCATCCTGACGGTAATTTTTGTCGCCGGTACGATTACCGCCAGTACATCGCGCATGCACCGCGGCATCAGTATTGCCCTAGCGAGCTTGGCGCTCGGCCTGCAAATCACGTGGCTGTCCACTCACGAAAGGACCATAGACATCATTTTCATGGCGGTATTCACCGCCTTTTGCCTCTACACGGCTTTGGTCATCCTGCGGCAAGTACTTGCATTCGGCCCGGTCAAAGCCGACACCGTCCATGCGGCGCTCAGCGTCTACATCTTGTTGGCATTGTTTTGGACAGGCGCCTATGCGCTGATCGAGGTCGTTTCGCCGGGAGCATTTTTCCTGGGTCCAACCACGACGATGCTGGACACACGCTCTGCTGGGGCATATTTGTTCGCGGACATGCTTCACTTCAGCATAGCTACCTTGACATCGACTGGGTACGGCGACATCACGCCTGTCAGCCCATTTGCGCGCTCGCTCAGCCAGTTGGAGCAGCTAGTTGGGGTTTTCTATATCGCGGTGCTCATATCGCGCTTGATCGGACTCTATCCGTCGGAAGAGCGTAATTAGGATTGCCGTCGGCAGCATCAGACTTGAGAACGTCTGACATTCCCGCGGGGATCGAAAGAAAATAGCGCCATGATTGCATTACGCCGCTTACTCATCGTCGCGTCAATCTGGGGTGCAGCCAGCTTCTTCGGGGCACCGAGCGACGCACAAACCCTGCCAGCTCCGTCACAAGTTCAGGTCCATTTATTGCGAGGACTTCGGGGATATCTTTTCCCGCGGGATGGATACTCTGACGGCTAAGCTCAATCAGCGCGGTTATAATGCCCGGGTCTACAGCACGAGCGCATGGCAAGCGATTGCAAAGCAGATCGCCGACGGCCGTTTGCGCGGTCAAAAGGATATCGTGGTTCTGATTGGTCATTCTCTAGGAGCAGATGCGACGGTCAAAATCGCCAACGAGCTCGCTAAGTCGAATATACCCATCGAACTCATCGTCACCTTTGACGGCACGGAGGCCCATCAAGTTCCAAAGAACGTTCTTCATCTCGTAAATTTCTACCAGAACAATGGCTTCGGCAAGAAAATTGGTCCCGGCCCGGGATTTCAGGGCGAACTCACCAATCTTGATCTCACCGCGGATGCCAGCATAAGGCATATAAACATCGATAAATCAGATCGCCTTCATGCTTATGTGATCCAAACGATCGCGGACATCGTGAACAAAGACCTCGCGAACAAGGTGCAAGCGAGTAAGGCGAAATCAAAAAAATCGCAAAGTCGTCGGTAGCGTTTATACGCCGACCCTCACGTTTGCGCCGTAATACGCCACAAGGGTCGGCGGCGTCAGAAGTTGAACTTGTAGTTGACGCCGGCGCGTATCAGGTTGTCATATTGGCTGACGGCGACAGTCGTGGCGACTCCTCCGCACACCGTCGTGCATGTCACGTTCCCGCTGCCGAGATTGGCGTAGAGGTATTCAATCTTAGCCGTCCAGTTTTCGGCGAAGGCAGTTTCGATACCGACGCCGGCAGTCCAGCCGGCTTGAGTATGGGTCGTGGTTACGCCGCCGGCTGTTAGTTGTTGATTGGCGAAGACGCCGCCGGCCGTGCCATAGAAAAGCACGCGGTCCGCCGCGAAACCAAATCGCCCGCGCAGGGTGCTCAACCAGGTATTTCCGGTTTGGCAGTTGCCGGTAATACTGCACAGTGTATTGGCATTTTTGCCGCTGATACCGGAATAGTCGAAATCGCCCTCCACGCCGAATACCAACGCGCTTACTTGGTAATTGAACCCAAGCGTGGCTCCGACGATGCCGCCCTTTGCACTGGAACTGGTATTAGAGCCGCCAGACGGGGTCCATTTGGCAGTGCCCATACCGTAGCCGCCATTAATGCCTAGGTAGATGCCGCCCCAATTGTAGACCGGCGGCGCGGCCGGTACGTACATGGCTGGCGCCTGCGGCGGTGGCGGTGGCGCTTGCGGAAGGTCGGCAGCTTGCGCTGCCGCAGAAGCCGACAAAGCCGCACCCGCAACAACAAGCAAACTCGAAATGCTTTTCACGAGGCATGTCCCCATATTTGACCCTTAACTTAGGTATCGACTAAATCCGCTGACTTCGGCGAGCTATGCAAAATCATACAAACCTGAATTGTCGCGTGACGTGAGCCACCACAGCTGTCGCACTGTGTTGAATATGCAACATCGCTGACCGTCGCTCGCACGACGAATTCGGCAGATAGAGAGGCCAATCCTATTTCAGTACCGAAATCAAATCGGATCTCGCAAAACAAATCGTAGGAATCTGCATAGACCGCCTTTCCCGGCGCTAGTACCTGACAAACGATGGCTGAAACGCCCGTAGGGGCTACACGGTTAATCGATGACCGATAGACGGGAGATGGCGATGCGTAAGTACATGCTGCTAATTGCGACGGGTCTTGCGATAGCGATTACCGGCTCGGCCGCTAGCGCTCAGACGCCCTTGAGCGCTTACGTTGACGCCAACGGATTTCTCGACGTCCAGACCCTGACGTGCGCCCAGCTCGCCGGAACCTTCCAAGAGGACGCCGACTCGCTCACCACATGGTACAGCGGTTGGTATAACGGCCTCGCAAAGAGACATTTTCTGGATTTCAAAAAAGCCAAAGAGGCCGAACACGAGGTCATAAAATATTGCGAAGCAAATCCCGGATTGCGGATCATCGATGCAATTGCGATCGTATTCAAGGATGAAAGAGCGCGGCTTGGCATTGAAATGCGATAGCCACTGACGGGCCTCGACGCCGCAAGACCATATCGTTGCCGCTAGAAGAGGGAAAGTAGTGATGCATTCACATTCGACGTCTTCGCCAAGCGGGTCAGCCGCAAAATGGTCTGCAATTGCATTGGCCACAGCTTTATCGGCGCTTTTGAGTATTGCGTCGAACGCACAGGCACAAGATGCCCGCGCAATTCTTAAGGGGATGACCGACTATGTATCGAGCCAAAAAGTCATAGCGGCCTCGTACGACTCAAATATCGAGGTCATCACTAACGACCTTCAAAAGATCCAGTTCGCAAGTTCCGGTGAAATGCTGCTGAGCCGCCCAGACAAGATCCGGGTCAGCCGAATTGGTGGCTATGCCGACGTCGATATGGTCTTCGATGGCAAGACTTTTACGGTGCTCGGCAAGAATCTCAATGCCTACTCACAGACGGAGTCTCCGGGGTCGATTGATCAGCTGATTGCTCGGCTGCGAAATGAATTCGGCGTCGCCGTACCGGGTGCCGACCTCCTGCTGTCCAACGCATACGATGGGCTGATGGCGGATGTAATCGACGCCAAGCAAATCGGTCGCGGCGTTATCGATGGCATCGAGTGTAATCATCTTGCGTTTCGCAACACCGACGTCGACTGGCAGATCTGGGTCGAGGTTGGTGGCCGCCCGATTCCGCGCAAATACGTTATCACCAGCAAGGCAGTGACCGGCGGACCGCAGTACACGCTTCGTATCACGGACTGGAAGACCGATGCACCGGTTGCGGCAGACGCCTTTGTGTTCAAGGCGCCGGCGGATGTCAAAAAAGTGGAGGTTACGGCTCTCGCGAATGTTGACGAGGTTCCACAAGGCTCAGACCCAGGAGAAAAAAAGTGACCAGGACAAAACTCAGGCTTCTACCTATTGCTTTGGCCGCGATGGTCGGAGTCGGCTGCCTCTTCGCAAATGATCACATGTCGGTAATTATGTCGTCATCATTCTTCACAGAAGCGCATGCAGTCATCGGGCGGCCTTTGACACCGTTGAGCTACGCCGGCGTTGCGCGGCGAACTACGCGCAGGGCCGTGGCGCACGGCGCTTATGGCGGGGTGGCGGTGGCGCCGGTGGTAGTTGCGCCAATGGTTGTCGGCCCCGTCTGCACGCAAGTTGTGAACGTCTACGGCCAGATTGCAACGGTTTGCCGCTAATCCGCGGGCTCCAGAATTGGCAGTTGGCAATGGTTTCCGCGACAGTCATTGGTTACGTTAACCATGATTGGGATCGCAATTTTCAGGAGAAAATGCGGGCTTTTGCGCTAGTTCTCGAGCACCCAACACCAGATTTCGATGTGGCTTTCCGGGTACAGCACGTCAAATTTTGCACGCGAATGCCGATTTGCTGAATCTGCATAGTCCGAAGCGTCCTTCGGCTTGTAGGGTATTTCTAAATCCCTCGAACCATCGGAACGTGCGCCATGAAAAGACTTTTGCACGCGGCTCTTTCAATAAGCGTCCTGATGACAATCGCGACGGCTGCCGTGGCTGCCGATTTACCAATGGCGCCGACGTATCCACCCGCCCCCGTTTCAGTAGTTGCGCGCGTTTATAACTGGACGGGAATTTATCTCGGGCTTAATGGCGGATACACGTTCGGCCAATCCACGCCGATGAGCCTCTTCTCCGACAATTTCACGGCTTTTAATTATAGCGCCGACGGATTTTTGGGCGGCCTGACGGCGGGCGCGCAAATTCAAAGCGGCCATACTGTAATTGGCGTCGAAGGCGACATTGACTGGTCCAATATCACCGGGTCGGGACGCGGGACCATTTTCAACAACAGCGTTTTAGTAGGAACAGCTAGCATTTCATCTACCGTCAACTCGATCAGCACGCTGCGAACGCGGATCGGTTACGCCGACGACAATTGGCTATTCTATCTGACCGGCGGCATCGCCGTAACCAATGAGCAATCCACGCTTTCTGGGGCAACCTTCGTGTGCGGCGGAGCGAACCCTCCGTGCAACTCTATTTCCGACCTCCACCTCGGCCTGGCGGCGGGCGCCGGCGTTGAATACGGGATCACGCAAAATTTGAGCGCAAAGGCAGAGTACACTTGGGTAGGCGCCGGCGCGGGAAATACGCTCAAAGAAAACATGCTGCGTGTCGGCGCCAATTGGCGATTTGGGATGTAAACGGACGTTCAATTCTCACACGCGTCTGGCCAAAGGAGGTTCGACGCTTATAGCAAGTTGTCGGGTCGAGGCAGCAAGCTGGAATAGAAATTGTACCTTGCAGTCAGTATTTTTCGAGCTAATTAGCTTCGAGATAGAAGGAAATCCGATGTCTGCCATGGCGGCATCTCGGACCATCTGGCACATCGTAGAAGTGAAGCGATTGATCCCTAGGAGGCATTGGCGGCCAAGTTCGTTGTGATGCACGACACCGTTCACAATGTGGTAGGTTGTGATCCTCTCGGCCTAGGAGCAACGGCGGGCATTCCATGATGGCGGCGAGCTCGTCATAGGTTTGAAAGAGCGTCGGCAATGTTACTTAACTTAAAGGAGCGTATGTTCGGCCTCGGCACATGGACGGTCGCAGCGATGCTATGTTTCGTCCCAACGCTTGTTCTGGCGCAGTCATTTCCACCACAGCCATCGCCCAATTATCAGTCATCAACACCCGGTTATTCGCCACCTCAGGATCAGCTAAAATCTCAGTATCAGGCAACCGCTCAGTATTCGGCATCGACGCAATACCCCGTTACAGCACCGGATGTTGATCCCGGCATTGACCACGGCAATTCTGACGCCAATCTGCCAGAGGAATTCCAGAAGCAGCTCGTATTCTATCGCTCGCTGCAACCACCTGGCACCATCATCATCGATACACAGGAGCGGCATCTTTATCTCATCCAGGATCAAACCCACGCGCTGCGCTACGGAATTGGGGTTGGCCGCGACGGCTTCACCTGGCAAGGCCTATTACAGATTTCACGCAAAGCCGAATGGCCGGATTGGCGCCCGCCGCCGGAAATGATCGAGCGGCAGCCCTACCTGCCGCGCTTCATGGCCGGCGGTCCGGGCAATCCGCTCGGTGCCCGCGCCATGTATCTCGGCAATTCCGTCTATCGCATCCACGGCACCAACGCGCCTGAGACGATCGGCCAGGCGGTTTCGTCGGGCTGCTTCCGGCTCGTCAACGACGATGTGATCGATCTGTATACCCGGGTCGCGATAGGCACCCGTGTGATCGTGCGGCAAGATTGATCGGTACTGACGTACCGACGTCGGGAGAGCGGGCGCCATCTATTGTGTAACTTCGAGTTTGGCGGCCGGCTGGACCGCGCATCCGCCCGTGGCGGAGACCGTGTGTTGCTTGCTCAGCGGCGTACCGCTCGCCAGCGAAAGGCCTCCCGGAGACGCCGCCCGAAACCCGCGGTGGCGAAGGCCATGTAATAGGCGGCGCAACGCTTGCGCGTTCCGCCGCAGTGGTCCACGATGCGTGAGCAAGACCATCGCGGCTGAAAAATCGAAGCGTGGCGGGAGAACGGTTTTTTTGATTGGCGACGAGTTTGGTTCGCACTCCTGAAGTCTCAGCAACCTCAGTCTCCTCGGTCAGAACCGGATGGACAACCTATTGAAAGCTCACAGCTAGATCGTCTACGAGAGCCATCTACACGACGGAAGCCTCGCTCCACGCCTCGGCGCAGCGAGAATCTCGCATCGCCATGCCGAATGCCAGCACGATCAGTCAGCCGGTAACCGTAATTGTGGAATTGGCTCGCTTCGACCTTGGAAACCTCTAATATAGCGTTGCCGACGCAGCCCATGCGAAGGCGGCCGCCGCTAGGTGTTGGAAGCACCCAACGACGGCCTGACCACAATCCACTGGTTAGGAGTAGATTATGGCTAAGGCCATTTCTACCGCCGATTCGGCGGCCCGTCTCGATCCCCTTTTGCTCATCGCCAAGCCAACCGGCCCGCAGGGGCGCGGCACCGCCGCGCAGTTTTGCGCCCGGACCGCGGCGTAACCGGGCAACAATCGGGATCCGCGCGACACGGCTGTCCGTTTAGGCCAGCCCCCCTGCTTCATTCGTCACCTCGTTTTACCCGGCAGCGGCCCGATCGGCCGTGGCGGGGAGTGAGTTGGCGCGCGCCGGATTACCGATCCCAGACACCAGGGATCGATCATGCCGACTTTCGAACGTCTGCAGAGCGCCACCAAGCGCTCCACCATCATCACCCGCGATACCGCCGATCCGTATGGGTTTCGGATCGTCAGTGATGATTCCAATCCGCTCCATATTCACGCCTTCCCGTTCTCGGCCATCGGGGCGGTGACGGCGGGCGCCGACTGGAACTGGATCGGGTCCTACGTGATCACCGGCCGGGATCGCGGTGGTCGCGTCGCCTATGTCGGCGAGAGCGGGAATTTGAAGGAGCGCCTGCCCGGCCACAGCGACGACAAGAAGCCGTTCGCGGTCGAACTTTTTGTCATCAGTCACAGCGATGGCCGCATCACCAAGCCGGACGCGGTTCATTGGCAGAAATGCCTCAGCGACCTCGTTGAGGAAACCGGCGTCGCCCGGCTGATCAAGGGTGTGAGCGCCTGCAAGGCGAACATTACGCCGGAACGGGCGGCCGAGCTCGACCGCATGTTGGCTGAAGCACTGCCGTTGTTCGTCGATGCCGGCTGCCACGTCCTGACGCGCGGCCTCGAGCCGGCGGCAGCCGAGATTGTGGAGACCGCCGCGGCGGAACTCCGGCCTCGACGACGATGGCGACGACAATGGCCCGATGGAGATCGGCGCCGCCGCCGTGCCGATCGGCACCGGGGAGCAGCAATTGGCCTACGGCGACCTGTGGGCCCGTGGCTCTGTTTACCAGGGCCGCTTTGTGGTCGCCGCCGGCAGCGAGATGCGCAAGGGAACGACGGCAAGTGTCGAATCCCACATCGTCGACCGCCGCAAAGAACTGATCGGTAGAGAGGTGCTGGTAGCGATCCCCGGTGTGGACGACCGCTCCCGGCTCAACAGGCCGGTGGCGTTCCCGACGCTGGCGATGGCGGCCAAGGTCTTGTCCGGCTCCGACATCGGCAAAAGCAACTGGCGGCCGCTGCCTACAGCGACGCCGGTCATCATCGCCGGCCAGGGGGCAGCAGAATGACTGCCCCAAAGGCCATACTGACCGCGACCGAAACCGGTCGCGGTCAAGCCCCGGTCGTGCCGCTGCTGCAGCTGTGGCGGATGGCCGGACCGATGCTGAACCACAGCATCGTCCACAGCGAGCTCCGCGCACGATTGTGTGCGATCGCCGTGCTGCGCGAGCCGCATTGGCCTGCCGCCGCGGCCGGCGACGTGATCGAAGCCGTCGGCATCGCATTGCGGGCGACCCACAAGGATGTCGCGGCGCCGCTTCTCGTCGACCTCGCCGCCACCGCGTTGTTCCTGTGCGCCGCCGACGACAGCGCGGCCGCCGCGGCCGCCACGGCCGCGCTGCATCACCTGCGCCGCCGCTTCGGCTCGTCGGTCACCGCCAACAACAACGGGTCGGAGGCGTAATATGCGTCTCCAGATCTTCTCGGATCTCCACGCCGATGTCGCGCCGACCAAAGCGATCGAGGTGAGGCCCGACGTCGATGTTGTCGTCGTCGCCGGCGATGTTTGCGAAGGCGCCGAGCGCGCTTTCGCCTGGCTGCGCCGGATCGTGCCGATGCAGGTCCTGATCGTCATGACGCTCGGCAATCATGAATTCTATGGCCGTGTCTGGCAGGACGAACTCGCCCACGCCCGGGCATCAGCGTCGCTCTACGGCATCCATCTGCTCGAAGACGACGAGGTGATCATCGGCGGCACTGTACGGCTAATCGGGGCCACGTGTTGGACAAACTATACGTTGTTCGGGGCGCCGACCCGACCGCTGGCGATGCGCGTTGCCGCCACCGGACTTACCGATCATCGGCGGATCACGTGGTCGAAAAAACCGTGGCGGCGCTTCCGCCCGCAGGAAGCACTCTTCCTGCATCGGCGCTCGCGGACTTTTATCGAGACGGCGCTGGCCAAGCCCTTTGCCGGCCCCTCAGTGGTGGTATCGCATCACGGCCCCCACCCGCGCTCGGTTCACCCGCGCTTCGACAACGATCTTTTGTCGGCGGCCTTCGTCTCGGACCTGACGGCCGTCATCGAGGCGGGCCAGCCAGAGCTGTGGATCCACGGCCACGTCCACGACACGTTCGATTACCGAGTCCATAAAACCCGGGTGCTCTGCAATCCGCATGGTTACGGCAACGAGAACCCCGCCTTCGACCCGGCATTCATCGTGGAGGTGGGCTGATGTCTGCAACCGCTTTCCGTCAGTTGCGGCATCGCGTCCGTGCTGCCCTTGGTGAGGTGTCATGACGCGCGTCCAAATGTTGGCGGCGTCAGGGCGGCCGCTCGCCGAGGTGCTGATCGACGCGCTTCGCGCCAAGGACAGATCGGCCCGCAGGTCCGGCACCGGCGCGGGCGACCAAGACGATCGCGATCAGTTGCCTCTGCAGTTTGGCGTCGAGCAGCCTGACGAAGGCTTCGTGCCGCAGCCGCTGCGGCCCCATGAGGCGGCAGCGGCCATCCTGCTCGGCCGGGCGTTCGACAACAACCGCAATGCACTCGCCAAGCTGTCGGACGCCGACACCATCGCCATCATCGAGGTGCCGGCGCCGGACTACGTCGACATCGTAGCACGGCTCATCGAAGACGAGGTCTTCGGCGACGACGCGTCCGTGCTTCAGGACAACACCCAGGCAAAGGACGGCACTCTCGCTCCGCGACGCACCGTGGTGATGTTCCCCCGATCCGGAGAGGTCGACGGCAAGGTCAAGAAAGCCACCAACGCCAACGGCGAGTTCGCGACAGCGGTGCAGTCGCGCTGCGCCATCCTGGGCATCGCCGCCGAGCCGGACCGCCTGTTGCCGCGCGATCTGGTGCGGCTCGCCGAGTATCGCATCGTGCTGCCGCCGCTCGACGGCTCGGCCGTCGGCGCCGTGATCGAGGCCGTGACCGGCCGCCACCCCGGCGCGGTCGACGAAGCGCTCGCCGGCCGCGCCACGCTGGAGTCATTGACGATTGCGATCCGCGCCGATCTTGGTGCCGAGCGCTCGTTACAGAGGCTCGTCCGCTTGCTTGACCGCCAGGACGGCCGCGTCGAGACAGCGCCGTTGCTCTCCGAACTGCATGGTCTGGGCGCCGCCAAGGAGTTCAGCCTGGCGCTGATCAAGGACCTCGCGGACTACACCGCCGGCAAACTGTCTTGGGCTGCCGTGTCACCCAAATCCTTCCTGATCTGGGGCGCCCCGGGCACCGGCAAGACCAACCTCGCCAGGGCGATAAGCCGGGAGGCGAAGGTCAACTTTGTCGCCACCAGCTATGCCCAATGGCAGTCCCATAAAGACGGCCATCTCGGCAGCGTGACCCAGGCCATCCGCAACGTGTTTGCGGAGGCCCAGAAGAACAGTCCGTCGATTTTGTTCATCGACGAGATCGACAGTATCCCGGCGCGGGGCAGCGGCAACCGGAACGACGATTGGTGGACCGCGATCACGAACTGCCTCCTCGAAATGCTTGACGGCTTCGAGCGGCGGGAGGGGGTCATCGTCATCGCCGCCTGTAATAATCCGTCAAAACTCGATCCGGCCTTGGTGCGCTCCGGACGCTTCGATCGGCACATTCATATCCCCCTGCCGGATATCCCAGGCCTGATCGGCATCTTCCGCACCCACCTGGGCGACGACCTCAAGGACGCCGACCTGCGCGCCGCCGCATTGGCCGCTCGCGGCCACACCGGCGCCGATGTGGAGCGCTGGGTGCGCGAAGCGCGGCGCAAGGCGCGCATCGCCGCCCGTCCTCTTGCGCTGCAGGATCTGCTCGACGCCGTGCGCGATGGCGAACCGGAGTGGCCCGCCGAGGTACGCCGGCGCATTAGCCATCACGAGGCCGGTCATGCGCTGGCGATGATTCTCGGCGGCATTGGCGAGCCAAAGGCACTGTCGATCGACCGTACCGGCGGCCTGGCCGAGAGCGCGCCCGCCGAGCCCCAGTCGCTGACCCGCACCTACCTCGAGAAATACCTGATGATCTGCCTCGCCGGCCGCGCCAGCGAGGAACTGGTGTTCGGCGAGCCGACGGCCGGTGCCGGCGGGAACGCCGACAGCGATCTCGCCCGCGCCACCAAGCTCGCCACCCAACTCGAGACCCAATTCGGCTTGGGGTCGTATGGCCTGCTCTGCATCGACGGCGGCGACAACACCCGCGACCTTTTGCTGTTCGCGCCTCTGCGCGAAGCGGTCGGGCGGTCGCTCGACCGTGCCTACGTAGCTGTCCGCGACCTGTTGTCGAAGCATCGCGGCACGCTGGACTCCCTGGCCGAGGCGCTGTTCGCAAACAGCTATCTGGATCGTGACGAGATCAAAGCCGTCCTGGCAGCGAACCCGCTCAAGCAAACCCAGGAACCTGATCAGTCGCCCCGGTCGGCGCCCTCACCGCAAAGCAACAGCGCGGAAGCGACGCCAGTCGCGGAAGCCGGCAACCCTCCGACCGGTATCGGGTCCTGAGGCAGCTTCATGGACCTCGCTCCAACGCAATGGTCGCATCAATGGAGCAACCTCGACGACACCGCCTGCAGGCTGGAGGCAACCGGCGATTACAAGATCCTGCGCCGGCTGGTCCCGCGCCCGGCCATGGGGGTGCCGGCCGGCTACACCGGCAAGCGCGGCGTCATCATCGATCTCGAAACGACCGGGCTCGACTTCGCCAAGGCCGAGGTGATCGAACTGGCGATGGTGAAGTTTTGTTACTCCGCCAATGACGAGGTCATCTCGATCGCGGAGACGTTCCAGTCCTTCAATCAGCCTTCCTGCCCTATTCCGCCGGAGATCACCGAGCTTACCGGCATTACCGACGCTATGGTTCAGGGACGCAGCATCGATGCTGCCGCAGTTGAGACCTTCGTTGCCGACGCCAACGTCGTCATCGTCCATAACGCCGCTTTCGACCGGAAATTCGCGGAACGCTATTGGCCGGTGTTCGCGGAGAAGCCCTGGGCCTGTTCGATGACTGAAATCGACTGGCGACAATACGGCTTCGGTGGCACCAAGCTCGGCTACTTGCTGACAGACGCGGGATACTTCCACGCCGCGCACCGCGCCGTCGACGACTGCCAGGCCGTGCTCGAATTGTTGGCGCGCCCTCTCCCCACCACATCAACGAGCGCCTTGGCGATGCTGCTGGATCGCGCTCGCCGCGACACGGTTCGGATCTGGGCTAAGAACTCGCCGTACGACCGTAAAGACGTGCTCAAGAGCCGCGGCTACCGCTGGAGCGACGGTGCCGACCGGCGTGCCCGGTGTTGGTATGTCGATGTCGACGAAACCCGGCGCGATGCGGAGATCGATTTCCTGCGGACGGAAATCTATCAGCGAGCGGTGGACATTGAGTGCCGCAGGCTCACTGCGCGAGAGAGATTTTCCACCCGCGCACAAGGCGTCACTTTGACCGCGCCGCCCAGGTCAGGTCCGGGCCTTTTGGTGCTTTGCGGAAATGGAGACCTCTGACATCGCTCCGATTTGGAGAATTTCGCCTATTTTTATCACGCCGGAAAGCACCGCAGGACGATCCTTTCGCCTTTATGCAAAAACATCACATCGAAACTGGCGGCCTTCGCTCAGGGAATGAAGGAAGCCGAGGCTCGGCGCAGTTGGCGGGAAGAACAACAGGGACCCGCGGTGGTGTCGTTCAAACGCAGTGTCGGACGGCCCAACCATTTAACGTCGTCAAGGAAAAAAACGATGTCTTTGCTTAGTCGATGTCCGAACCGGAACATCAGGACGGTTCCGCCGCCGAGGACGACGTCTGGCTCACTGAGCTAATTGCGCTTACCGCGCTTGAATTTACCGTTTGCTCGGCGAGCGACATCAATACGCTGGAAGCGGGGACTTATGTGAATGTGTCTGTTCTGTGCGAACAGGCAGCAAATGGGCGCTGCATTTAAGTCTGATATGGTCTTTTGACCACCGATCGTGCTGACCAAGCACCCAGCGGCAGGCGGCGACCATTTTGTCTTCAGTTGATAAGTCGGGAATGTCGTCGCGGTCGGTCTCATGCACGAATTGGCGAACCGTAAAAATCGCCTCCTCGCCGTAGCGCGCGTAACCGCGCCGCCTCCTAGCCCGTTCACGAGCCAGCGATGATCTAAATAAGTCTGGGGAAGATCATCCCGCCGATACATGGGTCGGCGCCGCGTCGAATTGCAATGCGTCAGTCAGTCGCGCTAGAAGCCTATTAATCGATATCTGGTCCCCGCCAGTTCGCACCGGCGGCGCAAAAATGGATTGCGGCACCAAAATCAGCTCTTCTGAATTCTGGCTACGGACAATCATGGGGCAACCCTGTTTCCCAACAACTTGCGGGAGTGGTCTACCTGTCGGACCGACGATCCATAATTGTATCATAGCATACTAATGGATATTGTTGTAACTGAGATTTGCCTTCGTATTCTTTGCCGTGTCCGGTGAATCAAATCAAATTCTGCCTTTTTGCAGAACCAGGAGAAAATGATGAAGCTTGGCTTTTTCACTCATCCCATTCATCCGCTGGGAAGAAGCTACACAGAAACGCTTAATGAAGATCGCGAAGCTTTCATTATCGCTGACAGACTCGGCTACAGCGAAGGTTTGATCGGCGAGCATTTGACCGACGCCTGCGAAAATGTCCCAAACAGTCTGCTGTTCCTCGCAACTCTGGCTGACGCCACCAAACAAATGAAGCTCGGAACCGGTGTCATCAATCTGCCGCATAGTCATCCAGTGATCGTGGCGTCGAATGTTGCGATGCTCGATCATATTCTGCAGGGCCGCCTCATCATGGGCATCGGGCCAGGTATTCACTGGTCCGATGCGGAGGCAATGGGCGTGCTTGATCAGGACCGCGGCGCGATGTTCGTCGAAGCCATCGACCACATTCTGGCGATCTGGGCAGGTGAGCCACCTTATGGACTGAAGGGAAAATACTGGAACATCACCACAGAGCGGACGATCTGGCCGGAGATCGGCCTTGGGCCCATTGCGAAGCCTTATCAGAAACCGCACCCGCCGATCCTCGGAGCGGCCTCGGATCCGAATCCCCGTGGTCTGATCGCACTCGGGCGCCGCGGCTGGCTGCCGATATCCTCCGATTTTTTGCAGTCCAACTACCTGCCAAACCATTGGGCGAACTATTCGCAGGGCTGCAACGAGGTTCAGCGGGAGGCACGCCGCTCCGACTGGCGCGTGGCGCGCGCGATTTTTGTTGCTGAGGACGACAGAGTTGCGGCTGCCTATGGCAAGACCGACGTTAACAGCCCCTATCGCTTCTACTTGCAGCAGCTTTCCGCCAAGCTTCGAAAGATCAAGCGCTTGAATGCCTTCAAACAGAATCCCGAGATGCCGGACGACGATGTGACGCTGGATTATATGGTCGACACGCTCATTATCGCCGGCAGCGTCAACAGCGTCGTTGACCAGATCCTTGCGCTAAACGAGCAGTTGGGGGGTTTTGGCACGCTGCTGTATGCCGGCAAGAATTGGAACGATCCGCAGCTTAGTCGGAAGTCGATGGAGCTCATGGCGGAAAAGGTCATGCCGGCGGTCAATACCGCGCTCGGCCGCTCCCTGGCCGCGGAATAAGCGGTCAACTATGCCCTCGGCAACGGCGCGCCTGTAGCCGCACAGCGCGCCGAACTAATCGTTCAGCGTTTCCGCGGCAAAAATTTCTTCCGGCTGATAACGCCGCTTCGACATTCCCTGTTCGTGGTGGTAGCGCAGAAATGTATCTATCGCTTTGCGGTTTGCGGCCACACCATACGGCCACACGTCATCACCCATGAGACGCCGGTTTTCCTCGCGCAGCGCGGCAAACCACGGCACCATGTAATAGTTGTGCATGAACCCATCGCCGACGCGGTAATTCTGCATGGCGATCTCCTTCGACTCCTTGAAAGCAGCGTAGAGCGCCCGCGCGATCCACGGCTCCTTGCGGTATAAGTCTCGGCGGATCACAATTGTGTGGAGGATCGGATAGATGCCGGTGTTGCGGAAATACGCCCTTTCGACGGCCTCGTAGTCTTCGAACAGACGGCAAATATTGGTCGAGCCGTCTAGCCACGACTGCGGCATGACGGGACTGCAAAGCGCGTCGATCTCGCCGGCATCGAGCATTTTGTCGAGGGTTTGCCCGGGGCCGAGTTCCTGCACGGAGCCAGCAAACTTGTAATAGGGATTGAAGGGAAGCCAGTCCCAACGCGGCATCGGATTGTTCATGCCGCCGATGAAATGTTTCAGGCTGGCTGGCGACACGCCATATTCGTCTTGCAGAATCCCCTTGGCCCAGACACCGGCATCGGTTCCGTAGCTGAAGGCCTCGCCGAACCGCTTTCCTTCCAGATCCGCCGGAGAACGGATACCGCTCCTGGTGTTGATGAAGATCGACGCGTGGCGAAAGAAGCGAGCGGTAAAGACCGGAATGGCGACGAAAGGCGGGTCATCGAGGTTGAGCGTGCGTAAATAGTAAGTAAGTCCCAATTCGGAGGCATCGAATTCCTTGTTGCCGATCATCCGCTGAAAAATCTCGGCCACGAATGGACGATGCGTCGTCGGTCCCGCGGTCTTTCGCCCCTGAAATTCCAGTTCTATGCCTTCCGGTCGTACCTTTCCGTCGATAATGGCTTGGGTGCGATCGTAGGTTTCAACCGCGATCGAAAGTTTGAGCATGTTTATTCTTCCAGCGCGATGTCTTGGCGCAACTTAAGCAGCGTGGGCTCGCGTACCGCTATTAGCGGCCTCGAACTGGGCATCAGGAGCGACGCGCCAAAGTAGGATTAAGGCGACGGTGGCGCCGACGAGCAAGAGTGAGGCTACGAGAAACAGCGGCCCAACGCCCCAGCCGAGGCCGAGCAGAATACCGCCGGTCACCGGACCGACGATGGAGCCAATACGCCCGACGCCATAAGCCCAGCCAACACCCGTGGAACGCGCCATCGTTGGGTAGAGGCTTGCGGCAAGCGCATTGCCGCAGACCTGCGCGCCCAGGGAGCAGCAGCCCGCAAGGACTACAGCCGTCATGATGTAAGGGACGGAACCGCTGACGAAGGCAATCGATCCGACGAAGATCGCGGCCAGAGCATAGGCGGCGCCCAATACGGGATATTGGCCATAGCGGTCCATGAGACGTCCCATGACGACGCCGCCTACGACCCCGCCGAGATTGAAGCCGACCGTTGCCAGTATTGCTGTACTCAGCGGCTGCCCGGCCTGCTGGATGACTGCCGGCAGCCAGTTGAACATGAAGAACAGAAAGATGAAGTTGATGAAGAAAACGATCCAGAGCAGCACGGTCGCGGGCGCCCGCCCGCTGGTGAACAGGTGCTTGGCGGGTACGCCCGAAAGCTTCGCTTCCGGTAGAACGAATTGCGTGCCCGGCGAAAGAGCGAGAGTTGGCGAGATTTGGCGCAGCGTTTTGGCAATACGCTCCGGCGGCTGCCCTTGCGCCGCCATGAACCGGATCGATTCCGGCAAGCCCCAGATCATGGCGACGAGCAACGCCAACGGCATAATGCCGCCGATATAGAAAACGGATTGCCAGCCCCACATGGGAATAATATGGGCGCTCATAGCGCCGCCGATTACGGCGCCCAAAGGCCAGCACGCGGTCACTATCGAAACATCGATGGCGCGCCTGCGCTTGGGCGAGTATTCGGAAACCAGCGGAATAAGGCATGGCGTCGCGGAGCCTAGACCCAGGCCGGCAAGAAGCCGCAGGATCAAGAGCGAAACGAAGCTATCGGCCCACGCCGTCGCCAAGCTGAACACGGCGAAGATGCACGTGCATATAATCGTCAGGCGTCTGCGACCGAACCGGTCTGCGAGCGGCGGCAGCAGCAGGGCGCCCAGCGCCATGCCCAACGTGCCCGCGCCAAAAATCGAGCCGAAGCTGGCAATGTTAAAGCCGAATTGACGAGAAACGGGTTGCGCTACAAATGCGATCGCCTGAGTGTCGAAACCCTCGAGCAACTGCACAACGCTGCACAGAATGAATACACGAAGTTGAAGTGCACGGACCCGCTCCCGATCGATGACTTCGACAATGTTGATCACCGGCGCCGATATTGACACGACCTTCTCCCCCCAAAGCTGCCACAGCTCCCCACCTGAGCGGACAAGCACATCACCAATGTTTAATACAAAAAAATATCGACCATAGCCATAGTCGCAAATTGCTTCGCCGCTTAATGATCTTATTTTAAGTGCCACAGGATCGAACTCGATAGACAACACGACCCCCGCGTGTGCGCAAGAGGAATGCGCCATTTCGTAATGTCTGTTATGCGAACGCACCACGCTAGGCGACGAGTAACCGCCGCCCTCCATCAAACCCCTCGATCATGAGCTCTGTGAGCGCCCAGACCAGAGCGTCCACTCGGTCCGGCAATAGCCCATTTTCCATTAAAATCCACTCGACGATAAACGGCTTGTTATCACCATCGGAGACGTGTCGGGAAAAGGCATACCTGCGTCACTGTTCATGGCGATGCGCAATCCTTAATTCGTTTGACGCTACGTGATGACGGCGACCTTGCTGCGTAGATTGCCCGCGTGAACAATTTGCTTGCGGTAAATAACGAGGAGGCAATGTGCATCCCCCTCCGTGACGTTCACGACAGCGGACCGCCGGCTTGTTGCCGGTGATCGCCTAGTCTTGTTCAGCGACGGGCTGCCGGAAGCGACTAATCGTAACGGGGAATTCCTTGGCGACGCGAAGATTGAACCGCAGATCTATCACGGCCATCCTTTTTTCGGCCAAGACGTCTCATCAGCGCCAATAATTAAAGTCCCCAAATGAGGCGGGCTCTTTGTTTTAGCAATCTATGCACTGGATCGAGTTCATTCCGATTAGTTTGACGGCTGCGTTAGGAGCCTCGTGGTGATGATAAATAAAAGGCAAAGCCGGTGAGCGCGAAAAAAGCCCTGCCACCGAAGTGGCAGGGCTGGTCCAAGTTGGGAATGAAACCTCATTGGAGGCTCACGAGCCACTTTTAGCATGCCTGACATGGCGGTTGCATGAAAAAGTGTCCGTACCGAATCTTACAGGCGGCCGTGTGTAGTTTTGAACGGCGCACGAACGATCCAAAGAGCCATTCTAAGAGGGGCAGATCGTCACCCCCCATCCCTCCCTGCACCGGCGGCATTTTCTTCCAATTCACGGTGACAATTCAGACTGTATCCTTCTCAGCTCGTCCAATGAGAAAGGCTGGTCCGTTTGGACCCTGGCAACCAGCACCTGCGAAACCGAAACCAAGCTATAGGACCTTTTATGTCCGAATTGTTTGGGTGCGTAATGGCGCCGTTGCGTGCGGGTTGATTTGTGATTTACCTTGGCGGCAATCTCCTGCGGCTCCGTGCCAGTGCAAGTTCACTCGCAATATGTACGTCACGGGTGGTATAAAGAGCGATCCGTTTAATGCCGAGCCTCCTGCAGGCGTGGGCAATACGAGAGCGCAGCCGATCGACGAGATGGGACCACTCCTCGTCATCGGTACGATACTGGCTCAAAAACTTCAAAAATGCACGGAGGGTCCCGCCCCGCTGTTCCAAATTGTTGAGTTGCACGCACGGTTTTTCGCTGTTGCCGCGCTCGTTGGTCGTTTTTTCTGCAACCCAGTGCAATTCATCGCCTGCAATATAAGCCGTGCGCCATTCGCCCGGCCGCAGCCCGAGAAAAACATTTAATTCCAGAAAATCGGCTGCTGCAATTCCGAGCGGTCCACGCACAGAGAGGAATTTTACCACGCGCTGTAGCTCTTCTAACGGCGTCTCTTTTCGCTTTTTTGCGCTGGTTTGTTTCTTACGTCGAATGATTTTCGGCTTCGGACCACTTTCCAATCTCCCGAGCAACCACTTGGCCTCATCCGCCGGCAAAATACTCTGAGCGGCGGCGGCCTCGAGCAGGTGCCGCAGGCCGGCAAGAATACCTTGCTGTAGGCGCTTGGTATATCGGCCGTCTGCGCCCAAAAATGCGTCGACCATATCGTGAATTTCGACGTCACCCTGGTGAGGGAGAGAGCGTCGTAATTGACGCAAGACTGCGATTGGCGGGCCCTTCTCGAGTCGCCTTGCCGCCGTTTGAGTTTCACGGTCCGCGGGATCCCGTTCGAGGGCGTCTTTCACGAGTTGGCGGAACCATGCGCGCATGACGCGCTGGGTTGCCGGCGCATAGCGCTCATCGGCGTTCAGTAGGTAGTACTCGATCGCTTCGGCGAGGGTCGCACTTGGGTTATTGAGTTCGGCTCTTATCTGAGCAAGGCAGGCGTGCCCTCGCGATCGGTACCACGCGATGGTTTTTGATGTCTGCGACGGGCGCCGCCCGGTCGCATCAGTGGGGCTCATTGTCGTCTCCTAAGATGCCTCGACCGTGGTCGTTACTGGAGGCTGCCAAACGTTACGGCGCGATCCTGCAAAGCCGAAGATAATTTTATTGCACCGTCGCTCCGACATTTTACAACAAGCACTAACGGCGTTCGCCGGCTTGCCGCTGCCGGCAAATGATGGCACCGCTCCCGGGTCGCCGATGAATGTTGGCACCGCTCCCACGCCTACCAAATTATTTTTATTGATCAATTGCGGAGAGGCTTTTCTGAATTATCTAGCATTTCGGTTGTCACACACAGGAGGGAGTCCATGATCATGCTCAGCTACACCGAGCGGCGGCTTGCTGCCGAGGCAGAATTGGCCGAGGCGAAGGCCGCGCTCGGCCGCGATTTTGCTGCGGCCCTTCTCGGCAAGAACTGGTCAGTTCAGCTGCGGGATAAATACGATCTTGGCCAATTCCTTGATCGGGTCGACGAAATGGTGCGGCCGCCCGAGTTTTTCAAGCAGCTCCACGCCGCGGCCGACCATGCGCGACAGGCGCAGGGCCGTAGTCGCGGCCGACCCAAGAAGTCGCCGTCGCCATCGGCGGCGACCAAGCCGGCAGCGGCGAAGGTGCCGGCGCGCAGCGACGTGGGGACGCAGTCATAGTGTATCCACCGCCCGGTATTGCCTGCTCCACAAACATGGCCCATTGTGTGCCGTGAGAGTTGATCGGCGCGGCGAGCAAAAAGTGCTGCGGGCCGAGGTTTTAGGCGGCGCCAAAGAATTGAACGTAGAATCCTAGTTCCCCAGCCAGCAGTTTTCTCGGCTGCGTCGGCAACGCCATCATCCCCGGAAGAGGCCTGGAAATGTTGGCAGACGCTCCCGACCCGCTCCTGGCGAAGATCGACCTGCACGGCTACCGGCCGGCCGACTTCATCGGACTTCCGATGACGGCCATCGTCCAGCAGGCATGGGAGATGGGCGCGGCGCGGCTGCGCTTCGTTCACGGGCACGGCCGCGCGCGCGGCAAGTCACCCGGATTTTACAACACCCACACCGGCTATTTCGGCCTGCGCATCCGCCGCGAACTGCGGCACAATCGCGGCTTACGCCAATGGATCAAGTATACGACCCTCGACTGCGGCGATTGGGGCACCACCACCGTCGGACTGAAACCCAACGCTCGCCCGACCCGAAGCGCGCTCGATCTCACCGTGCTGCCGCCGCCGAGTTTTCCAAATGAAGTGCGCGGCCGGTGATGTGGCGGTGATTTGCGTCTTCTGCGGATATTGCTAGCCCGCAGCCCGACGCAAAAATATCGCCCCGCCGGCGGAAGCCAGCGGGGCGAATTCGTTGCAGATGACGGCGCGGATGCGACGGCTTTACATTTTCATACGGCGCAGTCCTTGCTCACTGAAAATGCGCTAAGAATTGCGCCACCGCCCATTTCACGCCGGCCTCGACGACCCAGCCGAGAACGACAACGCCGGCGAGGCCGATCGAAGCCCACTGCATGCCCAGCATCGTCGCACTCCGCCGCTGTTTTCGTGACATATGTCACATAATCGGCGAAAATGACGGCGTCAAGTCACGGTTTTAGAGCCTAGCGCGAATACACCGAATCCGTGACAATCGGCGCGACGGAGAAGGCCATGGCACGCAAGCAGAAACCGACGAAAACCGGCCTGTATTACGCCCGCGAGTCGCGTCACATGCGGCGGACCGAACTGGTGAAAAAGTCAGGTGTCTCCAAGCAGCAATTGTCGCGGCTGGAGAACGGCCAGATTTCGCATGCGGCTCGACCACTTAAAGCCATTCGCCGCCGTGCTCGGCTATACGCCGGAGCAGATCCTGTTATGGGGCCGCTATCCCGGCACCGGCGGTCACATCGAATCAAGCGACGTGCTGCGCGAGGAAGGCCCGCATGACGAGCCGCTCGGGCCGGCGCTCGGCCAGGTGCCGGAGCTCGACACCCGCGCCGGCTTGGGCGGCGGCGGCGTGCCGGCGCGCGAAGTGCGCAAGGACGGCAAGCACGCCGATCCTTTGAAATCAGAGGGTTGGCTGTTTCCGTCGAGCTTCGTGCGCGAGCAATTGCACACCGCGACGGCCCGCCTTCTGGTACTCGACACCACCGGCGACAGCATGGTGCCGACGCTGATGTCGGGCGACCGCGTCATCATCGATACCGGGCACAAGACCCCCTCGCCCGATGGGCTTTACGCCATCCGCGACGCCTTCGAAGGCATCGTCGTCAAGCGCCTGCAGGTGATGCGGGCGGCCGCCAAGCCGCGGGTCAAGATCATTTCCGACAATCCCAACCATGCCGCCGAGGAAGTCCCGCTCAACGAGCTGGAGATCGTCGGCAAGGTGCTGTGCGGGCTGAAGCTTTTCTAAAGCCACCGCCGCGGTTTTCCCGAAACAGGCCGAAACGAGCGCCGAATCGCCGCGCGCCGGCGCCGCCTCACGCCGCCTGCGGCATCGCTGCTACGTCCTTTTTTGTGTTACCACTGTTGACAATCGTCTCGTCTCCGGTTACATCGCGCGGACAGCCAAATTGGGGCAAAAGCGATGTCCGACGGGCGGCGCAAGGCGCGCGAGTCCGAACGTATCGGTGCGGCCGCGCGCGCGGCGACGCGTCAAACCGGTGCGGCGCTCGATGTTGCGCTGGCACAGATCGGCGCGGCGTTCGACGCCAGCGCGGCGATTTTCGATCTGAAAATGCGGGTCGAGCGCACGCTATGCCGCGGACCGCAGCACGCGGCGGTGCGGGCGCGCTTTTTCGCCCGCGCCGCGATGCTTTCCGGATTGCCGCTGGATGCGGCCACCGCGCGCGCGGACCGCTGGTGGCGCGACGAGCGCAAAGCGTTCCAGATCGCGAGCGCGCTTGGCTACGGCAACCGGCTGTCGCTCGACGTTTTGCGCGAGCTGCGGCTCATTTTAAGGCTGCTGCGATTTCGGAAAATGCATGCGGCGTTTGGCGCGATTGTCGTGACGGTGTCCGGAGATGAAGCAATGGCGGAGGCGGCGGAGTGAGCAATGTTGCACAGAAACGCGCGCGTTCGACGTTCAATATGCGGTCGAATGCCGATAACTTCCTATAAGGACGTTTCCAATGAAAATAAAATGGCTTGATAAACCGCAGAAGCATGACTATCCGGCCGCCGCGTCGTATCTGAGTTTGTCGATGGATCGACAGGCAGCCAAGGCCGCCGCCGAAAAATTGAAAAAAGCCGAGATGACGGAATTTGCGGCTAAAGACATATTCCGAGCATCCGGCCTCTCATTATTAGGAATTAGCGATAGCCATGTGGAAAAGGATCGCGCTCAGATCGCCCGCAATGAAGAGCTGTCTCCATTGTTGCTGTACAGGGACAAAGCGAACGGCAAGCTAATTATCGCCGACGGTTATCACCGGCTCTGCGCGGTTTACAAGTTCGATGAGGATGCCATGATCCCCTGCAAAATTGTCTGAGCAGAGCGGATAACGATGACACCGACGCAGTACGAGCAAGCCGGATCGACGCTGGAGCAGCGCATGCTCCATCCCTCAGCGCCGCCGGATTTTTTGGAGACCGCCCATGAATGGCGGCGGCTTTTCTCGGAAGCCTGGGGCACATTCCTGCTCGTCGTCGTCGCCGCTGGCGCCGGGGTCGTCGGCGCTATGAGCGACGGGACAATAACGCTGAGTATGAAGGTCGCGGCGCCGGGTATGATGGTCATGGCCATCATCTACTTCATGGGTGCTGTCGGCGGGGCTCACCTAAATCCGGCGGTCACTTTGGCGTTTGCGGTCCGCCGCAATTTTCCGTGGAATCGCGTGCCCGGATATATCATTGCACAGTTCGTCGGCGGCATCGCCGCGGCCTGTTTCCTATACGCGATGTTCGGCGCCGTCGGTCTCCTCGGCGCTACTACACCTGGCCCGGGCATCAGCGATTTCAAGGCGCTCATCATGGAAGTTCTATTAACGGCAGGCTTGGTCAGCACCATTCTCGGCACCGCCTCCGGCGCGCGAAACATCGGTTCCAACGGCGCACTCGCGATCGGCGGCTATATTGCCCTTGCGGGGCTGTGGGCGGCGCCGATCAGCGGAGCCTCGATGAATCCCGTCCGGTCATTCGCCCCCGATCTGGTCCGCGGCGATATGCGCACCACGTGGATTTACCTCGCAGGCCCGATCATCGGCGCCATGATCGCCGTTGGATTTGAATGGATACTCAAGGGCAAACCAACCGCCGCCGGCACATCCGCAGCCCAGGGCAGTCCTGAATAAAGTAGGACGGCGTCAAGCTTCTTCTTCGCAACGGAATAATCATTCCGGCTTGACCACCCGGATATGCAATTCGCGCAACTGCTTCGGCGTCGCTTCCGCCGGGGCGCCCATCATCAAATCCTCGGCGCGCTGGTTCATCGGGAACAGCACCACCTCGCGCAAATTCTCCTCGCCGCACAGCAGCATGACGATGCGGTCGATGCCGGGCGCGATGCCGCCATGCGGCGGCGCGCCGAGGGAGAGCGCATGCAGCATGCCGCCGAATTTCTGCTCCAGCGTGCCTTCGTCGTAGCCGGCGATGGCGAACGCCTTTTTCATCACGTCGGGGCGATGATTGCGGATGGCGCCGGACGACAACTCCACGCCGTTGCAGACGATGTCGTATTGGAACGCCTTCAATGCCAGAATCTTCTTGTGATCCGCCGGATCGAGCGCCAGAAACTCATCGACTGCCGCATTGGGCATCGAGAACGGATTGTGCGAGAAGTCGATCTTCTTGTCGTCCTCGTTCCATTCGTACATCGGGAAGTCGACGATCCAGCACAGCTCGAAGCGGTCCTTGTCGATCAGCTTGAGCTCCTCCCCGACCTTCGTACGCGCCGGCCCGGCGAACTTGACGAAATTTTGCGGCTCGCCGGCGACGAAGAACACCGCGTCGCCGTCCTTGAGCTTCAATTGCTCGCGCAGCTTCTCCGTGCGCTCCGCCCCGAGATTGTTGGCGACCGGTCCGCGGCCGACCACCGCGCCGTTGTCGAGCGCATAGAAAATATAGCCAAGCCCAGGCTGGCCTTCGCCTTGCGCCCAGGAGTTCATGCGATCGCAGAAGGCGCGCGAGCCGCCGCCCGGCGCCGGGATCGCCCACACCGCGGCCGTGGCGCTCGTTTCCAGAATGCGGGCGAAGATCTTAAAGCCCGAGCCGCGGAAAATCTCCGAGACATCGGCCATGACGATCGGATTGCGCAGGTCCGGCTTGTCGGTGCCGTATTTTGCCAAGGCTTCGGCATAAGGAATGCGCGGGAAAGTCTTGGTCACCGGCTTGCCGTCGGCAAATTCCTCGAACACGCCGCGCATCACCGGCTCGACGGCTGCAAAAACATCGTCCTGGGTGACGAAGCTCATTTCCAGGTCGAGCTGGTAGAACTCGCCGGGCGAGCGGTCGGCGCGGGCGTCCTCGTCGCGAAAGCACGGCGCGATCTGGAAATAGCGGTCGAAGCCCGCCACCATGATGAGCTGCTTGAACTGCTGCGGCGCCTGCGGCAGCGCGTAGAATTTGCCGGGATGGATGCGCGACGGCACCAGGTAATCGCGCGCGCCTTCCGGCGACGAGGCGGTCAGGATCGGCGTCTGGAACTCGAAGAAGCCCTGCTCCTTCATGCGCCGCCGGATCGAATCGATGACCGCGCCGCGCTTCATGATATTTTGGTGCAAGTGCTCGCGGCGCAGGTCGAGGAAACGGTACTTCAGCCTTGTTTCCTCGGGATATTCCTGGTCGCCGAACACCGGCATCGGCAGCTCGGCGGCCGGCCCCAAGACCTCGATCTCGCGGATATAGACCTCGATCGCGCCGGTCGGCAGGTCCGGATTTTCGGTGCCGCCCGGGCGGCGGCGGACTTTGCCGTCGACCCGCACCACCCATTCCGAGCGCAGCGTCTCGGCCACCTTGAACGCCGGGCTGTCCGGGTCGGCCACCACCTGGGTCAGCCCGTAATGGTCGCGCAGGTCGATGAACAGCACGCCGCCGTGGTCGCGGATGCGGTGGCACCAGCCGGACAGCCGAACCTCGGCGCCGATGTCGGCCTCGCGCAATTCGCCGCATTTATGGGTGCGGTACCGATGCATGTTCATTCCGCTTATGGGTGAGAAGTGGCGCACAACCACATGCCGGGGCGTGATTTGTCAAGCGTCCGGGTCGGGCGTTTGCCAAGTCTCGACAGAACTGCGCCGATCTGCACAGTTTGCCGCGGCAAGGATCGGGCATGAAGAAGAAACGAACCGGGGCCGTAGCCCCCTCGATGACCGCCGCCGAGGCGATCATCGCCACGCTCATCGCCCACGGGCTCGATACCGTCTACGCGCTGCCGGGGGTGCAGAACGATTTCCTGTTCGAGGCTTTATTCAAATTCTCCGACCGGCTCCGCACGATCCATACCCGCCACGAGCAGGGCGCCGCCTATATGGCGCTCGGCGCGGCGCTGGCGACCGGCAAGCCTTCGGTCTATGCGGTCGTGCCCGGGCCGGGCTTTCTCAATTCGTCGGCGGCATTGCTCACCGCCTATGCCATGAATGCGCCGGTGCTGGCGCTCATCGGCCAAATTCCCGACGCCGATATCGGAAAGGCTCTCGGCCATCTGCACGAGATCCGCGATCAGACCGGCATCATCAAGCGGCTGGTGGATCATTGCGCGCTGATCCGAAGCCCGAAAGCCGCCGGGCCGGCGACCGCACGGGCGCTGCGGGCGATGCAGACCGGCCGGCCCGGGCCGGCGGCGCTCGAATGCGCCATCGACGTGTGGGGCAAGTCGGGGCCGGCCACGGTGCCGGGACCGGCGCCGTTGCCGGCCGTGAAAATCGATGTCTCGGCAATCCGCCGCGCCGCCAAGCGGCTCGGCGCGGCCAAGCGGCCGCTGATTATCTGCGGCGGCGGCGCGCAAGATGCGTCCGAAGAAGTCACGGCCTTGTCGGCGCTGCTGCAGGCGCCGGTGCTCGGTTTCCGCCGTGGCCGCGGCGTGCTCGACAGCCGCGATCCGTTGAGCGTGACGCTGCCGCTCGGCCGCGAGCTATGGGGCGAGGCCGACGCGGTGCTGGCGGTCGGCACGCGGCTCCTCATGCAATATCGCCAATGGGGCATCGACCGCGACCTCGCCGTCATCCGCATCGACGCGGATGCGCAAGAACACACCCGCCTGCACAAACCGGCGGTGGCGCTCACCGGCGACGCCAAGCCCATCCTCGACGCGCTCCTTGCCGAAGTGCCGGCGCACAATAGCAAACGTCCGCCGCGGCAGGCCGAAATGGCGGAGCGGCAGGCGGGGTGGCGCCGGCGTATGGAAGAAAAACTCGCGCCGCAGCTTGCCTTCCTCGACGCCATCCGCGCCGAATTGCCCGAGGACGGCATCCTGGTCGATGAGGTCACCCAGATCGGCTTCGCGGCGCGGCTCGCATTCCCGGTCTATAAGCCGCGTACGTTTCTCTCGCCCGGGTTTCAGGATCCGCTCGGCTGGGGCTTTGCCACAGCGCTCGGCGCGCAGCATGCGCGTCCCGACGTGCCGGTGGTGGCGATCTCCGGCGACGGCGGCTTTCTGTTCACCGCGACCGAGATGGCGACCGCGATCCGCCACCGCATTCCCCTGGTCACGATCGTGTTCAATGACGGCGCCTTCGGCAATGTCCGGCGCATCCAGCAGGAACGCTTCGGCAATCGGCTGATCGGCAGCGACCTCGCCAATCCCGACTTCGTCGCCTTCGGCAAAAGTTTTGGCGCCGACGCCGTGCGCGCCAAGGGGCCGGCCGAGTTGCGCGGCGCGCTGCGGCGGGCGCTTGCGAATCGCGAGACCCCGACGCTGATCGAAGTCCCGGTCGGCCCCATGCCCAGCCCCTGGGAATTCATCTTCATGCCGAAAATTCGCGGAATTTAGCCGCGTTTTCGGCCGCTCGCGGGTCTTGCCACGCGCGGCGAAACTGCACCACACTGTCAGCCAATGGCGTTAGATTTCGTTACCCCAGCCGCAATGGTCCCGATCACGACGACGTCCGAGCTTGCCGCCGCTTGCCGGCGCATGGCCGCCCATCCGTTCATCACCGTCGACACCGAATTCCTGCGCGAGACGACCTACTATCCGCTGCTGTGCGTCGCGCAGATGGCGTCGCCCGACGAAGCGATCGTGATCGACGCGCTGGCGCCCGGCATCGATCTTGCGCCGTTCTACGCACTGATGGCGGACGAGCGCGTGATGAAGGTGTTTCACGCCGCGCGCCAGGATATCGAAATCGTCTGGCATGCCGCCAAACTCATTCCGCATCCGATCTTCGACACCCAGGTCGCGGCCATGGTGCTGGGCTATGGTGATTCGATTTCTTACGATCAACTGGTGCAGCGCATCACCGGCGATGCGCTCGACAAATCGCACCGCTTCACCGACTGGACGCGGCGGCCCTTGTCCGAGGCGCAGCTTGCTTACGCCGCGTCCGACGTGACGCATCTGCGGCAGGTCTATCTGGCGCTTCTTGAGGATCTCGAGCGCCGCGGCCGCGCTCATTGGGTCGCCGACGAAATGGGCGTGCTGACGTCGCCGGACACCTACCGCATGGAGCCGGAGAGCGCCTGGAAGCGGCTGAAATCGCGCGTGCGCAAGCCGAAGGAACTCGCGGTCCTGATCGAGGTCGCCGCCTGGCGCGAGCGCGAAGCGCAATCGCGCGACGTGCCGCGCTCGCGCGTGCTTAAGGACGAAGCGATCGCCGATATCGCTGTGCATGCCCCGACCACGCTCGAGCGGCTCAAGACGCTGCGCTCGCTGCCCAAGGGCTTCGAGCGTTCGCGCTGGGGCGAAGGCATCGTCGCCGCGGTCGGAGCGCGGACTGGCGCGCGATCCGAAAACCTTGCCGCTGCCGGCGCGCGTGCCGCCCGCGGCCAACGGCAGCGCCATCGTCGAATTGCTCAAAGTGCTGTTGCGCATGGTGTCCGAGCATCATCACGTCGCCGCCAAGGTGATCGCCACCGTGGACGATCTCGACCGCATCGCCGCGAGCGACGATGCCGACGTGCCGGCGCTGACCGGCTGGCGGCGCGAACTGTTCGGCGAAAAGGCGCTGGCGCTCAAGCACGGCAAGCTCGCGCTCGCCATCGAGAAGGGCCGCGTGGCGACGGTGGAGCGCGACTGAGTTCCCCTCGCTGCTGTCAAGAATAAGCGCGCTCGCGGCATTTGACGCGCGGCGACGTATAGGCCTTAGTTCAGTCTCAGTTGCTGCTGTACTTGTTGCTGATGGCGCGTCGGCAACCCATGATATGCGGCCGACGCGGCCACCAGTGAACGCGCTGAGGCCGGGGAGTCCACAAATGCGAGCTACGAAATCCGTTCTTCTTGCAAGCACGATCCTGTCCGCCGTGGGCGCGTACAATCTGAGCGCCTCGGCGGCGCCGTTGCAGGGTGAGATGCTCGCTCAAGCTGCTCCAGCCGGCCCAGAACAAAGAAGAGGGCAGCGCCCGGTCCGCCAAAACCCGCGCCAGCGCCGCCGCATCCAGCGCGGCACCCCCACATCCGGCGCCGCCGCCTCCCCGTCCG
The DNA here is from genome assembly GCA_963807125.1 of uncultured Alphaproteobacteria bacterium. Classification (GTDB taxonomy): domain Bacteria; phylum Pseudomonadota; class Alphaproteobacteria; order Rhizobiales; family Xanthobacteraceae; genus BOG-931. Next base: position 52,315 of record CAWEAH010000005.1, read on the forward strand.
GCGCCTCCACATCCGGCTCCTCCGCCGCCTCCCCGGCCGGCACCTCCACATCCGGCGCCTCCGCCGCCTCCGCGCATCCGGCACCGCCGCCGCCTCCGCATCCGGTGCCGCCGCATGAAATGCCGCCGGCGCAGGCAACGGGCCACACCCGTCACTGCAGCCGCAAATTCAGTCCCCGCATGTGAACCCGCCGACCCCCCCAGAGCATCGGATGGAGGAACACGCGCCGGGAACGCCGCCGCCGCACGAAGCGCCGCCGAACGGGACAAAACCTCTGGAAAACGTGCGCCCGGGGGCCAACACTCCGGCGCAGCCGCTGCCTCAGGCCATCGGTCCGCATGAAGGCCCTGGCCAAGGGGTGCGGCGCAAAATGCACATCCCGGCCCAGCCGGCGGCATGCAGCCCAGCACGGGGATCCAGCGCGCGGCCCCGAGCGCCAACCCGGGCGCGGTCGCGCCACCGACTCAAACGATCAACAAATCCCAGTTCCTCGCGCCGAAAGGCCAGGCGCCCACCGCCACCATCGAGGCGCTGCACCAGGAACGCCACGAAGTGCGCCAAGGAAACCAGGTGTTCATTCAAGAGCCCGACCGCACGATCGTCGAGGAAAACAACCGGATGATCATCCGCCACAACGAGGTCGACCGTTTCGCGGTCGGCGCGCGCGAGGTGCATGTCGAGCGGCGCGGCAACCAGACCGACACCGTCGTGCTGCGTCCTGACGGCGTGCAGATCATCGACATCGACGATGACCAGGGCCATCTGCTGCGGCGCGTGCGGCGGGATCGCGACGGCCGCGAGATCGTGATCATCGACAACGGTTTCGCCGGCCCGCAAGCCCAGATGTTCGTCGACGTGCCGCCGCCGGTGATCAGAATTCCGCGCGACCGCTATATCGTCGATGCCGATAGCGCCGACGAAGCCGGCATCTACGGTGTCTTCATCGCGCCGCCGGTCGACCCCATCGCCCAGCCCTACACCCTGGACGAAGTGCGCTACAGCGAGTCGCTCCGGGACTACATGCCGTACGTCAACCTCGACATCGAGTTCGACACCGGGTCATGGCAGCTCACCCCCGATCAGGTCGACCGGCTGTCGGTCATCGCCGAGGCGCTCAATCGCGCGATCGCGCGCAATCCGCGGGAGGTTTACCTGATCGAAGGGCACACCGACGCGGTGGGCAACGATGTCGACAATCTCTCGCTATCGGACCGCCGCGCCGAGGCAGTGGCCGTTGCTCTGACCGAGCAATTCCAGGTCCCTGCCGAGAATCTGGTGACCCAAGGCTACGGCAAGCAGGGGCTCGTGATTCAAACGGACGCCCCCGAGCGGGCCAACCGGCGCGTCGCAATCCGGCGCATTACACCGCTGATCGATCCGCAGGCGGCGAATTCGCCTTGATCGCGGTCCTGCACACTTGACAGGCGGCGTGATCGAGCGTTCCCGATCACGCCGCTTCGCGTCTAGTGCGACATCGCTCCGCTCGATCCCGCCGGGGAATTCATGTAGCGTCGGCAAAGCGCCCGAAGCGCGCACATTCGAATGATGTAATCAGACCGCCGCCGAGATTATTGCTCGCGAACGGCGGCCGAGGGGGAAACATGATACTTCGCATTGATCGCAGGACCTTCTCGCTGCTCGGTCTTGGCGCGGTGTTGTCGCCGCTGCGCGCCTTGGCGGCGGATGCCTATCCGTCGCGTCCCATTCACCTCATGGTCGGCTTCACGCCGGGATCGTCCTCCGACATCACCGGGCGCGTGTTTGCCAACGGCGCCTCGCAAATCCTCGGCCAGAACGTCGTGGTCGAGAACAAACCCGGCGCCGGCGGCAGCATCGCCGCGGGCCTTGGCGCGCGCGCCGCCAATGACGGCTACACGCTCTATCTGCAGGCGCTGTCGACGCTGACCTACAAGATCACGCATCCCGAGGCGCCGTTCGACATGGTCAAGGATTTCGCGCCGATCGCGCTTCTGGCCACCGGCGCCATCGTCATGGTGGTCGATCCGAAGATCGGCGTGAACAGCGTTGCCGAATTCACCGCGCTCGCCAAATCGAAGCCCGGGCAGATCCTGTTCGGCTCGGTCGGGCCCGGCAGCCTGCCGGATCTCTGCGGCGAGCTTTATGCGCAGCGCGCCGGCGTGAAGCTCGTGCAGGTGCCCTATCCCGGCAGTCCGCAGGTCATCATCGATCTGATGGCCGGCCGCGTGGCGATGAATTTCGCCATCGCCTCCTCCGTGCTTGGCCAGATCGCCGCCGGCCAGGTCAAACCTCTCGCCATCGCCGCTGACAAGCGCTCGGATCTCCTTCCCGACGTGCCCACCATGGCGGAAGCCGGCATGCCCGATTTCAACACGCCGCTGTGGTTCGGCCTGCTCGCGCCCAAGGGCACGCCACAGCCGGCGATCGACAAGCTCGCCGACGCGGCACGCAAGGCGATGCATGCGCCGGACGCCGTGGACGCTCTGCACAAACAGGGTTTCGTGCCCGAAGATATGGGACCGGACCAGTTCGGCGCTTTCATCAAGAGCGAAATCGCGCGCTGGTCGCAGGTCGCGCAGGCGGCGGGGCTGGTGAAGACGTAATCTTCTTCACGCCGCCGCGGTCACCTTGAAGCGCGGCGCCAGCACGGTTCCGCGCAACGTGGCGGCAAGCGCCGTCATCTCGTCGCGCGACAGCGGCGCATAAGGCGGATAAGGCTCGCCGGCCGGAATGCCGATCAAATTCATCGCCGCCTTCATGGCCGGCGCCAGCCCGCGGTGCATCCACTTCGAAGGGAACAGCGCGAACTGAAGCTGGATGTCGGCGGCGCGCTCGTAGTCCTTGGCGAGGAACGCATCGATGACGTGGCGCGCGATTTCGCAGCCCGGCGGCGGCATGGTGGCGCCCGAGCCGCCAAGCTGCAGCGTCGCCAGCAGCATCTGCATGGTGGTGAAATAGCGCGCATGCCCGGCGCGATCGATCTCGACGATCAGCCGCGACACGCGCGCGAGATCGCGCGACAATTCCTTGATCAATTGCACGTTCGGCAGTTTCGCCAGCGCGATGGTGTCGGGGATCGGAAACGTCGGCGCCCGGCCCGGGATTGAGATAGAGCGTGATCGGAAGTTTTGTCTCGCGGCCGATCGCCTCGAAATAGGCAATCAGATCGGCTTGCGTCGGCGGCCCGGCAAACGGCCGCAACGGCGCCAACAGCTGCACCGCCGCCGCGCCGAGCCGTTCGGCCTCGTGCGCAAGCTCGATCGCGGTCTTGAACGACGGATGCGAGATGCCGACCATGACCGGCACGCGGCCGTCGACGCATTCGATGGTGCGGCGGATCAGCGCCTTGCGCTCTTCGAAGCTGAGATAGGTGTATTCCTGCGTCTCGACGCCGGCGGCCACCACCATGGTGGCGCGGCAATCGTCGACGATGTAATCGATCTGGCGCTTGAGCGCGGCCTCGTCGACCGTCAGTTCGGCCGTGAACGGCGTCAGCGGCGCGACGATCAGGCCTGGTGCTTGCATTTCGCACTCCTGACAAAACGGCTACCGAAGTTACAAACTCATCATAGCATTCTATCCCATCAGCATCACCGGCTCGCGGCCGATGAGGCGGGCGAGCGAGCGCAGCCGGTTCGAGATGCGCTCGCCGGCGAGCGCCGCGAATTCGCCCGGCAGCCGCAGCGCCAGGCGATGCCGCTCGATGGCGAGCGACGTCTCGGGCAGCACGCCCGGCATCGCCGCGGAAATGACATAAGCGAGACGGAGCGCCGCGCCGAGCACGCGGGCGCGATCGAGCAAGCGCGTCGAGACCAGTTCGCGCAGCCGCGGCGACAATTCGTCGTCCATGACCAGTCCGACATGGCGGAAGAACACCGCCAGCGCCAGATAGGCGCGGCCCTGATGGTCGATGCCGGAAAAGCCGCCATGGGCGATGATATTGAGCGACTGCTCGCCGCGATAATCCGGATGCGCGCGCCAGCCGATATCGGCGAGCAGGCACGCGGCGTGACGCAGCCGGCGCTCCTCGCCGGTCTCGTCGAGGCCGGAGGTCGCCATGAAACGGTCGGTCCAGCCGATCAGTTCCTCGCCGTGCCGCGGCGAGCGCGAGCGCAACTGGTTGAGATGGCGTGCCGCCTCGATCAGCGCGTCCTTCTCCTTGTCCTTGTTCTTCAGCAGCGAATAGAGCAGGCCTTCGCGGACGCCGAGCGCCGAGAACACGACCTGCCGCGGCTTGCCGATGCGCAGGATGTATTCGAGCACGAGCGCCGCATAGGGCAACAGCGGCCGCCGCGCATTGTTGACGCACTTCGATGTTCGACAGCGTGTCGACGTCGACCCGGTGCACCAGCCTGGCGAATTCGAGCGCTTCGTCGGCGGGATGGCGTAGCCGTGCATCACATGCAGCGGATAGCCGGTCTGCCACATGTGCAGCCGCGCCAGCGACCGCCAGGTGCCGCCGACGGCATAGAAGTTGCGATCCTCGCAGGCCTTGAGCACCGGCAAGCCGCTGAGCGTCTTGCTTGACGAATTTTTCCGCCTTCTTGACCGACTTCGCCGAAATATCCGCGAGCGCCAGCCCGCCGAGCGGACGCGTGAGGCCGTGGCGCGCGCGCGTGCCGCGCACGTCGACAAGTTCGAGCGAGCCGCCGCCGAGATCGCCGACGACGCCGTCGGCGCGATGCACGCCGGAAATGACGCCGAGTGCGGTGAGTTCGGCCTCGCGCGCCGCCGGACAGCACGTCGATGTCGGCGCCGATGGTGCGCTCGGCGAGCTTGATGAAGGCCGGACCGTTTTTGGCGTCGCGGCAGGCGGCCGTGGCGATGGCGAGCGTCCGCTTCACGCCCATGGTGTCGCACAGCGCCCGAAAGCGCTTGAGCGTCGACAGCGCGTGCTGCACCGCGTCGGCGGCCAGTAGCCGGGTCGACTGCACTTCGCGGCCGAGCCCGCACAGCGCCTTCTCGTTGAAGATTTCGGTCGGGCTGCGGGTGAGGCCCTCATAGACGACGAGACGCACGGAATTCGAGCCGATATCGACGACGGCAATCGGCGGACCGTGGTCGAGGCGTCCCTGGGCGTCGGATGTCGGCGCGGCTCATCGATCAATTCGGCGCTTAAAACCATAGCCGCTCATATAGGGCGTCATCCGCCCACCGGCCGCGGCTGATCCATCGGAAATCGATTGCGCAGAAACGTCGCAGCACTGCGCCGGGCCCGGCATGGCGGCGGGCACAGCCTACGCGATTCGCCGCAGAATTCACATGCGCTCCGGGCGATGCCGCAGCCGGGGGATGGAATCCTTGGGCGACTTGCCCCGGCCCGACAGGCTCGGATTGGTCATGAAGTAAGTCGTGGCGTTGAACACTTCCTCGCCCGGCGCCGGCGCGATGCGCGACGACGAGCCGTCGGCCAGGAGCTGCCAGCTCTGCTCGTTGTCCTTCAGATTGGCCACCATGATCTGATCGAGCACCTGCTCGTGCACGGTCGGATTGAGGATCGGGCATAGCGCCTCGACGCGGCGGTCGAGATTGCGCGGCATCATGTCGGCGGACGAGATATAGACGGCGGCCTTGGCGTGCGGCAGGCCGTGACCCGCGCCGAAACAATAAATGCGGCCGTGTTCGAGGAAACGGCCGACGATGGATTTGACGCGGATATTGTCGGACAGGCCGGGAACGCCGGGCCGCAGGCAGCAGATGCCGCGCACCACGAGATCGATCGACACGCCGGCGCTCGACGCCCGATACAGCGCATCGATGATGTCGGGATCGACCAGCGCATTCATCTTCATCCAGATCGCCGCCGGACGGCCGGCCTGCGCGTGCGCGATCTCCTCGCTCGATATGCTCGTGGATGCGGTTGCGCAGCGACAGCGGCGACACCGCCATGCGCTCGAGCTCGGCCGGCTCGGCATAGCCGGTGATGAAATTGAAGATGCGGGTGACGTCGCGCGCAATGATCGGATCGCAGGTGAAGAACGACAGGTCGGTATAGATGCGCGCGGTCACCGGATGATAATTGCCGGTGCCGACATGACAGTAGGAGGCAAGCGAGGTGCCCTCGCGGCGCACCACCAGCGACAGCTTGGCGTGCGTCTTGAGCTCGATGAATCCGAACACGACCTGCACGCCGGCGCGTTCGAGATCGCGCGCCCAGCGGATATTGGCTTCCTCGTCGAAGCGCGCCTTCAGCTCGACCAGCGCGGTGACCGATTTGCCGGCTTCGGCGGCTTCGGCCAGCGCCTTGATGATCGGGGAGTCGGCCGAGGTGCGATAGAGCGTCTGCTTGATGGCGACGACGTCGGGATCGCGCGCCGCCTGCTGCAGGAAATTCACCACCACGTCGAAGGATTCGAACGGATGGTGGACGACGAAATCCTTCTGCCGGATCGCGGCGAAGCAGTCGCCGCCATGGTCGCGCACGCGGTCCGGATAGCGCGGCGCGTACGGCACGAATTCGAGATCCGGCCGGTGCAGGCTCGCCACCTGCCCCATCTCGTTGAGCGCGAGCACGCCGTCGACGCTGAACACGCTGTCGTCGGCGGCGCCGAGCGCCTGCTGCACGAAGCGCCGCAGTTCCACCGGCATGGTCGCTTCGATGTCGAGGCGGATCACGGTGCCGCGGCGGCGCCGTTTCAGCGCGGTCTCGAACAGCCGCACCAGATCTTCGGCCTCTTCGAGGATTTCGACTTCGGAGTCGCGGATGACGCGGAACGCGCCCAGGCCCTTCACCGCGTAGCCGGGGAACAGCTTGCCGATGAACAGGCTGGTCACGCCCTCGATCGTGATCAGGCGCACGTCGCCGCCGTCGCCGCTCTGCGGCAGCCGCACGAAGCGCTCGATGCGGTTGGGCACGCGGATCAGCGCGTTCATCGCTTTGCCGTCCTTGGTGCGCGCGAGCAGCAGAGCGATGGTGAAGCCGAGATTGGGGATGAACGGGAACGGATGCGCCGGATCGATCGGCAAGCGGCGTCAGCAGCGGAAAGACGTGGGCCAGAAAATAGTCCTCGAGCCAGGCCTTTTCCGGCTCGCGTCACGTCCTGGCCGTCGATCAGAACGATATCCGTGCTCGGCGAGCAGCCTGCGCAGTTCGACGCCATTGCGCCTGCTGGTCCTCGACCAGGACCGAGACCGCCTCGGCAATGCGCACGAGCTGCTCCGCCGGCGTCAGACCTTCCGGGCTCATGGTGGTGATGCCTTCGCGCACTTGTGCGCCGAGGCCGGCGACACGCACCATGAAGAATTCGTCGAGATTGTTGGCCGAGATCGACAGGAACTTCAGCCGTTCGAGCAGCGGGTTTTTGGGATTGGCCGATTCCTCGAGCACGCGCCGATTGAAATTCAGCCAGGACAGTTCGCGGTTGATGAAGCGGTGCGGACTTTTGGCGAGATCGGCGTCGGGCTCGTGCGCCACCGCCTCAGGCGACCGCAGCGGCTCTTCCAGCCGCAGTACAGTTCCGGATTCTCGTGCAACAGCAGTGGCTTGGCCGCGGTCGGCCATGGCGGATCCGTGCTCCTCGAGGGCTATGTTGGACACGTTCGGTAACAATCCGATGAATGCGATTGGCCGAGATAACGCGGCCAGGTGCCGCCCCGTCAAGAGCGGTAGCGCCGCGAATCCCGCTGCAATCTTACTGGACGGCAGAAATGAACGATTTCGAGGCGCGCCGGACCGTAAAGCGTTCATCATTTCAGGCGGCACCGCGGAACAGTTCGGCCGCCAAAGCCCGGCTCGGCGGCCGGCCTTGGCGCAAGGCTTCCCGGTCGAGCGCGATCACCGCGGCGCGCGCCGCCGCGAATGAGCGCTCGATATGGTTTGACAGATAACCGACGACGCTTTCGTCGAGCTGCAATTGACGGTCTGCGGCAAGCTTGATGATGACGCCGCGCAGCATGGCGTCGTCCGGCGCCTGCATTGCCGCCACCGGCATCGCCCGCAGCCGCGAAACCACGTCCGGTACGGCGACCGGCCAGAGCGACGGCACCGTGCGCGCCGTGAACAGAAGAAACGCCCCCTCCTCGCGCGCCATATTGATCAGGTGAAACAGCGCGCGTTCGTCGCCGACGTGCTCGGCGTCTTCGACGACCAGCGCGCCGGTCGCCAGCGCGGCGCGAAGATCGACCTCGCCGAGACTGCGCGCTGCAACGACCCGAGCGCCCGCCACCGCTGCCCAAATCGTCGCCACATGCGTCTTGCCGGATCCTTCCGGCCCGATCAGCGCGACGGCATGCGCCGGCCAATCCGGCCAGGCATCGATCAGGGCCAGCGCGCTCTCGTTGGAGGGACCGGCCAAGAAATCCTCGCGCGCGTAGCTTTCGGCATGATCGAGCGCGAGCGCGAGCTGGCGCGGCCGGGAGGCCGTAGCGTTGCGAGACATGGCATCGGACATCATACTTACGTCATGCTCACGTTTGCCGGGTTCCGGTGTAGAGCGGGCTGGCCAGATAGCGGCGCAAGGCAAACCGGATCAACACGCCGGCAGCGGCCGCCAGCGGCACGGCGAGCAAGAGCCCGACGAATCCGAACAAGTAGCCGAACGCAAACAGCGCGAACATCAGCCACACCGGATGCAGCCCGACACTGTGCCCGACGAGTTTCGGCGCCAGCACATTGCCTTCGAGGAATTGGCCGACCAGCACGACACCGACGACGATTACAATTCGGCCCCACTCCGGGAAGAACTGCGCGACGGCAACGCAGAGCGAGACGACGAGCGCTGTCAGCGAGCCAACATAAGGAATGAAGCTGATCAGCCCGCAAACCACGCCGATAAGAAAGCCAAAATTCAAGCCCGCCAGAGTCAACCCGACCGCATAATAGGAGCCCAGGATCAGGCAAACCCCCGATTGGCCGTGGACGTAGGCCGATATGGATGCATCGACCTCGCGAGCGAGGCCGCGCACCGTTTCGCGTTGCTGCAGCGGTATCAATCGATCGACGCCGGTCACGATCCGGTCCCAGTCGGAGCCCAGATAGAATGCGACAACGGGCGTAATGATCAAAAGCGAAAACACCGAAATCAGCGTCTGTCCCTTCGCCCACAGCGAAGCGAGAACGCCGGTCACATATCCCATCGCCTGATTCATGATGTCGCTGGCGGACCCGCTGGCGAGATTGTCGCCGACGAAGCGCTTGAGCCACGGATGGTTCGGGTCGCTCACCAGAGCCTGCAAACGCTGCGCGTAAGCCGGCGAATTGTCGATGAATGAAGAAAGTTGCCGCATCAGCGGCGGCGTAATCAAGAGAAGCAGCAGCACGAAAGCGAGCGCGAACCCGGCCAGGATAATGAACGCGGCGAGCGCCCGGCTCATGCCACGTTTGGTCAACCTTCTGTTGAGGGGATCGAGCAGGTAGGCGATCGCGAGGCCGAGAACGAACGGCAACAGAATGGGGCTTAACAACCACAACAGCCCGACGAAAACGACGAGCGCGGCGCTCCAGAACACGATGTTGCGCTCGATCCGCATTGCGCCCCCTTAAGGCCAATGTCTATTCGAGCATGATATTATCCGAAAACCGGTGTCCACCCTCGGATCCAGTCCGAGGCCAGGCATTTTCGGCATCATGCTCCAAGCAATCAGTGGCCGGCGCCGAACGAATTCATATGGCGAACCCACTCCGCGAGATAGAAGGCGATCGAAACCAAGGTCAAGACCGCGACCAGCGCCATGGTGAGATCGGTCGCCAAGCCGGCCTGAAAATCGAAAGCATGTTCGGCCAGCACCAAAGCGGCAAGCAGGATTTGCGCCGCCGTGTTGGCTTTCGACACCATCAGCGGCCGGATCGGCATCGGCCGGCCCACCAGCCAAGCCAACAGGAAGGCGCTGATGATCATGATGTCGCGCGAAACGACGAGAATAACGAGAAAGAGCGGCAGCGCCTGCGCGATGCCGAGCGACACATAGATCGACACGATCAGCGCCTTGTCGGCCAGCGGGTCGAGATATTTGCCAAGTTCGCTCGCCATGTGGAAATTCTTGGCGAGAAAGCCATCGATGGCATCGCTGAGCCCGGCCGCCAGGAACAGGGCAAAAGCAATGCGCATCTCCCCGGACGTGATCACCCAGACGACGACCGGAACCAGAAGAATACGGCCTAAAGTGATGAGATTGGGTATACTCAAGTCGCGCCCCGGCGCACTCATTTCGAACCGCCGCACTATAGCGGCGGCCGCGCGCTTGCACACCCTGCGATTCCGACGTAGGAGGCGCGATCAGAGCCCTTCCCTGAACCGCAGGAGAGGCTCGTCTGTTCCGGACTGGTGGCCTTCGTGGATGACGCGCGCTACGCGGCCGCCGGCGTCGATATCGATGCCGGCAACCGCATGGTGGAATTGATCAAACCTTTGGTGCGCGCCACGGCCCGCGCCGGGGCCGGCGCCGAAATCGGCGGCTTTGGCGGCCTGTTCGATCTGAAAGCCGCTGGCTTTTCCGACGCCATCCTGGTCGCCGCGACCGACGGCGTCGGCACCAAGGTCAAGATCGCGGTCGAAACGTCCCGTCACGACACGATCGGCATCGATCTCGTCGCCATGTCGGTCAATGACCTCGTGGTGCAGGGCGCCGAACCTCTGTTTTTCCTGGACTATTTCGCCTGCGGCAAGCTCGATCCAGCCGTGGGAGCGGCCGTCGTCAAGGGCGTCGCCGCGGCCTGCCGGGAATCCGGCTGCGCCTTGATCGGCGGCGAGACCGCGGAAATGCCGGGCGTCTATCAGGGCGGCGATTACGATCTCGCCGGCTTTGCCGTCGGCGCCGTCGCGCGCAACGCTGTACTGCCGCGAAGCGATATCGTGCCGGGCGACGTCGTCGTCGGCTTGGCCTCGACCGGCGTTCACTCGAACGGCTATTCGCTGGTGCGCCGCGTTGCCGCCGACGCCGGGCTTACCTGGGATCATCTCGCCCCGTTTGCGCCCTCGCAGAGCCTCGGGCAAGCCTTGCTGACGCCGACGCGGCTTTATGTTCGATCGTGCCTCGCCGCGATCCGCGGCACAAAGGCCGTGAAGGCGCTGGCGCATATCACCGGGGGCGGTTTCACCGAAAACATTCCGCGCGTATTGCCGCCGGGCCTGGCCGTTTCACTCGACCTCGATCGCGTTCCCGTGCTGCCGGTGTTCAAATGGCTGGCGGCGGCCGGCAAGATCGCCGAGGCCGAAATGCTGCGCACGTTCAATTGCGGTGTCGGCATGATTGCGGTCGTGGATCGAAGCGGCGCCGATGCCGCATCGCAATGCTTCGCCGAGAACGGTGAAACAGTCGTGCGGCTTGGTGAAGTCGTTGCCGCGTCCGACGGCCCTGCGGTGCAATATCGCGGGCGCCTCGATCTGTCGTGACCGCCGGCATGACCAGAAAGCGCGTCGCCGTTCTGATCTCGGGCCGCGGCTCGAACTTGGCGGCGCTGATTGACGCCGCCAAGGCGGAAGATTATCCGGCGGACATCGCGCTGGTGCTGTCGAACCGCCCGGACGCCTTAGGCCTCGAGCGCGCGCGCGCCGCCGGAATCCCGACCGCGGTCGTCGATCACCGGCCGTTCGGCGGCGACCGCGAAGCTTTCGAGCGCGTGCTCGATGCCGAGCTCACCGCGCGGCGCATCGAGCTGGTTTGCCTGGCGGGCTTCATGCGGCTGTTCACGCCGTGGTTCGTCACGCGCTGGAGCGGACGCCTGTTGAACGTCCATCCGGCGCTGCTGCCGCAGTTCAAGGGCCTGCACACCCACCGCCGCGCGCTGGAAACCGGCATCAAACGTCACGGCGCGACGGTGCACTTCGTCGTAGCGGAGACCGATGCCGGTCCGATCATCGCGCAGGATTCCGTTGCGGTCCGCGACGGCGACACCGAAGAGACGCTTGCTGCGCGCGTGCTTGAAGTCGAGCACCGTATCTATCCTCTGGCGCTGCGGCTCGTCGCCGAAGGCCGGGCCAAATTCGCGCCGGCAAGCGAGCAGATGAACGCGGCGGGCGCGGTGCGGACGAAATAAAAACCCCCGGTGTAAACCGGGGGCTACGAGGATCGGGTCTTCTCCCCGCTACTGGCTCACGCAACTTTTAGATTTTCCGCCGAGGTCCTGCCGCGGTTGGTCACAAGCTCGAACTCGACCTCTTGACCTTCATTGAGCGAGCGCAAGCCGGCGCGCTCGACGGCGGAAATGTGGACGAACACATCCTTGTCGCCGCTCGACGGCTTGATGAACCCGTAGCCCTTGGTCGAATTGAACCACTTGACGGTGCCTTTCTGCATCGTCTGTCTCCTAAATCATTCCAGATGTCAGCGAAGACGCCGGCGCGGTCTGTGCACGCCGGCCAAACAAGTCGGCGTGCAAATCCTGCGACTGGCGCCACAAGGCAGATTTTGGGGGGAAGTCCGAAGCGGGGAAGTCCAAGGCGATTTTCTCGGCAAGACAGCACCAGCCGGATGGCCAAAATCCGATTGCCGCCGCAGCAAGCCGTAAAAATACGGCGCAACCATGGCTGCACGGAGCGGCTGCGGACTGCCGACCGACGTCGCGCAGCGCGAAACGTTTTGCTTTTGCGAACGGCGAAAAGACGCTTTGCACTTTCACGAGCGGGAGCGCGCTGCTCTTGAGGTTTTATCTCAGGCTTGCCCGCCGGCGCGCACTGGCCTTCTCAGGTGCAAGCTCCGCCATAAACCGCCCGCGGCGATCGCCATTGCCGCGCCGGTGGCCGGCGCGGCAAATGCGATTTGCTGCATCAGCGGGACGCCGAATGCCGCGCTCAACCGCGCCGTCAGCACCGAATCGGCAACGATGAGTCCGCCGGCGATCCAGCCAAGCAGCGCAGTGCCCGCCCAAACCAGGACCGGGAAGCGGTTCAGCAGCGCCATGACCACGGCCGCCCCGACAACAATCAGCGGAATGGCCACGGCAAGACCGAATGCGAGCAACAGAAAATTACCCTGCGCGATCGCCGCAATCGCGACCATGTTGTCGACGCTCATGACGATATCCGCGAATGCAACGATCGCGACCGCGCGCCACAATTGCGCGGCCGCATGAATTTCGTCCCGTTCCGCCGCCTCCGGCACCAAAAGCCTGGCGGCTATGAACAGCAGCGCGATACCGCCGAGGAGCTTGAAATACGGCAGCTGCATCAGCCAAGCGAGCGCGCCTACCAGTAGGATCCGCAACAAGACGGCAACCGCGGCGCCGATGACAAGACCCCAACGCCGTTGCGGCGGCGGCAACCCGCGGCATGCCATGGCAATGACCACCGCATTGTCGCCGGACAAAAGAAAATTGACGAAAATGATCCGTAACACCGCGAGCCAGAACGCGGCATAGCCTAATTGCGCGATGGCTGCTTCAAACCAATTGTGCCACAGCGCCGGATGGAAATATTGAGCGAGCCCGCTCACGGCCTCGCTCAGCCGACGATTTCATTGCCGGAGAAAAACTGCGCGATTTCCTTCTGCGCGGTATCGGCGGCGTCGGAGCCGTGCACGGAATTTTCGCCGATCGATTCGGCGTAATCCTTGCGGATGGTGCCGGCTGCGGCCTTGGCCGGATCGGTGGCGCCCATCAGATCGCGATAGGCCGCGACGGCGTTCTCGCCCTCCAGCACCTGCACGACGACGGGGCCGGAAATCATGAAATCCACAAGCTCGCCGAAAAACGGCCGCGCCCGATGCACGGCGTAAAACGTCTCCGCCTGTTCGCGGGACATTTTGATCCGCTTTTGCGCGACAATGCGCAAACCGGCCTTTTCAATCATTGCATTGATGGCGCCCGTCAGATTGCGGGCGGTCGCATCGGGTTTGATGATCGAAAACGTACGCTCGATCGCCATCAGTTCGTCCTTTTAGGGGAAATTGTGAACGCGGCGTAAATCCGCGCCGGGCTTATATCCTTCGCGCCCTGCCGCGGCAAGCGCGGTTGAAATCGTGATCGATGAAAATTCGCGGTGAATTGGGGCCATGACACCCGCTTTGGCGCAATCCCTCGCTTTCGCTTGGCTGAACCCGAAGGCGCGCTCGCCCCGCTAACCGGTATCGACGTCGTACGAGGCGTCATACCCGAGGAGATTCACATGCCGCGCAAGACGATGTTTGCTCTGGCAGCCTGCGTCACGCTGTCCGCCGCGGCCCTGGTCCCTGCCACCGCATCCGGCCATTGGGGCGGCGGGCACGGCGGTTACGGCTGGCACGGCCCGATCGTTCGGGTTTACGCCGGACCGGGTTATGGCGGCTGCATGGTTCGCCGCTGGGTCTATACGCCCTACGGACCGGCGCTGCGCTGGGTCAATCGCTGCTATTGATCGATAGCAGTCCACCCAAAAAAAGAGCCCCGGCCGCAATGCCGGGGCTTCTTTATTCCGACAGTAGCCGCGCTACGTGTCGTTCTTTTTCGGCGGCTTGCTCGATTTGGCTTTGGCCGACTTTGCGGTTTTCTTTTTTGCTACGGGCGGCGGTGCCGCCGCTACGGGTAGAGCGTCCAATTCCTTCAGCGCGCCACGCTCGAAGCGATAGATGCCGGCCCGCGGCCCGCCATCGAATGTCAACACTGCGGTGCGATCGCCGTTCGGCAAAGCGCCAATCTGGACCGCGTTCGGCTGGCCGGCGCGAAACACTACGTCACATTCGCTCATGCCGAGCGCGATGCCCCCGCCAAGCAATGCCGCGGTGTCCACCGGCGCCGGTGCAACCGCGGCCTGGCCGGGTGCCGGCGGCGGCTGCTGCGGCGCCATCGGCGGCGGACAAGAACCGTTGGCATTGACCAGATCGTTTGCCGTAATCGGACGCTGCCGCTGCTTGGTCTCCTGCAGCTCCGAAAATGTGTAGCCGGCCTTGCGCCCGGAGACATCCAGCGGCTTCGCAAACCACGCCTGTTGGGTGTCCAAGTCGACATTGGCGCAGGCCGACAGTGCAAACGCCGTCACCAGCGCCGCCAACACGCCGCAATAGTGGGAACGAAGCAGCACCCGAGGCCCCCTGAACCTGCCCAAGCGCCACAATGCGCCGCTTTGTGTTGCGATCAAGGCACTCCCCTCGCACCCATTCCCGTCGCGCTCTTTTGTCAGATTATCCTACCAGAACCGGCGCGCAAACGGGTATAGGCATAAAAAACCGCTATACCTCAATGGCTTGCTCTTATTAGGCTAATATGCCGATGCAGCGCTCGAAATGTGACACAGGTCACAGAATGCCTTGCCGACAAAAGCGACAGTTTTGTAAAGGACGACACCACAGCAACGGCATCCCCCAGCTTCGGTCATGCCCAGGAAAGTTACATGCAATTGCAATTCGTCGGCTGCGGCGATGCCTTCGGCTCGGGCGGGCAAGCCAATACCTGTTTCCACCTCGTCGGCGACAAGATCAATGCGTTGATCGATTGCGGGGCGACGTCGCTGGTCGGGTTGAACAAATTCGGCATCGACCCCAACAGCATCGACACCATCTTCATCTCCCACTTTCACGCCGACCACATCGGCGGTCTGCCGTTCTTCATCCTCAACTCCAATTACGTGCTCAAGCGCAAGAAGACTCTCACCGTGGTCGGCCCTCCGAGCCTCAAATCGCGCTACGGCGAGATCATGGAGACCGCTTTTCCCGGCACCAAGGACATGGACTGGTCGTTTCCGTTGACGCTGCAGGAGTTGGACATCGGCAAGCGCAGCGCGGTCGGACACCTGCATGTCACGGGTTTTCATGTTCTGCATGATGACCGCGCCGGTCCCTGTCTCGGCTTCCGCTTCGAGGCCGAAGGCAAAGTGATCGCGTTTTCCGGCGACACGCAGTGGACGGACTCGCTGATCGACGTCGGCCGCGACGCCGACCTTTTCATTTGCGAAGCCTATATGCGCGACAAGGCGGTAACCGGTCACATGGCGCTGAATTTGCTCGAGCGGCATCTCGGCGACATCCGCCCGAAGCGGCTTATCCTCACGCATATGAGCAACGACATGATCGCGCAGCGCGCCAAGCTTCCCTACGAAACGGCGGAAGACGGCATGATCGTCGAGGTTTGAGACCCTTAGGTTTGGACTTAGACGAAGCGCATCGTCCATCGAACGAGCGCGACTTCAGCCGCCGACCGCGGCCTCGATCGCCTTGAGCGCAGCGTCGGCCTTCGATCCGTCGGGCCCGCCGGCCTGCGCCATATCCGGCCGGCCGCCGCCGCCTTTGCCGCCCAGCACCTCGGCACCTTTGCGCACCAGATCGACGGCATTGAAGCGCGCCACCAGATCGTCGGTGACGCCGACGACGATACCGGCTTTGCCGTCGCCGGACACGCCGACGATGGCGACGATGCCGGAGCCGACCTTCTTCTTGCCTTCGTCGGCGAGGCTGCGGAGATCCTTCAATTCGATGCCTTCGACGGCGCGCGCCATCAGTTTGATGTCGCCGACGGTGCGTACGCCGTCGGCGCCGTCGCTCCTGGCGCCGCCGCCCATGCCGCCAGACATGCCACCGGACATGGCGAGCTTCTTCTTGGCGTCGGACAATTCGCGCTCCAGACGCTTGCGATCCTCGAGTACCGCCGCGGTGCGCGTGCCGACTTCCGCGATCGGCGCCTTGAGCTCGGCGGCGATGGCGCGCAGATCGCTCCTGAACTTGTTGAGCTCGTGCCGGGCGCCGCTTGCGGTGAGCGCCTCGATCCGGCGCACGCCGGATCCCACCGCGCTCTCGCCCACCACCGAAATAAGGCCGATGTCGCCGGTGCGCCGCACGTGGGTGCCGCCGCACAGCTCGATCGACCAGCCCATGGTATTGCCGCCGCCGTCGCCCATCGCCACAACACGCACTTCGTCGCCGTATTTCTCGCCGAACAAAGCGCGGGCGCCGGATTGCCGCGCATCGTCGATCCCCATCACGCGGGTGGTTACCGGCGAATTCTGCAGCACGATGTCGTTGGCGATGTCCTCGACGCGCTCGATCTCGTCGCCCGTCATCGGCTTGGGGTGCGAGAAATCGAAGCGCAGCCGGTCGGGCGCCACCAGCGAGCCTTTCTGGGCAACGTGATCGCCGAGCACCTGGCGCAGCGCTTCGTGAAGAAGATGCGTTGCCGAGTGGTTTTTGCGGATTGCACCCCGGCGGCGGCCGTCCACCTCGAGCGACAGCGCAGCCCCGGTCTTCAACGTGCCTTCCTCGACCGTGCCGGTGTGCACGAAGACGTCGCCGAGATGCTTTTGCGTATCGGTGACCTTGAAACGCACGCTATCGCCGACGAGCGCGCCGGTGTCGCCCACCTGTCCGCCGGATTCTCCGTAGAACGGCGTCTGATTGAGAACGACGGCGCCGCTCTCGCCCTTTTTCAGCGAGTCCACCTGCTTGCCGTCCTTCACCAGTGCCGACACCACGCCCTCGGCACTCTCGGTCTCGTAGCCGAGGAATTCCGTCGGGCCGAACTTTTCGCGGATGGCGAACCACACCGCTTCGTCCGCCGCCTCGCCCGAACCGGCCCAGGAGGCGCGCGCCATTTGGCGCTGCCGCTCCATGGCGTCGGTGAACGAAGCGATGTCGACACCGATGCCGCGCGGCTTCAAGGCATCCTGCGTCAGGTCGAGCGGAAAGCCGTAGGTGTCGTACAGCGTGAACGCGGTTTCGCCGTCGAACATGTCGCCTTTCTTCAGCGACTTCGCCGCCTCGTCGAGGATCGCCAGTCCGCGTTGCAGCGTGCGGCGGAAACGGATTTCCTCAAGTTTCAGCGTCTCGGTGATGAGCGCGTCGGCGCGGTGCAGCTCCGGATAGGCCTGGCCCATCTCGCGGATCAAGACCGGGACGAGCCGCCACATCAGCGGATCCTTGGCGCCGAGCAATTCCGCATGGCGCATGGCGCGACGCATGATGCGACGCAGCACATAGCCGCGGCCTTCGTTCGAGGGCAGCACGCCGTCGGCGATGAGAAACGAACTGGCGCGCAGATGATCGGCGATCACACGGTGCGATACGCGGCGATCGCCGTCGGAATCCACTCCCGTGAGATCGGCGACCGCCTCGATCAGTGCGCCGAACAGATCGATCTTGTAGTTATCGTGCGTGCCTTGCAGCACCGCAGCCATGCGCTCGATGCCCATGCCGGTGTCGATCGACGGCCGCGGCAGGTCGAGGCGCTTGCCGCCGGCAAGCTGCTCGTATTGCATGAAGACGAGATTCCAGATTTCGACAAAGCGGTCGCCGTCGGCTTCCGCACTGCCGGGCGGGCCGCCCCAGATATGCTCGCCGTGATCGTAGAAGATTTCCGAGCATGGCCCGCACGGACCGGTGTCGCCCATCTGCCAGAAATTGTCGCTGCCGGCGATGCGCAGGATTTTCTTGTCCGAAAGCCCGCTGATCTTCTTCCAAAGGTCGAAAGCTTCGTCGTCGTCGATATAGACGGTGACGAGGAGCTTCTCCGCCGGAACGCCGTATTCCTTGGTGACCAAATTCCAGGCGAGCTCGATGGCGCGTTCCTTAAAATAATCGCCGAAAGAGAAATTGCCGAGCATCTCGAAGAAGGTGTGGTGGCGCGCGGTGTAGCCGACATTGTCGAGGTCGTTGTGCTTGCCGCCGGCGCGCACGCATTTCTGCGCGGTGACCGCGCGCGAATAAGGCCGCTTCTCGAGCCCGGTGAAGACGTTCTTGAACTGCACCATCCCGGCATTGGTGAACATCAGCGTCGGATCGTTGCGCGGCACCAGCGGCGACGATGGCACGACTTCATGCCCCTCGCGCGCAAAATAGCCGAGAAAGGCCGATCTGATATCGTTGACGCCGCTCATCGCAAGTCCCAGTTCGAAGAAGTCTTCAAGTTCCACCGTGCGCAGTGGGCCACTCTCTATCGGCCCCCCGCTGTCCTGTCCAGAAAGCGGCCTGCAAGTGGGCAATTCACAGCCGATTTGATGTGATGCGGTAAAGCATATATGCGCTGAGCCGACGATGAACGAGCACACGAGCACCCCCCTGCCCTCCACGCTGCAAGAGCGCCTGCGCCCAGGCGGTCCAGATCACCGTTTCGTCATGACCGCGGAATTGGCGCCGCCGGTATCGTGCGATGCGCAGGAGCTGCTGGCAAAAGCGGCATCGCTGAAGGGGCTGGCCGATGCGGTCAATGTCACCGACGGCGCCGGCGCCCGGGCCCATATGGCGGCGCTCGCCGCGGCGAGCCTCCTCATCGGCGCCGGCATCGAGCCAATCTTGCAAATCACCTGCCGCGACAAGAACCGCCTGGCGTTGCAGGGCGAGATGATGGGCGCGGCCGCGCTCGGCATCCGCAACCTGCTCCTGCTCACCGGCGACGACCCGAAGTCGGGCGACCAGCCCGAGACCAAGCCGGTGTTCGACGTCGATTCGAAGACTTTGATCGAGACGGCGCGGCGGCTGCGCGACGAGGGTGCGCTGCCTACCGGGCGCAAGGTCGGCGGGCACGCCGCGTTCTTCATCGGCGCCGCCGACATGCCGATCGACCCGCCGGCCGGCTGGGAGCCGAAGGCGCTCCTTGGCAAGGTGAAATCGGGCGCGCAATTCGCGCAGACCCAATTCTGCATGGATGCGGCGATCGTGCGCCGCTATATCGCCGCGCTCGAAGCAGCCGGCATCACCAAAAGGCTTGCCATCCTGATCGGCGTCAATCCGCTGCGCTCGGCCAAATCGGCGGCGTGGATGAAAAGCCACCTCTACGGCACCATCATCGCCGACGAATATATCGCGCGGTTGGAGAAAGCGGCCGATGCGGCGCGCGAAGGCATCGCCATCTGCGTCGAGCTGATCGAGGAACTGTCGACCATCCCCGGCGTCGCCGGCGTCCATATCATGGCGCCGGGGAACGATGCGGCGATCGCGGAGGTGATTAAGGCGGCGCGGACAAAAGTTAAAACGCCCGGCTGAATGACACGCCGCGGCGACGAATGACGTTTGTTAGAGTTTGATATTGCCGAAAATCGTTACGTCCAGTCCGACCTTTTCGATCGAGAGAGTGACGCCGGTGCTGCAGGCCTCATTGGCGCGCAGTTTTCCGCTGGCAACGCCCTTGCGAACCGCTTTTTCCAGTTCGCGCTGAGCGGTGCCGCTGACGTGCCGCAGGAACTGATTGACCGCCGCTTTCAATGCGTCGTCATTCATGATGCCCTCTTGGCGCTCGCTTGGCGATGTCTTGAACCGTTGCGATCCCGCGATAAAGAGCCGGCGGTCTTTAAGCTTCTGATTTGGTAAACGCTGCGCGGCAGCAAATTATTCGTGCGCGCCGTTATCCTTGATGCCAAGATTTTGCGCCCGATAAACCGGTCCATCTTATGATGTCTAGGCGAGCAACAGCGGAGCCGCGCGTTCGCCAAGCGAACGATCAAATTGCGACTGGTGCGAGAGAGGGAGCATAGCGTGAGCGTCTTTTCAAAATCGCAAAGTGAGCGCGAGCCCGGCGGCGTTAACGGCCACAGGGGCGACGTCAAGCCGGAGGTCAAGGCCACGAACGGAACGGCGTTACCGGACACGGTCTCCACGCTCGCCCACGGCGTCCTGGTGACGGGCAACATTGTCAGCGAGGGAACCCTGCAAATCTGCGGCCGCGTCAACGGCGACATCCATGCTTCGCATCTCATCGTCAAAAAAGGCGCGCAGGTCGAAGGCAATATCCTCGCGCAGGAGACGATCATTTTCGGCGTCTGCAAGGGCGTTATCCACAGCAATAGCGTCAAGCTGCAGGACACGGCCGCGGTCGAAGGCGAGATTTACAGCAAGTCGCTGGCCATCGAGCAGGACGCGCAATTCGAAGGGGTGTCGCGGCGGCTCGATAAGCCGGTCGACGCGCCGGCGAGCGCTCAAGCCTTTGTGCCGGCCAAGGCGACGCTGGCGCCCGAGACCACCCCGGCCGGCGCGATGGCCGAGAAGCTGGACGCGTAAGCCGACGACGCGGGGCAATCAACCGGGCCGGAACGCCGATATCAGGCGGACCGCGGATTGTCTTGCTGGATCGCCGCCAGCGGCGCGCGGATGCTGCAGGTCACGCCGCTCGACGCGTAGTCGACGGCGACCGCGCCATCGAATTCCGCGGCCAGTGCGGTCTCGATCAATCGCGAGCCAAAGCCCTTGCGGGCGGGCGGCTCGACCGGCGGTCCGCCGCGCTCGATCCACCGCATCCGCAGCTCTGCCGGGCCGGCGTTCGACGCTTCGACCTGCCAGGAAATGTCGATTTGGCCCGCAGGCTGCGATAGCGCTCCGTACTTTATCGCATTGGTGCAAAGTTCATTGAGCGTCATCGCAAAAAGAAGGGCACTGCGCGGCGACAGGCGAACGGACGCCCCGTCGACTCGAAAGCGGGCCCCGTCGCCGCCGGCGAACGTGTCGACCGCCGCGCTGACGATGTCGGCGAGATCGGCGCCGGCCCATCCCTCGTCGGTCAAGACATCGTGTGCTTTCGACAGCGCTATCAGCCGCGCGGTCAAAGCGGAGCGCGCCTCCTTCATTGAAGTGCCGTCTTGCAAGGTCTGGCTGGCAATCGCCTGCACGGTCGCCAGCGTGTTTTTCACGCGATGGTTCAGCTCATTGGCGAGAAGCTTGAGGTGCTCCTGGTTGGCGCGCAGCGTCTCGACCATGTGGTGCCGTTCGGTGACGTCGTTGCAAACCACCAGCACGCCGCCAACTCCGCCCGGCTTGGTCTCGTCGTCGATCGGGCTGAAGCTATAGGTCCACCAAACGTCTTCGCGCCGGCCATGGCGGGTGACGGGGACGAGATGATCCTCGTGCCAGGTCGCGCCCTTGCCGGCGAGAACCATTTCGATCTGCGGACCGATGATGTCCCAGATTTCCTCCCAGCATTCCCGGCCGCGCTGCCCAAGCGCGCTCGGATGACGCTCCGGACCCATCGTCTGACGGTAGGCGTCATTGTAAAATTGAATGAGCTCCGGCCCCCACCAAATGAACATGGGATGCCGGGTGTTGAGCATCAATCTCACGGTCGTGCGCAGACTCTGTGGCCAAGTCTCCGGCAGACCGAGCGGGGTCGCCGCCCAGTCGTGAGCGCGCACCAACGCCCCCATCTCGCCTCCGCCGGCGAGAAAATCCAGACGGCTTTCGGAGTCCGGGGCGGCGTTCTGCGTGATGCTATTCTTCAAATGCATAGAGCCCGACGGCTTTCCCGCAGCAAACCCCGCAGGATTTAGCTTATAGGAATTCTGTTCAATGACCTAGGACAACCGGAAATCATAAAGACTCTTCATCCAGTCCGCTTTTGATCTAAATCAATTGCCGCCGCAAAGTGAACGACCGCCGGAATTGCGGCTAATCGTATAGTGACATGCGCAACGGGCCGACCTGGCCGCCGTCGATATCGATTGCCGTGCCGTGCAACAAGCTGCCGCGCGGCGAGACGATGAAGCGCACCAAGCCGGCGATGTCTTCCGGCATGCCGAACCGCGTGATGTCGAGGTCCTGGCGGTGACGTTCGGTCGCCGCGGCTTCGTCGAGCCCGGTCTTTTTCATGACCTTGGCGAGCCGTCCGCGGAAGCGGTCGGTCTTGATCGAGCCCGGATTGACGGCGTTGACCTGAACGCCTTCGCGTTTGCCAAGATCGGCGAGCGCCCGCATGAAGGCAAGCATGGCGGCGACCACCGCAGCGCCAATCATGGAATCGGCGACGGGCGCGCGCGGGCTCGTGCCGGCAATGAACACCACCGAGCCTTTGCCCGCCTTGAGAAGCGGCCAGGCAACGCGGCACAAGCGTACATGAGCGAAGAATTTAAGCTCGAAAGCGTCGCGCCATTCCTGCTCGCCCTGCTCGAAAAACCCGCCGCGCTTGGTGGCGCCGGCATTGTTGACGAGAATGTCGAGGCGGCCGAACTCGCGCTGGAGCTCAGCCACGAGCGCGTCGGGCGCGCCCTCGGCGGTGAGCTCGGCGGCGTGAACCGCGGCTTTCCGGCCAAGCGCGCGGACCTCGGCGGCCACCGCGTTCAGGGCGTCGCGGTCGCGCGCGGTCAGCATGATATCGCAGCCGGCCGCAGCGAGCTCCAGCGCTATGACGCGGCCGATACCGCGGCTTGCGCCGGTGATCAGTGCAATTCTGCCGGACAAATCCGTGCCGGACAAATCGGTCATGGTCTCTCCGCCGCTTGGGCGAACTCAACTTCGACTGTGCGAATGTCCACTTCGGATTTCAGCGTCCGGTGCACCGGGCACTTATCGGCGATTTCAAGAAGTCGCGCGCGCTCTTCCGCGGTGAGATTGCCCTCAAAGGCGATCTCGCGGTCGATCCGATCGATCTTCCCCTCTTTGGTCTCGCACTCGGCGCAGTCGGTGGCGTAGATCTTTGCGTGGCGCAGCCGCACCAGGGTGCGCGCGAGCGGGATCTGCTTGAGATCGGCATAGAGCCGCACCGTCATCGACGTGCAGGCGCCGAGCGCCGCCAATAAGAGATCGTAAGGGCCGGGGCCGCTGTCGAGGCCGCCGGCCTTTAGCGGCTCGTCGGCGAGCAGATGGTGATTGCCGACCATGATGTCCTGCTGAAATTTTCCCCGCCGGGTTTCGCGGACGACGACGGTATTGTCGGGCATTTGCTCCGGCGGGTGCGTATCGGCAGTCATGCCGAGATAGCGGCCCGCCCAGGCTGAAATGACGGTCGCGATATAGGCGGCATCGCTCGCTTTGCTGATGAGATGATCGGCGCCGGCGAGCGAAATGAAGCTCTTGGGATGCTTGGCCGTGGTGAAAATGTGGCTGGCATTATCGATGCCGACCGTATCGTCGGTCGGCGAGTGAAAGACCAAGAGCGCCTTGTGCAGCCGGCCGATATGCTGGCCGAGGTTCTGTTGATTGACGTCTTCCAGAAAGCTGCGGCGGACTTTGAACGGCCGTCCGGCAAGCGTCACTTGAACCTCGCCCTCGTCGCCCATCTCGGCGATCTTCTCGCCGAACAGCCCGACCACGTGCGCGGGATCGAACGGCGCGGCAATGGTGACGACCGCTTTCGCCTCGGGGATGCGATGGGCGGCGGCCAGCACCGCGGCGCCGCCGAGGCTGTGGCCGATCAAGATCGCCGGAGGAGCGAGCGTGCGGCGCAAATGGTCGGCAGCGGCGACAAGGTCGTCGACGTTGGACGAGAAGTTGGTGTTGGCGAATTCGCCTTCGCTGGCGCCGATCCCGGTGAAGTCGAAGCGCAGCACGGCGATGCCGTGGAGCTTGAGCCCCTCGGCAATGTGGCGCGCCGCGCGATTGTGCTTGCCGCAGGTAAAGCAGTGTGCGAACAGCGCCACCGCCCGCGTCGGCCCGTCCGGCCGGTCGAGCAGCGCAGCCAGCGTTTGGCCTTGGGCGTTGGGGAAATCGAATTTTTCGGCGGGCATGGTCGCCTCCTCGTTCCGCAACCATAGGCCTATTTTACGACCGTCGCGCGGCGCATGAACCGACCAACGCGCCGAGCAACAAAGAAGGGCCGCCCTTGCGGGCGACCCTTCCATTGTCAGGCCGTGGCCCGGTTGCGTTGGCGATGGTCTGCCTTACGCGCGTGAGCCCGATGGCCGATTAGACCACCTAGGCGAGGACCTCGGCAGAGGCCAAGAAAGAGGCCAAGATCCAGTTCACGGATGCCGGCGACCGCGGCGATAGACAATGAGACACTGGATCACCTCCTTTCGGTTGTTGACGACGGCAACCAATATAAGGCCTTCACCGCGATTCGGAAGCCCGCCGCAAACACCGCAGAAATGGGGAGATTCAGTCGGTTACCGCCCCAATTCCCGCATCGCCGCGTCGAGGCCTTCGATGGTCAGGGGATACATCCGCCCGCCAAGCAATTGCCGCATCATTTTGATCGAGGCGGTGGTGTCCCATTCGCGCTCCGGCACCGGATTGAGCCAGACGCAAGACGGGTAGGTCGCGGCGACACGCGCCATCCATACCTGCCCCGCCTCCTCGTTGAAGTGCTCGACCGAACCGCCCGGCGCCGCGATCTCGTAAGGCGACATCGACGCATCGCCGACGAAGATCACCTTGTAGTCGTGCGGATAAGTGTGCAGCACGTCGAAGGTCGGCGTGGTCTCGGTCCAGCGCCGGGCATTCTGTCGCCAGACTTTCTCGTAAAGGCAGTTGTGGAAGTATAGATGCACGAGGTGCTTGAACTCGCTGCGCGCGGCCGAGAACAACTCTTCCGTCACCTTGACGTGCCAGTCCATCGAACCGCCGACATCGAGCAACAGCAGCACTTTGATGGTGTTGTGCCGCTCCGGCCGCATAAGAATGTCGAGGTAGCCCTTATGCGCAGTGCCTTTGATGGTGCCGTCGAGGTCGAGCTCGTCCGGCGCGCCGGTGCGGGCGAATTTACGGAGGCGGCGCAATGCGACTTTGATGTTGCGGGTGCCGAGCTCGACGTCGCCGGCGAGGTCCTTGAACTCGCGCTTGTCCCAGATCTTCACGGCGCGGAAATTGCGGTTCGTGTCCTGACCGATGCGCACGCCTTCCGGATTATAGCCGTAAGCGCCAAAGGGTGATGTCCCGGCGGTGCCGATCCATTTCTTGCCGCCCTGGTGGCGGCCTTTCTGTTCGGCAAGGCGCTGGCGCAGCGTCTCAAGAAGCTTGTCGAGGCCGCCCAGTGCCTCGATCTGCTTTTTCTCTTCGTCGGTGAGATATTTTTCGGTGAGCTTCTTCAGCCATTCGATGGGAATTTCCGCGGCGAGCGCCTCTTCGAGGAGATTGAGGCCCTTGAAGACGTGGCCGAACACCCGGTCGAACTTGTCGAGATTGCGCTCGTCCTTCACCAGCGCCGAACGCGACAGATAATAGAAATCCTCGACGCGCCGCCCGGCGAGATCTTTCTCCATCGCCTCCATCAAGGTGAGGTATTCGCGCAGCGTGACCGGCACGCCGGCAGCCTTAAGTTCATGGAAAAAGGTCGCGAACATCGGCCACCATAGTAATCGCGGCGGGGCGCTGTCGCCACCGCACCCACCCGCGTCCCCCGTAGCCAAGCTCAGCCAAGCGCTTGCAAATGCAGGCCACCTTCGACCGGAAAGATATATCTTGCGTAATGACTAAGGATGATCTATCTAAAGATATATCTTACACATAACAGGAGAGAAAAATGCGTGAACATTGTGGATCTAACGGGGGTCATTGGGCCGCGGGGCGGCATCATCGCCGTCACGGCCGCTTCGGCGGCTTCGGATTTGGCGGCGGCCGGCACGGCGGCGGGCGGGGCGATATGAACCCCGACGATATGCGGGCCGGGCGCATGCTGGCGCAGGGCGATTTGCGGCTGATTGCGCTCGCTTTGATCGCCGAGGCACCGCGCCACGGCTACGAGATCATCAAGCTGGTCGAGGAGAAGACCGCGGACTGGTATTCGCCGAGCCCCGGCATCGTCTATCCGACGCTGACCTATCTCGAGGAAGCCGGCTACGTCACCGCCTCGGCGGAAGGCTCGAAGAAACTCTACAGCATCACCGACGAAGGCCGCGCATATCTGAAAGCCAATCGCGATCTCGCCGACGCCGTGCTCGACCGGCTGACCGCCTTCGGCGACCGCGTCAACCGCTGGCGGCGTGCCGCGCGCGGCGAACGCGAGGAGCGGGGTTCATTGCCGCCGCTGGTCGAAGCCGCGCTCGATCATTTGCGACAGACGCTCGGCAAGAAGCTCGAAGACGACGCCGAGGGCGAAGCGGGCCTCGTCGAAATTCTCGCCCGCACCGACGCAGAATTGCGCCGGCGCAGCTAACCGAGCCGCAAGGTCAGGGCGCGCCGACTTCCGGCGTGCGGATGTGCTCCGGCCGGATGCCGACGCCAAGGAGCCGTGCCGGAAAGCGGCGCAGTACCGGAAATACGTTGAAGAGTCTGAAAAACAGCGGCGGCTTCGGCCGCCGCTCGCCTTCCATGCCGAGCACGCGGCTGATGATGCGCTTCTGGATATTGAGCTGGAGCCATTGGGTGAAACGCACCGGCAGCGTGCGACGGGCTTGGATCGCCTGAAGGTCTTCGTCGGTCACTTTGCCGCGCGCCAGCGGACCGGCGAGCCGGTTCGCCGCGGCGACCGCGTCCTGTACCGCCATGTTGATGCCGACGCCGCCGATCGGCGACATCGCGTGCGCCGCATCGCCGATGCAGAGCAAGCCGGGGCGCCACCATTTCGCCAGCCGATCGACTGTAACGCTCAGGAGCTTGACGTCGTCGAAGCTTTTCAATTCGCCGATGCGTTCGCCGAGAAACGGCGACATATCGACGACCCGTCGGCGGAACGCTTCGAGCCCTTCCGCCTTAATCTTTTCGATGCCGCCCTTCTGAATGACATAGGCGCACTGCCAGTAGTCGCCGCGATCGAGCATGATCATCATCCGGCCCGCCTCGACATGGCCGAACGTGTCCGTCGTGTCGTCGGCCTTGCGCGACAGGCGAAACCATAAGACGTCCATCGGCGCGCCGTAATCCTCGCTCCGCAGACCCGCCTTTTCGCGAACGGTGGAATGCCGGCCGTCGCAGCCGACGGTCAGATCGGCGCGGACGGTCAGCAAGCCATCCGGCGTCTTGGCGCGCAGCCCGACAACGCGGCTGCCTTCCTCGATCAAATCCGTCGCCTCCGCCTTCATGTGCAGGTCGAAGGCCTTGTAGCGTTTGCCGTGTTCGGCCACGAAATTGAGAAAATCCCATTGCGGCATCAGCGCGATATATTTGCAATGCGTCGGTAGATGCCGGAAATCGACCATCGTCAGGTGCTCGGCGCCGATCTGACCGGACAAAGTCTCGAGCTTCTGATGCGGCACTTTAAGGAATTCATCGAGCAGGCCGAGCTCGTACATGAGTTCGAGCGTCGACGGGTGCACCGTATCGCCGCGGAAATCGCGGAAGAAATCGGCGTGCTTCTCCAGCACCACGACAGGGACGCCGGCCCGCGCGAGCAGGAAGCCCAGCATCATTCCCGCCGGACCGCCGCCGGCGATGCAACACTTCGTGGTGATCGTAGAATCCGGCATTTTAATTGCCTGCGAGCCCTAATAGGCTGCGACCCGAAATAAACCACCCTTGTGGCCCAACGTTCCTACCCGCCCTCACATTTCCGCCGCAAGCCGGGTGATACAAGGATCACCCTCGCCGCTCACCCACGACAATGCGCCTTTCCGCAATCCTGGCCATCCTATTGCTTCTCGTGCCGCTCTCGCAGGCGATGGCGCAGGGCACCGCCGCGCCCGCGCCGCCGGCGGCACCGCCCGCGCCTCTCGCCGGGACCGGTAATTTTCGCATTGTCTGGGAGGTCAAAAACCGCTTTCGGCTGTTCCGCAACGAAGCCGACTTTGCGCGCATGGCTGCCGCCAGCCGCGGCGACGGCGTACTCGCCGCCGAACGCCGGCTGGAGAATGCGACCGATGGCCTCGGTTGGGCCAGGGACGTCGTCGGCGACCTGTGCCTCGACGATTACGGCAACCTGGTCGAAACCTGCGAGCGCGATGGGGTGCGCGAAAATTATCTTGCGCCGCAAGATCACCCGGTCGGCCTGACCCTCTCCGGTCCTGTGCCGGCTGGCGCGAATTGCGTCTGGAGTTTCGACAGCGGCGGCGGATCGTCGACGCAGACGACCGCGCCGTGCGACCAGGAAGTCAAGCTCCGCGTGCCGTCGGGCCGGACCACGGTCGCCTCGGTGGATATCCCGCTTGGCGACGGCACTGCGCAACGGGTGAGCACCGAGATCGCGGTGCGCGATATCTTCGTCGCCGGGCTCGGCAATTCCATCGCCGCCGGCGAGGGCAATCCCGATCGCGCGGTGGAATTGGACGGCGGGTTCTGCTTCAAGCGCTTTCTGAGCGGCGGCTTCAGCCAGTATTTCCGGCCGAGCCGCGCCGGCTACAACGACGATCGGTCCTGCGAAGACGGACCGGCGAGCCCGAGCGCCGCGAGAGATTGGGCCCGCCACGGCGCGCGCTGGATGAAGTCCGGCCTGCCACCGCTCGCTATACAGCTACCAGGTCCGCACCATGCTCGCGCTTGCAATCGAGCAACCGCACATCGCGGTCACTCTGGTGCCGCTGGCCTGTACCGGCGCGACCATCGGCGCCGGATTGTTTGACGGGCAACGCGCCGACGATTGCCCATGGGTGGTCGGCATCGAAACCTGTTCCGGCACCTCGCCGGCTCAATTTGCCGAGTTGCGCCAGATCTTGGCCGAGGTGCATCACCAAGATCCGAAGCGCAATCTCGACATGATGTTATTGACGGTCGGCGCCAACGACGTGAATTTCGCCGGGCTGGTCGCCAACGTCATCGTCGACGCCGCCACCGAGCGGCTGTTGCTGCGGGAGGGCGGCGCCATTTCGAGCGTCGCCGATTCGCTCAAAGCCCTAAACCAAGACTTGCCGGGCGAATTCGCCCAAATGCGCTCCGCGTTAAAGCCGTTTGTCGGCGGCAATCTCAATCGCGTGGTTTTCGTCTCCTATCCCAATCCGGCCATGCAAGCTGAAGACAAGCCGTGTCCGGGCGGGCGCGACGGCCTCGATGTACATCCGGCGTTCGGCGCCGACGCCGAGCGGCTGCGCGCCGCGGCGGACTTTGTCGACACCAAATTCTTGCCCAAGATCAGAGCGCTCGCCACCTGCGACGGCGACAAGACCTGCCGGGATCCGGCGACCGACAGCATGGCGTTTGTCGACGGCCATCAGGCGGCGTTCGAGCGGCATGGCATGTGCGTGCGTGCGGCAAGCGATCCGGAATTCGACCGGCATTGCTTCTCGACCAGCGGCGACAGCTTCCAAACCGATCCGGACGTCGCGCCCGACAATCCGATGGCCTGCGGCGAGCCGCCCGGCGATTATCGCCCCTACCTTCCGCGAGGACGCTGGATCAGAACCGCCAACGACAGCTATTTCACCGCGATGACCTATCCCGAAGGCATGCCGGCGATCTTGAAGCCGAGCGATATCCACGATGCGCTGTGGGGTGTGCTCAGCGCCGTCTATGGCGGCGCCGTGCATCCGACCGCCGAAGGCTACGCGACGATGGCGGACGCGGCGCTGCCGGTCGTGCGCGGCGTGCTCGGTTTGGCGGCTCCCCCCGCTGTTCAATCGGAAGCGCTGCCGCCGCCGAGCCCGCCGGTGCCTGGGGCGCCGGCATCGCCAGCCGGGCCGAGCCCGGCGCCACTGCCGGCGCGGACGCCGTAGACCGTGATCCGAGTTTGAATTGGATCGCGGTCTACAATTCCTGGCTGGCGTATCGGAAAACCGGTACCCACCCGCGGATCAAGTCCGAGGGCAGGCATTTTCCGGATCATGATTTAAATCAGGACGCGGGCGCCGGTACCGGTCGCTCGGGCGCCACGCCGAGCTTCTTTTGCAGGCTCGTCGACGACGTCGTGTACTGAAACACCAGCCGCTTCTCCGGGAAGATATAGCGGTAGGCTTTTTGCGCCATCAGCGCGCCCTCGTGGAAACCGGACAGAATGAGCTTCAGTTTGCCGGGATACCAATTGATGTCGCCGATGGCGAAAATCCCCGGCACGCTGGTTTCGAAGCTTTCGGTATCGACCGGAATAAGCTCGTTATTCTTGAGCTCAAATCCCCAGTTGGCGACCGGGCCGAGCTTCATCGTCAGACCGAAGAACGGCAGCAAGGCGTCGCACGCGATTTCATAGGTCGACCCTTCGTTGTTCTTCACGGCCGCCTTGGCGATTTGACCGTCGGCACCGGACAGCGATGTCACCTGGCCCAACACAAAATCGATCTTGCCCTCGCCGACGAGCGCCATCATTTTGTTGACGCTGTCAGGCGAAGCGCGGAACTCGCTGCGCCGATGCAACAACGTGAGATGGCTCGCAATCGGCGCGAGGTTGAGCGTCCAGTCAAGCGCGCTGTCGCCGCCGCCGACGACCAGCACACGCCTGCCGCGGAAGGCTTCCATCTTGCGCACCGCGTAGAACACCGACTTGCCTTCGTAGGGCTCGATGCCGGGAATGGGCGGACGCTTGGGCTGAAACGAGCCGCCGCCGGCGGCAATGACCACGATCTTGCACTCGAATTCCGTGCCCTGATCGGTTTTCACGCGGAATAGCGGGTCGCCGATTTTCTCGACCGTCTCCACCATCTCGCCGAGATGAAATTGCGCATTGAACGGCTTGATCTGCTGCAGCAGCGCGTCGACCAGGCCGTGCGCGCTGGTGTGCGGAATGCCGGGAATGTCGTAGATCGGTTTTTCGGGATAAAGCTCGGCGCATTGTCCGCCGATTTTGTCGAGAATGTCGACAAGGTGACATTTCATGTCGAGCAGGCCGAGCTCAAACACGGCAAACAGGCCGATCGGCCCGGCACCGACGATGACAACGTCGGTCTTGATAGGTTCAGTCATATCGCGTCCGTGGTGGTCCAAATAATGGGTTTGAGGAGGTGGCGAGTGTCTAGCGTGAGCGAAGCGCCAGGGGAAGGCTGAAATCGGCGATCACGATCAGGCCCGGATCATGCCAGGAATGCCGAAATTCGTCCGGGCTAGGCTTGCCGGTCCGGAGTCCGCACCATAAGACCGTCAAGGTCCTCCCGGACCTTGATCTGGCAAGACAGCCGCGAATTCGGCTGCACATTGTAAGCGAAATCGAGCATGTCCTCTTCCATCGGCGACGGCTCGCCGACCTTCTCGCGCCACGTCTCCTCGATATAGACATGGCAGGTCGAACAGGCGCAGGCGCCGCCGCACTCCGCTTCGATCTCGGGCACGCCGCTCTTAATCGCCGTTTCCATGACCGTGGAACCGACCTCGCCCTCAACCGTGCGGGCGTTCCCCTTGGAATCGATGAATGTGATTTGAACCATGGCGGAGGCGGGAAAGTTCAGGTTTAGAGAAAGCGCGGCAACAGCTGGTTGGCCGGAAGCCGGCCAGCCTCTTCTATCGGCTCGCGCGACGCGGCGCCAGGGTCTCGGAGTTTAGCGGCCGCCGCTGCGCTCGGTGAGCAGAACGGTCAGGCGTGCGGCGATGGTGGCGCCGGCTTCAAGGCTCGCGGCCTTGAGTTCAGCGATCGCGGCCTCCAGATCGTCCCTGCCGATATTCCCGATGCCGGTATCGCCGACGTTTCCGCCCGCAGCATGCTCCACCAGTTCGGCCGCGCGGGCCACGCGCCAGGCGCCGATGCCGCGCGCCGAGCCCTTCAGGGTATGGGCAGCGGCCGCCGCCACCGGAGGCTCCGCGGCCATGATGCGATCGAGCATAAGGGCGGTTTGCCGGAGAAACAGTTCAAGCACTTCCCGCTCCAGCCGCCGGTCGCCCAACGTCATGCGGTCGAGATGGTTCTCGTCGATCGCGGTCGCCTTTTGGTCGCTGTGCGCGGCAGCAACAGCCGCGTGCGAAGTTGTCATGACGCTCTCCCGGCCGAGCCGACGTTCTGGGGTCGGGCTCGATTTTGCACATGCGCAACGATGACAGCACAAACCGCTTACGGAACAGGAGATGGCCGGACATCTTTGCTCGCCGAGAGTAAGCGAACCCTTACTCCGGCACACCCGGACCGGCCGTCGCCATCGAACGCTGGCCGCCATTTTCGACGCAACAATGGCGCGTCTTAGCGCCCCCGGAACATTGACGGCATTAAGGTGAAAAAGCCGTTAACGATGATTAAAGGGACGTTACTGAATCGGTTTTCTTCGATCTTCCAGGCCGATAGGATGGGCTATCGAAGTGCGACCTGAGGGGCTTGCGGGGGGCAGCCCCGGAACCGGTGGGGATTGAACGATCACGCGCTCGTGGCGCGGCCCAAAACTCTGCACGGAACGGATGCTCAGTAGCTTGGGCCGTCCTAGTCAGGCGTAACACGCGAGGCGACGACCGAAATGGCCAACTATCCTAAGAAGATGACGGACCCGACCGAGGCGGCGCTGTCGGCGATCCAGGAAGCACTCAACATTCGGCAGGACGAAGAGCAGCCGGGGAGCCGCTCGGAGTCGATGTCGGGATCCATGTCCGGATCCATGTCGGACCTCTTGACCGGCCCGGCCGAGGCCTCCGGCTCGAGCGCCACGGCCGCGTCCGCTCAGGACGACCTGTTCAGCACCGAGGCCGTCGGAACGCGGGATCTTGCCGGTCAAGCCGGCCGTGCGGCCAACGACGATCAGCAATCGATCGGCCAGATCCTGCACGCCTTGCAGCGGCGGCCGGCGCGCTCGTCCTATTTCGTCGCAACCGCGTTCTCCTGCGCCTGGATCGTCGGCTGTCTGTCGCTGTCGTTTGCTTATCTGTCCGACATCAATGCCGCGCTGGGCCCGGGCCACTCTTCGATCGCGCTCATGGTCGGGCTTGGCGCCGCTGCATTGCTGCCGATCATTTTCTTCTTCGGCGTGGCGCACATGGCATGGCGGGCGCAGGAACTGCGGCTCATCGCCCAGTCGATGGCGCGGGTGGCGATGCGGCTTGCCGAACCCGAGAGCGTGGCGCGGGATTCCATCGTCACCGTCGGTCAGGCCATCCGGCGCGAGGTCGCGGCCATGGGCGACGGCGTGGAACGCGCATTGGCACGCGCCAGCGAGCTCGAAGCGCTGGTGCAGAACGAGGTCGCCGCGCTCGAACGCACCTATAGCGACAATGAGGTGCGAATTCGCGGGCTGTTGCAGGACATGTCCAGCCAGCGCGACACCCTGGTCGGACAAGCCGAGCAGGTCCGTTCCGCCATCGACAACGTGCACATCGATCTCACGCAGGATCTTTCCACGATCAGCGATCTGGTCGGACAACAGGTCAATGAAGCGGCGCAACGCATCACGCATTCGCTGGCGGAACGCGGCGAACACATCACCCTTACGCTTGGCCAGATCGGCGACAGCATGATCCAGCAGCTCAGCGACCGCGGCAGCGACCTGCTCGACCGGCTGGAGGCCGCGAGCGAGGAGACGTCGCGGGCGATCGGTGCGGCCAGCGACCGGCTCAGCTCGAGCCTCGATTTCAAGACCAACCACATCGGCGAGGAGTTCGCCGAAATCGCCACCGGCCTTGAGGACATGATGACGTCCCGGCTCGACCGGATCACCGAATCCTTCTCCGAGAAATCGCTTGCGGTGGTCGACCTGGTTGCCGGCCGATCGCAGGAATTCACCGACGCCATCGTCGAGACTTCCGGGCAGATCGCCGAGACGATTGCGATGCGCGTCGAGGAGGTCAACAGCACGCTCAAGTCGTCGGGCGAATCGCTTCTCGTCGATCTCGATCTGCGCGGCTCGGACATGGCCGGCAAGCTGCAGCAAGCCGGCGACCGCATCGCCGAAATGCTGACTTCGCACAGCACCGCGACGACCGACCAGGTTCGCGAAAGCGCCGAGCACGTCGCCGGCGTCATCGCCACCCGCAATGACGCCATCAAGGAAATGCTGATCGCACGCCTTGCCGCGTTCGAGGACATGTTCAATCACACCGGCGCCGAGCTCGGCGAAAGGATCGCGCGGGATTCCTCGACGCTCGGCAACCTCATCACCCGGCATCTCGCCGAATTCGATCGGACGGTGAAGACCTACGGCTCCGAGCTGGTCGAGCGGCTCGGCGCCCGCACTCAGGACGTCTCCGAGTCGATGCGCACCTATGTCGACAGCTTCGACAACCGCGTCACCGCCAAGGCGAATGAAGTCACCACCGCGCTCGATCAGCGTCTGGGACGTTTCGAGGAAACGCTCGACAGCCGCGCGCAGAGCCTCACCGATGCATTGTCGGCCCGCGTCGCCGATGTCGCCAAGACGCTCGCCGACGGCGGCAAGGAGGTCACCGCCGCCGTCGACCGGCGCATCAGCGAGGTCACCACGCTTATCGACACGCGCGCCGCCAAGCTCACCGATACGGTCGGCGAGCGGATCGCAAAAATCAACTCGACGCTCGGCAAAGGCGCCCTGGAAGTCGCCAACACGCTCGACGGCCGGATCAGCCAATTGGAGCAGTTGCTGGTCGGCCGCGCCGAAGCCGTCGTCCAGCAGCTTGAAGTGCGCAGCCGCGGCGCCGCCGATCTGCTGACATCGCGCATGGACCAGATGACCGAACTCGATCAAGACCAATTCGAGCAACGTCGAGCGCGTGCTGACCCAGCTTGCGGTCAACACCACCGAAGCACTCGGCAAAACGGCGGCCGCCAGCACGGCGGCGACCGAAGCGCTCAATCGCAGCGCCGCGGAGGCCACGGTTTCGCTCAACCGCAGCGCCGGCGCGCTGACCAACACCATCACCAAGAGCGCCACCGCGGCCAACGAGACGCTCGGCAAGACCACGGCGACCGCCAACGATCTGCTGGCCAGGAGCTCGACCGCGGTCAACGAGACCGTCGGCAAGGCGGCGGCCGCAGCCAACGAAGCGATCACCAAGGCGGCAGCCGCAGCCGCCGACGTGCTGGGCAAGACCACACAGTCGAATGCCGACGCGATCGGCCGCACCGTCAGCGAGGCCGAGCGCAAACTCTTGGGCATGAGCCACGAAGTCGCGCGCAATCTCGTCGGCAAGGCCAACGAGATCCACGGCGCGATGACGCAGCGCGTCGACGACATGACCCGCCTGCTCGACCAGAATTCGAACGGCCTGATTGCGGCGCTGAGCACCAAAGGCGAGGCGCTGGCGGGAGAAGTCGCGCGCATCACCGATCAAACGGTGAAATCGATCGACGCCAAAGGCTTCGTCTTCACGCAGACCATGATGGACAAGAGCGAGGAAATCGCCCGCCTGATCAACGACGCGAGCCTGAATGCGACGACCGCCATCACCCACACGCTGGGTCAGATGCAGGAAGGCGCGCAGGGCGTCACCGAAGCCGCCAAACAGACGATCTCGCGGACGCTCGAGGAATTGCACAGGGCCACCAGAGGCGCCATCGAAGAATCGAAGCAGACCGCGGCGGCGACCGTCGCCGAGATGATGGAGACGCACACGATGCTGCGCTCCAACTCGACGGCTCTGTTCGAACGGCTGCGCGAGGCCAATATCCTGCTGCAGGAAGTGTTGTCCGGCGCTCAGGAGAATATGAACTCGATCGAGCACACCATGGCTTCGCGCGTTTCCGAGTTCGTGGCGGCGATGAGCGATCTCTCCAGCAAGAGCGGCGCTACCACCGCCAAGGTGGAACAGTCGCTCGGCACGTTCAACAACGTGACCGCCCGCGTGCTGCACGACCTCGGCGACCTGGCGGATCAATTCAATTCGCACGGACGCACGCTCACCGACGCCGTCGAAATGCTCGAATCGAGCAATCGCCGGACCGAAGAACTCGATTGCGATGCGCCATTCGAACATCGAGACGCTGGTTGCCACGCTCGACGCGCGAACCGAAGATTTCGGCGAGCGGCTGCAGCGCTTCTCCAGCCTGCTCGACGAATCGCTCGAGACCGCGGCGGCGCGGGCGCGCGAAATCGCCGGCGTCGTCGCCGAGAGCACCAACGAAAGCGTGCAATCGATCGAGCAGCAATATGAGCTGGTGCGAAAGTCCTCCGATGAGGAGCGATTGCGCACCAGCGAGGCGCTCAACGCGGTGTACGACGAGGCCTTCGGCGAAGTGCAGTCGATGTTCGCCCAAAGCGCCAGCCGCTTCACCGAAGTCATGCAAGGCATGAAGCAAATGGCCGGCGAAATGCAGCGCGAGCTGGAAACGACGCGGACCGAGTTGCGCCGCGGCATTCTCGAGCTGCCGCAAGAGACCGCCGAAAGCACGGCGCAAATGCGCCGCGTCATCGTCGATCAAATCGAAGCGCTGGCCGAACTCAACCGTATCGTCGCTCGCCACGGCCGCTCGTTCGACGCTTCCGAGCCGATGCGCCGCGAAGCGGAGCCGGTCTATGCCGCCGGCAGCGGACGCGGCCAGGTCAGGCCCATGCGTCCCGACATGGCCCCGCCGCCGCAAACGCCGGTGCGCGACATTACCGGCGCGCCGACGCGGCGCTCCTCGCCACCGAATCTCAGCCCCGTTCCCGGCGGCAAGGACGAAACCGCGCCCCGCAATGGCGGCTGGCTGTCAGACTTGCTGAGCCGCGCCTCGCGCGACGAAGCGAGCCCGCCGATTGCGCCGCCGGCGACGCGAGAAGCCCCGCGCAACGAGGAGCGCGCCACCGGCGACAATGTCGATTCCATCGATTCGCTTTCGGTCGATATCGCGCGGATGATCGATCACGACGCGGCCACGGAGGTGTGGGAGCGCTATCGGCGCGGCGAGCGCGGCGTGTTCACCCGGCGCCTCTACACGCAGCCGGGTCAGAAGGCGTTCGACGAAATCCGCAACAAATACCGCTCCGATCCGGAGTTCCGGCAGACCGTGGAACACTATATCCACGAGTTCGAGCGGCTTCTTGACGATGTCTCGCGCGGCGACCGCGGTCCCGCGGTGGCGCGAAATTATCTGACATCCGACACCGGCAAGGTGTTCACAATGCTCGCGCATGCGTCGGGACGGTTCGACTAAGTGACGCTTGGCGCCGGCGTTGCAGATCGCACCTCCTTGCTTATGACGTAGTTACGGCGTTACCGTCGGCCGTGGCTCGTGCCATGGTGAGCGCGATGGACGCAGCGGTTGCACTGCCCACTGCCGCGGATGTCGACGAGGCCGCCCGGCGCTTGGCCGGGGTGGCGCTGCGCACGCCGCTTTTGACCTCGGCCGCGCTTGACGCTTTGACCGGCGGGCGCGTTTTTCTCAAGGCCGAGACGCTGCAGCACACCGGATCCTTCAAGTTCCGCGGGGCCTACAACAAGCTCGCGGCGATCCCGCTCGAGCGTCGATCGGGCGGAGTGGTCGCTTTCTCCTCCGGCAACCACGCGCAAGGCGTCGCTGCCGCAGCGCGGCTCCTCGGCATGCGCTGCGTCATCGTAATGCCGGCGGATGCGCCGCGCGCCAAGCGCGAACGCACGGCGGCGTTCGGCGCCGAGATCGTGCTCTACGACCGCGCCCGCGACGACCGCGAGGCGATCGCCAGGGACCTCGCCGCCGAGCGCGGTGCGGTTCTGGTGCCGCCTTACGATGACGCCCTGATCATCGCCGGACAGGGCACCGCCGGGCGCGAGATCGTCGAGGACCTCGCAGCGCTCGGCCTTAGTCCCGACGTCGTGATCGTTACCGCCTCGGGCGGCGGCCTGACCGCGGGCATCGCGCTCGCCATCAAAGCGCGGGCACCGGACGCGCTCCTCTACACCGCCGAACCGCAGGATTTTGACGACCACGCCCGCTCGTTCCGCAGCGGCCGGCGCGAGCAGAATACCGCGCTCACCGGCACGATTTGCGATGCGCTGATGGCGCGCATGCCGGGCAAGCTCACATTCGCGATCAATCAATCGCTGGTCGGCGCCGGCGTCGTGGCCAGCGACGCGGAGGTCGCCGCAGCCGTTGCCTTTGGGTTTTCCGAATTGAAGCTGGTGGTGGAACCGGGCGGCGCCGTGGCGCTCGCCGCGCTGATGACCGGCAAGGTCGACGTCAAGAATAAGATTGCGGTTGCCGTCCTCTCGGGCGGCAATGTCGATCCGGAAGTGTTTTCCCGGTTGGTCGCCTGACAAAAGACGGTCGTGTCCGGACTCAGGCTCCTGCGCCGGGCAGGAAGCAACGGATTTGCGTGGCTCCGTCCACGTCCTGATAGGGCCAAACCACGGCCGGGCCGAATTTGTTAGGCTCCGTCACCACGGCCGCGTCGGGAACAACAAACCATTGCCCCTTGAGGCGAACGCGATAACGGCCATTCTGGGTGTCCCAATCGACATTCTCGACGGAAACGCCATCCGCAAACGAGCAGCACAGGCCCTTTCCACTGGCGAGCTGGTCAAACCATGCCTTCAGCGGTGAATTCGTGTACTGACCGTCGTCGTGCGCGGACACGCGACTGGGGATCGATAGAAACATCGACAACGCCACCAGTGTCACAGCAAGACTGGTAAGTCTGTGCATCGTGGCCTCCAGATGATCGACCGATGCGAATCGCCAACGAAAGGGCGCAGAGCTGGAGCACACAGCACGCATCGCCTGCACGCCGTTGTTGATCCGCCTTAATTCACTCCAAGCAACTTCCGTGCCGTGTCTTGAACGCGACAATAGGACACTTGAGTGATTGACCGGCATTCAACGCGGATCGATCGGGAATGTTTCCCGCGATCCGCTCACGTTCTCTCTCTGTTACCCGAACAAAGCGAGCAACTCGTCTTCCGTAAGAGCATGCAACGCCGCGAGCGGGTTGATCGGCGCCATTCGCGGAACGGCTTGCACCGACGGCACGGCCGGACTGCGCAGCGGCGGAATCCCCATTACGGCCGTCGGCGCGCGTGAGACCGACGGCACGGGCTCCGGCTCCGCAACGCGCGCTGCCGCCGAATGAGGCATGACGGCACGCTTTGGAACGGGCTCAAACAATTCGGCCGGATCGTCCTCCGGATTCGGCAAAAACCGTGGTCCCGGCAACAGCGCATGCGGTCCTCGGGCCTCACCTGATGGAGCGACGGGAGGCTTATGATCGGCAGGCCGTGTCGGACGAAACACAAAGTCTGGCGGCTCGATGTACCAGCGCGGATGACTCGCCACAGGTTCCGGCAGCGGCGCGTCCACGGCCGAATAGGCGTCCGGTGGAACGACGGCGACGGGATTTTGCTGCTGCTCGGGTATGGGATTTTGCTGCTGATCTGGTGAAGCCGCGCATTGCGGCTCGTCTGCGGTTTGATCGCCGAGCGAGAACGATGCGGCAAGCGCCGCCGCGGCGGCGGCGAACTTTTCGCGGTCTTGCAGCGCGAAACCGAAGTCGTCGGCGTCAGCATCGTAATTTTCGTCTGAGCGGCCGCCGGTGTCATCGGTCGCGGCAGACGAGGTTTCGCCGGGCTTTGTCTGATCGAGCTCTGTCTGATCGAGCTTCGTCTCATCAAGCTTTGTCTCATCCTCATGGGCCGGCGTGGCGCCATGCACCCGCCGTGGAGCGTCCGCACCGTTTGTGGATGCTGCGCTTATTTCGCGCGCCGCCGCGTCGAGCGCATTACACAGCGCCGGGTCGGCGCCGCGCTCGCGAAGTCCGAAAGCGATATCTTAAATCTTTTCCACCGCTGCAATGAGGTCCGGCGTCGCGAGGGGCCCGCTCGACCGAGAATCGGCGCCGACGACCGCTTCGATGCGTGCCAGCGCTCGCGACGAGCGAGCCGGTGTCGGCATGGCGGTTACGGCTGGCGAATTCGGTCAAAAACCAACGGCCGCGCTCGGTTGCCGTGACCGCCGCGTAGACCGCATCGTATTCCGCTTCCTGCGGCAACCCGGCGCCAATGCCGGACAATGCCAGTGGATCGTTCGCCATTGCGAGACCTGACGCGAATCAATCGCATAACCGGCCTACGCACAATCCAATTGGGAACACCCGTCCCCAGGATACCCACAGGCTTGTGCACAAGATCCCGCCGTGAAGGCTTGCTTGTCAGCATATCTGCCTGGCGGCGGCCGCGGCGCTCTTATCCCCACAGAGCCGTTTCGGCCGGATAAACCACGCTGCCGTCATAGCGCAGCCCGTCCCGGCGGTCCCTCGCCAGCAACAGCGGGCCGTCGAGATCCACCACACTGGCCTGCTGCGCTACCAGCATGGCCGGCGCCATCGCCAGCGAGGTCGCCACCATACAGCCGACCATGATTCGAAAGCCCTGCCGGTCTGCCGCGGCGGCAAGCGCCAACGCCTCGGTCAGGCCGCCCGTCTTGTCGAGCTTGATATTGACGGCGTCGTATTTGCCTACGAGCGCGGCCAGCGACCCGCGGTCGTGAACGCTTTCGTCGGCGCACACCGGAATCGGCCGCTTTAAACCTGCGAGCGCAGCGTCCCGTCCTTCCGGCAATGGCTGTTCGATCAGCGTGACACCCGCCTCCGCACAAGCGGCGAGGTTTTGCGCAAGATTGGTTTCGCTCCATCCTTCATTGGCGTCGACGATGAGCTCGGCCTGCGGTGCCGCACGGCGCACCGCTGCGATCCTGGCGCCATCGCCTTCGGCAGCTCCGAGTTTGATTTTGAGCAACGAATGCAATGCGGCGCGTTCCGCCGCTTCCGCCATCGCCGCCGGAGCCGCAAGCGAAATCGTATAGGCGGTGGTGAGCGGCGCCGGCGCCACCAGACCAGCCAATTCACAGACGCGGCGTCCGGCCTGCTTGGCGGCAAGATCCCAAAGAGCGCAATCGAGCGCGTTGCGCGCAGCGCCGGGCGGCATCGCCGCCTGCAGCGCCGTGCGGTCGAGGCCACTACGCAGGGCCGGCCCCATCGCCTCGATCGCGGCAACGACTGCCTCGGGCGTTTCGTCGTACCGCGCATAAGGCACGCACTCGCCGCGGCCGCGGCAGGCATCGGCGCGCAGCTCGACGGTCACGACGACCGCTTCGGTCTTGCTGCCACGGCTGATGGTGAAGGCCGACGCCAGCGGCCAGCGCTCGATCTGAACGGACAGCTCCATGCTAAAGGCAGTATGACCGCAGGCGAGCGCGCCGCTCAAGAGCGATTGCCGTTACGCCGCTATTCCGGTCTTCTCGGGCAGCGGCAATTCCGGCTCTTCGTCCGGCAGCGGCGGCAGGTTGGCGCTGCGATCGATCCAATGGATGATCTCGAAGCTGCCGTCTTCGTGCTCGGCCAGCGCCGTGCAGCTTTCCACCCAGTCGCCGCAATTCATGTAACGGATGCCCAATGTATCGTGGATCACGGCATGATGGATGTGTCCGCAGATGACGCCATCGACCTTATGGCGCTGCGCTTCCTCGGCCAGGGTCTGTTCGTAGGCGCCGATGTAGTTCACCGCGTTCTTGACCTTGTGCTTGGCCCATTGCGACAGCGACCAGTAGCGGAAGCCGAGCCGGCGGCGGATGGCGTTGAAATGGCGGTTGATCAGGATGGCAAGATCGTAAGCGGTGTCGCCAAGGTGCGCGAGCCAGCGTGCGTGCTTGACCACCATGTCGAACACGTCGCCGTGCACGACGAGATAGCGGCGGCCGTCGGCGGCCTCGTGAATGACGGTCTCGACGACCTCGATGCCGCCGAAATGGGTGCCGTAATAGTCGCGTAGAAACTCGTCGTGATTGCCCGGCAAATAGACGACTCGGGAGCCCTTGCGCGCCTTGCGCAAAAGCTTCTGCACCACATCGTTATGTTGCTGCGGCCAGTACCAGCCCGATTTCAACTGCCAGCCGTCGACGATGTCGCCGACCAGATAAATCGTATCGGCGTCGTGATAACGCAAAAAATC
The DNA here is from genome assembly GCA_963807125.1 of uncultured Alphaproteobacteria bacterium. GTDB lineage: Bacteria > Pseudomonadota > Alphaproteobacteria > Rhizobiales > Xanthobacteraceae > BOG-931. The sequence goes on from CAWEAH010000005.1 coordinate 94,333, forward strand.
GAGAAGATGCTCGGCCTGGCAGCCCCGCGCGCCGAGATGCACATCGGAAATAAAGAGCGTACGGAACTTGATTGCGCCGGCCTCGAAAGTCACCGAGCGTGATCTCGCGTCTGTTGCCAATCGAATCGTTTTATAAAATCACTCCATTGCAGGACCATGACATCAAAAGTTAACGCGATGCTTGACCGCAACGCGTCGACATTGGGCAAATAAGTAAACGGGTCACAGCTCTGTCATGCCGCGCGCTTAAAAGTTCCGGCGATGACAGCGCCGATTTTCGCCGCCGCGACCTTTTGCATCGCCGTCACCCTCGTCCATCTTACGAGCATCGCGATTGCGATTGGGCGCTTTTGCGCAAGGCGGCCGCGCGCGCCGCTGTCGAAATCCTATCCTCCCGTCAGCCTGGTGCGGCCGCTATGCGGAATAGACAATTATGCGGCGGATACGCTGTCTTCGACGTTCGCTCTCGATTATCCGCATTACGAAATCCTGTTCTGCGTCGCTTCCGCAAAGGATCCCGTCGTCCCGTTCGTCAAGACATTGATGGCGGAGAATCCGGAGCGCGCGGCCCGTTTGCTCATCGGCGACGATCCGGTAAGTCCGAACCCCAAGCTCAATAACGTGGTCAAGGGCTGGCACGCAGCCCGCCATCCCTGGATCGTCATCGCCGACAGCAATGTGCTGATGCCTCCCGATTACGTCCAGCGGCTGTTCGCCAGTTGGCGGGCCGATACCGGGCTCGTCGCTTCGCCGCCGATCGGCTGCCGGCCCGACGGGCTGTGGGCCGAAGTCGAATGCGCGTTCCTCAACACCTATCAGGCGCGTTGGCAATATATCGTCGACACGTTCGGTTTTGGTTTCGCGCAGGGCAAGACCATGCTGTGGCGGCGCGCCGATCTCGACGCCGCCGGCGGCATCGAGGCGCTCGGCAGGGAAGTGGCCGAGGACGCCGCAGCGACCAAAGCGGTGCGCGGCGCCGGACTGAAGGTCCGGCTGGTCGATCGGGCATTCGCCCAACCGCTCGGCCGGCGCAGCGCCGCCGAAGTCTGGAATCGGCAATTACGTTGGGCGCGGCTGCGGCGCGCCAGTTTTCTGCTGTATTTCCTGCCGGAAGCGCTCTCGGGCGCCGTCCTGCCGATGATCCTGGTCGGCTATTTGGCAAGCGCTTTTCATTGGCCGCCGGCGCTATGCGTCGCCGGCTTCGCAACGATCTGGTATGGCGCCGAAATGGCCCTTGCACTCGCCGCCGGCTGGCATGTTCCGGCGCTTTATCCGCTCTACGGCTTGTTGCGCGATCTGTTGCTGCCGGCGCTGTTCGTCGGGGCTCTGCGCGGCAACGGCTTTGTCTGGCGCGGCAATGAAATGCAGGTCGAGCACATGACAGCCCAGCGCCGGCGAATTATTGCGCGGGTCCGTCCGCGGGTACGCCAATTCGCCACCGGAAGCCGCCGCCGGCTGCGCTCGTTGCGCGAACGCATGTCGTCATAGGATCAATGAGCGGTCAGTGTGCGGCACCGGCTTCGCGCGCCGCCTGCTCGGCAATCGCGTCGATTACGGAACGATCTTCGGGAAAATCGGCCGCGATCCAGGCGCGCTCGGCCGACCGCATCGCTTGGCCGAGTGCGGGCCCTGCGGCGATGCCGCGCTGCATGAAATCGGCGGCTTTCAGCGGAAATCCCGGTGCCGTCCACCGCTGCGGCAGGCTCGTAAGCGCGTGCCAGGCGGCGTCCGCCGCCCCCGCGGGCGCGCGCGACCATGCGATCAGAACGCGATCCACGAAGGCTTGCGGACCCAAGCGATAGATCAGCGCGTGCGCCGCTTGCTCGCCTGCAGCCGGCGATACACGCCACCACAAATCGAGCGCGATCAACCGCTCGGCCTCCGCATTCGATAAACGAAGGCGTTGCGCGAGGCGCTCGCCGTCTTCTTTGACCCGAACACCAAGCGCGCCGAGCCGCCGTGTAGCATCGGCCCGCAGGCCCATCGCAGCTTCGAGTTTCACCACATTCTCGAAGCTTGCGAGCCAGGGCACGCCGCCAATCACGGCACCGAGAATACCGGCCTCCGCCATGACCGCCAGAGTCGGCGTCGCATGCCCCGCCACCAGCAGCTTGAGCAGCTCCATCCGCACGCGTTCATGCGAGAGCGTATCGAGCCCGGCGCGCGCCAGGATGCACGCGTGCAATCCCTCGGCGTCCAGACCGCCGGTGCCGTACCAGGCGTGAAAGCGAAAGAACCGCAGGATGCGCAGATAATCTTCATCGATCCGTTGCTTTGCCTCGCCGATGAAGCGGACGCGGCGCGCGGCGATGTCGGCAATGCCGCCGACATAGTCGTAGACGGTGCCGTCTGCGGATACGGACAATGCATTGATGGTGAAATCGCGCCGCTGCGCGTCAACACGCCAATCGCGGCCGAACGCGACCTTGGCGCGGCGGCCGTAAGTTTCGACATCCTGCCGCAGCGTCGTCACCTCGAACGGCTTGCCGTCGACGATAACCGTGACCGTGCCATGTTCGATGCCGGTCGGAACCGACTTCCAGCCGGCGGCGGTGACGCGGCGAACGACCTCTTCCGGGCAGGGCAGTCGTGGCGAGGTCGACCTCCTCGATAGCGAGTTGAAGGAGAGCATTGCGCACCGCGCCGCCGACCACGCGCGCTTCTTCGCCTTCGCCGTCGAGCACCGCGAGGAGCCGCGCGACCGCGCCGTGCCGGAGCCAGGTCGCATCGCCGAGTTGCGAGGGTGCCGTCACCGCGTCGCTCCGGGCACGAATTTGCCGTCGTCGATATGCGCCGGCACATAAGTCGAGCCGGGCGGCGCGCCGGAGAACTGCGCCAAGAAGAGAAAACTTCCGACCACGAGCGCGAGCGACACGATGAGCAAACTTGCCACGCGCCGCGTCGTCCAGGCGGCCGGCAACAACACTCCCGAGCGCGTCACCAAAAGAAACCCCGCATAGAGAGCGAACGGCGCGAGAAACAGGCCGATCTCGGTGAAAATTGGCCGCATCATGCCGCGTAAACTCGATCGTAGAGATTTCTCAAGATACCGGCGGTGATGCCCCAAATGTAGCGGTTCTCGAACGGGATGGCGTAATAGTCGCGCTGCAATCCGTTCCAGTCGCGCGTCTTGCGCTGATGGTTACCGGGAGCCATGACGAAAGCGAGCGGCACTTCGAATGCTTCCACGACTTCGTCCGGGATTGAGCGTGAGCGTGAAATCCGGCTTGACCCGTGCCACCGTCGGCAGGATGCGGAATCCTGAGAACGTCAAATAAAGGTCGAGATAGCCGATCGGCTCGATGAGGCTCGGCGCGAGCCCGGTTTCTTCGCGCGCCTCGCGCAACGCCGCCGCGACGGGGACTTCGTCGGCGGGATCGATCTTGCCGCCGGGAAACGCAACCTGCCCGGCGTGACTGGCAAGCTCTGCGGTGCGCAGCGTGAGCAGCACCGTCGGTTCGGGCCGATCGACCACGGGGACGAGCACCGCGGCCGGCTTGGTCGCTTTGACGCCCGCGCGCACCCACATTTCCGGGTTCAGATCGAGGTCGCCGCGTGCACCCGCCGCACTCGGATCGGCCAGCGCCGGCGGCACTTCCAGCGTCAGCCGTGCCCGGGCGCGCTCGAAGAAATCCTGCGTTGCCGGGCGCGGCAAATTCGTCGCTCGATCGTTCACGCAAATTCTCTCATTGCTTGCGCCGGCGCCATCGGAAAGAAGGCGCCGCCCGACGCCACCCCGAACATCGCCGTGCCGTCGAGGTCGCGTTCCTCGCCCAATTCGACCAGATCGAAGAACAGCGCGCGCGTGACCTTGGCCCAAAGATTACGGCGCACATGCAGATAAGGTTTTAGTCCGCCGGTTCCCGTTTCCGGCTCGAAACGCAACGGGTGGTCCGGCCCACAGGCGACCCAATCGTCGACATTGGTGCGGAAATTGAGAACGCCGCCCGGCAGCGGTGTTCGGCGACATTCAACTCGACCGCAAGAAACGGCGCATCGTCGACACGAATGCCGCACTTTTCGACCGGAGTGACCAAGAAATAGCGGTCGCCTTCCCGCTTGAGGACGGAAGCGAACAGTCGCACCAGCGCAGGCCGGCCGATAGGGGTCTTGAGGTAAAACCAGGTGCCGTCGGCGGCGATGCGCATGTCGAGGTCCCCACAATAGGGAGGATCCCATAGGTCCACCGGTGGCGGCCCTTTACCGCCTCGACCTAGCGAACCCGTGATCGCCTCCAGGGCCGATTGCCCTTCCTTCGCCATGGTTTGCCTTGATTTTCCGCTCAACAGGACGCCAGGGGGCGGGTCCATCTGCGAGTTCGCAATTGTCACTTTGCATACGACTGTCCCCAGAGACAAACCGTACTCAAGCCGCGTTTCCTATCACTGAAGAATTCAGCGCAGAGTCGCGCTCGGACGGCTGGCGCATATATTGCATCTTATATGCCTAATCGGCGTGCAGAGCGGCTGCCATTGATTCGGGCATATGGCGCGAATCTCATTCGAAGCAAGAACAAGGCTTAAGGACAAGGAGTTAGCCATGCCGGTTGCCGGCGGAGACGGTCTCGAAAAGCTCGAAGACATGATCGTGCGCGCCGCAGAAGCGACTGCGGACCACGTCCGTGCCGCCAAGGCCGCGATCGGCACTGTCATATTCGGCCAGGACAGAGTGGTGGAACAGGCGCTCGTCACCATCCTGTCGGGCGGACATGCCCTCCTTCTCGGCGTGCCCGGCCTCGCCAAAACCAAGCTCGTCGACACCATGGGCACGGTGCTCGGGCTCGACGCGCGGCGCATCCAGTTCACGCCCGATCTCATGCCGTCCGACATCCTCGGCACCGAAGTGCTGGAGGAAAGTCAAACCGGCAAGCGCAATTTCCGATTCATTTCCGGTCCGGTGTTCGCCCAGCTCTTGATGGCCGACGAGATCAACCGCGCCAGCCCCCGCACCCAGTCGGCGCTGTTACAGGCGATGCAGGAGCAGCATGTCACCGTCGCCGGCACGCGGCATGATCTGCCGAAACCGTTTCACGTGCTCGCCACGCAAAATCCGCTGGAGCAGGAAGGGACTTATCCGCTGCCGGAAGCGCAGCTCGATCGCTTTCTGATGGAGATCGACGTCAGCTATCCGGACCGCGACGCCGAGCGGAAGATCCTGTTCGAGACGACGGGCGCGGAAGAAACGCGCGCCAAGCCGGCGATGGCTGCCGAAGACCTGCTGGCGGCGCAGCGCCTGGTACGACGGCTCCCGGTCGGCGAATCCGTCGTCGAGGCGATCCTCAAGCTGGTGCGTTCGGCGCGCCCCGGGCCGGAAGGCGGCGAAGCGGCAAAGCTGATCGCCTGGGGACCGAGCCCGCGTGCAAGCCAGGCGCTGATGCTTGCTGTTCGTGCCCGGGCGCTCCTCGACGGCCGCCTCGCGCCCTCGATCGACGATGTGATCGACCTCGCCGAGCCGGTGCTCAAGCATCGCATGGCGCTCACCTTCAGCGCGCGCGCCGAAGGCGAAAGCATTGAAGCGGTGATCGGGCGTCTCAAGACGCGCATCGGATAATCGCATGGCGGCCGACGCCGGGCACATAGCGCACAGCAATTTTCACGATGTTGCCGCTGCGGGACGCGCGGTCGGCGAAGGCCGAACGCTCGCTGCCAGCATGCCGCGTCTGATCCTCGAGGCGCGCCGCGTTGCGGCCACCGTCATTCACGGACTGCACGGCCGCCGCCGCGCCGGCCCGGGCGAGAATTTCTGGCAATATCGCCGCTTCGTTTCCGGCGAGCCGGCATCGCGGGTCGATTGGCGGCGCTCGGCGCGCGACGATCATCTTTATGTCCGCGAGCAGGAATGGGAAGCGGCGCACACCGTGTGGATCTGGCCCGACCGTTCGCCGTCGATGAATTTCGCCTCGCCGCTCGTTCGCGACACGAAACTTTACCGGACGCTGGTGGTGACGCTGGCGCTGGCCGAGGTCTTGGTCGACGGCGGCGAGCGTGTCGGTATCCCCGGCCTGCTGCGGCCGACCGGGAGCCGCAACGTGGTCGAGCGGATCGCGCAAGCGATCGTGCACGATCGCAGCGAGCGGCCAAGCCTGCCGCCTAATTTTTCGCCCTCCCCGCTCGCCGAAGTCGTGCTGTTGTCCGATCTATGGAGCGATATCGCGGCGGTGCGGCGTACGCTGACGCAACTGTCGGGCAGCGGCGCCAACGGGCATGTGGTGCAGATCGTCGATCCGGCCGAAGAGACATTTCCCTACTGGGGACGGATCGAATTCGTCGAGCCGGAGGGAGGCGGGCGGATTACCGCCGGGCGCGCCGAGACTTGGCGCGCGGACTATACCGCGCGGGTCGCACGCCATCGTGCGGAAATCCGCAGCGAGACCGATCGGCTCGGTTTCAGCTTCACCATCCACCGCACCGACCGGTCGGCGAGCGAACTCTTGCTGGGATTACACGCACGGATCGGCGCTGGGACGGCGCGTAGCGCTGCGCGCATGCAGCTATCGGCCGGCGCCACGGTGCAGGCATGATCGGTGGCATACCGCTCGGCTTTGCCGAACCGCTGGTGTTGATCGGCCTTTTGACGCTGCCGGTGCTGTGGTGGCTGCTGCGGCTCATTCCGCCGCGGCCGCGTCGCCTCGATTTCCCGCCGACGCGCCTTCTGCTGCAAATCGCGCCCAGGGAGGAAACTCCTGCCCGCACGCCATGGTGGCTCACGCTGTTGCGGCTTGCACTTGCCGCGCTTGTCATCATCGCGGCGGCCGGGCCGCTTTGGCATCCGCCGCTCTTGGCAACAAAAACCGCCGCGCCGGTCGCGATCCTGATCGACGACGGTTGGGCGGCAGCCGCGACCTGGGACGCGCGCATCCGCACCGCCGACGACATCATCGTACGCGCGCAAGACGATCGGCGCGCCGTGGCGCTAGTGCCGTTATCCGAAGGACCGCATGACATCTCGCTGGAGACCGCGGATTCGGCGCGCGTGCGGCTGCACCGCCTCAGCCCGGCGCCCTATTCCGTCGACCGCTCCGCCGCGCTGCCGTCGCTGACGCAGTTTCTCGCCAAAATGCCGAATATCGAATTGGTCTGGTTATCCGACGGCGTCGACGCCGGGCACGGCGGCGAATTCGTCAAGCAACTCGCGCAAGCGATTGGAGCCCATCCGCTAACGATCGTAACCGGAGGCGTGCCGGGCGCTCGCGCGCTCGACCGGCGCCGATAACGCGGCCGGCGCGCTGACGGTAAAGGTGCTGCGTGCCGATGACCGGAGCATCGGAAAGCGGAACGGTCCGTGCGCTCGATCTGAAGGGTTTGCCGCTTGGCGAAGCGCCGTTCGCCTTCAAAGCTTCGGATCGCGACACCGAAGCGCGCTTCGAGCTTCCGGTCGAGTTGCGCAACGACATTGCCCGCATCGAGATTTCCGGCGAGCGATCCGCCGGCGCCGTGCAACTTCTCGACAAGCGCTCGCAGCGCCGCACCGTCGGCATCGTGTCGGGAGCCATCGCCGACATGGCGGAGCCGCTTCTGGATTCGAGTTACTACGTTCAGCGCGCGCTTGCGCCGTTCGCCGACGTCCGCATCACCCAAGGCGAATTGCCGGCCGACGCCGTCAGCCATTTCCTCGATCGGAAGCTGCCGATGCTGATTTTGACCGACGTCGGCAATGTCGGCGACGCGCATGATCGGCTCGCCCAGTGGATCGAGGACGGCGGCGTGCTGGTCCGCTTTGCCGGACCGCGGCTTGCGGCGTCCGATGACGATCTCGTTCCGGTCAAATTGCGACGCGGCGGCCGCATCCTTGGCGGCGCGCTTAGCTGGGACAAGCCGCAGCCGCTCGCTGCGTTTTCGCGCGAGCGGCCCATTTGCCGGAATGCCGGTGCCGAACGATGTGACCGTCAGCCGCCAAGTCCTCGCCGAGCCCGATGCAGCGCTGACCGATAACACTTGGGCGACGCTCGCCGACGGCACGCCGCTTGTCACCGCCGCGCGCCGCGGCAAGGGATTGATCGTCTTGTTCCATGTCACCGGCGACACAAGGTGGTCGAATTTGCCGCTGTCGGGCGCTTTCGTGGAAATGCTCAAGCGGGTCGTCGCGCTCGCCGGCACCAACCCCGCGGATGCCGACGCGGCTCGAACCAAGACCGCCCAGGCCATCATACAGCCTACCCATATGCTCGACGGGTTCGGCAGTTTCATCGCGCCGCCGCCGACGGCGCGGCCGGTGCCCTCGGATTTTTCCGGCAGCGCCACGTCCGATCATCCGCCGGGTTTCTACGGGCCGCCGGATAGTCTTCTTGCCGTGAACACGCTCGCCGCCGGGGAGCGCTTGGCGCCGCTCGATTTGTCCCCGATCCCAGCCGCAAGTCACGAGATTTACCGCACCAGGGAGCCTCAGGACCTGCGCGGGCCGATCTTCCTCATCGCGCTGTCGCTGTTGCTGTTGGACACGATCGTCGTGCTGTTCCTCGGCGGCGGCATGCAGCGGCTGTTACCGCGCGGCTCGCGCGCGGCGGCTGCTTCGCTCGTCGTCGCCGCGGCATTGGCCGTGACGCTGGTCCAAGCACGCGCGCAGGAAGAAACGCCTAATCCCGACGTGCCGCAGTCGGCGCTGGAGACCAAGCTCGCTTACGTGGTGACCGGCGATGCCGAGGTCGATGCCATCAGCAAAGCCGGCTTGGCCGGCCTTACGCTGTTCTTGGCGCAGCGCACGGCGCTCGAGCCCGGCGATCCGATCGGCCTCGACATCGCCCACGATGAACTCGCGTTCTATCCGCTGATCTACTGGCCGATCGTGCCCGGCATGCCGCAGCCTTCGGATGACGCGCTCAAGCGCATCGATACGTATATGAAGGACGGCGGCACCGTGTTGTTCGACACCCGTGACGCGGTGGTCGCGCCGCCCGGACCGGGCGGCGAAACGCGCAGTCCCGGTATGCTGGAATTACGCAAGATCCTGTCTTCGCTCGACATCCCCGAACTCGAACCGGTGCCGCGCGATCACGTTCTCACCAAGACGTTCTATCTGATGCGCGATTTCCCTGGTCGCTTCGATACCGGCCAGTTGTGGGTCGAGGCATTACCGGCCACCGGCGACGACGAGCAAAGCTCGGCCCGGCCGGCGCGCGGCGGCGACGGCGTATCATCGATACTGATCACCTCCAACGACTTCGCCGGCGCCTGGGCCACCCAATCGGACGGCCAGCCGATGCTGCCCATGGTCGAAGGCGAGCCGCGTCAGCGCGAAATGGCGTTCCGCGCCGGCGTCAACATCGTCATGTACACGCTCACCGGCAACTACAAAGCGGACCAAGTGCACGTGCCGGCGCTGCTCGAACGGCTGGGGCAATAGTAAATTTTACTATTGAAAAATAGTAATACATATGAAAGGATACTTGCCCACACGATGGAGGGGTTTCCAATGAGCAAGTATGAACCTTTGCCGCAGTTTCTGATGAAATCGGAGCGAACGGTCTATCGCCTAAGCTTTAGCGAAATTGAGCGGATTTTGGGCTTTAAGTTGCCGAAAAGCGCATACCACCATGAAGCCTGGTGGAGCAATAATGCGACCGGTCACTCCCATGCTCAAACTTGGCTCAAGCTGGGCTGGCGCACCGAACAGGTGGATCTGAGTCGGCCGTAAAGTTACTTTCCGGCACTTGGGCCAAACTTCTGCAAGTGCCCCGCAAAAGCGCGATCCTTGGGGCTGCATGGCCGGGACCGTCACGATCCTGCCGGATACCGACCTCACCATGCCACCGGACGAGACTTGGAATGCAGAAGAAGGTCGGCTTCTCAATGAGTGATCTTCTGCTCGATACATGCGCTCTGCTGTGGCTGGCGGAAGGAACCGAGCTTGGCTGTCGATGCGCGCAAGGCGATTGCCGATGGCAGTCTTAACGTCTCGCCGATCAGCGTGTGGGAGATTGCCAACCTCGTGCGCAAGAAACGAATCGTACTTGCAATGCCGGTCGTTAGATGGATTCGGCAAACACTGGAAAAGACCGAAGCCGCCCTTGCGGAGCTTCCGATCGAGATACTAGCTGGCTCATGCGAATTACCTGGATCACCTCCGAGCGATCCGGCCGATCGCATCATCATTGCCACCGCGCGCGAGTCCAGCATGGTCTTGATGACCCGCGATAAGAACATCCTGACTTATTCGCGCGCGGGTTATGTTCGAACGATCGCGTGTTGACATGAACCTCGGAATTGCATTCGCGCCGCTTATCAATACGCCGGAAATGTGGGCGGCGATCGGCGCTGCGTGCTTGTTTTCGCTGCTGCTGTTTGTGACACGCAGCCGCGGCGCCGCGATCCGCACGCTGGCGCTGGCGCTGATCGTATTGGCACTCGCCAATCCGTCGCTGACCCGCGAGCATCGCGATCCGCTTAACTCCATTGCCGTTGTCGTGGTCGACAAGAGCCCGAGCCAGAGCTTCGGCGACCGCACCCAGCAGACGGAGGCCGCCCGCGCTGCGGTGGTCGAGCGGCTGCACCGGATTCCCGGCCTCGAAACGCGTGTGATCGACGCCGGACAGGCGGACGGCGAGACCGACGGTACGCGATTATTCTCCGCGCTCAGTTCGGCGCTGGCCGATGTGCCGGCCGATCGCGTTGCCGGAGTGATCATGATCACCGATGGCCGCGTCCACGATGTGCCGGCCGACGCCGCCACGCTTGGCTTTGCCGCGCCCGTGCATGCCCTGATCACCGGCCTCAAGGATGAGCGCGACCGCCGCGTCGCCCTCATCGCTGCGCCGCGCTTCGGCATCGTCGGTCAGCCCCAGACCATCACTTACCGCGTCGAGGATCAGGGCGTCGGCAATGCCGGCACGGCGCAAGTCACCGTGCGCCGCGACGGCGACGTTATCGACCGGCGGACCGTCCCGGTCGGCGTGCCGCAGGACGAGGAAATCCCGATCCCGCACGGCGGGCCGAATATCGTGGAGATCGAGGCCTCGCCGCTGCCGGGCGAACTGACGCAAGTCAACAATCGTGCCGTGGTCTCGATCGACGGCGTGCGCGACAAGCTGCGCGTCCTTCTGGTATCCGGCGAGCCGAATGCCGGCGAGCGCACCTGGCGCAATCTCCTCAAATCCGATCCTTCGGTCGATCTCGTCCATTTCACCATTTTGCGGCCGCCGGAAAAACAGGACGGCACGCCGATCAACGAATTGTCGCTGATCGCTTTCCCGACGCGGGAGCTGTTTCAGCAGAAGATCGACCAATTCCAGCTTATCATCTTCGATCGTTACGCACGCCAAGGCGTGCTGCCGATGATCTATTTCGACAATATCGCGCGGTACGTTCGCGACGGCGGCGCGGTGCTGGTTGCCGCAGGTCCCGATTACGCGAGCCCGACCAGCGTCTGGCACACACCGCTTGACGCAGTTCTGCCCGCCGAGCCGACCGGGGAAGTAACCGACCAGGCCTTTCATCCGCGGCTGACCGAACTTGGCGAGCGGCATCCGGTGACGCGCGGGCTGCAAGGGGCCGACAGCGATCCGCCGCATTGGAGCCAATGGTTCCGCATCGTCGATACCCGCAACACCACCGGCACGGCGGTCATGCAGGGGCCGGATCAAAAACCATTGCTGGTGCTCTCCCATCAAGGCGAAGGACGCGTGGCGCTGCTGCTGTCCGATCAGCTGTGGCTGTGGGCGCGGGGCTTTCAGGGCGGCGGTCCGCACCTCGATCTGCTGCGTCGGCTGTCGCACTGGCTGATGAAGGAACCGGATCTCGAAGAGGAATCGCTGCGGCTGACGGTCAGCGGCCACAATCTTGTGGTGCGGCGCCAGACCATGGCCGACAGTGTCGCCGACGTCACCTTGACCTCGCCGTCCGGCGCCACGCGCACGCTCAAGCTAAATCCGACCGAGCCTGGCGTCTGGGAATCGAGCGTCAGCGCCAACGAACTCGGCCTGTGGCGCGCAACCGACGGCAAGCTCAATGCCCTGGTCAATATCGGGCCGGCCAATCCGCTCGAATATGCCGAGGTGACCTCCACGACCAAGGTCATGGCGCCGCTCACCGACGCGACCGGCGGCGCCTCGCAGCGGCTTGACGACGGCAGCGGCGTTGCGGTCCCGCGCATTGTCGCGGTGCGTTCCGGCGACACCTACAAGGGCGACGATTGGATTGGCCTGAAAATGCGCGACGCCAGCGTCGTCCGCGGCATCGGCGTGCTGCCGGTGTTCAGCGGCATGATCGGGCTTTTGCTCCTGCTCGGCAGCCTTACCGGCGCTTGGGCGTCGGAACGCTAAGCCGCGCGAGTCCCGAACTCAGTCCGGCCGGATCGGTCCCGACACGCCGTCGAAAGCGCCTTCTGCAAGCTCAGCGACCAAGAGGCGCGCGGGATCCACTGGTCCCGGCATGGTCGCGCGGCCGGGCGGAACGCGCTTGAAGCCGCTCTTTCCGTAATAGGGCTCGTCACCGACCAGGATCACGATCCTGTGGCCCTTTGCCTTCGCTTCCTGGAGTGCGCGCTCGATCAGGGCCTGGCCGACGCCTTGCTCGCGAAAGGCCGGCTCTACAGTCAGCGGCCCGAGCAAGAGCGTCTTGGTCTCGCCGATACGAACCGGCGACAGCCAAATCGAGCCAACCAGGAGCGTTCCGATCCGGGCGGTGAACGACAGTTCGGGCCGGTGTGCGGCCTGTTCGCGCAGCCGGTATGCGGTCTTGGCAAATCGGCCCGGCCCGAATGTGCGCTCGTGCAGGCGCTCAATCGCCGGCCCGTCGGCCGGCGCTTCTGCCAGGATCGTCAACGCGATATCGTTCATCGTCGCCGCCTACCATCTCGGTCCATGAAGGTCCAGCAGGCCCCTATCGCCGCCCCCGATAATGATTAGATTGGGCGGACGGCTTCAGCGGAGAAAAATATGGGCCTGCTCGTTGATGGCGTTTGGCAAGAGGACGCGTCGCGGACCAAGGACGGTCATTTTATCCGGCCATCGTCGGTATTCCGCAATTTCGTCACCGCCGATGGCGGCGCCGGACCGACCGGCGAGGCGGGCTTTGCCGCCGAAGCCGGCCGCTATCACCTCTATGTTTCGCATGCCTGCCCGTGGGCGCATCGCACCACGATCTTCCGAAGCTTGAAGAAACTGGAAAACGCCATTTCCGTCTCGGTCGCCGCGCCGCTTTACGGCAAGACCGGCTGGGAATTCGCCACCGCGGGCGGCGGCACACGCGACGAAGTCAACGGCAAGGCGACGCTTGCCGAAATTTATCTGCTCGCCGATCCGCATTATACCGGGCGCGTCTCGGTGCCGGTGCTGTGGGACAAGAAGCGGCGCACCATCGTCAACAACGAATCGTCCGAGATCATCCGCATGTTCAATTCCGCCTTCGATGCGTTCACCAACGCACACACCGACTATTATCCGGCAGAATTGCGCAACGACATCGATCGCATCAACGACCTCGTCTACACGACGGTCAATAACGGCGTTTATCGCGCCGGCTTTGCCACAGCCCAGGACGCTTACGAACAGGCGGCGCGCGCCATTTTCGGCACTTTCGATCAGCTTGAAGAGCGCTTGTCACGGCAGCGATATCTGGTCGGGCGGCAAATCACGGAAGCGGACTGGCGGCTGTTTACCACGCTTATCCGCTTCGACACCGTCTATTACGGCCATTTCAAATGCAACTTGCGACGCGTCGCCGACTATCCAAATCTATGGAATTATTTGCGCGATCTCTACGCGGTGTCCGGAGTTGCCGACACGGTCCACATCGATCACATCAAGCGGCATTATTATGGCAGCCAGCGTCAGGTCAATCCGACCGGCATCGTGCCGATTGGACCGCTCATCGATTTTACGGCACCCCACGATCGGAGCCGCTTCGGATAAAGCTTGGACGGAAAAGGCGCGCCGAGCTTGCGGCTCGGCGCGCCATGTTGCCTCAATAACCTTCGCTTGAGTCTTGGTGTGGCGCTAGTAGGCGCAGACGTCAACCGTCCGCCAACGATAGCCGAATGGCGTCAGAACCCAACGCTGCTGATAGCAGCCGTCGTCATACGGACCGCCCAACCAGGGGCCACCGAAGTCGTACAGGCCAAAGCCACCGCCGCCGTACCCGCCAGCGAAGTGACCGCCGTGACCGCCAAAACCGCCCGAGCGACCGCCAAACCCGCTCGGGTGGCCCATGTGGCCCATATGACCCATGTGACCCATGTGACCCATGTGACCCGGTGCTGCCATGGCACCCGTCGCAAACGTGGCCGTGCCTAACGCTACTGCGGCGGCAACGGCCATCATTCTCTTGCGCATGAAACTCTCCTCGTCCTGGTGTTCGTGGTTTTGAAGTTTTCTGACGTTCGTTTGAAAACGGGCGCCTTTCAAAAAAACGTCGGCCCACTGCGAAGGTTGCATTTCACTTTGGTAATGAAACGGAAAGGGCCGACGCCAGGGCGGCCGCGATGCTCACCAGATTTCGGCCGCGGGCCGGCCGGTCAGAACCTCGGCAATTCTCTCGCGGGTCGCCCGCGAGGTATCGGCCGGCAGTTCCTTAGGTGCAAAAAAGCCGTGCGCCACAATTTCGCTGTTCGGCTCTGGCGGCGCGATCTGGCGGAAGGCGCGCACGACGTAGAGCGCCACATGATCGCGCCGTGACACCCGCCGATTGAAATAGACCGCGTGCAACACCGGGGGCTCGGCCAGTTCGATATTGCCTTCTTCGCGCAGTTCGCGGTCGAGCGCGGCAAGCACAGTCTCGCCTTTTTCGACACCGCCGCCCGGCAGATGCCAGCCGGCGATATAGGAATGCTTGACTAAAAAGATGCGGCCCTCGCCGTCGAAAATCAGCGCCCGCACGCCCAGCGTCATCCCGCGCGATACACGCCAATAGGCGTGTAAAAGCAGCCGGATAGCAGGCTCGAACGGGCGGCGGATGGCGTCAAGTCCCATCTTGCATTCCCTGCTCGCGTCAATACTTAGAAACGTTCTAAGATAGTCTTACGCACACTGCCTCAGCTTGCACCGCCGAGAGGAATTCGTGAAACGCTTTGCCGATTTGACCGAGCAAGAAATTCTTGCACTCGCGATCTCCAACGAAGACGAAGACAATCGCATTTACCGCTCGTTCGCCGATCGGTTGCGTCCCTCTTACCCCGACACGGCGGAAATGTACGATCGCATGGCGCAGGAGGAGATCGGGCATCGCGATATGCTGCTCGATCTGCATCGCAAAAAATTCGGCGATTTTCTCCCTTTGATCCGTCGCCAGGACGTCAAAGGCTTTGTCGCGCGGCGGCCGATCTGGCTGAACCGCACGCTGCCGATCGACGCGACCCGCAAATTCGCCGAAGAGATGGAATACGAAACAGCACGCTTTTACCGGCGGGCCGCGCAAACCGCGCGTGACGATGCGGTGCGCGATTTGTTGCGCAAGCTCGCCGCCGCCGAGGACAAACACGAAGAATTGGCGCACGAACTCGGCGAAAAGATCACGCCGCAGCTCCGGGACACCGAAGACCGCACGGCGCGCCGCATGTTCATTCTGCAATATGTTCAACCCGGACTCGCCGGTTTGATGGACGGGTCGGTGTCGACGCTGGCGCCGCTGTTCGCGGCGGCCTTCGCCACCCACAATACCTGGTCGACCTTTCTGGTCGGCTTCGCCGCGGCGATCGGCGCCGGCATTTCGATGGCCTTTGCCGAAGCGATGTCTGACGACGGCTCGTTGACCGGCCGCGGCGCGCCGGTCGTGCGCGGTGCGGTATGCGGCGCCATGACCGCGCTCGGCGGGTTGGGCCATGCGCTGCCGTATCTCATTCCGCATTTCTATGTCGCCACGACGCTTGCCTTCGCCGTGGTGGCCGTCGAGCTGATCATCATCTCGTGGGTCCGCACCCACTATATGGACACGCCGTTCCTTCAGGCCGCGTTTCAAGTTATCGTCGGCGGTGCTCTGGTCTTTGCGGTCGGCATTCTCATCGGCAGTTCGTGATTTGTTATGACACCTCTGAAATGCTGAGCGCCGATGGTCACGCTCGCGCATCTGTCCGATCTGCATATAGCGGTCGAGCCGCGCGGTTCGCAGCTTCTGAGCAAGCGCGGGCTGGGACTCATCAATTGGCGTCGCAAGCGCAAGCACATCCATCGCCGCGACGTGCTCGACGCGCTCACGCGCGATGTGAAGGCGCAAAATGCCGACCACATCGCGGTGACTGGCGATCTCGTCAATTTCTCGCTGCCGGACGAATACGCGCTCTCCCGCGACTGGCTCCAGGCTCTCGGCGCTCCGCGCGATGTCACCGCATTGCCCGGCAATCACGACGTCTATGTCCACGGCGTCGAAGAGATGCCGGGGCAATTTTGGGGCGACTATATGCGCGGCGACGACGGGCTCGATCGTTTTCCGTTTGTCCGGCGGCGGGGCGACGTGGCGCTGATCGCGCTATCGAGCGGCGTGGCCACCGGCCCGTTCATGGCGACCGGCCGGCTCGGCGCGCGGCAGCTTGCCCGCTTCGCCGAGGCGCTCGACCAGACCCGCGGCGCGTTCCGCGTGGTGCTGATCCATCATCCGCCCAAGAGTCCGTTTAAGCGCTATCTGCGGCGGCTGACCGATGCGGCGGCGCTGCGCGGCGTGCTCGCCGAGAAAGGCGCCGAGCTTCTGCTGCACGGCCACGATCACCGCTCCGCTCTCGTCTGGCTCGACGGGCCCGGCGGCATGAAAATCCCCGCAGTCGGCGTGCCCTCGGCATCCGCCGCGGCGCCCCATGGCGAGGAAGGCGCGGCCGCCTATCATCTGTTCACGATCGAGGGCCTGGCGAGCGGCACAGCCAAGTGGCGCTGCGAAATGATCGCGCGGGTACGCGACGGGAACGGCACGATCCGCGAAACCGAGCGACGGGTGCTCCGCTGACGTCGCAGCGGAAGTCGGCAAGCTCGGATATCCAATTCGCCGATATGACGGCTAAGGCGCGGCCGCGATCATCATCGCAACGGCGAACAACGCCGCCATCCCGATAAGGAAGCCGAGCAGCATAACCCCGAAGATGCGCCAGCGCCGCCTCCGGCGATAGCGCGCGGCTTCTTTGACCGGCGCCCGCGCCAACAGAGCCGGATCCTCGGCAAGCGCCCGTTGCCGCTCGACCAAGCGCCGCGCAACATAAGTCGTCACCGCCTGCACAATGTCGGCAATCTCATGCGATTCGGCGAGCATGTGACGCCCCATGCGGCTGTCGTGCAGGAAGCGGTAGCTGCGCTTGTCCCGGCCCATGGCGACATGGGCCACTGCGTCGATCCATAGCCGTGGCGTCTCGCCGCGGCTGATGCCGCGGTCGAACAGATCGACCTCCGCCGGAATTTCCGCGAACAGCGGGTCGAGCGCCTCATTGAGGAGCTCCAGCCGCGCCACTTCGGCATCGCGCAAATCGACGACGACGCTGGTTCGTTCAGCCGCTTCGACGCGCGCCTCGTGCATCGCCGACTGCAGCGGCGAGCGCGGTGCCTCCGGCACCTCGGCTTGGCGCTTGCGACCCCACATGATCCCTACGTCCCCAAATCCTTCGTTTTAGAAACCTGTCCCTGACCTTAGAATCTCGCCAAATCTACACCAACAATTGTGCCTGCAAAAAGTCGGCCACCCGGACAGAATATGGCGCAGTGAGGCCGCGCCGAGCCCCTGCAGGATTAGATACACCGCCCGCCGTCGATCTCCACAATATTGCCGGTGACGAAATCGGCCTCGGCGGAGGCGAGAAAAAGCGCGGCATCGGCGATGTCCTGCGGCTGCGCCAGCCGGCCGAGCGGCACCGTCGCAATGAACCTTTCGCGCTGCCCCGGCGCCGAGCCGAGAAAGCTCGGCAACAGCGGCGTATCGGTTGCGACCGGAGCGATGGCGCAGACGCGGATGCGGTCGGGCGCGAGCTCCACGGCAAGCGATTTGGTCAGTGTATGGACCGCCCCTTTGGTGGCGTTATAGGCGCAAAGCCCCGGCCGCGGCCGCAAACCCGCGGTCGAGCCGATGTTGATGATGGCGCCGCCGCCGGCTTCGCGGAAGTACGGCACCACCGCCTGGCAGAACTGAAACAGCCCTTTCACGTTGACCGCGAAAATACGATCGTATTCCTCCTCCTCGATCTCGAGCATCGGCTTGTTGAGGTGGGTCGCACCGGCATTGTTGACCAGGATGTCGAGCACCCCGAAAGCCGACAGCGTCGCGGCGACCGCTGCGGCGATATCGGCCTTCTTAGTCACATCGCAAGACACGGCGATCGCGTTATTGCCGATAGCTCGCGCCGCCGACTGCGCCGCGTCACGATTGGCATCGGCCAGCGCCACGCGCGCGCCCTCGCGCGCGAAAGTCTCGGCGATGGCCTTGCCGATGCCCGAGCCGGCGCCGGTCACCAGCGCGGTTTTGCCGTCAAGACGAGAGCCCCCGCTAGACATGGCTCAAGCTCCGCTTCGGCACGACGCCGTAGGGCTTGGCCCAGCCTAAACCCTCCTCGGTACGGGTGCGGGGCTTGTATTCGCAGCCGATCCAACCGGAGTAGCCCGATTTGTCGATGGCCTGAAAGACGGCCGGATAATTGATCTCGCCCTCGTCGGGTTCGCCGCGCGTCGGGACCGCGGCGATCTGCAGGTGCCCGATCACCGGTAGGAATTTCTCGAAGCAGCGGATCAGATCGCCGCCGACGATCTGGATGTGATAAAAATCGAACTGCACGCGTACATTGGACGCGCCGATCTTACTGACGAGATCGGCGGCGTGTTCGACATGGCCGAGGAAATAGCCCGGCCGGTCGCGCGGATTGATGGGCTCGATGAGAAGCGTGATGCCGGGTTTGGCCGCCTCTTCCGCCGCGCGCGCCATGTTGGCGATGAAGACCTTCTCGGCCGCGGGGCGTTCGTTGACCGGCACGACGCCCGCCATGCAGTGGATTGCGGTGCCGCCGATCGCCGTAACGTAATCGAGCGCGCGGGCGAACGCCACGGCGAAGTCGCGCTCGCGGCCGGGCAGCGCGGCAAGGCCGAATTCCGGACATTGCGGCGTGTTGACGCCGAGCTGCGTCAGCCCATGCGTGGCTAGCTCGGCCTTCACCCTCGCCGGCGCGACGTCATAGGGAAACTGCAGTTCGACCGCCCTAAATCCCGCCGCGGCCGCCGCAGCGAAACGCTCAATAAGGGGACGTTCGGTGAACAGATGACCGAGATTGGCGGCAAAGCGCGGCATTTTGCGATCCTTTGGCGTTTCCCCGTATTGCGAAACCTACCGCGGATCGCGGACCTAAAATAGAGGACCAAAAAAGCGCTGGCAGGGCCGGCCTAATGCGTCAGCGCCGCCACTTTCTTGAGGTGGGCGATCGCGGCCTGCGCGCCGCTGGTCTTGGTGAGGAGATCGAGCGCCGCGTCATCGTCCACCACCGGGGTGAGCGCAACGTCGATATAGGAACGGTGCCGCGGATCGCGCTCGATGCGGCGCTTCAACTTAAGAATCCAGAAGATGGTGCCGATCAGCTTGAGATTGTTGGCGATCGTCTTGCCGATGTGGTCGGCATAAAACGCGACGAGCGACACGGGCGGCAGGCCGTAGCGGCGTTCGGATCGATGCTTGCGGCGGAACAGCCCGGCTTGCAGCGGATGGATGTTTTCGACCGGCGCCATGTGGATGAACGGCACCAGCGCCTTGACGAGCGACAGTAACGGCGTGCCGGCCGCGGCGCCGCGCCGCAGCAAAGTTTCGACATGCGCCGGCGAATAATAGCGGGTCCAGGCTTCGTGATAGATCGCCTGCCATTCGGCCCGGCTCATCTTCGGATGATCGGAGACCACGTGCTCGAAATCGTAATTGTTGAGGTTGCCGTCCATGGCGGCGCCCTTCTTCCACAGCGCGGTGTGGTCCTCGGAGCCCGGCAGCGGCGTGAGGATCGCCCATTCGACGATATCGAGCGGCAGTTCGCGCTGGATGATCTCGATATCGCGCCGGATCGATTCCGGCGTATCGGCCGGCAGGCCGAGGATGTAGCCGGCGTAAGTGAAGATGCCCTGCGCTTTCCACGCCAGCAGCATGCGGCGGTATTCGGTGATCTTGTTCTGCGGCTTTTTCACCGCCTTGAGATTGTCGGGATTGATATTCTCGAGCCCGATGAACACGCGCGTCACGCCGGCGCGCTGGCACTTCTCGATGAAATTCGGGATCTTGTGGCAGAGCGTGTCGACCTGGATCATCAGGCCGAGCGGAATACGGTCGACTTCGCGCAGCTTGATGAGCCGGTCGAGGATCGGCTCCCATTCGCGGTTGCGGGCGAAATTATCGTCGGTCAGGAAGAAGCGCGAAATGCCTTCCGCCCAATTTTCGCGAATGACCTTCTCGACGTCGTCGGGCGTGCGCGAGCGCGATTTGCGGCCCTGAACGTTGATGATGGTGCAGAACGAGCACTGATACGGGCAGCCGCGCCCGGAATCGAAGCTCGAATTGGTGCCGGCGGTGCGCTTGACGTACTCGATCGGCAAAAACGGGCTTGGCTGCCCCGCCATATCGACGAGATCGTCGGTGAAGTCGTAGTCCGGCTTGAGCCGGCCGGCGGCCGCTTCCTGCAGCAGCGTCTCAAAGCGGCCTTCCGCCTCGCCGGCAAAGATGCTGACGCCGAGTTCGCGGGCGCGATCGAGATCGACGGCTGTGCCGTCGAGCATGGCGATGCAGCCGGAGACATGAAAGCCGCCGATGACGACCGGCAACGCCCGCGGCGCGGAACGGCCGCGCGATGTCGAGCGCGCGCGGATATTGATTGGTCTGCACGCCGATCAGCCCGACCATGCCGAAGCCGCGCGCTTTACGGAAGCGGCGCAGCAGTTTCGGCACATTGACGCGGGTATTGGTTTCGTCGATGACGTCGATCTCGATATCGACGTCGGCGCCCAGCACGCGGCGCTGCGCGCAATCGAGCGCCACGCCATGCAGCGCGGCAAGCGAGTTCGACGGCACGAGCCCGCGCCACCAGCGGATGACGTAGCCGTCATCGTGATAGTGCGAGGGTTTGATGAGCACGACGCAGAAACGACGCCGAGGCCGTGAAGACGACTGGGGATGTGCCATAGCGTTCCGTCGGGGACCGTACACGGTCGCCGCGTGGAAGAGAAACGTTCGTTTACCATCCTTTCCCGATGCCCACTTTTCTGGGGCTATTGCCCATCAAACTGCCCACCATAAAAGTGGGCTGATTTGTGGTTGACCCTGGCCCATCCCGTTGGTTCGCTTACCCCTCCGCGGACGAAAAAGGGCTGAAAACGGCCCACCCGGAGACACGAGGAAAACAGGACAGGGAGCGGCTGCCCAACCGCGCAAGTGCCATGAACGCGCAGCAACTGCTTGCGGAAATTTCCGACTATTGCCGGCAAACGGGCTTGCCGAATCCACCTTTGGCCGCCGCGCCGTCAACGACGGCAAGCTCGCGGCGCGCCTGCGCAACGGCGGCCGCATCACCACCGATACGCTCGATCGCATTCACGGCTTCATGGCGGCGCATCCGGCGCAGAACGGCCGGCCGGCGATCATCGAACGCGCGCACGTGCCGCGCCCGTCATTGCCAACGCCGGCGCCCGGAGTGCCGCTCCAGCCCGGCGATCCGCAGCGCAATTTCCGCTTCTTCGACAACCGGCAAAAATATCTGCTGTTCGTCAATACCTGCAGCGAGAAGTGGGAGGTCGCGAGCCGCGTCTCCGAGGAATTGGCGCACATCCATCCGCATCCGCCGGCGGTGCGCGTGTTCGACGCCGGCGTCGGCGACGGCTCGGTGCTCACGCGGGTGATGCGGGCGATGCACGACCGCTTTCCGCACATGCCGTTCTATACGGTCGGCAAGGAAATCTCGCTCGAGGACGTGCGGCTGACGCTGCAAAAAATGTCGGACCGCTTCTTCGAGCATCCGGCGAGCGTGCTGGTGTTGACCAATCTCGCTTATGCCGACGCGCCGTGGCTGCACGTCAAATCGCTCAATGCGGCGTCGAGCCTCGTGTGGCACGAATTGCCGCTGCTCGGCAATTCGGCGCACCGCTTCGAACAGCAGATCATCGCCCTCGAGCCGTTTCTGGCGCAGAACTGGAAGGCCGGCGTTTCCGCGCGCACCGGCAATCCGGTCTACGAACGGCCCGTGGTGCTCGTCATCTACCGCGACGACCACCGCTTCCTGCTCGATCCCATCATTCCGCGCGCCGGCGGCACGCGCGCCGATTACGATCTCGTCATCGCCTCGCAGCCCTATCGCGCCCGCGCCTCGCTCGAATTCAAGGCCAAGCGCGTGATCGCGCCGCTCGCCCGCGCGCTCGGGCCCGGCGGGCGGCTGATCGCCATCCATTCGCACGGCCAGGATCCCGGCATGGAGATCATCCAAAAGGTCTGGCCGGAGGATCATCCGTTCATTCACGACCGGCACGACATCCTCAAAGCGGTGAAGCACGAGTTGGGACCTGCCGGCCGCGAGCTCAATTTCAATGCCTATGCCGATAACCGCTCGCTGTTCCGCTACGAGATGCATACGCTGCCGTCGGAGATTTCCGAATCGATCGGCACCTCGACGCTGTTTGCCGCCTGGAACGCGGCGATTTACGTGGCGCAGGTCGAGGACGACCGCGTCGCGGAAGCCGCTGCCGACGGCCGCTATATCGACGCCACCCGCTCGGTGTTGCGCGAGCGCGGCGGGTTGTGGTTCTTCGACGAGATCTTATGTGATTTCGCGGCGACGGGCCTGAAGCGACTTTCCTAGCCTCGGCTTTGGTCGGTGAGTAGCGGTGCGCACATCCAATCCTCCACGAAGTTGGCCGTGGCAGGCCAAACATCCACAGCGACCGCTTCACCTACCCGCGTGTGGCCCATAGCGGACAACGCCAAGTCACTACGCAAATCAGCCCGGCGATTTGCAATCCAGGGTGCCAGACGATGACATGACCTCAATCGATCCTATTTCTTTGTAATTTAAGGCAGAGGACGCCATATAAGCTGCCGCAGCGAGAAAGACCGGTATGACCACCCAACAAGACACGCGACCTCCAGCGGTCGGAGTTTATTGGATCAACGAAGAAGACTACCCCGCGGTGCTGAGAATTTTCGACGACGGCAGCAAGATGCCAAAGACTTGGCGGGAGTGGCTGAAGATGGCCGAGGAAATGGAACGGGGTCTTATATCCTACGGACATGTCGTACTGCGCGTCCGCATCGATCCCGACACATTCGTCGAGTGGTGTTCTGCCAAAGGCACGAAATCGAGCAGTGAAGGGCGGAAAAAATTAATCGCCGCTGCCGTCTACGAGAGATACGGCGCCCAAAATTGATTGCCGACGCTTGGCTTCCACGGGATTATGCTCCAAGTCAATCGACAATGAAGGCCCTCGCTCCCGTCGCGGAGCGGACGCGATGCGCCGGCACGGCATCGTCCGCCGCGTGGCAGCTCATGCCGGCGGTGAGCGCATGCGCCGGCCGATCGTCCTGATGCTCGATCGTCAATTCGCCGGCAATGACATAAACGACATGGCCCTTCGAGCACCAATGGTCGGCTACATAGCCGGGAGCATAGTCGACCACGTCGGTCGCATCCTTCGACCCTGGCCGGCCCTCCCCCATCGCCTCAGGGGAGGCTAGAATGCGTTTTGAATGAGCGGAGCCGGGTATGTTGTTCGTCGTCCACGCCCTCGATAAGAAAGATATAATGCCGGTGCGGGCCAAGCATTACCGCGACCACCGCATCCATCTCGACAAATCAGCTGAACACGGCGTCGACGTGGTGACGGCGGGGACCCTAGTCGCCGACGACGGCGAAACGCCGGCCGGCAGCATTTTCGTCATCGATGCCGCCGACCGCGCCGCGGTCGATGCATTCGCGAAGAGCGATCCTTATCACCTCAACGGCGTATGGGAGCGCGTGGAAATCCACCGCTACAACAAGAAGCGCGGCACGCCGATCGCGAGCCGGCGGTAGAACATATGTTATTCCGCAAAAAAACGAGGGGGAACGCCATGCTCATGATCGCCAAAATACTGCTGACGCTGACCGTGCTCGGCTACGCCGCAGTGACCATCAAGGCCGACTTCAACAACACCCACGCGACCAATCCGAAATGGACGCCGCATGCGCGCTTTCATGTGGTGTGGCAGATCCTGTCTTATTCCGGCGTCGGCCTGATCGCGCTTTATTTGATCTGGGGCGGCGGCCCGAATCCAACGGAGCGGCTTTATCTTGCCGCAGCGATCAGCGCCGCGATCTACGGCGCGTTTTTTGCCGCCGTATTGACACGCCCGCTGTTCGGCGGCGCGCTCTATGACGAGAACGGCTATCAGCCGTTCCATCCGCCGATGGGTCCGAAGACCTGGCGCTGGGACGTCAACGTTACGGCATTTGCGGTGCTGGCGGCGATCTGGGGCGCCGGGGTCGCGGCGGCGCTGGCAGGCTAAAGCCGTCAAGCGTCAGCGCTCGCGCTTGCTGACGTCCGGCACTTCGATGCCGAGCGCGGTCGCCAGATCGATCTGGTGATCCTGCTCCTGGATCAAGATCTTGCGGATCTGCTCGGCCATGGCGAATTCGCCGAGCGCCTCGCATTGCCGGATGCGGTCGCGATAATTGCGCACCGTCTCGTTCTCGTTGTCGAGGTCAAAGCGCAGCATGTCCTTGTTGCTCTTCGAGGTGCGCACCGGCTTCGGCGTCACCGTCGGCATTTTGCCGAGATAATCGATCTGCCGCGCGATCGCCAAGGCGTGATCGAGCTCCTGCTTGGCATGGATTTCGAGCTGGTCGGCGATGTCCATGAACTCCGCGCCCTTAAGCACCTGGGAATACACGACATAGGCAATGATGGCCTGGTATTCGCGCGCCAAGTCTTCGTTCAACAGCTCCGCCAAACGTTCGCGGGTAATCTCGATGTCGTTGGCGGCGGTTTTCGATTTGGTCATTGAGCAGGCCTCCTTGATTCAATTCGTTAAACCGGCATTCAATCGTTATACCGGCGGTGGACTTTGCCGCAAACCCATGCGTTCCAATCGGCCGATCACCTCGTCGCAGAAATAAGGCAGTTCGTCGAGATAGTTGACCAGCGAAATGGCGATGCCGGTCAGCCCGGCCTTGGCGAGATCGGCAAGTTGCGAAGCGACCAGATCGGGATCGCCGACGATCGACAGGCCGCCCATGCCCTGCGCATAGCCGTTTCTCTGCTTGAGAAATTCCTCCATCGGCACCGTCTGCGGCGAGATGTTCTTCATTCCCAGAATGCTGTCGACCGCGTTCCAATCGGCGCGCTCGACGATGCAGTAATGGAAATAGTCCTCAGCCTCCTTCTTGGTCGGCCGGCAGGTGACGACGCCGACGGTGTAGCAACCGATCTCGCGGCCTTGCGCAACCGCCGCCTCTTTGGCGCGCCGCACCCGGGCCGCGGTCTCGTCAAGCGAAGTCCGCGAGGCCTGCAGGAAGAAGGCATCGCAGTTCTTCACCGCAAAGGCCTGGCCAGTCGCCGATGCTCCGGCATTCATGATCACCGGGCGCATGCCGCCATAAGGCTTGGGTTTGCCCTTGATGCCTTTCATATGCAGGTATTTGCCGTCGAAGTTGAAATCTTCCTTGTCCGACCAGATCATCTTGATGACGTCGATCCATTCCTGCGCATATTCGTAGCGATTCTCGTGCGCGCGCTGCTCGACGCCGAACATGTCGAACTCGCCCTCGTTCCAGCCCACCACGATATTGAGCCCGAAGCGGCCTTCGCCGATGTGATCGGCGGTGACCATTTCCTTGGCCGCCACCACCGGATTGAAGATCGGCGCATGGACCGTGCCGAAAACGGTGATGCGTTTGGTCGCGCCGAGAAGCCCGGTCGCCCAGGTGATCGTCTCCAGCGTCGTGCCTTGATAATCGGTGTCGCCGCCGTAGCCCTTCCAGCGGCCGATCGGGAGGAGAAAATCGATGCCGGCCTCGTCCGATATTTGCGCAAGCTTTTTATTGTCGGCCCAATTGCCGGACCAGCGCTCCGGCACCAACGTCACCGCGCGGCCGGAAGAGCAATTGGCGCCGAACAGACCGATCTGCAGCGTGTTGTTGCCGTGCATGGCACGGCGAGAGGCGAGCGAGGGCATAGAAGCGTGCACGTGATGACCTCTTATTAGCGACCTCAGATTAATGCCGCTCTTCAGATTTGGAAACCGGCAACCGGTCGCTCCGGCGTGAGCTGCCGCCGCACCGCCTCGACATCGCCCAGAACCCACAATTCGGTAATGACATTGCCGTGCACTTTGAAAAAGGCCGCCCCGCTCCAAACGATGTCGCGTCCGGTTGCCTCGATACCGAACATCTTGCCGCGATGACGGCCGCTAAACGTCATGCGCGCCGCGGCGCGATCGTCCGTCGCAATCAAATCCTCGATGGTGCAGGTAAAATTTTCCAGCGCCGCACGCACCGAGCGCAGATAAGCAATAAAGCCGCCGGGCCCGCGGAGCTCCGGTCCGAGCGAGGCACGGAAGCGGAAATCGGCCGCGAGAATTCTCTGCGCCTCGGCTTCATCCGCCCGATTCCAGACCACATAATAAAAGCGCTCGACCAACTCGCCGGGTTTCAACGCCACTCGATTCTCCTCGCTGGCCTGCACAATGCGGCCCAGCCTTTCGCCACGGTGTCGGGAGCCATACATAGCGCGGTTTGGCAAGCAGACAAATTCAATCCTTTCCACGCGCGGCGGCGCTTCGTGGAACGGAGCGGGAAGCGCTGACGTTGGCATGGACACGGACCTCAAAGGGTAGATTGAAAATCCCGACACGTTGCTCCCCACGCAAGCTCGTCGCTCTCGCCGCAGCGCTCGTCTTGACGTCAGCAAGTCTTGCCTACGCTCAAGGCGGAGGCGGCGGGGGTGGCGGCGCAGCAGGCGGCGGCGCAAGTGCCGGCGGCGCGGCAGGTACGAGTGGAACCAGCGGCTCAAGCGGCACGATGGGCTCGACGGGCAACAGCGGCACGATAGGAACGCCGGGCCAATCGGCGACCTCGGGGTCGACGCCGAGCGGCGCCGCCACGTCCGGTTCGGCGAATTACGGCCAGTCGGAGAGCTCGGGCACAGGTCCAGCCGGCCGCAGCGGCACCGGCAATTCCCAATCGAGCAATTCGCAGTCGAACAATTCGCAGTCCAACCCTTGCCTGGCTTCGAGCGCCGGCACCCCCAGCGGGAACGCCCTCTCGCCGAATTCAGGACCGTATAACAATCCCAATGTCGGCGGCACCAACCCGGGGAGCTCTTCGAGCGCTTCGACCCCCGGCTCGCCAACGACAAACGGGACCGGAGCAAACGGCGCGGCGTGCTAGCTGCCGGCTGAGCGGGCTACCGTTTCATCTTTTGAAATTGCTGTCGCTGTGCGAGGGTAGCGTACGCCATGTCTACGCTCACCCTCCTCTCCCCCTTCACCCTCGGTCCCCTTACCCTGCCCAACCGCGTGGTGATGGCGCCGATGACGCGAAACCGCGCCGGGCCGGGCAACGTGCCGGGCGCGCTCAATGCGACCTATTACGCCCAGCGCGCGGGCGCCGGGCTGATCGTCAGCGAAGCGACGCAGGTGTCGCCGCAGGGGCTCGGCTATCCGGGCACGCCGGGAATCCACAGCCCGGAGCAGGTCGAAGGCTGGAAACTGGTGACGGACGCGGTGCACCGCGCCGGCGGGCGGATTTTTCTGCAGCTTTGGCATGTCGGCCGCATCTCGCATCCCTCGCTGCAGCCCGGCGGGGCGCTGCCGGTGGCGCCGTCGGCGATTGCACCCAAAGGGCAGGCCTGGACGCTCGAGGGCATGACGCCTTACGTCACGCCCCATGCGCTCGAGCTTGCGGAAATTGCCGGCATCGTCGCGGACTTCCGCCGCGGCGCGCGCCATGCGCGCGAGGCCGGATTCGATGGCGTCGAGCTGCACGGCGCCAACGGCTATCTGATCGATCAATTCCTGCGCGACGGCACCAACCGGCGCAGCGACGCTTACGGCGGCAGCGCGGAGAACCGCGCGCGCTTTCTCACCGAAGTGACGGAAGCGATCGTCGGCGAATGGGGCGCCGCACGGGTCGGCGTGCGGCTATCGCCGACGAATCCGTTACAATGACATCTCCGACAGCAATCCGGCCGGGACATTTGCCGTCGCGGTCGGCGCGTTGGCGCGGTTTGGCCTGGCTTATCTGCACATCGTCGAGCCGGCCGCCGACGATCCCGTCGCTGCCGGTGAAATGCCGGACCTCAAATTTTTTCGAAAGCTCTGGCGCGGCGCATTGATCGGCAACAAGGGCTACGACCTTGTTCGCGCCAATGCGGTCGTTGCCGACGGCACGGCGGATCTCGTTTCCTTCGCAACGCTCTATCTCGCCAATCCGGATTTGCCCGAGCGTTTCCGCCGCGGCGGGCCCTTCAACACGCCGGACCGCAAGACGTTCTACGGCGGCGGAGCCCCGGGCTACACTGATTATCCCGCGCTTGGCGGCTGAAGGTTCCGAATTAAGCCAATTTTATCAACGGCTAACGCAGAAACTGCGATTCTGTGACCGGGGTCACTTTCACTCTGGCCAGAGGGGTCTAGGTTGAAGGCAATGGTTAATGAAAAGTTAACAGGGACATCCGCCATGACCGCCGCCGCCTTGAAATATCTCCACGAGATGACAGAGACGATCTTCGCTTGCCAAATGCAGCGTGCTGCCGCGCGCATTGCCACCCGCCAAAAAGTTTTCGGCCGGCACGCCGATTAGAAGGCCATCAAATACCGACCTTATCGGCAAGCTCCTCGATGCTTTTCACCGCATAATCGACCGGCACGGTCGGGGCGATTTCGCCGCGGCCGGGGCCGTGTTCGCTGGGCCGCGCCACATGCGCCGTGCGAAGACCTAGCGCCGCGGCAGCAGCAAGGTCGCTGGAGTGTGCGGCAACCATCATGCAGGCATCCGGCGCGAGATCGAAGGCGGCGGCGGATGCGAGATAGACCTTCGGCTTTGGCTTGTAGTCGCCGGCAATTTCGGCGCCGAGGATCGCGTCCCACGGCAAATTATTGCGGCGCGCGATATCGACCATCAGCGAAATATTGCCGTTTGAAACCGGCGCCAGGAGATACTTGCGTTTGAGCCTGGCCAGCCCGCTTGGCACGTCGGGCCAAGCGTCGAGCCGGTGCCAAGCCAGATTGAGATTTCTCTTGTCCTCTTCCGCCAGGCCGTCGACGCCAAAATGCGCAAGCGTGATGTCGAGATTACGTCGATGCAGCGCGTCGAGCTTGCAGAAGGCGATGCGGCCCGCGCGCACGTCCTCCATGGCGCCCTGATACTCGCCGCGCCAAGCGTCGGCGAAAGCCGGCCAGTCCAGCATGACGCCGTGCGGCTCGAGCAGCACCTGCGCCTCGCGCGCGATCGACGTGCGCCAATCGACCAGCGTGCCGAACACGTCGAAGAACAAGGCTTTGACAGCGGTCGCCATGCGATACGTCTAGCGCAAGCCGGCACGGAATGCCAAAACAAGCGGCTTACCTTGGGGCGGCCCGTCTCGCGCGAAAGAATTAGAAGGAAACTTAATGTCAGAACTGGACCGATGGGAAGCGCGCTTCGCCGCGCCCGGCTATGCCTTCGGCAAGGAGCCCGCGGCATTTCTCAAAGCGCAGGCGCACCGCCTGCCCGGTTCGGGCAAGGCCTTATCGATCGCCGACGGCGAAGGCCGCAATGGCGTCTGGCTCGCCGAGCAAGGTCTTGACGTGCTCGCCATCGACTTCTCGCCCACGGCGCTGCAAAAATCCCGGGCTCTTGCCGCCGAACGCGGCGTGACGCTTGCCACCGAACAGGCCGACGTCACGACCTGGCATTGGCCGACCGCCGCTTACGACGTCATCGCGGCGATCTTCATTCAATTCGTCACGCCTGCCGAACGAACCGGTCTTTTCAGGAACATCAAGCGCGCGCTCAAGCCCGGCGGGCTCTTGCTGTTGCACGGCTATCGGCCGGAGCAACTGCGCTATCGTACCGGCGGCCCGCAGGAGGTCGACCGCATGTACACGCGGGAATTGCTCGAAGCGTCCTTCAGCGACATGACGCAGCTTGAAATCCATGAGCATGACAGCATCGTCAGCGAAGGATCTTCCCATGTCGGGATGTCCGCGTTGATCGACCTCGTCGCGAAAAAATAGCCAACAGGAGGAACATCGTGGCCGAAGACTTGGCTGAACTCTTTCACGAGCTGATCGTAGCGACGCGCATTCTCGCCAACCAGCAGGTGCTCGATGCATTCGGCCACGTCAGCGTGCGCAGTCCACGCGATCCGCGGCGTTATTTCATTTCCCGCCATCAGGCGCCGGAACTGGCCGAAGTCTCCGATCTGATCGAAATGGATCTCGATTCGCAGCCGGTGCGGCCGACGCAATTTCGCATGTATAGCGAGCGGGTCATCCACGGCGAGATCTACAAGGCGCGTCCCGACGTCAATGCGGTCTGCCACCATCATTCGCATGACGTGCTGCCGTTCTGCATCTCGGGGCGCGAACTGGTGCCGGTCTTTCATTTGCCCGCGGTGATCGGCCATGTGCCGTTCTGGGACCAGCGCGACGAATTCGGCGATACCACGATGCTGGTGGTCAAGCCCGAAGAGGGCGCCTCGCTGGCCCGCACGCTCGGCAGCGATTGGATGGTGCTGATGCGTCGCCATGGCGCCACCGTCGCCGGGCGCAGCCTGCGCGAGCTGACGTTCCGCACGGTCTACGGGTGCGAAAACGCCGCCCTGCAGAGCCGAGCGATGGCGCACGGTCATGTCGACCACTTGTCGCCCGGCGAGATGAAGCTGTCGTCGGAGCACAGCGTGCGGCCGCCTTCGACCAATCGTGCGTGGGACTATTGGGTGCGGCACGTGGAAAAGGCCGGACTATGGCCGGCGAACCCCGGCACAAAGCGCGCCGCCGTCTCCAGGCGGGGCGCCAACCGCACCAAGGCCAAGCACCCGCCGGCGCGCCCTAAACCGCGAAAGCGCCGCTGACACCTTCACAACAGGCGTTACAATTGCCTGCTGGCCATATGCCGCCCAAAGAGGAAACCATGCCCAAGAGTATGCAATCACCCCGCCTGCCCGAATTATCCGAAGCGACTTTCACCGCCGATCAGCGCGCGTTGGCTGAGTCGATAAAATCCGGCCCGCGCGGCGTCTTCAAGCTATCGGGACCGTTTGCGATTTATTTGCATTCGCCCGCTTTGGGCGAGCTTGCGCAAACGCTCGGCGGCCATTTGCGTTTCAAGACCAGCATACCGCGGCGGCTGTTGGAAATGGCAACGCTTTGTACCGCCGCGCATTGGAAGGCCCAATATGAGTGGGCCGCGCATGCCGTGCTTGGCGAGAAGGCCGGCGTGAAGCCGGAAACCATTCGCGCACTCCAAGCAGGGCGCCCGCCGAAATCGGCGCCCAAAGATGAAATGGCGATCTACGCTTTCGTCAAGGAGCTTTATGCCAAGAAACGCGTCAGCACCCCGACCTTCAACCGCGTGAAGAAGCTGCTCGGCGACGCCGGCACCGTCGAACTGGTCGGCCTTCTCGGCTACTACGCGATGGTATCGATGCTGCTCAATACGTTCAAAGCGCCGTTACCGGAAGGCACGAAGCTGCCGTTCGCTGAGCCGAAATAATAGAAAGGTCGAACGGTCTACCTCTCCACCGGCTGCGCCGCCAAGCCGAGGATCAGCGGGCCCTGGAGGTCGACGAGCCTAGGGCGGTACCCGCCGGGCTTGAATGTCACGGGCTCACCCGGCTTGATTTTCAGCCCGGCTTGATTTTCAGCCCGCCTCATGGTCCGTCAGCGCGCTTTGCGCCCCGCCGGCCGCCGCCTGGTCATGAGGCGTTTGAACCCTTCCTGGAACGCCAATGACGTTTCCAGCTTTATCCTGCGAGGTAACCGAATTCGAGGCTTAGAAATTTAATTTTGAGGGCGTATCTTATAGGCATGAATTGGACTGGTTCGCAGGCGGCTTTGACCCAACCGGATCCGCGGAAAGCGGCCGGTTTTGGCCAGGTGCTGCCGTTTCGGCGGCCGGGTCACCTCCCGCCGCCCCAGCCTCCGGGACGGGACGACGCCGATGTCGACGATCTTGCTCGATACGAGGAGCGTCGCGAAGAGGAGGATGCCGAAGAAATTATCGACTATCGGCAGCGGATGTTCATGAACGTCATCGCCGTGGCGGTCGTGACGGTGCTGGTAGGCACCGGCGTGTGGCTCGCCGACACGATTACCGACATGGAACGCGACCAGGATTGCGTGATGCAGGGGCGCGTCAATTGCGCCCCCATCGAGTTACCGCCCCCGGCGCAGCCCTGAAGTCTATTGCAGCGATTTGGTCGGCTTTGCCGACGGCGAAGGTGCTTCCGATTTCTCCGGCGTCGCAATGACCGGCGTTCCGCTGTCCGCCAGCGGCTTTACCGCTCCCGTCACGACGCCGTCTTTTTCGCCCGTTGTGGCGGGCGCCGCAACAGGTTCCGCATTCGCCGGCTTTGTCGCCGTGCCGTCGACGACGCTGCCAGTTTTCAAGCTTGCCGGCAGCGGCTTCGCAGCGACGGGCGGCTCGTTACGGTGGGAGCCGACGATGGCGAGCACTTCGGCGATCACCCGCGCATGCAGCCGCGGCGACTTGTCGATATTCAGATGATCGATATTGGGATCGCCGCGCAGATCGACGTTGATGAGCGAGCCATGAAAACCCGGTCCCCGGGACATCCAGTAATGTTGACTCAAATTG
The DNA here is from genome assembly GCA_963807125.1 of uncultured Alphaproteobacteria bacterium. Classification (GTDB taxonomy): domain Bacteria; phylum Pseudomonadota; class Alphaproteobacteria; order Rhizobiales; family Xanthobacteraceae; genus BOG-931. The sequence continues at coordinate 127,009 of CAWEAH010000005.1, forward strand.
AGGACGCGAGCGACATTGGCCGAAGCGGCATAGGCGCTTGTCCCGTCAAACGGCACCACCAGTGCCACCGGCACATCCCGCCTGCCCAAATACGCGGCCATCTCCATGACCGCATCGGCGCCCAGCGAATGCCCGATGAGGATGATCGGTCCTTCCTTGCCAGCCTTGTAATTCGCCGCCGCACTATCGGCCAGCGACTGCCAATCGGAGTGATTGTCGACCGTGGCGTAGACGCCGCGCCGATTGAGTTCGTCAGCGAGCGTATCCATGCCAAGCGAGAAGATATTCAGAAGTCCGCGCAGCAGGTAAACATGCGCGCGCGGGGCCGCCATGCTCGGGCTGGACCCGAACGCCAGCATCAGGCCCGCTGTCAGCACGCCGATCGCAGTAAGACGCCACCAATGTCTCATGACCTCCTCACGGCTTCCCGCACGGCGTTCGGCCCAGAGCCGATCCGCGCCTTTGCATTCTAAGCAATCCATATTGCACTGCCAGATTCCGGGCCGGATTTCCCCCTCGATTCCTCAACGGCTTACAAGACGACGGAAACCTGTAGCAAAAATGCCACGTGGCCCTATCCTCAATAGAGCCAGGGCACCACACGGGCGGTCCGGCGCATATAAGCGCGATATTCATCGCCGAAGGCCAAGATCATCATCTCCTCTTCGCGCCGCACCCGGCCAAAGAACAGGACGCCAAATCCGACCAGCCCGGACGGACCTGCCACCCAATTAGGCAGGAGCAGGACCTGGGCGAGCGCCATCAGCCAGAATCCCGCATACATCGGATGCCGAACCGTTGCGTAGATTCCCGTTGTGACCAGGGTATGGCGCTCGCGAAGATCGAGGCTGACAGACCAATTCCGGCCGAGATCGCGATGGGTCAGGAAAAACAGCCAGAGGCTGACGAAATCGATAGCGGTGCCGAGGTAGCTTGCTACCGGAACGAATGGGTAGTCGGCAAAACGCGGGAAATGCATCGCGACATAGATGCAGGGCACGATGCCGAGGCCGGTGAATGACACCGCCAGAAGCACAGATTTCGCGAACGCCGCGAGCGGAATATCGTACCGTCGTCTTGCGCGCGCGCCGATTTGGATTGAGCCGCAGCGCAGCCCAGCCGATGGCAAAGACGAGCCAGACGATTTTCGACAGCGTCGGTGTCATGGCCTAAAATTCCGTTGCGGGGACCGGCAAGGCTGGAAAAGGCTCGTCGGCCGATCCGGTTTCTCATGAGTCCGCCGTCGGCCGCAAAAGCGGCAACCGCCCGATCCGGATTTTCGACCCAGTCCCGCAAGCGGAGTGGGCCGCAGCACAGCATGTAATAATCGTAGAAATAGCGCCGCTCATTGCCCATGACCGCTTGGCGATGGATGCGCAGAAAATTGAGGTGAAAGCGCCGATAGGTGTGATCCTCCACCATCATGCGGATGCGGAATATCTTGACGATCGGCTTGCCGGTCGCCGCCATCCCCAAGGCAACCACCGGATCGACCTTATAGACATTGATGATGTCGACCAGCGCCTGGTACTCGACCCAATAGATCGAGGGCGCCTTGGCCAGCCGGCCGACGGCCTCGCGCAGCCAACCCGCCGCGGGATGAAGCGCCACCTTCAGAAGCGACGATCCGGTCGAGACGATGTGAAGGGGCTTTCCATGCGCGCCAAGCTGCGGGTCGAGCCGCAAAGCCCGGTCGACCACAGAAAGCGATAACGGCGCGCCAAGACTATGGCCGTGCACCAATATTTCATCGGCATCGGTCTCGCGGGCAAGCCGGACCAATTCATGCGCAAGACGATCAAGCCGGGCATCGACTTGCCGGCCTGACGCGATGCGCGAGGTCGCGGGCAAAATACCAGTCGTCCAGCGCGTAGCCGATGTGGATGAACCGCCCGAAGGTCCAGCGAAGCAGGATGAAGATCGCGAGCCATAGAAGGGGTGCGGTGACGAACGGATCTGGCACACCGAGATGCCCCACCGCGAAGCGCGCAAGGCCGATCGACAGCCATGCCATGCCGATGACGTAGAGGAGCGGGAAGAGAAAAAACGCCCCATATCGCCAAGCCACAATGAAATATTTGACGACGGTCCCGGTCAGGATGAATTCCATCAGAGCCGCAATGCCGAGCGGAAAACGCAGCCAGTCGCTCCTGGCGCCGTCGGCGGTGACAAAGTCGTCCCAACGGAACCAGTGAAAGTCCGTCACTACCCGCCAATTCGGTCCCGACGTCTCGACGGTCCAGCTCGCAACCGCGCCGTCGGCCGACAAACGTGGCGGCGAAACAGTCCCTTGCAGGTTCCACGCCTTTTTAAACCGCGCCATTTCGCGGATAAATCGGTGATGCTGGCGTTCCGGCCCGACTGGTTCGTAGCCAGTCATCTGGACAAAACAGCGCTTGCGCAACTGCGCCTGCGGCATCGCAGACTCCTGGCTGACCACCGACCGAACTCCGGGCCGATGCCGAACGCGTTGCATAGGTAATAAGGCTTGGCCGATCAAGCGTGGCGGCCCCTTTCGCCCGGCAAGGTCTTCCAATAAATATTTGACTGAAAGAGCGAATTTGCCGCCATTCCGGCCGCCCCAGGACGATATTTTGCCCTCTGCCCGCCGTTGAACTTACCGGCCAGCTTCGCTATACGGGGCCTTCACGTTGAGGGGGCCCGTCGCAATTCGGGCTTGCTCGCGCCGGTGCTGGGCCGGTGCTTTTATTCCGCTACTGACCAAGAGCGCGCCTGATGTCCACCACGTTCGATAAAGTGGCTGAAATCATTGCGGAAACTTGCGATATCCCGCGTGAAAATATCAAGCCGGAAAGCCACGCCATCAACGACCTCGAAATCGACAGTCTCGATTTTCTCGATATCGCCTTCGCCATCGACAAGGCGTTTGGCATCAAGCTTCCGCTCGAACAGTGGACGCAGGAAGTCAACGATGGCAAGGCGACCACCGACCAGTATTTCGTGCTGAAGAACCTGTGCGAGCGGATCGACGAGCTGATCGCTGCCAAGGGCGCCTGAGCGCCGCCGATGCGTCTTGAATATTTTCAGATGATCGACCGCTTCGTCGCCGTCGACGTCGCCGGACGTGTGGCGCGCGCGGTCTGCACCGTGCCGAAACAAAGCCCGGTATTCGAAGGCCATTTTCCCGGCTACCCGCTGATGCCCGGCGTGCTGTTGATCGAATGTATGGCGCAGACGACCGGTTGGCTGGTCAGCGCGGTGACGGGTTTTACCGGATTGCCGGCGCTCGCCGGCGTCAAGGAAGCCAAGATCCGCAGCGCCGTTTTTCCTGGCGACGAACTCGAATTCGAGGGCAGAGTGGTGCACGATGGCTCGGGCTATGCCATCGGTGAAGCCAAGGGGTGGTGCAAGGGCGCCGCGGTCTGCGACGCCACGCTGACCTACCGCATCATTCCCTATCCCAGCCCAGAACTGCGCGCCGGACTGTGGGAATGGGCCGAGCGCATCAACTTTCCGGCCAAGGAGTTCGCGAAGTGAGCGAACGCCGCGAGGTGTGGATCACCGGCGTCGGTTTGCTCACCTGTCTCGGCGAGGGACTTGAGGCTGCCTGGAGCCATCTCGAGCGAGGCGATCCGCCGGCCTACGACGCCAAGAGCTTCGCACCCTATATCGTGCATCAGCTCCCGCCGATGAGCTTCGACAAGCACATCCCGAAGAAAAGCGACCAGCGGCAGATGGAGACCTGGCAGCGGGTTGGCGTCTATACGGCGGGCATGGCGTTGACCGATGCCGGCATCGCCGGCAATGCCGAACTGCTCGACCGTGCTGACATGATCGTGGCCGCCGGCGGCGGCGAGCGCGACACCGCGGTCGACACCGCGATCATGGCCGGTATGCGCAAGACCAATACGCGCGGCGCTTTCCTCAACGAGAGGCTGATGAGCGACCTGCGCCCCACGCTGTTTCTGGCGCAACTGCCTAACCTCCTTGCCGGCAATATTTCGCTCGTTCACGGCGTCGTCGGTTCCTCGCGCACGTTCATGGGTGAGGAAGCCGCCGGCGTCGATGCGGTGCGCGTGGCGCAGGCGCGCATTGCGGCCGGACAGAGCGAGCTCACGCTGGTCGGCGGCGCCTATAACGGCACGCGCTGGGATGTGCTCTTAGCATTCGAACTCGGCGGCGTAGTGCTCAAGGATAAATTTACTCCGGTCTGGGATCGAGGTCCGGGCGGCGGCATCGCCTTTGCCACCATGGGCGCGTTCCTCGTTCTCGAGAGTAGCGAGCATGCCAAAGCACGTGGCGCCAAACCGCGGGCGCGGATTTCGCAGGTATTTTCCGACCGCAATCTGCGAAAGGGAGACGAAGCCGAAGCTTCGCTGCGTCGCCAGTGGAACGCGATCGCCCCGCAAGTCGACCGCAGCCATGCCGCCGTCATTTCCGGCGCCTCCGGATTTGAACCCGCGACGTCATCAGAGCTGTCGGTGCTCAAGGACATTGGCCTTCCCGTTCGCAACACCGGCACGTATATCGGGCATGGCGTCGATACCCAGTTCATGGCCAATCTGGGCATTGGCTGCGCGGCGATCGAGCACGGCAAGCTGTTCGCCCCGACGGGATCGGGAGATACCGGGGAAAGTCCGCCCGGTCTGTCCCAAATCGTCGTCACCAGCGTCGGCAATTGGCGCGGGGAAGGGCTGGCGCTGCTCGAACGGGTGAATTGAAGGAGGGCATCATGGCGGCATCTTCACGGCCCACAGCAAGCGCAAAGCGCGACAATGCCGGCCGGCCGGTCATCGCCATAACCGGCATGGGCCTCGTCACCTCGCTTGGCGTCGGCAAGACCGACAACTGGGCAAAATTGACTGCGGGCCAATCCGGCATCCGGCGCATTTCGCGTTTCCCGCTCGAACTCCCTGCGCACCACCATCGCCGGCACCGTAGACGACGTCTACAAGGACTATATGCCGCCGGCGGAATTGTCCGAGCGCATCGCGTTCCTCGCCTGCGAGGAAGCCATTGCGCAAGCCGCCATCGGCAGCAAAGGACGCTTCCCCGGCCCGCTGTTCCTCGCCCTGCCGCCGCTTGAAATCGAGTGGCCCTACCGCGTTCGGCTCGCCGAAGAGGCCGCGCCGGACCGCGATGCGACCTACCCCGACCTGATGCGGGTGGCGCACGAGCCGCAATTCGCGCCGATCTACGAAACGATCAAATACGGCATCATCGGCGAGAATCTCGCCGCGCATTTCGGCACCGAAGGCTCGCCGATTTCGCTGACCACGGCTTGCGCCTCCGGCGGCACCGCGATCCAACTCGGCGTCGAAGCGATTCGCCGCGGCGAGTGCCAGGCGGTGCTCGCAGTCGGCGCCGACGGCTCGCTCACGCCGGAATCGCTCGTTCGCTTCTCGCTGCTTTCGGCGCTATCGACGCAGAACGATCCGCCGGGCCAGGCGTCAAAGCCGTTCTCCAAGAACCGCGATGGCTTCGTGCTCGCCGAGGGCGGTGCCGCGCTGGTCCTGGAAGACTACGATCATGCCATCGGGCGCGGCGCCAAGGTGCTTGCTATCCTCGAAGGCTGCGGCGAGAAGTCGGATTCATTCCACCGCACCCGGTCGAGCCCGGACGGCAAGCCGGTCATCGCCTGCATGCGCAACGCGTTGGCCGATGCCGGCGTCGGCCCCGAAGACATCGACTACATCAACGCTCACGGCACCTCGACGCCGGAGAACGACAAGATGGAATGTCTCGGCGTCTCTACCGTGTTCGGGGAGCGCATCCACAGCATTCCGATGTCGTCGAACAAATCGATGATCGGCCATACGCTCACCGCGGCCGGTGCGGTGGAAGCGGTGTTTACCGCGCTGACGCTTGAGCACCAGCGTATCCCGCCGACCATCAATTATCGCGTGCCCGACCCGGCGATTCCGCTCGACGTGGTGCCGAACGAGGCGCGCGATGCGCACATCGAGCGCGCAATTTCCAATTCGTTCGGTTTCGGCGGCCAGAACATTTCGCTGGTGCTCGCCCGGGAGCCGGCGTGACCGGCGCCTCGGCAGACACTTTGAACAAGCTGGGGAACACCGCCCCCACGCGCACCATGCGCGCGCTCACGCTTGTCGCCGACCGCAAGATCGAGCTTCTCGAGGTCGCGGCGCCGCCGGCGCCCGCAGCCGGCGAAGTGCAAATCCGCATCAAGGCAATCGGGCTCAATCACATCGACGTCTGGGGCTGGCGCGGCATGGCCTTCGCCAAGCGCAAGCTGCCGCTGATCGTCGGGGTCGAGGCAGCGGGCGAAATTGCAGCCGTGGGTCCGGACGTGACGTCCCGCAAACCGGGCGATCGTGTCGTTGCCTATGGCGCGCTTACCTGCGGGACCTGCAAGGCTTGCCGCGAAGGCCGCGACAATCTTTGCGAGAATGTCGCCTCCATCATGGGCTTCCACGTCGACGGCTTCGCTCGAGATTTCGTCAACATGCCGGCGCGGCTCGTGGTGCCGATTCCAGAGCGGGTGAGTTTTCGCGATGCCGCTTGCGCCCCGGTCGCTTTCGGCACCGTGCAGCACATGCTGTTCGACAACGCCAAGCTCGAGCCGGGAGAGACTATTTTGGTTCAGGCCGGCGGTTCCGGCATTGGCTCGACCGCGATCAAAATGGCCAAGGCCATCGGCGCCACGGTCATCACCACCGTCGGTGACGATGCCAAAGCGGACAAAGCCAGGGCACTCGGCGCCGATCACGTCATCAATTACAAGACCGATCGTTTCGAGAGCATCGTGCGCAAGCTCACCGGCAAGAAGGGCGTCGACGTCGCTTTCGAGCATGTCGGGCCCGACACATTCAACGGCTCGCTGCTTTGCCTCAAGCGCGGCGGCCGGCTCGTCACCTGCGGTTCGACCTCGGGCCAATCGATCACCATGAACCTGTTCCAGCTCTATCTGCAGCAATATCGTATATTCGGCTCGTTCGGCTGCTCGATCCGCAATATCCGCGAGAGCCTGGCCAAGATGGCGGACGGGCTCACCCCTGTGATCGATACCGAAGTCCCGCTCTCGGAGTTCGAACGCGGCCTGGCGCGGCTGGAAAGCCGGCAAGTGTTCGGCAAGATCATCGTTATGTTCTAGAGCGTGACGACTTTCCTCGAATCGTCGTCACGCTCTAGCTTATTGGTGAAGCATGATCTTTTCCGAAAACCGGTCTCCACTTTTCGGGATCATGCTCTGATGCGCGACGGGCGCTTTAAGCACCTCGTCGATGCCGCAGCAGGCGCGCTAACGGTCGGGCTTCTCAGCGCGCTTAAGCACACCGATCGCAAGCGCATGGCGAATTTCGCCGGTGCGTTGATGCGCAAAATCGGCCCCATGTTCCGGGAGCATCGCATCGGCCGCGAGCAGTTACGGCTCGCCTTCCCGGACAAGTCCAACGCTGAGATCGAGAAGATTCTAGGCGGCGTCTGGGACAATCTCGGCCGCATCGCCATCGAGTTCGCTCACCTCGATGAATTCTCCGTCGAAGGGTTCGGCAGGCCGACGGCCGACGTCATTACCTATCCTCTTGAATCAAAAGAGCGCCACGACCGCCTCATGGCTTCGGGCAAGGCGGCTATCGGCTTTGCCGCGCATCTGGCCAATTGGGAATTGCCCGGGGTCGGCGCGAAATTGATCGGGGTAAAATCGGCAGTGCTGTACCGGCGGCCCAATATCGGCGCGGTCAACGACATTATCGTCAAACTCCGCGAACCATTGATGGGCGAGCTCATTCCGACCGGCCTTGACGCGCCGGTCAGGCTTGCCCGCCTGCTTCAATCCGGCGTCCATGTCGGCATGCTGGCCGACCAGCACTACAGTAAAGGCGTCGAGGTCATGTTTTTCGACCGGCCATGCCTGGCCAATCCGCTGATCGCAATGCTGGCCCGGCAGACCGAACTTCCGATCTACGGCATGCGCGTCGTCCGCAAGCCCGACGGCAACAGCTTTTGGGGTGAAATATCCGAGCCGGTCCAACCGGCCCGGGACCCTGACGGACGCGTCGACATCCAGGGCACCATGCAGGCCATGACATCCGTGATCGAGGGCTGGATCCGGCAATATCCGGAGCAGTGGCTCTGGCTGCACCGCCGCTGGCGGTGAGCGTTCCTAGATCACATGCGGCGGCAGAATATTGAGCGCCGTCAACAGTGCCGTGGAAAAAGCCGGGAAATTCGCCAGCCCGAATCCGATCAGCGCGCCGCCGGTCACATAAAACCCGGCCTTTAAAAGCTCATAGCGCAGTTCTTGGGTCTGTGCCGCGGCACGCGCGGACTTGGCTGGCAAGTAATAGACGCTGTCCTCGGTTCGCGTGACATTGGTTCGAAGGACATTGGTTCGTATGGCATTCGTTCGCATGGTCGTGGTTCCGGTGGAGCCTTATGCTGTTTCCTTAACGATCGCCACGTCGCTCTCAAATTCAGATGTTGTCCCTAAGGGATGCCCCTTATGAAGCGAGTTGCAGGCGCAGACGTTTCGCAGTTCTGCCAAATCCGACGGATGCCGCGTAATGCGACGCCAGCCGCTTACATCTTTTTGATGCCAGCCTGATCGATGATTTGCTTGAACATGCCGATCTCCTTGGTCACACGCGCCCAGGCTGCGTCAGCGCCTTCGGGACGGACCAGAAATCCGGCCTTGTAGAGCTTGTCCTTCATCTCGTTGGTTTTGAGAACTTTCAGCGTTTCCGCCTCCAGCCATTTGACCTTATCCGGCGACGTTTTCGCCGGCGCCAATAGGACCATATCGGTGGCGAAGACAAAATCCTTGAAGCCGGACTGCTCCATGGTCGGCACGTCCGGAAGATCGGGCCAACGCGCATCGCCGCACACCGCGAGGCAGCGCAACGTGCCGGCCTTGATATGCGGAAATGCCGGACCGAGCGAGCCGGAGCTCAACTGCACGGTGCCGCTGACCAGGGCCGTTATCGCGTCACCACCGCCCTGAAACACCACGTCCGCGAGCTTCGGCAGATTCTCGCGGATTTTCAAAACCTCCAATTCGATCTGTGGGGTCGTCCCGATCGGAGGTGTGGCGCAATTGTATTGGTCGGGGCTCGCATGCGCCAGCGCCACGAACTCCTTCATCGACTTTGCCGGCAAGTCGGACTTCACGACGAATGTATTCGGTGAGCTCGCCAGTTCGCTGACGCCGACGAAATCCTTGTAAGGATCGTAAGGCAGATGATTGTAAAGCCCGTAATTGACCGAATAGGCATTGGTCGCGAGCAGCATCGTGTAGCCGTCGGGATCGGCGTGGGCCGCATATTCCATGCCGATATTGCCCCCGGCCCCGCCGCGGTTCTCGACGATGAAGGTCTTGCCGGTCGACTGCTGAAGCGCCCCGGTCACCATGCGGGCAACGATATCGGACGGGCCGCCAGGTGTATTTGCCACCACGAACTTGATCGGCCGGTCGGGATAATCGGCGTAAGCGAACCGAACGCGGATCAGACCCGGCGCGGCAATCCCGGCCGCCAGTCCTGCCGCGCCTCTGATGATGCCGCGCCGCGAAGGCCTCGAAATCTTCATGAATGTCGCCATGCTCTCCCCCGTGTTCTGCAAGGTTTTCGTTGTTCTCTGTTGCGATATTAGAGCAAACCCGCCGCCGGCGGCACGCGTTGCCGCGATGCCGGCGCACTCCCTTTAAGCGTTTTATTGTCGCAGCATCGATCATTCACCGGTCTTGACCCGGGTCCACAGCCGATTGATCAGGCGCTGCGTCTTCGAGTCGTGGGCGACGATCGTATAGAAGTTGGCCATCGTCGCCGCATCCGGATAGATCGTCCGATCGTTGAGAATCGAGGGATCGATGAGGGCACTGGGCTTATCGCCGTTGGCGTACCAGACATAATTGGTGTTCTTCGCCGCGACTTCGGGTTTGATCAGGTAATTGATCAACTCCAGCGCCTCTTCGGGGTGCGGCGCGTCCTTCGGAACGGCAAGAGTATCGAACCACAACTGGGCTCCTTCTTTCGGGATCGAATAGCCGATCTCGATGCCGCTTTTGGCATCGATCGCCCGCCTTTGCGCCTGCTTGACGTCGCCGGAAAAGCCGACGACGAAACAAATTTCGCCGGTCGCCAGCGCATTGAGATATTCCGAAGAATGGAACTTGCGCACATAGGGCCTGATCTTGAGAAGAAGATCGGTCACCTTCTGCAGGTCGCCCGGATCGCTGGTGTTGGGATCGAGATGCAAATAATGCAGTCCCGCCGGCATGATGTCGTCCGACAAGTCGAGCAGGTGAATGCCGCAATCCTTGAATTTCTTGATCTTGTCGGGATCAAAAACGTAGTCCCAGGAATCGATCTTGGCGTCGGGGCCCAAAATCTGCTTCACATCCTTGACGTTATAACCGATGCCCGTGGTCCCCCACATGTAATCGACGGCGTATTGATTGCCGGGATCGTAGAACGCCAATTGTTTGGCGATTTCCGGCCACGCATAGGCCAGGTTCGGCAGCTTCGATTTGTCGAGCTTCTGGAAAATGCCAGCTTTGATCTGGCGGGCGAGGAAATAGGCGCTCGGCACGACGACGTCGTAGCCGGATTGGCCGGCCAATAATTTCGCCTCCAGCGTATCGTTGGAGTCAAACGTGTCGTAGCGAACGGCGATGCCGGTCTCTTTGGTGAACGCGTCGAGCACCGACGGATCCTGATAGTCCGACCAGTTGTAGTAGTTGACCACACGCTGGGCCGGCTGCGCCGGCGTCGGGGCAAAGCAAAACAGCGCCAAGACGTAGGCTAAAGCAAATCCGCTCGCCTGCGCGTAAGCGGCGGCGCGGTTTGGCTTTTGCTCGGACGCCGGGAGGAGCGCAGGCATGTGGAATTTCGTCAGGTCTCGATCGGCAGCCCGGCGGCTTTCCAAGCCAAAATGCCGCCGGCCAAATGACTGGAATAGGCAAAGCCCTGTTCCTGCGCCGCAAGCGACGCCGCAACCGAGCGGCGGCCGGATCGGCAGCTGAAGACGACGTCGCGTCCCTCCGGCGCCGGTATCGCGGCAGGCTCGAATTCGGACAGCGGTAGCAGGACGGAACCGGGAATACGCTCCAGCGCCGTCTCATTCGGCTCGCGCACATCGATCAGAACGATGCGGTTTTCCTCAAGCCCGCGCGCAACCTCTTGCGGCGTCAGGTCGCGCACGCTGGGCGTTTGCTCGGGCATTGGCGGCTCCCTGCGATGAGGCAAGCCTAGCTTACGTCCTCGGCGCCATCGGCGCCAGACCTCCGCCTGCGGCTTGCTGAGACAGCGACTTGCTTAGACGGTGACTTGCGTGCCGACCTCGACGACGCGATCGGTTGGAATCTGGAAATAGTCGGTGGCGTCATTGGCCGAACGGGCCAGCGTGATGAACAGCCGGTCCTGCCAGCGCGGCATGCCCGAATGCGGCGCCGGCCGCAACGCGCGGCGTGACAAGAAGAACGACGTCGACATGATGTCGAACTGCCAGCCGAGCTTGCGCGCGATGGCCAGTGCCTTGGGGATGTTCGGCACTTCCATGTAGCCGAAGCGCAAATGCACGCGCGTGAAGGTCGATCCGACCGGCTCGATGCGAACGCGCTTGTCGGTCTCGACGCGCGGCGTGTGCATGGTTTCGACCGACAAGATGACGTTCTTTTCGTGCAGCACCTTGTAATGCTTGAGGCTATGCAGCAGCGCGGTCGGCGCGCTCTTGGGGTCGCTGGTCAGGAATACGGCGGTGCCGGGCACGCGCTGTGGCGGCTTCTTTTCCAAGATCCGCACCAGATCGTCGAGCGGCGTTTCGAGCCGCCTGGTCTTGGCAAATAGAAGCCTGCTGCCGCGCCGCCACGTGTACATCACCACCATCACCACGACGCCCAGCAATAGCGGCACCCAACCGCCCTGCACGACTTTGAGCATGTTCGCCGACAAGAACGTCAAATCGATCACCAGAAACGGCACTATCAGACCCGCCGCCGCAAACGGCGACCAACGCCACATCCGCCAGATGACGATGAAGGCCATAGTGCAGGTGACGACCATGGTGCCCGTCACGGCAATGCCATAAGCCGACGCCAGCGCGCTCGACGAACGGAACAGCGCCACCAGCAGCAACACGCCCAGCAGCAGCAGCCCGTTGACCCGCGGCATGTAAATCTGGCCGGCTTGCTCCGCAGAGGTATGGCGCACCTCGAAGCGCGGCAGCAGGCCGAGTTGGATTGCTTGACTGGTCAGCGAATAGGCGCCCGTGATGACCGCCTGGCTCGCGATCACGGTCGCCACCGTCGCCAGCACCACCATGGGGATCAGCGCCCAGTCTGGATAAAGCAGGAAGAATGGATTTTCGATCGCCTTCGGATTGGCGAATATCAATGCGCCCTGCCCCAGATAATTGATCGCCAGCGACGGCAAAACGAGCGCAATCCACGCCACCTGGATCGGACCGCGGCCGAAATGCCCGAGGTCGGCATAGAGCGCCTCGGCGCCGGTCACGGCGAGGAAAACGGCACCGAGCGTAAACAGTCCGACGATGCCGTGATTGAGCAGAAAATAAATTCCGTAGAATGGGTTGAGCGCCCACAGCACGCCGGGATCTTTGGCGATCCAAATTAAACCCGGCAGCGCTATGGCGATAAACCAGATCAGCATGATCGGTCCGAACAGCGTCGCAACCTTCGCCGTGCCGCTCGACTGCACCGCGAACAAGACAAGCAGGATCGCCACCGTCAAGGGCACGACATATTCGTGTAACGCCGGCGTCACCACATCGACGCCTTCGACCGCGGACAGCACCGACAAGGCCGGCGTGATCACAGCATCGCCGTAGAACAGGGCGGCGCTGATGATGCCAAGAAGCGCCACGACGCCGGCGGCCTTGCTCATCCGGCCCACGGCGCGCGAGGCGAGCGCCATCAGCGTGAGCGTGCCGCCCTCGCCGTTATTGTCGGCGCGCAACAGGATGACGACGTATTTCAGGGTGACGGTGATAAACAGAGCCCAAAGGATGAGCGACGTGACGCCAAGCACGGCGGAGCGGACGAGATCGCCATGCTCCCCCCTGACGATGCGGCGATGATGGCCTCGCGAAAGGCATAGAGTGGGCTGGTGCCGATATCGCCGTAGACGACGCCGATGCTGCCCAGCGCCAGCGTCCACAAGCCCACATGAGACGAGGCGGCGCCAGCGCCATTCGCCGACATATCGCTCCCCGCAGCGGGAGCGCCTACGCTATGTGCCATGAATTTCGAGACAGGACGCTGCCCTGCTCCTGATGCGGCATCGCGACCGATGCCGGGCCGCGCCTATACCACCCTTCGTATCCAAGAGTCATGGGGCACTTATGCCGAAAATATTTGTGCGCCGACCGTTCGGCTGTTCTTGCAGCGGCGCATGCTGTTCTTGCACCGGGCACATAATGGCGGGACGCCGTTAAGACCAGACGCCGGCGGCGCCACGCTTTTACAATATGGATCAATGGCTTAGGATAAAACTCGACGGCGAGCCAAATCTGCCGGCGCTGGTTTTTGCAGGTCAGGGCGCCAAGTCTGGTGGAACCGGCGGCGCTTCGTGCATCAAAGTGATGGTGACACGCCGGTTCGCCGCCATATAGGGGTCGTCCGGGAACAAAGGATCCGTATCGGCCTTGCCGGCCACCTCGTAGATCTGCGAGGACGGATAACCCTGCTCTTCCAGAATTTGCCGCACGGCATTGGCCCGGTCGACGGAAAGGTTCCACGGACCGTAATCGGGCTGCGGCGCCACTTGGGAGGCCGAGGTGTGTCCGGTAATCGAAATCCGGTAGGGCACTTGCTTTAGCGGCCCGGCGATTTTCTCGATGATGGTCCGCGTCCGCTCATAGGGCTCTTTTGAGCCTTCCGGAAACATCGAGCGCCCGTCCTGGTCGACAATGTTGATGTTCAAGCCTTCCTTGGTCTCCTCGAACACGATGTGCTTGCTCGCTTCCGTCAGCTCCGGCATGTCTTGCAATGCTTGGCGCAGCGAGGCCGCAGCGAGCGCGAAGGCCTGGTCGCTCTGAAACTTGCCGCCATATTCGCGCTCGTGGGCACCCTGATCCGGCGTAGGCGTCGCCGAAGCGTCTTCCGGCTGGACGTGCGCCGCGTTCTTCAGTCTCGGCCGGGTCGGCAGACCGTCGACCTCGATGATTCCCGAGTAACGGACATTGGTCTGCACGCCAAAGGCGTCGCGCATCGAGCCCGCGACGATCTGCAGTTTCTGCTGATCCTGATTGGAGAACGCGACCAACATGACGAAGAAGCTGACCAAAAGCCCCATCAGGTCGGCGAAAGTGACGAACCAGCCGTGGCCGCCGCCGTGTGCTTCCTTGCGCCGCGCCATGGTTTAAATCTTCATACCTAGGCCGGAACGGGCTCCGGTTCGGAGTCCCGGTGCTTTTCCGGCAGATACGCAATCAGCATTTCGCGCACCAGCGTCGGGCTCTTCAATTCGCGGATCATGAGGACGCCGTCGATGATGAGCGTGCGATTGATCTCTTCGTCGACCAATTTGAGATGCAGCTTATCGGCAATCGGCAGACACAGGATGTTCGCCACCACCGCGCCATACAGCGTTGCCAGCAAGGCTGTGGCCATAAACGGACCAAGCTTGGACGGGTCGGTCATATTGGCGAACATTTGCACCATGCCAATGAGCGTGCCGATCATACCGAACGCCGGAGCGCAGTCGCCAACCGCGCGGTAGATTTTTTGCCCTTCGTCGAGATGCTGAAGGAAGTTATCGCGGTCGCGCTCGAGATTGTCGCGGATGAATTCCGCATCATAGCCGTCGGCGACAAAGCGGATGCCCTTCGCCAGATAAGAGTCCTCGATTTCGACCTTCTCCAGGCCGATCGGGCCCTGCTTGCGGGCGATTTCGGCGAGGCCGGCGATTTCGTCGACCAGCTCGCGCTGCGAAATCCGGCGCATGCTGAAGACGAATTTCATGCCGAGCGGCAGCCCGTGAAAAATCGACGACAGCGGGAAGCGGATGAGCGTCGCGGCAAACGAGCCGCCAAAAATGATGATGACGGCGTGGTCGCTCACGAACATGCTGAGCGCGCCGCCCATCAGCATGAGGGTCATGACGACCGCCGTGCCGGCCAGCAGGCCGAGAGCCGTTGCAATATCCATGAAACCGCACCCAACCCGCCGACTGCGAGCCCCTGGCAATCGCCTTATAGGTACGGTCAACGCGCTTAAGGGACGGTTACTGATGGAACCGCCGCCGGGCAAAATCCCGCGCATCACAGAGGGGATGACCGCTGCGGGAAAAAGCAGCAAGATACCGCCGACAGCTGGGGCGCCGCGGAGCCTCTAGGGAGAACAGACCATGCGTGAAATCGGCCATTTCATCGGCGGCAAAGAGGTTAAGGGCGCGTCGGGACGCTTCGGAGAGGTTTTCAATCCCAATACCGGCGAGGTGGCGGCCAAGGTGGCCCTGGGGGGAAAATCCGAGGTCGAGAAGGCAATCGCCAACGCCGAGGCGGCCTTCCCCGGCTGGGCCGCGACCAATCCGCAGCGCCGCGCCCGTGTCATGTTCAAATTCCTGGAACTGATCCAGAGCCAATATGACGATCTCGCCCGGCTTCTGTCCTCCGAGCACGGCAAAACTTTCGCCAACTCCAAAGGTGACATCCAGCGCGGGCTCGAAGTGGTCGAATTCGCCTGCGGCATCCCGCACTTGATGAAGGGCGAATACACCGAAGGCGCCGGCCCCGGCATCGATCTTTATTCGATGCGTCAGCCGCTCGGCGTCGTCGCCGGCATCACCCCGTTCAATTTCCCGGCCATGATCCCGCTATGGAAATGCGCGCCGGCCATTGCCTGCGGCAACGCCTTTATTCTCAAGCCCTCGGAGCGCGATCCCTCGGTGCCGATGCGCATCGCCGAGCTGTTCGCCAAAGCGGGGCTGCCGGAGGGCGTGCTCAACGTCGTCAACGGCGACAAAGAGGCCGTGGACACGCTCTTGACCGATGGGCGCGTCAAGGCGATCGGCTTCGTCGGCTCGTCCGCCATCGCCGAATACATTTACGCGACCGGCACGGCGCACGGCAAACGTGTGCAGTGCTTCGGCGGCGCCAAGAACCACATGATCGTGATGCCCGATGCCGACATGGATCAGGCGGTCGACGCGCTGATCGGCGCCGGCTACGGCTCGGCCGGCGAACGCTGCATGGCGGTGTCGGTAGCGGTTCCGGTCGGCCGGAAAACCGCCGACACGCTGATGCAGAAACTCATTCCCCGCGTCGAAAGCCTCAAGATCGGTCCGGCCGGCGATCCGCAGGCCGACTATGGACCGATGGTGACGCGCGAACTTCTCAACAAGGTGCGGGGTTACATCGACACCGGCATCAAGGAAGGCGCCAAGCTCGTCGTCGACGGCCGCGACTTCAAGCTCCAAGGCTACGAGAACGGCAATTTCATCGGCGGCTGCCTGTTCGATGACGTGAAGCCGGACATGAAAATCTATAAAGAAGAGATTTTCGGACCGGTGCTTTCGGTGGTGCGCGCCAACGACTATGAGGAAGCGGTACGCTTGCCGTCCGAGCACGAATACGGCAACGGCGTCGCTATCTTCACCCGCGACGGCGACACGGCGCGCGATTTCACCAACCGCGTGCAGGTCGGCATGGTCGGCGTGAATTTCGCCATCCCGGTACCGCTGTCGTATTACACCTTTGGCGGTTGGAAGCGCTCCGGCTTCGGCGACCTTAACCAGCACGGTCCCGAACTCGATCCGCTTCTACACCAAGACCAAAACCGTGACGGCGCGCTGGCCTTCAGGCACCAAGGAAGGCGCCGAGTTCGTTATTCCGACGATGCGGTGAGGCTGTTGCCGGTTTGCTCATGATCGGGGCGACGCGTAGCGGATGCGGTGCAAGCGGGACGCAAGTCGTCTCGGTTTTGCTTGCGCTCGCGTTGCTTAGCGGCTGCACCAATACCGCGCGTTTTGGAGGCGAGCCCGCTACCGCCACTCCACCACTGGAGACTCCTCCCGCCACCGCGACCGCGCCCGTGCCCGTGCCCGTGCAACCCCCGCCAACCGACCTCGCCGGAAAATGGAAACTGTCCGTCGCGTCGGGTGGCGCTTGCCTTATGACGCTCACCGCCAATCCCGGCGCAACCGACGGCAAGATCGCTCCCGCCGGCGGCTGTCCCGGCAATTTCTTCACCAGCCGCAAATGGACCTACGAAAGTGATACATTGACCATTCGCGACTTCAAGGGCCAGGCGTTGGCGGCATTGGCGTTTGCCGACGGTCATTTCGAAGGCAAGAATTCCGACGGTGGCGCGATCACGCTCGCCAGACCCTAATTCCTTTTTGAATCATCCTTGGAGCCCGCATGGCCGAATACCAGCTCTATTGCTTCGCTCAATCCGGCAACGCCTATCGCGCCGCGCTGATGCTCAATCTAATCGGCGCGGACTGGCAGCCGATCTATGTCGATTTCTTCAAGGGCGGCGAGACGCGCACGCCGAAATACCGCGCCGAGGTCAACGAAATGGGCGAGGCGCCGGTGCTGGTCCACGGCACCAAGAAGCTTAGCCAGTCCGCTGTGGTCCTCACTTATCTTTCCGAACGCGCGGGAAAATTCCAGCCGGACAGCGACGATGCCCGGCTCGAGGCGCTGCGCTGGTTGATCTTCGACAATCAGAAGGTCAACGGCTTTCTAGGGCCTTACCGCTTTCTGAAAAACTTTGCCCGCCCGGCCGGCGATCCGGCCGTGATGGCGTTTCTCAAAGGCCGCATCGACGGCAGTCTTGCTATTGTCGACAAGCGGCTCGCCAAGTCGCCGTTTATGCTCGGCGATCGTCCCACCATCGTCGATGTGTCGATGACCGGCTATCTGTATTACCCGGCGGAGGAATTCGGCTTTGACGTCGCCGCCGAGCACAAAAATATCGGTGCCTGGCTCGACCGCATGAAGGCATTGCACGGCTGGGAGCATCCCTACGATCTGATGCCGGGCTATCCGCCGAATTTGTAGCTGCCGCGCGTCACAACGGAATATTGAGCGCTTTGGGTGGCGCAACAGGCGTAACCGCGGCTGGAGGTACCGGCGTAACCGCGGCCGGCGGCAAAGGCGCTGCGGGGGCCGGCGGCAAGGGTTTGACCGCCGGCGCTGCCGATAGTGTCGGCACCGGCTTCGCGACTGGCGGCAATGCCTGCATTGCCGCCCGCGGCGAAGCCGGTTTTGCGATCGGCGGCGCCGGCTTGACGGGAGCCGAAAGCTGCGGCGCGTTCGTTACATGGGAAGGCTGCGGCGCCGGTTTGACGCCGGGCGAAGGCGATGGCGGCGTGGCTGAGATCGGGCTGGATACCGTGGTGACACCGGCCGAGCGCGGCGGCGTGTCGCTGACCGCCTCTTGCGAGGGTGCGGGCGCCTGCGGCGGCTTCGGCTCCGGCAAGTCGGCATATTTGGCCAATAGCGCATGAGCGCTGGCGATCATTCGGCCGCCGTCGGACTTGTGCTCTTTCATGTCCCTCAGCCACGCCTCGACCGCGGGTTCGGTCGCTTTGCGCCAATGCGCCACCGCTTCCGGCAGCAGAGTGACGATCACGTCGCCGGTCTGAGCCACATTCTCGGCGACGGCACGCGCCTGGAGATCCCACATGGCGCCGGCCAAGCCGGCCGCGACCTGGCCCGAATTATTATCGAGCACCGCTTGCAGATCGTGCGGCAACCGCGCGTAGGCGGCCTGGTTCATCGCCAGCACATAGGTCCGGCTCGACAGCGACAGGTCGGAAAACTCGGTATGATTCTTGAGCACATCGTTCAGCCGAAACGTCGGCACCATGTGCCACGGGTCGACACAGCCGTCGACCACGCCTGCTGTAAGCGCCGCCGGCAGTTCCTCGCTGGGCATTGGCACCGGGTATGCGCCGAGCGCGCGGATCGCCTCGCCGGCCAGCCGCGTCTGCACGTGAAGCTTCAGGTTCTTCATGTCCTCGATAGAGCGCACCGCGACATAGCCGTGGATGACGCTGCGATCGGCACAGGAGAAACAGAGCGGATGAATTTCGGCGAATTCGTCCTTGAGATAGAGCGCGGAAAAATCCTGGAGCGCCTTGGAGCTGACCAGCGCGCGCGATGTCGGCAGGAACGGCAATTCAAAGGTTTCGATCCTTGGAAAGCGGCCGGGATTAAGCCCGGGGACAGCCCAAACAATGTCGGCGCTGCCGTCGCGCGCCTGATCGAATAATTGCGCCGGGGCGCCGCCAAGCTCCATAGAGGGAAAAACATCGATATGAATGCGCCCCGCGGCGTCGGCCTCGACCTTGCGCGCCCACGGCAAGAGGAATTTGTCGTGAACGCTCGACACCGCCGAGAACGCGTGATGGAGCTTCAAAGCGATCGGCGGTGCGTCCGCTCGCGCCAGCCGCAACGCGGCAGGCGCCGCCAGCGCCGCCAATGTCGAGGCCAGAAGGGTGCGGCGGGCAACGGGCATCGACAGCGTCCTCGGCAGCCGTTCGCCGCTGCGCGGCTCAATTGAGGCGCGATGGTCGCTCGTCGCCATCCGCCGGCCGCATGACGCCGGGATTGAGCGCTGGCGAAGGAGACAGCGGTGGCGCGGACGACTTTGGCTCTGCCCTATTGTCGCGTGATCGCCGGTCGTAGCGACGATAGGACAGCCATCCGAATGGCAGGCACGCAAGATAAGCAAGCGTGCCAGCCGTCAGCACGATCCACGGATAGGCGATCAAAGATGCAAATGCCAACACGACCAATACGATCAGCGGGCCAACCATTTCCGGCGGCACCCGGGTGCCGACGCGCTTGCCCGAAAAAACCGGCAGCCGCGACACCATCAGCGCGGCGATGCCAAGCGTGTAGAACAGCGTGATCCAGGTGAGAAATCCCGAGCGCGGCACGCCAAGGAACGCGGCATAGATCGGCAACAGTACCGTGATGGCACCCGCCGGCGCCGGCATGCCGACGAAAAAATTGGCGGTCCAGGCGGGCCGGTCCGGCTCGTCGATCATCACATTGAAGCGGGCGAGCCGAAGCCCGGCGCAAATCGCGAATGCCATGGCGGCGATCCAGCCGGCCGACTTCAGATCGTGCAGGCCCCAAAAATACAGGATCAATGCCGGCGCGACGCCGAAATTGACAAAGTCCGACAGGCTGTCGAGTTCGGCGCCAAAGCGCGACGTTCCCTTCAGGTACCGCGCCAGGCGGCCGTCAATGCCGTCAAGAACCGCGGCGAAGACGATGGCCGCGAGCGCCAACATATAACGGTTTTCGAAGGCCAGGCGGATCGAGGTCAAGCCCGCGCACAACGCCAGAAGCGTGACCAGATTTGGCGCCAGCGTACGCACGGGTATCCGGCGGAACCGCCGCCGCCGCGCGCCGCCGAACCCTGGTGGTTGCATGACCAATGTCGCACCTCTTTCAAGGGCAATATAGCGGTTTGCGCCCGTTCTCGCCACCGACGGCGTCTCTGCTCGTTAACGGTTCAGCCCACCCGGAAGGTTCTCCCGGCTTCCATGGCTTTGAGATCGGCGAGCACAGTCTCGCCGGCAATCGCCGTCTGCCCCTCGGCAACGAAGGGCCGCGTGCCCTCGGGCAGATAAACGTCGACGCGCGAGCCGAAGCGGATCATACCGATGCGCTGACCGGCGCCGACGGCCTCACCCTCGCGCACGAACGGCACGATGCGCCGCGCCACCAGACCCGCGATCTGAATCGCCGCAATGCGTTGTCCGCTCGAAGCGGCGATGACAAAAGCGTTGCGCTCATTGTCCTCGCTCGCTTTGTCGAGATCGGCGCTGAAGAATTTGCCGGCGCGATAGACGATTTTCTCAATGCGACCGGAAACGGGGCTTCGATTGATGTGGCAATCGAACACGCTCATGAAAATAGAAATGCGCAGCATGGCGCGATCGCCGAGACCGAGCTCCTGCGGGGGCGCCGCATTGCTGATCTGGCTGACGCGTCCGTCCGCCGGCGCCACGACAATGCCGTCGCGCACCGGAGTGACTCGCGGCGGATCGCGAAAGAAATAGGCGCACCAGAGCGTCGCCAGCGTTGCCAGCCAGCCGAGCGGCCCCCATAGCCAGAACAGAACGAGGCTTGCCAGCGCAAAGCCGCCGACGAACGGATAGCCTTCCGGATGGATGGGAGCCAACTGCTTGCGGATCGAGCCGTAGATTGACATTGCTATTCAGCGGCGTCGGCGGCGGGCAAGAGCTCCGCCTCCGGGCCTCGCTCCCCTGCGGCGTTCGGCGGATTGCGATTGGGCGCGGCGTCTTCCCCGTCGACTTCGGCCAAGATCTCGCGGGCCATTTGCGCCTCGCGCTGCCGGTTCCACATGCCGGCATAAAGGCCGCCGAGCGCCAGCAGCACGCGATGGGTGCCGCGCTCGACGATCACCCCGTGATCCAGCACAAGAATCTCGTCGGCATCGACGATAGTCGACAACCGATGGGCGATGACGAGCGTCGTGCGGTTCCGCGCCACGCGGTCGAGCTCGTCCTGGATGTCTTTCTCGGTGTGGCTGTCGAGCGCCGAGGTCGCCTCGTCGAGCAGCAGGATCGGCGGCGCTTTCAGGATGGTGCGGGCGATGGCGACGCGCTGCTTTTCGCCGCCGGAGAGTTTCAAGCCGCGTTCGCCGACTTCGGTGTCGTAGCCTTTGGGCGCCCGGCGGATGAAGCCGTCGATCTGCGCCTGCCGCGCCGCCTCCTCGACTTCGGCGTCGCTGGCGTCCCAGCGTCCGTAACGGATGTTGTAGCGGATGGTATCGTTGAACAGCACGGTGTCCTGCGGCACCATGCCGATCGCGGCGCGCAACGACGCCTGCGTCACGTCGCGGATATCCTGGCCGTCGATCAAAATACGCCCGCCGGTCACCTCGTAGAAGCGGAACAAGAGCCGCGAGATGGTCGATTTGCCCGCGCCGGACGGGCCGACAATGGCGACGGTATGTCCGGCGGCGACGTCGAAGCTCACGCCTTTAAGTATGGGCCGCGCCGGCTCGTAGGAGAACGATACGTTGTCGAAACGGATGGTCCCGGCGCGCACCTGCAAGGCGCGCGCGCCCGGCCGATCGGCGATTTCCGGCTTGCGCGACAACAGCGCGAACATGTTCTCGATGTCGATCACCGCCTGCTTGATCTCGCGATAGACCATGCCCATGAAATTCAGCGGCGTATAAAGCTGGATCATCATGGCGTTGATCATGACGAAGTCGCCCACCGTATTGGTGCCGCGCTCGATGCCGTAAGCGCACAGCACCATCGCGCCGCAAAGACCGATGGTGAAGATCACCGCCTGTCCGGCGTTGAGCGCGGCGAGCGAGGTATAGGCTTTGACGCTGGCGTCCTCGTAACGCGCCATGGAGCGGTCGTAGCGCGCGGCCTCGCGCTCCTCCGCGGAAAAATATTTGACGGTTTCGTAGTTGAGCAGCGCATCGATCGCCTTGGCATTGGCGTCGTTGTCGCTCTCGTTCATTTTGCGGCGGATACCGATCCGCCACTGCGTGGCGGCGTAGGTAAACCACATATAGGCCACGACCGTGGCGCCGATGACGGCGACGTAGCGCCAGTCGAAATGGACGAGCAAAACGGCGACGATCAGAACGAGCTCGACTACGGTCGGCGCGATCTGCAACAGCACCATGCGCACGATGGTTTCGATGGCGTTGCGGCCGCGCTCCAGCACACGGGTCAGGCCGCCGGTCTTGCGCTCGAGATGAAAGCGCAGCGAGAGCAGATGGATATGCTCGAAGGTGAGCCTGGCGAGCCGGCGCACCGCGTTCATCGCTACTTTGGCGAAAATGCCGTCGCGCCATTGCGTCAAGAGACCCATAACGATGCGCGTGCCGCCGTAGGCGAGCGTCATGACGATGGGAGCGGCGAAGACCCAGGCAAGCCAATTGCCCGCGGCGACGGGCGCCGTGCCATGACCGGTCAGCGCATCGGTGGCCCATTTGAACGTATAGGGCACGGCGATGGTCGCGAACTTGGCAAGGAAAAGCAGCACGGTCGCGAACACCACGCGGAGCTTCAAATCCGCCCGATCGGCCGGCCAGGTATAAGGCCACAGCCGGATCAGCGTCGGCAGCAAGGCCGCGCTGTCGGCGGTTGCCTCACGCGTCGGCACATGTGTCGGTCGGTGAAAATCGCTCATCGCAGTCCCGGACTGGAGGCGATGCGCCGCCAGCGTCCCTCAATTGGCTTGTTTTCCGTCTTATAGATAGAGGTTTCCGCCGAGTTCCGCACCGGCTCGTAGGGGCGGGTTTGAAACCTGCCCCTACGGTCTCAAACGCTTGCATTGACGACGAATCGAAGCCACATCTACGCCTTGATGAGAATAACTCCATGAGCAAAATCAACGCGATCTGCGTCTATTGCGGATCGAGTCCGGGAACCGAACCGGCCTTTGTCGAGGCGGCGCATCAGTTCGGAAAAATCCTCGCCGAAAACGGCGTCCGGCTGATTTACGGCGGCGGTTCCGTCGGCCTGATGGGCGCGCTCGCCGCATCCACTCTCGAACACGGCGGCGAGGTGACCGGCGTCATTCCTGAATTTCTCACCAAGCGCGAACGGCCGCGCCACCTGCCTCAGGAATTGATCGTTACGCGCGACATGCACGAGCGCAAGCGCATCATGTTCGAGCGCGCCGATGCCTTCGTCGCTCTGCCGGGCGGCATTGGCACGCTCGAAGAACTGGTCGAGCAATTGACCTGGGTTCAGCTCGGCCGCCACAAGAAGCCGATCTTGGTCGCCAATATCCAGGGCTATTGGGGGCCGCTGCTGGCTTTGATCGATCACATGCAAGCGGTCAAGTTCTTGCCGCCGGGGTTGCATGTGGATTTCCTGGTCACGAAGCGGATCGAAGAAATCCTTCCGATGTTGCGTGAGACCGCACGCCGAGTTGCCGAAGCGGACAAGGCGATGGCGGTGCCGGCGGACCGGCTGTGACTTTAATCATGAGCCTTTCAGAAAAGTC
Organism: uncultured Alphaproteobacteria bacterium; assembly: GCA_963807125.1. Classification (GTDB taxonomy): domain Bacteria; phylum Pseudomonadota; class Alphaproteobacteria; order Rhizobiales; family Xanthobacteraceae; genus BOG-931. The sequence continues at coordinate 150,919 of CAWEAH010000005.1, forward strand.
ACCGCCTCGATGCGATTGCCATCGGGGTCACGAATGAAAGCGGCATAATAATTGTCGTGATATTCCTGACGCAATCCGGGCGCGCCGTCGGAGGCGCCGCCCGCCTTGAGGGCCGCTGCGTAAAACGCATCGACCGCCGACGTATCGGGCGCGCGTAGGCAAATGTGCACGCCGCTGTCCGCCGCGACACGATCCATCGCGACGCGCTTGTTGATCCAGAACTCCGGATATTTCTTGCCGTAGCCGATCGCCGCGTCGGGCCATTCGCGCAATTTGGTCATGCCGAGCGGCGCAAGCAGCACGGTATAGAACGCTTCGGCGTTTTTGAGATCGCGCACCGCGATGGAGACGTGGTCGATCATGTCGGCTCCGTCATTCTATTTTCGAGGTAGAACCCACAGCACCGCCCCCCAGAGCAGAGACAACAGCCCAACGCCGCAGATTGCCGAATAGAAATAGGTGGGGAAGCGTATTTTCTTGCCGTTGACCTCGTAGTCCAAACTTCCCCACTCCTTTCTTATGTCGGCTCCAACCGGCAAGCTGCGTTCAAGAGAAGCGTCGCTTGCGCCTGCAACATAGCGATGATCGGCGCCGCCAGCGTCGCGGACAACGTATTCGGTGACGCCCTTTGACGGAACATCTTGGCTCGAAATGACGACGCCATCGACCTCGGCAGTCAAGCGCTGCCAAACCACCCGGTAGCCGAAGCTCCAAGAAATCCAGAGCGCCGAGATGAATAACACGACCGTTGACTGGGGTGGCGCTTTCATTATCCGGCCGCTGCTTTCCCTCACGCCGGCGCGCCGGACTTCACCAGCTTGTAGACGATGGAATCCATCAGCGCCTGAAACGAGGCGTCGATGATGTTGGCGGAGACGCCGACCGTGGTCCAGCGGTCGCCGGTCTCGTCGGCGCTTTCGATCAGCACGCGGGTAACCGCGCCGGTACCGCCGTTGAGGATGCGCACCCGATAGTCGGTGAGTTCGAGTCCGGTGATGAAGCTCTGGTATTTGCCGAGGTCCTTGCGCAGCGCGAGATCGAGCGCATTGACCGGACCGATGCCTTCGGCGACCGAAATAAACTCCTCGTCGCCGACTTTGATCTTCACCACCGCTTGGCTCACGGTGACGCGCTCGCCCTTGGCATTGTTGCGTTGCTCGACATTGACGTCGAATTTCTCCACGTCGAAATAATGCGGCACTTTGCCGAGGAATTTTCGCGCCAACAGCTCGAACGAGGCGTCGGCTGCTTCGTAGGCATAACCGATCGCTTCGCGCTCCTTGACCTCGTCGAGAAGCCGCGTGACCCGCGCATCGTTTTTGTCGACGGCGAGCCCGATGCGCTCGAGCTCGGCAAGCACATTGGAGCGGCCCGATTGATCGGATACCAGGAGCTTGCGCTTATTACCGACGCTTTCCGGCGCGATATGTTCGTAGGTCGCCGGCTCTTTGACGATCGCGGACGCATGGATACCGGCCTTGGTGGCGAAGGCGCTTTCACCGACATAGGGCGCATGGCGATCGGCCGCGCGATTGAGCAATTCATCGAGCGCATGCGAGACACGCGACAGCCGCGCCAGCGCTCCGTCCGACACGCCGATCTCGAATTTGTCGGCGTATTCTTTTTTCAGTTTCAGCGTCGGGATGATGGAGACGAGATTAGCATTGCCGCAGCGCTCGCCGAGCCCGTTGAGCGTGCCCTGGATCTGGCGCGCGCCGGCGCGGACCGCGGCGAAGGAATTCGCCACCGCCTGCTCGGTGTCGTTATGGGCATGGATGCCGACATGGTCGCCGGGAATTTGCTTGCACACCTCGCCGACGATGCGCTCGACCTCATGCGGCAGTGTGCCGCCATTGGTATCGCAGAGCACGACCCAGCGCGCGTCCTCGTCGTAGGCCGCTTTGGCGCATGCGAGCGCATAGGCGGGCTTGGCCTTGTAGCCGTCGAAAAAATGCTCGCAGTCGAGCAGCACTTCGCGGCCTTTGGCCTTGGCGGCGCGCACGCTGTCGCGGATCGAGGCGAGATTTTCCTCCTCCGTCGTCTCCAGCGCGACCCGCACGTGATAGTCCCAGGATTTGGCGACGAAACAGATGGCGTCGGCTTGCGCGTCAAGAAGCGCCACCAGCCCGGGATCGTTCGACGCCGAGCGGCCGGGGCGGCGCGTCATGCCGAAGGCGGTGAGCGTCGCCCGCAACGGCCGTTTCTCGGCAAAGAAATTGGTGTCGGTCGGATTGGCGCCGGGATAGCCGCCCTCGACATAGTCGATGCCGAGATCGTCGAGCATGCGGGCGATCGTCAGCTTGTCGGCGAGCGTGAAGTCGACGCCGTTCGTCTGCGCGCCGTCGCGCAGCGTGGTGTCGAAGAGATAAAGCCGTTCGCGCGCCATGGCGGGTGTCACCAGAGATAATGGTTCGAGGCCAAGGCGACGGCGATCAAGATCGCGATCAGCGCAATCACCAAATGATGCGTCCGAATTCCGAAAAAGGTCGAGCGCGGCTCGGTCATGGCGCTGTTCAACCGCGATAGAGGCGATAGACGGTGTAGAGCGAGACGACGATCGCCACCGCGATCACGCCGTACTTCAAGGTCACGTAATAGAGCCAATGCCGCTGGAACGGCGAGTCTTCGCGTTTCATGACGCGCCCTCCTTTGCCGCAAGCGGCTTCGTCATCGTGGTATTGGCGAGCCATTCGTCGCCCATCGTCACGGTATTGCGAGTTTTTGCGGTAAAGCCGCGCTTCTCGAAGAAGCCGCGCGCCGTGTCGCTGGCGTCCACGGTGAGCTGTTTCGCGCCGCGCGCGGCGGCGAGCTTTTCCAGCGCGTCGCACAGCATGGCGCCGGCGCCCTGCCCGGCCGCGGCCGGATGCACGTACAGCATGTCGATCTTGGTGTTGTCGGCGAGCGCGCCGAACCCAACTGGCGACCCGCCATAGGTCGCCACCAGCGTCAATTCACCGGCGAGCTTTTGGCCGAACTCCTCCTCGTCGTCGGCCGCCGAGGCCCAGGCCTCCTGCTGCGCCTCGGAATAATCCTTGCCCGCGAGCTCCTCGATGGCGGCGCGGAAAATCTCGGCGAGCAATGGCGCGTCTGTCGGCAGCATCGGTCGCAGTGCGAGCTGCGGGGTGGCGCGGGCGTTCATCGCGCGATCTCCCAGGTGGTGCCGTCTTTGGTGTCCTTTAAAACCACACCCATTTTGGCGAGTTCGTCGCGGATGCGGTCGGATTCCTGAAAATTTCTCATTTTTCGCGCAGCATTACGCGCGTCGATCAAACTCACGACCAGAGCTTCATCGATCTCGATTGATGCGAACCGGAACGCATCCCACTCGGTGGGCGTATTTTCGAGCAACCCGATCATTTGCCCACTGGCCTTTAGGCATGCGGCTGCCGGCTTGCTACCTTTGACCGCCTCGGCACGCAATTCGTGCAAGGCGGTGAGCGCTTTCGGCGTATTCAGGTCGTCCGCCAAGGCGTCGAGGGTATCGGCACACAAGAATCCCGACGTTATGTCCGCCGTCAGTGCATACCAATGATCGAGGATTTTCTGCGCCTCTCGCAATCCATTAACGGTCCAATTGATCGGCTGACGATAGTGCGTCTGCAGCATATTGAGCCGCACCACCTCACCCGGCCAATCGTTCAACAACTCATAAATCGTCACGAAATTCCCGAGCGACTTACTCATCTTCTCGCCTTCGACCTGCAAGAAGCCGTTGTGCATCCAGTAATTCGCCATCACCGGCGTATGGAAGGCGCAGCGCGATTGCGCGATCTCGTCCTCGTGATGCGGGAACACGAGATCGATGCCGCCGCCATGGATGTCGAAGGTCTCGCCGAGATATTTCCATGACATCGCCGAGCATTCGATGTGCCAGCCCGGCCGGCCGGGCGCCGCGATGCCGGCGGGCGACGGCCAAGCCGGCTCGCCCGGCTTCGACGGCTTCCACAGCACGAAATCCCGCGGGTCGCGCTTATACGGCGCGATCTCGACGCGAGCGCCGGCGATCATCTCGTCGAGCGGACGTTTGGACAATTGCCCGTAATCCTTCATCGACGGCACGGAAAACAGCACATTATCCTCGGCGACATAGGCGTTGCCGGACGCGATCAATTTCTCGATCAGCGTTTTCATCTCGGCGATGTGCTCGGTGGCGCGCGGCTCGACCGTCGGCGGCAAACAGCCGAGGGCGGCGACGTCCTCGTGGAACTGCCGGTCGGTGGTTTCCGTGACCTTGCGGATCGCCTCGTTGAGCAGTAGGCCGGGATGTTCCTCCGCCGCGCGCGCGTTGATCTTGTCGTCGACGTCGGTGATGTTGCGCGCGTAAGTGACGTGATCGGCGCCGTAGATGTGGCGCAGGAGCCGGAATAGCACGTCGAACACGATCACCGGCCGCGCATTGCCGATATGGGCGAAGTCGTAGACCGTCGGCCCGCACACATACATGCGCACGTTGTTCGGATCGAGCGGCTTGAAAGGCCGCTTTTCGCGCGTCAGCGTATCGTAGAGCTTCAGGTCCATCGTCGAATCAAACCGTGCGAAATGGCATTCTACGCCTTAAGGCCGGCTGGCCGGGCGTGTCCAAAATCTCGACGGTGAGAAAAGACGGCCGCAGCCAGCGTTTTGCGCTAGCGAATAATCTCCCGGCAAATGCCGAAATTATGAGCGTGGCCGTTCATGGGCGGCAGAATGATCGAGGCGGCGCTTTGCGTCAAGGTCCCCGCTCGGGTCATCGATCCGTCATCGAATGGACGCCGCGGGGCCACGCCGCCCGGCAAAACCGCGCATGACTGCCGCTCCGCGCCGCCGAGCCGTTGCGCGTACCCGCAAAACATCGGACGCGATGCGCCGCCGCAACTGCCTTAACGCAAGCTTAACCGCGCGGTCGCATTGTTTGGTTGATCGGGTCGAATGGACCGCATCGGGTCTGGGCGCCTTAGCGCCGACTGGGGGAATGATGCGTTTTGCGATCGCCATCAGCGCCGCCGCAGTCGCGCTCGTCGCTGCCGCCGGCGCGCATGCCGAGAAGCGGATGTTCATCATCGCCAACGACGGCGACGGCTATGGCGTCGACCGCTGCCTCGCCTCGGGCGCACCTTGCGGCGCCGCGGTGGCGGCGTCCTACTGCAAGTCCCGCCAGTTCGCGCAGGCGCTGTCGTACCGCAAGGTCGACCGCGACGACATCACCGGCGCGATCCCCGCCGGCGACCCGAGCTCATGCAAAGGCGGCCTTTGCGACAATTACGTCGCCATCGAGTGCTCGCGCTGAATTTGGCCTACGCGGTCCGCTAGCGGAGCGGACTTCAGATCTTGCCCGACAGCCTGCGATCGATGCTGTAGCGGCCGCCGCCGGCTCACGAACAGCAGCGAGCGATGCCGCCGGCGATCGCGATATCCTTGCTGAGAAACGCATATTGAAGGCCCTGCGCCGCTTGCGGAAACTGCCAATAAAGATGCGCCGTCAGAAAGGCGATCACGACAAAGGCGAACGCGAGCAATGCGCCGTAACGGGTCGCCAGCCCCAGCACCAGCGTGACGACAATGATCCATTCGACGACATGCGCGAACGGGCTCATGACGATCGGGAGCGATGAAATTGATGGACGTGAGATAGGCCGCGCTCGGCCCCCCGGTCCACACCGTCATCAAGAAGATTGCGGCAATCATCCAACGGCCAAGCAACAGCAAGATGTCCGCCATACTGGTCGCGATGCCGTCGGTGCAGGACAGCAGCGGATGCGAAGATTGCGTTGTTTGCAGCGACATAGATTCCCCCCTTTCGGACTGCCTCGTTCCGGGCAATTCCACGTTCCATCTTAGCACCAGCACTAACACCGCGAAGCAAATTTAATTCGCCGCCTCCTTATTGGGATTTCGCCCAAGGCCCGTTGCGTGGGGTGGCAACTTCGTTCATCCTTGGCCGATGGCCGGCCAGCGCGTACTGGAAAGCGAGGTCAGGGGGGAATTGGGCGCGTCGGCAAGCGACAAGCGCCGTTGAAACTCGAGCAATTTCTCCCCTATCGGCTCAACGTCGTGGCGAGCCTGGTTTCGCAGGCGCTGTCGCGTGTCTATGCCCGGCGCTATCGGATCGGCATCCCGGAGTGGCGCGTGCTGGTGACGCTCGGCCAATTCGGCACGATGACCGGCAAGGCGATCGGCGCGCACACCCACATGCACAAGACCAAGGTGTCGCGAGCCGTGGCGCTTCTGGAAAAGCGCAAACTGCTCGTGCGCCGCGTCAATCGCGCCGACATGCGCGAGTCGTTCCTGTCGCTGACCGCCGACGGGCGTGCGATCTATGAGGAGCTAGCGCCGCACGCGCTGGATTTCGCGCGCCGGCTCACCGACATCCTCACCCCGGGCGACCGCGAAGCCTTCAATCGGGCGCTGCAACAGATCACCGACCGGTCGGCACAACTCGTCGCCGAGACGGTGGAGTCCAACGGCGCAGCGGAGAACGACGCATGAAGCTCTATTCCTATTTCCGCTCGTCGGCGGCCTACCGCGCGCGCATAGCGCTCAATCTCAAGGGCATCGCCTACGAGACGGTGTCGATCCATCTGATCAAGGAAGGCGGCCTCAACCGGCGGCCGGAATTCCGCGCCATCAATCCGCAAATGCGCGTGCCGGTTCTGGTCACCGACGCCGGCAAGGTTCTGATCCAGTCGCTCGCCATCATCGAATATCTCGACGAAACTCATCCGGAGCCGGCATTGTTGCCGAAGGATCCGCTCGCCCGCGCCCACGTGCGCGCGCTCGCCGAGCTGATCGCCTGCGACATCCATCCGCTCAACAATACCAGCACGCTGCGCTACCTGAAGCACGCAGCTGCATCAGGAGCAAAGCGCGATCGACGCCTGGTACCACCACTGGGTGATCGAGGGTTTCGAGGCCCTCGAAGCGCTGCTGACGCCTGGGCCTTATGCTTGCGGAGACAAGGTCACGATCGCCGACGTTTGCCTGGTCCCCCAGGTCGCCAATGCGCGCCGTCTGAAAGTGCCGCTCGACAAATTTCCCAAGATCGTCAGCGTCGATGCGGCCTGTCTCGCGCTTGAGGCATTCCAGCGCGCGCAGCCGGAAAACCAGCCGGACGCGGAGTAAGGTCGCTTTGACGGTTCGACCACGGCGCGCTTTGACAAAATCACCGTGTTCACACTTTAGTCACCATTGCGGGGCTTCATCCGCCGCGCCCCGGGGAATGAAGCGGGCTGAAAGCCAATATGCCCAATAATTTCCGTCACTTAGTGCTGCGCGGCGCGGCGTTCGGCGCCGCCCTCGGAGCCCTGACGTCGGCGATGCCTAGCCGTGGCGCAAAACTATCCAGTCCCGCCGGCATCGATCCCGCAGGCGCCCAATCAGCCGGCGCCGTACCAGCAGCCGCAGTATCAGCAATCGCCCTACCAGCAAGCTCCAAGTCAGTCCCCGGCCGGTCAACCCGCGTTGAACCCGGCCAGGACCAATCCGATCTGCGTGCGACTTGAGGGGCAGCTTGCCTCCTTCGATCAAGGGACCGCCGATCCGGGTCGTGCCCAGCAGATCCAGCAGGCCGAGGCCGCGATCACCAAACAGCAAGCCGACATCGATCGCACCACCGCGCAAGCGCACAAATCCGGCTGCGCCGGCACCGGCTTTTTTGCCCTGTTCTCGGCGCTGTCGCCGCAGTGCGGCCCTATTACTTCGCAGATCCAGCAGATGCGCGGCGATCTCGACCGCATGATGAGCGATCTGGAACGGCTGAAAAGCGGCAACTCCGACCAGGCCGACCAGCGCCGCGCATTGATCGGGCAATTGGCGCAAAACAATTGCGGCGCGCAATATACTGCCGCCGCCAACGCCCAAGGCGGACCGCAGGGCTTTTTCGACGCGCTGTTTGGCGGCGGCACCATCGTCAATCCGAACGGCGACGGCGCGCCGAACGGCACCTACCACACCGTCTGCGTGCGGACCTGCGACGGCTATTATTTCCCGATCTCCTATTCGACGCTTCCGACCCACTTTGCCGAGGACGAAAAGGTCTGCCAGCGCGAATGCCCAGCGGCCGACGTCGCGCTTTATTCGTACCGCAATCCGGGCGAGAGCATGGATCAGGCGGTTTCGACGTCCGGCCAGCTCTATACCGCGTTGCCGAGCGCTTATCGGTATCGTACGCAGCTTGTTTCAGGCTGTTCCTGCCGTAAGGCGGGCGAGAGCTGGGAAGACGCGCTCAAGAACGCCGATGATTCGTCCACGCTCGAGAGCGGCGATATCGTCGTCACCGATCAGAACGCAAAAGCGCTGTCGCAGCCGCCGAAGGCAGGCGGCAAAACGGTGGCGACGGCGTTGCCGAACGCGCCCGCCGGCGCGACGGCGGTTGTCGGTACTCCGGAAAAGCCCAAGGGCCCGGTACGGGTTGTCGGACCGCCCTTCCTGTCGCAGTCGGAATTAAAGTTGCAACAGTCGCAACAGCCGCAGTGAGGACCTCGGCTGGAGCATGATCCCTCGGGTCCACCCGAAGGCATGCTTTTCGGAAAACCGGTTTCCATCCGCGGACCAAGTCCGGGGACAGGCATTTCCGGGATCCTGCTCTAAAAATCCGCCGCGGCGGCCTTTGCCATCGCCGCCTCCTTGACGATTGTGCGGTCCGGTTGCGGATTTGGCGTGCCCGGGTCGGCAAATCGGTTGACGATCGGATAGCGCCGGTCGCGGCCGAAATTCTTCAGCGTCACTTTCACGCCGGGAGCGGCCTGACGCCGCTTATATTCGGCGACATTGAGCATGCGCTCGATCTTCATCACGGTCTCGCGGCTAAAGCCCGCCGCGACGATATCGGCCGTCGATTCCTCACGCTCGACGAGCCGTTCCAAAATTTGGTCGAGTATGTCGTAGGGCGGCAGCGTGTCCTGGTCGGTCTGGTTCTCGCGCAGTTCCGCACTCGGCGACCGCGTGAGCACGTTTTCGGGAATGACCGCGCCCGCGGGACCGCTCGCGCCATCCGGCTTCCAGCCATTGCGCAGCCGTGCCAGCCGATAGATTTCAGTCTTGTATAGGTCCTTGATCGGATTGAAGCCGCCGTTCATGTCGCCGTAAAGGGTGGCGTAGCCGACCGACATTTCCGACTTGTTGCCGGTCGTCACGACCATCAGGCCGAATTTGTTGGAGATCGCCATCAGGATGACGCCGCGGGCCCGCGCCTGCAGATTCTCCTCGGTCACATCGCGCGGTTTGCCGGCGAAAAGTGCGGCAAGCGACGTCTCCAGACCCTGTACGGCGCTTTCGATCGGAACAATGTCGTAACGCACACCGAGCGCCTGCGCGACTGCGGCGGCATCGATGCGCGATTCTTCCGACGTGTAGCGATAGGGCAGCATCACGCAGCGCACCCGTTCGGCTCCCAGCGCGTCAACCGCGATTGCGGCACAGAGCGCCGAATCGATGCCGCCCGAGAGCCCGATGACGACCCCCCTGAAGCCGTTCTTTTCGACATAGTCGCGCAATCCCAGCACGCAGGCGGCGTAGTCCGATCTGTCCGACGCTTCCGCCGCTGCGATCGGCCCAGGCGCACACCGCCACGTGCCGGCGCTTCGCGACCAATGCGTCGTGACGATCGCCTCCTTGAAAGCCGGCAGCTGGAATGCGATCGAACGATCCTCGTTCAACGCAAACGATGCGCCGTCAAACACCAATTCGTCTTGACCGCCGACCTGATTGACGTAGATAAGCGGCAAGCCCGCCTCGGTCACGCGGGCAACCGAAACGTTGAGTCGCACGTCGCTTTTTCCCGGTCAATAGGGCGAGCCGTTGGGCGCGACGAGGATCTGGGCCCCCGTTTCGGCCAAGCATTCCACGACGTTCTCGTAGTCGCCCCACTCGGTCCAGATGTCTTCGCAGATCGGCAGTCCAAGGCGTACGCCGCGGAAATTCATCGGTCCCGGAATGGGGCCTGCAGCGAAGACTCGCTTCTCGTCGAATACCCCGTAGTTGGGCAGATTGACCTTGAAACGGATGGCTTCGATGCGCCCGCCGGCAAGCAGCGCATAGGCATTGTAAAGCTTGTCGTCCTCGACCCAGGGCGTTCCCATCAGGACGGCCGGACCGCCGTCGGCGGTCTCACGCGCCAAGGTCTCGACGGCGGCCCGGCAAGCCGCTTGAAAGGCGGGCTTGAGCACCAGATCCTCCGGCGGATAGCCGGCCATAAACAGCTCGGAAAACGCGATGATATCGGCACGATCATGCGCCGCTTGCGCCCGGGCTTTACGGGCGCGTTCCAGGTTGCCGGACACATCGCCGACAATCGGATTGAGCTGCGCCACGGCAATGGCGAGATGGTCGGCAGGACGCTCGTTCATGACCGAAGACAGCGAGACAGGCCATAGCGAGAAGCGGGCACAACTGGATGCGCTCTGCCCACACCGTCGCGGTCATCCGTACAGGCCCGCGACTGCCGGCAACGGCGTCGTGATGCCTTGACGCTTGGTCTTGAGCAGATCGGCCAGCAAGAATGCCAGATCGATCGACTGCTCGGCGTTGAGCCGCGGATCGCACACCGTGTGATAGCGGTCGTTGAGATCCTCGTCGCTGATGGCGCGCGCGCCGCCGGTGCATTCGGTGACGTTCTGGCCGGTCATTTCCAGATGCACGCCGCCCGGATAGACGCCCTCGGCCGCGCACACCTGAAAGAAGCCGCGCACCTCTTTGAGGATCTGATCGAACGGCCGGGTCTTGTAGCCGGTCACCGACGTAATCGTGTTGCCGTGCATCGGATCGCATGACCACACCACGTTGCGGCCTTCGCGTTTGACGGCGCGCACCATGGCCGGCAACAGGTCGGCGACTTTGTCGGCGCCGACGCGGCAGATCAGCGTCAAGCGGCCGGGCTCGTTATCCGGATCGAGAATGTCGATCAGCTTCAGCAGATCATCGGGCTTTTGCGTCGGTCCGGTTTTCAGTCCGAGCGGGTTCTTGATGCCGCGGCAATATTCGACGTGGGCATGGTCCAGCTGCCGGGTGCGATCGCCGATCCACACCATGTGTCCCGAGGTGCAGTACCAATCGCCGGTCGTCGAATCGACTCGGGTAAAGGCCTGCTCGTAGCCGAGCAGCAGGGCCTCGTGGCTGGTGAAGAAATCGGTGGTGCCGAGACTGGAATCGACCGCGAAGGTCAAACCGCAGGCGCGCATGAAATCGAGCGCGCCGGAGACGCGATCGGCCAAATCGCCGTAGCGCTTGGACTGCGGCGAACCGCGCACCAATTCCAGCATCCAGCGGTGAACGTTGTCGAGACTGGCATAACCGCCCTTGGCGAAGGCGCGAAGCAGATTGAGCGTCGCCGCCGATTGCCGATAGGCTTCCAACTGCCGGCGCGGATCGGGCTTGCGCGATTCCGGGGTGAATTCGGTGCCGTTGATGATGTCGCCGCGATAGCTCAGCAGTTCCACGCCATCGCGCTTTTCCATTGGCGCCGTGCGCGGCTTGGCGAATTGGCCGGCGATGCGCCCGATCTTCACCACCGGGCATGCCGCCGCATAAGTGAGCACCACCGCCATCTGCAGGAAGACGCGGAAGAAGTCGCGGATATTATTGGCGCCATGCTCGGCAAAGCTTTCGGCGCAATCGCCGCCCTGGAGCAGGAAAGCCTGCCCGGTCGCGACCTTGGCGAGCTGGGCTTTGAGATTGCGCGCTTCGCCGGCGAAGACCAAAGGCGGAAAAGTGGCAAGCTGTGCCTCGACATCGGCCAGCGCCTTCGCGTCCGGATAATCCGGCACCTGAAGGATCAGGCTTAGTGCGCCACGACTCCGGGCTCCACTTCGCCGAGTTGGGCAATCTTGCCATACGCATCTCCACATCATCATTCCGGCGCCCGGGACAAGCCGCGAGCCAAGAATCGATATTCACAGGCAGTGGTTATGATTCCGGCCTGTGCCGCCATGGCGGCTCGACCGGAATGACGGGCACTTATACACGTTGCCGGCGAATTATGACAGCCTGCTTGAGGGGCCGCGTATTTGGCTTACTCGGCAGCTTCTCGCAGGTAGCTTGCGGACTTCTTCCGCATGGTGACCAATTCCTCGGCCGCAGTCGGGTGCAAGGCAATGGTGGCGTCGAAATCAGCCTTGCTGGCGCCCATTTTCACGGCGACGGCGGCTAACTGCGCCATCTCGGCCGCCCCCTCCCCGACGACGTGGCAGCCGACGACCCGGTTGCTCAGCCCGTCGACGACGAGCTTCATCAGCACGGCAGTATCCCGACCCGACAATGTCGCTTTCAGGGGCTTGAACATGGCCTTGTAAATATCGGTTTGCGCCAGCTGCGCGCGAGCCTGAGCCTCGGTCAGGCCGACCGTGCCGACTTCCGGCTCCGAGAACACGGCCGTCGGCACGTTGGCGTGGTCGACGGCGGTCGGCCTGCCGCCGAAAACCGTATCGGCAAAGGCGTGACCTTCGCGAATGGCGACCGGAGTGAGATTGATCCGGTTGGTGACGTCGCCGACGGCATAGATATTTTGCGCGGTCGTACGCGAATATTCGGTCGACTGCGATCGCCACCGTTCTTGGCGATCTCGACGCCCGCCTCCTTTAAGCCAAGCTTGGCGATATTGGGATGCCGTCCGGTCGCGAACATCGACGCGGTCGGCCGGGACACGATTGCCGTTCGACAGCTGCACCGAATAATGTCCGTCGGCTTTCTCGATGGCTGCGACCTTGCAGCCGGTCAGGACGCGGATGCCGCGCGCCTCGAGCTCGACGCGCAGATGTTGGCGGACCTCGTCATCGAAGCCGCGCAAAATCATGTCGCCGCGATAGACCAGCGTCACGTGGGAGCCAAGCCCGGCGAAAATGCCGGCGAATTCGACGGCGATATAGCCGCCGCCCTGGATCAAGACGCGGCGCGGAAATTCCGGCAAATGAAACGCCTCGTTTGAGGAAATGGCGTGTTCAATGCCGGGTATTGGATCGCCGTAGCTCGGCGTGCCGCCGGTTGCGATGAGAATATAGGACGCGCGCACCCGCTCGCCTGTTGCAAGCTGGACGGTATGCGGGTCGACCAGGACGGCCCGGGTTTTCTTAACCGTGACTCCGGCTTTCGCCAGGGTCGTGCCATAAGCCGCTTCCAGCCGCGCGATTTCGCGGTCCTTGTTGGCGATCAACGTCGCCCAGTCGAACGAGCTCTGTGAAACGGTCCAGCCATAACCGGCGGCGTCTTCAAATTCGCCGTGAAACCGGGAGGCATAGACAAAAAGCTTCTTGGGCACGCAACCGCGGATCACGCAGGTGCCGCCCAGGCGATATTCCTCGGCAAGCATGACGCGCGCGCCGTGTTCGGCAGCGATACGCGCCGCGCGCACGCCGCCGGAGCCGCCACCAATGACGAAAAGATCGACGTCGTAATCAGCCATGGCGTAATCGGGGTTACATATCGTGGCCGCGCTTTTTCATGTCTTCGCGCATGCTGCCAATAACCTCTTGCGACAGATTGTCCCCCCAGCTACCGGCATAGGCCATCGCATCGTCCAGCACTTTAGGTTCCTCGACCAGCGCCTTCCTGCCGATCGGCGATTGATAGAACGCCAGCAGCTGCCGCAATTCCTGTTCGGTGAAATGCTGGGCATAGATGCGCGCGGTGGCGTCGACCAGCTCGCTCACGCGCGGAGCGTATTTCTTTTCTTCGATGGCCGCGACCTCATTGAGATCCTTTTCCCACATGAAGTTGGTTTGCATGAACATTTGCTTGGTCTTTTCGACCACGCCGCGAACCAGCGGAGCGAATATGTTCTGAACGCCCTTGATCTCGACGATTTGCTTAGCCAGCAAGAGCGCGCCCGGCGACGGCTGAGGCGCCGCGGGAGCTTGAGCGCTGGCCGGGGATGCAAGACCGATCAAAAATAGTGCGAGCACAGCGGCCCTAGCGCAAGACATGATGGACGGACGGGCGGTCATAGGCGCACTCCCTTTAGATTAAGGCCGTTCGACAAGCCGCACCCCCTCGGGACCGGCCAAGATAGCAGTACCAGCGAGACCGATGAACAAGCCATGTTCCATGACGCCGGGAATGGCCGACAACCGATTCGCCAGATCCGCAGGATCGGCGATGTGCTGAAACTTGGCATCCAGGAGCCAGTGCCCGCCATCCGTGACGAAAGCGTGGCCGCCGGGGCCGGGACGCACGGCGGCCGGTCCGGGACATCCTGTGGCCGCGGCGGCCCTCTCCACCGCGCGGCGCGTCGCTGTAGCGCCGAACGGCGCAATTTCGATCGGAAGCGGGAAACGGCCGAGCACCGGGACCCATTTTGTCTCGTCGGCGATGACCACCATCTTCGCCGACGCCGACGCCACGATCTTCTCGCGCAACAGCGCTCCACCGCCGCCTTTGATCAAGGTCAAATCGGGCGCGATCTCATCGGCGCCATCGACGGTGAGATCGAGCTCGGGGGTGTCGTCGAGGCTCGTGAGCGGGATGCCAAGTCGCGCCGCCTGCGAACGCGTCGCCTCCGAAGTCGGCACAGTTACAATCCTCAGTCCGGCACGCACCCGCTCGGCCAACAGCTCAATAAAAGCCTGCGCGGTCGAACCGGTCCCCAGTCCAAGGCGCATGCCCGGACGGACGAATTCGACCGCACGGGCCGCTGCGGCTCTCTTATAGGCGTCGGCGCTCATCAGGGGGGTGTAGCCGCCTTCCAGGGTTGAGCCTAGAGCCTTGCGCCGATGCTCCATGCGCTTTACCCGAAAGACCATGCTGACCATCGTCTTCGATCTCGACGGCACGCTTGTCGATACCGCGCCCGATCTCATTGCGACACTCAATTTGATCCTCGCCCAGGAGGGCATGCCGCCGGTCGATTACGAGGCCGCGCGGCGGATGATCGGCGGGGGTGCACGCGGCATGATCGAACGAGCGCTCGCCGCCGAAGGCCGCGATTGTGCCAAATCCGAGATCGACCGGATGTTCGCAGCATTTATCGAGCACTATGCCGCGCACATTGCGGACCGCTCGCGGCCGTTTCCGCAGCTCGAGGATACCCTGCAACAATTGGCCGGCGAGGGCCACCGCCTCGCGGTTTGCACCAATAAGCTCGAATGGCTGTCGGTGCGACTTCTCGACACGCTCAATCTGTCCCGGCACTTCGCGGCGATCTGCGGTCAGGATACGTTCGGCGTGCAGAAGCCCGATCCAAAAATACTGCGGCTGACCATCGCGCGTGTCGGCGGCGAGGCAAGCCGAGCCATCATGGTCGGCGATTCCGGCACCGATATCCGCACCTCGCGGGCGGCGACCGTGCCCGTGATCGCCGTCGATTTCGGTTACAGCGAAGTGCCGATCGCAACACTGCTGCCGGACCGCATCATCGGCTCGTTTGCGGATTTAGCGTCAGCGATTCGCGACATTGAAGCTGACCGCAGTTCGCGCGCCGGACTGTGATCGCGTGGCCACACTGTCATAAAGGATTCGTTAACGTTAACCGCCCCTCGCATTGTCGCGTCGCAGGCCAAATCCTGATAACTAATTGATCTCCAACGGATTATTTGCGTGATGTCTGTGCATTTTACGGGCCGGCAAGAGGCGCTGCCGGGCGTCGCAGAGTAGCGAGCGGCTTTACCCGATAGAGTGTCGGGCCTAGTTTCGAGAGAGGGACTGGGAGTGCGTTATGTTGCGTGTCCGGCTGCTCGCCGTCACCATGATCCTCACGGGTGCCGCACTGGCAGGGTGCACGAGTTCAGGCTCGTCCCTGTCCGACATGTTCAAGCCGTCGCCGCTGCCCCCCCAGGTCCTGCCATTTCAATCGGTGCCGGCTGGCGCGACCGTTCAAACCGCACAGGGTCAAACCTGTTCGACGCCGTGCTCGCTTGCCCTGCCGGTGACACCGCAGGCGGTGTCTTTTTCGCTTTCCGGTTATATACCGCAGACGGTTCAGCTGACCGTTCACCAGTCCGAAGGCTCACTGTTCAGCACGCCGCCTCCCGACCTGGTGCCTAATCCGGTCGTAGCACAGCTCCAGGCGCTTCCCCCGCCGCCGCCGTCTCGGAAGATCGTCAAACCGCGGCCGCGGAAGGCGGTCGCGAGACCGAGAACGGCGGCCCCACGACCGGCGCCGATGTCGTCGGGGCCGACACAGCCATCCATTGCCGCTCCGGAGCAAGCCGCGCCGGCGCAAGACAACGTCTTCCCTCCGCCGCCTCCGACGTCCAGCTCGCCCTTCCCGCCGCCCCCGCCGACGCGATAGAGCGGGCCGCCGCGGACTTTGCCCAAAGGTTCTGGACCTTCAGGGCTTTATCCGGCACATTCGACTGATTATCTAACGGCTTATGGATAGCGTGTCAGCGAGCCTGCCAAGCATGGAACTCGGCCCCCCAGGAGCGCTGGAGCTGGTCGATCCGTTCGGCCGCGCCATCACCTATCTGCGCGTTTCGGTAACCGACCGGTGTGACTTCCGCTGCGTCTACTGCATGGCGGAGAACATGTCGTTTTTGCCGAAGGCCGAAGTTCTGTCGTTGGAGGAACTCGACCGCCTCTGTACGGCCTTCGTATCGCGGGGCGTGCGCAAGTTGCGGCTCACGGGCGGAGAGCCCTTGGTGCGGCGCGATATCATGACGCTCGTGACGTCGCTGTCTCGACATCTCCGCTCCGGCGCTCTCGACGAGCTTACATTGACCACCAATGGCTCGCAGCTTGCCAAATACGCGGACGCGCTCGCCGCAGCGGGAGTGAGGCGCCTTAACGTCTCCCTGGACACGCTCGATCCGGAAAAATTCCGCGCCATCACCCGATGGGGGTCGTTCGACCAGGTCATGGCTGGTATCGACGCGGCGCAGGCTGCCGGGTTGAAGATCAAGATTAACGCTGTCGCGCTCAAGGGCGTCAACGACGATGAGTTTCCAGCTCTGATCGCGTGGGCGCATGGCCGCGGCATGGATCTGACGCTGATCGAAGTCATGCCGCTTGGCGAAATCGGCGAAGGCCGGCTCGATCAATACCTGCCGCTGTCGCTGGTGCGGGCGCGGCTCACCAAAAAATTTACGCTCGAAGACATCGATCACCGCACCGGCGGCCCGGCGCGCTACGTTCGCGTTGCCGAGACCGGTGGCAAACTCGGCTTCATCACGCCGCTGACGCACAATTTTTGCGAATCCTGCAATCGCGTGCGCGTGACGTGCACAGGCACGCTCTACATGTGCCTCGGGCAGGAGGACGCCGCGGACCTGCGCAAGCCGTTGCGCGCGTCTGAGGGTAATGAGTTGCTGTTCAGCGCCATCGACGAAGCCATTGGACGCAAGCCCAAGGGCCACGATTTCATCATTGACCGCCGCCACCAACGTCCCGCGCTGGCGCGGCATATGAGCGTGACAGGCGGCTAGTCGTTGCCGTTGGGCTTCGCCGAAGCCGCAACTCCGCGCCCTCCAAGCGCACGCAGCACCGCGGCTGCGGCTTGAAATTCAGCAAAGCGGAACGCACGGCGCTCCAGCGCCAGTTCATCGCGGCCCCATTGCTCCATATTCCAATCTTCATCGACATGCGCTGCCTGCCACGCCTCTTCGGTCGTGACCGCGCCCTGCAACAATGCGAGCGCAATCAGCGCCGAGCCTGTGAGGGTCGTCACCGTATGGAGCGCACCGATACGCCAGGGATCGCTTGGAATCGCGGCGGCACCTGAGCGCAACGCAGCCTCCGGCTGGGCAACATGGACGATGCCTTCGCCAAGCTTGAAATCGGCCCCGAGCGTATCGCGGGCCCAAGCCAGGACGGGGTCCCACAGCGCTCCCTGCCGTTCGCGCAACCGCTGCGGCGCACTGGCGCGGTAAAACAACAGATCGGACGCCAAGTATTTCTCGATTTCCGCCACGACCGGAGCAGGCGTATCGGCCACGCCGTCGATGATGGCGTTGGCAAGCCGGGTCAGCGGCATTGTCGCCGGATCGATGAACTCCCGCTGCGCCTGCCACTCATTGGCGATGGCCTGCGCCAGAGACTGCGTGGGCGCCCCCAGGGAGCGACCGGCAGGCGTGCGGACGGGCTTGCCGTCCAGGGTTACACAGTGACCGCCCGGGTCCTCTCGGACCCCCGCCTCATGGTAAGAGCGCCGCCGCAAGGGCGACCGCATACTCCGGCGGGCGGCCGTAAGTGGATCCTCGCGAGGAGAGGTTTCGAATAAGTCGCGCATTTCCGATATTTTACCCTATGAATTCAATATGTTAAGACCTTGATGCAGGACCGTAAGCTGCTCCGGGAAATAGGCGCCCCCGGGTCCATCTCAATCGCGTATCCGTAATGACCGGCAGCGGACAAATCCCTGTTAAAACAAGCAGAAACGGTGGAAATCCGCGCCCCTCTCGACTAGTATCCGGCGCCGGATTCGGCTGCGGGACCGCCGGAAGAGGAAATTCACGCAGCAGCGTTCCTACCGCCGCGTCAAGAGCGGATGCTGCGTGCAAGAGGAGTCGATGAAACCCACCGATATTTCGGTCCCCGATTATTTCCACAAAGTGGTGGACTGTCAGTGGGCCTGCCCGGCGCACACGCCGGTCCCCGAATACATTCGCTTGATCGCCGCAGGCCGTTACGGCGACGCCTACATGATCAATTGGGAATCGAATGTGTTTCCGGGAATCCTCGGACGCACCTGTGATCGCCCGTGCGAACCGGCCTGCCGGCGCGGCCGCGTCGAAAAGGAGCCGGTCGCGATCTGCCGGCTCAAGCGCGTCGCCGCCGACTTCAAGGACGATATCCGTGGCCGGCTGCCGAAGGCGCCGGCCAAGAAAAACGGCAAGCGCATCGCGCTCGTGGGCGGGGGCCCCGCTTCGCTCGCCGTGGCGCGCGATCTGGCGCCGATGGGCTATCAGTGCGTGGTGTTCGATCAGGATCCAAAATCCGGCGGCATGATGCGGACGCAAATTCCGAAATTCCGTCTGCCGGAAGTCGTCATCGACGAGGAATGCGATTACATCCTCAATATCGGCGTCGAATTCGTCGGCGGCAAGCGCATCGACAGCCTCAAGGCTCTGCTCGCCGAGAATTACGACGCGATTTTCGTCGGTTGCGGCGCGCCGCGCGGCCGCGACCTCGACATTCCCGGCCGCAAGGAAGCAGCCAAGAACATCCACATCGGCATCGATTGGCTCTCCAGCGTTTCGTTCGGCCACATCGACAAGATCGGCAAGCGGGTCATCGTGCTCGGCGGCGGCAACACGGCGATGGATTGCTGCCGATCATCGCGCCGGCTTGGCGGCGAAGACGTCAAGGTCATTGTGCGTTCCGGCTTCGACGAGATGAAGGCGTCCCCCTGGGAAAAAGAAGACGCCATGCACGAGGATATTCCAATCTTCAATTATCTGGTGCCCAAAGAGTTTGCACACAAAGACGGCAAGCTCACCGGTGTCCTGTTCGAAAAGGTCAAAGCGGTGCGCGACGAAAAGGGCCGCCGCAATCTCATTCCGACCGGCGAGCCTGACGAGCTTTTCCCGTGCGACGACGTTCTGGTCGCCGTCGGCCAGGAGAATGCCTTCCCCTGGATCGAGCGGGATATCGGCATCGAGTTCGACAAGTGGGATATGCCCAAGGTCGATCCGACGACGATGGCCTCCACTAATCCGAAAGTGTTCTTCGGTGGCGACGCCGCATTCGGGCCGAAGAACATCATCTGGGCGGTGGCGCATGGCCACGACGCGGCAATCTCGATCGATCGGTTCTGCCGTGGCGAGGACATCAACCTGCGTCCGGCGCCGCAGGTCGGCGTGACCAGCCAGAAGATGGGCATTCACGAATGGTCCTACGACAACGAGATCGCGCTCGATAAGCGCTATCGGGTGCCGCACCGCGAAAAGGTCGTGGCGCTGCGCGATATCAAGGCCGAGGTCGAGCTCGGCTATGACCTCGATTTGGCGCTGAAGGAGGCCGAACGCTGCCTCAACTGCGATGTGCAGACCGTGTTCACCGGCCAGCTGTGCATCGAATGCGACGCCTGCGTCGACATCTGCCCGATGGATTGCATCACCTTCACGGCGAACGGCGACGAGGCCGATCTGCGCGCCCGGCTGCAGGCGCCGGCGAAAAATCTCAGCCAGGACCTCTACATCGGCAACGACCTTAAGACCGGGCGCGTCATGGTGAAGGACGAGGACGTCTGCCTGCACTGCGGCCTGTGCGCCGAGCGCTGCCCCACCGGCGCGTGGGACATGCAAAAATATCTCATCGACATGACCCACGCGGAACAAGCATGCCAGCACAGAACCCAATCGGCAGCGTGAACGACTTCGTCATTCGTTTCGCCAACGTCAACGGCTCGGGCTCCGCCAGCGCCAACGAGCTGTTCGCGCGGGCCATTCTGCGCATGGGCGTGCCGGTGTCGCCGCGTAATATTTTCCCCTCGAACATTCAGGGCCTGCCGACCTGGTACGAAGTGCGCGTATCGGAGGCCGGTCATCTCGGCGCGCGCGGCGGCATCGACATGATGGTGGCGATGAATCCGCAGACTTGGGACAAGGACGTCGCGTCCATCGAGCCCGGCGGCTATCTGCTCTACAATTCGACCAAGCCGATGCCGAAGTCGAAATTCCGCGACGACATCACCGTCGTCGGCGTGCCGCTCACCGCGATCACCAATTCCACCTATACCGATCCGCGCCAGCGCCAGCTGTTCAAGAACATCATCTATCTCGGCGCGCTCTCGGCGCTGCTCGACATCGACGTGAAGGTGATCGAGCAACTTATCGGCGAGCAATACAAGGGCAAGGAAAAGCTGCTGTCCTCGAACGTCCATGCGCTGCATCTCGGCCGCGATTACGCGTTGCAGAATCTGAAATGCCCGATCGGGCTGCGCGTGAAAAAATCCGACAAGGTCGGCGACCGCATCTTCATCGAGGGCAATTCGGCGGCCGCGCTGGGCGCCGTTTATGGCGGCGCCACGGTGTGCGCCTGGTATCCGATCACGCCGTCATCGTCGCTGGCGGACGCCTTTACCAGCCACTGCAAGCGGCTGCGCCACGATCCGGCGACCAAGAAGGCGAAATACGCCATCGTCCAGGGTGAGGACGAGCTGGCCTCGATCGGCATCGTGATCGGCGCCGGATGGAACGGCGCCCGCGCCTTCACCGCAACCTCTGGGCCCGGCGTCTCGCTGATGCAGGAATTCATCGGGCTGTCCTATTTCGCCGAAATCCCGGCGGTGATCATGGATGTACAGCGCGCCGGCCCGTCGACCGGGATGCCGACGCGCACCCAGCAATGCGACATCGTCAGCGCGGCTTATGCCTCGCACGGCGATACCAAGCACATCCTGCTTTTCCCCGAGGATCCCGCCGAAGCGTTCGAAATGGCGGCACAGGCCTTCGATCTCGCCGAGCGGCTCCAGACCACGATTTTCCTCATGCTCGATCTCGATATCGGCATGAACCACCGGCTGTGTCGGCCGCTCAAATGGGACGACGCCAAGCAATATGACCGCGGCAAGGTCATGACCGCCGCGGCGCTCGAAGCCGGCGCCGACTTCGGCCGCTATCTCGACGTCGACGGCGACGGCATCGCCTATCGGACCTACCCCGGCACGCATCCGACCAAGGGCTCGTTCTTTACCCGCGGCACCTCGCGCGACCGCTATGCGCGCTACACCGAGGAAGGACCCGCTTATCAGGACAATATGCAACGGCTTTTGCGCAAGTTCGAAACGGCCAAGGATCTGGTGCCGCGTCCGCTTCAGGCCAATGCCGAAAAGCCGACCAAATACGGCGTGATCTATTTCGGCTCGACCTCGCCGGCGATGGACGAGGCGATCGAGCTGTTGGCGGCGCGCGGTCACGAGCTCGACCGGCTGCGCATCCGCGCCTTTCCGTTCCATTCCAGCGTGCCGAGCTTTATCGCCGAGCACGACTTCGTCTATGTCGTCGAGCAGAATCGCGACAGCCAGCTCGCTCCCTTGTCGTCAATGAGTCAGCATCGATCCGGTGCGGCTCGTTCCGATCGTCCACTATGACGGAACGCCGATCACCGCGCGCTTCATCGTTCGCGCCATCGGCGACCATCTCGATGCGCTGAAAATCACGCCGCTGCGGAAAGTGGTATCATGACATACGTCGTCAAACCGAAATTCCATCATCCCGAGTTGCCGAAGCCGGTCCGGTATCCGTCGTCCCGCACTTCTGTATCGCCTCAAAGAGCCGCGCGCCAACCGTGTCGATGGGCGACAACGGCCTGTTGTGCTTTCTGCAAAGCGCCTTGGTGACCAGCGTGCTGAAGCTCAGCATCTTCTTTTCGCCGGGCTTCTGCCAAGGCAGGCCGCTGAGCTCGACCTGCTCGTTGGCGAGAAATCTTCAAGACGCTGTGGCTGATTAGGTGCTCGCCAGAGATCTTGGTGTCGCAGGCGCCGGTTGCCGCCATGTAGCAGCGGTCATGTTTGCCAGTGAGACCCGTATTGTGCAGGTCGATGATCACCGGCTTTTTGTGATAGCCGCGCGAAGTCCAGCAGCACTGGCCGGCCGGATGGCCGGAGCCGCAGATACAAGGGAGCAGTTTTCGTCGCTTGGCTTCACCCATGGCGACCCGTTTACCGGGGATTCGCCTGCCCTGCAGCTTGGCTCTTCACGAAATTACGGTGATGGCGCATTTAATTCGCGCCCTGTCCTCGTAATCCATTGTCTGCTGCTTTGCATAGGCAATGGGCGCACTTTGGCGGCGATAGAATACTGGGAAATGGCGCACCCGACACGATTCGAACGTGTGGCCTTCGCCTTCGGAGGGCGACGCTCTATCCAGCTGAGCTACGGGTGCTTACTGCTTACGCAGTGCTTACGCGGACTTCGCGATGAGTGAACCCCAATGCGCTGCCCTCGCAAGCCTTTGCACTCCAATACTCTTTCTTCCTCGCTTTTCGCACCAGCCGACTTGACACGTGC
>CAWEAH010000006.1:0-612707 GCA_963807125.1 uncultured Alphaproteobacteria bacterium
CCGATATGGATACTCTTTCCGTGTTCTCCTGTGGAGGCTGCCCCGTGACCTGTCCCCTGTGCGGTCATGAACAGCCGGATGGGTTTGTCGAATGCTCTAAGTGCGGGGTTATCTTTGGCAAGATCCATACGAATGAAGAGAAAAATCATATCCGGATCGACGAAAACGTGGAATCAGCGCCCTCATCCCCTGCTGAGACACTGGAGGGTCTGTTCTTTTCCGTAAAGACCGATCCCGATCCCATCATCCTTTCCCTGAAGGCCATCCTCTTCGCGATCATCCTTATCTGGGGCCTCAAGCTCTTTTTCACCCCCATCGAAGAAGCGGGAAACAATATCCTCCACTATGTGAACCTGCCGTTCCATGAAGCGGGGCACATCTTCTTCAGGCTTTTCGGTGAATTTTTCACTGTTCTGGGCGGGAGCCTGTTCCAGCTTATCATGCCCCTTATCTGTTGTGTTACACTTCTCTTAAAGACAAGGGACCCGTTTGGTGCATCGGTAGCCTTTTGGTGGTTCGGCGAAAACTTTATCGATATGGCGCCCTACATCAACGATGCCCGTGCACTTAAGTTGACGCTCCTGGGTGGAGTGACCGGTAAAGACAGGCCCGGCTTCCATGACTGGGAGAACATCCTCGGTACACTCGGCATGCTCCCCTATGACCATGCAATCGCTTCAGCCGCCATGTGGCTCGGCCTGATATGCATGATCACAGCCTGCGCATGGGCGGGCTTCCTGCTCTTCAAGGAATTATCCGTGCTGAAGCAGGGGAGACCCTCCTGATGGGAATTACTCCAGAGCCCCAGTGTAGACTATAGTAAGAAAACTCCGTTTGATCATACGAAATCTGGACCAATGATTTATCACAGGAATATTCAGTCTCTCCGGAGCATAATGTTCTTATAGTAATCATTACTTCATCTTGTTCATCGACGAGTAAATTTTATGTTTAGAACTATTCAATGTCGTTAAAGGATTGCTCATGGCACATTATCTTCACTATTATTGAAAGCTTACTCGATCCCAAACCTTATGAACTCAGCACATTCAGCAGTACAATTAGCTCATGAAGTACCCCGGGACTTAGTGCGCATATCGAGCTTAATGCGCAAGATGTAAGAGACGAAACAAGTGTCTCAGAAGACTAGGTGGAGATATGAAAGCACTCCAGGAATTGACCACCACTCGACATCACGGCAAAGGGCGAGTAATGGCAGGGTGAAGTATTCAGGATTGCATCCTATCGGTGCAACTGATGCGAGGATTGTCATGACTCTAGCCAATGAACTCAGGAGGAGGGGCGGAGGAATCGGCGTCTGCGGCATCTGTCCCGGTCATGCTCAAGGGGATTCCATATTGATCAAGGTAGAGAAGTAGGATGGTGCCTCCCCATATACACGTAAGAAAATATGAGAGGAAGTAATTATGACGATAAAGACATTTGGTGTTATCGGTGCAGGTCAAATGGGCTATGGCATTGCCTAGGTTACCTAGAATCCCTGAAAAAGATTTTTCAATCATGCAACCGTCCGTTAGGTGTGGTTGTAAGTCAGCTTGTATTTCGCCGCCTTACGCACTAGAGCCGATTGGCTGATTCCCAAATGGGCGGCAGCCTTTCTCGTCGTACCGAATTCCCGCAAGGCATTGAGAATGATTTCTTTTTCAAAATGCGCTACGGCAGGTTTATATTTCATTTCCTGGATATAGGCCGGCAGGTCATTGGGGGACTCATTACCGTTAAAATCAACAAGTTCTATATGATCAATCAACTCATCCGAACAGGTAATCATACTTCGTTCAACAATGTTCTCTAGTTCTCGGATGTTACCGGGCCAATCATATTTCAATAATTCAGGAAAGATTTTTTCATCGAAACGCTTGTTCAAGTCATATTTCTTATTGAACAGTTGGGTAAAATGAAAGACTAAATCAGGAATTTCCTCTTTTCTTTCCCGCAGAGGAGGAATCGTGATTGGCACGACATTCAGCCGATAAAAAAGATCTTTACGGAAAAGGTTCTGCGTCACCATGTCCCAGAGGTCGCGATTAGTGGCGGCGATGATGCGGACATCGATTTTCGTAAGCGTATTCCCTTCCAGTTTTGCGATTTCTTTTTTCTGAATCGTCCGTAAGAGCTTAGATTGCAGTGCCAGAGGCATTTCACCGATTTCGTCCAAAAAAATCGTTCCGCCGTTTGCCGTTTCAAACGCGCCGATTTTTCCTTTTTTGTTTGCACCAGTAAACGCGCCTGGGTCGTATCCGAATAGCTCCGATTCCATGAGACTCTCGGGAATTGCAGCACAATTAATAGAAATCATGGGTCTTTCTTTTCTGAGGCTGTTTTCGTGGAGCATCTCGGCAATGACATCTTTGCCAACGCCCGATTCGCCGAGGAGTAGCACCGTTACATCTATTTTGCTGAGATTCATGACCAGCTTGATCAAGTCTTTTGATTTCTGCGTTTTGGCGATGTATTTGTTCGATTTCATGATCTGCAATTGTTCTTTATAGTGTTGACTTTCGTTTTCAGCCTTCTCCAGCTGTTTTTTGAGACGGTTTAACTCCGTTATGTCGCGGACATTATGCACAATCCGAATAATATTGTTATGATTGTCCGGAATCGGACTGCTCGTAACCAGGATAGTCTTTCCTGTGTTGACTTCTTGTGAAATGGTGATGGGCTCGCCCTTGAGAATATCAAGGAGAGGGATATCCTGTTTGAATATACCGCCCTCAAAGAGCTCCTTCATGGTTTTGTGGATCAATTCTTCTTTTTTGATTCCCGTGATCCGCACAAATGCATCGTTTACGCGTAGAATTTTTCCAAAATTGTCCGTCAGGTAGATGCCGTCAAAGGACGATTCGATGATGGTATCCAGTTCCCCTTTCAATTCTTTCGTATATTTCAATTCTTCCGATATGTTTTCAAAATCAGATATATCCTGGATAATGGCGACGGCGCCGACTGCTTCATTTTTATGCCTTAATTGACTGATGTTGGTTATCAGAATTCTGTCATTAAAAAAAAGCTTGTCGCCGAATATCGTCTGGCCTGTATCCATGACGTCCTTCATTTTCAGGGCCAGGTAAATATTCGGTATGGACTGTCCCAAGATGTCTTTGCTTGATAGATTCAACATTCGCTTTCCGGCGGCATTGATAATCTGGATATGAAGATCTTTGTCGATGGAGATAATGCCGCTATGGGCGGATTGGAGAACCGTTTGCAATTCTTCATGCAGCATGAGCACGGAACTGAAGCAGGCCCGGACGGTATCCGAAAGGGTAACAAGGCCGGCGATTCGTCCGTTTTCCACAACGGGGAGGCTGCCGATGGGGATTCTAAGCAAAGGAAGGATGTTCTCTTGAGGCGTTGTAACCTCTGGATTGATTTTCATCACATCGCGAACGCAGGTACTCAGGGCACCTCCCTTATTGATTTCTCTTAAGGCCAGTTTCTGGGTGACGACGCCGATAATGACACTGTTGTTATCAACAATTGGTACGGTATCTATATTATTTTCAGCGATTATTTTTATGGCATCGGACAGCTTGGCATCTCCTTTCAACGCAATGGGATCTGCCCGCATGAAATCCTTCACTTTGAAATTCATTCCCGGATATCCGATTCCGGTTTCATTGAAAAAATCCTTGACCTGCTCCAGAAAATCTCTAGCGGTAAGATTGAGTTTCATGGCCTTTCTTCCCTTCAATCTTGATTGTTCTTCTTATAATATCAATCCTTAACATCTCTTGATGCTAAAGAGAATCAATAATTGGTGATTGATTACAAATAGCATCAGGTATTGGCTATATGAGTCTGAAGCGATTCAAAACGGCCAATCATTAGGGCTTTTTATCAGCGGATTTTGCCAGCCTTATTAAATAATTATGTATTTAAATCAATAAAATAAAGTTGTAATTAAAATTATCATCGGAGTTGTGGCACAGTCTTCGCAGCCAAACTCGTCATATCGACAAAGTTTTATAACCCTCGTCATTAGCTGTGAGGAGAACTTTGCCCCCGGAGCGGACATTAAAGAGATGATGAATATGGGTCCTGAGGAGGCGCGAGGATTCTACTTCAATAAGACGTATGCGAAGATTGAAAACCTTCTCATCCCCCCCACCACCGCCATGTCAGAGTATGCCTATGGACCTCAGGTCGGGGATGGCGCTAGAGGAGTTGGCCTGGTCGGGTCTATATGCCACCAAGGATCAGAAGGAAGAGATGAGGGCCTTTGCGGAGAAGAGAAAACCGAAATTTATAGGAAAATAAATACTTATAGTGAAAGGGTAATCTTATGGATTTCAATTTGACGGATGAACAAGAGGCGCTGAGGAAAACGGCACGTAAATTTTCAGAACAGGAAATAATCTCATGCATTCAAGAGTATGACGACAAGGAAGAATTCCCCTGGAAGATCATCAGGAAAATGCATGAAGTCGGGCTCATGACGACAGGGGTTCCAGAGGAGTATGGTGGGCCGGGGATCGACATGGTCGGCCAGATGCTGGTTACCGAAGAGTTGTGTTATGGTGACCTTGGCGTAGGGATCACCATGGCGTCGAGCGCCCTCTTGGCTCCTTGTCCTGTCCTTGTCGGTGGGAACGAAGACCAGAAAACGCGCTTTTTCGATGCCCTAAATGGGGGAAAGCTGGCGGCATTCTGCCTGACCGAGCCCGGCGCGGGGTCGGATGTGGCGGCGCTGACGACCACAGCGGTGAAAAAAAGGGGATTACTACATCCTCAATGGGACCAAGCAGTTCATTACGAACGCCGGCGTAGCGGATATGTATGTCGTTTTTGCGACGACTGACAGAAACCAGCGTTACAAAGGCATCATCGGCTTCATCGTCGATCGGAACACACCGGGCATCTCCGTCGGCCCGGAAGAGAAGAAGATGGGCGTGCACACCTCCGATACGCGGCAGGTCATCTTTGAAGACGTGGCCGTGCCGTTGGTGAATCGCCTGGGAGAGGAAGGCGAGGGGTTTAAGATCTGCATGAAGGCCCTGGATCTCTCCCGACCCTCCGTAGCGGCAGAAGGCGTCGGGGTCGCGCAGCGGGCCTTCGATATCGCCGTTCAATACTCCAAAGAGAGAACCACCTTCGGACAAACCATCTCCAATTATCAGGCCATCCGTTTCATGCTGGCCGATATGGTCATGGAAATCGAGGCAGCAAGATTACTGACGTACAAGGCCTGCTGGCTGGCCATGAACGGCCTGCCTTTCTCCCACATTTCGTCGTATGCAAAATGTTTCGCTTCGGATGTGGCGATGCGGGTAACGACAAACGCTGTGCAAATTCTCGGCGGATACGGCTATCTCAGGGAGTATGGGGTGGAAAAGTTGATGCGTGACGCCAAGGTTATGCAGATTTACGAAGGCACGAATCAGATCCAGAGGGTCGTCATCTCCAATCATATTTTCAAGTAACTGATTTTGTAGCGGGATATCAAGGAATCAAGAAGCCTGAAATTAAAAAAACAAGGAGGTACGACGTGGACGTTAAAAAGGTTTGTGTAATAGGCGCGGGATTGATGGGGAGCGGGATTACACAGGTTTGTGCCCAGGCGGGTCTTGAAGTCGCCATGCGCGACATTGAGCAGCGCTTTGTCGATAAAGGGATAAGCACGATCAAGAAGAACCTCGAACGTGATGTGACGAAGGGGAAGCGGACCCAGGCCGACATGGATGCCATTTTGGGCCGGATCAAGCCGACCCTCGACCTGAAAGAGGCCGCTCAAGATGCAGACATTGTTGTTGAAGTCGTCACCGAAGTCATGGAGGTGAAGAAGAAGGTTTTCGCGCAACTGGAAGAGGTCGTAAAGCCGGAGTGTTTGTTCTTCAGCAACACCTCCAGCCTGAGTGTGACTGAGATGGCCGCAGCGACCAAAAGACCTGATAAATTCATCGGCACACATTTTTTCAACCCCGTGCCCGTCATGAAACTCCTGGAAATTGTGAAAGGGTATGAAACTTGTGCTGAGACCCTGGCGATTGCGGAGGCCTGGGGCAAAAAACTGGGGAAAGAAGTCATCGTCGTAATCGACATGGCAGGATTCGCCGTGAATCGTATCACGTCACCTATGCTGAACGAGGCGTTTTTCGCCTTGGGTGATGGCGTGGCGAGTGCGGAAGACATCGACAAGGGGATCGTATTTGGATTGAATCATCCCATCGGGCCGCTGGCTCTAGCCGATATGGTGGGCCTTGAAACCCTCCTCCACGTCATGGAGACCTTTCATGCGGAACTGGGCGATAAGTACCGACCCGCGCCTCTCCTCGTCCAACTGGTGAGAGCGGGCCGCTATGGGCGTAAGACAGGGAAAGGCGTTTACGATTATACGAAAAAGTAGCTTGTATAGTTCAAACGAACAGATGCGCTAAGGGGCGCAGAGTCATGATTGGAATAACATCTTTTGGGGTTTACATTCCTTAAACAAGTAGGAGGGAGGCGTCATGCCGTTGAAAACGAAGGAAGAATATTTTGACAGTATCAGGCAGTTGAATCTGCCTGTTTATATCATGGGAAAACTGGTTGCGAACGTGGATCATCCCATGATCTGGCCTTCCATCAATTGCGTAGAAGTTACCTACGATCTTGCCCAGGATCCACTATATGATGATCTTGCAACAGCCACATCGCATATCACGGGCAAAAAAATTAACCGGTTCTGTCATATCCATCAAAGTACGGAAGACTTGACAAAGAAAGTGAAACTCCTCCGTCTGATGGGACAGAAGACGGCATCCTGCTTTCAGCGTTGTGCGGGTCTTGATGTGATGAATTCCCTTAATGCGATAACCTACGAAATGGATGCGGATCTGAAAACGGAATATCACCAGAGATTTCTGAATTTTTTAAAGATCATACAGGAAGAGGATCTGGTCTGCGATGCAGCAATGACCGATGCGAAGGGAGATCGCTCCCTGCCTCCGAGCCAGCAGGCGGATCCGGACATGTATTTACATGTTGTCAAGAAAGAAGCCAAGGGCATTATCGTACGGGGTTGCAAGGCCCATCAAACGGGTGCTACCAATTCTCATTGGATAGCGGTTGTTCCAACCACGACTATGAAAGAAGCAGATAAGGATTATGCTGTTGCTTTTGTTACACCATCTAACACTAAGGGGATCACCTATGTTTACGGCCGCCAGTCCTGTGACACGCGAAAAATTGAAGATGGTATCATTGATGTTGGAAACCTTAATTTTGGAGGACAAGAGGCATATATAATTTTTGATGATGTTTTCGTCCCCTGGGAGAATGTTCTCATGTGCGGCGAGACTAAGTATTCGGGACGACTTGTTGAAATATTCGCTAATTATCACCGTACCAGCTATGGAGGTTGCAAGGTCGGCGTTGCCGATATCCTGATCGGAGCTGCATCATTGATGACAGTATACAATGGTACGGCCAAAGCCTCGCATGTCAAGGACAAGCTGACTGAAATGGTTCACCTCGCCGAAACATGCCATGCGTGTGCGCTTGCCGCTCAATCCGAAGGAAGCCGTCACAGTTCCGGCGGCTATCTCGTTAACGGATTATTGGCCAATGTCTGTAAACTCAATATTACCAGATTCCCTGCGGAGATTTCGCGTCTAGCTCAGGATCTGGCAGGGGCGGTTATTGGGACAACTCCCTCGGAAAAGGATTTTGAGATACCTGGTGATGTCGGTAAACTCATGAAGAAGTATTTGAAAGGTGCGGCGGATGTTTCTTGGGAGGACAGGGTTCGCTGCATTCGGCTGATTGAGAACATCACGATGGGAACAGGAGCCGTAGCGTTCTTTACGGAGTCGATTCACGGAGCCGGCTCCCCGCAGGCACAGAAAGTGATGATTTCCCGCTATAGCAATGTGAGCATGAAAGAGAAGCTGGCCAGAAAGATTGCGGGAATTCATGAAGACTCGAATATTAAATAAGAGGCAATCGTATTAAATATTTTGGCCGGCACATAAAGATCAATTATAAATTAAGAGGAGGTTTCGTTAAATGTCTAACGAGGTAGTTGTGGTGGAAATGGGTAGAACGGCAGTGGGAAGAATGGGAGGTGGACTTACCAATGTTCCATCCATCGAACTGGCCACCTTTATTATCTCTTCGATTATGAAGAAGGTCAACTTCGATCCGGCGGAGATCAACGAAGTTATCCTGGGTAATGTGGAGAACCGGAGCAATGAATCATGTCTGGCTCGCTGGGCTGGTCAGCGTGCCGGGTTGCCAGTTTCTGTTATCGGATACGGCATCAACAAACTGTGCGGGTCCGGTCTGAAGGCTTTGCATAATGCAGCGGATTCAATATTGGCCGGGCGTAATGACGTAGTTTTGGGCGGTGGTGTGGAAAACATGTCCCAGTATCGATACGCCCTGAATAAAGCCAGGTTCGGGTACCGCTTGGGAGACGACATCCTGGTGGATACTCTTATGCAGGTATTGGCGGACAATCCTGATCCGCAAAAACGGCCGGCGGCGCAAACGGCGGAAAATTTGGCCAAGCTGTACGATATCACCCGGGAAGATCAGGATTTTTTTGCCTACATGAGCCAGCAGAGGGCCGTTTCAGCGATCAAAGAGGGCAGGTTCAAAGAAGAGATCATTCCCATCGAAGTGAAAGTGAGCAAAAAAGAGACAAGAATCATTGATACGGATGAGCACCCCCGTGTTGAAACCACGGTGGAAGGACTCGCCAAGCTGTCCCCCATTGTTCCGGGTGGGACAGTTACGGCCGGCAATGCCTGCGGCATCAATGACGGGGCATCCCTCATGATGCTCATGAGTGAGAAGAAGGCCCAGGAGCTAAAGATGAAGCCGATTGCCAAGATCAGGGGGTATGCGTCGGCTGGCGTCGAAATGCACATCTTCGGCATCGGACCTGCCCCGGCGATAAAGGCCTCATTAAAAAGAGCGAACTTGAATCTGGGCGATATGGGTCTGATTGAGATCAACGAAGCGTTTGCCGCCCAGGTTATTGCCTGCGAAAAAGAACTGGGGCTGGACCACAACATAGTCAACGTCAATGGTGGCGCCATTGCCTTGGGCCACGCTCTGGGCAATACGGGGACCAGAATCAGCATCACCCTTCTGAAAGAAATGGTGCGCAGAAAATGCAAATACGGCGCCAGTAGCGCATGTATCGGATCAGGATTGGGCATCGCCGTTGTATGGGAAAACCTGGCCATATAATGTGTGTTTGCCTGCAAATGCAACGTTTGGATGAGGGAGTCGTTCATGGGAAAGATGCCTCAGAAACTGAATAAAACACGGAAAGGGTATTGTGCGAACGCGTCCATTGCCGCCTTCGGTGCACGGATGCCGGATTTTTCCGGACTTGGCCGGGTGGTCAAGAACAAAAGCCGGATGGGTTTGTCGAATGCTCTAAGTGCGGGGTTATCTTTGGCAAGACCCATACGCATGAAGAGAAAAACCATATCCGGATCGACGAAAACGTGGAATCAGGACCCTCATCCCTTGCCGAGGCACTGAAGGGTCTGTTCTTTTCCGTAAAGACCGATCCCGATCCCATCATCCTTTCCCTGAAGGCCATCCTCTTCGCGATCATCCTTATCTGGGGCCTCAAGCTCTTTTTCACCCCCATCGAAGAAGCGGGAAACAATATCCTCCACTATGTGAACCTGCCGTTCCATGAAGCGGGGCACATCTTCTTCAGGCTTTTCGGTGAATTTTTCACGGGCGAATGAATTGGAGCGTGAATGTTCTTCGTTCTTTCCAAGACGCTCGGTTTCTTCGCGCTGCCGTCGAACGTGCTGATGGCGATCGGGCTTGT
Source organism: uncultured Alphaproteobacteria bacterium (assembly GCA_963807125.1). Lineage (GTDB taxonomy): Bacteria > Pseudomonadota > Alphaproteobacteria > Rhizobiales > Xanthobacteraceae > BOG-931. The sequence continues at coordinate 9,800 of CAWEAH010000006.1, forward strand.
TGGCCTGGTTCTTTTGTGTACGCGCTTTCGCAGGCTGGCCAGTTGGCTCGTGATCACCAGCCTCGTTCTTATCGCCTTCGTCGGCTATTCGCCGCTCGGCAACATTTTGATCCTGCCGCTCGAGCAGCGCTTCCCGCCGTGGAATTCGGCGCAAGGTCCGCCGGACGGGATCGTGGTGCTCGGCGGCGCGATCGAGCCGGGGATATCGATAGCGCGCGGCGCGGTCGCCCTCGACGATTCCGCCGAGCGCATCACCGCGACCGTCGAGCTTGCGCGGCGCTATCCCAACGCCCGGATCATCTTCTCCGGCGGCACCGGTTCGCTCGGTTTTGACGCTCCGACCGAGGCGCCGATCGGGGTGAAGGAATTAGAGGCGCTCGGCGTGCCGCACGATCGCCTCACCGCCGAAGAGCAATCGCGCAACACCGTCGAAAATGCAGTGTTCTCGCGGCTCATTGCCCAGCCAAAGCCGGGCGAGCGCTGGCTCCTCGTCACTTCGGCCTTTCACATGCCGCGCGCCATCGCCGCGTTCCGCGCCGCGGGTTTCCCGGTCGAGGCGTATCCGGTCGATTGGCGCACCCGCGGGCCGATCGATGCGACCCGGCCGTTCGCTGCCTTGCCCGACGGCCTGACGACGACCGACCTCGCCGTCCATGAATGGATCGGCCTCGCGGCCTATCGGCTGACCGGCAAGACCGCGGATTTGTTTCCGGCGCCGTAGCCTCCACCGCAACCTTCCATTTACCAATCCTTCATGGCTGCGGTTCGATACTTTGCAGTGCTTCGTCCTGTGGGGAAGGACTTTCATGACGTCGATCGATATGCCTGCCGCTCAGACCGAGCGGGCCGCCGACGCAGCCCTTGCCGAGACTCAATCTGCGGAACGCGAATGGACCGAGGCAGTCCTGACGGTATTGTTCACCGCCTCGGCCGTCCTCTTCGTTTCGTTTCTCGCCGTGGTAACCGGCCTGGTCTGATCCGCAGCATCCGAACGCTGCGCGGATAGCGTATTTGCCGATTGTTGGCGGAGCTGGATTTCGCACATGCAAAATCCAGGCTACAACGCGGCATGGCTCTGCATCTGATAATCGGCAACAAGAATTACTCGTCGTGGTCGTTGCGGCCCTGGCTGGCGATGAAGGTCGGCGGCATCGCGTTCGACGAGACGGTGATCTCGTTGGAAGCCAAGGACTTCAAGCAACGCGTCACGGCTCTCAGCGGAGCGGGGCGGGTGCCGGTGCTGATCGATGCCGACGTGCGCGTGTGGGAATCGCTGGCGATCCTCGAATATCTGGCCGAGAAATTTCCCGGTGCCGGTTTGTGGCCGGCCGACGCCAAGGCGCGGGCCTGGGCGCGGGCGATCGCGTCGGAGATGCATGCCGGCTTCCAGCCGCTGCGGCGCCATCTGCCGATGAACATCGCGCGTCCAATCAAGCGGCGCGCGCTCGATGACGGCGCGGCGGCGGACGCCGCGCGCATCGACGCGATCTGGAGCGAATGCCGCGCGGCATTCGGCGGCCCATTCTTATTCGGCCGCTTCGGCGCCGCCGACGCCATGTATGCACCGGTGGTGTCGCGATTTCACACTTACGCGGTCGAGGTCAGCGCCGCCGCGCGCTCCTATATGGCGGCGGTCATGGCATTGCCGGCTTGGAGCGAATGGCGCAATGCGGCGCGCCACGAGCCGTGGGTGTTGCCGCATGACGAAGTCGATTGGCCGGACGTGCCCCGCGAGGACGTGCCCCGCGCATGATGCCATTCATTAGAGCCGCCGTTCAAGGTCGTCCAACAACGGCCGCTGGTAGGTGAGTATCTTCACCTTGGCGACGGCGAGGGGAAAATAGGCGACCCGGTCGATTTCCGGAAAGCGTTGGCGGCGCCCCGATTTCGGCGGCCATTCGATTTCAAATTCATTACTGGCGAACTGGCCAAGATCGAAATCCGCCTCGACAGCGAAAGCGTGCACGGTTTTCCCGCTTTTTTGGTTAACCGGCGCGAGCGCGAACAGCTCGCCGGAAACGGTCAGGTTGGTCTCTTCGCGAAATTCGCGGCGTGCCGTGGCGGCAAGCTCGTCCCCCGCCTCGACCAGGCCTTTCGGTATCGTCCAGGCGCCGTCGTCTTTTTTGGCCCAGAAAGGTCCACCGGGATGCGCCAGCAGCACCTCCAGCCCCGCTTTGCGGCGAAATGCCAGAATGCCGGCACTGATCTCTTTGCTGCGGCGCATCCGCGCAGGTCCTGCTAAAAGTGCGGCTCTCTACCGCAGTCCTTGCTAAAGAGGCCCTTCTCTGCATGATTTTGTCACGATTAAGCCGACAATGCCCACCGCTTGCGCATGCTGTTTGAGACAGGGCGCGAGAAGGGATACACCGAACAACCAATTGCCTGCACGGGAGCCAACGCCAATGCGATATCGTTTTATCGCCGCTCATGCCGCTTTTCTCGCCGCGTTTTTGGCCGCTGTTGCGGCCGCGCCGGCCGTTAGGGCCGACGACGCGCCCAAAGACGTCAAAGGGCTCTATCTTATGAGCGACTATCCGGCGGTGACGCTGCGCCCCGGTGAGACCTCGACGATCGATCTGCGATTGCAAAATTACGACATGGCGCCGGAGCGCCTGGCGCTATCGGTGTCCGGAGTGCCGAGCGGCTGGACCGCGACGCTATTGGGCGGCGGCCAGCCGGTGGCTGCCGCGATGCCGGCGACGAATTCCAGCGTGTCCCTGTCGCTGCGGCTCGATGTTCCGAAAAACGTGTCGATGGGCACCCAGACGCTCACCATCGCCGCGACGGGAAACTCCACGAATTTGCAGTTACCCATCGCGGTAACGCTCGCCAAGGATTTGCCGGCAAAACTCTCGGTCACGCCGCAATTGCCTGAATTGCGCGGCAATTCGAGGTCGAGCTTCGAATATGAGCTCAACATCAAGAACGACAGCGGCAAGAAGCTGACGGTGAGCCTGTCGGCGCAGGCGCCGCAGAATTTCGATACCTCGTTCACCGAGCAATACGGCACGCAGGAGGTCAATGCGGTGCCGATCGACGCCGGTCAGACCAAGGACGTCAAGCTCAAGGTCACGCCGCCTAACACGGCGTCCGCCGGCGACTACAAGGTTAGCGCGCGCGTCGCCGCAGAGGACGCCTCGGCAACGACCGAGCTCGGCCTCGATATCACCGGTCAGCCGAGACTCGACGTCTCGGGCCGCGAGGGGCTCGTTTCGACGCGCGCCTCGGCCGGGCAGCAGAGCTCGGTGCCGGTGGTCATCACCAATACCGGAACGGCACCCGCAGAGGAGGTCGAGCTGTCGGGCTCGGCACCGAGCGGATGGAAGGTCACGTTCGATCCGAAGACGATCGATCGCATCGCGCCGAACGACAACAAGGAAGTGCAGGCGCTGATCACGCCGACCGACAAGGCCATCGCCGGCGACTACATCACCACCATCCGCGCCGCCGCGCGCGGCAAATCGGCATCGACGAACTTCCGGGTCACGGTGACGACCTCCACGCTATGGGGCATCGCCGGCGTCGGCATCATCGGTGTCGCGCTGTTGGTGATGGTCGGCGCGGTTGCGAGGTTCGGCCGCCGATGAATCAGGACACCGTCATCGAGGCCACGGGCCTCACCAAAACCTACGGTTCAGCGGTCGCCGTCGACCACGTCTCGTTTTCCGTCGCCCGCGGGGAGATTTTCGGCCTGCTTGGTCCCAATGGCGCCGGCAAGACGACGACCATCCTGATGCTGCTCGGGCTGACCGACATCTCGGAAGGCGACGTGAACGTGCTGGGTTTCAATCCGGCGCGCGAGCCGCTTTCGGTCAAGCGGCGCGTCGGCTATTTGCCCGACACCGTCGGCTTTTACGACAATCTCAGCGCCGCCGATAATCTGCGTTACACCGCGCGGCTGATCGGTTTCCGCTTCGCCGAGCGCGAGAAACGCATCGCCGAGGCGATCGAACGCGTCGGGCTCGCCGACTCCGCGAACAACCGGGTCGGCACCTTCTCGCGCGGCATGCGGCAGCGGCTCGGCCTGGCGGAAATCCTGATGAAGGGGGCGCAGATCGCGATCCTCGACGAGCCGACATCGGGGCTGGATCCGCATGCCACGGTCGAGCTGCTCGGCATCATCCGCGCCTTCAAGGCTGAAGGCGTATCGGTGCTGTTGTCGTCGCATCTGCTTGAGCGGGTGCAAAGTGTCTGTGACCGCGTGGCGCTATTTTCCGCCGGGCGTATCGCGCTGATGGGTTCGGTCCCCGACCTCGGCCGCGAGGTTCTCGGCGGCGGCTATGTCCTCGACATCGAAGCGGACGGGGCGGGACTTGCCGACCGCTTGGCGCTCATCCCGGGCGTCAGCGGCGTCGAGAAGACCGGCATCGGCAAACTGCGCCTGCATGCCGATCGTGACGTGCGTCCGGAAGCGGCGGCCGAAGTGGTGGCGATGCACGGCCGGCTCAAATTCCTCGGCGTGCAGGAACCGAGCCTCGAGGCGATCTACACGCGCTACTTCGAGGCCCAGCCCGAGGAGGTCGTGAAGGAAGGGGCGCGCCATGCAGCGTGAAGGTTCGGCCTTTTCCGGCCTCAGCGTGGTCGTGCTCAAGGAGCTGTCCGACCATCTGACGTCCGTGCGCATGCGCGTGCTGGAATGGCTGGTGGTGTTGATTGCGCTCGCCGCGCTTTACGCCGCCATCCAGCAGATCAAGGACACCACCGCGGAGGATCCGTTCCTGTTCCTGCGCCTGTTCACGACCTCGCAGGAGCCGTTGCCGTCGTTCGTGTCGTTTCTGTCGTTTCTGGTGCCGCTGATGGCGATCGGGCTCGGCTTCGATGCGGTCAACGGCGAGCACAACCGGCGCACGCTGTCGCGCATCCTGTCGCAGCCGATCTACCGTGATGCTTTGCTGTTCGGCAAATTTTTGGCCGGGCTGATAACGCTGTCGATCAGCCTGATTACGCTGTGGCTCCTGGTCATCGGGCTTGGACTGCTCATGATCGGCATTCCGCCTGGCGGCGAAGAGATCGCGCGCAGCTTCGTGTTCCTGCTGGTGACGATCGTCTATGCCGGCGTGTGGCTGGCGCTCGCTTTGTTATTTTCGATTGTGTTCCGTTCGGCCGCCACGGCGGCGCTGGTCACGCTGGGCCTGTGGCTACTGATGACTTTCATCTGGCCGGTGCTGGCGGGCGCCTTTGCTCAAGTCTTCATGCCGCCGGACCCGCGCTATATGGCGCTCGGCTTGCAGACGCCGGGCACCGTCGAACTCGAGCAGATATTGGCGCGGCTGTCGCCTTCGACGCTCTATGCCGAAGTCGTCGTCGCGCTGCTCGATCCGACGACACGCGCGCTCGGGCCGATCTATCTGAGCCAGCTACAGGGCGCGGTGCTCGGCGCGCCGCTGCCGCTCGGCGCCAGCGTGCTGATCGCGTGGCCGCAGATCGTCGGAATGATCGCGACCGCGATCCTTCTCTTCGTCATCGGCTATGTGATCTTCCAGCGTCAGGAAGTCCGCGCCTGAACGAACGCGGGCAAAATGGCAAGGGCGGCGCGATGCCGCCCCTGCCGGTCTGCAAGTGTTGCCTTACAAATGTTGCCGTTTAGACGTCGAGCACCGCGACAATCCGCATGTCGCGCGGATTGACGATGACCACTTGGTCTTCAACGATGAAATAGAGATAGCCGTGCCACTGCGGATCGATCCGCACCAGCGTCTCGGGCACCGGCACCACGTGGATACGATCCCGCGACACCACCGTGCCGACCGTCACGTCGAAGTCGACATGGCCGACCCGCGGCGCGCCGTGCGCGTCGATCACGGAATCGCGGATGGTCGTGCGCTGCTGCGACGTCAGGTTGACGTGACTGCCCTGCATGGGAAGCGACGTGTTGCCTTGCAGGCCCTTGAGCTCGTCGGTTCGCTTGCTCCTTTCGCTAATGCGGCTGCGCTCGCGTTCGGAGCGGGTATTGGCACCCATGCGCTCATGGCCGCGCTCAAACCGGGCATTGGCACCCATGCGCTCATGGCGGCCTTTCTCGGTCGCGCCGAGGCGTTCGCGCGTCTCGCTCTTGGCGGTCTTCTCGGCGTTTTTCCCGGCGTTTTCGCCTAACCGTTGCTTGGCTTCGGTCGAACTCTTGGTGTTCTTGCCGAGCTGCTGGCTCATTTGCGCCGATTGCTTGGCGTTCTGGCCGGCCTTCTGATCGGTCTGCGCGGTGCGATTTTCCGCCTTGCCGTTCGCGGCGCCTTGCTGGGCCATCGCCGGCGGCTGATCGTTTTTCGGGCTCGGCGAAGCGGTCTGAGCGTGTTGTTCCATTCCGCCGGCGGCGCCCGGCTTGGCGGACTGCGTTGGCGCGGCGCTCGGTGCGCCCATGCTGGCGCCGGCCTTGTTTTGACCTTGTGGGCTCTGCTGCGCTGCGGCGATGCCGCCGCCCGCCAATAATGCAAGCGCCGCGACGCCTGCCAGCAGTGTATTGTGTTTCTGTCTCATCAGGCTTGTTCCTCTCCGGATTTGTGATGACTGGATTTGTGGTGACTGCACGCCGGTCCGGGCCAAATGAACTCATCGGACCTCTCGGACGGGCGTGCTCATGGGCGAACGCACACCGGCGCGGAAAGTTTCTTGAATGTTTGTCACTGTGATATTTTGTCTGCACGCTGGCGCCTTTTCTGAATTTTCGTTCAGATCGGCAGATTGAGGAACAAGTGAGGAAACGGTGGCGACAATCACGTCGAGCGTCGACTGTAATTCCAAGGAGTTTCGCGCCAATCAGGAGGCGATGCGTGCGCTGGTCGCGGAACTGAAGGCGCGCCGCGAGACAGCCGCGCAAGGCGGCCCGGCGCGCGCGCGCGAGCGCCATCTCGCCCGCGGCAAATTATTGCCTCGCGCGCGGGTGACGACGCTTCTCGATCCCGGTGCGCCGTTTCTCGAATTGTCGCCGCTGGCCGCCAACGCGATGTACGACGACGATATTCACGGCGCCGGGCTCATCGCCGGCATCGGCCGAGTGTCGGCCCGCGAATGCGTCATCGTCTGCAACAATTCGACGATCAAGGGCGGGACCTATTACCCGATGACGGTGAAGAAGCATCTGCGCGCGCAGGAGATTGCGCGCGAGAACCGGCTACCGTGCATTTATCTGGTCGATTCCGGCGGCGCCAATCTGCCGCATCAAACCGAGGTGTTCCCCGATCGCGAGCATTTCGGCCGCATCTTTTACAATCAGGCGACGCTGTCGGCGGCCGGCATTGCGCAGATCGCGGTGGTGATGGGCTCCTGCACCGCGGGCGGCGCCTATGTGCCGGCGATGTCGGATGAGACCGTCATCGTGCGCAACCAGGGCACCATTTTTCTCGGTGGGCCGCCGCTCGTCAAAGCGGCGACCGGCGAGGTGGTCAGCGCCGAGGAGCTGGGCGGCGCCGAGCTGCATGCCAGGAAATCCGGCGTCGCCGATTACCTCGCCGAGAACGACGGTCACGCGCTGGCGCTCTGCCGCGACATCATCGCTTCGCTCAACACCAAAAAGATCGTCGACATTCCGCTCGCCAAGCCGGCCGAGCCGAAATACGCAGCCGACGAGCTCGACGGCATCGTGCCGGCCGATCTAAAAAAGCAATACGACGTGCGCGAAGTGATCGCGCGACTGGTCGACGGGTCCGCGTTCGACGAGTTCAAGGCGCTCTACGGCACCACGCTGGTCACCGGCTTCGGCCACATCCACGGCATTCCGGTCGGCATTCTCGGCAATAACGGCATTCTGTTCTCCGAGAGCGCGCAGAAAGCGGCGCATTTCGTTGAGCTTTGCTGCCAGCGCCGCGTGCCACTGCTCTTTCTGCAGAATATTTCCGGCTTCATGGTCGGCCGCGACTATGAGGCCGGCGGCATCGCCAAGGATGGGGCCAAGATGGTCGCGGCGGTCGCCTGCGCGCAGGTACCGAAGATTACCGTGGTGATCGGCGGCTCCTACGGCGCCGGCAATTACGGCATGTGCGGCCGCGCCTACGGCCCGCGCTTTCTGTTCACTTGGCCGAACGCGCGCATTTCGGTGATGGGCGGCGAGCAGGCGGCGAGCGTGCTTGCCACCGTGCGCCGCGACAATATCGAGGCCGAAGGCAAGATCTGGTCCGAGGTCGAAGAGGAAGAATTCAAGCAGCCGATCCGCGAGCAATACGAGGCGGAAGGCAACCCCTATTACGCCACGGCGCGGCTGTGGGACGACGGCATCATCACGCCTTCCGAAACGCGGCGCGTGCTGGGGCTGTGTTTTTCGGCGGCGCTTAATGCGCCGATCCCGGAGACGAAGTTCGGGGTGTTTAGGATGTAGAAATTGGCATCCAAAGGATTTGTCTGTCGATTTTCAGTTGGTACTCCGCAGTCAGTTGCGGAATTTCGTCGTAATCTTTGGGTCCAAGCACATAGGCGTCTGCTTTCCTGAGATTGCTGCCGATGCGGTCTGACTTTGTTCTGGGAATGAGTGTTTTCTTCTTCGGAAGCATTTGCTGTTCTCTATCGGCCGCTCGCGGTATTCACCCGTTGATCGTCATGGCCGGACTTGTTCCGGCCAGCCACGTCTTTGCAGCCGAGCCATCGCAAGACGTGGATGCCCGCAACGCGTGCGGGCATGACGGGTTTGGGAGGCTATTATAAACTCATTCGCCACAAAGTGATGGGGAGCCCACCGAAAATGCCGAAAACCATCGAGCACGTGCACTGGCCCGACGCACCGGATTTGTGGATGCCCTACGCGCCGGCGATCAAGGTCAAGGGCGGCACCACGGTCTATCTCGCCGGCGTCACCGCGGCGCCGGTCTATCATCATCATCCACACCGGCCGGAAGAGTTCGACGCCATGCCGCGCGACATGGCAGGCCAGGCGAGGGCGGCGCTGGAGAACCTCAAGCGCGGGCTGCAGGCTGTCGGCGCGACGTTCGCCGACATCGTCACCGCCGATCGTTTCGTGACTGACTTGACCGATCAGGACGCACTCAACCGCGTCTGGGCCGAGTATTTTGGCGACGCCAAGCCGACCACGACGACGGTGCAGGTCGTACGGCTTGCCACCGATCCGCGCTGCCTTGTCGAGATCAACGCCATCGCGGTGGTTGATTGAAACCCCTCAGCGATTGAACAGCCACATCAGAGCGCTCAGCACGATGCTGATGAGAACGCAGGTCAGAACAGGAAAATAAAAGCTCGTGCCGCCGCGCTGGATCATGATATCGCCGGGGAGCCGGCCGATGCCGAGGCGCGTGAGAATGGGCCAGGCGATGCCGGCAAGCAGGATCGCAAGCCCGAGGCCGATTAGGAAACGCTGCATGTCCATTGTAACCTCAGGCCGCAGGTGGGAAGACCGGCGGCGCCAATCAAGGCCGCGCAGGACGGCGAGGAACTCATGACTGAAAGCGCTTATCGAAACGCATTGATCGTCGGAGTCGGATCGGGGCTGTCGGCTTCGCTGGCGCGGACTTTTGCCGGAGCCGGGCTCAAGGTCGCGCTGGCCGCGCGCCGCGCCGCTACTCTGGCCTCGCTGGCGCAGGAGACCGGCGCAAAGACTTATGTCTGCGACGCCACCAATCGCGGCGATGTCGCCAAGCTCTTCGGCGACGTCGAAGCGGCGCTCGGGTCGCCCGACGTCGTGGTCTACAATGCCAGCTACCGCACCCGCGGCCCGTTCGTGGAGCTCGATCCCGACGAGGTCGCCAAATCGCTGAATGTCACGGCCTTTGCCGGTTTTCTGGTGGCGCAGGAAGCGGCCAAGCGCATGCTGCCCCGCCAGCATGGCGCGATTTTTTTCACCGGAGCGTCCGCGAGCGTGAAGGGCTATGCCCAGTCGGCGCCGTTTGCCATGGGCAAATTCGCGCTGCGCGGGCTGGCGCAAAGCATGGCCCGCGAACTCTCGCCGCATGGCATTCACATCGGCCATGTGGTGATCGATGGCGGCATCAAGAGCGACCGGCGGCCCAATCCGCCGGACAAGCCGGACAGCATGCTCGACCCCGACGCCATCGCGCAAAGCTATCTGCATCTGTTGCAGCAGCCGCGCAGCGCCTGGGCTTGGGAAATCGAGCTGCGGCCCTGGCTAGAGAAATTCTAAGTGGAGAAATTTTAAGGGTCGGAAATCCGAACGCGCAAAATCCTGATGGCATGATGTCGAAAACCGTCGCCAAGACCGCATTGCTCGTCGCCGCCATCCTCAGTGTCGCGACTGGCGCACGAGCGCAATACCGCCACCGCAGCGAACGGGAGCGCGAACCGAGACAGGTCGAGCATCCGGCGCCGGCCGTTCCGCTCGACAAGCGCGACCGCGTCGTCGCCGCGCCATCTGCCTTTGCCGGGCGGCCTTATTGGCTGGCGCTGGCGCAATGCGGCGGCATCTTTTTCAAGCTCAACGAGCTTTACACCGAGGTTGCGGTGCGCGCCCGCGTGGTCAAGCCGGATCCGAAGGTCAACACCGAGTACACCAAGAAACTCAACGATGCGATCAATGTGGCGACGAGCTTTTACGATGCCGCGAGCCAATTTCTCATGACGGACCGCAATATTGAACGCGACGACGCCATCCTTATTTACGACGCACAGGCGCGCGCGGCGGGAAACCGTGCCAGGACGATCGATGAGGCGCTCGCGGCGGCGCGATCGTGTCCGGCGCTTTACGCCGCATGCCAGGCCGCGCATCCCAAGGAATGCGGCGAGGCGCTGACGTCGGGCAGCTAGCTGCGATTCGCAAAGAGGAGCCTGCCGTGAAAGCCGTCGCCTTCTTGGTTGCCGCATCGATGCTTGCGCTCGCGGCGGCTGTCCGCGCGCAGGACAATGCGCAGCAGCCGGCGGCGGCACCGCACGAAGAGCCTTATCAGCCGAGCCTGTCCGATATCATGGCGAAACAGCAGGAGCGCCACATCAAATTGTGGTTCGCCGGTCATGCCGGAAATTGGCCGCTGGCCGATTACGAGATCGGCGAACTGAGCGACGGTTTCGACGACGTCGGCAAAATGCTCGGCGGCGACATTGTGAAACAGCACGTCGGCGGCGCGCTCGATGCCCTGCAGAAAGCCGTCGATGCCAAGGACAGTGCGGCTTTCGCCGGAGCTTTCGATAGCCTGAGCGCGGGCTGCAACGCCTGCCATCATACGCTCGATCACGCTTTCATCGTGATCGCCCGCCCGACCGTGCTGCCGTACAGCGATCAGGTCTTTGCGCCGCAGAAGTGACTGCGCGCTCACTCCAATTTTTTGTAAAGCCGCTCATCGTAAAGCGCACCGGCAAGCGGCAACAGTGTCGCGCGAAAGCCGCGCGTATGCGCCGCCATGGCATGTCCATCCAGCGCCGCCTTGCTGCGCCAGGCTTCAAGAACGGTGAAGTGATTGCTCCGGCCGGCCTGTACCAGCACTTGATAGGCGATGTTGCCGGGGTCTTTGGCGGAATGGATGCTCATCGTTTTCAGCGCCGCCATGCACGCGTCCTTGCCGGGAGGTGTCACGTCGACGTGCGTAACCACATAGATTGCGGCGGCCGGAGCCGAAGTCCTAGCCGGCGTCATATACAGGGGATCGAGAATGCGTTCGTCGTCGGGCGCATCCTCGATCGCCTTGAGCCTGGCGCGAAATTGCGCAGTGGTCGCCGCTTGATCGTGGACATCGCCGGCCGCCTTGTCGTTCCAGATTTCGATAATTGCAAAACGATCCGGCCGGGCGATTTCATGCAGCACGTCGAAGCGCAGATTGCCGGCTTCTCGGCGGCTCGCATCGCGATAATGCTTGAGCAGCGCGGCACCGCCGGCGATGTCGTCCGGCATGAGTTCGACATAGGTGACGCTATACACGGCGCTGTCTTGAGCACGCCCAGGGCTCGTGAGCGCTGCCGCGAGAACGGTCAGCCCAACACCAAGCTGAAAATATGGGCGCAAAAATGGTTGCATGAACGTCCAACCCTCCCAGCGTATTTTTTTGTGCAATGCTAGCGGCACCGTTTCGGATGCGTCAACGCATACCGGTGCGGCGGCCGTGGCGATGTCTGGTTCGGCCATATTCACCGCCCATATTGCGGATGAGGGGCGCAGCGATGAGGAGGTCCAACCATGACCTATCGCGTCTATTCCGGTCCGCGCGGATCGCAGTCCATTTCGCCGTTGGACAAGGACAAGCATCTCTTCAAGGAATTCGGCTCGCTGGACGAGGCGATGAGCTGGTCGCGCCATATCAATCATGGCGGCCGCGTGGCTTTGCTGGTCGAAGGCGATGACGGCACGCGGCTTACCAAGCAGCAGATCGTGACCGCGTTGAAGAGTCCCGGCGCGGACGACACCGAGCACGCCGCCTAGGCGGCTAGCGGATCTGCACGACGACGTTGCCGAGAACCTTATTTTGTTCCACCGCTTCATGCGCGGCGACGGTCTCGGCCAGCGGGAACAATCCGCCGATATTGGTGATAAGCCCGGCGTTGAGTGCGCGCTCGATGCCATTGAGCGCCGCGGCACGCTCGGCGGCGTCGAGCTCGTACACATAGATGAACTTCAGCGCGATGGCGTTGCGCAACAGGAAGAACAGCGGAACGTCCGCTTCCATGGCGCCGGTTCCATAGACGACGACCGTTCCGCGCGGCCGCAGCACCTCGGGAATGAGCTTGGCATTGGCGGCGATGTCGAGCTCGATGATGCCGTCGACGCCCTTTTTGCCGGTCACGGCCATAACCCGCTCGCCGACATTATCGCGCTTATAGTCGACAGTATGGTCGGCTCCCGCTGCCGCTGCCGCTTTGGCTTTTTCCGGCGAGCTTACGGTGGTGATCACGGTGGCGCCGGCGGCCTTGGCGAATTGCACCGCGTAGTGCCCGACCGCACCGGCGCCGCCGGCGATGAGCAGCGTCATGCCCGGCGCCGCACCGGCGACGGCAACGGCGTGGACCGCCGTCATTGCTGGAATACCGAGACAGGCGCCGACCTCGAAGCTGACATGGCTGGGCAAGCGAATTGCTTGCGCAGCGGGCAGGGTGACGTATTCGGCGCAGGTGCCGAAAGCGCGCAGCCATTGCGCGTTCCACAGCCAGACGCGCTCGCCCAGCCGGGCGGCGGGAACGCCATCGCCCACCCTGTCGATCTCGCCGGCGCCGTCACTGTGCGGAATGACCCGGGGATAGGCGATCTTGCGGGTAGAGCCCGCGCGCGCCTTGACGTCGGAGGGGTTGACCCCCGAAGTCGCCAGTTTGACGCGGACCTCGCCGGGGCCGGGCTGCGGGGTGGCGACATCGCCGAGCTCGATGACCTTCCGGGCCGGACCGTTCCTCTCGTAGAAAGCGGCGCGCATCTTGCTTCCCCTTCGGCATGTTGACAGCTTGGGTCAAAGGTTACCGGAACTGCCGTCGCGGGTCATATTCGAGCGCAACAAGCCCCTATAACGCCATGATCCTCCGCTTATTTTAGGCTTCTCGACAGAGTCGGTTGGAACCGGCTTTATCCTTGTATTATCGGGCAATACCGCCATACTGCGCGAATTGTGCTTTGTGGCACGGGGTGGGTTCTTGGAACAGCAGCAAAACATCGTCGCAAGCGCGTTGGCAGCAAGCCCATGCAACGTGCTCATGGTCTATCCACGCTTTATGGCGGATTCCTTCTGGAATTTTTCCGAAGCCTGCGAACTCGTCGGCGCACGTTATCCGGCCATTCCTCTCGGCCTCATCACCGTGGCGGCGCTGTTGCCGAAGTCCTGGAATGTGCGCCTCGTCAACCGCAACACTGAGGAGCTTGCCGACAGCGATCTCGACTGGGCCGACATGGTGATGACCGGCGGCATGCTGTTCCAGCAGTCCGATACGTTGGAGCTCATCGACATGTGCCGCGCCCGCGGCCTGCCGGTCGTGGTTGGCGGTCCCGATGCCACGTCCAGTCCGCACCGCTATGAGAGCGCAAATTTCCGCGTCCTTGGCGAGGTCGAGGACATCATCGGACAATTCATCGCCGACTGGGAGAAGGGTATTCGCGAGGGCACCTACATCGCGCCGAAATTCCAGGTCGACGTCACCAAGACGCCGGTGCCGCGGTTCGATCTCTTGAAATTCGAGCAGTATCTCTACATTGGCGTGCAGTTTTCGCGCGGCTGTCCGTTCACCTGCGAGTTCTGCGACATCATCGAGCTGTATGGCAGATCGCCGCGCACCAAGACGCACGACCAGATGCTGGGGGAGCTCGAAGCGCTCTATCGTTCCGGCTATCGCGGCCACGTCGATTTCGTCGACGACAATCTCATCGGCAACAAGAAGGCCATCAAGGCGTTCCTGCCGGTGCTCGAAAAATGGATCGAGCAGCACGACTATCCGTTCGAATTCACCACCGAGGCCTCGCTTAATCTCGCCGATGACGGCGAGCTTTTGGCGATGCTCAAGCGCTCGAACTTCTTCGCCATTTTTGTCGGCATCGAAAGCCCCGATACCGAAACGCTAATCGCGATGCGTAAGAAGCAGAATACGCGCCGCAGCATTCCCGAAAGCGTGCACAAAATCTATCACGCAGGCATGTTCGTCACGGCCGGCTTCATTGTCGGTTTCGACACCGAGCGCGGCTCGGTCGCGGAACCGATGATCGAATTGATCGAGGAATCGGCGATTCCGATCGCCATGGTCGGCTTGCTCTACGCGCTGCCGAATACGCAACTCACGCGCCGGCTGGCGCGCGAAGGCCGTTTGCATGTCGACCATGACTCCGCGCCTGCCAGCAAGGGCGATCAGTGCACCGCCGGCGTCAATTACGAGACCAAACGCTCGCGGCTGGAAATCCTGCGCGATTATCGTCAAATCCTCGAGCGGATTTACGATCCCGATGCGTTTTGCGGGCGGCTCGAGCGGCTCGCCGCCATGCTCGACTGCTCTGGCCGGCGCAAAGAACTGCCGGAAGGCGATATCAGGCGGCGGCTCTCCACTATCAACATGGTGCACGAACTGTTGTCGCGCCTGCCGGAAGGCCGCGAGCGGTTCTGGAAGACCTTCACGACTTGCATGTCGAAGAACCCGGAATCGGTCCGTGCCATCGTCACGCTCATGGCGTTCTACCTCCATGTCGGGCCGTATTCGCGCTATGTCATGAAACAAATCGACCGGCAGATCGAGGAGCTCGAAGCAGGCCGCTTCGTGGCGCCGAAATTATTGCCGGCGGTCGCCGTGCCTGAGCCGACCGCGCCGGTGGCGGTCGCGGTGAACGCTTAGGCTAAAGCTCCATCGTCGCCAGACCGGTGAGATCGGATACGACCCGCACGGGCGGCAACTCGGCATATTCGTCGGGCATGTTGGCGCGATTGACCCACAGCGGGCGAAATCCAAACGCTGCCGCACCCATTACGTCCCAGCGGTTGGACGATACGAAGACGATCCGTTCCGGCGGCACCGCGAAGCGCTCGGTGACGAGCGCGTAGACCTCCGGTCGCGGCTTATACATGCGCACGGCGTCGACCGAGAGCAGCGCATCGAACAGCGGCGACATGCCCGACGCTGCGACGGCGGATTTCAGCATGCCCGGCGAGCCGTTGGACAGGATCGCGGTGCGGATGCCTTGCGACTTCAGCGCGGTTGTCGCCGCTCGCGCGTCGGCAAAAGCATCAAGCTTCAGGTAGGCGTCGAGGAGCGCCGGCCGCAATGCGCGGTCGACCGAGGGCACCCGCGCAAAGACGTAATCCAGCGCCCGCTCGGTGAGCTCCCAAAAATCGACGTAACGGCCGGACAGCGTCAGGGTCCAGGTATATTCCAGCTGCTTCTGCCGCCAGAGCTCGGAGAAACGATCGGCATCGGGACCGGCCGCGGCGCGATGGCGGGCGATTGCGGCATGGACGTCGAACAGCGTGCCGTAAGCGTCGAATACGAAGGTCGGTAGGTCGGCGTTAATCATCGGCCAATCTTCCTCCGATAGGCGTGGTTGAGCAAGCACGCGCAATGGTGCTGTTCGTCAAGGCGCCCTTTTATGTCGAACATAGGTGCAATGCCCAATTGGAGTGGCAAGCCGCCGCGCGCACGGTTATGACCGTCCCCACATGAACGTCTTGCAGCCAGCCTGCAAGGGCGTAGGAAGGTTTCACAAGTGAACGAAGCTGTCATCGGCCGGCGGCAGGCCGGCACGACCGTCATTACAATTCTGAGCGCGATCACCTTTTGTCATTTCCTCAATGACATGGCGTCGTCGTTGTTGCCAGCCATCTATCCGATGCTCAAGAGCGGCTTCGATCTGAGCTTCGCGCAAATCGGCGTGATCACGCTGGTGTATCAGGGCATCGCGTCGCTCCTACAGCCGGTGGTCGGGCTTTATACGGACCGCCGCCCGCAGCCGTATTCGCTGCCGTTCGGCATGGGTTCTACGCTCATTGGGCTGACCACTCTGGCCTATGCGACGAACTTTCCCTTGGTGCTCGCGGGCGCGGCGCTCCTCGGTCTCGGCTCGGCGATCTTTCATCCGGAGTCATCCCGGATGGCGCGGCTTGCTTCCGGCGGCGCCCACGGCTTCGCGCAGTCGCTGTTTCAGGTCGGCGGCAATTTCGGCAACTCGACGGCTCCGCTTCTGGCGGCGTTTTTTATCCTGCCGCGCGGCCAGAGCAGCATCGCGTGGTTTGCCTTTGCCGCGCTTCTCGGCATCGTGGTCCTGACGATCGTCGGACGCTGGTTCAAGGCTGCCGGCCACGGCAGGCCGAGAGCGGGACGCCATGCCGCGGCCGTTCCCGGTCTGCCCGCCGCACAGGTTCGCCGCGCCATCGCCGTTCTGATCGCTTTGATCTTCTCGAAGTTCTTCTACCTGTCGAGCATTACCAGCTATTACATCTTCTACCTGATGCATCAGTTTCAACTGCCGACCGAGGATGCGCAGCTCTGCCTGTTCCTTTTCCTGGCATCCGCTGCGGTGGGCACCTTCATCGGCGGCCCGATCGGCGATCGTATTGGCCGCAAGCGCGTGATCTGGGGCTCGATCCTCGGCGTGCTGCCATTCACGCTGGCGCTGCCTTATGTCGGTCTGCCGGCGACTATCGCGTTGAGCGTGATCATCGGTCTGGTGTTGTCCTCGGCCTTCTCCGCCATTGTCGTCTATGCGCAGGAATTGATGCCTGGCCGGGTCGGCATGGTGTCGGGACTGTTCTTCGGTCTCGCATTCGGCATGGCCGGCATCGGCGCCGCAGTGCTCGGCGTGCTCGCCGACTGGACCAGCATCCAGTTCGTCTATCGGGTGTGCTCGTTCCTGCCGATGATCGGCCTGCTCACCGCGTTCCTGCCGGACGTGCGGCACGAACACGCGACGCATTAGCAACGCTCCCGGACGCCCTATCCCGGGGCGCTCAATTGTTAATGCTTGGATAGGCGAGCAGCGTCGATACCGAAAGGCCGCGGATGTCGTAGACGCGGGCGTAGACGACGCCGTCGCGCACGATCTGGAGAACGACCGGCGCATCGAGCTTGGCGCAATAGAACTCGTTCAGCATCATTGCAAAGTCCGCGCCATTCGGATCCCAGATGGCGGAAAAATCCGGTCCCAGGGCGACCTCGACCGCGGGGTGCGGCCCGCACACCGCGACCTTCCACGGTCTTCCCGCCGGCGGCTTCTCGTCGCGCGCCGCAAGCCATGAGCGTAAGCCGCGCGAAGCCTGCGTCATCGACAGCCCCCAATAGTCGATCATGAAACGCGAGCGCGCCCCTGCCACGCCGCCGATCAGGGGATTGTAATAGGTGTACTGATAGGGATGCAGCCGGATCATCTCGACGACCGGCGAGGCGACACCGGCAATCACCGCGAGCGCGCCGGCCGCAACCGCAGCGACGCCGAATCGCTGTAAGCGCCGCGCAATCCACGCCGCGGCCAACGCGCCGAGCACGGCAAGCGGCGGAAATGTGAACACGAAATGACGGATGCCGTTGTACATCGCCGGCCGCTCGGCGACCGTTATTAACATCGGCAGCAGCGCGGCAATCAGCACGGCGCAGAGCGCCGCACGGCGGCCGACGCCAAGCCCGCTCCTGGCGCCGCGCCAGACGGCAGCGCTGGCGCCGCCAATGCCGAGAATGCCGAGCCCCAGCATCAATTCGGGGGTCTGCAGCGCCGTCAGCGTGGGCACATAGCTGCGCGGCATGTTGGGGACGAGATCGATCTGACCGTCGAACAGTTCGCGCCACGGTTTTTCGAAGAAATTGGAAAAATATTCGACAGCATGAAACGGATTGAACGGCGACAAGACGGCCCAGGGCCATACCAGGCCCATGACCAGATAAGCGAGGATGACGGCGGGAATAAACGGCGCCAGATAAGCGCCGAGCTCCGCGGCTGCGGCGCTTACGCCGCGCTCGCGCGAGCGGACGGCGAGAATGAAAAAGAGCGGCAGCAGCGCCTCGAGAACGGCAAAGCCGCCAAGCACGCGCGCGCCGATGGCAAGCCCGACGCCCAATCCGCACAGCGCCATCGTTGCCGGGCTGGCGCGCGGATATTCGTCGAATGCGCGCACGATGCCGAGCAGCGCGATGACCATATAGGTGGCGAACGGTCCGTCCTTGGCGTTGATGAACATATGGCCGTAATAGAGCGGGCAGGCGGCAAGGAGGACGAGCGCCGATGAGGCCGGCAAACGGGCCGCCGAGGCGCCGCCCCAATCGCCAAGTGGCGAACAGGCCGATGACGCCGATAAGCGCGCCGACGAGGCGCCGTGTTTCGAACAGGCCGAACGGCAGGATTTTCGCCGCAAGCGTAGCCAGGATGTCGTAGCCGCCGCCGTACATGTAGAGATTGACGAACGACAGCGCGCGGCGATCGGCAAATCCGGAGCGATAGAGCGCCACCAGAAGCCGGCCGTATTGCGAGTGGGTATAGTCGTCCCAGCCGAGCCCATAGTCGCGAAACGTCAACAGCGCGACCGCGGTGACGGCGGCGAGCACACACAATGCCAGCGCGTCGATGCGGCGCGCGGCGCCGATCGCTTTCGAGCGAAAAAAGAGGGAGTTCACTGCAACGTCTTGCACGATCGGCCCGGTTTCAGATCGGCGCGGCGCAAGTCATGAGGGGCACATTGCCGTCCCGGCAATGCGTCAAATGATGCGCGTCGCATAATAAAAAGCGGGGCCACGCGGCCCCGCTTTGAAACTGTTCACGCGACCCGCGATTATTTTATCGCCGCCTCGTACAATTCGGCCACGTAGTCCCAATTGACCAGATGATCGAAAAACGCCTTCAGATAATCGGGACGCCGGTTGCGATAGTCGATGTAATAGGAGTGCTCCCAGACGTCGCAGCCGAGGATCGGCTTGCCGCCGTGCACCAGCGGATTCTCGCCGTTCGGGGTCTTCATCACTGCGATCTTGCCGTCCTTGACCGCGAGCCAACACCAGCCGGAGCCGAACTGGGTGGTGCCGGCCTGGATGAGTTCCTCCTTCACCTTGGCCAACGGACCGACATCGGAGGTCAATTGCTTCTCAAGCTTGCCGGGAAGCTTATCGCCGCCGCCGCCTTTCTTCATCCATTTCCAGAAATGGGTGTGGTTGAAGTGCTGGGCGGCGTTGTTGAAGAGTCCGGGGTTCTTGCCAAACGTGCCTTTGACCACTTCTTCGACCGGCTTGTTTTCCCATTCGGTGCCTTTGGCCAGATTGTTGCCGGCGGTCACATAGGCCTGATGGTGCTTGTCGTGATGAAATTCGAGGGTTTCCCGTGACATATGCGGCGCCAGCGCATCATACGGATAGGGAAGTTCGGGCAGAGTGAAAGCCATTGGTCTACTCCTCAATGTGAAGCCGGAACGGCGGGATTAGTGCTGGTGCAACCGTGCGGGAGAGCGAATGTTCCTCTAGATAGGGCCTTGGCGGGGGTCTGGGCAACGGCTCTCAGCGCCCGCCGGGTCGCGACCGATCCGTGCCGAGCGCTCGCCGCGTAGCGGATAATAATCCCTTGCGCGGCCGGGGCAGCGCCGTCACAATACTGCCTTGAGTTGGCCCGGCGCGTCAAGCGCGGAGGCCGGGGGTCGGCGTATGTATTTGTTTCTATTGGCTTTTGGTGGCGGTGTTGACCGCTGCGGGAATTGTGCTGGCGGCGTTCGGCGTGTCGATCCATGATCGCAGTTTCGACACCTCGATCGTCACGCCTGGGGTGGTCGCGGCGGTCGGCGGGCTGTTGCTGATCGGCCTCGGACTGGCGCTGCGGGTATTGCAGCGCATCGAACGCGCGCTTGCACTGCGGTCGACGCAACGGGCCGAAGCCGGCTTTGGCCCCACCGGCGGAGCGGGCGGTGCTGCCGCATCCGACCCATCCAAGCGCCCAATCCGCAACCGACGGCTGTTGCGCCGCGCCTCGGCCCGAAAAGCCGCGCGGAAGTGACGCCCGAAAAGACTCCGCTCATCGCTCGGCTCGAAGCCACGCCGCGTCATCGCGGAGACCGAAGCGTCGCGTGTCGCCCGATCCGGCCATGCCGTTTCCGACCAGTGTCGACATTGCCGTCGCGCAGGTCGACAAGGCGCAAGCCGCGAAGCGAAGAAACGGGGCGGCGGCGCCCGGATCCCGGATGACGTCGCGGCTCGATGTCGCGCCGCGCGCTGCCGATAGCGACAGAGCGGCCGGCGGGCCCATCCTTCGCCTCGGTTTGGCCGACGACGCAGCGGCCGGCGCGAATGGTGCAACAGGCGCCGGGGCTGGCGCCCCGTCCCGCTGCAGGCGACCGCCGAGCCCGAGCAACAAGTCTCAAGCCGGCCGCCGAGGCTCCGGAATCGGCGGCGATCGGCGCCGAGCCGGATCCGGTGTCGGTGCTCAAATCCGGTGTCGTCGACGGAATGGCCTATACGCTGTATTCCGACGGCTCCATCGAAGCGCAGCTGCCGCAGGGTATGCTGCGGTTCGGCTCGATCACCGAGTTGCGCAATCACATCGAGCGGAGCGCATAAGCAGGCCGGCAATTTTCGTCGCGCCGGACGGCGGCGTGTTCTGAATAATGCAGGATACTATTTCCGACTATTGGGCGGCCGGCCTTTGCGTTGCCGCCGATTTATTGCTTTTACTGTCATCGCTTAATATATCTTAAGATGATTCCGGTCATTTTGCCGCGATTGCGGGAGAGATCTACGTCATGGCCGAAACTTCGGGTGGCAACGACTATATCGGGCTCGCCGCCAACATCGTCGCCGCTTATGTGAGCCACAATTCGGTGCCCAGCGCCGAAATCCCCAATCTCATCAGCCAGATTTATGCGGCGCTCAAGCGCGTCTCGGACGGCCAGGCCGCGTCCGCCGCCGAACCGGCCAAGCCGGCGGTGCCGATCAAGCGCTCGGTGACCGCCGAATATATCGTCTGTCTGGAAGACGGACTGAAATTCAAGTCGCTCAAGCGGCATCTACGCTCGCGTTACAATCTGACGCCCGATCAATATCGCGAAAAATTCAATCTGCCGGCCGACTATCCGATGGTGGCGCCCAATTACGCCGCCGCCCGTTCGAAGCTTGCCAAAGACATGGGTCTGGGCCAGCAGCGCCGCCGCCGCAGAAGCTGAGTTTGGTTTAGCATGTCTTTTCGCAAAACCGGCTTCCGCTTTTGCTGGACAGGCGGGTCGGCCGACCTCAGCGCTGTAAAACGCCGACGGCGCGGTTAGCGAAATTGAGCCGGTCCGACATCACCGAAACGATGTAACCGAGCAGCGCCTGGCCGAGCGCGGGGTGTTCGCGCTTGATGCGCTCATAAGCTTCAGCGGTCAGTTCGTAAAGTACGCTGTCTGCTTCGGCGGCGATGGTTGCGCTGCGCGGCTCGTCCGGTGATGAGCCCCATTTCGCCGATCGTGGTATGCGGTCCGAGACTGCGTAGCCGCAGCGTCCGTCCATCGGCCCTCTCGACGACGATGCCGATTCGTCCCTCGAGGATGAAGTGCATGGAGGAGGCCGGATCGCCTTCGCGGGCGACGACCTGACCGGCCGGCACCTCACAGCGGCGGCAAAATTCGGTCAACCGCTCGGCATTGGCGGCACCGAGCGCATCGGTCCACCAGGCCCGCAGCGTTCGTTCGTCGTCGGCCGCGGTGCGATGCGCCGTCAATGACGTTTTGCTCGCATAGCTCCAAGGCGCGGTCGAGATCGGATGCCACGCTGACGTTTTCCGACACAAAGCGCGCAGTCCGAAATGCCCGCTCCAGTTCGGGAGCAAGATTGACGAGTACGATTTCGGTGCCGCTGGCGGCAGCCGCTTGCTTGATTTGCGCAAAACTATGCGTCGCCGAAGAATTGATGCCGGTGACAAGCCGAAAATCGAAAATCAGAAAGCGGCAATTCGGATGTTCCGCCAAAAGCGCCTTAACGTGCTGATATAGCCGACTGGCCGAGCCGAAGAACAGATAGCTTTGCAACGTCATGCCCTGAATTTCCCGGCCGTGATCGGCCAGCAGCGATAATTCGTAGGGCCCGCGGTCGAGCGAGGAGCGGTATTCGGAGCCGTCAAAGCTGAATTTGATCGCATTCACGCGGCTCGCACTCAGCGCGAAAGTGGCGCAGCCGATGACGATGCCGATCAATACGCCGGCGATAAAGCCCGCATAGACGATCAAGATGGCAATGGTGACGAGCGACAGGTATTCGATCGGCAACAAGCGGCGCGACGACTGGACGAGCCATTGATAGACGAGGTCGGCGCCCAGATAGAGCAAGAGGCCGCCGAGAATGTATTTGGGCACATAGCCGAGAAACGACGGATCGGCGACCAGCACGGCCGCGGAGATCGCCGCCACGGTCAGGCCGCCGAGGCGGCTGCGTCGCCCCGGCGGTGCGGACCAGCATCGAGCGGCTGAACGAGGTGCAACTCACATAGCCGCCCAACGCCGCAATGATGACATTGGCGAGTCCCAGGACTTTGAGGTCGCGCTCGATGTGGGCGTCGCTGCGAGTGGCGATTTCCAGTCCCGTCGTATTGAGCAGGAAATTGGCGACCGTGACGAAGATCACGGCGAGGCCGTCACCGGCGATTTGCGGCAATGCCGACCAGGGAAAATTCCGGAGCGCACCGATGCTCCACGGCAGCGTCAATCCGGCCGCCGGCTGCAGCCGGAACAACCAGCCTTGATCCTGGGCGGCGGCGATCGTCGTGCCGGTCGACTGCAGCGCCAGATGCGTGACGACGAACGCGGTCAAAAGCACGCCGGGGAGAACAAACGGATTTTTGCCGTAGCGGCGCAACAGCACGGAGAGGGTTACGGCAACGGCAACGGCGGCCGCAATCTTGGTCAGGATTTCGACGTTCTCGAAAGCAGCAGCGTCGCCGAGCGCCGGCCGCCGGCCGGTCACCACTTGGATCGCCCCGGTGATCAGCAGCCACCCGGTGGCTCCGAGGAAGCCGCCGATGACCGGATAGGGCACGAAACGAATGGCACGACCGGCATGGGTAAATCCGAGGACGCAGAGCAACAGCCCGGTCAGCGCGGTCGCCAGCGCCATGGCGATCAGCGCCGGGGCGAGAAAGTCGGCACCCCCGCTCATGGCGAGCCGCTGCACCAGCGACGCCACCAGCGCCGCCAGCACCACCGAGATCGAGCTGTCGGGGCCGGCAACCGCGAAAGTCAGCGAGCTGCGCAGCGCCACGATTGCGCCGCCGACGGCCGCGGACAAGAACGTCACCGCGATGCCGTAGGACAGCAGGTGTTCGAGCGGCCCGGTGAAAATCAGCGCCGCATAGGACAGGCAATAGGCAATAGACAAAATGCTGCAGACCGTGCCGGCGAACACGTCCGTCAACGCCGCGCGTAGCGTGTATTGGCTCAACGGGCAGCCCCTACATCCCGAAGAGCTTTACAATACGATCGCCCGGTGGACTAGAATATACTCGCGCAGCTGCGCTCTCGCCGCCGGGCCGAATTATGACGCGGCCGTTGCCAGCGCCGCGCGCGCATCCGAACGGATGCGCTCAACCATGGAGCGGAAGCCGTTGGAACGCTGCGGGGTCAAGTGTTCCCGCAAGCCCAGCTCCTCGAACAGCTTGACCGCGTCGCGCCCGAGAATGTCTTTCGCGGTTTTGCCGGAATACATCGCAAATAACACGGCGATCAGTCCGCGCACGATATGGGCATCGCTGTCCCCGGCGAAGGTCAAAGTCGGCCCCCCGGCGCCATTCGGCCGCACGGTGGTATCGAGCCACACTTGGCTGGCGCAGCCTTGCACCTTGTTGGCATCGCTGTGCGCGGCCTCGGCAAGCGGCGGCAGCTCGCGGCCGAGTTCGATCAGATAGCGGTAACGATCGTCCCAGTCGTCGAGGACCGAGAAATTGTCGATGATGTCGTCGATATCAGCCATCGCCCCGAGGTCCCGGATCGGCTCCGAAGTGAGATTGCATCCTCCTCTATATAAGACGCTCTGCCGCAGAGGTCACGGATTCGCCGGGCCGAAAATCCGCAGCGCTACGGGACGCCGCCCGAATCCGGATGCGAATGTTGGATTCAGACCGCTAGGCCGAATGTTTGCGCACGGCGGGGCCGCGCCAGGCGGGAACGAGATCGGCGGGCGTGAGCGTATTCTGCGAGGCGGCGTCATTGCCAAGCGAGCCGGTCGTCTTCGGCGTGCCCATCGCGGGGTCTTTCGCCGCCTCTTTTGAGGCCAGCGCCTCGCTGAGAACGTTATAGAGCATTTTGGCGCCGGCTTGCGCCTTGTAGCCGAGTTCCGTCGCCACATGTGCGCCCACGGTGCAGGCATCCGGCTGCCGCGTGCAGAATTGCCGCAAATCGCCGACCGTAGCCGAGGCTGCGGAAATAGCTTCCGACGCGTTCACCGCGTTGCCCGGAACGGCTCGTTGCGAGGAGCCGGTCGGCAACAGGACCAGCACGAGGCCGAGCCAGAACGCCATGCGCAGCAAAAAGAACATCGGACCCACATCCCCTAACACGTACGTTGCCGCACGTGCGGGAAAGCTAGCAGGCAGCTTTGAAGGGGGCGTTCGCTCGTCCAATAAGGTTTTGCGCATAATCGAGCAGAATACAGCGCAAATTTTCGGGCAATTGGAAAAAATATAATTTAGCTAAAAATTGAACGAATGCCGGACGCGACCGTTGTAGCCGCAATTTCGCGAGGCAAAGCCCTCGGCGAATACGGCGGCGCGAGCCGCACCATGGCTATGGCAAACATTTGGCAACCCTGCCAGGCAACGGGCAATTCACCATGATGGGGATTTACCGCCGGCGCGAAGCTTCGTCGCGACCGCGCGGTGGCGCCGGCGCCCCGCACCTTAGCGTTCGCTTAAGCGGCCTCTGACACGATCCGGCAACAGAAAAAGGGGAGCGCGTCGGCAAAGCCGGGCGTGCGTCGGGAACGTGGGCCTGTTTGCGCCAATTCGCGGTTATATCGAGACGTTGGTGCACCCGTCGGCGCAACAGGACGTCTTGACCGCGGCGCGCCATCGCGCCTTTCTCGCGCCGCGCCTGCTCGGCAGCGTCATCGCGCTGGCGGCCTTTCCCGTTTATCTATTGGTTCGCGGTGCGCCGAGCGTCGCCGAGGTTTTGATTTTCACCTGGCTCATCGCCCAGATTCTCACCGCGTATTTTCTGTCGCGCACCGGCCGCTACGACAGCGCCCATGTGCTGTCTTCGCTGGCCATGACCGGACTGGTGACCGCGCTTGCCGCCGACACCGGCGGCATCGCCTCGTTTGCCGCGGTATGGCTCGTGGTGGTGCCGCTCGAAGCGGCGCTGTCGGCATCGCGCCGCGTGGTGGCGACGGCCTCGACCTTTGCGCTCGCCGCCGCCGGGCTTTTGATGTTGCTCGGCGCCGAGCGGCTTTTGCCGCCGCCCAGCAGCATCGCGCCCGACGCCTTGGCAATGCTCGGCATCGCCTCGGCGGGACTTTACGCGACCGGTCTTGCGCTCGGTGTCGAGGCCTTGGCGCGAACCAGCTTCTGGCTGCTTTATGCCGAAGAAGACCGCTATCGGCTGTTGGCGCGCAACATCGCCGACGTCATCACGCGGCACGGCCGCGACGGGGCGGTGCTGTTCGTCTCGCCGGCCGCCGAAACGCTGTTCGGTTCGCGCGTCGCGCAGCTGCACGGCCATGGCCTGTTCGAGCGCGTGCACGTCGCCGACCGGCCGGCCTATCTGACCGCGCTCGGCGACGCCGCAGCGCTCGGCGAACAGCGCTCGGCTGAATTCCGCATCCGCCGCGACGGCGTCGACGACGACGGCCGCGCTACCGTAGAATTCATCTGGATCGAGATGCGCTGCCGTCCGTTGAGCAGACCGACGCCGCGTGGTGAAGTCGACCGCGAAGTGGTTGCGGTCTTGCGCGACGTGACCGAGCGCAGATTGCACCAGCAAGCGCTTCTCGATGCGCACACCGAAGCCGAGCGGGCGAACGTCGCCAAGAGCCGCTTCCTCGCCACCATGAGCCACGAATTGCGCACCCCGCTCAATGCCATCATCGGCTTTTCCGATATGCTGACGAAAGAGCAGGCGCTCGGCCTCGATGCCGAACGCCGCGGCGAATATGCCGGCCTCATCAACGGCTCCGGCCACCACCTGTTGTCGGTCGTCAACGGCATACTCGACATGTCGAGGATCGAGACCGGCAATTTCGAGATTACCCCGGAGCCATTCGCGCCGTCGCAGGTCGTTGCCAGCTGCTGCGGCATTCTCGCATTGCGGGCGCGCGAAGCGGGCGTCCGGCTGGAGCAAATCGCCGCCGACAATCTGCCGGAGATGATCGCCGACAAGCGCGCGCTCAATCAGATTCTACTGAACCTCTTGTCCAATGCGATCCGCTTCACCGATCGCGGCGGCACCGTCACAATCGGCGCCCGCGCCGAAGCGGCGCATATCGGCTTTGTCGTCGAGGATGACGGCGTCGGCATCAGCGATGAGGATTTGGCGCGGGTCGGCGAACCGTATTTTCAGGCCGGCAACGCTTACGATCGCCGCCACGGCGGCACCGGTCTTGGATTGTCCATCGTGAAGGGCTTGGTGCAGCTGCACGGCGGCGAAATCTCGATCTCCAGCCGGCTCGGCAAGGGCACCCGTGTCGCCGTCCGGTTGCCGATCGATTGCGAACGGACGCAGCTTTCGAAACGCGACTGCCGCAGCGCAGCCGTTGGGTGTTCTGGGGTTCCCGCCGGCCAAGGCGAAGCCGCCGCAAGCCCGCTCGGCTATTCCGGATCTGCGCGTTCAAGATGCTTTGGTGAAGAAAAGTGCGTAAGCGCCGCCGCGTCGATCGAGACCTCCACGTTCGCCTTGGCGCCGCCGGGGGAGCGTTGGCGTTGCGGATGTGGGCGAAGACGACGCATCGTCCGGTCGAACTCGATTGCAATTCTCCTGGCCGCCGGGGCGAGCGCCCTCATCATCGTCAATGCGCTTTTCTTGCAGTCCGGAGCGCATCCGGCGCCCTTCTTTGCCAATCCTGCGCCGGCGCCGCTCGCGAGCAGCGATGTGCCGAGGCCGAATAGCCCGATGCCGCCGCGGCCGCTGGCGGCGTGCCACGCCACCGCCCGTCGCTGTGCGGCGCGACGATCCGATTGCCGACCTGATTGGACCGTCGCCCCGTATAGCAGCCGTGCAACGGGCTCTGTCGGACTACGGCTATGGTCAAATCAAGCCATCGGGCATTCTCGACGACGCCACCAGCGCCGCGATCGAAAAATTCGAGCGGGAGCGTCGATTGCCCGTGACGGGCGCGATCTCCGACCGTCTTATGCGCGAGCTCGCCGTCATGGTCGGTCATCCCCTGCAATAGAGCCCTGTTTGCGGCGTCGCGCGGATCGAGTCATATCTGCCGTGCCGATGTGTACTCTCCCCCGCGCCGATGCGAGCGCAACGATGCGTCTGAAAACCGCGCTATGGGTCGCCGCTTATTTGCGGCGCTGTCAGGTCGAGGGCTTGTTCGGGGTGGTCCGGCGGCGCGGGGCGGAGGAGGCCGGCGCGATTTTCGTGCGCATCTGTCGGCTCGACGGCACCTCCGATCTATTTCAGCCGGCGCCGCAAAGCGCGTTGGAAGCCGGGCGCGGCGCAGATCGGACATTTATCGCAAGTTTCGCTCAGCAGCCCGCGCCCGATGACGCGGTCGAAGCCAAGCTTGCGCGCGAGATCGATTTCGATCCGGATCTGTGGATCGTCGAGGTCGAGGATCGGACCGGACGAAATTTTCTCGATATCGTGAGTTAAGAAGCGCTGCGCCGGTCGCCGCTCCGTTGCGCGGCAGGAGCGCGGCGCACCGCGGCGGTGGCGGTCCGGGTGCGGGCGAGCGCCTCGTCGTTCCAATTCAGCGGCCGATGTCTTGCGGCCGGGCGCTCGTTGCGTTGCAATGCCTGCCAGATCGCCACCATGTGTTCGGCGGCTTGCACGGTCATTTCGTCATAGAGGGTGGCGAGCGTGTGCACGCGCTCCACCGAATGGCCGACGGTGGTGTTGACGAACAGCAGAATCCGATAGACGACATCGCGCGGCATGGCGAGCGCTTTGGCGGCGATCACGATCGGTTCGCCCAGCTCGTCGCCGGCGATGCGGCGTGCCAGAGCCGCGGGGATTTGCAGGGACCTTGCCAGCGTTTGTGCGAAGTCCTCCCGGTTGCGGGCGAGCGCCGCCGCTTCCAATTGCCGGCCGATGGCGGCGTCGCGCGCGAGCGGCGCGCGATTTGGCGGCATCGGCGTCGCGATTTCGAGATTAAGAACGATGAGACGCCGCTCTTCGGCGGTGGCGGCGAAAAACAGGTCGTTGAGTTCGGTCGCGATGTCAGGGGCGATCGCATCGGGTGGCGCTGGCGAAGCGGGCGTCTGGCGGTGGTCTTCGGTCTCCGGGATTTGGACTTGCGCGGCGGCGGCGGTCGGTGCGACCGGCTGTGGCGTCGGTTCGCTGCTTTGCGGCTTGTGCTTCACCGGCGGACGCGCGCGCATAGCGGCAGCGATCTCGGGCAGGTCCGCCGCCAATTTATCGATCACCCGCGGCGGCGGCGACAAATGACGCACCAGCCGGGCGGCGACCGCCGCGCGGGTCGGGACGTCGACGGCATCGAGCAGCCGCAGCGCCAGTTCCGTATAGTGCCGCTCCTCGTCGGGCGTGTGCGCCAGCTTCTGGACGTAGAGGTCGGTGAGGACCCGCAACAGAGTGGGACGCATGTCGACGCCGCCGCGCGGCCCGAGACGGGTCAAATGGATAAGGTTCGACAGGCTGGCGCTTTCCATAACGCGTGACTCGATCGCAACAGCGGCCGCAGCGGGCGCATTCGTTCGCCCAGCCTATGAGGTGGGCGTTAGCGGAGCGTTAACCTTGCATGCCGCTTAATCCTGGCGATGCCGTTTTCCGCGCATTGGGGGCAGAACGCCTCCTTGCCGGCGGCAGAGGAAAGCGGCTGGTGGGTAACGTCATCAAATTCCCGGACGAGGGGCGCATCGTGCGCTTCGGGCGTGAGGGGGCGGAAGAGTCCGCAACGATCATCATTCTGCCGGTGATCCGGATCGAGCGCTACGTCGATTCGCGCGCCGAGGAGGCCGAGCCCCATACGCATCCGCCGGCGGACAACGGCGGCCGCCGACGGGTAAGGCGCCGCTGAACGGGCGTTGACCATGTCGCTTCGCGCCCGCCGCCACAGCGAGATCGGGGCGCCTGCTGTTGCGGTCCTGACGCTCCTCGTTCTGTCCGGCTGCACCAGCATCGGCGATTTCGGCCGGCTCTCCGGCCCGTTGGTCACCGACGACATTCATGCCTGGGTCGGCGAAGAAGCTGCATCGAGCGTGGGCGCGCCAATCTCCGCCGATAACCTGACCGACGACGAGCGGACGTTGCGCGATCTCGCCTTTCCGCTGATCGAGCCTCCTTACGACCGGATCCGCTGGGATGCCGTCCTCTACGAATACGGATTCAAGAATTCCTTCCAGCGCGAGTTATGGACGTTCGATCCGACGGCCTATTACCGCCACCTTCAAGGGGAGATGCTTCGCTCGACCGCGGCGCGCTACAACCAGCTGATCGACGACACCCGTAACGACATCGTGCGGATCGAGCCGTTTTTCGTTGTGGCCCGTCGGGTCGTCGATCTCGATCGGCGGCGTGCCGCGAGCATGGAACAGATCGCCGATCTTACCCCCGCCGAGCGCGTCAATGCGCAGGCGCGCATCGACGAAAACAGCCTGACCGTGGCATGGGTGACTAAGTCGCTGACGCAGCGCTGCGCCAGCTATCGCTTCGCGCTCGAGCACCTTGCGGTCGCCGAGCCGGAGCCGATCGCCGCCGACGCCGACCTGGCGCTCACCGAATTGCAGCAGCAGATCGCCGCCCATCAGGTGGTGGTCGTCGCGCCGCCATTCGGGCCCGGATCGCGGGCGGTTGCGGCGGCCAAATAGTCACTGCGCCGGTTGGACGCCGCAGGTCGCGGCGGCGAGCGCCTGGCTCGCCATCGGCATGAGGCCGGGCTCCGGTGCCAAGGCGCGCAAGACGATCAAGCCCATGGTCGACGGCAACTCGATGATCAACCTGTCGGCCGCGGTCACGTCTTCGTCTTCCGGCAGCGCGGCATGCTGTTCCGGCGTCATCAGATCGAGTTCGATCGAGTGTCGGCCCGCCGCGCGGTCGTTGATGGCGTAATAGGCGATGCTTTTGCGCGTATAGAAGGTCACCGACGTATAGGCTTGGCTGACGGGCGCAATCAACTTAAGCGATCCGCCGCTCAGGTCGTAACGGCACACCGCCGTCGCGAACGCGGGATCCATAAATGGCATGATCGCGCTTTTGGCGGTGGGCGCGGGCAGCGGCACCGCGCTGTTGACCGGAGTGAGCGGCGCCAGCCTGGAATAGGCATCTTGGGTCGCCGTCTGCGGCATCGCCAGCACCGTCGCCAGATGCACGATGCCGCCAAGGAGAATAGCGGCCAGAATCCATAACACGCCGCGAATCATGAGCAGCCCTTTCGCACGATGGTCGGCATCGGCCCTTCCTGTGTCGTGCGCGTGGCGACGCCGATCGGCGTGTCGTAGAGCCGCCACACCAGGACAAACCGCTCGATGCCTCCGGTCGGCAGCCAATTGCCCGGGCGGGCCAGCGGCCCGACAGTAATGGCGAAACGACCATCGAGGTCGCGGACGATTTCCTCGCTGGTGAAATCGTGCCGATCGAGCGCATTGGCCACGAGCCGACCTTGCGGGTCGTAGAGCGTAACGGTCCAATAGCGTGCCGGCGGCGTCATGCCGGCGATCGCGAATGTGCAGCGGCCGTCCAAATTCTCGCCGGCGTCGTCGGTATGGGCGTAAAAGGCGATGCCGTCGCCCATGCCGGTCGGTAATTCGCCGCTGCGGGCAATGCTGGCGCGGGCATAAGGATCGATATCGACGGAGCCGCTTTTCGGCCATGCCGTCCAGGAGCCGATCGTCAGCGCGCCGAAGGCCACCCCGCGCGTCAGGGTGAACCACGTCGCGCCGAGCCCGAGAGCGGCGGCGATCAACAGCGTGAAGCACGAACCGAAAAGCAAGCGCATGACTGGCCTGGATTGCGCACGAACCCGCGAGGTCGACTAATCACCGCGCGTTGACTGAGCGGCATTGCGATCCGCCGCCGTCGCGAAGGTGTCGCTTCGCGGTGCGGCGCGGTCCGTGCCGTCGAGCGCGCCGAGCGAACGGACGGCAGGGTTTTGCGCCGTCAGCGCGTGGTCGGCTTCGTCGAACATGCGCTCAAGCTGAATGAGCGCATCGGTGCCCTTGCGGGTCAACAGCACCGGGTGCGGGACTTCGTCGCTCTTGAACGACGCATCGGCGATCGTCGGCGCGTGTTGCGGCGGCGGCAAGCCCGGGAGCGCCCGCAATTCGATGCCCTGGTGCGCATAGGCCATAATGTTGTGCCACGTCATCGCCGGCAGCGTGCCGCCGGTCATGCGTTTGGTCGGCGAGAAATCGTCGTTGCCCATCCACACCGCGCCGACAAAATTTCCCGTGTAGCCGACGAACCAGCCGTCGCGCCAATCGTTGGTGGTGCCGGTCTTGCCGCAGGTCGGCACGCCGTCGAGTTCGGCGCGGCGGCCGGTGCCGTTCTCCACCACCGAATTCTGCATTTTGATCATTTCGACGGCGACTTCCGGGCTGATCACCTGCCGCGGTTTCGGACCGTTACGGTCGAAGCGCCACACCAGCTTGCCGGCATCGGTGCGGACTTCGAGCGCGGCGTGCGGAGTGACGGCGCGGCCGAGATTGGGAAAAGTGGCATCGGCGACGGCATGTTCGACAACGGAGACTCCGTCGGCGCCAATCGGCAGCGACGGCGTGTCCGGTAGCGGCGTCGTTATACCGAAATTGCGCGCCGTCTGCACGATCATGGCGCGGCCGAGCTTGGGATTGCCCTTGCCGAGCATGATCGACAGCTTGACCGGGATGACGTTGATCGAGTGGGTGATCGCCTCGAGCAGCGTCACCGGTCCGGAATAGCCGCCGGAATAGTTGTGCGGGCACCAATTGCCGATGCAGACCGGCAAATCGACCACGACCGACTGCGGCGTGAAACCGTTGGCCAGAGCCGTGGCGTAGACGTAAGGCTTGAATGAGGAACCGGGCTGGCGCAGCGCATCGGTGGCGCGGTTGAATTGGCTCTCGCCGTAATCGCGACCGCCGACCATGGCGCGGACGCCGCCGTCGAGATCGGCGATGACGGCGGCGACTTGGCTGGCGCCGTAATCGCGCCCGTATTGGCGCAGCTCGGATTCGACCTCACGCTCGGCATAGTGCTGCAGATTGCTGTCGAGCGCCGTGCGCACGATAAACGAGCGCGCGGTGACCGATTTGGGGAATGTCTCGACCAGCCTTCGCATCTCGTCGAAAGCCCAATCGAGGTAATAGTTCGGCACGTCTTCGGCGGCGCGGTCGACCGGCGTTGCCGGGTTGCGCCGCGCGCCGTAGACTTGACCCTCGGTCATGAAGCCGTTGTCGACCAGATTGTCGAGCACGACATTGGCGCGGGCGCGCGCCGCCGGCAGGTTGACGAGCGGCGAAAATTTGGTCGGCGCCTTGAACAGGCCGGCGATCATCGCGGCCTCGGCAAGCGTGACGTCGCGCACCGACTTGCCGAAATAATATCGCGCGGCGGCATCGACGCCGAAGGCGCCGCCGCCGAGATAGGCGCGGTCGAGATAGAGCTTCAAGATCTCGTTCTTGCTCAGGTGCGCCTCAAGCCACAATGCGAGAAACGCCTCGTTGATCTTGCGCTGGTAGGTGCGCTCGTTGGACAAGAACAGGTTCTTGGCGAGCTGCTGGGTGATGGTGGAGCCGCCTTGCACCACGCCGCCGGCTTCGGTGTTGGTGACGAAGGCGCGGAATACGCCTTGGACGTCGATGCCGTAGTGGTCGTAGAAACGGCGATCTTCGGTCGCCAGCGTGGCCTTGATGAGGTTGTCGGGCATCTCATCGAGCGGCACCGATTCGGTGTGCTTGATGCCGCGGCTGCCGATCACATTGCCGTAGCGGTCGAGAAAGGTGACCGCGAGCTCGGACTTTTTCAGCCAGTCGTCGTCGGAAGTCTGGTGAAAGGCGGGAATTGCCAGCGCCAGCATGAGAAATAGTCCGCCGGTTCCCAGCGTCGCCATCTCCGACAGCGGTTCAATCAGCAGCCAGCGCCGCCAGCCGGCAATATGGGCGTGATCCGTGAAAGCGGTGAAGCGCTCGTAGATTTCGCGGGCCCATTTGCCGCTCTGGAAGACGGCAAAATCGATGCGGGCATCGATGTCGAGCAGCACCCGCTTGAGTTTGGGCCGCCAATCGTCACCCGGATCCGGAAACATGTCCGTCACAACAACGCGCTCCGCAAATCGACGACAATCGAGAGGCCACAGCGGCCTTGGTCTTTTAGCCTACGGCGTTTTGGGCGGCCAATGCTTAGTTACGATCGGTGTAGTCGACCGTGCCGGGCCGGCCAATCCGCACGCACCGACAAGGTGAATGGAATTTAGGGATAATTTTGGCATAGGGTCGCAAGAACGACATGGCAACCAAACCAGCGACCACCGATCCGGTTCCCTTCTGGCGACGCAAGTCATTGGAGGAAATGACGGATTCGGAATGGGAAAGCCTTTGCGATGGCTGCGGCAAATGCTGCCTCAATAAACTGGAGGAAGAGGAGGGGGCGGCGAAGACCTTCTATACCGATGTCGGCTGCCGGCTTTTGGACGGCGACACCTGCCGTTGCCGCGATTACGCACATCGCCTCGAACGGGTCCACGATTGCGTGCAGTTGACGCCGCAGACCCTCAAAACCATCAATTGGCTGCCGCCGTCTTGCGCCTATGTCCTGCTCGCCGATGGCAAGGATTTGTACTGGTGGCACCCCTTGGTGTCCGGCGATCCCGAGACGGTTCACATCGCCGGCGTGTCGGTGCGCGGGCGGGTCGGGGCATCGGAAGCCGACGTGCCGGACGAAGACCTCGAAGACCACATCGTCAACTGGCCGCTGAGGCTGCCGAAACGGGCGAGGCGGCGGTGAAGCAGTAGGGCGGTGCGCACCCCTGATCTGCGGTCAGCGTGGTTGCCAAGCCGTGCTGCGCCAGCCAAGTGATGACGTGGCCGTTCCCTGTGCTGAAAAAGCGCCCCCAACCGAATTACAATCCGAAAATGACCAGCGAAACCGGTGAAATTGTCGAGGCGGATGCCGAGGAAGGTTCGGCTGCCGTGGCAGCACATTCGTCTTATTCGTCTCATGGGGAACCTTCGCAGCCGATACTCGATCATGCCGCGGTCCGCACCATTGTCGCCGGCATCATGCTGGCGATGTTCCTCTCGGCGCTCGAACAGACCATCGTCGCGCCGGCTCTACCCGCGATCGGCAAGAGTCTCGGCGGCATCGACGACCTGTCATGGGTGGTGACTGCCTACCTTTTGGCCGTCACCGCGACGACCCCGCTGTTCGGAAAGCTTTCCGACATTTACGGCCGCCGGCTCATTTTGATGTGGGCGATCGGCATTTTCGTTGTCGGTTCTGTCGCCTGCGCGCTGGCGCAAAACATCTGGATGCTGATTCTCGCGCGCGCTTTGCAAGGGATCGGCGGCGGCGGACTATTGCCGACGGCGCAGACGATCATTGCCGATCTGTTGTCGCCGCGCGAGCGGCCGATTGTGATGGGCCGCACGTCGGTCATGTTCATGAGCGCCAGCATTCTCGGTCCCGTGCTCGGCGGTTTGCTGACCGATCATCTGCACTGGTCGCTGATTTTCTGGATCAATCTGCCGCTCGGCGCTGGCGCTCTGATCATGACCGAGCGGGCTTTGCGCCGCCTGCCGCGCAACGAGCGGCCGCATCAGCTCGATGTCGCCGGCGCGGTCTTAATGGTCGCCGCGGCGATTGTGCTGTTGCTGGCGCTCGCCTGGGGCGGCACCCATTACCCATGGACTTCCTGGCAGATTTTGACGCTGATCGCATGCTCGATCGCGCTGTGGGCTTTGTTCGCGGTGAGGCTCGTTACCGCACGCGAACCTTTCATCCCGGTCGCCATCCTGCGCGGCCGCGTGACCTCGGCAATTACCTGCGCGGCGTTCTTCTCGATCGGCACGATCATCGGCATCACGATCTATACGCCGCTCTACTGCCAAGCCGTGCTTGGCCTTTCGGCGAGTTCATCCGGCCTGGCGCTTATCGGGTTCATGCTCGGAACCGTGTGCGGCTCGCAGGTCACGGCGCGTCTGATGGTGCGGATGCGGCGCTATTTGCGGCTGCCAATGATCGGGCTTGCCGTTGCGGTGACCGTGCTTGCCACCCTCGCCGTCAATCCGGCCGGGCAGTCGATCGAAAGGTTCGCGCTCTTGCTGTTCGTCCTCGGCTGCGGAGTGGGCCCGATGTATCCCATGAGCACCATTCTCATGCAGAACGCCGTGAAAGCGCATCATCTCGGCACCGCGACCGGAACGCTGAACTTCTTCCGCACGCTCGGCGGCGCGATCATCGTCGCGATATTCGGCGCCATCGTGCTCAGCGGGGCGACCGAGACGTCCGGCGTTGTCACGCTGGAGAAGCTTGCGGTGATGCACGGCGATCTCGCCCCGGCCTATCATTGGGTCTTTATTGCCGCGGCGATCTTTCTCGGCATTTCCTTCTGCTGTCTGTTCGCGGTCGAAGAAATGCCGCTGCACGGGCCGGTGCGATTAGCGGAGGAGCCGGCCGAATAAATTCGCGCTGCATCCATTTGCAGGCGAGCGCGTCGATTACGGGCGAAGGGCAGGGCGACGAAATTAGGGTTGGAGCGGCGAGCCGAGCGCGCGTGCAGTATCCACGATCCAGGCTCGGTAGCGCACAAGCGGCGTGATGCCGGTCAATCCGCCGCAGCCCGCCGAAAGCTTTGGCCCGGTCGACCAGCTCACGACGCCGACGATAGTGAGGCTGCCGCCGGTGTCGCGAAACGCCGGCGCGCCGGAATCGCCGGCGCAGGCGCCCAGCCCCGCAGCGTCGTCCTCCGTCCGCGGATCGAACAGGCGAATCTGCAGCGGTCCCGGCTGGCCGGTGACGGCAAGTGTTGCCGCGCGCACCGTGCCGCCGGTGCGGCCGTCGCCGCGCACGGTGACGCCGTAACCGGCGACCACCAGCGTATCGCCCACCGCCACGGTTTCTTTATCGCCGCCGATCCGCACCGGGGGAATGCGAGACGGCAGCGGTTCGGAAAGTTTGATTAATGCCACATCCGCCGTCGCGAGGTGGTTGAACAGCCGCTTGAGATCGAATTGCGGATCGCGCTCGATGCGCGCGATATCTTTCAAAACGGGTTGCTGACCGGGCGCGTTGCCAACGAGTTTGTAGTCGGCGCCCGGCTGGACGCAGTGCGCCGCCGTCAGCAGCAGGTCGCGGGCGATTGCAGTGGCGGTGCAAGCCGTGCCGAAGGAGCCCAAAATCATGACCACGGAGCGTCCGACCCCGTCGGCTGCGGCTGGCGCGCCGCCGACCATGGCCGCCGCCGGCGTGGGGGACACCGCAGCGGTCAGGCTCATAGCTGCGACGAGGGTGACAAAGGACACTAACCGCCGCGGTCGCGCGGCTCCCGTTCCGGTCATGAACTCTTCCTCGTGCATCTGCGTTTGGCAGGATAGTCTTTTTCCGCGCTTTCGGCCTCCCGCAGGCCTCAAACCGCCGTTCAGGTGGGGTTCACTGCCATGCGCTTAGAACACCGGTCATGAAACAGGCCATGAAATCGGCCACGAAACAGGCCTTGAAAGCGGTTATGGCCACCGCCGAGCGATTAGCGCTTGCCGGCTTGCTTGCCTTTGTCGTTGCCAGCGCGCGCTTGCATGCCCAGGACGCCGCCCCACCGCCGCCACATCCGGACACTGCACATGTGCCGCATCCGGACGCCGCCCGCCCGACGCATGGTGAGGCCGTTCATCCCGATGTCGGGCACGTTTGCCTCGATCAAAAGGAGCGGCGCGCGGAGACCGAGAGCGGCCAACTGATTAGGCTGGCGGCGGCCATGCACGCGGCGCAGCGCCGTCTGCCGGGCACGGTGGTGCGGGCGCGGCTGTGCCACGGCAAGGACGGGCTCGTCTATGTGCTGACAGTTCTTGCGCACGATGGCAAAGTGGCGCGGATCGCGGTGGACGCGATGAAGGGCGGCAGCACCGCCGACCGGTAAGCGGAGCGTTATTTGCGGCTTCTCGTTGTTGAAGACGATCCCGATCTCAATCGGCAACTGGCGACGGCGCTGACGGACGCCGGCTATGTGGTGGACCGCGCTTTCGACGGCGAGGAGGGGCATTATCTCGGCGAAAGCGAGCCTTATGATGCCGTCATTCTCGACATCGGCTTGCCAAAAATGGACGGCATCTCGGTGCTCGAAGCGTGGCGTCGTGCCGGCCGCGCCATGCCGGTGCTGATACTGACCGCGCGCGACCGTTGGAGCGATAAGGTGCAGGGTTTCGATGCCGGCGCCGACGACTATGTCGCCAAGCCGTTTCACCTCGAAGAGGTGCTGGCGCGGGTGCGGGCGCTGCTGCGCCGGTCGGCCGGTCACGCCAAAAGCGAGTTCACCTGCGGTCCGGTCCGTCTCGATACCCGCACCGGCCGCGTTGCCGTCGACGGCAATCCGGTCAAGCTCACATCGCACGAATACCGGCTGCTGTCGTACCTGATGCATCACACCGGCCGCGTGGTATCGCGCACCGAGCTCGTCGAGCATCTGTACGATCAGGATTTCGATCGGGACTCCAACACCATCGAGGTGTTCGTCGGCCGCATTCGCAAGAAACTCGGCGTCGATGTGATCCAAACGGTGCGCGGACTCGGCTATCTGCTCACGCCCCCCGATGCGCGCTAATTCGCTCGCGCTTCGGCTGTTTATCTGGGCCACCGCCTGTACGGTGGTCATTCTCATCATCACCGGCGTTGCCTTGTCGACGCTGTACCGCCACGCCGTCGAACGCGCCTTCGACAGGCGGCTCGACGTGTATCTGCGCACGCTGGTTGCCGACGTCGCTTCGCCCGAGGAAGGCGCCGACAAATATCCGCAATCGATCGGCGAGCCGCTGTTCGAATTGCCGTTGTCGGGATGGTACTGGCAAGTCACGCGGCTCGATACCAAGACGCCGGACGTCCACGCCTCGCGCTCGCTGTGGGATTCCACTCTGCCGCGTCTGCCGGACGACAAGTCGTCGGTCGATGCGGAATACCGTCAGGGCTACGCCAATGGGCCGGAGAACCAGGAGCTGCGCCTCGTCGAGCGCGACATCGACCTGGGCCCCGATGGGCGTTACCTGATCGCGGTGGCCGGCGACGCCTCGGAGATCGACGACGAGACGGCGAGTTTCGAGCGCACGATCGTGATCACCTTTACCGCGCTCACGCTCGCGCTCTTGCTGACGACCGCGCTGCAGGTGCGCTTCGGGCTGGCGCCGCTGGCGCGGATTTCCGAAAGCCTCGCCGCGATCCGCTCCGGCCGCGCCGAGCGGCTGCAAGGCGAATTTCCGGTCGAGATCGCGCCGCTTGCCCGCGAGACCAATGCCTTGATCGATTCCAACCGCGAGATCGTCGAACGCGCCCGCACCCATGTCGGCAATCTGGCGCACGCTCTTAAGACCCCGCTTTCGGTCATCGTCAACGAGGCGGCCGCGCGCGGCAACGATCCGCTGGCGATCAAGGTGCTGGAGCAGACCGACATCATGCGCGACCAGGTCGCGCGTCAGCTCGAGCGGGCGCGGCTGGCTGCGCGCTCCATGGTGGTCGGCACCTCGATCGAGGTTCCCCCCGTGGTCACCGCTTTGGCCCGCTCCATGGAGAAGCTCCACCGCGCGCGCGACATCGCCATCGATGTCGACGTGCCCGAACACGCGCGCTTCCGCGGCGAGCAACAGGATCTCGAGGAGATGGTGGGCAACCTCGTCGACAACGGCTGCAAATGGGCGCAGTCGCGGGTGGCCATCGAGGTAATGGAAGATAAGCCTGCCTCCGACGACGCCAAGCCGCGGGTGCGTATCATCGTCGACGACGATGGGCCGGGGTTGTCGCCGGCCGAACGCGAGCAGGTGGCGCTGCGCGGCCAACGTCTCGACGAGACCAAGCCGGGCTCCGGTCTCGGCCTGTCGATCGTTGTCGAACTGGCCAATCTGTACGGCGGCGTGCTGACGCTTGGCACCGCGCCGATCGGCGGCTTGCGCGCCGAACTGGCGCTGCCGGGTGGCTAGGCTTCAGCGCGCCCACAACTCTTTCGATGCGATCCGCGCGCCGTCGGCAAGAGCCTTGAATTTCGCCCAGACGATCGATGGATGCACTTCCTTCGATCCGGCAAAGGTGGCGAAACCGCAGTCCGATCCGGCGATGACGTTTTCGCGCCCCACCACCCCTGCATAGCGCACGATGCGCTCGGCGACCAGCTCGGGATGCTCGACCAGGATGGTCGAGTGCGAGATCACGCCGGGAATCAAAATCTTGCCGTCCGGCAGTTTGACGTCTCTCCACACTTTCCACTCGTGCTCGTGGCGCGGATTGGCCGCCTCGAACGAATAGGCGCCGGCGCGGATCTTCAGAATGATGTCGACGATGTCTTTCAGCTCCATGTCGTGGATGCGCGGTCCGATATTGATGCCGTAGCAGGTATGGAAGCGGATTTTCTCCGGCGGAATATCGCGTAGCGCGTGATTGAGCGCCTCGACGCGGATTTCCGCCCATTTGCGGCAATCGGCGATGCTCGCCTCGGGATGGATGATGTAATAGGTGACGAGGCGGGGGTCGTCGATCTGCACCAGAAAGCCGGCATCGACGATCGCCCTGATATTCTTCACGCATCGCTTCGGCGATGGCGAAGACATATTCCTCCTGCGATTTGTAAAACGCGTTCTTCTGCCAGTCTTCGATATTCGACGGTGAAATCGCCGGCATGAAGACCTCTTCGGCCGTTCACGCCGTTGAGCGCCGCCTTGAGATTGTCGATGTCGCGCTTGAGCTGAGCATGGCCCTTATAGGTGATCGGGCCGGTGCAGATCATGTGGGTGTGCGTCGAGGCCGGATGCGTTTGCGCGTAAAATTCGGGAAACGAGCGGCCTTCGCGCGACGTCATCCATTGATTGCGCGGACCGGACTGGGTGTCGACTTCATAGCCGCCGAGCCGCTCGTTGATGTAGCTGACGAAGCTCGGCTTGCCGTATTCGCCGTCGTCGATCACGTCGATGCCGAGTTCGGTCTGCTTGTGGACGACCTCGCTCACGGCGGCGCGTAGGCGCGCGGCGGCGCCGGCCGCGTCGAGCGCCTTGGCGCCGCCGGTCTGGACGAGATCGAGGAGATCGGCCGGCCGCGGCAGGCTGCCGGCATGGGTGGTGAGAATCCGCTCGGTGCTGTGCTTCATGGCATTTCAATCGAGGGTGACATGCGCGGAGGTGATGACGTTCTTCCAGCGCTCGGTTTCTTCCTGGAAATACTTGGCGGTGTCCTGCGGCGAGCCGCCGACCGGCTCGGCCGAAAGCTCGGCCAGGCGCTTTTGAATCTCGGGATCGCGCAGCGCCTCGTTGACGCCGGTATTAATTTTGTCGACGACCGCGGCAGGCGTGCCCGCAGGCGCCGCGAAGGCGTACCAGGCTACGGCTGCAAAGCCCGGGAGGGTTTCGGCAATGGCCGGCACGTCCTGCAGGCTTGCCATGCGCGTGGCGGAGGCAACTGCGATGAGTTTCAGCTTGCCGGCCTTCACCAGTTGCAGCGATACGCCGAGATTATCGAACATGCAGTCGACATTGCCGGCGACGAGGTCGTTGAGCGCGGGCGCCGAGCCCCGATAGGGCACGTTCTGCAGCTTCACGCCCGCCATCATCTGAAACATTGCCGCGGTGAGCTGCGAAGTGGTGCCGTTGCCCTGGGTTGCGTCCGTTACTTTGCCGGCATTCGCCTTCACGTAGGCGATGAAGTCCGGCACGGTGTTGGCTTTGATCTTGTCGGGGTTGACCACCAGCGCGTTCGGCACACGGCTCATGACGACGATGGGCACGAATTTGGTCGGGTCGAACGAAAGATG
Source organism: uncultured Alphaproteobacteria bacterium (assembly GCA_963807125.1). GTDB lineage: Bacteria > Pseudomonadota > Alphaproteobacteria > Rhizobiales > Xanthobacteraceae > BOG-931. Next base: position 51,143 of record CAWEAH010000006.1, read on the forward strand.
CGGATAAAGATTTTGATTGATGACAAGCGGAGGCGGCGGCGAGGCCAACAGCGTGTAGCCGTCGGCGTCCGATTTTGCCACCACTTCGGCGCCGATATTGCCGCCGGCACCGGCACGGTCCTCGACGATGAACGGCTGGCCCAATTTGCGCGACAGCCAATCGGCAAAGATGCGCGGCATGACGTCGGCGGTGCCGCCGGCGGGAAACGGCACGATGATCTTCACCGGACGCGCCGGATAATCCTGCGCACGCGCCGGCGGTGCGGCGAGGGCGGACACCGTCGTCGCGAGCGCAACGCCGGCGACCATGGCCGCGGCGCGGTACGTCTTCGGCATCATGTTCAACTCGTGATTATTGGGAAGCGGTTCGGACCTTAGCCAATGCATCGAGGGACCGCCAGTCGCAAGGCGCCGGCATCGCCGCTGTAGCCTTCGCTTAGAGTGCTGCTGGACGGCGCCCGGCGGCGCCGATGCATCGTCCTTGCGCGCGGGCAGCGAGTTTGATCTTCTATGTCGGGGATGGGAGCGGCTTTGCTCAAAAGACGTAGGAGACTTCTGAAATGCGTGCAGCGCATTTAGCAGTTACGTTGGCATTGCTGTTGGCCGTGTCGGGGTCGTTGGCCGGTTGCGGCAAGGGCCCACAAGGCGATCCCGGTCCGGCGGGTCCACAAGGGCCCAAAGGCGATACCGGTCCGGCGGGTCCCGCAGGGCCTCCCGGCCCGCCCGGCCCGGCGGGGCCGCAAGGCCAGGCCGGTCCGCCGTCCCCAAGCGTTCGGGTGATCAAATCGGACTGCGTGTCGGGCTGCACTGTGCAGTGCCAGGACGATGAGGTGCTGGTGACGGCTTATTGCGGGCCGACCCGCAATCAAGCGCAATTCCTCGGCGAACGCGGTGCGTCATGCGGTCCGGCGGGTTCGGCGTCCAATACCCCATTGGTCGCCGTATGCGTCGGATCGCCGAAATAGCCGGCAGTTGCGGTGGCGGCGCGGTCGGCCGCCACCGTCTTTTTCGTTAAATTCCCGCTCGTATCAGGAGCGTTCCGCCGGCGTCGCGTTGCCGACGCCGGGCATATCGCTTTGAATTCCCGATAGTTCGCGTAACTCCTTCTTAAGCGCCGTCCTATTAAAACGTTAACGGAAAGGTTTAACCTAACGGTTCCTCGCCGATGATCACGAGCGATGGTCCATCCATCGAGCGGCTGCGCGACTATCTCCGCACGCTTACGCCGCAGGCGCGGTCGATGCTTGTACAGGAGCTCGAACGCAATCTGTTGCGCAATGAGAGCGCCGGCAACGAATTGATACTGCAAGAGTTGCGTCGCACGATCCGCGCTGAGGCCCAGCAGGTGCCCCGGATCGGCGATGCAGCGCGGCTGTTTTTTGCTCCGCTGGAACCTTTTCTGATCGATGCGCCGGCCGACCATAAGCGCAGCGGCCGTATCGCGCGGGTGTCACTCGAACCGATCTGGTCCTGGATCTGCCGCGATCTGATGCCGGCCGAAGCCAAAGCGCTCGGCGAAGATATCAACCGGGCATTGCTGGCCGACGATCGGAGCAGGGCCGACCAACTGGCGCATGCGCTGCAGGAGCGCGCCGTTTTGCGAATCCGCGAGCTAAGCGCCGGAATTAGATTGGACGAAAAGGCCCGTCGACGGCTTGCCGTGCAGGTCGGTACGCCGCGAGCGATCGAAGACCTTGCCACTCTGGCGGCACTATTGTCGCTGCGCGACGTCCTTGCCGATCTGGCTCGAAGACTGCCCAGCCATATCCGCATCTTCGATCGCAGCGAAATCGATGTGGTGACCAAACAGATCGACGCGGCGGTCGCCCATTCGCCGCTCGACGCAGGCGGCCCGCGTAAGGCGGACGTCTGCCTCTACGGCTTCATTCTGGTGATGAACCGGCTTGCCGCGCCGTGGCAGCTTATCCGCCTCGCCACGCGGGCGGCCGAGAGCGACGACACCGCCCGTGTGGCCGAGACGCCCTATGCCGCCGCAGTGACCCTCGTGCTCGGCGAGGCGGAAAACATGGTCGGCGAATTGCGTTCCGAATTGCGGGCCGGACGGCCCATCGTGTCGATGCTCAAAGCGATCCATGACGTCGCGCGCGGGCTTCGCTCGGAAATGGATATGTCGGTCGAATCGCCGTGGAGCCGGCAGTTGGCGGCGATCCGCGCCGAGGTTTCCAGCCTGTTGAAGGCCGAGATCGAGGCAACCCCCGGCTTCGTCCGGCGTTTGTTGCGGCCTCGGCCGGCCAAAGACATCGTGCCCGGTTCGCTGCTCGACTCGATCGACGTCAACGAAGCCGAAATGCGCGTCGAATTCATCGGCGCTTGCCGGCAATATGCCGGCGAGCTTGCAGTCAACGAAGTGACGACGCGCGCTCATTCCGAGCTGTCGCTTTATCTGGAGACCGGCACCAAGGTCCTGCTGGATTCGCTGCGCCACGCCGGCGATACCGACCGCCCGTTTCGGCAGTCGCAGGTCGAGGCCGCGATCAGATTTTGCCGCACCGTCTTCGGTAACGAATATGCGGGTCTTTTGGCCAAAGCCGCCGAGGTCGCCGTGCAAGCCGGAGCGGCCGAGCGCAAACCGGCGCGAGCCTAAATGTGGCGGTTCCGAAGTTCGCAAGGAAGCGCGCCGCTTAATCGTGCGAACGTCGGAATGCGGCGCACGAGGTCGCCGGTTGGCCCCCGTTTCGCTGGCTATGTTGCGAGCCGCTGCAGTGCGGAATTGCCGCGCCATGGTTCCCATTGCAGCCGCGTTCGCATCGTGTTGTAACCGCGCGGCGTCAGCGGCCCGCGCCTTTCGGCGGCTCAAAGAGCGCCAAAAGCCACTCAGATCGGCAGTTTAGGACGACAGCTTTAGACGACGCTTTGAACCGATGGTGCTCTGGATCATTTTCGCGATCATGACCGCGGCGGCCGTTTGCGCGGTGCTGTGGCCGCTCGCGCGCGCGTCAGGCGCCGGTCACGGCGGAAGCGACCGGCTGGTCTATGCCGATCAGTTGCTCGAAATCGATCGCGATCGCGCGGCCGGGCTGATCGGTGAGACCGAGGCGGAATCGGCGCGCGTCGAAATATCGCGTCGGCTCTTGGCTGCTGCGGACGACGAGGCGCAGGCAGCGGACGCAGCGCCGGCGGCGCAGCCGCGCTGGCACCGCCGCCTCGCGGCGCTGGCGGCGATCCTCGTGATACCGGCCTTCGGGCTCGGCCTTTATCTCAAGCTCGGCTCTCCGGACGTTCCCGACCAGCCGGCTTTTTCCCGCGTCAAGGCCTTGCCGGACCGCCAATCGATTGACAGCCTCGTCAGCCAAGTCGAAGCGCATCTGGCGCAGAATCCCAACGACGGTGCGGGCTGGGAAGTGTTGGCGCCGGTCTATCTGCGGATGGGGCGGTTCGACGATGCGGTCATGGCATGGCGCAAGGCGATCGCTCTTAACGGCGACAGCCCGGTGCGCGAGGCCAATCTCGGCGAGGCTATCGTTGCCGCCGCCAACGGAGTCGTGACCGACGAAGCCAAGCAAGCCTTTCAGAAGGCGATTGCCGGCGACCCACATGAGCCGAAGGCGGGCTATTTTCTTGGGCTAGCCGACGAGCAGGACGGTAACCGCGATGCTGCCGCCGGCAAATGGCGCGCGCTTCTGGATTCGGCGCCGCCCAACGCACCGTGGGCTGACTTCGTCCGTGCCGCCTTGGCGCGCGTCACCGGTCCGCCGGCGGCCGCACCGGGTCCCGCCGCGGGCGACGTTGCCGCCGCGGATTCCATGAGCCAAACCGAGCGCGCCGACATGATCCGTGGCATGGTGCAGCGGCTGGCCGATCGGCTTCATGCCAACGGCGACGACGTCGAGGGTTGGCTGCGGCTGGTTCGTGCTTATGTCGTGCTCGGCGACCGCGACAAGGCGAAGGAAGCCGTGATCGACGCCAAACACGCGCTGTCCGCTCGCCCGGAGGACGTCAAGCGCATTGACGATCTCGTCAAAGATCTGGGCCTGGCGGGCTGACATGAGGCGGAGACGATCGGCATGACCCGCAAGCAGCGACGTCTTACTCTGATCGGCGGCGGCCTTGCCGTGCTCGCCGTCGCGGTTGGCCTTATGCTCAATGCGTTCCGCAACTCCATCGTGTTCTTTAATTCGCCGACCGATGTGGTGGAAAAGCACGTCGAATCCGGTATGCGCATTCGACTCGGCGGCCTGGTCAAAGACGGCAGCATCGTACGCCGCGACGGTCTCGACATCCGTTTTGAAGTCACCGACGGCAAGACCGAAATCCCGGTCACCTATCACGGCGTGCTGCCGGATCTGTTTCGCGAGGGCCAGGGCGTCGTGGCGGAAGGCGAGCTCGGCGGCGGCGGCGTGTTCGACGCCGACACGATTCTCGCCAAGCACGACGAGACCTATATGCCGAAAGAAGTCGCCGACGCCTTGAAAAAGTCGGGACATTGGAAAGACGATTACGCGCAGCGTGCGGCCATGCCGGTCGGCGGAGCCAGCAAATGATACCCGAACTCGGCCATTACGCTCTGATGCTGGCGCTTGGACTGGCGCTGATCCAGGGCGTTATGCCGATCGTCGGCACCCGCACCAACGATCCGGCGCTCATGAACATCGCCGCGCCGGCGGCGCTGGCGCAATTCGCGTTCGTCGCGGCGGCCTTTACCGCGCTCGCGGTGAGCTACGTCACGTCGGATTTCTCGGTGCTCAACGTCTACGAAAATTCCAACACGCAAATGCCGTTGATCTACCGGCTCACCAGCATCTGGGGCAATCATGAAGGCTCGATGATGCTGTGGGTCACGATATTGACCTTCTTCGGCGCGCTGGTCGCGGCGTTCGGCACCAATCTGCCGACGGTGCTCAAGGCCAATGCTCTGGCGGTGCAAGCCTGGATCTCCGCCGCCTTCTATCTGTTCATTCTGCTCACCTCCAATCCTTTCGTGCGGATTGCGAATGCGCCGTTCGAAGGTCAGGACCTCAATCCGATCCTGCAAGATCCCGGTCTCGCCTTCCATCCGCCGATGCTTTACCTCGGCTATGTCGGCTTCTCGATCGCGTTTTCCTTCGCCATCGCCGCGTTGCTCGAAGGCCGCATCGACGCCGCCTGGGCGCGTTGGGTGCGGCCGTGGGTACTCGGCGCTTGGATGTGCCTTACGCTTGGTATCGCCGGCGGCTCCTACTGGGCCTATTACGAATTGGGCTGGGGCGGTTTCTGGTTCTGGGATCCGGTGGAGAACGCCTCGCTGATGCCGTGGCTCGCCGGTACCGCACTCCTGCATTCCGCCGTGGTGATGGAAAAACGCGGCGCTCTCAAAGTGTGGACCATTCTGCTGGCGATTCTGACTTTCTCGCTGTCTTTGATCGGGACTTTCCTGGTGCGTTCGGGCGTGTTGACCTCGGTCCATGCCTTCGCGGTCGATCCGCGGCGCGGCATTTTCATTCTCGGCATTCTCGTGCTGTTCATCGGCGGTGCGCTGGCGCTGTATGCCTGGCGGGCGCCGCTCCTCAAGCAGGGCGGCTTGTTCGCACCGATCTCGCGCGAGGGCGCGCTCGTATTCAACAATCTGTTCCTGACCACCGCCTGCGCCACGGTGCTGGTGGGGACGCTCTATCCGCTGGCGCTTGAAGCGCTGACCGGCGCCAAAATTTCGGTTGGACCGCCGTTCTTCAATATGACGTTCGGCCCTTTGTTTATCCCGCTGATGGCGGTGATGCCGTTTGGCCCGCTGATGGGCTGGAAACGTGGCGACCTCTACGGCGCCGCGCAGCGCCTCCTGGCCGCGGCCTTGCTGGCGGCATTGGCAACCGCCGCGGCGTTCGCGCTCGAACGCGGCGGCCCGGTGCTGGCACCGTTCGGCATCGGTGTCGCGATCTTCGTCATGATGGGAGCTGTGACCGATATCGTCGAACGCACCTTGATCTTGCGGGTGCCGCTGCGGGTGGCATTGCGGCGCGCCGTGGGCTTGCCGCGCTCGGCCTGGGGCACGGCATTTGCGCATTTCGGCATCGGCGTGTCACTGATGGGCATTGTCAGCGTGACCGCCTGGGGCAGCGAACGCATCGCCGAGATCAAGCCCGGCGACAGTCTCCGGATATCGCATTACCGGATGACGCTCGACGGCACTTTCGACCGTGCCGGACCGAACTATCGCGATGTCGTCGGACGCTTTACCGTGCACCGGCTCAATGGCGACATCGTCGGCACCATGCAACCGAGCCGCCGCGCCTTTCCCGACCGCAACATGGCCACGACGGAAGCCGCATTGATGGATCGGGGCGTGAGCCAAATCTATGTTTCCATCGGCGATCCGAACAAGGACGGCTCGGTACCGGTGCGGCTCTATTTCAAGCCTTTCGTGCTTTTGATCTGGCTCGGCGCCGGCATCATGTTCTTCGGCGGCGCCATGTCGCTGTCGGATCGGCGCCTGCGGGTCGGCGCACCGCGCCCGGCCAAAGCCAGGGGAAAATCGGGCGCGCTGCCGCAGCCGGCGGAGTGAGAGCGGTGAAATACCTCAACGCGCTGATGGTCGCCGCGGTGCTTGCATGGTCGCTTCCGGTCCGGGCCGTGCAGCCGGATGAAATGCTGCCGGACACCAAGCTCGAAGCGCGCGCCCGCGCCATCTCGGAGGAATTGCGCTGTCTGGTGTGTCAGAACGAATCGATCGACCAGTCGGAGGCGCCGCTCGCCCACGATCTGCGCGTATTGGTGCGGCAGCGCATCGAAGCCGGCGACAGCGACGCCCAGGTGATCGATTTTATCGTCGCCCGCTATGGCGAATTTGTCTTGCTCAAGCCGCGTTTCGAGTGGCGCACCGCAGCACTGTGGGGCACGCCCCCCGGCCTGTTGCTGGTCGGTATCGTCATGCTTTTGATCGCCGCTCGCCGCCGTAAACTTCCGTCGGCGGCTGCCGCGCCGGGTGCCTCGAACCTGACGGCGGCCGAAGAAGCCCGTGTGGCCGAAATCCTGCGCGCCAACACGGCGGAAGCGGGGGAGTGATTTGTCGGCGCTTGCAAGCTTTTGAAACTACATCAGTAAATACTCTTACGCGAACATTACAAACTTTTAATGCGCCCGACAGAGCGCGGTAAGGGTCGCCGCCCCATGTTGCGCGGAATGCGGGCTCGTCCCAGGGACGAGTATCGCTTTTCGGAGACCCATTGATGGACGGCAGTTCCCTGCATTCGCGACGCAATTCCTCGGCGCGGCGCAGCTTGTTTTTGACCACCGCGGTCGTTGCGCTTGGCGCGACCGTGCTCTTGGTCGCGCCCCCGCATGCTTTCAATCCGCTCACAGAACCGGCGCAGGCGCAGAATCTGAGCGAAAGGGTGCAGCAGATCCCGCAAAAGCCGGTGGGCTTCGCCGACATCGTCGAAAAGGTGAAGCCGGCGGTGATCTCGGTTCGCGTCAAGATCGATCAACCGGCCAATTCGAGTGACGACGACAGCGGGTTGCCGTTCCCGCCCGGTTCGCCGTTCGAGAAATTCTTCCGGCAGTTCGGCATGCCCAACATGCCGAACGGTCATGAGATCATCACGGGCCAGGGGTCGGGTTTTTTCATCACCAGCGACGGCTATGCCGTTACAAATAATCACGTGGTGCAGAACGCCGAGAACGTTCAAGTCACCACCGACGACGGCAAAACCTACAAGGCAAAGGTCATTGGCACTGATCCGCGCACCGATCTTGCTCTGATCAAGATCGACGGTAAGGACTTTCCCTATGTGAAGCTGTCGGACACGCCGCCGCGCGTCGGCGATTGGGTGCTGGCGGTCGGCAACCCGTTCGGTCTGGGCGGTACCGTCACTGCCGGCATCGTCTCGGCCCGCGGGCGCGATATCGGCGCCGGCCCCTATGACGATTTCATTCAAATCGATGCGCCGGTGAACAAGGGAAATTCCGGCGGCCCGACCTTCGACGTCGACGGCAATGTGATAGGCGTCAATACCGCGATCTTTTCGCCATCCGGCGGCTCGGTGGGCATCGCCTTCGCCATCCCGGCCGACACGGTCAAAAGCGTGATTGCGCAGTTGCGCGACAAAGGCAGCGTCACGCGCGGTTGGATCGGCGTCCAGATCCAGTCGGTGACGCCCGATATCGCCGACAGCATGGGATTGAAGCAAACCACCGGCGCGCTGGTCTCGGAGCCGCAAAAGGACAGTCCTGCGGCCAAGGCGGGCATCGCCAGCGGCGATGTCATCACCTCGGTCAATGACGAGCCGGTCAAGGACGCCCGGGACTTGGCGCGCAAGATCGGCACCATGCCACCCGGCGCGACGGTCAAGCTTGGAATGATTCACGCCGGTTCGGACAAAATCGTGACGCTTACGCTCGGCACCCTGCCGGCGGAGAAAGAGGCGGCGAACACGCCGGCTCACGAAGATAATTCGGGCAGCGAAGTGCCGAAGCTCGGACTGACGCTGGCGCCCAGCGCCAAAGTCTCCGGCGCCGGCGGCACTGGCGTCGTTGTCACTGCAGTCGAACAGGGCGGCGTCGCCGCCGATCACGGGTTGCAAGTCGGCGACGTCATCCTCGACGTCGGCGGCCAGCCGGTGACGACGCCGGCGGACGTGCGCAAGGGTCTTTCCGATGCGCGTTCGTCGGGCAAGCACACGGTTTTGTTTCGGGTGAAGTCGAACGACGGCACGAAATTCGTGGCGCTGCCGCTCGGCGACGCCTAGCGCGTTAAAGAGAAAGGGTTCGATCCGCTGGCATCCGTCGCCCCCGCTGGCGGGCGTACCCTGGGGACGGGTCGCAAGACCCGTCCCGCCCATACCAACTCTGCCTCCCGGCATCCGTCGCCCCCGCCGGGGGCAGAGGAGGTAAGAGGGGGTGGTGGCAATGCCGCCACCCCCTCACTTATTCCGGCCGCTTGCGGTGCAGCATGGCGGCTTAAGCGGCCGGATGTTATGACTTCAGCCGCCTCGAAGCCTTGGCAAATATTACATACTTGGCGGTAGGCACCTATATTTGGTGCGGCGATAGGTTATTTGGTGCGGCGATAAATCATGCGTCTTCTCATCATTGAGGACGACCGCGACGCGGCCGACTATCTGGTCAAGGCGTTTCGCGAGGTCGGCCACATTGCCGATCAGGCCGGTGATGGCGAAGACGGGTTGCAGCTCGCTCTCGACGGCGAGTACGACGTGCTGATTGTCGATCGTATGCTGCCGAAACGCGACGGGCTGTCGGTCATCGGCGCGCTGCGGGGCAAAAGCGTCGAGACTCCGGTCTTGATTCTTTCGGCGCTCGGTCAGGTCGACGACCGGGTCAAAGGGTTGCGCACGGGCGGCGACGATTATCTCGCCAAGCCCTATGCTTTCTCCGAGCTGTTGGCGCGCGTCGAGGCGCTGGCCCGGCGGCGCGGCAGTCGCGGCGAGGAGACCGTCTATCGGGTCGGCGACCTCGAACTCAACCGGCTGTCGCACGAGGTCAGCCGCGCCGGACAAGAGGTGCAGCTGCAGCCGCGGGAGTTTCGGCTGCTCGAATATCTGATGCGGCACGCCGGGCAGGTGGTCACGCGAACCATGTTGCTGGAGAATGTTTGGGATTATCATTTCGATCCGCAAACCAACGTAATCGACGTGCACATTTCGCGGCTGCGATCTAAGATCGACAAGGGTTTTTCGCAGCCGCTGCTGCATACCGTTCGCGGGGCGGGCTATATGATCCGTGACGGCACGCGGTGATTGTGGCGCGTGGGCGCGGGGGAGCGGACTGGAGATCGCCATGACATCGAGCAACGCCGCGCCTTTTCTTGCGGCACGCGATTTCCTGCTGCGTCATCGCGAGGACTACGCCGCCGCTTATCGCGATTTCCAATGGCCGAAACTGACGCGCTTCAACTGGGCGCTCGACTATTTCGATGTCATGGCTCGGGATAATCCCGACCCCGCCTTGTGGCTTGTCGACGAGGAGGCCGGCGAGACCAAACTTTCCTTCGCCGGTTTGAGCGGGCGGTCCAGCCAAGTCGCCAACGCGCTGCGGACGCTCGGCGTGCGCCGTGGCGACCGCATTCTGGTCATGCTCGGCAACGTCGTTCCGCTCTGGGAATGCATGCTGGCGGCGATGAAGCTCGGTGCCGTCATCGTGCCGGCAACGACTTTATTGACGCGCAACGACCTCGCCGATCGCTTCGCGCGCGGCGGCGTCCGTCATGTGATCGCCAGCGCCGACGCGGCGGCAAAATTCGCCGAATTGCCCGGCGATTACACGCGTATCGTCGTCGGCCAAGAGGTGGCGGGGTGGGTGCCCTACGAACGGCTTTATCAGGCCCCGCACGAATTCGCGCCGGACGGCGATACCCACGCGGACGATCCGCTGCTGCTCTATTTCACGTCCGGAACCACGGCGACGCCGAAGCTCGTCTTGCACAGTCATCAAAGCTATCCGGTGGGGCATCTTTCGACCATGTATTGGCTCGGGCTGCGGCCGGGCGACATTCACCTCAACATTTCCTCGCCGGGCTGGGCCAAGCACGCCTGGAGCTGCTTCTTTTCGCCGTGGAATGCGCAGGCTGCGGTCTTCATCGTCAATCAGCGCCGGTTCAATGCGCGCGGCCTGCTCGACACCATCGTGCGCTGCGGCGTGACGACCTTCTGTGCGCCGCCGACGGTATGGCGAATGTTGATTCAGGAGCGTCTCTCCGCCTGGCCGGTGCGCATAAGGGAATTGATCAGCGCCGGTGAGCCGCTCAATCCGGAAGTCATCGAGCAGGTGAAGACGGCCTGGGGCGTTGCCATTCGCGACGGTTACGGCCAGACCGAAACGACGGCGCTCGTTGGCAACGCACCGGGCCAGAAGGTCAAAGCCGGTTCGATGGGCCGGCCGCTGCCGGGCTACCGGATCGCGCTTCTCGATGCGAACGATACGCCGCGACGCGAGGGTGAAATTTGTCTGCCGCTTGAGCCGCGGCCGATCGGATTGATGCAAGGCTATCAGTCCGAGGATGGCGGCCTGCGTGCGCATAACGATCGGGTTTATCGCACCGGCGACGTCGCGAGTGTCGACGAGGACGGGTATCTGACCTATGTGGGCCGCGCCGACGACGTATTCAAATCGTCCGATTATCGGATCAGTCCGTTCGAGCTCGAGAGCATTTTGATCGAGCATCCGGCGGTAGCGGAGGCTGCCGTGGTGCCGTCGCCCGACCCGCTGCGGCTCGCGGTGCCGAAGGCGTTTTTGGCGCTGGTGTCCGGGCACAAGCCGGACCGCGACACTGCATTATCGATCTTTCGTCATTGCCGTAGCGCGCTGGCGCCATTCAAGCGGGTGCGGCGGCTGGAATTCGCCGAGCTGCCGAAAACCATTTCCGGAAAGATCCGGCGCGTCGAGCTGCGGCGCGCCGAGGCGGCAAATCTCGAAGCCGGCAAACGCGCGACGCTGGAATTCTGGGAAGACGATTTTTCCGACACCGAGTTAGGCTCGACAGCCGAGAACAAGACGTGACGGCGCTCAGCAAACTGTTACGCACGACGGCGTTCAAGCTGACGCTGGTTTATCTGGCGATTTTCGTTTTGTTCGCAGCCTCGCTGCTCGGCTATTTCGCGCTCAATACGCGCCGGCTGATCGACGAACAGATCACCTCGACGGTGAACGGCGAAGTCAACGGGCTGTCCGACCAATACGAGCAGGGCGGCATCCGCCGGCTGGTGATCGTGGTCGATCTGCGCTCGCGCCGTCCTGGATCGAGCCTCTATCTGGTGACGACGCCGACCGGGGAGGGGCTCGCCGGCAATGTCGGTTCGCTGGAGCCGGGCGTGCTCGATCACCCCGGCTGGCTCGAGACCAATTATCGGCGCCTTGAATCGCCTGAGGGCAGCGACCATCGCGCTTTGGTCCGGGTCGTCCAGCTTCCCGGCGGCTTCCATCTTCTCGTCGGCCGCGACCTTGAGGAGCGCGAGCGGCTGTTCGGCATCATCGCTCACGCCGGGCAATGGTCGCTGGCGCTCGTCATCGTGCTCGGGCTCGCCGGCGGATTCTTCGTCAGCCGGCGGGTGCTCAAACGCATCGACGCCATGACCGATACGGCGCAAACCATCATGCATGGCGATCTCGCCGGGCGCCTGCCGGTTGCCGGCACGGGCGACGAGCTCGATCGCCTTGCCGATAATCTCAACGCCATGCTGGAGCGCATCGAGGCGTTGATGCGCGGTCTGAAGGAAGTCTCCGACAATATCGCCCACGATCTCAAAACGCCGCTCACGCGTTTGCGCAATCGCTGCGAGCAAACGTTGCGCCATCCGGCCGGCGACGCGGCTTACCGCGACGCTCTGGAATCCACCATCGCCGAATCCGACGACCTGATCCGTACTTTCGATGCGCTGTTGATGATCGCGCGCGCCGAATCCGGCCAGGCGCGCGACAACATGGTCGAATTCGACGCCGCCGAAATCGCCCGCGACGTCGGCGAGCTTTACGAGCCGTTGGCCGATGAAAAAGGCATTGCGCTCAAGATCGCCACCAACGGCGCAGCGCCGGTACGGGGAAACCGCGAACTGGTCAGCCAGGCGCTGGCCAATCTGGTCGACAATGCCATCAAATATGCCCGCCCGGACGGCAAAGCGAACGGTGCGCCGGCCGAAGTCGTCGTCGAGGCGGGCGGCGAGGGGGACCGGATCACGCTGAGCGTCGCCGATCATGGTCCCGGGATTCCTGTCGCCGACCGCGGCCGCGTCGTCGAGCGTTTCGTTCGCCTTGAACAGAGCCGTTCGGAGCCCGGCTCTGGATTAGGCCTTAGTCTTGCTTCCGCCGTCGCCCGCCTGCATGGCGGCGAATTGAAGTTCGAGGACAATCATCCCGGCCTGCGCAGCACGATCGCGCTGCCCCGCGCCGGACCGGCGGAGGCGGGATGAGGCGGCCGGCGGAGGCAAAAGCGCCGAAGCGGCAGCGCCAAAAAGCCGGCCAAAAACCCGACGATGCGGCCTTGCTGCGGCGCCTTGCCGGTGCGCTGCCGTTGCCGTCAGAGCAAGGGTCCGCGCGACTTGCCGCCTTCCTGTCACGCCACAAGCGCAACGCCGCCGGCCGCACCCTGCAATCGCTCGTCCGCCTGCACCCCCCGCTGGCAAGGCTACTCGGCGCCATCGCCGAGGCGGCGCCCTATCTGTGGGACCTCGTCGCATCCGATCTGCCGCGGCTCGTGCGCCTGCTGCAGGGCGATCCGGCGGCGACACTTGATGCGTTGCTCGCCGCTGCCAGGAGCGCCGTCGACAAGGCGGGGTCGCAAGCGGACGTTATGCGTAGTCTTCGCCGCATGAAGGCGGAAGCGGCACTGCTCGTTGCGCTGGCCGATATCGGCGGCGTCTGGCCGGTTGCGCGGGTCACCGGGGCGCTCACCGATATCGCCGAGACCGCGCTCGGCGCTGCCGTGCATTATCTCATCGGCGAGGCCGTCAAACGAAAAAAGCTCGTAGCGACCGACCGAAACAATCCTGAGGCGGCGTCCGGATACATCGTTCTGGCGATGGGTAAACTGGGCGGCTGCGAGCTCAATTTCTCAAGCGACATCGATCTGATGGTCTTTTACGATGCCGCCGCGGCGAAACTCGCGCCCGAGGTCGAGCCGGCGCCATTCTACGTCGGGCTGACGCGCGACCTGGTCAAGCTGTTGCAGGAGCGCAACCCCGACGGTTACGTATTTCGGGTCGATTTGCGGCTGCGTCCCGATCCGTCGTCGACGCAAATCGCGATGTCGATGCAGGCCGCGCTCGATTATTACGAAAGCCGCGGTCAGAACTGGGAGCGCGCGGCGCTGATCAAGGCGCGCGCCTGCGCCGGCGATCTCGCGGCAGGCGAGCGTCTGTTGCGCGATCTCGCACCGTTCGTGTGGCGCAAATATCTCGACTACGCGACCATCGCCGACGTCCACGAAATGAAGCGGCAGATCCACGCCTATCGCGGCCACGGCGAGATCGCGATCGAGGGGCACAATATCAAGCTCGGCCGCGGTGGCATCCGCGAAATTGAGTTTTTCGCCCAGACACAGCAGCTCATCGCCGGCGGCCGCCACGGCGAATTGCGCGGCCACGGCACGGTAGAGACGCTCGCCGTGCTCGCCACCAATGGCTGGATCGATGCGGCAGCACGCGACGAATTGACGGTGGCTTACGACTTCCTGCGCCGGGTCGAGCATCGGCTGCAGATGCAGGCCGATGAGCAGACCCATACGCTGCCGTCGGACGCCGCCGCCCTCGACGTGTTCGCCCGGTTTCTCGGCTTTGCCGGCCGCGATGACTTTGCCGGCGCGCTGGTCGTTCATCTGCGCAATGTCGAGCGGCACTATGTGAAGCTCTTCGAGCGCGCACCCGAATATCTGGCGCGCCGCCAGCATTTATCGTTCGCCGAAGGCGAGAACGAAGGCGAGACCCTTGACCGGCTGGCGCAACTCAAGTTTCGACGGCCGCAAGAGGTTTTGGCTGCAGTAAAGAATTGGCGTACGGGCCGCTATCGCGCGCTGCGTGGCGAGCAGGCGCGCGCCAATCTTATCGATCTCATTCCGGTCGTGGTCGATCAATTCGCGCGTGCCGAGGATCCTGATGCGGCGTTTGCCGCGTTCGACCGCTTTCTTGCCGGCTTACGCGCCGGCGGCCGTTTTTTTTCGCTGCTGCGGCAAAATCCGGAGCTCATTCGTTTTGTTGCACTGATTTTGGGTACGGCGCCGCGGCTTGCCGAGATTCTGGCGCACCATCCGCATTTCATCGATCCTCTGGTCGAGCCGCGGTTTTTTGCGGCGTTGCCCGACACGGCACGGCTCACGGCGGAGCTTGCGCACACGTTGGAAGAGACGCGCAGCTACGAAGCCGTGCTCGATGCCATCCGTCTGTTCGGCCAGGAGCATATGTTCCTGATCGGCGCCCGCGTTTTGTCCGGGACCATTGCCGCGGAGCAGGCGGGCGAAGCTTTCGCCCGGCTCGCCGACGTGCTGCTGCGCGCCGTTCACCGCGAGGTCGAGCGTGATTTCATCGCCGCACACGGCCGCATTGGCGGTGGCGAAAGCGCAATCGTCGCGCTCGGCCGCCTCGGCTCTCTGGAAATGACCGCAACGTCCGACCTCGATCTGATCGTCATCTACGATTTCGACGCCGCGAGGCCGACCTCGGACGGGGCGCGGCCGCTCTATGGCGCGCAATATTTTGCCCGTTTCACCCAGCGGCTGATCAGCGCGCTCACGGTGCAGACCAATTACGGCCAGCTCTATGCGGTCGACATGCGGCTGCGGCCGTCGGGACGGTCAGGCCCTGTGGCCACGCAAATCGACGGATTTCGCAGCTACCAGGAGCGCGACGCCTGGACCTGGGAGCATCTGGCGTTGACCCGCGCGCGGGTGGTTTCCGGCTCGCCCGCTTTTGCCGCGAAAATCGAGACAATCGTGCGCGACGTGCTCTGCCGCAACCGCGACGCCTGCACCATCGCCACCGACGTCGTCGACATGCGTGCGGCCATCGCCGCGGAAAAGGGCGATACCGATCCGTGGGATCTCAAAAATGCCGCCGGCGCATTGATCGATATCGAATTCATCGCCCAATATCTGCAACTCATCCATGCCGCGGCGACACCGGAAATTCTCGACACGTCGACGGCGCGAAGCCTGGAAAAGGCGGCGCGGCTCGGCGTGCTCAAGCCGGACGATGCCGATGTCCTGCGTCCGGCAGCGCGCCTGTTCCACGATTTGACGCAAATCTTGCGACTCTGTCTGCCGGGGACCTTCGATCCGAAAACCGCCAACGCCGACGTCCTGAGCCTGCTCGCGCGCGCCGCCGATCTGCCGGATTTTCCGGCGCTGCAAGCGCACGTAAAAGAGACGCAACGCCGGGTGCGCGGGTGTTTCGAGAGGATAGTGGGAAAGCGGCCGTAGGCCGCCGCGTCACGCCGCGGCGGCTGACTTATCCGCGTGCGATGTTGTTTTGACCGTCAGCGGCAGCCGCACCACCACCATCGTCCCCTGGCCGAGTTTTGAGCGAATGCGCATCGCGCCGCCGTGCAATTCGACCAGCGATTTGGCGATGGCGAGCCCAAGGCCGGAGCCTTGGTGGCGCTTGGTCAATTGACTTTCGACCTGCTCGAACGGTCGGCCGAGCTTGCGCAGCGAGTTCTTCGGAATGCCAATGCCGTTGTCGGCAATGGCGATGGTGACCATGCCGGCGCGCCGGCGGCCGCGCAGCGTCACGGCGCCGCCGTCGGGGGTGAACTTCACGGCGTTGGACAGAAGGTTGAGCGCAATCTGCTTCAGCGCGCGGCGGTCCGCGCCGAGTTGGATGTCCGCATCGACGTCGCTGTCGAGCTTGAGCTTCTTTTCGCCGGCGCGGGTCGACACGACGCGCAGGCAATCGGCGAGCACCGGCTCAAGCGCCACGGTTTCCGGGGTAAGCCGAATGCCGCCGGCTTCGATTTTCGACATGTCGAGGATGTCGTTGATGACGTCGAGCAGATACTCGCCGCTCTCGCGGATGTCGCGGGAATATTCGACGTATTTCTCGGCGCCGAGCGGGCCGAACATGCCCGATTCCATGATCTCGGAAAAACCGATGATGGCATTGAGCGGCGTGCGCAGCTCGTGGCTCATATTGGCGAGGAATTTCGACTTCGCCGCGTTGGCGTCCTCGGCGCGGGTTTTTTCTTCGGCGTATTTCCCGGCAAGGTCGGCAAGCTCGCCGGTCTGCAATTCGAGCGCCTGCTGCGATTTGCGCAAGTCGGCGATGGTGGCGATCTGGCGTTTCTCGCCCTCCATGAGCTTCTGCTCGTGCTGCTTGAGCTTGGTGATGTCGGTGCCGACCGAGACGTAGCCGCCGTCCTTGGTGCGGCGCTCGCTGATATGCATCCAGCGGCCGTCGTCGAGTTGCGCCTCGAACGTGCGCGCGCCGCGCGGCTGGCCGTCCTCGTTGACGGCGGTGGTGCGGACGATCGGCGTTTTCCCGCGGCCGCGATCGTCCCATAGCTGGTCCCTGAAACGACCGCCTCGTCGGGCAAATGATGCAATTCCTGGAAATTCGAGTTGCACAGCACCAGCCGGTTATCGGCGTCCCACAGCACGAAGGCTTCCGGAATGGTCTCGATGGCGTCGCGCAGCCGCAAATCGGCGGCTGTCGTGCGCTCCACCAGGCTTTTCTGCTCGGTGACATCGACGGCGATACCGATGACGTGGAGGCCGGCCTCACCCTCCTGGCGGGTCAATTCGCAGCGCACCCGCAGCCAAATCCATCGGCCGTCGGCATGGCGCATGCGGAAGTCATGATCGATGGCCTGCACTTTGGCGTCGGCGAGCTGCATCGCCAGGCGGTAGAGATCGATGTCGTCCGCATGGACGAGGTCGTTGACCTCGCCGAACGTCAAAAGCTCGTCCTTCTGCGGCAGGCCGAGGATGTCGTACATCGAATGCGACCAGAAGATCCGGCCGCGCGCCAAATCCCAATCCCACAATCCGCAGCGGCCGCGATTGAGCGCGGTGTCGACGCGGCTGCGCACGGCGTCGTGAATGAGGTCGGCCTCGCGCGCGCGCGTCGCCTGCCAGTGAAAGGCAAAACCGAGAATCAGCACCACGAAGCCGGTCGTTGCCGACAGCGTCACGGTCAGCGCGGTGGTGGAGCGCCAATCGGCAAGCGCATCCTTGCGGCCCTGAAAGACCGCGAGCAGGCCGACCGGGTTCTTCAGCGCCCGCACGGTGGCGAAAGCGGTTTCGCCGTTGCCGAGCGTGATCTCCATGGTGCCGGCGGTTGCGCCGAACGTGGTGAGCGGCTGCGACGGGCCGAGCACGTCGAGAATTTGCCGGCCCAAGAGCTGCGGCTCGCCCGGCAGCGTGGCGACGATCGTGCCGTCGCCGTCGGCGACCAGAACGCGCCGGCCGGCGCCGGCGGCCCAGCCGGCAGGGCTTGCTGCAGCGCTTCCGAGCGTGCGCGGCAAACGCGCGCCATCGCGCGGCGGGCGATCGAGCGCGGCGGCGAAGTGATCGGCCAGCGCCGCGATGGTCTGCGCGGCATCGAAAACGACCTGACGGCGATGCTCGAGCACTTGCACCGCGGCGCCGATGCAGATCGTCACCATGAAGGCGATGATGAGAACGGGAACCGCGCGCCGCAACAGCGGCTCGGCGGTCAGGAGGCGCCGATAAGCGGGATTGGCGATCGATTGCGCCAGCCCCTTGATCGAATCGGAACGTAGAGACGCACTCGCCGCAGCGGCGCGCGCCATCGCTTGCCTCCGTTCGGATTATTCCGTCCACCCGCGATCGAAGAGGTGTGCCGCATCTCTCCGAATCGTCGTATCAATAGAATCGATGCGCGCTGATTTGTCGAGAGTCCGTCGTCAATATTTTTTTAGGAATTATCCAAAGCTTTTTGTTGCGGCGCAACAACCGCGCGGTTCGTCGAGACCGGTGAGAAAATCTTTTCGCGCTAAATCACTTGCATGGCTTCGGTGGCGCGCTTCAGGATTCCGCAAGCGTGCGCGCGACGATGTCATGGACGTCGCGCGACAGCGCCGGCGCGGCGGCAACGCGGCGCAGCGCCGCTTCGGCCTCAGCGCGGCGCTTTGACTTCAAGGGCGCGCCAGGAGCGGAATGCGCCCATCAGCCGGGCCGCGACTTGCGGATTCTTCGGATCGAGCGCCAGCACGAAGTCGGCCACGAAGCTGTAGCCGGCGCCGTCGGCGCGATTGAACTGGGTATGGTTGGCTTGGGCGAACGAGCCGATCAACGCCCGGACGCGGTTGGGATTGGCGGTCGAAAAGGCCGGATGGTTGGTCAGAGCGCGCACGCGGTCGAGCGTTGCCGGCTCCGGGATCGTCGCCTGCAGCGCCAGCCATTTGTCGATGATCAGGGGATCGTCGGCATAGCGGTCGTAGAAATCGGCAAGCGCGGCGGCGCGTTCCGGCCGGTCGTGCAGCGCCAAGGTCTCCAGCGCCGCCATGCGGTCGGTCATGTTGTCGGCGCCTTGATATTGCGCGAACGCGCGAGCGATGCCGTCGCCGGTTTCGGTGATGGCCAGGAGATCGAGACAGATATTCTTCAGGGCGCGGCGGCCGGCGCTTTGCGCGTCCGGCCGGTAAGGCCCGGGCGCGATCATGCGCTGATAGGTTTCGGCCAGCCGCGCGCTATGGCGCGTGCCGATCGCCGCGCGCAGTCTGCGGCGCGCGGTAAAGACCGCGTCGGGATCGACGTCGCCGCCGAGTTCGCGGGCAATATCCGCCTCGCTCGGCGGCGCCAGCGTCAGGGCGATGAAGGCCGGTTCGAGCTTGGCATCGTTGAGGACGCTGCCGAGCACCGCCATCAAGCCGTCGTCCTCCCGCGGGGAAGCGCCCCCACGCAGCGCCGCGACGTTGCCCTTGAGCAGTGTCATCGCCAAGGTTTGCACCGCCTGCCAGCGGTTGAACTGATCGGAATCGTGAGCGGCGAGGAAGCGCAGATCGTCGGGCTCGAGCGGCAGCGACAATTTGACCGGCGCGGAAAAGCCGCGATTGACCGACGGCACCGGCCGCTCCGCGATGTCGGTAAAGACGAAACTCTGGTGCGGTCGCGTCAATTCGAGCACGCCGCGCTCGAGCGGCCGGCCGTTCGCCACGAGCGGCAGATCCGCGCCGTTGGCCCCGACCAGGCCGAGCGCGAGCGGAACGATCATCGGCTTTTTGTCGGGCTGACCCGGGGTGGGCGGTATGGTCTGGGTGACGTCGAGGGTAAGGGTTTTCGCGCGCGGCATCGTAGTGCGGCGCGATTTTGATATCCGGCGTGCCGGCTTGCGAATACCAGCGCATGAATTGCGGGAAAAAATCGCGGCCGCTGACATCGGCGAAGCACTGCACGAATTGCTCGACCGTGGCGGCCTGTCCGTCATGGCGCGTGAAGTATAGGTCCATGCCTTTGCGAAAGGCGGCGGGGCCAAGCAGCGTGCGGATCATGCGCACCACCTCGGCGCCTTTCTCGTAGACCGTCGAGGTGTAGAAGTTGTTGATCTCGCGATAGACCTCGGGCCGCACCGGGTGGGCCAGCGGCCCGGCATCCTCGACGAATTGGTGCGAGCGCAAGCCGCGCACGTCGCTGATGCGCTCGACCGCGCGCGAGCGCTGATCGGCGGTGAATTCCTGGTCACGGAAGACCGTAAGGCCTTCCTTGAGGCAGAGCTGGAACCAATCGCGACAGGTGATGCGATCGCCGGTCCAATTGTGGAAATATTCGTGCGCGATCACGGCCTCGATGCCGGCGTAATCGTTGTCGGTGGCGCTCGCCGGCGAGGCCAAGACGTATTTGTCGTTGAAGACGTTGAGCCCCTTGTTCTCCATCGCGCCCATATTGAAGGCCGATACGGCGACGATCATGAAAATGTCGAGGTCGTATTCACGGCCGAAAGCGGTTTCGTCCCAGCGCATGGCGCGCTTGAGACTGTCCATGGCGTAAGCGCAGCGATCTTGCTTGCCCGGTTCGACATAGATGACGAGCTTTACCTTGCGGCCCGACATGGTGGTGAAGCTATCTTCGACACCGGCAAGATTGCCGCCGACCAGCGCAAACAGATAGGACGGTTTCGGGAACGGATCGTGCCACACGGCAAAGTGCCGCGAAGTCCCCGGCACGTCGCCCTGCGCGACGAGATTGCCGTTGGAAAGCAGAACCGGGGCTTCGGCCTTATCGGCTTCGATGCGGGTCGTGTAGACCGCCATCACATCCGGCCGGTCGAGGAAATAGGTGATGCGGCGGAAGCCTTCCGCCTCGCATTGCGTGCAATAGGTCGCTCCGGCGCGATAGAGGCCCATCAATTGCGTGTTGCCGGTCGGATCGACCAGCGTCTCGATTTCGAGCGTAAACGGCCGGTTCGGCACTTGCGCGATGGTCAGACGATCCGGCGCCGCGACGTAGCTGCCTGCCGCCAGCGGCTTGCCGTCGAGCGCCAAAGCGATCGGAGCTTTAAGTCTTCGCCATCGAGCACCAGGGGAGACGGCGTGGCGCCGGCGTTGGGCTTGATCTTGAGCGTGGCGCGGACGGTGCTCGCGGTCGGGTGCAGGCAGACGTCGAGCGCGACGGTGTCGATGAGCCAATCGGGCGGGCGGTAGTCCTCAAGACGGACGGGGCGTGGTTCTTCGGTGCGCATGATGGGGGATGTAGAGGCTTTGCGCGTGGATTGAAAGCGCAGCGAATGGGCAGGCTTTTGGCTAGTCGATACGCGCGGCGATCGCACAATGCAGGCCGTCGGGCCGAAACTCCATCTTGGCTCCGCCGCCCAAGTCCTGCGCGAGCCCGCGTTCGATAAGACGCGAGCCGAATCCCCTGTGAACCGGGGGAGCCACCGCAGGGCCGCCCGAATTCTCGCCACTCGAGCCGCAGCATCGATTGCCGATCTTGCCGCTCGATATGCCAGGCGATCTTTACGCTGCCATCGTTGTCGGAAAGTGCGCCGTATTTCGCGGCGTTGGTCGCCAACTCATGGAGCGCCATGCTGATAGACAGGGCCATCTTGGCCGACAGCCGCACCGACGGACCGGTCACCTCGAAGCGGCTCGGATCGGCGCCTTTGTAAGGCGCGATGGCCTGGCCGACGATTTCATCGAGATTGGCGCCCTGCCAATTCTCCTCCGTGAGCACGTCATGAGCGCGCGACAGCGCCATCAGCCGCGCCTCGAATAAAGCTCGGGCGCTCGCACCGGGTTGCGGACCGCGAAAGGATTGAACGGCAATCGACTGGACGGTTGCAAGCGTATTTTTGACCCGATGGTTCAGTTCGTTGAGCAGCAGAAGACGGTGGTCTTCGACGCGCTTGCGCTCGCTGATGTCCACGGCAGCGCAGACACCGCCCACAATCCTTCCCGTTGCGTCGCGCAACGGCGCCGCCTGCACCAGAAGCGAGGTGCTCGACCCGTCGGAGAAGCGTATCTCAAATTCTTCGTTGGCGAAGGGCTCTCCGCGCGCGGCGCGCCGCAAGGGCAACAGCCCGATCGGTACTTCGGCGCCATTTTGGTGGAAACGAAAGTGCTGCGGACCCTCGGGCCCACTTGTTGAGAGTGGCATGTTGGCCGCCAGCGGCATGCGCAACAGCTCCGCCGCGTGACGATTGCGGATCACGGTTCGAACATCGGCGTCGTACGTGAACCAGACTGCGGCGGGTACGGTCGCCAGCACGGTCTGCAGCTGGGTCTTCTGGGCTTCGACCTCGGCGGCGATGTCACGCCTCATCCTTGCCATGGCGATGTTGGTATTGACCCGTGCCAACAACTCTCGCGCACTGAACGGCTTGGTGAGATAATCGTCGGCGCCCGCCCCAAGGCCTTCGACCTTTGCTTCGTCGCCCGCGCGCGCCGACAGCAGAATGACCGGCAAATCGCTGAGCGTGGCGTCGGCGCGGATTTGCTGCAACAGCTTAAAGCCGTCGCAGACGGGCATCATGACGTCCGACAGCAGAAGCTCGGGCTTTTGGCGGCGGATCGCCTCTAACGCCTCGGCTCCGTTGCCGACCGTCTCAACGGAATAATGCGAGGCCAATAGGCGGCGTACATAGTCCCGCATATCGGCGTTATCGTCGGCAACGAGTACGCGCGGACGCTCGCGCGGCAGCGGGTTCGCGCGCGCGGTGGCGCTGTCGGAAAAATCTCGGCGACAGCCGCGGCGTTCTCCGCGCTTGCCGGCAACCAGCGCAGGGCCTCTTCGACATAGGCGGTTGCTCTCGCCGTCTCCGGCTCTCACGCGTGAGCGGCGCGTCTGCGGAGGCGCCGGGTTGCTCGTAGGGGATGACGACCGTGAAGGCGGTGCCGCGGCCGACTTCGCTGCGGACGCTGACATCGCCCTTATGCAGGCTGACCAGCTCACGAACCAGCGCCAGACCGATGCCCGACCCCTCGTAAGTGCGGCCGCGCTGTCCTTCGACGCGGTGAAATCGTTCGAAGACGTGGGGCAGCTCGCCGGCGGGAATTCCGACGCCGGTATCGCTCACCGTCAGCGCGACGCGGCCGGCGGAATCGCAGAGCCGAACCGCGATGCCGCCGGTAAAGGTAAACTTGAAGGCATTGGAAAGAAGATTGAGGACGATTTTATCCCACATCTGCCGATCGACGTCGACCGGGCGCAGGTGTGGTTCGCAATCGAACTGCAATGCCAGGTTGGCGCGTTCGCACACCGATTCGAAATTGGCGGCAATGTCGCGGGTGACGGCGGCCAAGTCGGTCTTCTCGAATTGCGTTTGCATGCGGCCGGCTTCGACGCGCGAAAAATCGAGAAGCGAGTTGACGAGGCGCAAAAGCCGCAACGCATTGCGATGGGCGACGGTAATCTCTTCGCGCCGCTGCGGCGGCATCTCATCGCCGTGACGCAACACGTCTTCGAGCGGACCGAGCATCAAGGTCAGCGGGGTACGAAATTCATGGCTGACATTGGAAAAGAACGCCGTTTTGGCGTGGTCGAGTTCGGCAAGCGCCTCGGCGCGGCGCCGTTCCTGCTCGTAGGCCTCCGCATTCGCGATGGCAGCGGCGATTTGTCCGGCAACAAGCTTCATGAAGCCGGAATAGTTGTCGTCGAACAGCCGAAATGGATTGAGGCCCGCGATGAGGAAGCCTTCCCGGCCGGTTTGTCCGCTCGACATGATCGGCAGGATCACCGCCTTGTCGGGTGCCTGGTGCCATGGTCCGCTCGGAAAATTCGCCTGGAATGACGTTTCCAGATGAGAGACCACGCGCGGCTGATGGTCCTTGAGAAGCTCGGCGAGCGGCCACGGATGATTGTCGCCTATGGCCAGCCTGGCACGACCGCCGGGTGGTCGCGGTCGATGCCGGCGACGCTGACAAGGGATGCCGCTTGACCGTCGGGCTCAAGAATGTAGATCATGGCGAAGGGCAAGTCGTGCGGGTTCGTGGTAAGCGCACTCGCACTGCGCTCACAGGCTTGCTGCCACGTGCGCGCCTCGGCTGTCGTTGCAGCCAACTCGCGCAACAAGGCCAGCTGCCGTTCGCCGATGACGCGCTGGGTGTCGTCGGTGTTCGCACAGAAGATGCCGCCGACACGGCCATCATCGTCGGGAATTGGGCTATAGGAAAACGTATAGTGGGTTTCTTCAGGGTAGCCGTTCCGCTCCATGATCAGGAGCTGGGCCTCGACATAGGTGCCTTCATCGCCGCCCATTGCCTGCGACAACAGCGGCGAGATGTCTTGCCAAATTTCGCGCCAGACGACCGCGGTTGGTTTGCCGAGGGCCCACGGATGTTTGCCGCCGATGATGGATTTATACGGGATCGTTATAGAGATAAATGAGGTCCGCTCCCCAGCCGATCCAGATCGGTTGCCGGGAGGCGAGCATGATGCCGACGGCGGTGTGCAGGCTTTTTGGCCAGCTGTTCTGAGCGCCGAGCGAAGTGTTTTTCCAATCGAATTCGCGAATGAGTTTTGCGAGTTCGCTTTTGCTTCGAAGCGGCCGCCCGGAGTCGCCCGCGTCCAGCGAAGATCGGCGGGCATGGCAGCCAACGCTTCGCTTATGTCGTGTTCCTTACGCAGATGTACCCCTCAACTGACTTGGCCGGGCCTCGTGCGAAACTTCACATAACGCACGGAGATTGTGAAGGTTCCCTCTTCGGCGCTGGCTCGCCGCGTGATCCGAGGGCCGAAAAAAGTTAGAACTGAAGCGGTTGCGCTCTAACGCCGCGGCTCGGCGTGGCCGATGACGCGGCGGATGGTGGGGAATTGACGGCGCAGCCGCCGCTCCAGAGCATCCACCATGTCATGCACCGCGGCGACCGAAAGGGCCGGCTCGACGCGGCAGTGGAAATTGACGATCTCGCCGTCGGCGAATCTCGCGCACGCGGACGTCGTGAATCTCGGCAAGAGTGGGAGTTTCCGCAGCCAGCGCGGTTAACGCCATGCCCACTTCGGCAATTCGCGCGGCGGAGGCGTCGGACCCGGAGAGCACGTCTGCGGGCAGTGGCTCGATATGGGTTTCGACTTCCACGTCCGAGCCAAGCTCGCCGCGCACGGCCTGTTCAAGCCGGCTGGCGACGTCATGGGCCTCGCCCAGCGGCTGGGCGCCCTCGACTTCGAGATCGGCCGACACCGACAACTGTCCGGCGATCGTCTGCACGGCGACGTGATGGATGGCTAGTCCGAGGTCGCGCGCGATCACCATGACGCGCTCGCGCACCGTTTCGTCGTCGAGCGCGCGCGGCTCTGTGGTGATAGTGACTTCGGCCGATCGGCAGCTCGGTGCGGATGGCGGCCGTGAGCTGCTGCTTGATGGCGGTGACGCGGTCGAGCGGCAGTGTGCGGCTTACGGCGACGCCAAGCTCGACGAACAGCACCGCGCCGGCCGGCCGCGCCCGCACCCGCTCGATGGCGACGACGCCAGGGACTTGGCGGGCGATCGCGGCGACGCGTTCGCTCACGCCGGCGGGCGCAGTGTCGGTGAGCGTGTCGATGGTGCGCCGGCCGAGCCGCCAGCCGGCAATGCAAATGAAGACCGCCACCACGATGCGCGGCCGCGGCATCGGCCCAGGTGAAGCCAAACGCCACCCCGGCAAGCCCGATGAGCACCGCAACCGACGACCACATGTCGGACGAAAAATGCAGCGCATCGGCCTGCAAAGCCTCGCTCGATGTCGCCTTGGCAACGCGATTGAGCGTGCGCGCGCGGAAAAAATCGACGGCGATTGAAATCGCGATGACGACAAAGGCCGCCAGCTGTGGCTTCGACGACGTGGGGTTTTGCGGCTGACGAGCCGCTGCGCGGCCTCGAAGATCACGGCGGCGGTGAGAACGAACAGCAGCGCAGTCTCGGCAAGGGCGGTGACGCTCTCGACCTTGCCGTGGCCGAATTGGTGTTCGGCGTCGGCCGGCTTGTCGGACACGCGCACCGCGAAAAAGGTGAGCAGCGTCGCCGACAGGTCGATCAGCGAGTGGCCGGCCTCCGACAGGATGGCGAGCGATCCGGTCAGGAGCCCGATGGCCGCCTTCGCCACCGCCAGCCCCGCCGACGCAGCGATCGATCCCAGCGCGGCCTTTTCCTTGGCGTTCATCATTGGCCCCCGGTCCGGGAGGGGTTAATGGCGTCTCACCGGGCCGTCAATGCACCGCAGCCACCGTGCGGCGGTCGATTTTTAATTACCAAGGCGCTACATACGGGCCGCCAAACGCTGGATGATAACATTGCAGATCGACCGCCGCTTCTCCGTCGCTCCCATGATGGAATGGACCGACCGGCATTGCCGGTTTTTCCATCGTCTGCTCACGCGGCGTGCGCTGCTCTATACCGAAATGCTGACCACGGGCGCCGTGCTGCATGGCGACTGCGGGCGGCTGTTGCGCTATGACGCGGCCGAGCATCCGCTGGCGCTCCAGCTCGGCGGCAGCGACCCGCATGCGCTTGCCGCCTGCGCGAAGATCGGCGCCGATCTGGGCTTTGACGAGATCAATCTCAATGTCGGCTGCCCCTCCGACCGGGTGCAGGACGGTCGTTTCGGCGCCTGCCTGATGGCGGAGCCGAACCTCGTGGGCGATTGCGTGGCGGCCATGAAAGCCGCCGTCCGCATCCCGGTCACCGTCAAATGCCGGATCGGCATCGACGAGCAGGATCCCGAGCTTGCGCTTGAAATCTTTACCCAAGCCGTGGAGCGCGCCGGAACCGATGCGCTGATCGTGCATGCGCGCAAGGCTTGGCTCAAAGGCCTCTCGCCGAAGCAAAACCGCGAAATTCCGCCCCTCGATCATGATCGGGTCTGCCGGCTGAAGGCGGCCCATCCGCAGCTGACCGTCGTCCTCAATGGCGGCGTCGGGAGCGTCGAAGCGGCGCTGGCGCATAGCCGGCATGTCGACGGCGTCATGATGGGCCGTGCCGCCTATCAGGACCCGTGGCGGCTTTTGGCCGTCGATCCGCTCCTGTTCGGCGAAGCCCCGCCGTTCGCGTCGCCCAAGGCGGCCGTGGCGGCGTTGGCTCCCTATATCGAACGCGAATTGGCGGAGGGCACGCGGCTTCACGCCGTGACGCGGCATCTCCACGGCTTGTTCCGCGCGGTGCCGGGGGCGCGGGCTTTTCGCCGTGCGCTCGCCGATGCTGCGGCGACGCCGCATGCGGGCGCGGAATACCTTGTAGCGGCACTCGCATTGGTCGCGGATCGACCGCTAGACAGTGACGGCGAATTGGCGCACATCGCCGCCTAATGCTGATTTTCGGCTTTCCCTTGAGCGAGCTTGCCTGGCTTGCGCTCGCCATCGTCATCGCCGGCATTATCACCGGCCTTCTTGCCGGCATGTTCGGCATCGGCGGCGGTGCCGTCATTGTGCCGGTGCTCTACGAGGTGTTTCAGCTGCTCGCGGTGCCGGAGGCGGTGCACATGCAGCTCTGCGTCGGCACGTCGATTGCCATCATCCTGCCGACGACGGTGCGTTCCTATCTGGCGCACCGTAAGAAAGGGCTGGTGGTACCGCGCGTGATCCGGCTGTGGGCTCTGCCGGCCGTCATCGGCGTCGCCACCGGCGCCGCGATCGCGGCCTTTGCCCCGGCGGCGGTGTTCAAGATCGCTTTCGTGGTGATCGCCAGCTTCATCGCAGCCAAATTTTTGTTCGCCGGCGACCGCTGGAATATCGGCACCGAACTGCCCGGTCCGCTGCCGATGACGGCTTACGGCTTCGGCATCGGGCTCGCGGGATCGCTGATGGGCGTGAGCGGCGGCTCGCTGTCGAATATCGTGCTCACGCTCCACGGCAAGTCGATCCATCAGGCGGTCGCGACATCGGCGGGGCTCGGAGTGCCGATCACCATCGTCGGCACGGCGGGTTACATCCTGGCGGGCCTGCCGCATCAGGCTTTGCTGCCGCCGCTGTCACTTGGCTTTGTGTCGCTGATTGGGGTGGCGGTCATGGCTCCAGTGTCGAGTCTTGCCGCGCCCTACGGAGCGCATTTCGCGCATCGCTTGTCGCGGCGAACGCTGGAAATCGTGTTCTCCTGCTTTCTGTTGCTGGTGTCGGCGCGGTTTCTGGTCAGCCTGTTCTGGAATGTTTAACGCATGATCCGGAAAATGCCCGTCCCCGGACTTGATCCGGCGATGGACGCCGGTTTTCCGAAAAGATTATGCGTCACTATTTACGGATAGCCCTTCAGCACCAACCGATCGCCGACGACCTGCCAACTCTGCAGCCGGTTGAGGAAGCTCATGCCGAGCAGGCTGGTTTGGAGCTGGCCCGGCTGCACCACCAGCGCCTCGACCGATTTCTCCTCGAGGCTGCCGATGGCGAGGTGATCGAGCGTGACCGGCGCGGCGCGGGTCCGTCCGTTCGCTGTATCGATGCTCACCGAATAATCGAGCAGGTCGATCGGTAGTCCGGCGGCTTTGGCGTCGCTTTGGGTCAGCACCACCGAGCTTGCACCGGTATCGAGCACCATGTGGACGCGGGCGCCGTTGATCTGCGCGGCGACGGCAAAATCGCCGGCATTCGAGCGTGCCACTTCGACGGTGCGGCCGTGGGACACGACATGCCCGGGAACGAGCTCCGCCATCACCCGGTCGGCGACGGCGTTGAGCTCGTAGCGGTAGGAATAGCCGATCACCAGAAGAAGCCCGACCACGACCCACAACAGCGCCGCGGTGAGGGCTTGGCTGAATCGCTCGCGGAACATCGTCGCCACCGCGGCGGTCAGGAATACCAACAGCGCGATCTTGTAGGCGAGCGAGCCGAACTCGTCGGTCGACAACGGTCCGACCGTGCCCTGGCCGTTTTCCGCGATGATGATGAGGATCGCGATGACAATCCCGATCAGGAGAAACCACAAGAGCCGCCGGCGCACGATCGTCCTCTTAAATCGCGAGGCACCATAGTGGCGAAGCGGGCGAAGGCAAGGATCAAGAAGACGGCGTCAGCCGCCGGCCCCGAATAGCGCCCGCTTGGCGCGGCTCGTCGCTTCGTCGGCAGAGGAGGAGGACAACGACGACAGGTCCGCCTTCGGCTGAATGGGCGGCGAATTCTCCGAGATCGGCGCCAGCGCCGACATGACGCGCTCCGGCGGAAAGGTGACGATCACCTCGGTGCCGATCCGCAGTTTCGATTTCAGGGTGAAAGTGCCGCCGTGGAGGTCGATGAGATTCTTGGCGATCGGCAGCCCGAGGCCCGCGCCCTGTTCGGCCGATTTGATCGAATTCGAACCCTGGCCGAATGAGGCCAGCACAATGGGGATTTCCTCCTCCGGTATGCCGGGTCCGGTGTCCTTGACGCTCATGTATTGACCACCCGAAGCGGTCCACCCGACTTTGAGCCAAATCTCGCCGCCTTGCGGTGTGAACTTGATCGCGTTCGACAGGAGATTGAGGCAAATCTGCCGCACCGCCCGCTCGTCGCCCCATAGCCGCGGCAGGTCGGGCTCGAACATTTCGTGGATGGTGATGCCGCGGTTGGTGGCGCGCAATTTCAGCAGGTGATGGCAATCCTCCACCACCCGATTGAGAGAAACCGCTTCCTCGTTGAGCTCGTAGCGGCCGGCCTCGATCCGGGACAGGTCGAGAATCTCGTTGATGAGATTGAGCAAATGCACGCCCGAACTATGAATGTCGGCGGCATAATCCTTGTACATCGGCACGCCGTGCGGCCCGAAAATCTCGCCTTTCATCACTTCGGAAAAGCCCAGAATGGCGTTGAGCGGCGTGCGCAGCTCGTGGCTCATTTGGGCGAGGAAGCGCGATTTGGCGATATTGGCGGTCTCGGCGCGACGGCGCGCCTCGTCGGAGACCGACTTCGACTGTTCGAGCTCGCCGATCAGCGCGTCCTTCTCCGCGCGCGCTTCGAGCGTCGCCAGCGTCGTCGAATAGAGCCGGTAGGCGAGCAGCGAGAAGTAGCCTTCCGCGGTCAGCGCCATAATGGCGAGGATATAATCGTGCAATGTGCGTTTGACGGCGAAATCGAGCGCAATGGCAATGGCAACCGGCAGGGTGAGCGCCAAAACCGCGATCGGCAGGCTGGACGCCAGCATGCTCGAAATCGCCACAACCAGCAGCATGACGAACAGCATGAAAGTGGCCGCCTGATCGTCCATGCCGATCGGATTGATCAAAATAAAGGTCCAGGCCATGCCGAAAAACAGATCGAGCAAGACAAAGCGCATGCGCCAGGTGCGTAACTGCGCGGTCGAGGCTGGCTCGTCGAGAAACTGCCGGCAGGTGCGAATGACGACGAGATGAATGAGGAGCGCGCCTGCGGTCCAGACGCCGCAAATGATCGCCCCGGTCCACAGTCCCGACAGCGCGCCGATGGTGACGATCAATAACAGGATGACGGGTGACGCGGAGATGCGGTTTTGCGCGAACTGGCGCAACAATTCGTAGTCGAAAACCGGCCGCGTGCCGCTGGTCGAGGTGAGCCGGTCACGCGCCTCGCGCACGTGCTGAGACGCCAGCCGGCGCTTGGTCGATGGAGCGGCAGCCGGCGAGGCTAGCTCGTGTGTGTCGCTGATTGTATTGGGCATCGTCGTCCGCGGTCGGCGCCTGTTGCGTCAAAAGTGGCCCAAATTCCTTAAGACCAGGCTTAAGCGCCCATTGTGGCCGCGTCCGCGGCAAGCTTTCGTTTACAATTGCCCGCGCGAAAGCCTTGGATTTTTGCGCAGCCCCGCATCCGGACCGCTGGCGAGGCCGGCGCCGGCTCGATAAATTGAAGCGTTGCAACGGGATAGGGGAGGGAAAGCCAATGAAGCTTTACGACGGCGGCCGTGCTCCTAATCCGCGCCGGGTCCGCATTTTCCTGGCCGAGAAAGGCATCACGGTGCCGACCGAGCAGGTGGATCTGGGCAGCCTGCAGCAGCGCTCGGCGGCTTTCACCGCGATCAACCCGATGCAACGCGTGCCCGCGCTCGTTCTCGACGACGGTACCGTGATCGCCGAATTCGATCGCTATCTGCCGCTATTTCGAGGAGCTCCATCCCGAGCCGCCGCTATTCGGTCGCGGTGCGCTCGAGGCCGCGCTGGTCGAGATGTGGAACCGGCGCGCCGAATTGCATCTGTTGTTTCCCGTCGCCGCGGTATTCCAGCATCTGCATCCGGCCATGAAGCAGATGGTGCAGCCGCAGGTACCCGACTGGGCCGAGGCCAACAAGCCACGGGTCGCGGCGTTTCTGCAATTCCTCGACGGCGAGCTCGAGAGCCGGGACTACATAGCCGGCGCGAACTACACCGTGGCCGATATCACGGCCTTGGTGGCGGTCGATTTCATGCGGGTTTCGAAGCTTTCGGTGCCCGAAGAACTCGGCAATGTCCGGCGCTGGCACCAATCGGTTTCGGCACGTCCGAGCGCTGCCGCCTAAACCGCGTCGGTCCGGTCGATCTGCAATGCGCTATTTGTAATGCGCTATTTGTCGACCGCCGGCTGCAACGTGCCATAACCGTCGTTGGAATAGGCGATGCTCGGCTGCGCGCCGAGTAAGACCACGCCGATGAGACCGATCGCGGCGTACACCCCCGCGCATGCCCAAAAGCCGTAATAAGCAAACCTACTCATCGTCTCGTCCTGGCCGTCTTCAATTCGAGTCGCGCCGTTGGCGGGCGTCGGCGCTGGACTGCGTAACGCGCCGCCGGTGCTCTGGTTCCGGCGAATGTGCGCCACCTCACAAAACACGTGGAACCAATGGGCTACACAAGTATTAGTCGCCTTGGGGGTAACGGGGTTCACTTCCATTGGAGGAAATATGGACAAGAAAATTGCCGGATTATTGGGAGCTGCGGCCGCATTGACGGCAATGACCGCCGCCGCCCAGGCA
This sequence comes from uncultured Alphaproteobacteria bacterium, assembly GCA_963807125.1. Taxonomy (GTDB): domain Bacteria; phylum Pseudomonadota; class Alphaproteobacteria; order Rhizobiales; family Xanthobacteraceae; genus BOG-931. Next base: position 82,822 of record CAWEAH010000006.1, read on the forward strand.
ATGCCGGCGCAAAATTCCGAATTGGCGCCGGCGACGAGTTACCGGGATCTTCTTGATCCTATTCCGAACGCGGTGCCGATGCTCAAGGCCGACGATGCGCGGCTCGCCAACCGCTCGGCCGAAGAGGTTGCGCAGATTTCCGTGCAACTTGGCCATCATCACCATCACCACCATCACCATCATCATGGCGTGGTCGTGCATTTGGGTCCGCATCATCCGCGCCATCACCACCATCATCATCACCACCATCATCTTTAAGACGGAAAGCGAGCGGGCGTTCATTTGAACGCCCGCTCGCTTTTTGCTCCGCCTTTGCTTGGGGTCGGCCGCTCTTGGGTCAGCGCACGCTGTCGTCCCGGTCGCGGGCTTTCGCGGCGCGCAACAGATGGCGATAGGTGCCGTCGAACACAGTGTCGGTGCGCGAGGTCCATGTACTGTCGGCCGCCAGCGTCGGACGGCTGCCGTGAATACGGCGCCCGCGCAATTCGCGCTCGGCGGCTTCTTCTGCGTCCATCGGGATGAGGGCGAAATCAGCCGTGATCGGCAGAATCAAGATTTGCAGCATCGGCTCGCCGGGGCGAAAGATATGCGTGCAGCCTTCCGTGGGCGCCTTGAAGATGACAAACGAGATCATCGGCCACCACTCGGTTCGTAACAGGGCCGGCACCGCGATCGGCACCGTGCCGCTGGTGTCGGTATAGAAGCGTGGATGCGGTTCGGTCCGCACCGCCCAGTCCTTGCCGACTTTGAGATCGAGCAACAGCTGGTGGCTGTAATAATCCTCGCCGAAAGTGCGGAACGGCGGCCACATCACGTCGCTGTCGGTCGGCCGCGGGCCGAAATCGCCGTCGAACACGATTTTACCGTCGCGCCTGCTGACGCGAAGCTCGTTTTTGTAGGGGTAAAAAATCTCGATGCCGTATTGGGCGCCTTCGGTGAAAGGTGCGCAGTGCCAGGCATATTCCTGCGATCCGTCGGCGCGCGGTTCGGGCTTGCCGGCCCAGCCCGGCATTTCCAGCTTGGTGCGTCGCGGCTTGAGTTCAGGGTTGACCAGCCTGAATTTGACGTCCTGCATCGTGCCTCCGCCTATCGTGCCGGGCACGGCAAACCCCCCGGCCCCAAAGGCTTAAAAGTCGCGCCAGCGGCAAGAGTTCCATGGCTATGCAGCCCCCGGCGGGCGTGCCTGCGCGGATTTGGCCTGTCAAGAAACCCTCAAAAGGTGCTATCAGTCAACGGAGCGGTGTCGTAGTACCCTGCATAGCGGGCGGTTCGACGCCGCCGAATGAAAAACAAGAAGAGGGGAGGCTTCCATGCTGTCACGGCGCGCATTCGCCGGTGCGGTTTTTGGCACGGCATTCATCAAAATAGAGGTGGCTGAAGCGGCGGATTCGTACCCTTCGCGGCCGATCCGAGTCATTAGTCCCTTTCCCGCCGGCAGCGCGTCGGACACGGTCGGCCGTGTTGTGCTCGACAAGGTCTCGCAAATTCTGGGACAGGCGATGGTGGTGGAGGCAAGGCCGGGGGCTGGGGGCATTGTCGGCTTTTCCGACGTCGCCAAGGCCGATCCGGACGGCTACACGCTGGTGACCAGTTCGACGTCGATGGGGACCGGGCTGGTCCTCCACACTCACCTGCCTTACGACCCGGACAAGGATTTCGTTTCGGTCGCCATGTTCGGCGTGCAGCCGAACGTGCTGGTCGCTTCCAAAGAGAGCGGATTCAAGACGGTCGCCGACCTGGTTGCGGCGGCAAAGGCCAAGCCCGGCACACTGACTTTTGCGTCGGCCGGGATCGGCTCGTCGTCTCACATGGCCGGCGAGAAACTTCGCCTCGCCGCCAAGATCGATGTCCGCCACGTTCCGTTCAAGGAGAACGGCCTGACCGAGGTCATGGCGGGGCGCATCGATTTCTACTTCATTCCGCTGGCGGCCGCGGCCACGGCGCTCGGCAGCGACAAACTCACTGTGCTTGCCGTGAGCTCGGCGAAGCGCGTGCCCCTGTTGCCGAACGTTCCGTCCATCGTCGAAGCCGGCTATCCGGCCGCCGAATTCAATTTTTGGGTCGGATTGTCGGCGCCCGCCAAGACCCCGCGCGACATCGTCGCCAAGCTGCACGATGCCACGGAGAAAGCGCTGGCCGATCCGGACACCGCCGGCAAACTGGCAAAGCTCGGCGTCCAACCGGAGCAGATGAGCGTCGATCAGTTCGGCAAATTCGTGCACGACGATATCGCCGCCACGGTGCAGCTCGCCAAAGCGGCCGACATCCAGCCGGTGGATTGAGAAGCATCCTGATCCTGCCCCGCTGCCGCGGGGCAGGATGAACTACCGATTGAGCAGCGCGATCAGGCTCGACGTATCCCAACGCTTGCCGCCCATCTTCTGGATTTCCGAATAGAACTGATCGACCAGCGCCGCTACCGGCAGATGCGCGCCGTTGCGGCGCGCTTCGGAGAGACAAATGCCGAGATCCTTGCGCATCCAGTCGACGGCGAAGCCGAAATCGAACTTGCCGGCGACCATGGTTTTGTAGCGGTTCTCCATCTGCCACGACTGCGCCGCCCCCTTGGAAATGGTCGCGATCAGCTTTTCGATATCCAGTTCCGACCGCATGGCGAAGTGCAGGCCTTCGGCGAGACCCTGGACGAGGCCCGCGATGCAAATCTGATTGACCATCTTGGCGAGCTGGCCGGAGCCCGGCGTGCCGAGGAGGTTGCAGGCGCGCGCATAGGCGGCGATGACCTTCTCGGCCTTGGCGAACGGGCCCTCGTCGCCGCCGCACATCACCGTCAGCACGCCGTTCTCGGCGCCGGCCTGGCCGCCGGACACCGGCGCGTCGACGAAGTCGAAGCCGCGTCGCTTCGCTTCGGCGTGGAGTTCGCGGGCGATCTCGGCCGACGCCGTAGTATGGTCGACCACGATCGCGCCTTTGCCCGTGCCGGCAAAGACGCCGTCCTTGCCCAGCATCACCTCGCGCAAATCGTGGTCATTGCCGACACAAGCCATGACGAAGTCGTGGCCCTCGGCCGCCTGGCGCGGCGTCGGCGCGCTCTTGCCGCCGAACTGGCCGACCCATTTTTCCGCCTTAGCCGCAGTGCGGTTATAGACGGTGACGTCGTGGCCGCCCTTTGACTTGAGATGCCCGGCCATGGGGTAGCCCATGACGCCGAGACCGACGAATGCGACCTTTGCCATTTCCGTCCTCCACAATTTCGGCCCTGCTCATTGGCCTTGGTCATTGACGTTGGTATTTGGCCCTTGGTCTTGGCCTGCCCGGCGGCGGCCCGTCAACCGGGTGATTGACCGCGACCGCAAGCGGTCTATGTAGGGCGGCATGGCACTCAAAGACGACGTTCTCGCTGCGCTGGGCAAGGTTTCGAGCCCCGAGGGGTCGCCGCTGCCGGCGACCGGAAAGCTTTCGGACGTGGTGGCAAGCGACGGCAAAGTCTTTCTGTCGATCACGGTCGATGCCGCTGTGGTCGAGGCATGGGAAACCGTGCGTCAGCGCGCCGAAGCCGCGATCCGCGCCGTGGCGGGCGTCCAATCGGTGATGGTGGCGCTCACCGCCGAGCGCGCTGCTGGTGCCGGCAGCGCGGCGCCGCCGCGCCGTCCGCCACCGGCCGTGGGCCCGCGCCAAGGACCGCACCAAGGACCGCACGCGACCCCGGCGCCGGGCGGTCGCGCCGCGCCGAATCCGGCGGGCATTCCGGGCGTGGCCGCGATCATCGCGGTGGCGTCCGGCAAAGGCGGAGTCGGCAAATCGACCACCGCGGTCAACCTCGCTTTGGGCTTGCGCGACCTCGGCCTGAAAGTCGGCGTCCTCGATGCCGACATTTACGGTCCATCGATGCCGAAGCTTCTCGCCATTCGCGAGCGGCCGCAAACGATCGGCGGCAACCGACTGAAACCGATCGAGCGTTACGGCATGCCGGTGATGTCGATCGGTTTCCTCATCGAGGAAGAAACCCCGATGATCTGGCGCGGGCCGATGGTGATGTCGGCCTTGACCCAGATGCTGCGCGAGGTGGAGTGGGGCACGCTCGACGTCATGGTGGTCGACATGCCGCCGGGCACCGGCGATGCGCAGCTCACCATGGCGCAGCAGGTGCCGCTCAAAGGCGCGGTCATCGTGTCGACGCCGCAGGACCTCGCTCTGATCGATGCCCGGCGCGGCATCGCCATGTTCCGCCGTGTCAACGTTCCGGTGCTCGGCATCGTCGAGAACATGTCGACCTTCATCTGCCCGCATTGCGGAGGCCGCTCGGATATTTTCGGCCATGGCGGCGCCCGCGCCGAGGCCGAGCGGCTTGGCGTGCCGTTTTTGGGCGAGGTGCCGCTGGATATGGCGATCCGCGAGAAATCCGACGCCGGCCTGCCGGTGGTGGCGAGCGCACCGGATTCCGAACACGCCAAAATCTACCGCGGCATCGCCGCGCGGGTGCGCGACGAGCTTGCCGGTGCCGGCCGCCAGGCGCCGAAGATCGTTATCGAGGCGTGAGCTAATCCGCGTTCGCGGTTGCGGAGCCGCCCGCGTCCTTGTCGGTCTCCTTGGCGGCTTCAGTATAGCTCACGCCGCAGGCTCTGCACTCGTAAGTCCGCAATTCGGGAAACGAGCCGAAGCGCGGAATGACCAGGACGACGCGCATCGGCCGCCCGCAAGCGGGGCAGAAATGACGGCTCATCGGAACGACGTTGTCGGAATCCATCTGGCCTGATTAGCCCGGCAACGCCGTCCAGTTATTGATCTGCGTCACTCGTGCGTCCGCACATAGCGCCGCTATTTCAGCGAGCCCGAAACGCTCGAGAAGGTCGTATTGAGCTGAGTGCCGAGACCCTGGACCACGGCGATGATCGCCACCGCGATGCCGGCCGCAATCAGCCCATACTCGATGGCGGTCGCTCCGCGATCGTCACCGAGGAATCGATAAAGCACGCGCATGTCTACGTCACATCCCATTCAGGGATCGCCCCGCTGCAAGAATATACAAGAGAAATTTGTGGAAATATTAATCCGCCGGCGCTTTCGGCCCGCGGAAATAGGTTTTGGTGTTGTGGTGAACGTTTGGTGAGGCCAGCAATGCCGCCTCGTCCCACCAGCGCAATTCGCTGTGCTGTTCGTCGCGGCGGATCGGCGCGCCGTCGGCAACGCTCAGCGCGTAGCCGAGCACCACATAATGGGTGCCGTAACCGGCGTCGCCGAAACGATTGTTGGGATAGAAATGCTCGAAGACGCCCAGCAACCGGGCGCTGTCGAACGGGCTGACGAGATCGGTCTCGCGTTTGAGGATGCGGCCGAAAGCGTCGCGCAACGGCTCATTTTTCAGAATCATGCCGCCCGGCACGAAATACCAGCCTTTGGCCGGTTCGTTATTGCGCAGGCCGAGCAGAACCTCGTTCTGCGCATTGCGCATGATGAGGTCGATGGCGATAAGCGGCGCCAGCCGCACCACCTGGCGCAGGTCGTCATGGCTCAACAACGACGGCGGGGTGGCGGGCATCCTATCGTAGGCATAAGGTTTCATGGGGCGCTTGATAGCGGGCGAGGCGGCGGGCGGCTACCGGCGTCCATGGTACCGGCGTCCATGGTACCGGCGTCCATGGTACCGGCGTCCATGGACAGAGCGCCGCATAGCGCGGATCCCAATAGTGGCGCTGATAACCGCCTCCGTTCACGACCACCACCGGGCGGGCGCGCACCTCCGGCGGATAGAGCAAGGATTGCTCGCCGCCGAAGCTTGCAGTGGCGCCGAGCGTGGCGCCCAGACAGGTGGCAAGCGCCAAGATGAGGTAACTGCGGACAGGCACGATGCTTTGCTCCCTGCCAAAAAGGCGCGGCATGATACGCCGCCCCGCCGGTAACGCCGGCCGGCCGCGCGGGTTCGAGCCATGACGCCGGCTATTCCACGACCGCCGGCGGCGGCCCGGCTTACTCGAACGGAAAGGACGATCCGCCCCGCGGCGGTCTTGACCACCATAGCGAGATCCGGCTCGTCGTAACCGCCGGCCTCCTGCAATTCGCGGATGATGCGCTCGGCGGTGCGAGCGCCGCGCCATCGTCGGGCAGCAGCGTGCCGTGCGGATCGTCGTGACGCCGATCGGCCCCTGCAGAATGAAATGATATTTCGGCACGGACGACTGCACGTCACGGGTCGGGCCGATACCCCCCGGTACCCGGCTCTATTGCCGATGGAAATAGGCCAGTAGACAGCCGGTACTGGCTCCTTATGAATGAAAAAGGACGACCCGCCCCATCCGCGCTACGACACAACATCGCCGTTGCCGTTGCCGTTCTACGACGAGGCCGCCAACTGAGGCGGCCTCTCGGGGCAGCTAGTAGCCGCGGTATGGCTTACAAACGCCGTCCTGGATCGTGTAACTGGGCGGGCATCCATTATAACCGCCACCATATCCGTAGCCGCGATAGCCGTAATAAGGTGCCGGCGGCGGGGCATAATAATGCCGATGATGCCGGCCGACATGAACGTGAAGTCCTGGCACGTTGATATTGATTTGCGCCGCGGCCGGCGCAATGGCGATCAGCGACAAGGCGCCGGCAAAGCCCAGCACGAGGGCTGGTTTGGCAACTCCCTTGGCAAAAAGCATCGTGGATTCCTCTTTCCGACCCAGTATTACCCACCCACAAGTGTCGCACCCCCAGATAGTTCCCCAACTTTCAAAAGGACCAGTGGATAAATTCAAAAGGGACCAGTGACCATGGAAATGGGCCAGTACCATAATTTACGAGAATTTATACCGCTTGGGCGGACTGGAATTGCCTAGAGATGCAGGCAAAAAGCCTCGGTACTTTGGGCATCTCACTAACGACATTGTATACGCGAGATTGGCGCTGGGCGTCCTAGAGGAATTACGTCGAGTAGTTCCACGCCGCGAAACCGGATCGGGACGAAAATATCCATTTACCCGCAGGCTTACAGAAGATTTGGGTCACCCAAAGTTGCGTGAGCATCTAGCGTCAGTGACCACAATTATGAAGTTGAGCAACCACGATGATGATTTTGAAGTGAGGCTCGATCTTATTCATCCGCGGTACGATACAACGTTGCCTTTGCCGTTCTATGACGAGCCGCCAACTGAGGCGGCCTCTCTCATTAGCTATGCGCTACTCAAAAGACCAAAAAGACGTTTCTGCAAGGTTGGTCCTTTTCAAAGTTTACTGGCCGCTGGGTGGGTATCCCCCGCTGGTTGGAACTCCACCGTGACCTTCGCCAGTTGTGTGAACAGTGTAATTTTCATTTGTCTGATTCTGCCTCTGCTGTTGTTGGTGTTGCTGCAAGTTCTGTTGAGCCTGTGCACGTTGCTGTTCAGTAGTGATGTACTGAGCGAAAGCTAGAGAAGGAATTACTAGGATCATTGCAATAGCAGCGAGCAATTGACGGACATACGCCATGACTTTCCTCCTGGTTGTGGTTTGAGAGCAAAGCCGAAATTAATTCCCGAGCAGATTTTCATTTACTCAACCTAGAGTCAACATGCCTCCAGTTCCAAAGAGGATCAGTCCGCAATTTCAAAAGGGACCACCTTTGTTCTCGGGTGGTCAAAAAGGACCAGTACGTGAAGTTGGCGGAATCGTTGGCTTGGCGAGACGACGAGGCCGCCAACTGAGGCGGCCTCGTCAATGTTTTAGGTTGCCATTTCAGGCGCTGGTTCAGGCGCCGGCTCGCCCGGTTTCAGCGAGTAAATTTTGGTTTTTACAGCGCCACAATCCACACACTCGAAGTTTTGGAGTGCAAGGTCGCGGCGGCTTGGGTGCGGCTCGATAACGCTCTGCGTTATTGGCTTGTGACACCTTGGGCAGGTTTCCTGGAAGAACATGGTCAAAGGCATGGCAAATTCCCTTCACGCTAGGTGAATAAAGGACACTCAAAAGGGTCCCGGCAGGCTGTGAGGGTCCCGAGCGCCTTGCGACGGCGTTCAGTCAAATCCGATGGTGCGCCGTTACCTGGTCCCATGTCGAGATTATGTGTGGTTCCGTACAGGAACTTTTACGTGACCTCAGAAAGTTGGATTCGAATGCTACGGTGTCTCCCAAAAGGGACCAGCCCATTGATTCAAAGGGGCCACCTTCGTTCTCAGGTGGCCGAAAGGGGGCCAGTACCCTCGCGCGGCTGCATTGACTCCAGAGCGACGGAAGGAAATTAGAGCCGGTCCCGGAAATCTGCACAGGACGATAAGTGGAGTTTCTGCCTGACAGCGGGCACGCTATGTCCCGCGAATCAGGAGAGACCATGTCGAGACGACCGCGCCGGAACCATACACCGGCCTTCAAGGCGAAGGTGGCGCTTGCCGCCGTTAAGGGCGATCGAACGCTAACCCAGCTTGCCGAGCAGTTCGACGTGCACCCCAATCAGATCACAGCGTGGAAGGCCCAGCTCGAGAGCGGGGCTGCTGATGTGTTCGGTCCCGGTGGCGGCAACGGTGCTGCACAGCCTGCGATCGACGTAAAGTCGCTGCACGCCAAGATTGGCGAGCTGACGCTCGAGAATGATTTTTTAGAGGGCGCGCTCACCAAGGCGGGATTGCTGAGCGCAAAGCGATGATCGACCGTGAACACGATCTGCCGATCACGAGGCAAGCGGAGGTTCTGCGCATCAGCCGTGGCAGCGTCTACTACCTGCCAAGGCCGGTGTCGGAAGCCGGTCTGGAAGTGATGCGGCGTCTCGACCGGCTGCACCTAGAGTTCCCCTTCGCGGGATCGCGGATGTTGCAAGGCTTGCTGGTGGCCGAAGGGAGCAAGATCGGCCGTCGTCACGTGAAGATGTTGATGCGGCGGATGGGGATAGAGGCGCTGTATCGCCGTCCGCGCACCACGAAGCCGGAGCCCGGCCACAGGATCTACCCGTATTTGCTGCGCGGGCTGGCGATCACGCGGCCGAACCAAGTGTGGGCAATGGACATCACTTACATCCCGATGGAACGTGGCTTCGTTTACCTGGCCGTGGTGCTCGATTGGTTCAGCCGTCGCGTGCTGGCATGGCGGCTGTCGATCACGATGGAGGCGGCATTCTGCGTCGAGACGCTGGAGCACGCCTTGGCGCGTCACGGCAAGCCCGACATCTTCAATACCGACCAGGGCTCGCAGTTCACCGGCGCCGCCTTCACCGGCGTGCTCGCCGACAACGGCATTGCGATCAGCATGGACGGCAAAGGCGCCTGGCGCGACAATGTCTTCGTCGAGCGGCTGTGGCGCACCGTCAAATATGAGGAGGTGTATTTGAAGGCCTACGACAGCGTTAGCGAGGCGCGCAGTTCGATCGGCCGCTATCTGGACTTTTACAATGGACGCCGCCCACATTCGAGCCTTGACGGCGCCACGCCCGATCAAGCCTACTTCAACCAACTGCCATTCCGCTTGGCAGCCTAACCCCGGCAGAGACTCCACTTATCGAAGCGGAAAACCTGTTCAGACAACCGGGACCACCTCAATTGCGCGCCAAGCAATTGAGGCGCGATGGCATAAGGATGTTCCTTACGCGACCCACATGGGCGTGCTGACTATTGGTGACCGCAAAATTGAATGCGCTGTTCTTAATGATGGCCGCCGGGTTCTTTCACAACGTGGAGTGAACCGCGCGTTGGGTCGGCGTCACGGCGGAGCCGAATTTAAGCGGAAGCAGGAGGAAACAGACGACGGTGGTGGATTGCCCATTTTTTTTGGGTCCCAAAAACCTAAAAGATCATATCCCCAATGACTTAGCCGCGGTGGTGAAACAGCCAATTCTCTACAGGACAGGCAGGGGCGATCCTCTTGCACACGGGATGGATGCAACCCTTCTGCCGCGCGTTTGCGATGTTTGGATTGAAGCCGATGAAAAAGGTGATCTAAGCACCCCACAAAAAACGACCGCAGAAGGCGCCCGCATTCTGCTTCGAGGGCTGGCCAACGTTGGTATCGTCGGGCTTGTCGATGAAGCCACCGGCTATCAGGAGGTTCGCGACAGGATGGCTTTGCAAGCCATTCTAGACGCCTACCTCGGTAAAGAACTTGCAGCTTGGGCTAAACGGTTTCCGGATGAATTTTACAAGGAGATGTTTCGCTTGCGCGGATGGCAATGGCTCAGCTTGAGGGGGAAAAGACCGGGCATTGTTGGCATCTATACGAATGATCTCGTTTATGAGCGACTGGCTCCGGGCATTCTGGAGGAATTGGAAGAGCGAAATCCCAAAGATGAACACGGCCACCGCCGAGGAAAGCACCATCAGTGGCTAACAGAGGACGTGGGGCATCCGGCTTTGGCTCAACATCTTCACGCTGTTATTGGACTGATGCGGGCCTCCTCTGGATGGGAGCAGTTCTACAGGATGCTGAATCGGGCATTCCCGAAAAAGGGCCAAACACTAGAGCTCGCTTTGGGAGACTAATGAAAGAGGCCGCCAACTGAGGCGCGCCATTCATTTTGCTGGCTTCGACGGGTGCGCGACAACATCCGCGAGTCTCATCCATTCGGCTGCCATTTCGCGGTTGATGGTGCGATCTCCCCGCGCGGCTATTGCAGGGACTAAGTCCAAACAGTGTTCAGCGTAGCGAATGTAGTCCTTGCGCTTGTCAGTCTTTGGAGCCGCCATGACTCGCCTCCTAGGTACTGGATTCCTATCAGAGCTTGAGCGATCCATCACGGCGAGTCTGAGCAAAATTGAACAGCAATCTCTCGTTTACGATTTATTCCAAAAGGGGCCAACCCACTGGTTCAAAAGGGACCAGAGGGGATGGAAAGGGGCCAGTACCCACACCCCCAAAAGAACATATTGCGAACGGAGAACAGATCGTGTACAGTGCTTCTATCGCCATTGCAGCGGGGGTTTTCGGGGCGCTTTCCCGTCCTTGCGAATCCCAGTCATAAGGAGCACGGACATGAGTGCAGCGCTTCGTCTCGTTGAAGGACCGTCCATGGATAAATCGAAGGCCCTTGATGCCGCGCTCTCGCAGATCGAGCGCAATTTCGGCAAGGGCTCGATCATGCGGCTCGGCAAGAACGACAAGTCGATGGACGTCGACACCGTATCCACCGGCTCGCTCGGCCTCGATATCGCGCTCGGCATCGGCGGGCTACCGCGCGGCCGCGTCGTCGAAATTTACGGCCCGGAATCCTCCGGCAAGACGACGCTCGCACTGCATGTTCTGGCCGAAGCACAGAAGAATGGCGGCATCTGCGCCTTCATCGACGCCGAACATGCGCTCGATCCGATCTATGCGCGCAAGCTCGGCGTCAATGTCGACGATCTTCTGATCTCGCAGCCCGATGCCGGCGAGCAGGCGCTGGAAATCGCCGATACGCTGGTGCGTTCCGGCGCCGTCGACGTGCTGGTCATCGATTTCGGTGGCGGCTTTGGTGCCGCGCGCCGAGCTCGAAGGCGAGATGGGCGACAGCCAGCCCGGCTTGCAGGCGCGCCTGATGAGCCAGGCCTTGCGCAAGCTGACCGCTTCCATCAACCGCTCGCACACGATGGTGATCTTCATCAACCAGATCCGCATGAAGATCGGCGTCATGTACGGCTCGCCGGAAACCACCACCGGCGGGCATGCGCTCAAATTCTACGCCTCCGTCCGGCTCGATATCCGCCGCATCGGCGCGATCAAGGAGCGCGACGAGGTGGTCGGCAACCAGACCCGAGTCAAAGTGGTCAAAAACAAGCTGGCGCCGCCGTTCAAGCAGGTCGAATTCGACATCATGTACGGCGAGGGCGTGTCCAAGACCGGCGAATTGATCGATCTCGGCGTCAAAGCCGGCGTGGTCGAAAAATCCGGCGCCTGGTTTTCCTATGACAGCCAGCGCATCGGCCAGGGCCGCGAGAACGCCAAGGCGTTCTTGAAAGCCAATCCCGATATCGCCGCCAAGATCGAAACCGCCGTCCGGCAGAATGCCGGGCTGATCGCCGAGCGCATCCTCGCCGGCGAAGAAGGCGAAGCCGACGACGCCGCAGAGGCGTAAATTCCGGCCAACCAAGTCAGTAGCGTACCCGCGTCATCCTCCCCCACTTCGGCTTGGCTTTGCCCGGGCTGTAAGAATTCAAGTGATCGGGGCCGGCCCCCACCGGCCTCGACACCCGGGGGAGGGTAGGGGGAGGCTCATCGCCCGCCGGACACTGGCCCAGCAAACGCTCGGCCGCCGAATGCTGGCCCGCCGAACGCTGGCGATCGACGGCACATCGAAACGCCGCCCGTCCCGAAAGGAACGAGCGGCGCTTGTCGTTTTCACACCTTGTCGTTTGCGCACCTTATCGCTCGCGCCCCGTGCCGTTTGCGCAGGTGGTGGGGGGACTAGCCTGCGGCCTTGCAGGAGGCGCTGCGTTTAAGAGGCGCGGCGTTCCGCGGTCCAGGAGCCGGAGCAGGAACCGCCGCTCCACAAGCCGCCGCCCTCGTCGCCGGCGAGGCGGCCGACACCGGTCGCGCTCTTGCCGCCGGCACTGACTGTCACCGTGATGGCGCCGGTCTGGCCGACATTGCCGGTGATGGTGAAGCCATTATCGCCGGCGTTGACGAGTTTTCCATTGGAGATGCGGATCGGATAGCGATAGCCCGGGTCGCAATCACCTTTCTGGGTCATCACCAGCACGCTCCAGGTGCCGTCATAAGACGGCATGGCGAAACCGGTCGTCGATAGCATCGTGGCGGCTGCGGCTGCGGCAACGAGCGCACACAGCGTATTGCGGCTCCTTTTGAGTTCGGTCATGACTGCCGTTCCCTGCAAGTCGGCGGAATGAATTTCCGCACATTCGGTTAATTCGGAAGAAAGGCGGACACCGCGCCCGCTGTCCTCCGGTTAGTCGCGTCGGATGGGAAAGCGTTCTAAGCGGGAAAAGTTCAAATCGCGTTGATAGCCATCACTAAATTGCCGAAATGCCGCCATGATCGTTAGCAATCCGGAAAAATACTTAAAAATTCGAAAGCGTTAAGAAGGGTGGCAAAGTCCGCAGATGCACTGTGATTTGGCGCGGTTGGGCCTCCTTGGCGCCATAGCGGAGCCGCGACGCGGCCGGTGCGAGGGCCGTATTGTGGTCGTTCGACCGGCCGGTTCAAAAATGGATCGGCGCCGCGCTAAAAGTCCCGCATTAAATTCACGATTATGTTCACGCCCGCCACACCCTGTTGCCGCAATTTTGTGGTTGAGATGTCGACGGTCCGCGGCGGGAAGGCTTGCACCATCTTCAGCTTCCCCTTGCGGATCGCAGCCCCCGGCGACTTCCCCGCCGGGGGCATTTTCTTTTCATCGCTGTTCTTGTGCTCTTTTTGCGCCGCTTATTTGCGCACCACGTCGCCGTATTTGGGCGGCTCCTTAAGAAAGCCGCGGTCGATCATCCAATCGACCTTCTCCTGAAACTCGCCCGCTTGATAGGCTTTGACGCCGATGAGCTCCGGCATCAGTCCGTGCTTGCGCTGCTCGGGGGGAAGGTCGCGCAGCACCTCGTCGCGCGAGCGGCTTTCGTTCTCGTTGAGCCATGCGATGGCGCGATTGAGCGCGCGGCGGAGCTTGGCCGCGGTTTCGTCATCGACGTCGTCGCCGGCGACGATGCCGCCGCGCCAGCGCAGGTCGGCGATCTTGCGGGCGCCGGCGGCGAGCGCGCGGCTGACCAAGGGCTCCATCAGCGCCGCCGCCTCGGTCTTGCCGGAGAGAAGCGCGTCGAGCCGGTCGTTGGCATGCACCAGCGTGATGTCCGCGAACGGCACGCCCGCCGCTTCCAGCACTTCGATCGCGGCATAGAATGTGCCGGCGTGCCAGGTCACCGCGATCGGCACGTTGCGCAATTCGCGCAGCGATTGGATTGAAGAAGTCCTTGCGCACCATCAGCGCGCCGGTGCGAACCGTGGTGTCGAGCCCGATGATCTTGCCGCCGCCGAGCGCCTGCACCCGTTCGATCGCGCCCCATTCGCACACCGGATAGACTTCGAGAGCGCCCTTCTGCAGCTGCGATTCCTTCCAGCGCTGCGAGAAGTCGGCGACGCGCCCCGCGGCGCCTTTCGGATTGTCCTCGTGATATTCGACCTCAAGTCCCTCGGCGGCGAAAAAACCTTGCTCGACGGCGATGCGCCAGGGCCGATCGTGGGCGTTGCTGTCGCTCTGCAGCCGGATCGTCTTTGTCATGGCAATTCTCCAATGCTCGGCGCGGCGGGAAGGCGCAGGAAGCTAGACAAAAACCCGATGCCGTTCAATGCGGCGCCGCGGCGCGCCTTTACTCGCGGTCGCCCTCCGGCCGCCGCGAGAAGTCGGCTGCCTCATCGTCGTACCCGTGACGGCTCGAATAGAACACGAGCGCCATGAGGCCAAAGCCCAGCGCGAGCGAGAACACCACGCCGAGCGCCATGAAGATATAGGCAGACGCCGGCATCGGCGATGCCGCGGCCGAAATCCAGGTGTGGACGGCGAGCCAGAGCGCCGCCGTCAAAAGTCCCAGGAGCACCACGATAAGCGCGATCGGTCCGAGCTTTGCCATCGGCCTTAGATAGGCATTGCCGCGCCCGCTGTCAGCCTCGGAAGTCCGGCCGCGGGATCGCCCGGTCGTGCGGTGAGGGCGGCTTTACGCCATCGCCGCCTTCAGATTGGCGTCGATCTTGTCGAGGAAGCCCGTCGTGGTGAGCCACTTCTGGTCGGGGCCGACGAGGAGCGCGAGGTCCTTGGTCATGAAGCCCGCTTCCACCGTGCCGACGGTGACCTTTTCCAGCGTTGATGCGAATTTCGCCAGCTCCGCGTTGTTGTCGAGCTTGGCGCGATGGGTGAGCCCGCGGGTCCAGGCGAAGATCGAGGCAATGGAGTTGGTCGAGGTCTCACGGCCCTTCTGGTGCTCGCGATAATGCCGCGTCACGGTGCCGTGGGCGGCCTCGGCCTCGACCACCTTGCCGTCCGGGGTCGTCAGCACCGAGGTCATCAAGCCGAGCGAGCCGTAGCCTTGCGCCACGGTGTCCGACTGCACGTCGCCGTCGTAGTTCTTGCAGGCCCAGACATAGCCGCCCGACCATTTCAGCGCCGCCGCCACCATGTCGTCGATCAGCCGGTGCTCGTAAGTCAGCTTCTTTTCCGCGAACTTGTCCTTGAACTCGGCGTCGAACACCTCCTGGAAAATATCCTTGAAGCGGCCGTCATAGACTTTGACGATGGTGTTCTTGGTCGACAGATACAGCGGGTAGCCGCGGTTGAGCGCGAAGTTCATCGAGGCGCGGGCAAAATCGCGGATCGAATCGTCGAGATTGTACATCGCCATCGCAACGCCTGAGCCGGGGAAGGCAAACACCTCGCGCTTGATCTCGTTGCCGTCGTCGCCGACGAAAGTGAGAAAGAGCTTGCCCTTGCCGGGCACCTTGAAGTCGGTGGCGCGGTATTGGTCGCCATAAGCGTGGCGGCCGATGATGATCGGCTTGGTCCAGCCAGGCACCAGCCGCGGCACGTTCTTGCAGATGATCGGCTCGCGAAAGATGACGCCGCCCAGGATGTTGCGGATGGTGCCGTTCGGCGAGCGGTACATCTCGTGCAGATTGAATTCCTTCACGCGCGCCTCGTCCGGCGTGATGGTGGCGCATTTGACCGCAACGCCGACCTTCTTGGTCGCTTCGGCGGCGTCGATGGTGATCTGGTCGCGGGTCTCGTCGCGCTTTTGCATGCCGAGGTCGAAATACATCAAGTTGATGTCGAGATAGGGGTAGATCAGCTTGTCCTTGATGGAGTGCCAGATGATCCTCGTCATCTCGTCGCCGTCCATCTCGACGATGGGATTGGTGACCTTGATTTTCGCCATGGAGCTTCGATCCGGTTGGAGCGCGGTCGGTCGCAGGTTTCGGATGGGCAATGATCAGGCGCGCGCTCGGATGACGCCACCCCGGCAGCTGGCGGCGAACTCTATAGCATTGACTTTCGCGCGGTAAAAGCCGCGTGCGCTCCTCGAACGCCCGCCGTGTCAGAGCGCGGCGAGCGCGGCGTTCAACGTGGCGCTCGGCCGCATTGCCGCCGATGCCTTGGCGGGATCGGGCAGGTAGTAACCGCCCGTGTCGACCGGCTTGCCTTGTGCGCCGATCAGTTCGGCATTGATCTTGGCTTCGTTCTTGGCGAGCGTTTCGGCGAGCGGCTTGAAGCGGGCTTGCAGCTCCGCGTCCTTGGTCTGCGCGGCCAGCGCCTGAGCCCAATAGAGCGCAAGGTAGAAATGGCTGCCGCGATTGTCGATTTCGCCGACCTTGCGCGCAGGATTGCGGTTGAACTCGAGGAATTTGCCGATGGCCTCATCGAGCGTCTCGGCGAGAACCTGCGCCTTGGCGTTCTTATTGGTCTGCGCCAGATGTTCGAGCGACGCGCCAAGCGCGAGAAACTCGCCGAGCGAATCCCAGCGCAGATAGCCCTCTTGCTGAAACTGCTCGACGTGCTTGGGCGCCGAGCCGCCGGCACCGGTCTCGAAAAGACCGCCGCCCGCCAATAGCGGAACGATCGACAGCATCTTGGACGAGGTGCCGAGCTCCATGATCGGAAACAGGTCGGTCAAATAGTCGCGCAGCACGTTGCCGGTGACGGAGATCGTGTCCTGCCCCTTGCGGATGCGCTCGAGCGAAAACTTCATCGCTTCGACCGGCGGCAGGATACGAATGTCGAGCCCCGACGTATCCTGATCCTTCAGGTACTTCTCGACTTTGGCGATCACCTGGGCGTCATGCGCGCGCTTGGCGTCGAGCCAGAACACCGCCGGGGTGTTGGTGAGGCGCGCGCGGCGCACCCCGAGCTTGACCCAGTCCTGGATCGCCGCGTCGCGAAGCTGGCACATGCGAAAGAGGTCGCCGGTTTCGACCGGACGCTCCAGCAACACCTTGCCGTCATCGGCGACGACGCGTACCGTTCCGGCCGCGGCAACTTCGAACGTCTTGTCGTGCGAGCCGTATTCCTCGGCCTGCTGCGCCATCAACCCGATGTTGGGAACCGAGCCCATGGTGCTGAGGATCGAACGCGCCGTGGGCCTTGCAGTCGTCGATGACCGCCTGAAACAACGTCGCGTAAGAGCGATCCGGGATCGCGGCGATGACGTCGTGCAGCTTGCCGTCGGCGCCCCACATGCGGCCGGACTCGCGGATCATCGCCGGCATCGAAGCGTCGATGATGACGTCGCTCGGCACGTGCAGGTTGGTGATGCCCTTGTCGGAATTGACCATGGCGAGGCCAGGTCGTTTCGCGTATTCGGCGGCGATGTCGGCCTTGATCGCTGCTTTTTCCGCTGCCGGCAGCGTCTCGATCTTGGTCAAGAGATCGCCGAAGCCGTTATTGAGATTGACGCCGAGACGCTTGAGCGTCGCGGCGTGCTTGTCGATCACATCGGCGAAGAAGACGGAAACGGCATGGCCGAACACGATGGGATCGGCGATCTTCATCATGGTCGCCTTCACGTGCAGCGAGAACAATACGCCTTGCTTCTTGGCGGCTTCGATCTGCTCGGCGAAGAAGGCGCGCAGCGCCTTGCGGCTCATCACCGCCGCGTCGATGATCTCGCCGGCCTTAAGCGGCGTCTTCGCCTTCAGCACCGTGATGGCGCCGTCGGCGCCGACCAGTTCGATGCGGACATTGGTCGCCGCGCCGACGGTGGTCGAGATTTCCGAGCCGTAGTAATCACCGCCCGACATGTACGCCACATGCGATTTGGAGTCGGGACTCCAGGCGCCCATCTTGTGCGGATTGTTGCGGGCGTATTGCTTGACGGCGCCGGCGGCGCGGCGGTCGGAATTGCCCTCGCGCAAGACCGGGTTGACGACGCTGCCGAACACCTTGGCATAGCGCGACTTGATATCCTTCTCGGCTTCCGTCGTAGGATTGTCCGGATAGTCCGGAACGTCGTAGCCCTTGCCTTGCAGCTCCTTGATCGCGGCCTTGAGCTGCGGGATCGAGGCGGAGATGTTGGGCAGCTTCATGATGTTGGCCTCGGGCCTCATCGCGAGTTCGCCGAGTTCGGTGAGTTCGTCGTTAATGCGTTGCGCAGGCGTCAGCTTCTCGGGGAAAGTGGCAAGGATGCGACCGGCCAGCGAGATGTCCTTCAACTTCACGGACACACCCGCCGCGCCCACGAAGGCTTCGACGATCGGCAGCAGGGAATAGGTCGCGAGCGCCGGGGCTTCATCGACCTTTGTCCACATGATTTCGAGATCTGGCATGCTTGCACCTCTGGTCGCCGTGTTTGTTCGGGCCGACCGGACACTGAACGTTGGCGGGCGCGGTGGAATGGCTCTCCCGCGGCCCGTCGGGTGAATTGTTCTCGGCGCGGACATCGCCAACCGGGAATTCGACTGACGGAAGTTCGGCGCGCGCCCTATAGCATCCGCACTCCGTTGGTAAAAGCCTTGTCAGCAGGTGCAAAGGGTGCCGCAGCTTGACGCAAGCGGCCGGCTTGGGCACGGCCTGCGGCTTGAGGGTATTCGCTCGCCGAGGAGCAGTGCATGCCGGGCGCCGGGACAGATAAGACGAAAGCCTCCAGCGCCCAGGGCGGGCCCGTCATCGTCCTGGTGGAGCCCCAGCTGGGCGAGAATATCGGCGCCGCGGCGCGCGCCATGGCCAATTTCGGCCTCTCGGAGCTGCGTCTGGTCAAGCCGCGCCAAGCCTGGCCCAACGACAAGGCGCGGATAATGGCCGCGGGCGCCGACCATATCCTCGGCGACGCCAAGCTTTACGACACGCTGGCAGCCGCGATCGCCGATTGCAGCTTCGTTCTCGCCACGACCGCGCGCGCCCACGACCAGGCCAAGCCGGTGATCGGGCCGCAACAGGCGGCGGCCGAGATCGGCCCGCGCATTGCCGAGGGCGGCACCGTCGCCATCGTGTTCGGCCGCGAGCGCAACGGGCTGGAAAACGACGAGGTGGCGCTGGCCGACCGCATCGTCACGCTGCCGGTCAATCCGGCATTCGCCTCGCTCAATCTGGCGCAGGCCGTGGTGATCTTGGCTTATGAGTGGTTCAAGCTCGCCGGCACGGGTCTGCCCTTCGCCATGCCGCAAAAGTCGAAACCGGCGCCCAAGCAACAGCTCCTTGCGTTTTTCGCTTCCGTCGAGCGCGAGCTGGAAAAGGTCGAGTTCTTCCGGCCGCCCGACAAGCGCGAAACCATGCAGATCAACTTGCGCAACATCTTTACCCGCATGGCGCCGACGCAGCAGGACATCCAGACGCTGCACGGCGTGATCATGGCGATCGCCGAGGGCCGCAAAGGACCGGCCCGCGGCGGCGTGCTCGACGGCGAGGAAGCCGAGATGCTGCGCTCGCTCATCGCCGAGCACGGCTCCGGCCGGGTGCCGAAGGAACGCGGGCCGGTGCGCGGCTTGGCGCGGCTCCTGCGCCGCAATCCGACCGATGCGGAACGGGCGCTCTGGCAGGCGCTCACCAACGATCGGCGCTTTGCCGGCCGCGGTTTCAAGCGCCAGACGCCGGTCGGCCAGATCATTTGCGATTTCGTCTCCTTCCCGCTGCGGACCGTCATCGATCTTGTGCCGGACGAAGAAAGCTCCACCGCCGCTGTCGCTCGCGCGCAGAAGCGGGTCTGGCTCGCCGAACACGATTATACGGTGATCGAAGTGACCGCCGCGGAGATCGAAGCCGATATCGCTCCGGTGCTCGCGCGCATCGGCGAAACCATCGATGGCCGATCGAGAGCTTAGCCCTTTAGCACCTTCATCGCCGCGGCCGCGCCGGCGCGAAACATCGCGAGATCGCTCGACACCGTGATGAACCTGACGCCGCGCTTGGCGAAATTCACGGCGCGCTCGGCGGATGTCGAATAGGCGCCGGGGATTTTCTTCGCTTTTTGCGCGCCGGCGATCATCGTATCGAGATGGCCGTCGACTTCCTTCGACAACGGGTCGACGGTCTTGCCGTCGGACAGCGCGATCGACAGGTCCGACGGACCGAGGAAGAACCCGTCGATCCCCGGCGTATTGATGATCGCTTCGAAATTTTGCAGAGCGGTGCGGGTCTCGATCATCGCGAAGGTGACAATGTGGTCGTTGGCTTCGCGCAAATAGGTCGCCATGTCGGAAACGCCCCCGAGCGCCATGGCGCGGTGCGGGCCCCAGCTGCGCTCGCCGAGCGGTGGGAATTTGGCCGCGGCGGCAAAGGCGCGCGCGTCCGCCGGCGTATTGATCATCGGCGCGATGATGCCTTCGGCGCCGAAATCGAGCGCACGGCTCACCAGCGCGAAATCGTTAAGCGGCACCCGCACCATGGGAGCCGCGCCGCCCTGACGGATCGCCGCGACGGCGTGGAGGATGCCGGAGACATCCCACAGACCGTGCTGGCTTTCGACCGCCACGGCCGGAAACCCTTCGCGCGCTAACGTCTCGGCGAGAAGCGGATAGGGCAGGCCGCACCAGCCGGTAAATACCGTTTCTCCGGCGTGGAAGCGTCTGGCGAGCGTGAATGCGGGGATGGCCATGATTATTTTTCCGTTCGCTAAATGCGGCCGCGAAGCTGTTCGACTCAGCGGCCGGCCTGGATGTCGGCCACCGCCTTGGCCATGAATTCGTTCATGGTGCGGGCGATCTGGTGGTCCGACTGCGCGACGCCCTTGGCGTCGAAATCCTTGCGGATCTTGTGCGCGACGTCGCGATCGCCGGTCTGCTCGAATTCCGTCATCACCACCGAGAGCGCATAGCTGTCGGCCGCGGGACCGCTCAGTCCGAGCTTTTCCGCCGCCCACAGGCCGAGCATCTTGTTGCGCCGTGCGGTCGCCTTGAACTTTAATTCCTCATCGTGGGCAAACTGCTTCTCGAAGGCTTCTTCGCGCTTGTCGAACGTGGTCATGGAGGTGCCTCGGACGTGCGTCGGGATGGCCTTTGGACTTGCTCGCGGCAGTCTGGAGCTTGGCCTACAGGCGTGAAAGAGGGCGGATCGTTTGCGGCCTTGCATATCGGGGGTGGCTCGTCAAGGCAACCGCATTTGCCAGGATAATTCGACATTGCGGGAAGTCTCGCGCGGGTCTATGTCGATTGTACTCCGCGTCACCTTCGGTTAGCTTCCGTGACGCGGATGGGCCGCTTAAGTTGAGTTGCGTGCGCCTTGGTTCCGAGCGCGCCCTTTAGCCGCCGCCGCGGACCTCGACATCAAAAATGGAGCCACGGCATCCATGGACTTCACCAAACCCCGGTACACTCCGATGAGCCGCCGTCGCCGCATATATGAAGGCAAGGCGAAGGTCCTTTACGAAGGACCCGAGCCCGGAACGCTGATCCAGCATTTCAAGGACGACGCAACCGCCTTCAATGCGAAAAAGCATCAGGTCATCGAAGGCAAGGGGGTGCTCAACAACAGGATTTCGGAATACCTGTTTCAGCATCTGAACGACATCGGAGTTCCGACTCACTTCATCCGCCGGCTCAACATGCGCGAGCAGTTGATTCGCGAGGTCGAGATCATTCCGCTCGAAGATCATGGTGCGCAACGTTGCCGCCGGGGAATTGTCGCAGCGGCTCGGCATCGAGGAAGGCACGCAACTGCCGCGCTCGATCATCGAGTTCTATTACAAGAACGATCAGCTCAACGATCCGATGGTGTCGGAAGAGCACATCACCGCGTTCGGCTGGGCGACGCCCCAGGAAATCGACGACATCATGTCGCTGGCGATTCGGGTCAACGATTTCCTCTCCGGCCTGTTTCTCGGCGTCGGCATTCGCCTGGTCGATTTCAAGATGGAGACCGGCCGGCTGTGGGAGAACGATCTGATGCGGATCGTCGTGGCCGACGAGATTTCCCCGGATTCCTGCCGGCTGTGGGATATCAAGTCCAACGAGAAGCTCGATAAGGATCGCTTCACCCGCGACCTCGGCGGCCTGCTCGAAGCCTATACCGAGGTGGCAAAACGCCTCGGCATCATGAGCGAGGGCGAGCGGCCGCAGGGCACCGGTCCGATCCTGGTCAAGGGCTGAGCGCATCCGGCCCGGATCGGCCGCTGCGAAGCCCATAACCGTCGCTAACCTCGCTTGGCGTCCGCAGCACCTTGTTGCGGCGCTTGCGATTCCTCCCTATTGAGAGGACATGAAAGCGCGCGTCACCGTCACGCTGAAATCCGGCATTCTCGATCCGCAGGGTAAGGCCATTGAAGGCGCCCTGAAGTCGCTCGGTGTCGGCGGTGTCGCCAGCGTCCGCCAAGGCAAGGTGTTCGACATCGAGATCGAAGACGCCGATCGCGCCGGCGCGGAAGCCGCGCTGAAGACCGCGGCGGAAAAGCTGCTCGCCAATACGGTGATTGAGAATTATCGGATCGAGGTGACTGGATAGGCGGGTGATGAAATCGGCCGTCATTATCTTTCCCGGCATCAATCGCGAGCGTGACATGGCCCGCGCGCTGCGGCTCGTTTCCGGCAACGAGCCGGCGATGGTCTGGCACGCCGAGACCGCGCTTCCCGGCGGCACCGATCTCGTCGTCATTCCCGGCGGATTTTCCTACGGCGACTATCTGCGCTGCGGCGCCATCGCCGCCCGCGCCCCGGTCATGGATGCGGTGCGCGGCTTTGCCGCCAAGGGGGGCCTCGTGCTCGCGGTCTGCAACGGCTTTCAAATCGCCTGCGAGAGCGGACTGCTTCCCGGCGTGCTGATGCGCAACGCGCAAATCCGCTTCATCTGCCGCGACGTCTATCTGCGGGTCGAGCGGTCCGATACGCCGTTCACGCGTGGCTACAATGCCGGACAGGTGATCCGGGTGCCGGTGGCGCACGGCGAAGGTAATTACATCGCCGACGGCGAGACCATCGCTCGGCTCGAAGGCGAGGGCCGGGTGGCCTTCCGCTATTCGTCGCCGGACGGCATGGTGGACCCGAACTGGAATCACAACGGCGCCATGAACGCCATCGCCGGCATCATCAACGAGCGCGGCAACGTGCTCGGCATGATGCCGCACCCGGAAAACCACGTCGAAGCGGCCATGGGGCGGACCGACGGCCGCGGCCTGTTCGCCGGGCTTGTGGATCACTTCAAGCTGGCGGCGTGACTTCGCTCCCGCCATATGGGAGAGGCAAGTGAACCGAGCCTCGCCCGTGATTTCCAACGAACCCGCTATCACTACCGAGCTGATCGCCGAGCACGGCCTCACGCCGGACGAATACGACCGCCTCGTGAAGCTGATCGGCCGCGAGCCGAGCTTCACCGAGCTCGGTATCTTTTCGGCGATGTGGAACGAGCACTGCTCGTATAAATCCTCGAAAATCCATCTGCGCACACTGCCGACCACGGGCCCTTGCGTGATCCAGGGACCGGGCGAGAACGCCGGCGTCATCGATATCGGCGATGGGCTTGCCGTGGTCTTCAAGATGGAGAGCCACAACCATCCGAGCTTCATCGAGCCCTACCAGGGCGCGGCAACCGGCGTCGGCGGCATTTTGCGCGACGTCTTCACCATGGGCGCGCGGCCGATCGCCTGCCTCAATGCGCTGTCGTTCGGCGATCCGAGCCATCCGCGGACGCGCTCGCTGGTCGCAGGCGTCGTCGCCGGCATCGGCGGCTACGGCAATTCCTTTGGCGTCCCCACCGTCGGCGGGGAGGTGCGTTTCGACCGCCGCTATGACGGCAACATCCTGGTCAACGCCATGGCGGTCGGCATCGCCGAGAAGGACAAGATTTTTTATTCGGCGGCCTCGGGCGTCGGCATGCCGATCGTCTATCTCGGCTCGAAGACCGGCCGCGACGGCATCCACGGCGCCAGCATGGCCTCGGCCGAGTTCGGCGCCGACGCGGAAGAAAAGCGTCCGACGGTGCAAGTCGGCGATCCGTTTTCGGAAAAGCTCCTGCTCGAAGCTTGCCTCGAAATCATGGCCAAGGGCTGCGTCATCGCCATTCAGGACATGGGTGCGGCGGGACTGACCTGCTCCGCGGTCGAGATGGGCGCCAAGGGCGATCTCGGCGTCACGCTCGATCTCGACTCCGTGCCGTGCCGCGAGACCGGCATGAGCGCCTATGAAATGATGCTGTCGGAGAGCCAGGAGCGCATGCTCATGGTGCTCAAGCCCGACAAGGAAAAGGAAGCCGAGGCGGTCTTCCGTAAATGGGGGCTCGATTTCGCGGTGATCGGCAAGACCACGCCGAGCAAACGCTTCGTCGTCCGTCACGGCGGCACGCAAATGGCCGACTTGCCGATCAAGGAATTGGGCGACGAAGCGCCGGTCTATCGCCGCCATTTCATCGAGAACAAAAGGCTGCCGGTGATCGATCCGGCCTCGGTGCAGGCGCCGGTGCGCATTGCCGAGGCCTTGGAAAAGCTGATCGGTTCGCCGGATCTGTGCTCGCGGCGCTGGGTGTGGGAGCAGTACGACCACGTCATCCTGGGCAATACCGTGCAGCGGCCCGGTGGCGATGCCGCAGTGGTGCGCGTCAACGAAGGTCCTAAGGCGCTGGCGCTGACGGCCGACGTGACGCCGCGCTATTGCGAGGCCGATTCTTTCGTCGGCGGCGCGCAAGCCGTCGCCGAAGCCTGGCGCAATCTCAATGCGGTCGGCGCGCGGCCGCTGGCGCTGACCGACAACCTCAATTTCGGCAATCCGGAGCGGCCGGAGATCATGGGCCAGTTCGTCGGCTGCGTGCGCGGCATCGGCGAAGCCTGCCGCGCGCTCGATTTCCCGGTCGTGTCCGGCAACGTCTCGCTCTACAACGAGACCAATGGCCGGGCCATCCTGCCAACGCCGACGATCGGCGGCGTCGGGCTCATCGACGACTTTACGCGATCGATGACGCTTTCGTTCAAGGCCGAAGGCGAAGCGATCCTGTTGGTCGGCGACAGCCGGGGCTGGCTCGGGCAATCGATCTATCTGCGCGATATCTGCGGCCGCGAGGAGGGTGCGCCGCCGCCGATCGATCTCGCCGCCGAGCGTCGCCATGGCGGCTTCGTGCGCCAATTAATCCGCGACGGTGTGGTGACGGCGGTGCACGACGTGTCCGACGGCGGACTGCTCGTCGCGCTGGCCGAAATGGCGATGGCGGCGGGGATCGGCGCCGTGCTGGAAGAGCACGCGCAACTTCCCGCTCACGCCTTCTGGTTTGGCGAAGATCAGGCACGCTATGTCCTGACGGCCAAGGATGCCCAGGCGGTGATGCAACGCGCCAAGGCTGCCGATGTCCCGCTCAGACGGCTCGGCGCCACGGGCGGCGCGGTTCTCGCGCTTGACGGCGAGCGGCCATTGCGCGTCGACGATCTCAAGCGCCGCTTCGAAGCCTGGCTGCCCGCCTATATGGCGGGGCGGACTTAAGGCTAGTGGAGCGGATTTGACATTCGCTACCCGCCTAGCCGTAAACTCGTGAAGCGAATGTCAAATCTAAAGCTCCCCTAGAACTTATACTTGCTAGTCCTTTGATTCTAACATTCGCATGATGCCCTGCGGAAACGGGATGCGAATGTTAGAATTGGACCACTAGCCTGCTTCTGGCCCGCCTATGGCCGGCTGACGCGGGCGAGCGCCTCATAGCAGGTGGGCGACAGGCTCCCGGCCTTGACCGCGAGGCAGTCGAGGACGGCGGGACCGATTGGCGGCAGTCCCGAGCATAATCTTTCGGCATCGCCGCGGCAGATACCCATGATGATGATGCGGCGCTGCGGCAGCATAGGCCGCAACACCAAGGGTGGCACCCCCGGCGCTGCCGGGACTGCCGCGACCGGCGGTGGGGCAGCGGGCGGGGGAGGCGTCCGGACAGCCGCCCTCGCAGCGGGAGCCGGCTTGGGCGCCGGCGGTTTGCTCTTAGTGGGCGTGGCAGGCGCCGACGCCACCGGAGCTGAGGGCGCGGAAGCGGCGGGAGCGGGCGGCGACACCGGAGCTGCAACTGCGGCCGGCGGCGCTGCGGCCGGTGGCGGCGAGATGGCGCTCACGGCGGCCTGGCAGCCGCCGGAAAGCTTGGCCAGGTTACGCTTCAGGCATTCCAGGGCGTCCTTGCCGCCCGGCTGCACGCCCGAGCAATTTGCCATGAAGTCGGAGCGGCAATTCGCGCGAATGGCGCTTGTCTGTGCCGACGTGGGCTGTTGCGCCTGGCCAAGCCATTCCGAGCATCAGCACAAGCGACATTGCCAGCGTCGCATGGCCGAATGCGCCGCCTGTGACAATTCGGTGTTTTGCGAAGCTCGTGGTGTCGCCGAATGCCATAACTGCCCCTCAGTTGTGTCGATGCCGCGGCGAGAATGCAACGGCCGGAACGTTTCCGCCAGTAGCCGGGTTGCCGGCGACCAAGCGGGTTTTCTCCCACCGGCCGATCTGATAAGCCGCAAAGGTCGGGCGAAGCGCATGGAGGCAGACGCCATGGCCATGGCGGCAAGCGACATCGAACGTTTGATCAGAACGCGCATTCCGGACGCACAGGTGACGATTCAGGATCTCGCCGGCGACGGCGATCATTACAAGGCCACGGTCGTCGCTGAATCGTTTCGCGGCAAATCGCGGGTCCAGCAGCACCAGATCGTCTATGAGGCGCTCAAGGCCGAGATGGGCGGCAAGCTGCACGCACTGGCCCTGCAGACCGGAACTCCGTAACGCCGGCCGGCCAATTCAGCCATTCTCCGCCGCGGTCGAATTTGGAAGCATCCTCTTTTCGCAGGCCGCTCGGTCATGCCGGCTCCGCATGGCCTCGATTTGGGCTTTGCCGGCGTTTTGCGGTACATATATTGCATCGAGAAGGCGAGATTCGGCGCGGGAGAGAATGCCCGCGGCGCCACCAACGCCAAGGGTGATTTCCATGTCCATCGAGCAATTCATCGACAATGAGGTGAAGGCCAACGAGGTCGTGCTCTTCATGAAGGGCACGCCGCAATTCCCGATGTGCGGGTTTTCCGGCCAGGTCGTGCAAATCCTCGATTATCTGGGCGTGGCCTATAAGGGCCTCAACGTCCTCGACAACGACGATCTGCGCAACGGCATCAAATCCTATTCGAACTGGCCGACAGTCCCGCAGCTCTACGTCAAAGGCGAATTCGTCGGCGGCTGCGATATCGTGCGCGAAATGTTCCAGGCCGGCGAACTGCAGTCGCTGCTCAAGGACAAGGGCGTTGCGGTAAAGGAAAGCGCGCAAGCCTCCTAGCTCATTCCGGGGCCGAGCCGTAGCGAGGAGCCCGGAATCCCTAACCACTGTTCGTGCAGATTTTGCACAGTCGGGGGCTAGGGGTTCCGGGCTCGTCGTTTTGCGGCGCTCCGGATCGATACAGAATCAGCGCGAGTAATATTCGACGACCAGGTGCGGTTCCATTTGCACCGCATAGGGCACATCGCTGAGCAAGGGGATGCGGCTCAATTTGGCCGTCTGCTTGCTGTGATCGACCTCGATGTAATCGGGCACGTCGCGCTCGGCGAGCGCATTGGCTTCCAGCACCAAAGCGAGCTGTTTCGAACTGTCCTTGACCTCGACGAGGTCGCCGACCTTCACTCGGTAGCTCGAAACTGTCACCCGCTTGCCGTTCACCTTGATATGGCCGTGGCTGACGAACTGGCGCGCGGCAAAGACGGTGGGAACGAATTTGGCGCGATAGATTATGGTGTCGAGCCGCCGCTCGAGGAGCCCGATCATATGGGCGCCGGTGTCGCCTTTGAGGCGGCGCGCCTCGTCGTAGATGCCGTGGAAGTGGCGCTCCGACATATTGGCATAATAGCCCTTGAGCTTCTGCTTGGCGCGCAACTGCACGCCGTAATCGGACAGCTTGCCCTTGCGGCGCTGGCCATGCTGGCCGGGGCCATATTCACGCTTGTTGATGGGGGACTTCGGACGGCCCCAGATATTCTGGCCCATCCGCCGGTCGATCTTGTACTTCGCCTCATGGCGCTTGGTCATTCGCGTCCTCGTAGTGTTGCGGTGTTGCGAGGATCGCGCCCTCCTTCTGTTCCGGCCTTTGGCCCGGAACCGACAGGTTTTAAGCCGAAGCGCCGGCCTAAAACCGCGGGTCGCGAAACACTGCGCGGGCTGCAGCATGATCCGGGAAAGTGGACTTCCGGTTTCCCGAGAAGATCATGCTCCACTAAAGCCCAAGCCGTGATCCGGTGGATCACGGCTTGAAGCCCGCGAAGTGCGCGGTTTCTAGGGGGAAAGCCCCGTCCTGTCAAACGCGGCGGCGGTCGGCGCTTAGCCGGCCGCGAGATGCTTCCGCCGCATGGCTCGCAACACGGTAATCGCAAGGATCGCCGTCAGGGCATCGAGCACCGCGACCACGATGAAGACCGACGTCCAGCTTCCGGTTTGCTGCTTGAGGAACGCCGCCGCCGGCCCGGCAAGGATCGAGCCGACGCCCTGGGCGATATAGAGGAAGCCGTAATTGGTGGCGGCGTATTTCGGCCCGAACGTGTCGGTCAGCGTCGAGGGAAACAGCGAGAAAATCTCGCCCCAGCCGAAGAACACCAGTCCGCTGAGGACGACAAACAGCGCCGGCTGATGGATATAGGCAAACAGGACCAGGATGGCGGCGCACTCCAGCGCAAAGGCGAGCGCCATGGTGGGCTCACGGCCGATCCGGTCGGAAACCCAGCCGAAGAACGGCCGCGTCAGCCCGTTGGTGATGCGCGACAGCGTCAGCGAGAGCGGCAGTGCGGCCATGCCGAGCACCGGCAAATTGGCGACGCCGAAATCCTTGGCGAACGGCCCGACATTGAAGACGACCATCAGCCCCGAGGTCGACATCATGCTCATCATCAGGAACAGCAGATAGAAGATCGGGCTTTTCAGCATTTCGGCCGGCGCGTAGCTGCGGCGCGCTCTGTGGCACGGCGACGGCAGCTGGCGCAGGACCGGGCACCGCAAAATCCTCCGGCGGCAGGCGCAGGCCTTGCGCGGCCAAAATGCCGATCGACGCCCTGGATCACACCCCAGACGATCAGCGTTTGGGCATAGCCGGAGCTTTTGATCATGGCGTCGATCGGGAAGCTCGTGAAAACCGCGCCAAAGCCATAGCCGGCGGCGGCTATCCCGGCGGCAAGGCCGCGCCGGTCGGGAAACCAGCGGACCATCAGCCCGACGATGCCGACATAGATGATGCCGGTGCCGAAACCGCCGATGACGCCATAGCTGAGGTACAGCGCCCACACATTGCCGGCATAGGCGGCCAGCACCCAGCTGCCGCCGGCGAGGAACGCTCCGATCGAGATCAGCAAGCGCGGGCCGAAGCGGTCGACCAGATAGGCTTGGAACGGCGAGAACCAGGTCTGCAAGATCACCAAGCAACGACACGGTCCATTGCACCTCCGCAAGGGTGGTGCCGAGCTTCTGATTGAGCGGACCGGTGAACAGCGTCCAGACATATTGCGGGCTGGAGATCGCCATCATGGCGATGACGCCGAGAAGGAGCTGGTTCCATCGATTCGGATGCGACGCCGCGCGTTGCGTCGGAACTGCGATCGTCATGGGTCATCTCCGCCTGTTTGAGCATAGGTTCACGCGCCCCGGGCGGAGCCATGCTCGCGAGCTGCCCGAATTCGGGCAATGCTATAAAGTCGCAGGATCGCGGGCCGAGTAAAGCCGATATTGAAAGCAGCGATTGATCTGTGATTAGGCAGGGCCTCATGGCGCGGCCGCGGCGGCCGTGCATCCGACTTAATTCCCATCTGCGCCAAGACCGCCTGTCGCGGCGCGGCCGGAGGTGAAAATCGCAACGGTCGCTGCCCGGAGCGCCGGATGACGCGCAGGGCCAAGGAGATCGCCGACCCGCCGCGCGATCGCCGGCGCCGGATCGATGAAATTCACCGGCCAGACGCAAGCTTGCGCAGTCGCTCGAGCAACAGCGGGTAATGCGTGCAAGCGAGCACGATCGTATCGGTGCGCTGGCCGTCGTCGACGAAGGCCGGCGCGATCTCCTCGCGCAGCGCGGCGTCGCTCACCGGCGCGCCGGCGAGATCGGTCTTCCGCATAGCCCGCAAGTCTCTCGGAGCCGACCAGCGTGACCTGGCAATCCCGGCATAATCGCGAATGAGCGCGCGGGTATATTCGCGCTGTACCGTCGCCTCGGTGCCGAGTACGGAGACGCGCCGCGTCACCGAAGCGGCGCAGGCGGGCTTGATCGCCGGCACGGTGCCGACAAACGGCAGGGAGAATATTCTTACGCAGATCCGGCAGCACGATGGTCGACGCGGTATTGCAGGCGATGACCACAAGATCGGGCCGGTGCGCTCTCGATCAATTCGCCCATCAAGCCGACGACGCGGTCGACAAGTGCGGTTTCTTCTATGGCGCCATAGGGAAACGCGGCATCATCGGCGACATAGACGAAATCGGCCTGCGGCCGTGCACGCCGCGATCTCGCGATAGACCGTAAGGCCGCCCAGGCCGGAATCGAACACCAGGATTTTTTTACGCGCCGCCATCGCGAGACTCATGCCACAAGCCAGCCAGCGCCGGCAAAGTCGGCCGGACGGTAGCGCACGTTTCAGGCCTTCAAGGCCTTCAACCAGCCGCGGCCCCTCTTTGGGCTTCGCGTTCTTCTGCTCCGCCGAAGCCGGCTTGTCGGCTACCGGCGCCACGAGACCGCTTACCGCGGTGAAGGCCAGGATCAGGATCGCCGCGAGATTGCCGTCATGGAATTTGGCGAAGGCGACCGCGCCCATCAGATAAGCCCAGAACGGGAAGGCGATCGTGGAAACGACGGCATTGACCATCCAGGCGTCGCCGTCTTCGCGCACGTACCAGCAGAACAACGGCGTCAGGATCAGGCCGACCAACAAAGCGCCGATCGCGATGGTGGTGACCGAAAGTCCCGCCATGGTCGCAGTCCCGTTACCGGCTGCCACGGCCTGCGCCAGAATGGAATTGACCAGCATCGAACAGCCGATGATCTCGGCCGGAATATATTTCACCATCCGCGTCAGATAATCGTCGCCCGGTTCGGCCAGTCGCCGACGGCGTGGACGCGCGATCTGGAAAATGCCGCCGAAGTCGGAGGTTTGCGCCGGCTGCGACTCGCGTCTCCGGCAATTTCGGTTTGCGTACCAGACGGCTCATGATCCTCTCCCCGACATGGTTGAACGAACCTACGTCACACGGATGAGTCGGGCAAGGCGACGAAAGCCCCACGACGACGCGCCGAACGTCCGGAATGAATATGGTTAACGCCGGTCAGGGCGCGGCCAAACACGCGGGCGAAGATCGTATCGACTTGCGTCATGTGAAAATCGAGATCGAAATTGGCGGCGAGCTCCGTTTCGCTCAAATATTTGCGCACTCCGGGATCGGCTTTCAGAAGCGTGAGGAAATCGCCGCCGCCGGCCCAGACTTTCATGGCGTTGCGCTGCACCAGCCGATAGGCGTCCTCGCGCGCGACGCCTTTCTGCGCCAGCGCCAACAGCACGCGCTGCGAATGGACGAGGCCGCCGAGCCGGTCGAGGTTCTCTGCGCATGGTGTCGGGATAGACCACGAGCTTGTCGACGATGCCGGCGAGGCGATAGAGCGCGAAATCGAGCGTCACCGTCGCATCGGGTCCGATCATGCGCTCGACCGAGGAATGCGAGATATCGCGCTCGTGCCACAACGCGACATTCTCCAGCGCCGGCGTCACATAGGCGCGCACCATGCGGCCAAGGCCGACAAGGTTTTCCGACAATACGGGATTACGCTTGTGCGGCATCGCCGAAGAGCCCTTTTGGCCTTCGGAGAAAAATTCCTCGGCCTCCAAGACTTCGGTGCGCTGCAGGTGGCGAATTTCGGTCGCCAGCCGCTCGATCGAGGCGGCGACGACGCCGAGGGTGGCGAAATACATGGCGTGGCGGTCGCGCGGGATGACCTGGGTCGAGACCGGCTCGACGGCGAGCCCCATCTTTTCGGCCACATAGGCTTCGACGCGCGGATCGACCTGCGCGAAAGTGCCGACTGCGCCGAAATCGCGCAGGTGGCGACTTCCTTGCGCGCCGATTCGAGGCGCGTCCGGGCGCGCGAAAACTCGGCAAAGGCGACGGCGAGTTTGAGCCCGAACGTCGTCGGCTCGGCATGAATGCCGTGCGAGCGGCCGATGGTCGGGGTGAATTTGTATTCGCGCGCGCGCCGCTCCAGCGCCGCGTGGAGCGCGTCGACGTCGGCAATGAGAATGTCGGCGGCGCGCACGAGCTGAACGTTCAGGCAGGTATCGAGCACGTCCGACGACGTCATGCCCAAGTGCACGAAGCGCGCATCGGGACCGACGATCTCGGCGAGATGGGTGAGGAAGGCGACGACGTCGTGCTTGACTTCGCGCTCGATCTCGTCGATGCGCGCGGTGTCGAATTTGGCGGCGCTGCCTTTTTCCCAGATCGTCTTGGCCGCCGATTGCGGAATGAGGCCGAGCTCGGCCATGGCGCTGGCGGCATGCGCCTCGATCTCGAACCAGATGCGAAAGCGCGTTTCCGGCGTCCAGATCGACGCCATCTGCGGACGGCTGTAGCGCGGGATCATCGTTTGCGCTTCATGCTCATGCCGCGAACCGCGCGCGGTCATGCGGCTGCCGGTAATCGACCGGCGTGCCTTTGGGGATGATGCCGGTCGGATTGACCCGCGCGATCGAATAATAGCCCATCACGTAATACCGCGGTTTGACGGTCTCGGCGACGCCGGGCACCGCGTAGAGCTCGCGCATATAGTTCAACAGGTTCGGAAAATCGGCGATACGGTTTCTGTTGCACTTGAACAGCGAAAAATAGGCGACGTCGAAACGGACCAGCGTGGGGAACAGCCGCCAATCCGCCTCGGTGATCCGGTTGCCGACCAGGTAGCGCTGGCGGCCGAGTCGCGCCTCGATGTCGTCGAGGGTGGCGAACAACGCGTCATAGGCCTCCTCATAGGCGGCCTGCGATTTGGCAAAACCGCAGCGGTAAACGCCGTTATTCACGTTGGCGTAGACTTGCGCGTTGATGCGGTCGATCTCTTCGCGCAGCGGCTTCGGATAATAATCCGTCGGCTCGGCGCCGATGCCGCCGAACTCCGCATTGAGCATGCGGATGATTTCGGAGGATTCGTCGTTGACGATCCGCTTGGTCTTCTTGTCCCACAGCGTCGGCACCGTCACTTTGCCGGTATAATGCGGGTCGCTCGCGGCGTAGGCCTGATGCAGATAGTGGAAGCCGTTGACGCGGTCGGGCGTGCAGTCGGGGAAGGCGGGATTGTCCTCGAACGTCCAGCCTTGCGTCCGCAGGCCCGGAACCGCGATCGAGACGCTGATCGCGTCGGTGAGTTTTTTCAGCGCCAGATAAATCTGGGTGCGATGCGCCCACGGGCAGGTATAGGCGACATAAAGGTGATAGCGCCCGGCTTCCGCTTTGAAGCCCGACGAACCGTCCGCCGTGATGCGATCGCGGAACACGCTGTCGACGCGCTGGAAATTGCCGGCCTTGCCGGTCTCCGCCGGCAAATCCTCGTCGCGCCATTGGCCGTCGACCAGTATTCCCATTACGCAGCCTCCCCGCGGACAAGCGCGGCCGCCTGGCGGATCGCCGCGATATTGGCCCGATAGCCGTCCTGTGTCTTGTCCTTGAACACCGCCGAGCCGGCGACGAAGGCGTTGGCGCCGGCGCGCGCCGCTTCGGGAGCTATTTCCGCCGTAATGCCGCCGTCGATTTCGATGTCGATCGGGCGTGCGCCGGCCATGGCGCGTAAGTTGCGGACTTTGCCGAGCGCGTCGGCGATGAATTTCTGGCCGCCGAAGCCGGGATTGACCGACATGACGAGGATCAGATCGACCAGATCGATGACGTGCTCGATTGTGGTCTCGGAGGTCCCGGGATTGAGCGTGACCCCGGCCTTCTTGCCGAGCGCGCGGATCGCCTGCAGCGAGCGGTGGATGTGGGGCCCGGCCTCGACATGGACTGTGATGTGATCGGCGCCCGCTTTGGCGAAAGCTTCCAGGTAAGGATCGCACGGCGCGATCATCAGATGCACGTCGAGCGGCTTTTTGGTGTAAGGCCGGATCGCCTTGACGATGTCGGGGCCGATGGAGATGTTCGGGACAAAGTGGCCGTCCATGACGTCGACATGGATCCAGTCGGCACCGGCGGCATCGACCGCGCGCACTTCCTCGCCCAATTTTGCGAAATCGGCGGCCAGGATCGAGGGAGCGATGATGAGCGGACGGGGCACGGCTTTCTCCGGGCTTAGGCGTTCTGCTAACACGCTGATCCAACGCGGGCAACGCAAGGCCGCCGCCGGGTCAAGCGCGAGATCGGGCCGCTTGCCGGCAGCGGCGCGGCTCGCCAGATGTCTATGCGCAATAGTGCGGCGGAGGTTTTGTGGCGCGCACCGATGTCATCGTCTTGGGGGCCGGTATTGTCGGCACCTCGGTCGCGCTGCATCTCGCCAAGCGCGGGCTCTCGGTCACGCTCATGGACCGCGGCGGCGCCGGCGAGGGGACCTCCTACGGCAATGCCGGCATCATCGAGGGCAATACCGTTTTTCCGGCCGCATTTCCGTCGGACTGGGCGACGCTTCTTGCCATCGCGCTCAAGCGTTCGCCGATCGCCAATTATCATCTGACGTTTCTGCCGCAGATCGCGCCGTGGCTCCTCGCTTTTCGCAGCTTTTCGCAGCCGACAAAGCTTCTCGAAACCTCGCGGGTGATGCGGCCCTTATTCGCCCGCGCGGTGGCCGAGCATGAGACGCTTGCCGCCGAGGCCGCGGCGGAGCAAATATCTTCCGCCGCACCGGCTGGTTGAAACTCTATCGCAGCGACCGCGCCTTTGCCGCTGCGACGCGCGAGCTCGATCTCGCCAAAGAGCTCGGCATCGCCAATGTGGCGATGGACGCCGGCGCGGCGCGTGCGCTCGAGCCATCGCTCCGTCCGGTCTTTCGTCACGCCGTGCATTGGACCGGTGCGGTGAGCGTATCGAATCCGCTGGCCGTGACGCGCGCTTATGCGGCGCGCTTTGCCGCGCTCGGCGGCCTGTCGTTGACCGGCGATGCGCGCAGTTTGCATCGCAACGAGCGCAGTGGCGCGTCGATACCGCCGCCGGCCCGCTCGATGCCGGCGATGTCGTCCTCGCGCTCGGGCCCTGGCTGCCGATGTCCTCGATCCGCTCGGCCTCAAACTGCCGCTGGCGGTCGAAGCGCGGCTATCACCGCCACTTCCGGCCGCAAGGCAATGCCGGATTGGCTCGCCCGGTGCTCGACGCCGCGAACGGCTATGTCATGACGCCGATGGAGCAGGGCATCCGGCTGACCACCGGCGCCGAGTTCGCCCCCCGCGACGCGCCGCCGACGCCGGTGCAATTCGAACGGCTGTTGCCGGCGGCGCGCGAACTCTTTCCGCTCGGCGAAGCCGTTGAGAAACAGGCTTTTGGGGCAAGCACCTGGCTCGGGGCACGCCCGTGCTTTCCCGATTCCCGTCCGGTCATCGGCCGCGCGCCGAAACTGCCCGGATTGTGGCTCGCATGCGGACACGCGCATTGGGGCTTAACGCTCGGCCCGGCGACCGGCCGGCTTATCGCCGAGATGATGACCGGCGCACGCCGTTTTGTGATCCGAAGCCTTACGCGGCAGAGCGGTTTCTAACGTAGCCGTCAATCCGGCGGCGCGAAGCGCTGAGCCCGGAATGACGATAGCTAGTTGCTGATCGTCTTGATGACGCTGTTTTCCGGCCGCGTGTTGTTGCTGGACGAGAATTTGTCGTCCGCCCGCACCATGTCGTCGTATTTCGGGATCGTCGTCACCGCGAATTTCGGCACCATGCCGACAACCTTATAGCCGGCCAAATGCAGTTGATGGAGGATTTCCGGCATCGCCTCCGCGGTGCCGTGCTGGAAATCGTGCATCAGCAAAATACCCTTGCCGTTCTTGGCAAGCTTGGTCATCACCGATTTGACCACGTCCTCCGGCTTGTGAATCTTGAAGTCGAAGGTGTCGATGTCGGTCGAGAAGGTGGCGATGTTGCGGGTGCCGAGATAGGCGATCAGGTCCGGCGGCATCTGCAGATCGGGGAAGCGGAAGAACGGCGCGATCGGGCCGCCGGCGGCCGCCATATGCACCGCGCTCACGCCCATTTCGATTTCCTGCTTGGCCTGCTCGATGTCCTTGGCGTAGGGATTTTTCGCCAGATCCTTGTGCGACCAGGTGTGGGTGCCGACCGTCATTCCGGCATCGACCAATTCTTTGGTCAATTGCGGATTCCAGGTTGCATGCTCGCCGATCTCGAAGAAGGTCGCGCGCACGCAATTGTCCTGCAGCGCCTTGAGCACCATGTCGGTGTTCTGCGGCCACGGGCCGTCGTCGAAGGTCAGTACGACCTCCTTCTCGCGCAGGAAGTCGTATTGCTTGAAATGCTCGGTGCCGAACGCCGGCCCGCCGGTCGTATCGATCTGAACGATCCGCGACATGCCGAGCGCATCGGGATTGTGGCAGTCGGGAAGGGTGGTCGGCCACGGTGAACTTGCGGCGCTGGCGGCGGCCGGAGCCGGCGCAGGCGTCGGAGCAGGTGCCGGGGCGGGCGCTGGCGTCTCTGCGGCCGCTGCCGAACTCTGCGCGACGACAAGCGGTGCCGGCGCGGCCGCCGGCGCGGGCCGCTCAGGCGCGGTGGAGGTCTCGCGATACTTTGATGACCGGGACCGCAACGCCTGCCGGCTGTGCGGCTGGGGCGCTCGTCGCCGGGGCCGGCGCGATGGTCGCCTGAGCCGGCGACATGAATGTGTTGGGCAAGCGCGACAAGCGAGGCTGGCGTCTTGTGTGCGGCGACGACGCCAAACGCCGCAAGAGCTACCGTGAGCAACGCCGCAAAGGCGATCACAACGACGCGCATCGAAACCTCCGCCACAAACTCCACCAGCCGACCCGTTCAAGCCTCGCAAAGTGAAGGCGCAATCGGGCAGCGAGTCAATAAAAACAAGGTCGCGGACGGTGGAGAATGGGGTTGTGGTTTCCGCGGCGGGTTAACCGCGACAAAGTCTATGACCGGTTGCGTTAACGGCCGAATTGATCCTGCCAGCTTGGCATCGAGCCGGGCCATGACTGCGGCGGCATAGACCCCCCGGGCGATGGCGCGGGCGACCACATTGGCGGCGAGCGCCCCGAGCTCCGTCAATGCCACGACGGTATCCGGTAACGGCCGGCGGGCCGTCGCGGCGGCAAACAGCACGTCGCCGTCGAGCGGGCTATGCACCGGATAAATGGCGCGCGACAGGCCGGATTGCGCCATCACGGCCAGCCGCTTGGCTTGCGCCTTGGTCAGGACCGCATCGGTCGCCACCACCACCAGCGTGGTGCTGATGCGCGCGCTGCCTTTGGTGAGCGGATCGAGCGCTTGCGGCGGAAACGGATTTGGCCAGCCGCGCCCGCCATATTCGCCGTCCGACTTCGAACGGCGCCGCCCAGAACCACGGGCCCGTACCGACTGTTACGCTGCCGACGGCATTGACCGCGGCCAGTGCGCCGACCGTGCAGCCGTCGGGCGTTCGGGCCGGAGGCGGAGCCGAGGCCGCCTTTGCAATTGACCGTGGTCGCGCCGGTGCCGGCGCCGACGCTGCCGAGCGCGAAATCGGCTTTGCGCCGCGGCCGCGGCGGCATAGCCGAAGTCGCGATAGGGCGGGATAACGGCCCCAGTCTTTATTGCCGCCGCTCAACAGATCGAACAGCATCGCGGCCGGCACGATGGGGACGCGGGCGCGTGCGCACGGCAAAGCCGCGGCCCTGCTCGCGCAGCCAGGCTTGCGCGCCGGACGCGGCATCGAGCCCGAAGGCCGAGCCGCCGGACAGAGTGATGGCGTCGATGCCCTCGACCGTTTGCGCCGGATCGAGCAGCGCGGTTTCGCGTGTCCCCGGGCCGCCGCCGCGCACGATCGATGGACGCGACCGCCGGCTCGTCGAACACGACCACGGTCGAGCCGGAGCCGAGCCGCTCATCCTCGGCGTTGCCGACCTTCAGGCCGGGGACGTCGGTGATCAGATTGCGCATGCGGCATCATAACGTCTTCCCGCTGCGCGGCGAGAGGCGAGTGTGCGCCTTGCAATCGCCACGCCGCCGGGTGCATGTCATGCGCCATGAACGTCACCATCGCCGCCGCGCTCATCGCCGGAATGCTGAGCTTTCTGTCGCCTTGCGTGCTGCCGCTGGTGCCGCCTTATCTCGTCTATCTGACCGGCAGTTCGCTGGAACGGTTTGCCGGCGCCGAGCCGCAGCCGCGGGTGCTGCGCGAGACCTTCGCCGCCGCCTGCCTGTTCGTGCTCGGCTTCTCGACCGTCTTTGTCGCGCTGGGCGCGAGCGCCAGCGAAATCGGCGCGCTGTTGCGCCTCTACTCGGGGCCGCTGGCCATCCTGGCGGGCGTCGTCATCATCGTCATGGGGCTGCACTTTCTCGGACTGACGCCGATCGCGTGGCTGATGCGCGAGAAGCGGCTCTCGGTCGCCAAGCCGGTCGGCCTGTGGGGCGCTTATCTGATGGGGCTTGCTTTCGCGCTCGGCTGGACGCCCTGCATCGGACCGATCCTTGCCGCCATCCTTGCCGTCGCAGCATCGCAAGAGACGAGTCGCCGAGGGCGCAGGCCTGCTCGCGGTCTATTCGCTCGGCCTCGGCGTGCCGTTCTTGATTGCGGCGCTCGCGGTCGAGCCGTTCGCGGCTTTCCTCGCCCGCTTTCGCGCGCACCTTCGGCTGGTCGAGAAAGCGATGGGCGGGCTTCTGGTTCTGACCGGCATCGCCTTTTTGACCGGCAGCGTCGGTGAGGTGAGCTTCTGGCTGCTGAACACCTTTCCGGCGCTCGGCAAGATCGGCGTGAGCAGATCGAAAAGTGGCCGGTCGAAGATATGCTCATAAAATGTAGAGGATCGTGACGATCGTCAGTTGGAGCCGGGCAATTCCACGTAAGTGATCTTGCCGTCCGCGCCCTTCACCCATTTGTACACGACATAATCGAGCCGGGTGATGTCGCCCTTCTTGTCGTAGGAGATGTCGCCGATCACGGTCTTAAAATGCATGCCGGAATGCATCTTGTCGGCGACTTTCTTGGGATCGAGCGAATTCGCCGCCGTCGCCGCTTGCGCGATGATCTGCACGGCGGCGTAGCTGTAGAGCGTATAGGCCTCCGGCTCGAAATTCTTGGCGCGGAATTCGGCGACCACCGCCTTCGCTTCGGGGCGATTGCGCGGGTCGGGCCCGTAGGTCATCAGCGAGCCGACCACGCCGGGACCGCCGACCGAAGCGAATTCGTCGGAGGTGATGCCGTCGCCGCCCATCAGCGGCGCGGTGACGCCCTGGTCGCGCATCTGCCGCACGATCAGCCCGGCCTCGGTGTAAAGGCCGCCGAAATAGACGAGATCGGCGCGCGATTCCTTGATCTTGGAGACCAGCGCCGAATAATCCTTTTCGCCGGTATTGATGCCTTCATAGAGCACCGAGTCCATGCCGCCGGCCTTGATCGTCTTTAAGGTCTCGTCGGCGAGGCCTTTGCCGTAGGTGGTCTTGTCGTTGACGAAGGCGATGCGCTTGCCCTTGAAGTGCTTGAGAATGTAATCGCCGGCGACACGGCCTTGCTGATCGTCGCGGCCGCAGACGCGGAAGATGTTCCACATGCCGCGCTCGGTGACCGTGGGATTGGTCGAAGCCGGCGTGATCTCCAGAATGCCGTTCTCCTGATAGACTTCCGAGGCCGGGATGGTGACGCCGGAATTGTAATCGCCGACCACGAATTTCACGCCGTCGGCGGCGAAATCGTTGGCGACCGAAACGCCTTGCTTCGGATCGGAGACGTCGTCGCCGTATTCGACCTCGATCTTGCTGGCCGAGAATGCCGCCGGCCTTGTTGAGATCGGCGGCGGCCTGGTCGACGCCGTTCTTCATTTGCGCGCCGGTCGCGGCATTGGGGCCGGTGATCGGTCCGGCGACCCCGATCTTGACCTGAGCTGCGGCGCTTCCCGCCATGGCTCCGGCAATGGCGATGGCAAAACCCAGCGATACGCCAAACCTAGCGATCTTTTTCATAGCGCGTTCTCCTTCGGGTCGAGCCGGCAATTCGCAGTCGTGAGGCGATCTTAATTCAGCGGGCTCTGCGGCGCCAGTGCAACGGGCCGGACGCTTCGTTGAGCCAATGATATTGCCCGACCATTTGCTTCGCGCGCGCCGCGCGGAAGCCGAGTGCGCCGAAGACGAGGCAAAACGCGGCATCGACCAGGTAATAATGCGGCGACAACAGCGTGCCGTTGAACAGGCTGAAATGAATGAACCGCACCGCCAGCCCGAGGATCAGCGAATAGGCGACGACTTGCCACCACGGCCGCCAGGTCAGCGCGATGGCGCGGCCGGCCAGCCACGCGGCGCCGCCGCCAAGGACGATCGTGACCAGAAGGAAGATGCCGAAGGCATTTTCCTCGTAAAAGAAATTGGCGAGAAGGCCGGCCGCGTCGTTCATGTCCGCTTCTCGCCCTCCTGCGTCCGCCTTCGAGATAGGCGGATTTGATTTCCGGCCGCTCCAGAAGTTCGCGGCCGGAACCGGACAGGGTGATCGAGCCCGTTGACCATGACGTAGCCGCGATGCGCCAAGCGCAGCGCATGAAAGGCGTTCTGCTCGACCAGAAAGACGGTCAAGCCCTCCTTGGCGTTGAGCGTTCTGATGGCATCGAAAATCTGCCGCACGATCAGCGGCGCCAGCCCCAGCGACGGCTCGTCGAGCAAAAGAAGCCGCGGCCGGCTCATCAGCGCGCGGCCGATCGCCAGCATCTGCTGCTCGCCGCCGGACAGCGTGCCGCCGCGTTGGCTAAGCCGCTGCTTGAGCCGCGGAAACAGCGTCAGCACCCGTTCCAGATCTTGCGCGAACGTTGCCGGATCGGCGGTGAGCGCGCCCATCTGCAGATTTTCCAGCACCGTCATGCGCGGGAAGATGCGCCGGCCTTCCGGCGCCTGCGCGATGCGCAATTGCGCGATCTCGTGCGTCGGCAATGCGGTGATGTCGCGGCCGGCGAAATGGATCGTGCCTTCGCGGGCGCGCGGATCGCCGCAGATCGTCATCATCAGGGTGGATTTTCCGGCGCCATTGGCGCCGATCAAGGTGACGATCTCGCCGTCATTGACGTCGAGATCGACGCCCTTGAGCGCCATCACGCGGCCGTAGAACGTCTTGACGCCGCGCACCGAAAGCAGCGCCGTCATAGCCCGGCCTCGGCTTCGGCGGCGCCGACCTGATCCTCCGGCGACGCCGAGATAGGCGGCGATGACCTTGGCGTCGTTGCGCACTGCCTCGGGCGCGCCGTCGGCGATCTTTACGCCGTAGTCGAGCACGACGATATGATCGGATATCTCCATCACCACCGTCATGTCGTGCTCGATGAGCAGCACCGAGATGCGGAATTCGTCGCGAATGGTTCGCAACAGCCCGTTGAGCTCGGCGCTTTCGCGCGGATTAAGGCCGGCGGCCGGCTCGTCGAGGCACAACAGCACCGGATCGGTGCACATGGCGCGCGCGATCTCGAGCCGCCGCTGCGCGCCATAAGGCAATTCGCCGGCCGGATCGTCGGCGCGCGCGGTAAGCCCGATGCGATCGAGCCAGTCGCGCGCCTTGTCGATCGCTGCGCGCTCGGCGTGGCGGTAGGTGGGCAAGCCGAGCACGCCGAACAGCGTGATAGCCGGAGGCGAGCATCAGGCGGTTGTGCTGCGCGACCAAGAGGTTCTCCAGCGCCGTCATGCCGGGAAACAAGCCGGATGTTCTGAAACGTGCGCGCGATGCGCGCCTGCCGCGCGACGAGATAATCGGGCATGCGCTCGAGCAGATAAAGCGCGCCGTCGCCGCGTCTGGTGCTTCGGGCAGCCGAGTCGGTAAGGCGTTTCGATCGCGCTCCAGGCCGCGCCGTCGCCGTGACGCAGCGCCAGCCGCCCCATGCTTGGCTTGTAGAAGCCGGTGATGCAGTTGAACACCGTGGTCTTGCCGGCGCCGTTCGGCCCGATCAGCGCGGTGATGGTGCCCTCGGCCACGTCGAAGCTGAGATCGTCGATGGCCAACAAGCCGCCGAAGCGCATGGTCAAATGCTCGACGCGGAGCAGAACCGGCGCGCCATAGCCGTGGCCTTCCTTGACCAGATCGGCGGCAATGGTCTTGCGCTCTTTCAGGACGACCGAGGGCTCGCGCGTCGAGATCAGGCCGCGCGGCCGCCACACCATGATAACCACCATGGCGAAGCCGAATATGAGCATGCGGTATTGGGTCGGATCGAAAGTCTGGCCGAAGATCCGTTTGAGGAAATCGAGATCGCGCATGATTTCGGTGCCGCCGATCATGACGATTGCGGCGATGGCGACGCCGATCTGACTGCCCATGCCGCCGAGCACGACGATCGACAGGATGGTGGCGGATTCCAGGAAGGTGAAAGACTCCGGCGAAATGAACCCCTGCCGCGTGGCGAAGAACGAGCCGGCGAAACCGGCGAACATCGCGCCCATGGCAAACGCGGTGAGCTTGGTATTGGTGGTATTGATGCCGAGCGAGCGGCAGGCGATTTCGTCCTCGCGCAGCGCCTCCCAGGCGCGGCCGACCGGCAGCCGGCGCAGCCGCACCGTGACGAAGGCGGTGAGCAGCGCCAGCGCCAGGATGACGTAATAAAGAAAGATGACGCGATAGAGCGGGCTGAATTGCAGCCCGAATACGGCGGCGAAGCCGTTGTCGCCGGCGGTGAAAGGGATGCCGAATAGCGTCGGCCGCGGAATGCCGCCGATGCCGGCATAGCCGTTGGTCAGCGCGGTCCAATTGATGATGACGAGCCGCATGATCTCGCCGAAGGCAAGCGTCACGATGGCGAGATAATCGCCGCGCAGCCTTAAGACCGGGAAGCCGAGCAAAATCCCCCAAAACGAGGCGAGGATGCCGGAGATCGGCAGCAGTATCCAGAACGACAGCCCGAAGGTCTTGGCGAGCAGCGCATAGGAATAGGCGCCGACCGCATAAAACGCGACGTAGCCGAGATCGAGCAGCCCGGCGAGGCCGACCACGATATTCAGCCCCCAGCCGAGCATCACATAGATCAGAATCTGAATGCCGAAATTGTCGATCCATTTCACGCCGCCGCGAAAGCCGGCGGTGGCCAGCACGATCGCCGGATAGGCCACGACGAAAGCGACGGCGAAAGGCACGAACCATCGTCCCAAGGCGACGCGCCAGGCCGGCGATTGGGCCGCGACGCGGCCGCAGCCGGCGCTGCGCGATGCGCGGCTCGATCGCCAGCGCATAGGCAAAACGGCCGATACCGACGATGGCGACAATGGCGAACAGCAGCGGCCAACGGGTCGTCAGGATCAACTGATTGTCGCCGTTGACGTCGGTCTTGAACCCGATCAAAGGCAGGAACAGGCCGAAAGCGATCGCCGCGGTGATGGCGGCGTCGCGCAGCGCCGCCATGATGGCGGGCTCGGCGGGCGAGGATCTGGGCGGCGCTAACGCCCCGCTTGGCGTCACGATCGTCGCCCGTGGCGTTGGCGAGCGCGGACACCTCACACCTTTTCGACGTCGGGCCGGCCGAATAATCCCTGCGGCAAAAAGATCAGCGTGATCGCCAGAATCGAAAATGCGGCGACATCTTTGTAGTCGATGGAGAAGTAAGCCGACCACATGGTTTCGATCAGCCCGATCAACAAGCCGCCGATCACCGCGCCCGGCAGCGAGCCGATGCCGCCCAGCACGGCGGCGGTAAAGGCCTTCACGCCGGGCACGAAGCCGTCGGAAAAAGTGACCACGCCGTAATACATCAGGTACATGGTGCCGGCGACGGCGGCGAGCGCGGCCGCGATCACGAAAGTCGTGGCGATGGTGCGGTCGACATTGACGCCGACCAGCGCCGCCATCTTGCGGTCCTGCTCGCAGGCGCGCTGGGCGCGGCCGAGCCGGGTTCTGCGAAACCAGATACCAGAACGCCGCCAAGAGCACGGCGGTCACGACCCAGATGATGAGCTGCTTGTAGGACAGCGTGACCGGGATAATTATCCTTGGTGAACAGCACGAACTCGCCGCTTATCATCGGCGGGATCGATTTATTGCGCGGGCCCTGCGTCACCTGGACGAAATTCGACAGCAAGATCGACATGCCGATCGCCGAGATCAACGGCGCCAGCCGGAACGAGCCGCGCAACGGCCGATAGGCGACGCGCTCGATGACCCAATTGGTCAGCGAGGTGAACAGCATCGACACGATCAGGACGATGAGGAGCGCCAGAACGATCGAGGAAATGCCGAGCCAGGTGGTGAGGATGAGAAAGGCGATCAGCGCAATGAAGGCCGACACCATGAACACGTCGCCATGGGCGAAGTTCACCATGCCGATGATGCCGAACACCATGGTATAGCCGATGGCGATCAGCCCGTAGATCGCGCCGAGCGTGATGCCGTTGATAAGCTGCTGCAAGAAGACTTCCATGCGACTTCTGTGCCTCCGCATGGCTGCCTAAGCCGACAACCGTCCGAATCCACCGGCGCTGCTAGGCTTAACAGGGGTGCTCCGGCGCGGCAACGCCGCGGGCTTGCTGCCGCAGCGTCAGCCCGGCGCCGGCGCGGTATTGCCGGGAGGTGTGGCGCGGGCTACCCCATGCGGGAGCGCCTGCCCATCAGTGACCAGGGAGTGACCGCAATGGACCGGGTCAAGTCCGAAGACGCCATTGCCGACAAGAACCGGCCGTTCACCGGGGCCGAATATCTCGAAAGCCTGCGCGACGGCCGCGAGGTGTACGTCTATGGCGAGCGCGTCAAGGACGTCACGACGCATCCGGCGTTCC
The DNA here is from genome assembly GCA_963807125.1 of uncultured Alphaproteobacteria bacterium. GTDB lineage: Bacteria > Pseudomonadota > Alphaproteobacteria > Rhizobiales > Xanthobacteraceae > BOG-931. The sequence continues at coordinate 127,402 of CAWEAH010000006.1, forward strand.
GCAATGCGGCGCGTTCGATCGCGCGGCTATACGATGCGCTGCACGCGGAAAAAACCAAGCAGCTCCTGACTTGTCCGACCGATACCGGATCGGCGGGCTTCACCCATAAATTCTTCCGCGCCGCCCATTCGCGCGAGGAGCTGGTGGCGCAGCGCGACGCCATCGCCCAGTGGGCGCGCATGTCCTACGGCTGGATGGGCCGTTCGCCGGATTACAAGGCGTCGCTGATGAATACGCTCGGCGCCAATTATGATTTTTACGGCAAGTTCGCCGACAATGCCAAAGCCTGGTACCGGCGCGCGCAAGAGCACGTGCTGTTCATGAACCATGCCATCGTCAATCCGCCCGTCGACCGGTCAAGCCGGTCGATCAGGTCAAGGATGTTTTCATCACCATCCAGAAGGACACCGACGCCGGAATCTATGTCTCCGGCGCCAAGGTGGTGGCGACCTCGTCGGCGCTGACGCATTACAACTTCCTCGGCCAGAACGCCGCCGTGCCGCTGCACGATACCGATCTGGCGGTGATGTTCATCGCGCCGATGAATGCGCCGGGCGTGAAATTGTTCTGCCGCACCTCCTATGAGATGACCGCGAGCGTCATGGGAACGCCGTTCGACTATCCGCTGTCGTCGCGCTTCGACGAGAACGACGCGATCTTCGTCTTCGATAACGTGTTCATTCCCTGGGAAGACGTGCTACTGCATCGCGACCTGGAAAAGCTGAAGATCTTTTTCCCGCAATCGGGCTTTCTCGCCGGCTATCAATTCCAGGGCTGCACCCGGCTTGCCGTGAAACTCGACTTCCTCGCGGGTATTCTTGCCAAGGCGCTCCGTGTCGCCGGTTCCGACGAATTTCGCGGCAATCAGGCGATGCTTGGCGAAGTCATCGCCTGGCGCCATCTGTTCTGGGCGCTGACCGATGCGATGGCGATGAATCCGACGCCGTGGGTCAACGGCGCGGTGCTGCCGAACCAGCAATCGGGATCGAGCTATCGGGTCTTTGCCGGCGACGCTTACGGGCGCATCAAGGAAATCGTCGAGAAAATCGTCGCCTCGTCGCTCATCTATCTGCCGTCGTCGGCGAAGGATTTCAAAAATCCGGCGATCGACCGTTACTTGGCGCGCTACGTGCGCGGCTCCTATGGCATCGATTACAAGGAGCGCATCAAGGTGATGAAGCTTTTGTGGGACGCGATCGGCACCGAATTCGGCGGCCGGCATGAATTGTACGAGCGCAATTATGCCGGCAATCACGAGGATATCCGCATCCAGGCGCTATGGAATGCGCGCGGCTCGGGGACCCTCGAGCAGATGACGGCGCTCGCCGACCAGTGCATGGCGGAATATGACGAGAACGGCTGGACCGGCACGACATGGCTTAATCCCGACGACGTCGCCTATCCGGGTTTGCCGGAAGAGCGGCGCGCGGCGGAGTGAAGATCGGACGAGAAATGAGCTGGATCGATCAACGGCCCGACGACGCGATGGACGGCGCTTTCACGGCGGTGGCGCCGGGACCGGTCACGACAGTCCCGCCGCTTGAGTTTCGCGAAGCCATGGCGCGGCTCGGCGCCGCAGTGCACGTCGTCACCACCGCGGGTTCTGCGGGGAAGTCGGGTTTCACCGCAACCGCAGTGTGCTCGGTGTCCGATGCGCCGCCGACGCTCTTGGTCTGTCTCAATCGCCGTAGCAATTCGGCGCCGCTATTGGCGCAGAACGGCGTATTTTGCATCAATACGCTGCCCGCCAGCGCGGAAAAACTCGCGGATTTGTTTGCCGGGCGCAGCGGCGTGCATCTCGACGAGCGGTTTGCGCACGGCGAATGGATCACGCTGAAAACGGGGTCGCCGGTGCTCGCCTCGGCCGTGATCGCGTTCGATTGCCGCACCATCGACACGCGGGCCGTTGGTTCCCACAATGTCGTCTTCGGGGCGGTGGAGGCGGTTCGCCTGGGGCCGCCGGGTCCGACGCTGGTTTATCACGACCGGGCCTATAAGCCGCTGTGATTACAACGCTATTCGACGAAAAGCCCGGAGGTAGGTTGCTAAATTGGAACTATTTTTCGCTGTAATTTCAAGCTGTTGCTCATATTTGTAGCGACAGAATGGGGGAACCTCGACCCATCTGGGCTGTTGTTTCTGTGGGCGGGGTTTTTAGCCACTTCCAACCCACAACAAAACGGAGTGCGTCCCAATGGCGAACGAGCAGCAAAATCCGCAGCGCGGCGGTCAGCAAGATCAAAGCAATCCGCAGCAGGGCGGCCAAAACAAGCCTGGCCAGCAGCAGCAGGGCGGTCAGAATAAGCCGGGTCAGCAGCAGGGCGGCGAGAACCGGCCGGGCCAGGGCGGTCAGCACGGCGGCGGCGGCCAGGGCGGCGTCAACCGCTAAGGTCTTAGCGTTTCGGAAAAGCGGCAGCCGGCAGGCTGCCGCTTTTTTTGTTGGTACAGATTTCGGATCGGCGATCCACAGCCGGCCGGTTCTGCTTTATGCTCGCGTCATGTCGAGAGCCCTGTCTCCTGCGACGACGAGCGCGCTGCCGTTGTTTCATTTGTACGGCGATCCGCCGGACGATTCGGCGTTCGATTTCGTGCACGTCGAGACCATCGCCTCGCGCTCGTCGATGCACGATTGGACCATCCGCGCCCACCGCCACCGCAATCTGTTTCAGATCCTTCTGATCGAGCGCGGCGGCGGCGAGATGACCTTCGATGTCGCGAAGCTTGGCTTTGCCGCACCGGCGGCGATCCTCGTTCCCGCGGCGATCGCTCACGGTTTTCGCTTCGAGCCAAACGCCACCGACGGCTGGGTGGTGAGTTTTACGGAAGATGCCGCGGGCGCCCTGACCGATCGCGAGGCGATGGCGCGACTGCGCACGCTCGCCGCGCAACCGATCGTGCCGATCGGGGATGCGGCGGAACTGGCACGGTTGTCGATGCTCTGCCGGGAGCTTGCCGAAGAACAAGGCCTCGCGCGCGAGGGCTACCGGTTGGCGATGCGCGGCCTTCTCGTGCTGATGGCTGTCGGCGTGGCGCGGCTCGCCGCAAGCCGCGCGCGCACCGGCACCGTCACTTTGCATCCGGCTGATGCCACGGTCGCGCAATTGCGCGCCCTGGTCGACGAGTTCTTCCGCCAGGAACGGCTGCTCGGCTTCTACGCCGAAAAGCTCGGCATGACCGTCGACCGGCTCAACGACCACGTCAAGCGCTCGACCGGCGTTACCGCCGGCCATCTCGTCCGCCAGCGCGTGCTCACCGAAGCCAAGCGGCAGCTCGTCTTCACGATGCAGCCGATCCACGACATTGCCGCCGGGCTGGCATTCGCCGATCCTTCCCATTTCGCGCGTTTTTTCCGCCAGCAGACCGGCACCACGCCGCATGAATTCCGCGATCAAGGGGGCGGTTGAGATTTAGACCGAGAGCGAGATTTGCGTGCGGCAATACGCCAAACGCGCTAGTTTGCTCCTGACACAGATACGCCCCAACAAGGTCACAACAGGCGCTTATTCGGGGTGCGAAGGACGGGGAACTTCCATTGTCGTCACTGCGCCGGTTCGGCTTTCGCGCGACAGCATGGCCGCTGATCGCTGCAGCCTTTTTGGCCCTTACAGCCTCGGCGCCAGGCGCGCGGGCCGACACCGCGCCTGACAGCTGCGCCGATGCCGTCGGCGTCGCCGTCATGCCGGCGCCGCTCGCGCCATGGACCGGCGCGCCTTTGCGCGTCATCATCGCTACCGAGAAGCCCGTTGACGGCAACCTGACCCTGATCGCGCCCGATGGCAGCGTGGCGGCCAAGGCGGACGGCCGGCACGGCGGCCCACCCTATTACTGGTACGCCGAGGTGGCGTCGCCGGCCGCCGGCACATGGCGCGCGACACTGGCGCTCAGCGGCGCATCGGCGCCTTGCGCGGCGATCACGCGCGACATCGCGGTCGCCGCCAAGAAGCCGCCGCCGCTGCGCACCGTCGCCGGCACTATGTGGCCGATCCGCAATTCATGGAACCGGACGACCGAAAATCTGTATTCGGCGTGGATCGCGAAATTGTTCGATGCGCCGCTCGATCAGGAATTGACCTGGAAGGCATGGTACGACGTGCTGCGCGACCGCTCGCGCAACATGCTGTTCGATTATCTCGGGCTCAACGAAGACAACGTGGCGATGAGTCTCCGCCCGGACTGCGCCGACTTCGTCTATTTTCTGCGCGCCTATTTTGCCTACAAGATGGGGCTGCCGTTCGGCTATTCGAATTGCTCGCGCGGCACTGGCGGGCATCCGCCCAAATGCTACCAGTGGTTCAACATCGAGCATCCGGAGCTGACGCGTCCCGCGCCGCCGCCTGAAGTCGACGCCGCGGCCGATCAGAACGCGGCCGCCGCCGCTCCGCCACCGCCGCCGCAGCAGAATCTTCTGCAGCAGATCTTTACTCCGCAGCAAGCGCCGCCGCCGACGCCCGTGTCCGCGCCTGCGCCGCCGCCGGCGCCAAAGCCGAAGCCGGTTGGAACGCCTTCGGCTTTTGCGTCCTATCTGCGCGACGTCGGCGACGTCGTTCATACCGGCTCGGTGCGCGTGGCGGGCAACGACGACAACACCGACTTTTACATGGTGCCGCTGACGCAGGCGACGCTGCGTCCCGGCACCGTCTATGCCGATCCTTACGGACACGTGTGGTGCTGGTGCTGGTGCAGCGCGTGCCGGAGATGAACGGCGCGCCGGGCGTTTTCCTTGCCGTCGACGCCGAACCCGACGGCACGGTCACCCGCAAGCGGTTTTGGCGCGGCAATTTTTTGTTCGTGCACGATCCCACGCTCGGCAGCCCCGGCTTTAAGCGCTTCCGGCCGATCGTGCGCGGCGAAGAGCGGCGGCTTGCGGCGCCTCACCAACGCCGAGATCGCCAAGTGATCCGCAATACGGCGACTTCTCGCTCGAACAGACGCAGATGAGCGTGCAGGACTTTTACGATCGCATGGATGACGTGATGTCGCCCGAGCCTCTCGATCCGGCACGCGCCATGGAGGACGCCATCACCGATCTCGACGAGCAGGTGCAGACGCGGGTCATCGCGGTCGACAACGGACGCAAATATCAGGACAAGGCCCGCGGCGACGTCGACATGCCGTCCGGTCCGTCGATCTTCGAGACCACCGGAGCGTGGGAGGATTATTCGACGCCGGCGCGCGATTTCCGCCTGTTGATCGCCATCGACGTGGTGCGCGGCTTTCCCGACCACGTGGCGCGGCGGCCGGAGCGCTACGCGATCCCGCCCGGCAAGAGCATCGACGACGTGAAGGCCCAATTGCAGAGCGTGCTGACGCAGGACCTGGCGTCGCGCAAGTTCAGCTATACGCGCAGCGACGGCTCGCAATGGACGCTGTCGCTCAAGGACGTGATCGACCGCGCCGGCGACCTGGAGATGGCGTACAATCCGAACGACTGCGTCGAAGCGCGCTGGGGCGCGCCGGCAGGCAGCGAGGAGGCGTCAACCTGCAAACGCCACGCGCCGACGGCGCAGCGCGCCAAGATGACCGACTATCGCGATTGGTTCCGTGACCGCCACTGGCCGCACGCCTGACAGGCGAAAGCGTAACGGCCATTTCGCGCCTAGGCGAGCAGAAACTCCAGAACCGTATCGGCGTAGATCTTCGGCTGTTCCAAATTGGCGATATGCGCGGCCTCGAGCACCTTAAGCTGTGCCCTGGGAATATGCTGCTTGATGAATTCGTTGCCCTCGAGCGGCGTTGCCAGATCGTGCCGCCCGGCGATCACGAGCGTCGGCGCCGTGATCTTCGCCAATAACGGACGGTGATCCATGTCGCGGATCGCTTCGCCGCAGCCGCAATAGCCGTCGATTTTGGTGGCCAGGAACATGTCGCGCATCTTCGCGATCGCCTGCGGATGATTGTCGCGAAAGCCTTTTGTAAACCAGCGTTCCATGTTGGCGTCGACGATGCCCGCTAAGCCCTTTTCGCGCACCATTTTGAGGCGGCCGTTCCAGACCGACTTGTCCGGGAAGAAGCAGGCGGTGTTGGACAAGACGAGTTTGTCGATCCGGTCCGCGGCATTGGCGCCAAGCCATTGCCCGACCATGCCGCCCATCGACAGCCCGCACCAATTGATCTTGGAAATATTCAGCGCATCGAGCACGGCGACGACGTCGCGTCCCAACCGCTCCATCGTGTACGGCCCGCGCGGCACGCTCGATCGACCGTGGCCGCGGAGGTCGTAGCGCACCAGTCGAAAATGCCCGGTCCATGCCGGGACCTGGTCGTCCCACATATGCAGATCGGTGCCGAGCGAATTCGACAGCATCAGCGCCGGTGCCGCTTGCGGACCTTCCACTTCGACATGGATGATGCAGCCGTCGTCGACCTTGATATCGGGCATCCGGGTCCTCCCTTATGACGGAAGGCTTCCTAGCACCCTTTTCAGCCCCCGTGCGAGGCGCTAAGCGGGTGGAGACACGGTCGGCGCGGCCGGCAAAGCCCAAGGAGTATGCCCATGGCGATGACGATGAACGGCGAGGTGCAACTCGCGGCGACGCCGGAAACGGTCTGGGAAAAGCTCAACGATCCGGCCACGCTGAAGGCCTGCATTCCCGGCTGCGAGCAGCTCGACAAGCTTTCCGACACCGAAATGCAGGCCGTCGCCACGGTCAAGATCGGACCGGTGAAGGCCAAGTTCAAAGGCAAGGTCACATTGTCCGATCTCGATCCACCGCACGGCTACAAGATATCCGGGCAGGGCGACGGCGGTGTCGCCGGCTTCGCCAAAGGCGGCGCTACCGTCAAGCTCACGCCCAAGGACGGCGGTACGCTGTTGAGCTATGACGTCGATGCGCAAATCGGCGGAAAGCTCGCGCAGCTCGGCCAGCGATTGGTCAACGGCGCGGCTAAGAAAGTCGCCGACGATTTTTTTGCGAATTTCGCCGCCGCCGTTAATCCCAAGGCCGCATAGCGTCCGTCGGGGGTGTCCCGCCCGGCCGTCGTCCGCAACGCTGGCCCGCGCCAATACGGGCCGGGCCCGATGCGAAACTCCCTTGACCGGCGCCCGGCCTGCGGTTCAGAGTAATTCTCGTTCCAAAACTCGGAAACCGGCAAAATCGCCTCGGATTCGCAGTGGAACCTGGCCGGCGGGCCAGAACTGCCGGCGAATCGTCACGTTTGACCGGAATTTTGAAGGGGAGGAGTCCCATGGCGGCAACCGACACGGTAGCGGTTTCGATGACCGTGAACGGCAAACCCATCAGCGCCGATGTCGATGCGCGCACCTTGCTGGTGCAATTGTTGCGCGAACATTTGCGGCTGACCGGCACCCATGTCGGTTGCGATACCTCGCAATGCGGCGCCTGCGTCGTCCATGTCGACGGCAAGGCGATAAAGTCCTGCACGGTGCTGGCGCTGCAGCTCGAAGGCGCCAATGTCCTGACCATCGAGGGCTTGGCGCCGGCCGACGGGCCGCTGCATCCGATGCAGGAAGCGTTTCGCGAGAACCACGGTTTGCAATGCGGTTATTGCACGCCGGGAATGATCATGACCGCGGTCGACATCGTGCGGCGCAAGGGCAACGACCTCGACGATCGCACCATCCGCGAGGAGCTGGAAGGCAATATCTGCCGCTGCACCGGCTATCATAATATCGTGAAAGCGATTGCCGCCGGGGCCAAGGCCATGCGCGGCGGCGGCGCCGTGACGCGGGCCGCCGAATAAGGAGAAGAAACGCCAACGGAGTACTGCCGGCGGGCAGTTCAGTTTCAAGGGATATTGCCGAAGGGCAATGCCGGAGGAAACGACCATGAGCGGAACCGGTATCGGCGCAGCGGTGCGCCGCAAGGAAGATCACCGTTTCATCACCGGCAAGGGCCACTACACCGACGACATCAGCCGGCCCGGGCAGGCTTATGCCTATTTCCTGCGCTCGCCGCACGCGCACGCGAAAATCAAATCGATCGACACCAAGGCGGCGGCCGCCGCGCCCGGTGTTGTCGCGGTTCTGACCGGCACCGAACTCGCCGCGGACAAAATCGGTAATCTGATCTGCGGCTGGATGATCCATTCCAAGGATGGCTCGCCGATGAAAATGTCGGCGCATCCCGCTCTCGCCAGCGGGAAGGCCAACCACGTCGGCGACGCGGTCGCGGTGGTGATTGCCGACACGCTATCCCAGGCGCGCGATGCCTCCGAGAAAGTCAAAGTCGATTACGAAGTGCTGCCGGCGGTCGCGGATCCGGCCACGGCGCAGAAGCCGGGCGCGCCGCAAATTCACGACGTGGCGCCAAACAACACCATCTATCAATGGAATCTCGGCGACGCCAAAGCGGTCGACGCCGCGTTCAAATCGGCCAAGCACGTCACCACGCTCGACATCGTCAATAATCGCCTGGTGCCGAACGCGATCGAGCCGCGCGCCGCCATCGGCGAATACGATTCCGGCACTGGTGCGTTCACGCTGTGGAACACCACGCAAAATCCGCATGTGGCGCGCCTCGTCATCGCCGCCTTCGTCGGCATGGCGCCGGAGCACAAGCTGCGCGTGATCGCACCCGACGTCGGCGGCGGCTTCGGCTCGAAGATTTTCATCTACCCCGAGGAAGTTGTCGCGCTATGGGCGTCGAAGCGGGTCGGGCGGCCGGTGAAATGGGTTTGCGACCGCTCGGAGGCCTTTCTCGCCGACGCTCATGGCCGCGATCACGTCACCCGCGCCGAGATGGCGTTCGACGCCGACGGCAAAATCTTGGCGCTGCGCGCCAAGACCATCGCCAATCTCGGCGCCTATATGTCGACGTTCTCTTCGTCGGTGCCGACTTATCTCTACGCCACGCTGTTGTCGGGGCAATACGAGATCCCGCAGATCTATTGCGAGGTCGACGCGGTCTATACCAATACCGTTCCGGTCGACGCTTATCGCGGCGCCGGCCGGCCCGAGGCGACCTTCGTCGTCGAGCGGCTGGTCGAAGTCGGCGCGCGCGAAATGGGTCAGGATCCGGCCGAGCTGCGCCGCAAGAACTTCGTCAAAAAGTTTCCGCACCAGACGCCGGTCATCATGGCCTACGACGCCGGCGATTATGCCGCGTCACTGAAAAAGGCGATGGAGCTCGCCGACTATAAAGGCTTCGCCAAGCGCAAGCGCGACGCCGCGCGTCACGGCAAGCTGCGCGGCATCGGCTTGTCGACCTATATCGAGGCGTGCGGCATTGCACCGTCGCAGGCCGTCGGTTCGCTTGGCGCCGGGGTGGGTTTATGGGAATCCGCCGAAGTGCGGGTCAATCCGACCGGATCGGTGGAAGTCCTGACCGGCTCCCATTCCCACGGCCAGGGCCACGAAACCACGTTCGCCCAGCTTGTCTCCGAGCGGCTCGGCATTCCGATCGACACCATTTCGATCGTGCATGGCGATACCGATAAGGTGCAGTTCGGCATGGGCACCTACGGATCGCGCTCCGGCGCGGTCGGCATGTCGGCGCTGGTCAAGGCGCTCGACAAGGTCGAAGCCAAGGCCAAGAAGGTCGCCGCGCATCTTCTCGAAGCCGCCGAAGGCGACATCGAATTCAAGGACGGCAAATTCTCCGTCGCCGGCACCGATAAATCGGCGGCCTGGGGCGACGTCACGCTCAACGCCTATATCGCGCATAAATTCTCCGGCCAGGAGCTCGAGCCCGGCTTGAAGGAAGGCGCGTTCTACGATCCGACCAATTTCACCTTCCCGGCCGGCTGCCATATCTGCGAGGTCGAGGTCGACACCGAGACCGGCACACCGAGATCGTCGGCTGGACCGCGGTCGACGATTTCGGCATCGTGATCAATCCGATGATCGTCGAGGGCCAGGTTCACGGCGGCATCGCCCAGGGCATCGGCCAGGCGCTCGTACGAGGGCGCGGTTTACGACAATGACGGCCAGCTGGTGACCGGCTCGTTCATGGATTACGCCATGCCGCGCGCCGACTATTTGCCGCCGCTGAAAGTCGACACGACCATGACCAGATGCCCCTCCAATCCGCTCGGCATCAAAGGCTGCGGCGAGGCCGGCGCCATCGCCGCGCCGGCCGCGGTGATCAACGCCATCACCAACGCGATCGGCACCGAACATCTCGCGATGCCCGCTACGCCCGCGACGGTGTGGGCGGCGATTCAGAAATCAGACATGCCGCGCGCGGCATAACGGAGGACTTCGATGTACGCTTTCACTTTCCATCGTCCGCAGACGGTGCGGCAGGCCGCAGGTCTTCTCGCCAAGAACGAAGACGCCAAATTGCTCGCCGGCGGCCAGACTTTGCTGCCGACCATGAAGCTGCGGCTCGCCGGGCCGCCGCAGATCGTCGACATGACCAAGATCGAGGGCTTGACCGGCATCGAGCAGAGCGGCCGCACGCTCACCATCGGAGCCATGACCACGCATAACGAGGTGAACACGTCGCCGGTGGTGCAGCAGGCCGCGCCGGTTCTCGCCAAGCTTGCCGGACTGATCGGCGATCCCGCCGTGCGCCATCGCGGCACCATCGGCGGCTCGATCGCCAACAACGATCCGAACGCCGATTATCCGGCCGCCTGTCTCGGCCTCGGCGCCACCATCGTCACCAACAAGCGCCGCATCAAGGCCGACGACTTCTTCACCGGCATGTTCTCGACCGTGCTCGAGCCGGCCGAGATCATCACCAAGGTGATCTTTCCGCTGCCGAAGAAGGCCGGCTATCAGAAATTCCGCAATCAGGCGTCGCGCTTCGCGCTGGTCGGCGTGTTCGTGGGTAAGCGCGGCAGCGATATCCGCGTCGCCGTCACCGGCGCTGGCTCGAACGGCGTGTTCCGCGTGCCGTCGTTCGAGGAGGCGCTGAAGAAGCGCTTCGCGCCGAAATCGCTGGAAGGCCTGACCATCCCGGCCGACGGCATGAATTCCGACATCCACGGCAGCGCCGAATACCGCGCGCACTTGGTTAGCGTGCTGGCGCGCCGCGCCGTGGCCGACGCAAATGCCGACGCCAGCCTGTTACAGAAGGTCGCCGACACGGTCACGAGCGTGCTGCCGGGTGCCGGGGCGGTCGGCAAGCCGGCGGAGTGAGCTGCCCGGCGGCGCTTGTCGGCGCCCGTGCTAGCTTTTTTTACGTCTCGCAGCTGGTTGGATCGAAGCCCCCGCCGCGCTTTGCAGGATCGCAATCATGCGATCGATGACGACGTCGGTAGAGGTTCCGGACGGAAATTTTATAAACTGATCGCGGTCAGGCTCCCAATAGCCTTTCGGATGAACGCGATAGGGTTCGATCTGGAAGATTCCGTCTTTTTCGGAGATCGACCAGCATGACGCGCCGCGCATGAACGCCGACCAGCTTTTGTCGCCTGTATATTTCAGTACGACCGCCGGCTTGCGTGCGTCCTCAACCGTGGGAGCCCGAAATGGGTTTTCTTCGGGGATGGTGCTCAGCATCGCTCGCCGCAAATGCTCCGTATCCATAACCGGAACCACCGTGACCGGATCAACGTCCATGGAGCGGCCTATGCCCTGGCTCACCGTGGTGGGCAGATAAACCGTCCCCTTTTTCAAATAGCACTTGTAGAACATTCCTAATCTCCTAGAATTCCGTGACGATAATGTCGACGGGCCTGTTGTTTTGCTTTACTATTTGTCGGACCCAATCGAGGACGACTTGTTGTGCGTCGGTCATGCTGCCCTTGGGCACAATCAATTGGACCGCTCTACCGGAAATTTGACCCGCCTGAATGTCCAGGCCACCCCAGGTGGCTCCGTCGAAATCGCGGACATCCTCGACGTATTGCAGGAGCCTGTTTCCGAAACCGATGTCATTCTGATATGTCGCGGCGTTAAGATCGATTGACTTCACACTAGTGGCGATCCCGTCAGGAAATTTATCGATGATCGGATAGTTAGCGGGAAATGTTGGATCACCGAACCGCACGTTGATCATTTGCCCGCGCTTGGCCCAGCCCAATTGCCAAATGGGCGAGGGTGCATCGGTTGCAGCACCGCCTGCCACCAGCCCTGCACTTGTCAGGACAACGGCATTGAGGAAATCACGCGTTCCGACATATTCGGCAGGGTCGACACGGGTGTAGAGATCGATACTGTTGAGGATGCTCTGCCGTACGGCTTCGGTGACGCCGGGCCGAAGGACGACATTCAGTTTGCTATTGAGATCGTCCCGCCGCGGCCTGCCAGCCAACGTCACTGAAGTATCTTTTTATCTCTGCACGGATTGCTTGTTCATCTTGCGGCGTCGCATTGGCGAGCCATTCCGCGAAGTCGGCTAATTCGTCGATGCGTTTTGGGCCGGGCTGTAACCTGGCTCGCTGGTTGTTGTTCAACGTCGCATCGGAAGCTTGATTCGCGGGCTGGTTCTCCGCCGTTCGGGTTTGCGATGATTTGTCGGCGCCACCGCCAGTTGGCGCGAACCAACCTGGGTTCGGAGGCGTGCCGGCGCGCGGATGAAGCGCGGGATTCCAATCACCCGATTTGAGGAGGGTATCCGCAGCCTCCATGTCATTTCGTGCGGATTGATTGGGCAGATCGGGCATTCGCAAATGGACTGCCGCAATATGCGCGAGGCATGGATCGTTGGCATTCAAGGCCTTGGCCACGTTGGCAAGTCCGGCCATGAGCCGTTCCAGCGGCAACGGGCGCCTATAGGCACGGCTGAGTAGGCTTTCGATCTCGCTTTTGTCTCGCACGAGAAAGTGCCCGTCACGTCGTTCGATCAGCCGAGTACGGCCGAGCACCAGCCCGTTTTCGTCGCAAGCGAGGCCGAGATTGTCTTCACCGGGTTCGCTGACGCGCCAGACTGGATGCATAATTCCGTCTCCCTCCCGCGGCCTATAGCAATTCCAGTGACAAATGTCAATACATGAGGGACAATTGTCTCCAAATCAAAGACTGTCGATATTCGGTTCAGGTTGCCTTGAGCGGACGGGTTTGATCGGGGCCCCAAAGGACTATATCCAGTTGGCATGAATTCGAGCTCTTCACCCCGTCCGCTTCCGGCCTCGATCGACGCCACCGTCAACCTCTTGGCCGAGGCCGACTATCTCGGCGACCGCTCGCTCGGCACGGTGCTGTTTCTGGCCCTGAAAATGGGCCGGCCGATCTTCCTCGAAGGCGAGGCAGGCGTCGGCAAGACCGAGATCGCCAAAGTCTTGGCCACGACGCTCGGACGCCGTCTGATCCGGCTGCAATGCTATGAGGGCCTCGACGTCGCCACCGCCGTCTATGAATGGAACTACGCCGCGCAGATGATCGCCATCCGCGTCGCCGAAGCCGAAGGCGAGCATGACCGCGGCCGGATCGAGCACGACGTGTTCTCCGAGCGGTTTCTGATCAAGCGGCCGCTGCTGCAGGCGCTCGAGCCCGACACCGCCGGCGCGCCGGTGCTGCTCATCGACGAGATCGACCGCACCGACGAGGCCTTCGAGGCCTATCTGCTCGAGGTTTTGGCCGACTTTCAGATCACCATTCCGGAAATGGGCACGGTGAAGGCCGCGCATCCTCCGGTCGTGGTCATCACCTCGAACCGCACCCGCGAAGTGCACGACGCGCTCAAGCGCCGCTGCCTCTACCACTGGGTCGTCTATCCGTCCGCCGAGCGCGAGCTTGCGATCGTGCGCACCAAGGTGCCGGGCGTCGGCAAGAAATTGTCGGAGCAAGTCGTGAGCTTCGTGCAAGCACTGCGCAAGCAGGATTTGTTCAAGTCGCCCGGCGTCGCCGAGACGCTGGATTGGGCGGCGGCACTGTCCGAGCTCGACGTCGTCGCGCTCGATCCGGCCACCGTGTCCGATACGCTTGGCGTGCTCCTCAAATATCAAGACGACATCGCCAAGCTCGAAGGCTCCAAGGTCAAGGAATTGCTCGACGAGGTGAAGTCGGAGCTAAGAGCCGCGGAGTAGGGCGCTCGTCACGGCTTCTGGGCTTGGTCCGTCTCATGCCGCCGCGCTGCGACGGCGAGCGCACCCGACGCCACCATGGAGACGGCAATCCCCGTACCCCACGGCAGCGTGGCCGAGATGGCGTAGAGCCAGGTGCCAAGCGCCGGGCCGGCGGCGTCCTTGAGATCGAACACCACCGAGAATGCGGCTTGGTAGGTTGCCTGCGCGTTGCGCGGCGCCAATTCCGACACGATCGCTTGAACCAGCGGACCGGACAGCATGCGTGCAAACGACATGCAGGTGATCGCCGCGATCAGAAGCGGCAGCGCCGGTGCCGGCAACAGAAAGACGAAACCGAGCGCTTCGATGGCGCCGCTCGCCAGCACGGTGGCGAAGCCGCTCATTCGTTGCGATGCCTGGGTGACCGGCAATTGGAAGACCACGCCGACCGCGCCGGCATAGGCGAATAGGAGCCCGACGCCGGTCGGAGTCACCGCGCCGGCCGCCGTGGCATAAAGCGGGGTGACCGCCTCGATCCAGCTTACGGCGATTTCGAGCGCGGAGATCGACAGCAACAGTCCGGCCAGCCGCCGGTCGCGCAGCGCCGCGCCGAGCGCGGTGAGGCTTTCGTCGTCATCGTCCTCCTCGCTCTCGGTGCCGCCGCGCCGAGTCTTTTGCCAGGTCTCCGGCAACAGCGCCGCGACCGCGGCAGCGCCGATCAGGATGGTGGCGGCGGCGCCGAAGAACACCAGATGCAGCGACCACAGCGCCAGCACGCCGCCGAGCGCCGGGCCGATAATCCGGCCGGCGTTCGACATCATCCGCGTCATGGCGAAATGATTGCGGCGCTCCTGTGCCGGCACCACGTCGGTAATCACGGTCGCTGCGGTCGGATGAAGAACGCTCTCGAACAGGCCGATGACGAGAAGCGCGCCGGCGGTGGCGATGGCGCCCGGGGCGAAGAACAACAGGAGAAAACCGACGCCGATTCCGGTCGTCGAGGCCAACAGCACCGGCCGCCGCCCGACGCGGTCGGCAATCCCGCCGACAAAGGGCGTGGCCAAGAGCTCGCCGCCCGCATAGCATCCGAGCAGCAAACCGATATATTGAACCGGGATGCCGGCGTCGTTGCGCGCCCATAGCGGGAAAAACGGCATCAGCGTGCCGTCGGCGACACTGGCGACGAAGAACAGGAACGAGCCGACCCGCGCGGCGGGCGGCGCGGCGCGGAATGTGGCGAACGGAGAAATCAGGACTTTGAAGATGCGCGACACGTCATGGCTCCAAGCGCCCGATCGCATGTGTCCGCACCATGCGGACGGCGATCGTTCTGGCGCGTTGGCTGACGTGAACGCTTACGGCGCGGACGAAGCCGCGCGGCCAAAGCGTTTATCGCAAGCCGCCGTGTGGCGCAAGCTGAGCGGGCCGCTATGAATGACACGCAACCAGCCGGCCGGCTTGCCGAGAATATCCTTTATTTTGCCCGCGCGTTGCGCGCGGCCGGCATTCCGGTCGGCCCCGGTGCGGTGCTCGACGCGCTCGAAGCCTTGAAAACCGCCGGCGTCGGCACGCGGGAGGATTTTTACTGGACGCTGCACGCCGTGTTCGTGAAACGGCACGAGCACTCGATCTTGTTCGATCAGGCGTTCCGCATCTTCTTCCGTCGGCGCGGTTATGTCGATCAATTGTTGGCGATGATGCTGCCGCAGTCGCCGGCGCCGCCGCAGGCGCCGCAAGCGGGCGCCACCCGCGTCCATGAGGCGCTGTTCGCCGGTCTTGACGACAAGCTGAAAAAGGAGCGCGAGATCGAGCTCGACGCCCGCATGACGGTGTCGGACCGCG
Source organism: uncultured Alphaproteobacteria bacterium (assembly GCA_963807125.1). GTDB lineage: Bacteria > Pseudomonadota > Alphaproteobacteria > Rhizobiales > Xanthobacteraceae > BOG-931. The sequence goes on from CAWEAH010000006.1 coordinate 143,098, forward strand.
AGGTGCTGCAGCGCAAGGATTTCGCGCAGATGACGGCCGCCGAGATCGCTGCGGCCAAGGATGCCATGAAGCGGCTGGTTATGCCGCTCGCTGAAACCCGCACGCGACGGCTTGCCCCGCACGTTCGCGGTCATCTCATCGACATGCGCCGCACGCTCCGCGCCAGCATGAAGGGCGGCGGCGATTTCATCGATCTGCGCTTCATCGGGCCGCGAACTCGGCCGCCGCCGATTGTGGCGCTGCTCGATATTTCCGGCTCGATGAGCCAGTACAGCCGCATCTTTCTGCATTTCCTCCACGCGCTCACCGACGCGCGCAAGCGCGTTTCGACGTTCCTGTTCGGCACGCGATTGTCCAATGTGACCCGCGCGCTGCGCGAACGCGATCCGGACGATGCTTTGGCGGCCTGCTCGAGCGCCGTGCCGGATTGGTCGGGCGGCACGCGCATCGCCTCGTCGCTGCGCGCCTTCAACAAGCAATGGGCGCGACGCGTGCTCAGTCAGGGCGCCATCGTGCTTCTGATCACCGACGGGCTGGAGCGCGACGCCGACGACACGCTCGGTTTCGAGCTCGACCGCTTGCACCGATCCTGCCGCCGGCTGATCTGGCTCAACCCGCTGTTGCGTTTCGACGGCTTCGAGGCGCGCGCCCGCGGCATCAAGGCCATGCTGCCGCATGTCGACGAATTCCGCGCCATCCACAATCTGGAATCCATGGCCGCCTTGGTGAAGGCGCTGTCGGGCGGCGGCGACCGGGCCGGCGACCCGAAAGTCTGGATGCAAAACGTCGCGTGAAGCATTATATATCGCCGGATATAGCGGTAAGGAGGTCCCTCATGCTTTCGACCGACAACGATATTCTCAAGGCCGCCGAGGACTGGCGCAAATCCGGCCGCGCCGTGGCGCTCGCCACCGTGGTCGAGACCTGGGGCTCGGCGCCGCGGCCGGTCGGCTCCAACCTCGTCATCGATCAGGATGGCAATTTCCTGGGCTCGGTATCCGGCGGTTGCGTCGAAGGCGCCGTCGTCACCGAAGCGCTCGACGTGATCGACAGCGGCAAGCCCAAAATGCTGGAATTCGGCGTTGCCGACGAGACCGCCTGGAAGGTCGGTTTATCTTGCGGCGGCACTATTCGCGTCTTTGTGGAGAAGGTGGAGTGAAGCTCGACATCCTGACCGCCCTGAATGCCGAACGCGCCGCGCGCCGCGCCGTGATCGTCGTCACCAATGTCGAGAGCGGCCGGCAGCGTCTGGTGAAGGCCGCCGATATCGGTAAGGATCCGCTACGACCCATCCTTGCCGAGCATATGCGCACCGGCAAAAGCGGCATGGAGGAGACGGCCGAAGGCAAAGTCTTTCTCACCGTCTATGTGCCGGCGCCGCAGCTCGTCATCACCGGCGCCGTTCATATCAGCCAGGCGCTGGCGCCGATCGGCAAGCTCCTTGGCTACGACGTGACCATCGTCGATCCGCGCACTGCATTCGCTTCGCCCGAGCGTTTTCCCGACGTCAAAGTGATTGCCGAGTGGCCGGACAAGGCGCTGCCGCCGCTCAACGTCGACCGTTACACCGCCTTCGTCGCGCTCACCCACGATCCGAAGATCGACGATCCGGCGCTGCTGCACGCGCTGGCGCGCGATTGCTTCTATGTCGGCGCGCTCGGCTCGCGCAAAACCCATGGCCGCCGGGTCGAGCGGCTTAAAGCGGCCGGCGTCGGCGACGCCGCGATTGCCCGCATCGCCGCGCCGATCGGGCTCGATATCGGCGCCGTGTCGCCGGCCGAGATCGCGGTTGCCATCATGGCGCAAATCACCGAGCGGCTGCGCGAGGAGGTCGACGCCGAGCCGATCAAGGCGGCGTCATGAAGTTCGGGGCGGTCGCGCCAGCGGAGGCCGTCGGCGCCACCGCCGTCCACACCATCCGGCAGGACGGGCTGGTCTTGAAGAAGGGCACGCTGATCGGCGCCGCCGAGGCAGCGGCGCTGCAGGCGGCCGGCATCAAGGACATCGTGGTGGCGCGGCTCGAGCCGGGCGACGTGTCCGAGGATGTCGCCGCGGCCGAAATCGCCAAGGCGGTGGCCGGAGAGGCCGTGCATGTCGATCGCGCCTTCACCGGCCGCGCCAATCTTTTCGCGCAAAATTCGGGCGTACTGGTGGTCGACAAGGACGCCGTCGACCGGCTCAATCGCGTCGACGAGGCCATCACCTTCGCCACGCTGCCGGCCTACAAGCCCGTGGTCGCCGGCGAGATGATCGCGACGGTGAAAATCATTCCCTTCGCGGTGCCGGGGGCGGCGCGCGACGCAGCGCTTGGCGGCGTCAAAGGTCCGCTTATTCGCATCGCGCCCTATCGCATCCGCAAAGTGGGCGTGGTGTCGACGCTGCTGCCCGGCCTTGCGGTCAAGGTCATCGAAAAGACGCTGAAGATCACCGCGGGCGGCTCGCGCCCGCCGGCGCCGCGATTATCGCCGAACGGCGCGTGCCGCATGACAGCGCAGCGCTCGCTCGCGCACTGGATGAAGTCCTTAAAGCGGGCTCTGAACTCGTCATCGTATTCGGCGCCTCGGCGATCGCCGATCGCCGCGACGTCATTCCCGCCGCCTTGGAGCAGATCGGCGGCCGCATCGAGCATTTCGGCATGCCGGTCGATCCCGGCAATCTGTTGATGATCGGGGCATCGGGCGGACGCCCGGTCATCGGCGCGCCCGGCTGCGCGCGCAGTCCCAAGGAAAACGGATTCGATTGGGTCTTGATGCGGTTGCTGGCCGGTCTTGCGGTGCCGCGCGAGGACATCACCGGGCTTGGCGTCGGCGGCCTCTTGATGGAAATCGTGACCCGACCGCAGCCGCGCGAGGAGCCGCTGCGTCCGGCCCGCTCGGTCGCCGCCATCGTTCTCGGCGCCGGCCGCTCGAGCCGCATGGGCGGCCCGAACAAGCTGTTGGCGGAGATCGCCGGCCGCCCCCTCATCCGCATCGTGGCCGAGCAGGCGCTGGCGTCGCAGGCGCGGCCGGTGATCGTCGTTACCGGCCACCAGCGCGAGCGCGTCGAAGCGGCGCTGGCCGGGCTGCCGGTGCGCTTGGTGCATAATCCGGATTTTGCCGAGGGTCTCGGCACTTCGCTCAAGGCCGGCATCGCCGCGCTGCCGGCGGATGTCGACGGTGTCATCGTTTGCCTTGGCGACATGCCGCAGGTCGATGCCGGCCTGATCGACCGGCTGATCGGCGCGCTCGATCCCGACAAGGGCGCGCTCGTTGCCGTGCCGACCATCGACGGCAAGCGCGGCAATCCGGTGGTGTGGTCGCGCCGCTTCTTCCCCGACTTGATGACGGTGGAGGGCGACGTCGGCGCGCGCTATCTGATCGGCCGTTATGCCGAGGCGGTGGCGGAAGTGCCGGTGTCCGGCGCCGCGGCGCTCACCGACGTCGATACCCCGGAAGCGCTCGCCGCGGTGAAGAAGGAATTGGAGCGGACTTAGCCGTTATTCACCAACTCGCAACCCTTCCCGGTTAGCTTTCCCGCGTTCCTCGGGGGAGGGGCTCTCGATGTCGGTCATTCTGCGCAGTTTTGCGCTTGTCCTTGCGTTTTCGTTGTCTGCCGCCAGTGTGGCCGAGGCCGCCGGCGCGCTCGCCGTCGGCACCTGCGGCGCCTACGGCTACGGCTTCGATTACAGCAAAATTGCCGATGCCCGCGTCGCGGCGATGAGTAAATGTGCCGGCGGCCAGTGCAAAATCGTCGGCGTCATCCGCAAGGGCTGCGCCGCCATGGCGGTCGACGCCAAGAACCCGTGCGGCTCCTACGGCTGGGCGCTCAATTCGCATCTCGGCAAAGCCGAAAATCTTTCCATGCAGCGCTGCGCCCAGTTCGGCGGCCACGAATGCATGGTGCGCGCCTGGGCCTGCGACGAGAAGGGTTGAGGCGGTCGCTCCGCTCTGAGCGGCCCCATCAGCACCAAACAACCCCGGCAAAAACAGTCACGCTGCCTCTCGTGTAGTCTATGCCGGCGCTGCAACTATCGATGCTGACGCTGACTCCAAAAATGGTGAAGGTCCGCGCCCGACCGTGACCGTGTGCGGGCGGCGCGGTCCGTATCGGCAAAGAAATTACCTCGCGGCGCGACCGGTCGAGCAATACGGCCTTGTTCTTTTCGGCGTCTTTGCCGATCACCATTCTGACCACATAGAAGCCGGAACGGATTTTTTGCTTCGAAATTGTCCACTTCGCGTTCCGCGGCGGCGCGATGTAAATAAAGAGAAGCTCGGCGCCATTGCGCAGCTCGGCGTCCTTGACTTTGGCGGCGTTTCGCAACGCCGCATTGGCAATAACGGCGCCTCGCGACATCGCAATCGCCACGTTCTTAGTGTCCAAAGAGATTTTGAATTTTTTCGCGGCGCTTTGCAGCGCGGCAACGGCAGCCGCTTTGCTGCGTTTGTGGATATCCCGCATTGGCGCTCCCCCTGAAATAGCCGGGCTCAAGGCGTGCGATCCATCGACACGGCTTGCCCCGGTCATCCATGCAAATCCGGCATTCCAGAGCGAAGCCCGGAATGTAGTCATAGTAGCAATAGTATATTATACACGTATAAGATGTATATGCCAAATACTGCGCCTGGAGCGCGGCCGTAGACGGGCAAATCCGCGCCACCGCTCACACCGCGCCGCAAGGATCAATATTTAGTGCTGACGCCGATGCGTAAGTAAGGCCCGCTGCGGCGGTCGGAATCCGTCGCCCAGCCGCCGCCGGCCGACCATTCCGTCGCCGCCACATGAAGCCCGGTGATGTGGGCGCCCAATTCGAGCTGCTGGAAGTTGCCGCACCACAGCATGGCCGTTTCCGGACCGACAAACAGCGCGTCGAATACGCGATAGCCGAGCGCGCCGCGCAAATATCCGGTCGGGCCGATCGAGAGCAGCGAGCCGTTGACGGCGGCCATGATGGCGGGCGTCGGCTGATACCAGATGTCGGTGGCGAATTCGCCGCCGGCATGAAGCCCATGCAGCCGGCTGCCGGGATCGAACGGCGACAGCCGGTAGTCTTGGACGACCGGACCGGCGAACACGCTGACCGTCCATGTGTCGTGTACGAACCTTAGGCCCGGCAGCGCCGCGCCGGAGATCATGGTGCCGTCGATCGTGGTGTCGAGCGTGCCGGAATTGTAGTTGTAGCGGCCGCCGTTGACGAGGAGCTTAAGCGTAAAGCCGCCGGCATCGAGACCGCCCGGCGACCATAGCGTGCCGCCGTAGAGGAAGTCGCCATAGCGCCACAGATCGGCACCGCCGAACAACAGAAATGTCGGCGCCTCGGGCGCAACGGATTCCGCGCGCCCGGGCACTGCGAACAAACTCGCGCCCGCGACGGCGACGGCCGCCGCGACAACCCACCGTACAGCTGACACCCGAGGCCCCCAACGCCCCGTTGAACAACCTCAGGTTACGCCGGTTGCATGATTAGCCAAGATCGCGCACCCATTACGAGGCGATCAGCCTGTGGAAAACTCGCCTTCCGCTAGCGCACAGGTTGCATTCGACGAGCGGCGGTGGGGCCGTCAGCGCGTATAGCGTTGCGCAGCCGACGGCTGAGGTGACGCTGCCGACCTGCGCTGCAAAAATGGGGGTATGTCGACCCAGAGCGCCGGGCTATATCTGCCGATACCCGGGGATCGAGCGATGACCGTGACGGCAACCCCATTGGCGCAGACCGCGTCCCCCGCTCCGCCGAAGGGGCGCGAAAGCGGCTGGCGATCGGCTTCATGAATTGGGCCCACGCGCTCGATCATTTCGTCATCCTGATCTACCCCACCGTGGTGATCGAGCTCACCGTGGTCTACGGCCGCTCTTACGCCGATCTGATTTGGCTCTCGACGGCGTCCTTCGTCGCCTTCGGACTGTTCTCGCTGCCGGCCGGCTGGCTCGGCGACCGCTGGAGCCGCCGCAATCTGATGGTCGCCTTTTATCTCGGCTGCGGGGTGTCGCTGCTCGCCGCCGCCGCCGCACCCTCGCTCCATCTGCTTGCGGTGGCGCTGTTCGCGCTTGGCGTGTTCGCCGCGATCTATCATCCGGTCGGCACCGCGGTGATCCTGGAAAACGCCGCGGTGCGCGGCCGTACGCTGGCGTTCAACGGCGTCTGCGGCAATCTCGGCGTCTCGCTCGCCGCCGGCATCACCGCGACGCTGACCGCGGTCGTATCATGGCGCGGCGCGTTTTTCGTTCCCGGCGTGGTCTGTCTCGCCACCGGTCTGGTTTATCCGTGGTTCGTTCCTGCCGAGGCCAAGCATCACGCCGCGGCGCGGTCCAGGTCGGCCGACGTTTCGCTGTCGCTGCCTGTTGCGGCGACGCTGTTCGTGCTGTTCATCATCGTCGCGGTCAGCGCCGGGCTCGTGTTCAATACCATCTCGGTGTCGCTGCCGAAGATCGTCGACGAGCGCGTCGGCCACGATATTTCGCTGGTCGCGGTCGGCGGCCTGACGACAGCGGTGTTCCTGTGCGGCGCGCTCGCGCAAATCACCGTCGGCCGGCTGGTCGAGCGCTTCCCGCTGCATATTCTGTTTGCCGTGCTCGCGGTCATGCAGTTCTCCGGCGTGATGTGGTCGGCCTATGCCAATGGCGCGACTTTGCTGTTCGCGCTGGCGTTCACGATGGCCGCGATTTACGGCCAGATCACCGTGAACGATCTCGTCATCGCCCGCTACACCGCCGACGCCTGGCGCAGCCGGGTTTACGCGGTGCGCTACTTCTTGACCTTCATGGTCTCCGGCGTGGCGGTGTCGATGATCGCCATATTCTATGCCCGCGGCGGCTTCGGCCTGGTGCTTGGCGCCACCGCGGTCATCGCGCTCGGATTCCTTATTGCCGTGCTGGCAATCGCGGCGATCGCCGGCAACGTGGAAAAGACCCGCCTGCCGCAACCGGCGGAATAGGCGTTACAACAGCACCTCTGCGATCGGCCGGCGCGGCGAATGCGGTACCGCGGAGCCGCGGCCCATTCTCAGGACCAGCTGCGGGTAGCCGCCGATAGCAAGCGTTTCCGCCAATCGGCTCCGCAGCTCGGGCACCTCGATCGGCTGATTGAGATAGGAGGCCGCATAGCCGTCGGCGGTGGCGACCAGAAGGAGCCGCTGCAAAGCGAGACCTGCGGCCAGCCACGCTTCGTTGTTGTCGGTTGGCGTCGCCAGCGTTGCCAGTAACGGCGAGCCGCGCGCCAGTTGCTCATGCGTCGCGGCGACGCCATTGCCGATATCGAACGTACGCACCACCATGGCGAGGATCGGCGTCGCGTAATCGGTGAGCATGCCGAGGCCTTGGGACGCCGCCGGCATGCCGTCGTTCCTGCGCGAGGGATGAATCCAGCTGGCAAGCTCGCGGCGAAAGCGCGGGTCGTCGAATTGGCGGCGATCGCCCGCGGCGATGAGCGCCGCGACGCGCTCTCGCTCGGGCAGGCTGCGGGCAAACGCAATCTCGACGCCTTCCGCCATGGCCGCCGCTTTGAATCGTTCGATCGTGGCGTCCGGCACGTCCTGCGCGACGAATGGGCCGCGGTTGGTTGCCCGTCTGCCGATTGCGTCGAACAGCCGTGCCAGATCGTCGAGCGCCGGTCCGGACGCGGGGAAGGCGATGCGGGCGACGATGTCCGGATCCGAACTTTGTGGAAATGTCGCGATCTCGACCGGCACGTTGAAATGGGCAAGCGCGACACGCAAATTGAAAAGCGCGGCACCGCAGCTTATGATGAGTTCGCGGTCGAACGGATCGATGTTCGGCAGGCTGCGCGTGCGATCGGCGCAAACCAGCAACTCGCCGCCGTTGATGATGAAACGCCACGGCTGCGTATTGTGGCTGGATGGGGCGAGGATGGCGTAATTGACCGCGAAGCGCGCCTTGGCTATGGCCGCTCCGCCCGCCGGAAATTTCGATGTATCGACCGTCCACGCGGCGAGATTGCCGGCATTCATCGTCGCCATCTCCCGCGCCAGCTTGGCATGTCGGCCATACAGAACGAAACGCCGCAGATTGCAATATTTTCGGCCGCGCGCCAACGCTCCCCAACGGCGAGATCAAGGTTGCCCGATGTCCGCGAGGCAGCGGCGGATAGCGGCGATCAGCCCGGCGCTGTGAACAAGGTGGGGTGCTTCGGCGTTTAGGATTCGTTCGAAGGCGCGGCGTTTCAGTGCGAGAATGTCGAGGCCGTCATGCTGGCGGTCGATACCGGCCGCGTCACAGACGATGTCGATGAGGCGGTCGAGCCCGTGCAGACGGCCGAGCAGATAATCGTTTTCGCGATAGCGTCGCGAGAAAAAGCCGGCGAAATTCTCGAACCCGATACCCTTGAGGTTTTTCGCACCGGCGAAGTCCTTCAGCGTGTGCGCTTCCTCAGGGCTGATGCGGTCGACCAGAACTTCCTGCAATTCGCTGGTGTCCCGTCCGATGACCGGGAACGTCAGCACGTCCCAGAACGGGAAACCCAGGTAATTGATCAAAACCTCGCGACGGGCCTGCGGATGCCATTCGGCGGGATTGATCGAGGCCAGCAGCTCGTCGAGATCGCGGGTGCTGGCGTTGAGATCGATCTCCTTGCGCAGCAGCGCCACCAGGCGGTCGAGCGTTTCGATAGTCCCGCTCGCCACAAATTGGCGCCCATAAGATTCCGGATTTCGAATCTCCGCCGCCGCGGGAATGGCCTCGAACAAGTGCTGCGCCAGGGAATGGACTTCGGCGCTGAAGAACGCCGGCTCCTCGCAGCGACGCAACTGATCGAGCCGCAGATAAAACTCGCGCTTGAGCCGATCGACGGCGGCGGGGTCAAGCCCGGAAAAGCGAGTTTCGTCGAGCAGGCGATACAGGCGATTTTGGCCTTCGATCAAGAAATGCAACCGGCGCCGCCGATACTCGACATCGAAAGCAAGGAGAAATTCGACCCAGGAGGGAAGCTGCGGACTGCCCGCCGTCTCATGCTTGAGCGCCTCGCTCCCGGCCGTCTGGTAGACGACGCCGCGCCTGCTTGCCCAGGCGTTGATCACCTCTTCGACGACGCGCGCCAGCGGCGAATCGAGAGGTTCGCCGCTGCAGATGACGATCATGCGGGCGACGAAGCCGCGAACCGACGCAAGTTTCAGCCGCGCGTAGCCTTCGTGAGCGAAACCGGCTTCGCGGGCGACGCGGGCATTGATCTCTTCCCGCCAGGCGGCGATGTCGTCTTCCGAGAATCGACGGTCGAGGGATTGATCGACGATATTGCCGACGAGGTCGCTGATATGCGCACGGGCGCCTTCGATGATCGACTTGATGCCGCGCACGCGGGCATTGAGGTCGTTGACCCAGGCAAGTTCGTTGGCGACCGGTTGGGCAGAAGGCAAGTCCGACAGCGCTCCCTTTATGGTCGAGAAGAAATTCGGCAGAGCGACCCCCTTGGGCAAGACGGCCCCCGCCGGGTTGGCGTCGACAAAGACCAGCCGGCGGTCGACATCGCGATAGGCCGAGCGGCCACGGATCGCCGCTACCACATCGCGGAACGGCCGGTTGTTGAGAACGGCGCCGTCGATGAAGGCCGCTGTCGCGGGGTCGCTGTCGGCCCGCAGATGGCGTTGGAAGTTGCGCAGGATGAAATCCTCGCGGCGCGGCCAATTGCCGCCGCGGCTTGCAACGAGTTCGTCCATTTCGACGATCTGGGCCGCAGGAAACGCGCCGGGGAAGGACGAGGTCGCCCGCGCGGCAAAGGCAAGGGCCGGCGCATTGTCGAGGTCGAAGTCGCTCTCGACCTCGCTGCTCGGCCGGCGGCGGTATTTGAAATGCAGGACGTGGCGGTGTTCGAGTTCGTAGATGACGGCCGGATCGTGAATTTCGACGAGCTGACGATAGCCGTAATAGTCGGTCAGGGTGACAAACAGGTCGAGGCGGTGCCCGGACGGCAACAAGGAATCCGTGGGCGTTTTCGGCCGTCCCATGGCAATGGTCGCGTCGTACATGAGGCCGGCCATGACAGGGCCGGAGAACGGCGGCTTGAACCAGCGCGAGCGCACGAAAAGCGAGACATTACGGCGCACTTCCTTGTCTTTGATGGCGCCGAACATGCCGGCCGCCGCGGCTCCCCAGATAAACGGCTTGAGGATCGCCTTGCTCCAGGTCCCGGCGCGCGCCTCCGGCGCCAGCAGCACGGCGACGTCGGCATTGTCGAGCCAGAGATCCCGTAACGGCAGCGTCGGCAGATCGTGGCTCACCGCCCGCGCCAGCATGGTGGCGTTGATGCCCCCGGCCGACGCGCCGGCGATCACGTCGACGATCGCGCGCAATTCAAGCTTGCGGCCGATCTCGCGCAACAGCTCGAAATATTCGGCTTCGGTGTCGTATTCGGGATCGCTCGGATCGACAGAATCGAAAAACTTCGCGCTGGCGCGCCGCGTGCGGTCCGTAATGCGATGGAGAGCGCTCGACGCGCGCAGAAGTTTGAGAACCTCTTTGCAAATGCCGTGCATGTAGACGGCGAGCGACACGCCGCCAAAAAACACCAGCGCGATGCGGAGTTCTTTCTCGCGCAATGACAGCCCCGAAGTCGTTCCGCCGTGACCCGTTTTCGAGAGCGATTCGGAAATTGGATCAAATATCGGGCAGACGGGCAACCGGCGCCGTGAAATCTGCTGCGAAAGTGAGCATGGGCGGTCGAAACCGCCTGCGGCGGTTCGGCCGGGGCGGGTGGAATGCGCCCGCAACCTCTCCAACTAGCTAGGATGACCGCATCGCAGCATTGCTGTAGCGGCATTGCTCTCCATTCGGCGCGAAGTGCGTCGGCAATCAGTCGGAAGGCAAGGGGTGGTCAGATGCCGATGCGTCAGGAACTTGTCATCTCAAAGGCCAAAACACGCATTGATCTTCGTGTTTTGGACGACCTTCTGCTCCTGACGGCAGTTTGTCTGGCCGGAACTGTGCTATCGATCTATTTGTCTTCGTCGTTTGAAGCATTCAAGGACTTGCCATTGTTGATCGTGCAATACAATCTGGGTTGATTGTCCTGCCTGGTCTTGCAGCACGATCCGACCATGGCGCCTATCCCGAAAAAACCGATGACGCGCGTTCCGCTCGATCGCTTCCGGCAGCTTGTTCTCGTCCTCATGGGCATGATCGCCGTGGTGCTGATTGCCGATCGGCTTTTGCGGTGACGGAATGCTGCGATGAGCTCCGGGCGCGCGCGATTGTCGGCAGCCTCGGCGGGCTTCGGTTCGCTTCTCGCACTGTCGGCGATGATTACGGCACTATGCCGTTCGCGTCGCACGTATTCCCGCTCCGGGTATTTCGTCGAATTTAATCCTCTGAACGCAAGGGGACGAAGCGCAACTTTTGTTTGGACAAGCTAAATTGTATGGGTACAATTTGATTGTTCGCGCTTGGCTTGGGGGCGGCCAATTGCTCTACAGGTTCGAAAATTACACGCTGGATGACCGCGCGCGCGAGTTGCGCCGGGGCGCCGCATTGCAGCCGGTCGAGCCCCAGGTTTTTGACCTTCTCCTGCTTCTTGTTGAGAATCGCGACCGTGTCGTAAGCCGGGAAGAGATTTTCCGGGAAGTGTGGCAAGGCAGGATCGTCACTGACGCGGTGCTGAGCACGCGAATTAATGCGGTGCGCAAGGCAATCGGTGACAACGGGGCGGAGCAGCGCCTGGTCCGCACGCTACATGGGAAGGGCTTTCGGTTCGTCGCGCCGCTACGGGAATTGCCGTTGTTTAATACCGTAGAGTCTGCTGACCACAGCACAAGTCCTATACAACCGGCCGCCTTCGACCAGTCAGCGATCGCGGTCATGCCGTTTAGCTGCGATGCGTCCGAATGCCGGCAATTCTGCGACGAGATCGGCGAAAGCATCATGCTCGGCCTGTCACGCGCCCCTTGGCTGCATGTCATCGCAAGCAGCGTGGTGCTCTCGGTGCGGCGACAGTCGAGGGATGTTCGGCAACTGGGCCGCGCGCTCGGCGCGGCTTACCTGCTGGAGGGCAGATTGCGCCGGTTCGCCGGTGGGTTCCGGGTCTTTGTCGAATTGATTGACGCAGAGAGCCGCCTCCAGATCTGGGTGGGGCGTTATGAGCCGGAGCGTGACAGCGTACAAACCCTTCATGAGAAGATTGCGTCGCAGATCGTCTTTGCGATCAAAAAGCACCTGAGCCGATCGGCCATTATTAGTGCATGGCGTAAGCAAGTAGGCGACCTTGGGGTGTGGGACTGCGTCTTGCGCGCCATCGCGCTGATCAACACGCGGCGCAAATCGGATTGGATCCTGGCTAGCAGGCTTCTCCTTGAGGCCGTGAAAAAAAATTCAGCATCCGTGCGGGCGCACGCCCTTCTGTCGTATGTGACGGGCGTCGGCATTGCGGCCGGATGGCATCCTCGCAAAGCGGCCCTGTCGCTGGCCTTCGATGCCAGTCACCGCGCACTGTCATTGAATTGCGAAGATCCTTGGGCGCAAGTCGCAATGGGTTTCGCAGCAGCCTGGAATCGGCAGCCGGAAGAAGCGGTTTTGCACTATCAGGAAGCGCTTCGGCTCGATCCCGAATTTTCCTATGCGCGAACGTTGCTGGGGGCCGCTCTTTGTTATTTGGGCGAACACCGGCAGGCTTTGGCGGAGACGTCGGCCGCGCGTCAATTCATGGACGCTGATCTGTTCGGCTAGGGCAATGCGGGCGTTAACAACAATACGATTGCGATTTCCCATTTCGTGGGCGGTAATTATCGGCTCGGTCTGGAGTTTGGCGAAAAGGCGCTGGTCGAAAGCCCGCAATTGCCCACCGTTCACCGCATTCTGATTGTCAATCACGCGCTCGGCGGCGACGTGCGGCAGGCGAGAGAAGTCGCGCGAAAGCTCAAACGTCTCGTGCCGGGAACGTCCGTCCGAGCGATAACCGAGTGGTCGCCATTTACGCGCGCCGACGAACGGAAGAAGATCGTCGAGGCCTATCGATTGGTCGGTCTGAATTGACCGGAAGCCGATTACGGCTGAACTCGGCACAGCTCCGCAAAGCACCCGCAGCGCCGGTTCTGAAAGGAAAATTAAGATTTTCTGAAAGCCTGACTCCCCTTTGCCCGGATAATAATCGCCAGCCACTCAAGTGGAGGCGTCGCCAAAGAGCGATCGAACGGTGAGGGATTCAAATGCCGATGCGTCATGAACTTGTCATACCACAGGCCGAAACACGCAATGGTCTTCGTGCTTTGGACGACCTTCTGCTCCTAACGGCAGTTTGTCTGGCCGGGGCTGTGCTATCGATCTATTTGTCGTCGTCATATGAAGCATTCAAAGACCTGCCATTGCTGGTCCTGCAATACAATCTGGGCTGATTGATTGACTGCCTCGTTTTTCAGCACGATTAGACCATGACGCCTCTTCTGAAGAAATCGATGACGCGTGTGCCATTAGACGGCTTCCAGCGGTTTGTTCTTCTCCTGATGGGCATGATTGCCGTGGTGCTGATTGCCGATCGGCTTTTGCGGTGACGGAATTCTACGATGACCTCTGGGCGCGCGCGATTGTCGGCAACCTCGGCGGGCTTCGGTTCGCTTCTCGCGCTGTCGGTGACGATTGCCGTGCCGAGCGTGTCGACCGGCCATTCGATCGCCGACCAGCCGACACTGCAGGAGAGGTGCGAATGGCAGGCGCGACACAGTTTTATGGAGATCGAGTACGAGGTCGATAGCGACGCCGAGTTCCACGAGAGAAGCGCAAATGTCTCGATGGATTATCGTCCGCATTATAATGCGGCGATCGGCCGGTGCCTGGTATTGATCGAAATGAGCGAAACCTCTCCCAATCAATTATCTCATACCACCTATATCGTCGATGCCGACACGCCCTCGCGCGAATACGCGTTTTACCGGGAGATCGGCGGCGTCCCGATTGTGTGCGAGCTGAGGCCGTCCTGGGGCGTCGTCAAGTTCTGCGCCGACCGGGATAATTTCGATGCCTTTATTGCCCACTACATGGAGCAATGATGCGCCGCATCGGCCGTGTAGGATCGTTTGCCGAAGCATGATCCCTCGGGTCGAGCCCGGCGGGCATGCTTTCGGAAAACCGGTACCAATCCCCGGATCAAGTCCGGGGAAAGGCATTTCCGGATCGTGCTCTATGCCGCCGGACTTCGCGCGGCCAGCGCCATGCCGATCATGGCGATACCGCCGAACAGCAAGTTGATGCCGACCAATAGCCCGAGAGCCCAAGTCGCGCTCGCCGGCAGGCCGGCAAAGATGATGCCGGCGAGGATAAGGTCGATGACGCCGCTCGTCAGCATCCAGCCCCAGCGTCCCGAGAGCTGGGCGCGATGCTCGAACGCGTACATCAGCGTGGCGATGCCCTCGACGATGAAAAAGGCGATCAGCACCAACGTCAGCGATACGGTGCCGCTGATCGGCCAGAGAATGAGGATGATCCCGGCGGCGATGGCGACGACCGCCGACAACAGCGACCACCAGAACCCCGGAGCGTTGCGCATCCAGAACGTCGTAACGAGCCCGACGCCGCCGGAAATCAAAAACAGCCAGCCGATGACAAGAGTGAAAGCCAGCGTCGCGACCACGGGCAGGATGATCGCGGCGGCGCCCAGCACGACCAGCAAAATGCCTTCGAACAAGAACAAGCCCCAATGGGCGTGGATCGCGCTCACGACCTCGCGGCGAAGCCCCTCATTGGTAGGCGTTGGGTTTATTGTCATCGTTCTGCTCCCTGGAAATTGGCGGCGTCCGCCGGCCCGTCTGGCCGTTAATCGGCTCGGACCGGCGCCGGGCCATGATGTTACACCAAAGCCGGCCTTGCATAACCTGCCATAGGCGCTTATGTAGAGCCTGCGACGTTGAGCTTGCGGCTCCGTTGCGGGACGGCCACGATTTGCGATAGGCGACGCCGGATGTACGCGCGCCATGTCGTTCGTGGCCGTTAGCATTTTCAGCCACTGCCAAGGCCTGACAGGCACCGGCGCATCATTGCAGCATCACGATATTTGTCTCTTATCGGGATGACACCGATGATGACGGCCGTCATCGAACTGTAGCCACCCGCTTTCATGGTGCCGACACCTTCACGGCGGCGAGATGACGGCCACAGCGGCGAGATGACGGCGCTTAGCGCGGTAATGACGCAATGAGCGCCATGGCGGCAGCCGGCGCCCGCACTTTCCCCTCGTGAATGACATAGGCAAAGACATCGCGCGGCGCGGCCTTTTGCTTTGACGGGAACTCGACGCGCGCCAAATCGTTCGGCTCCTTACCTTGCGCCCAGTCTTGCAGCCGCCCCGCCCAGGCCGCGATGTCCTTGGGCGGATAGGCCGTCGGAATCGTATCTTGGCCGCGCTGCAGCCGCGCATAGACGAAATCTCCGGTGATGTCGGCGATATTCGGATAAGCGGCATGATCGGTGAAAACGACGGGCAGATTGAAGCGGCGCAACAGCGTGACAAACTCGGATGTCAGAAAGCTGTCATGCCGCACTTCGATGACGTGGCGCAGAGCGCGCTTGTCGAATGTGGCCGGCAAGAGTTCGAGAAAGCCGCCGAAGTCCGCGGCGTCGAATTTCTTGGTTGGCGCGAATTGCCACAGCAACGGTCCGAGACGGTCGCCAAGTTCGGTAATGCCGGAATTGAGGAAGCGCTTAATGGAGTCGCCGGCATCTTTGAGCACGCGCCGGTTCACCGCATAGCGCGGACCCTTCAGCGCGAAAACGAAGCCGTTGGGCACTTCGCTTGCCCATTTGCGGAATGTGGCCGGCGTCTGCGTGCGGTAGAAGGTGCCGTTGACCTCGATGGAGGTCAGCCGCTCGCTGGCATAGCCAAGCTCTTTCGCATGCGGCAAGCCGTTTGGATAAAACACGCCGCGCCATGGCTCGAAGGTCCAGCCGCCGATGCCGATATAGATTGAGCCGCCTTTCGGAAGCTTTTCCTGGGGCCTTTTCTGAGGCTTTTTCTGAGTCATGGGACTGTCACCAAGGAGTGATAGATTTCAGATGCTTAGGCGATGAGCGTGTTGTTTAGGTCCTCATCGCCGCAACGGCCACTGTAGGCGACGCCGGATGAACGCGCGCCCGCATGTGGTCGTTTTGATTTGCGGTCTTGCGCCTGTTTTGGTCATGCATCCGGATCGAGCGTGAACAATTCCTGTGGGTGCGAGACACCGCGCAGCGCATATCGCCCCACCGAGACGAGACGCTCTCTTAAATTCCCGACTTCGGCGAAAGCCGCCGACATCAGGACCGGCTGGTCCAAAGAGCGGCACATCGCCGCGATCCGGCTTGCTTCGTTCACCGCCGGCCCGACCACGGTGAAGTCGAGCCGCTCGCGGCTGCCGACATTGCCGAAGAACACTTCGCCGACATGCAGTCCGAGATACATGTCGGTGACGGACTTGCCGCCTTGCGCGCGCGTCTTTTTCAACGCGGCGACGCCTTGGCGCGCGGCGATTGCCGCCCTAAGCGCCATGTCGCAGGCCCGCACGCGGTCCTCGGCGGTGAAGATGGCGAGCGTGCCGTCGCCGATCAGCTTGAGCACGTCGCCGCCGTGTTTCTTGATCGCCGAGACGATGACGTCGAAATAGTCGTTGAGCAGCGGGATGACCTGTTCCGGCGTCGTATCGGTGATCCGGGTGAAGCCGCGCAGGTCGCTGAACCAGACAACGGCATCGATGCGCTCGGGAATGCCGCGGACGATCTTTCCGGAGAGCACGCGGCGGCCGGCATCGCGGCCGAGATAGGTTTCCAACAGCGTTTCGGTCATGCGCACGAGCGATATCGACTTGATGGCAAGCGCCAGGTAAGGCGCAACAGTCTCAAGGGCGGCGATGTGCTCGTCACGGAAACCATCCGGGGCCCGCGTCGCCCACGAGGAATACACGGCATCCATTTCGCCGATGACGCCGTCGGCTGCAAAGCGGGTGATGATGGCCACATAATCGGTCATCCCGGCTGCCAAGAGATCCGGCAGCAGCGAGAATTCGCTGGCGGTCTCTGCGCTCAAGCGGCGGCGCAAGACCGACTGGCCGGTTTGCAGCATCTTGTAGAACGGACTCTGTCGCCAGCGCTCCGCGCCCGCGATGTCGAGGGGATAGGATTCGGAAGCCGCATAGGGGTCTGGAGTGGTGCGCCCGTAGTCGACCAGCGTCGGTTCACTGGGGTCGTGCCCCCAGCGGAACAGCCGGCCCTCGTGGATGGGATGCAGCGTGTCGATGAGGACCTGGCCGCGGGCCAGCGGAATTCCGGCGGCAACGCAGCGCTCACAGAGCTCCGAGACGATTTCGGGTTCGGGAACGCCAGCCAGGCCGGCCAGCGTCAGCCATTCCGGCAATGCGGTGACGAGAGCTTGATCCATAGGGAAATACGAAGGCCTTTTGCCGGACCGGCGCCCTTATGAGATAGGCGCGGTTTCGATTTGTGCGAGGCTTACCGCAAAGCGGCGAGCAACGCCTTTGCCTCGACAAGATCGGGCTTGTCGAAGCCTTCGGTGAACGCGGCATAGACTGGCGCCAGCACGTCGCGCGCTTCTTCGCGACGGCTGTCGTCCGCCAAAAGCCGCGCCAAGCTGGTCGCGGCGCGCAGTTCGAGTGGCCGGCACGATTGCTGTCCTGCCAACGCCACGGCTTGGCGAAATGCAGTCTCCGCTTGCCCGTCATTGCCGCGCGATTGCGCCAGCAACGCCTCGCCGCGCAGGCGGAAAAGGTCCGGCTCGCAGAAATGATTGTGCTTGTCCCGCACCTCGCCGGTCGCACGCTCCAGACTTGCCATGGCGCGCGCCGTAAGCCCCGCGCGAAGTTCCAACTCGGCGAGTTGAACGAGGAGCACCGGGCGGAAGGTGGCGGAGAACGGCTGATTGATCGTGTGCACCATCAAATCGAGCCCGTCGAAATCGCCGCGTTGCGCGGCGAGCCAGCCGCGCAGGAAAACCGCATCCGCCAGCTGCCAGGGAAATTTGTTGCGCTCGGCAAGCGGATGGAGTTCGTCCGCGATGGCCCGACAGGACGCCTCATCCCTGAGCAAGGCCATTGTCATTGCGGCCCGCTGCAGCGCATGGGCTACCGAAAAGACGTGGCCGAGGGCGCGGGCATCCTCGACGGCCTCACGCGCCGTGAATTGAGCCTGCTCGAGCAAGCCCTGACCCCACAGGCCCAATGCATAAAAGGAGCGGGCGCACATGCGGGAATCGTGACCGCCGAAATAGTAAGCGTGGTCGCGATGGCGTTCACGGTCATAGAGACGAATGACTTCCCGCGCCGCCGCACTCAGGCCGACAAAGTCCGGCGTTCGCAGCTGCATCGGGACTTTGGCGTGATAAGCCTCAAGCAGCAGGTCTGGATTATCGAGCTCTCGGGCGATGGCAACCAATTGGTCGGCAAGACTTGCCGCTTCGACGGCACGGCCGCTGACCGTGGTGTGGAACCAAACGCCCCAGGTCGCGAGGAAGCGCTCGCGGCCGCGGCCCGGTAAGGCATGGCTGAGCGACAGCGCCCGTCGATACGGCACGGCTGCCGCCTCGGAAGTGGGGCCGATGGCGATCAATTGCGCCAAGCCGAGCCCGAGGGTCACCGCGAGTTCCAGCTCGTCCCGCACCGCCGCCTCCGGCATGGCGCTGACCAGCCGCAGTGCATTGGAATAATGCGCGATCGATTCCTTCATGGCGAAGCGGCGCAGATCGCGGTCGCCGGCGCGCAGCCAATACGCGATCGCCTTTTCGCTCTGCCCGGCCTGCTCGAATTGCTGGGCGAGCACCTCGGGCGTCGCCTCGACGAGTTCGGGATGGCGCTTTTCCAGCACCAGCGCGATGGCCGAATGCAGTTGCTGGCGGCGCGCCCGCAGCATGGCCGAATAGGCAGTATCCTGAACCAGCCCATGCTTGAACGTATAGACCGCGTTCGGCGGCGTGCCGCGCAAGAACAGAAGCTCCGCCTCGATCAGCCGGGTGAGCGCGTCTTGCAGCACGGCGTCGGGCAGCCCGGCCACGGCCGCAAGCACGTCGTAGGAGAACTCGCGGCCGATGGCGGATCCGATCTGCAAGACTTCGCGTGCCGAGCCGAGCCGGTCGACACGCGCCATCAACGATGCCTGCAGCGTGGACGGAATGGACACTTGCTGCATCGGCTGTTCGAGCACGTAGCCGTCCTGATTCTCGTGCAGTTGCTCGCTTTCGAGCAGCGCTTTGGTCAGCTCCTCGACGAACAGCGGCACGCCGTCGGTGCGTTCGACGATCTGCTCGAGGAGCTGCGGCGGCAGCGCCTTGCCGCCGGTAATGTGCTCGACCAGCGCGGCGCGGGCGCGCTGCGAGAGGCGATTGAGCGCCATCGTGGTGACGTGCGGCTGGCCGGCCCACGGCGCCTGGAAGTCGGGGCGGAAGGTGATGACAAGAAGGATCGGCAATGTCTGCAGCCGCTCGACCGCGAGCGTCAAAAGTTCGAGCGAGGTCGGATCGGCCCAATGCGCGTCCTCGAACACCATCAGCACCGGGCCGCGGCGCGACAGCGCTTCGAGCCGGCCGATCAGCGCGGCGAGGATGCGGCGGCGGCTCCTTTGCGGATCGGGTATCCCGTCTGCCGGCCGCTCGGCAATGCCGAGCAATTCGGCAAAGGGCTCGGCCTCGGTCTCGGGTCCGAGCAGATCCTGAAGCTTGGTGCGCTTCTCGGCCGGCGTATCGGCCGGTTTGAAATCCGCGGCATGCTGGATTTGCGCCATGATCGGCGCCAGCGCGCTGCCTTGAATATGCGGCTGGCAGAAATAGCGCAGGCACATCTGCGCCTCGTCCTTCACGCGCTCTTCGAGCGCCGCGGTCAGCCGCGATTTGCCGATGCCCGGCTTCGCCGGCAAGCAGCACGACCCGGCCTTCGCCGTCCGCGATCTGTTGCCAGCGGCGCAGCAGGAGCTCGATCTCCTCCTCGCGGCCGATCAGAGGGGCGAGACTTGCGGTGCGCAACGCCTCGAAGCGGCTGGCGATGCTGCGCTCGCGCAGGATTTTCCAGGCGCCGACCGGCTCGGCGAAGCCTTTGAGCGCGGCCGGCGCGATCGCTTCATAGGCGAACAGGTCGCCGGCCAGCCGCCGCGTCGTCGCGTCGATCACCGCGGTGTTCGGCGCCGCGGCCGACTGCAGCCGGGCCGCGAGGTTCGGCGTCTCGCCGACGACATTGCGCTCTTGCGCTTCGCCGGCGCCGACCAGTTCGCCGACCACGACCAGCCCCGTGGCGATGCCGATGCGGATTTGATGGCCGCCCTCGGCAAACAGCCGCGTTACCGCCTCGATCAGCGCCAGCGCAGCGCGCACGGCATTTTCGGCGTCGGCCTCGTGCGCCTCCGGATAGCCGAAATAGATCAGCACGCCGTCGCCCATATATTTGGCGACGTAGCCGCCCAGCCGCGTGACGACGTCGGCGGTGCATTGGTGATAGGCCGCGATCACCTCGCGCAAGTCTTCCGGATCGAGCCTGGTGGAGAGCGCCGTCGAGCCGACCAGATCGCAGAACATGACAGTGAGCTGACGCCGCTCGGCGGTTGCGGCGCGGGCAACGGGCGGCGCCGGTGCCGCCGATGGAGCGGACGGTGCGGCCGGCGCAGGGGAGGGCGGCCGGCGCCGCCGCCGCGCCGAGCTTGGCGCCGCATTGCGCGCAAAATTTCGAGCCGGCCGCATTGGCGTGGCCGCAGGCGGCGCAACGTACAGCCTGCGCCGTGCCGCATTGCGGGCAGAACCGCGCGTCCGCCGGAATTTGATTGCCGCAGCTCGAACAGGCCTTGGTGCTCGCCATGGCCACTTATATCGCGCGGGCCTTTGGCCGTCATCTTAAGACGGCGCGACATCGCGCTGTCATCCCGCTATAAAGCGGGGAAGGCATCGGCGCCGCGGGCCCAAAGGGCTCGCCGAGAACGGCCGGGCTTTCGGGGGGATTTCATGCAGCGTAAAGTCATCATCTCATGCGCGGTCACCGGCTCGGCCGACACGCCCGGGCGCAACCCGGCGGTGCCGGTGACGCCGGAAGCAGATCGCCAACTCGGCGCTCGACGCCGCCAAGGCTGGCGCCGCGATCGTGCACATCCATGTGCGCGATCCGAAGACCACCAAGCCCAGCATGGAGACCGCGCATTACCGCGAAGTGGTGGAGCGGATCAGGGCGAAAAACGGCGACGTGCTGATCAACCTGACCACCGGCCCGGGCGCGCGCTTCACCCACGATGAAAGCGATCCGTCGAAGCCCGGGCCCGGCAGCTCGCTCAAATCGCCGGCCGAGCGCGTGCGCCATGTCGTCGAGCTCAAGCCCGATATCTGCAGCCTCGACATGGGCAGCCTCAATATGGGCGACCGCGTCTTCGTCAACACGCCCGCCCATCTGCAGGCCATGGCGGAGGCGATCAAGGACGCCGGCGTGACGCCCGAACTGGAAGTGTTCGAGACCGGCCATTTGCTCCTTGCCAAGCGCTTTCTCGAAAAGGGCTACGTCAAAGCCGCCGGGCATGTTTCAGATCTGCCTGGGCATTTCCTGGGGCCAGCCGGCGACGCCGGAAGCGATGACCTATATGCGCAATCTGTTGCCGCCGGACGCGCCGTGGTTCGCCTTCGGCATTTCGCTGCACCAATTTCCCATGGTGGCGCAGACGGTGCTGCTCGGCGGCCATCCGCGCGTCGGGCTTGAAGACAATATCTATCTGGAAAAGGGCAAGCTCGCACCGAGCAACGCCGCGCTGGTCGAGAAGGCGGGCAAGATCATCGAGGTGCTCGGCGATTTCGTCGCCACGCCGCGCGAGGCGCGGCAGATCCTCGGTCTCGCTCCGACCAATACGTGAACCGGCGCCGCACGCCCGCATAGTCCGCACAACCGGCTAACAGCAAAGATCGCCACAAGGGGATAAACATGTCCATTCGCGTCGCCGCCATCGGAGTAAGCCACTGGCACGCGCTCAACGACGCCGCCTATCTGCGCCACCTGCGCGCCATGAAGGACGTTGAACTGGTCGGCCTGCAAGATTTCGATGCCGCGCTCGTCGCCAAACGCGCCGCCGAGGTCGGCAATCCGCCGGTCTTTACCGACTACCACGACATGCTCAAAACGCTGCGTCCCGATTTTGTCGTCGCGCTGGGACGGCACAGCCAGATGGCCGCGATCGCGCACGACCTGATCGACGCCGGCTATCCGTTTCTGATGGAAAAGCCGATGGGCGTGAGCGCCAAGGAAGTCGACGCGGTCGCCGAGAAGGCGGCGCGCAAAAGCGCCTTCGTCGCCGTGCCGTTGGCGCAGCGCTACAGTCCCTTCGCCGCGCGCGCCCGCGAATTTCTTGCCGCGAATACCTTCGGCCCGCTGTCGCATCTTTACGTGCGCATCAACCGGCCGGCGCCGCCGCGCTACGCGGCCTGGGACTGTCCGTGGATGCTCGATCCGGCCGAGGCTGGCGGCGGCGCCTTGCGCAATCTCGGGCCCCACGGCCTCGACATGTTCTGGCATCTGACCGGCGAGGAGGCGAAAGTCACCGGGGCGCAATTGAGCACCCGCGCGCACGGCAATGCGGTGGAGGACTACGCCTCGGTGCTGTTGCGCTCGGCAAGCGGCATTCTCGGCACCGTCGAGGTCGGCAACACGTTCCCGCGCGACGGCACCGACGGCGAGTGGAAGCTTGCCGGCCGCGACGCGATCCTCACCATGAAGGACGGCGTGGTGAAGCTTGCCACCAAGGACGGCGACGAGGTTTTGCCGGGTGTCGATCTTACCGCGCCATATTTCACCGCAGTGCGCGATGCGCTCGATCACTGGCAGGCCGGCAAGGCGCCGCCGATTACGGTGCAGGACTGCGCCCGCCTGGTTCGGCTGATCGATCAGGCTTATGCGCTCGCGGTCGCCTAAGCGACGCAGCTGTCATTTAAATCGCACGCGCTCGTAAACCGCCGTAAAGGGCAATTCGAGCGCAAGCCGTTCGACGCGGACGACGGCGCCTTCGCCTTCGAGCACGTCGGCGCTGGCCGGAAAATTCGTCGGACCGCGCGTCCACACCCATGCCTTCATCTCGTCCTGCGCGAACACGAGATAGGCCAGCAGGCTTGGCAGGCGAAGATACTCCGCCGCCTTGTCGCCGAGGTCGATCCGCTCGGACGACGGCGAGAGAACCTCGGCAATCAGCACCGGAGCGGTCGCCTTCAGATCGCCGGACGCCTCGCCCGCTGCGTCGACGACGACATCAGGGAAGCGAATGGAATCGGGCCCAAGATCGACACCGAATTCTGGCAGAACAGCGAAGCGGTCAGGGTCGAGACGTTCGACCAGAGTCCTCGCGAGATTTAAAGTGATCTGCCAGTGCGCGCGCGAGCCCCCGGTCATCATGATCACACGCCCCCGATCGAGCTCGTAGCGTTCCTCGCGGCCCTGTACCCAGGCGAGGAAGTGCTGTTGGTCCATGTGCACGGGCAGCTGGACGTTCATGCCGGCAAGTCTCTCTGTTCGGCGCCATTCTAGTCATTTGTCGAACAAGAAAAAAGGGCGCGGCTTTCGCCGCGCCCTTCGAGATTGGCTTGGATGTTGGACTTAGAAATCCATCCCGCCGCCGCCACCCGGCATGGCCGGCATGTCGTTCTTCTTCTTCGGCAGTTCGGCGACCATCGCCTCGGTGGTGATGAGCAAACCGGCGACCGAGGACGCGCCTTGCAGAGCCTGGCGCACGACCTTGGTCGGATCGATGATGCCCTTCTTCACCATGTCGACATAATCGCCGCCCTGGGCGTCGAAGCCGAACGAGTAGTTGGAGTTCTCGAGGATCTTGCCGACGATGACGGAACCGTCCTCACCGGCATTGGTGGCGATCTGCCGGGCCGGAGCCTGCAGCGCCTTGCGCACGATATCGACGCCGTGCTTCTGGTCCTCGTTCGCGGTGCGCACTTTCTTGAGCGCCTCGGTGGCGCGCAGGAGCGCCACGCCGCCGCCCGGAAGAACGCCTTCCTCGACCGCGGCGCGGGTCGCATGCATCGCGTCGTCGACGCGATCCTTGCGTTCCTTCACCTCGACCTCGGTGGCGCCGCCGACACGGATCACCGCAACGCCGCCGGCGAGCTTGGCAAGCCGCTCCTGCAGCTTCTCGCGGTCGTAGTCCGAGGTGGTCTCCTCGATCTGCGCCTTGATCTGGGTGATACGGTCTTCGATGTCCTTCTTCTTGCCGGAGCCGTTGACGATCGTGGTGTTCTCCTTGTCGATCATCACTTTCTTGGCCTTGCCGAGCATGGCGAGCGTGACGTTCTCGAGCTTGATGCCGAGATCTTCCGAGATCGCCTGGCCGCCGGTCAGGACGGCGATGTCCTGCAGCATGGCCTTCCTACGATCGCCGAAGCCCGGCGCCTTCACCGCAGCCACTTTGAGGCCGCCGCGCAGCTTGTTGACGACGAGCGTGGCCAGCGCCTCGCCCTCGACGTCTTCGGCGACGATGAGGAGCGGCTTGCCGGTCTGCACCACCGCTTCGAGCAGCGGCAGCAATTCGTTGAGCGCCGACAGCTTCTTCTCGTTGATGAGGATATAGGGGTCCTCCATCTCGACGCGCATCTTGTCGGCATTGGTGATGAAGTACGGCGAGATATAGCCGCGGTCGAACTGCATGCCCTCGACGACGTCGAGCTCGGTCTCGAGGCTTTTGGCCTCTTCCACCGTGATGACGCCCTCGTTGCCGACCTTCTCCATCGCCTTGGCGAGGTAGTCGCCGATTTCCTTGTCGCCGTTGGCCGAGATGGTGCCGACCTGGGCGATCTCGGAATTCGACGTCACCTTCTTGGAGTTCTTCTTGAGCTCCTCGACCACGGTCTCGACCGCGAGGTCGATGCCGCGCTTGAGGTCCATCGGGTTCATGCCGGCGGCAACCGCCTTCGAACCCTCTTTCACGATCGCCGCGGCAAGCACCGTCGCCGTCGTGGTGCCGTCACCGGCGATGTCGGAGGTCTTGGAAGCGACCTCGCGCACCATCTGTGCGCCCATGTTCTCGAACTTGTCCTCAAGCTCGATTTCCTTGGCGACGGTGACGCCGTCCTTGGTGATGCGGGGAGCGCCGAACGATTTATCCAGCACGACGTTGCGGCCTTTCGGGCCGAGCGTCACTTTCACCGCATTGGCGAGAATGTCGACGCCGCGCAGCATTCGATCGCGCGCGTCGACCGAGAATTTAACTTCCTTGGCAGCCATGGAATTTCACTCCTGTTGTGTTTGGTCCTCATCCTGAGGAGCGCCGCAGGCGCGTCTCGAAGGATGCAGGCCCGTGATTCTTCGTCCTCATCCTTCGAGGGCCGCTTTCGCGGCCGCCTCAGGATGAGGAATGGGTTACGCGGCCTTCTTGCGGGCGACCGGTTCGTCGAGCACGCCCATGATGTCGGATTCCTTCATGATCAGGAGGTCCTCGCCATCGATCTTGACCTCGGTGCCCGACCATTTGCCGAACAGCACGCGCTCGCCGACCTTGATATCGATCGGGATGAGCTTGCCGGCCTCGTCGCGGCCACCAGGGCCGACGGCGATGACCTCGCCCTGCGAGGGCTTCTCTTTGGCGGTGTCCGGAATGATGATGCCGCCGGTGGTCTTTTCCTCGGCATCGATGCGCTTGACGACGACGCGATCGTGAAGCGGACGAAACTTCATGGTGTCCTCCTAAGTTATTGAAAACAAAGACGTTTGTGAGTGCGTGTGAGCGGCCTTGAAGAGTCCCCTCGGCAGACCGCTTGGTGCTGAATTGGGGCGTCGATTTGGTGCCCACAAGAGGTCCCTCGAAATTATTTAGCACTCCTCCATTCGGACTGCCAACAAGAATCGCCCTTCGGTTAATTCCGTCGGGTTCCAAACGCTCCTGCGAAATATTCCGGTTCCGGCCGAGGAAACTTGTCCCAGAAAGTTCCGTTGGACTCCGGACCGGTGTAGTTGCAATCGCGCTGTTAGCACCGCCGCAAGGATGCTGCTAGTGCCTTGAAAGTACACAGCTTATTCACTTTTGAGGCTTGCAATAGCAAAGCGAGTCTCGAAACATTCCCGTGCCGGGATTGGAGGGCACTATGGTGTCGAAAGAGTTTCGCAGTCAGCTCGAAGGCTATGGATTGACCACGGCGAAGATCCTGTATCGCCTGCCGGACTACAGGGACATTTTGCAGACCTATGTCTGGCAGGACTACGATCTGTGTCCCGAATTTTCCGGTGCTCAACAAATTCCTCAATTTCTGGCTGGAGAAGCTCGAAGGCCCGCTGCACTCCGTCACCGTGGCGCATGCCCGGCTGATCAAGCCCGCCGAAATCCGCTCGGTCGACGGCGAATTCCGGCTGCATTGACCGGAATGGTGTAGGGGCGGGTTTAAGACCCGCCCCTACGGTCATCGGTCAGGTCAGCACCCCCACGATCGCTCCCAGTAAACACGTCGTCAGCGTGCCCGAGACGATCGACTTCAAGCCGAGCGACATCACCTCGTCGCGTTTCTCCGGACACATGGTCGACAGCCCCGCGATCATGATGCCGAGCGAGCCGAAATTGGCGAAGCCGCACAGCGCGTAGAGCATGATCAATCTCGAGCGCGGATCGAGCGCGCCCGCCGGCAGCGCGGCGAGCTGCAGATAGGCGACGAGCTCGTTCAAGACCGTCTTGATGCCCATCAGCCCGCCGGCGGTGACGGCCTGCGACCATGGAATGCCCATCAGCCAGCACACCGGCGCCATGACCCAGCCCAGCATGCGCTGCAGCGTCAGCGGCGCGCCCAAGATATCCGGCAGCGTGCCGAGGATGGCATTGGCGAGATAAACCAGCGCCACGAACACGATCAGCATGGCGACGATATTGAGAAGGAGTTCAAGGCCTGAGCCGGTGCCCTTGACGATGGCGTCCATGGTCGAGTTGGCGGATTGCGCGACGTCGTCGAGCTTGCCGCCGGTATGCTTCTCTGCGGGGTCGGGCACCATGAGTAGGCTGATCAAGATCGCTGCCGGCGCGCCGAGCACGGAGCAGACCACGATATGGCCGGCGGCGTCCGGAATATACGGGCCGAGGATGGTGGCGTAGAGCACGAACACGGTGCCGGCGATACGGGCCATGCCGCCGGTCATGACGATGAACATTTCGCTGCGCGACAGCGACGCCAGATACGGCCGGATGAACAGCGGCGCCTCGACATTGCCGACAAACGTGCTCGCCGCGGTGGAAAGCCCCGCGGCGCCGCCGACGTCGAGCGTCTTTTCCAGCGCCCAGGAAAAGCCGCGCACGATCGGCGGCATGATGCGCCAGTAGAACAACAGCGACGACAGCACGCTGATGATCAGCACCACCGGCAGCGCCTGGAATCCCAGCACGAATGCGTTGCCGGGATTTTTTACTTCGAACGGCGGCGGGCCGCCGCCGACATAACCGAACACGAAACCGGTGCCGGCCTTGGTCGCGGCCGCGACCGCATCGACCGCGCTGTTGATCCAATTGAAAGCGGCTTGCGTCTGCGGCACTTTGAGCATCAGCAGCGCCAGCGCGAAAGTGACCGCGAGCCCAATGACGACCGGCCGCCACGGCACCGCGCGCCGGTTCTCGCTGATGACGAAAGCGAAACCGAGGATCGCGATCACGCCGAGCGCCGATTGCAGATTTGGCATGACGGATGAAGCCCCGATTCCCGCTTGATTGTAGCCTGGATTGAGCGACTGCGTCCGCCGAAGCGCGAAGCGCGCAGGCGGAAGCGAAATCCGGGAGAGAAATCACGCGGCGTCAGCCGCACCGGATCTTCCTTGGAGCCTCTTCGCCACCCGCGCCGGATGAACGCGCGTTGCCGAAATTGCCAAAATCCGCCGCTAACCGGCTTTAATTCCGCCCCGGCGGCTCCTTCTAATAAAACACTCGTTTAAATCCGTTTCGGAAAAGAGGCCAACACATGCGCAACCCGATCACGCTGTCATTGACCGCCGGCGCCGTGGCGCTCGGCGCGCTTGCTCCGCTCGCCGCCGCCAACGCCGCCGATATGAGCGTGGCGCCACCCTACCAACCTCCGCAAGCGCAATATGCGCCGCCGCCGGCCGCCTACGGGCCGCCGCCGGTCGAGGAGGCTTACGTCTATCCACCGCCGCCGCCCGCCTATTACGCGCCGCCGCCCGTCGCCTATTACGCCTATGACACGCCGGCCTATTACGTGGCGCCGTACTATTACGGCCGCGGCTATTGGCGCGGCTACGGCCCGCGCTTCGCTTATGGCTACGGGCGCGGGCATTGGCGGCGGTGAGGGGGGCTGATTTTCGGGAGCGAGTAGCCGAGTAGGGTGGGTTACGATGCTGACGGAGCGGGCTGCAAAAGATTTGCCTCTGACCGCCGGGGGAGAGCGCCTACCCTCGGGCTTGACTCTCAAACATCCAACTCGGCGTTTGGCTCTACAAACTCTAAGATCTCGATACCTAGAAATTTCTTGCCCTCCGGCGTCAGCGACCGAAGACTTTCGTGCCCGAACAAATCCCGAATATTGCGCCGACGATTGATCGTCCCAGGCCTTTCAATTCTGCTTCGAACTGAGGATAGTTGAATGCATCCTTATAAATTCCAAGGTATGCGGCGATTGACTTCGAAAGATCGACAATAGTGTCTTGAAGATTTCTTCCGTCGGTCGATCGCTTCTTGAACGAAAATTCGGTAGTCAGTCGATCTTTAATTTTACCTATCTGCCTTTCGCTCACCCTCGCGACATAAGAATTGGTCGAGCCGAGAAATACGATTTCTCGACCTAAAAAGTCGAGAGAATCGGACCGCGATACGATCTTTGTCTTCGAGCCGCTTGCAATTTCAGGAATAGACAGTTGGAAAGTTGCCAGCAGCAGCTTGATATAATGATGCCCTTCTTTCGCTTCATCTTTGGTGCGGAAGAACAACACAAGATCATCCGCGTATCGCACCATTCTGATTCTTCGATGCTCTATTTGTTTGTCGAAATCAGCGAGCGCGAGGTTCGCCAACAACGGCGATAGGGGCATTCCTTGCCTGATACCGAGGCCGGCAGTTAGCCCCTGCTTTCGGAGTTTTTGGGCATTCTCAGACGTCGTTCTCACCTCACAATCAATCACTTTAAGAACAATCGACTCTAGGCTGCTTCCTTTCAGAGTTTGCGTGACCTTGTCTCTTAGACGGGGCCGAGGCACCTTATCAAAAAAAGACTGGATATCAGTTTTTAGGCACCAATCGTATTTGCTACGCAGTTCCACGACTCGATTGATAGCGCTTTGGGGTCCGAGTCCCTTGATAAAACCGAACGATGAATCGTTGTTGATTGGAAAAACTGATCTTGATGTTAGATACTCGTTAATTGCACGTTGAACCAGTCGATCGCTCACCGTTGGAATGCAGATTACGCGTTCTTTATCGGAGTTTTCCTTCGGAATGAAAACCGCACGCAGTTTTGAGAAGCCATATCGACCCTCTCGTAAGCGGCGGGCGATGTGGTCGAGATTGCTGTCAAGTTTCGCGTTAAACTGACGTGCATTGACATTGTCTATGCCCGGCCGGCCCGGCGTAGTCGTCGAGTCTCGTGAAGCTTTCCACGCCTCAAGCAGAGCGATTTTGGACAGAATTCTGATGGGCCTTGGGATGTGGCCAGTCCGCTCGGGCTGAGGAGCGAGCATTTTTGGTACACCTAAGCCCGTGAGACTTGGCGCCAGCACCGCGTAATTGACGCTTGTGCTGTGGCCTTACGCTTCGCTGCTGCCACGCTCACGCGCGACACGCTCCGCTCAGGACCGTTCACCGTCGGGAGGGCGGTGGCAAGATAAATGCCGACCCGCACATCGACGATGCCCCTGGAGGTCGTCGCTGCGGCCGCAAGGCCGCATAGAACAAACCATGAACAGAGGCAATAACTGGCGCGACGACCCCGCCCTCGCCGACCTCCGTCACAAAAGCCCTCAGCCCGGCTCTTAGCATTATGCACCACGGGCATTGGAACCTCCATGTTTCGGTGGCGCCAGCACCGCGTAATTGACGCTTGTGCTGTGGCCTTACGCTTCGCTGCTGCCACGCTCACGCGCGACACGCTCCGCTCAGGACAGGTCACCGTCGGGAGGGCGGTCCGGAAAGAACCGATCACCAATAGCGATTCGGCTAATCAATTCGGGCCCTTGGGACAAGGCTCGAATGAACGTCCGTCTCTGTTGTGTGGAATGCGAGTGAAACGGGTCAAAGCAGGGCGCGTCAAACAGGCTACGATTGAGGCGTTGTTCCGCGTTGTGGCAACGCCCTTGACTGGCCAGCCCGAACGTGCGAGGTTGTTGGAACAACGGAGAACAACATGATCGGCACGCGCGCATCTAAGACCCGTTCTAACCGTCCGGGTTGGAGCGTCACTTTCCGCCATCCAGTGCGAACCGACAGCCGGGGTCAACGCGGTCTCAAGGTCCGCCGTGGGTTGGGAACCGCGAACAACTCCGAGGCCGATCAGCTAATTGCGCAATTGAATGAACTTCTCGATGACCAGAGTTGGTGGAGCGGGGATCGGCGGCCTGAAGCGGAACGAAAATTCGACCCCGCTGTCGTCTCGGCGTTCTTCGACGGAATCGAGGCTGGCCCGGTAGATTCACACGACAAACGTGATCGGGTTATCGCCCTGCCGAGCAGGAACGACGGATACAGTCACATTCTCTTTCTCGGGACGACGGGAGCGGGAAAGACAACGCTGCTCCGGCACGTGATCGGATCTGATCCGATCGAGGATCGATTCCCTTCCACATCGACGGCACGGACCACGACGGCCGACATTGAGATTATCACCGCGCCAGGCGACTTTCGCGCCGCAGTTACGTTCATGCCGGAACATGAACTTAGGGCCCACATTGAGGAATGTTTGGAGGAAGCGTGCCTCGAAGCCGTCCAGAGGCATTCAAACTCAAAGATCATGGGCGCGTTCTTGCAGCATCGCGAGCAACGCTTTCGGCTGTCTTACATCTTGGGTTCTTGGACGGAAGCGTCGGGTGCTGATGAATCCGAATTTGCGTTCGACGACGAGAATGTCATCGAGGCTGAGATCGATGAGAGCGAGGCGGTAGGGTTGGAAGAGCGATCCCGCAATCTTATACGCCTTCAGGCATACCTGGAGCGAATAAAGAGAATCGCCGATGAGGTCGAAAAGAGTGTGACCGATACGTTGGGACCGCTTCTTGACCAGAAGACGGCCGACGATCGCGCCGCTTGGCTTGAGCTATTTGGGAACGAAGCCTTCGCGCACAAAGAGTTTCCGGAGATCGTCCTTGATATCATGGATGACATCTCAGATCGGTTCTCCGCCATCAGTGCAGGTACGATTGAACGTGGAACGAGCGGATGGCCAATCCTTTGGTCTTATGAGGATGAAAATCGGAGCGAGTTCCTTTCCCACGTCCGGTGGTTCTCAAGCAATCATCACAAGCAATTCGGCCGCTTGCTCACGCCGCTCGTTGACGGAATACGCGTCCAAGGTCCTCTTTATCCTACGAGCCCTGAACTGAAGGGAAGCGACAGGCTGGTGTTGCTAGATGGCCAAGGACTTGGTCACACTGCGACCACTGCTTCCTCTGTTTCGACTAGGATCACGCAGCGATTTGCTGCTGTC
The DNA here is from genome assembly GCA_963807125.1 of uncultured Alphaproteobacteria bacterium. Classification (GTDB taxonomy): domain Bacteria; phylum Pseudomonadota; class Alphaproteobacteria; order Rhizobiales; family Xanthobacteraceae; genus BOG-931. Next base: position 174,608 of record CAWEAH010000006.1, read on the forward strand.
GATATGATCCTTCTGGTGGACAATGCTCAGCAGCCGATGCAGGCCGCACCTCTCGCACTCTTGAGGGCGGTCGGTAGTGCCGGTTTTGGCGACAAGATCGCCATCGCCTTCACGCATTTTGACCAAGTGAAAGGTGCAAATCTTGGCTCGTTCGAACAGAAGCGCGAACATGTGGTCGCGTCTGTTGCGAACGCGATTGCAAGCTTACGGGATATAGTTGGTGCTAGTGTTGCCGGAGCATTGGAGAGGCAAATCGAGAAACAGTCGATCTTTCTCGGTGGCCTCGACCGGCCGTCGGAGAAAATTCCCGTTGGATATCAACGAGAGCTGAGTAGCCTAATTAAAGCAATGCAAAAGGCATCAGCGCCTGAAGAACCCGTCGATTGCGTGCCTCAGTATGAGTTTAAGGGAATCGAGATTGCGATGCACGACGCGATAAATGCGTTTAAAGACCCATGGCGAGCACGGCTTGGCCTTAGCTATCACGATGCGATCGCAAAAGAGCACTGGACGCGAGTCAAAGCACTCAGCAGGCGGCTGGCAAATGGGTGGGCCGATGAATATGACACTCTGATGCCAGTTGCAGACCTGGAGGCTCGGTTGCGTGAGGAAGCTTCGAAATGGTTGGACCGTCCCGCTGGTTGGAGTCCTCTGCCAAAGGACGACAAGGAGCGCGAGGCGGCTTTAGACAAAATTCGGCAAGCAGTGCACAAACGCATTTCCGAACTCACAAAACATCGCCTTAAGGACGGTCAGGTCGCCTCATGGAGGAGTGCGTACGATCACAGTGGTTCTGGTTCGGCGATGCGTCGTGCCACGACGATCGATGAGATTCATCGAGCCGCAGCACCAAACATAAGCGCGGCTATGAGTCAGGACGCGCGAGAGTTTCTCAACAAGCTATATGAGAATTCTCCGGGAAGCTATCGAAGAGGCCGGAGGCAAAATTCTTCCAGTTGCTGCTTGATTGGGGGACGTAACCGATCGCTATAGACCGTCTCTAATACCGAGACTTACCCTTGACAACTGTCCCTATTTCAGCTACATAGCGGATGAATTCAAAATCCCGCCCTCGAAAGGACGCCTTCGCGAGGGTACTCCGGAGACGGGGCGGGAGCGGTTCCCGGAGCGGCAGCGATACACTGCATATCCGGGCGGCCTTGGGCATCGTCCCCTCCGGCGCGTGATCGGAGTGCGAGGTGCTCGCTGCACTGGCGCCGGGGAGGGTCCTCCCGTTTGCACCCGGCGATTCCAGGAAGCGCGGCCCGGGGCCGAGTCGAGGGGTCAAACTCTCGGCGCATGACCGCGGTGGGCGCCGTAAGGCGAGGGCGCCGCCGCTTTGATCCCGCAAGCTTCGCGGGAAGAAGCGATGGTGCTCGCCGGCCTCGCAGCAGGCTTTAGTCCTACTGCGGCGGGGGCGGATCCCGAGGGTGCGCCGAGCGGCGCCCGCCTCCCTTCTTTTTGAAGGGGAGGCGAATGGAAGGGCTTACTTACCGTTGGCGTGGGGATAGCTCGGATGCGAAGGGGCATCGCGAGAACGAAAACCTGCATCCGCCCCCGCGATAGCGGGGGAGGGGGCATAGGCGGCCTTCGGCCGCCGTCTATTAAAGAGACGCCGACGCGAAGCGTCGGCTGTGCCGAAGGGCGGTGGAGGGGGCGTCTGAGATGGAGCCTCGTTGCCGTTACAGAAGGAGCTCGGACATCACCAGGCAACAACGAATCTTGGGTCGCGTCGAGGCCCGCGCCCCTTCCACCATCCTGCTGCGCAGGATGGTCCCCCTTCCCCGCTTTCGCGGGGCAGGATGAGGGGTCGCGGACCAAGCGACGGCATTTCAGGCGCTGCCGCAATTCTGCGCCCAGCGGAGAAGCCCCCTCATCCCGACCTTCTCCCCGCGCGCGGGGAGAAGGAGCGCGCATCGCGAGAAATGGAGCTTCGCTACCATTGCAGGAAAAGCTCGGAGATTAACATGCAACAACAAAATCTTGCGCAGCGTTGAGGCTCGCGCCCCGCCCACCGCGCAAAAGCGCAGTCCCCGCTGCGGCTCGTCGAGGCACGGCAGTGAAGCGCGTGAGCGGGCCGGCGCGCAGAAATTCGGACGATTATTGTTTTGGCGGCGCGTCAGCCACCGGCGCCAGCACCCGGACCTCGGGCTTGCGATCGATGAAGCCTACGGCGCGATAGGCATTGACCAGACCGGCGCCGAAGGGCAAATCCGGCACCGGCGGTCCGATCGGCTTGGCGGTGGCGATCAGGATGCTGCGAATATCGCTTGGCTTGAGCGACGGATTGCGTTCGAGCAAGAGCGCGGCGATGCCGCTGACATGCGCGGCGGCAATCGAAGTCCCACTGGTGAGCGCATAGGCGTCGCCCGGCGCCAGCGCGAGAATATCGACGCCCGGCGCGGCGACCGCAATGTAGCGGCCGCGATTGGCAAGCGCGAATATATGCTCGGTGCTGTCGGTTGCGGTCACGGCAATGACGTCGGGATCGGCCGCGGGATAAAGCGGCTCGGACTGCGGCCCGCCATTGCCGGCGGCCGCGACCAGCACAATGCCTTTGTCGTAAGCCGCCGCCAGCATGCGGGCCAGCATCGGATCCGCCGGACCGGCAAAGCTCATATTCACGATGCGGGCATTGTTGTCCGCGGCCCATTGCAGACCCTTGTCGATGGCAAACGAGGTGCCCTTGGCTGCGCCAGCACTGTCGTCGAACGCATGCACCGCCAATATCTGCACGCCCGGCGCGATGCCGATGAGCTTGCCGTGCGCGGCGATGGCGCCGGCGATCGAGGTGCCGTGCGCATGCGGCGTGTCACTGCCGGCAAGCGCGTCAAAGCTTTTCCCGATGGCGCCGTCGAGGTCGGGGTGCTTGGCGTCGATTTCGGAATCGATCACGGCAACCGTGACATTCCGGCCGGTCGCGATCCGATGCGCCTCCTCGATTTGCAGCTCGGCCAGAACATATTGGGCGGCATCGCCCGCTGCGACGGGCGCGGGCTTGGCGTTGTTTTCTTTGGCGTTGTCTTCCTGCAACGCGAACAGATAATTCGGTTGCACGGTGGCGACGATGTTTTCCGAGCTGAGCGCCTGCACGACGCTCGGTACACTGCGGCCGCCGCCGATGCGCCAGCGATAAAGGCTGGTGCCGATCAGCGGGAAGCTTTGCAATTCCAGTTGCGCGAGATTTTGTCGCTGGGCGAACTGGGCGATGACTTGCGCCGTCGTGCCTGGCGCAAACGACGTGACGATTTCGTCGGGGACGAACGGCGGGTTGCCCTGCGGTGGCGCCGCACCGCCCCCGCCATTGCCGCCGCCGGCAGCCCGCGCTGCGGCACCGCCGACAATGCCGCCGCCGATGATGCCGCCACCAACCGCGCCACCGCCGACAATCGGTGGATGCCGTGTCGGCCAGCCGCGCCGGCCGGGCGGCGGGCCAACATATCTGCCGCCGCGCGGCGGCAGTGGGCGCCGCCAGATCGGGCCGCCCATCATCGGCCGGCCGAAACCGCCCATCCGCCCGAAACCGAAGGCGGAGGACGGAGTCGATCCGCCAATGCAGCAAGCCAGCAGCAACACGCCGCAGAAGAGGGGCGCCAGAGTCCTTCAGTGACTCGTCGACCAAATCTCGGTTTCGCAAAGCGCTTTCGCATGGCAAGCTCCCGATGTTGCGCTGCTTAAGCGGAGCGGCGCGGGAGGAAAATACGTTCGCCGGTCACTTCAACCGTTCGTTTCGATGCGCCATCTCAGTTTGTTGCGGCGATGAAGCCTACGACTTTGTCGTTCTGCAGCGTGTTGACGATGCGTGTCAGGTCGGCCTGAGAGAGTTTGGTCGGCGCGACGCGCACCTGGAAAAGCTGGCCGCCGGCCGGACCGCCGACGATGCTCAGCTTATTGGCTTCCAGAAAGGCGGCGATATCGGCGGCCGTCGCCTGCGGCTGAAAGCGGATGAGGACGTAGCTGCCTTCGCCCGGAGCGGTCGCCGGCGCCGAGGCTGTCTGATAGCTGCTCTGGCTGTTGGTCTGGAACACGAAGCCGGCGAGGACGCCAGCCTGCAGCATAATGACAAGCGCCGCCGCCGCCGCCGACCAGGCGAGCGTGCGCGGCGAAAGGCTCGTCAAAAATGCGGCGAGGCGGGTGCTGAAACCTTCGGACGGACTCGTGCGGCGCGCCGGCAGCGCGTCGATCTTGGCAAACAGCGTCCGCGCATCGCCGGGCGAGGGCTCGCCCGCCGTCTCGCCGATCGCGGTTTCTTGTGCGAACTCGGCGCTCACCCATTCGTAGCGGCTGGCGAGCTCCGGGTCGCGGGCGAGCGCGGCTTCGACTTGCCGCTTTTCCTCCGGATCGAGCGTTCCCGCCGCGTACCAGGGCAACAGCAATTCGATCTCGCTCGGTTCGCGCTCTTTGTTTGCCGCAGTCATGGCCAGCCTCGTTCGATGCCTTGCTCTGTAAGGAGCTCCGACAATTTCTTGCGCGCGTAGAACATGCGCGTCTTCACGGTCGCCTCCGGGATGCCGACAATTCCCGCAACTTCTTCCACGGACCTATGCTGATAATAGACAAGGTTGACGATTTCGCGGTGTTCCGCGGACAGTTTGAGCAGGCAACCCCGCAGCACCGCGGCCTTGTCCTTCTTGGCCAGCGCGATTTCCGGATCGTCGGCATGATCCGCGATCGTGTCGGACTTCTCCTCATCCAATTCCTCCGTCGGCCGGCGCTGCAAGGCATTGAGCGCCTTGAAGCGGGCGATAGCGAATATCCACGTGGAGACCGCCGAGCGCCCCTCGAACGTTCCGGCTTGTCGCCAGACGTCGAGGAATACGTCGCTGTTCAAATCTTCGGCCGTCGCGTCGTTGCGCACCATGCGCTTGACGAAGCGAAAAACCGGGACCCGATAGCGGACGAACAGCGCCTCCATCGCGAGCCGATCGCCGTTGGCGATCTTTGCGATCAGAACCTCGTCCGAAGTGGTCTGCATCGGCCGGCCTCTGTCGGGACTCCTGAGTGAGGCAGCCAACGGGCGCGCAGGTTCAAGCCAAATCGAAGAAAATTTTGCGCGGCTTCTCGGCACCGAAGGCTGGTCGCAAGTTTCGCCGTTCGGGCGCCGTTGGGCAAGTCTGTGGACGGCCGCCGGGCTTTTTGCGGCTTTTCTCCGGTTTCACGCTACGCGGCTGCATTTGCGCATGAAATCGGGGCGTTTTTGACCGGCAAAAAAGTTTGAACCTTTCTCCGACGACCTTGTCCCACGGGCATTGGAATTCACCTCGACCCCCAACCCGAACTCGGAGAACGACAATGTCACGCAAAATCATCCTCAGTCTCGCCGCGGCGACCCTTGCAGTGGCGACGCTTTCTTCACAGGCCGATGCCCGCGGCTTCGGCGGCGGCGGCGGCCGCGGTTTTGGCGGCGGCGGCGGCGGCGGCGGCCATATGGCGATGGCCCGCCTCACCGGTCATGGCGGCCGCACCTTGACCCCGATTTTCCCCGGTCACCCTCATCCGGTCATTCCCGGCCCGTTCCCCCACGGTCATCCCAACTTCCCCGGCCACTGGGTTTTCCATCATCATGATCACGGCCACCTGGTGTTCCGCTTCGGCCGCTGGATCGTCGTCGACGACGTGGTTGACGAAGCGCCGGCCCCGGCCGTGGTTGCCGCGCCTGGCCCGTGCACCTGCCTGACCAAGACCTATACGCCGAGCGGCCTCGTGGTATTCGCCGACATTTGCACCAAGGAATCGGCGAGCGCTTCGGTCGATGGCAGCGCCGACGCCTCGCAAGTCCCGACTACGCCGGTGGCGGCGACCGCAGTGCCGATGTCGGTGGTGCCGACCGCGCCGAACTACGCCGGCCGTACTTATGAGGACTATCTCGCGGCCAATCCGCAGTCCGCGCAGCCGCAGGCGGCCAATCCGGCGCCGCAAGCCCCGCAAGGCAACTAAACAGGGAAACTAAAAACGAAATATCCCAACACAGTTCTTGAAGATTGCGTCGCCTGCGGCCGTACCGCAGGCGACCTTTTTCCGGCAACCCCGGCAGGCAATAATCGGCGGCGATGACTTCACCCCCGCCCGACGAACGGCATCAGGTTCGCCATCACTGTCATGAACAGCACATTGGTGTCGAGCGGCAGGCTCGCCATGTAGACCACGGCGCGGCCGACGTCCTCGGCGGCCATGCGCGCCTCGATCTTCTTGCTGCCGTCGGGCTGCAGCACGCCGTCGCCCTGCACCATGCGGTCGGTCAAGGGCGTGGCGGCATTGCCGATGTCGATCTGGCCGCAGCAGATGTCGTAACCGCGACAGTCGAGCGCGGTCTGTTTGGTCAAGCCCGTGACCGCGTGTTTGGTGGCGGTATAGGCGGCGGCGCCCGGCCGCGGCGTATGCGCCGAGATCGAGCCGTTATTGACGATGCGGCCGCCGCGCGGATTTTGCGCCTTCATGATCTTGATGGCTTCCTGGGTGCACAGGAACACGCCGGTGAAATTGGTCGCGACCACGGCCTGCCATTTGTCGAACGGGATCTCCTCGATCGACATTGCCGGCGCGCCGATGCCGGCATTGTTGAACAGGAGATCGAGCCGGCCATAGGTCTCCTTGACCTTGGCGAACAGCGCCTTGATCGAGGCCGGATCGGCGACGTCGGTTTGCACGCACAGCGCTTCGCCCGGCGTCTGCGCGCCTTCCTTGGCGACGGCTTCCAGCATGTCCTTGCGCCGACCGGCCAGCACCACCGCATAGCCTTCCTTCATCAGCGCCAGCGTCACCGCCCGGCCGACGCCGGTTCCGGCTCCCGTCACCACTGCAACCTTTTTTGCGGCCATGTGCGCCTCCCATTGCTCAACGCTTGTCATCGTCCGCGAAAGCGGACGATCCAGTATCCTCGACGCTTGCGATTGTACACCACGGCCGGCGATTACTGGATGCCGGCTTCGGCTCGCGGCGCATGACAGGAGTTTAGCTCGCCAGCGCGACTTCCTGGTCGGGGCTGCCGACGCGGTAGGCATCGGGCGAGGCGAGCCTGTCGTCGATCTCGCCGGCAGGGCCCGGTTTGCCGAAGCGGAAACCCTGCATCGAATGCACGCCGGCCGCGCGCAGGAACAGATGCTGCTCCGCGGTCTCCACCCCCTCGGCCGTCACCTTCATGCCAAGGCCGCGGCCGAGCGAGACCACGGCGTGCACGATCGCGGCGGCATCGGGCGCTTTCTCGATCGAGCGCACGAAACTGGAGTCGATCTTGAGCTTGTCGAATGGGAAGCGCCGCAGATAGAGCAGGCTCGAATAGCCGGTGCCGAAATCGTCGAGCGCGAAGCGCACGCCGATGGCTTTGAGCCGCAGCATCGACAGTTCGGCGGTCTCGAGGTTGCCGAGCAGCGTGCTCTCGGTGAGCTCCAGCTCGAGGCGGTTGGCGTCGAAGTCGGTTTCGGTGAGAATGCGCTCGACCACTTCGACGAAGTCGGAACGGCGGAATTGCAGCGGCGACACGTTGACCGACACCATCAGGTTGGGCCAGTTCCTGCCGTCGAGGCAGGCGCGCCGCAGCATCCATTCGCCGAGGTCCACGATCAGGCCGGAATGCTCGGCAATGGGAATGAACCGCGACGGCGGAATGTCGCCATGGGTCGGGTGCCGCCAGCGCGCCAGCGCCTCGACGCCGACCACGGCATCGCCGGCGGCATTGACGATCGGCTGATAGGCCGCGCGCAATCCGTCGTTCTTAATCGCCTGCAACAGATCGCCTTCCAGCAATTTGCGGTTCGACAGATCGGCATCCATCGCCGCGTCGTAGATGCAGGCGCGGTTGCGGCCTTCGTTCTTGGCGCGATACAGCGCCATGTCGGCGTAGCGCAGAATATCGGCGGCATCGCCGACGCGGCGGTCGATCACGGCGATGCCGATCGAGGCACCGATGATGATGTTGTGACCGGAGATGGAATAGGGAGCGCAGACGGCGGCGATGATCCGGCCGGCAATCGCCTGCAGCGAATAAGAGTCGGAAGCGCAGGTCGTGATAATGGCGAATTCGTCGCCGCCGAGCCGGGCCACCAGATCGTCGCCGCGCATGATGCGGCTCAAGCGCTGCGTGACGTTGAGGATGAGCTCGTCGCCGATATGGTGGCCGAGCGTATCGTTGACATCCTTGAAATGATCGAGATCGATGTAGAAGACGGCTGCGGAGAGGCCGCCGCCGCGCACATTGTTGATGGTCTGTTCGAGCCGCTCGCCGAAATAGATGCGGTTGGGAAGGCCGCAGACCGGATCGTGCAGCGCCAAATGGCGCAGTTGGTGATCGCCGGCAGCCAGATCGCGTGCGGCGCGCCGCACGTAACGGACACCGAGCCCGACGAACAGGGCGAAACCCGCCAAGGCAACCGCGACAAAGGGCACCACGCTCATCACGATGGCGCCGCCGGGCTGGGTCGGTTTCCAGGCCACGCGCACCACAGCGGCGCCCTGCAGATCGGGCAGACCGAGCGTGCTGTCGCTGTCCGCTTGTCGCGGATGTTCGATCATATGCAGGTTGGTCAATTGCAGGCGGCTGCCGATCTTGTGCAGCAACCGGTCGCCCAGAAATTTCACTGCGATCACGATCGGGGTATGGCCGTTGCTCTGTCCGAGATCGGCATCGGAGCCGACCGCAATCGCGGCAATATAGGCGGGCCGGTCGAGAAAGCCTTCGATGACGACGGTCTTGTAGCCTGGATTCGTTGCATTTTGGCCGTCGATCAGCGGCAGGCTCTGTCCGGGAAATGCAGTCAGCCGTCCGCGCATCAGATCGACCGTCGGCTTGAATTGCGCCGACAGGTCGGCCGTGGTGCTGCCGGTGCCGCCGCCGAGGAAACGGCTGAATTCGAGACGGTCATCGGCGCCGACGATCGCGAAAACGTCGAAATCGGAATTCGCCAGCCAGTGCCCCATCTGCTGGTCGATCCATTGCGGATCATAGTCGTCGCGAATTTTGGTGACGGCCTGCGGCGTGGCGATCGCGCCCTCGGCGAGATGCAAAGCGTGCAGGCCGTGTTCGAGGATCGCCTGCGTGATCAGTTCGCGCTGGGTGGTGTAGGCGACCTCATCGGCACGGCGAGCGGAGGTGACCACCGCGACAACAATGCAGACGATCGCAATGACGACAATCGCGCCAAGCGGCAGAACCAGGCGCGCCTGATCCCAGCGCGACCCCTTCCTTTCCCCGGCGATTTGCAAACGCGCCGAAGGCAGCACGTTCCACCCATTGCGCTACTGGCTCGGCCGGACCTTAGAGCGCAAAGCTTTCCAATGGCTTGCAATGCCGGCGGACAAGCGCGTGCAAGCTGTATTGGAGGGTGTTCCGCCCACCGTCGTTAACGCCCGGTAAACGACGCCGCGCCCGGCTATGCGGCAATCATGCCCGTTTGTTGAGGTAGGGCGGTCGCGGAATCCCGATATGGGCCGCGCGCAAAGCCGCCGACCAACGTTCGCGCAGGTCGGTGAAATACGGCTCTCCGGGTTCGATGCGGTAGATGAGTTCCGGGTCGCAGGTATCGCGCCGCAGCACCAAGAGGTCGATTGGCAGGCCCACCGACAGGTTCGAGCGCATGGTGGAATCGATGGAGACCAGGCCCACTTTGAGCGCGTCGTAAATATCCATCTCGAAGGTGATGGCGCGATCGAGCACCGGCTTGCCGTATTTGTGCTCGCCGATCTGCAGATAGGGCGTATCCGTGGTGCATTCGATAAAGTTGCCGGCCGAATAGATCATGAACAGCCGCATCCGCTCGCCCATGATCTGGCCGCCGAACAGGAACGAGACGTCGAAACTCACGTCGGAGGCTTCGAGCGCCTTGCCTTCGGTGGCAAGGATCATGCGGATGACATGCCCGACCCGCTGCGCCGCCTGGAACATCGATGGTGAATTCATCAACGTTTCGTGCTCGCCGGTCTCCGGATTTTCGTAACCTTCGGTCAAGATGCTGACGACCGATTGGCTGATCGACAGGTTCCCCGCCGAGGCGATCGCCATCACCCGCTTCTTGGGGTCCTTGAACACGTGCAATTTGCGGAATGTCGATATGTTATCGACGCCGGCATTGGTCCGCGTATCCGCGAACATCACCATGCCCTCGCGCACCAGAATGCCGCAGCAATAGGTCATCAACTCAAATCTCCCCCGTGCGGTCTATATAGCATTCCCGTGCGGCGGAGTGGGCAGACCGAGGCCTTATTGACCGACCTTGATCGCCACCGCGAGCGTCTCGGCGCCGGGCCCGTACCGCATGCCGCGCACCGGCGCCGCGCCGAGTGCGTCGAGGCCGACGGCAATCCGCACATGGGCCTCGGTTGGGCAGACACCGTTTGCCGGATCGAAGGCAACCCAGCCAAGATCGGGCACCGCGGCCTCGACCCAGGCGTGAGCTGCCGCCGACTGCGCGGCATTGCCGTCGCGATAATAGCCGCCGACATAGCGCGCCGGGATACCAAGCGTATGTGCCGCCGAGATGAAAATGTGACTCAAATCCCGCGACGGTCCGCGCTTGCGGGCAAAAGCCTCGGCCGCGTTGGCGGCGCCCGGCGCGTCGTCGCTCTCGTGATCCATCTCGCCGTGGAGGCCGTCGAGCAGGCCGTGCAGCTGCGCCAGAATGTCCGCCCCCCTCGCTGCGGCGGTGCTGTGGGCAAAGCCGTGGATCGCCGGATCGGCCTGGGTCAGGACGGTGTCGCGCAGAAATAAACTCGGTCCGAATCGTTCGACCGTGCCGCGCACGATGCCATTGGTATTCTGTGTCTCGACTTCGCCGACGACCTCGACGACCAGCTCTTCGAAAGGTCCGTCCGCTGAGAAGGTATGGGTGATATTGCCAAAAGCATCCTCGTGCGCCGCAAGCCGCACATCGGCCGATACGTCGATGCGCCAATGCGCGACGTACTGGCCTTCGTAATTGCGCGGCGTAAGCCGCAGCACTTGGATCACGCTCGTCGCCGGAGGGTCGTAGCGGTAGGCGTTACGATGGGCGATGTGGATGCGCATGTCAGGGGCCAGTCGTCAGCTATCCGTAATCAGAAATATGCCGGGTCGAGGACGAAGAATATCGCATTATCCTCTTGCGTCTAATTCCTGATTACTGATCCCTGATACCCGGATTCTACAGCAGGTATTGCTGCGAGACCGCGGTCCCCAGTCTATTATTGTCTTCGACGAATTCGTCGATGAATTCGTGCAGGCCGCTCTGGAAAATGCCTTCGATCTTCGAGTTTTCCAGCCGGGCGCGCACGGCGCGGGCATGGCGCTGCGCCGGGCCTTGGCGGCCGTAGGCATTGGCGATGCGATCGAGATTCTGCACCAGATTCTCGTAGCAGCTTGCCAGCGAGCGCGGCATCTCGTCCTTGAGAATAAGCAGATCGGCGACCAGCCACGGCTTGACGTTCTCGCGATAGACCCAGTGATAGGCGGTGAGCGCCGAGACCGTGCGCAGAATCGCCGACCACTGGAAGTAATCCAGCGGGCCGCCGACGTGTTCGTCGGCCGGCAGCAGCAGATGATATTTGACGTCGAGAATGCGCGCGGTATTGTCGGCGCGCTCGATATAGACGCCGAGGCGCGAGAACCAATAGGCGTCGTTGCGCAGCATGGTCCGATAGGCCGAGCCGTCGAAGCGCAGCGATAACTCCAGCACCCAGCGCAGGAAGCGGGCAAACTCCTCGCGCGAGCTCGGCCCGTTGCCCCATCGTTTAAGCTCGAGCCACGCGCTGTTGATGGCGTCCCACATTTCTATAGTCAGCGCGGTACGCACCGCGCGCGCGTTCAACCGCGCGCTTTCGTAGCAATTGCGGATCGACGACGGGTTCGCTGTGGAGAAGGCGAGGAATTCGATGACGGTCTCTTCATTGGCCTCGTCGTAAGTCTCGAAAAACGCGCTGGCGCAGCCCGCCGTCGCGACCGCGGATTCCCATTCGTTGGTGGTGCCGACATAGGCAAGCGGCAGCGCGGTGAGCCGCAGCGTGGTGTCGAGAATGCGGGCGATATATTCCGCCCGCTCGACGTAGCGGGCGAGCCAGTAAAGGTTGTCGGCGGTGCGCGAGAGCATTTTGTCCGTCAGCCCTCCGGTTATCGCTGTGTCATGCGTCCAGCACCCAGGTGTCTTTGGTGCCGCCGCCTTGACTCGAATTGACGACCAGCGAGCCTTTTTTCAGCGCGACGCGGGTCAGTCCGCCGGGCACGATGCGGATGCGGGTGCGGCCGGACAGCACGAAGGGACGCAAGTCGACATGACGCGGCGCGATGCCCTCCTCGACGCAGGTCGGGCAGGTCGACAAAGCGAGCGTCGGTTGGGCGATAAAATTTTTCGGATTGGATTTGAGCTTGGCGCGGAATGCAGCCACGCTTGCCTTGTCCGCTTTCGGGCCGATCAGCATGCCGTAGCCGCCGGAGCCGTGAACTTCCTTGACAACCAGCTCTTCGATGTTGTCGAGCACGTAACTGAGGTGCTGTTCTTCCCGGCAACGCCAGGTCGGCACGTTCTTCAGGATCGGCTCTTCGCCGAGATAAAATTTCACGATCTCGGGCATGTAGCTGTAGACCGCCTTGTCGTCGGCAATACCGGTGCCGACCGCGTTGGCGAGCGTGACGCTGCCCGCCTGATAAGCCGACATCAGCCCCGGCACGCCGAGCGCGCTGTCCGGCCGGAATACCAGCGGATCGAGGAAGTCGTCGTCGATGCGGCGATAGATGACGTCGACGCGCTTTAGGCCTTCGGTCGTGCGCATGGAAACGATGTCGTTCTTGACGACAAGATCGCGCCCTTCGACCAATTCGATGCCGAGCTTGTCGGCCAGAAACGAGTGCTCGTAATAGGCCGAGTTGTAGACGCCCGGCGTCAACAGCACGACGGTCGGGTCGGACGCGGCCGACGGCGGCGCGACCGATTTGAGCGTTTCCAGAAGCTCGTCGGGATAATTCTCGACCGGGGCGACGTGGTAGCGCGAGAACAGCTCCGGAAACAGCCGCAGCATGATCTCGCGGTTCTCCAGCATATAAGAGACGCCGGACGGCGTGCGCGCATTGTCCTCGAGCACGTAAAAGGTGTCGGCATCGAGCCGCACGATGTCGATGCCGGCGATATGCACGTAGATGTCGTGCGGGACCTTTTGCCCGTTCATCTCCGGGCGGAATACCGGATTCTGAAAAACCAGATCCTCGGGAACGATGCCGGCCTTCAAGATTTCGCGGCGGCCGTAGACGTCCTTGATGTAGGCGTTGATGGCTTTGACGCGCTGTTCGAGGCCGCGCTGCAACAGCTCCCATTCTTTCGCCGATATGATGCGCGGAATGACGTCGAAGGGTATGAGACGTTCCTGGGCCTCTGGATCGCCATAGACGGCGAAGGTGATGCCGATGCGGCGGAACAGAAGCTCCGCCTCGCGGCGGCGGAAATCCAGGACGTCCGGTTTGACCTCGGTGAGCCACTGCGACAGCGCGGCATAGGCCGGTCGCACGGCTTCTCCACTGCCTCCCATTTCATCAAACATACGGCCCCCGGCCCGGCTACCACTGTAAGCGTCTGCGGCACCGTTACTTGTAGCAAGCTTCGCGCCAATTCGAACGCGCAAAGAGGTGGCCTAGTTTCAGTCTGACATGGTATTATTGCCCATGTTTTGGGCGTTTTGACCATCATCGCGGCTGCAATGGAACCGGAACTAGCGACCGGTGTTATTGCGGCGGGGAGCCTGGATCCATGCTTGAACCGGTCCTGATCATCGCCATCGCGATTGCCTGTACCGCCTGGTACGTGCAGCATAAATGGCGAAAGCGCGTGCGTACTTTGGCTGCGGTGCAGGAGGCCACACGCGATCCGACAGGTCTCGAATTGCTCGCCAAGCGTTATGCTCGCGGTGACATCGATCGCGACGAATATTTGCAAAAGCGAAACGACATTCTCGCCGCGACGGTCGCTCCACAGCCGCGTTCCTGATCCGCGCATCTCCCGGTCGGCGGGCAGCTTGAGCCGCCACCCCTGCCGGGCTAGAGGAGGTGGAGCACGGGGAACGAGCATGTCCGACAGCGCGGCCAGTGGCGCAAGCAAGACCGCTTCCGAAATCGTCACCGCCGCGGTCCTGGTGATCGGCGACGAGATCTTGTCCGGTCGCACCAAGGACAAGAACATCGGCTATATCGCCGAGTATCTCACCAATATCGGTATCGATCTGAAGGAAGTGCGCGTCGTCCCCGACGAGGAGGCGGAAATCATCGCCGCGGTTAATGCGCTGCGGAACCGGTACACTTACGTTTTTACCACCGGCGGCATCGGTCCGACCCACGACGACATCACCGCCGACTGCGTCGCCAAGGCGTTCGGCGTCGCGCTCGAATATCATCCGCGTGCGGTCGAGATCATGCAGGCGCGCGCCGCCGCCATCGGCGGCACGATGAACGAAGCGCGCATGCGCATGACCCGCGTTCCGGTCGGCGGCGAACTGGTGCTGAACAAAGTCTCAGGCGCGCCGGGATTTCGTATCGGCAATGTCGTCGTCATGGCCGGCATCCCGAGCGTGATGCAGGCGATGCTGGACTACGTCACACCGGCGCTGAAGACCGGCACGCGCATGCTCTCGGAAACGGTGCGCGCCGACTGCCGGGAGGGCGATATCGGCACCGAGCTCGGCGCAATCGCCAGGGAAAATCCCGACGTCGTGATCGGCTCTTATCCGTTTCAGGACGACAAAGGCTTGGCCAATACCAATGTCGTGGTGCGCTCGCGCGATGCGCAAAAGCTTGCCGCCGCCAAAGCCGCGGTCGAAGCGATGATCGCACGCGTCAAAGCCGAGCTTGCCAAAGCCTGAACGCCGGGGCGCAATCGGCAGCCGTGATTCGATCCTTATTTTGCGGAGCTGATACCGGCATGAACCAGCGCCGCCGCATTAAATTTACCTTCGCGGGCGCGCTCTGCGCGCTGTTCGTTATTTTTTTGCTGCCGGGTTTCGGCGCTGCGGCGTCGGCGGCGCAATTGCAGGATTTCGGCGTCGTCTACCTGCACGGCAAAGGCGCCTGGCCGGGGGCATTCAATGGCGGCATCCTGGGCGCGCTGCGCGACGAAGGCGCGCTGGTCGCCACGCCGGAAATGCCGTGGTCGTTCCACCGCCGTTACGCCGCCACCTACGACCAGGCGATGACGGAGATCGACGCGGCCGTCGCCGGGCTGAAGGCGAAGGGCGCGCGCCGGATCGTCATTGTCGGCCATTCGCTCGGCGCCAATGCGGCGATCGGTTATGCGGCGCGGCGTCCGAGCCTTGCCGATCTTGCCGGCGTCGTGGCGCTGTCGCCCGGACATCTGCCCGAAACCGGCGAAATGCGCGAGTTTGTCGCCGGCGCCGTGGCGCGTGCCAAGAAACTGGTTGCCGAAGGCAAGGGCGACGTGCCGCAGACTTTTCCCGACATGGCGCAAGGCATTCCGCTGATCGCCCACGCCACGCCCACCGTCTATCTGAGCTGGTTCGATCCCGACGGTCCGGCCGTCATTCCCAAAAACGCCGCCGCCATCGGCGCGTCGCCCCATCCGGTGCCGCTCCTTTGGGTGGTCGGCAAGCTCGATCCGATCGCCCGGCGCGGACCCGACTATGCCTTCGCCGCGGCAGCCAAAAATCCGAAGAGCAAATATCTCGAAGTGTTTGCCGGCCATCTGACCGCGCCTTTGGTCGCTCATCGGCAAGTGGTGGCGTGGATCAATTCGCTGTGAGCGCCGCCGCCGGCTAGTCGCCTTGTTTGCCGGCGCGCCGCTGCTTACTTGTCCCAAGCGCGGTTGGCGCGAGCGGGATTTCGGGCGGTGAGCGAATCAGAAGCGCTGTTCAACGTGTTGCGGCAGTCGACCGATGCCGATTGCACGGCAGCCATCGAGCGTGCGATCGGCGAAGCGCCGGACCGCGATCTGTGCCGCATCAACGCGCTCGCTTTCGCCGCCAAAAACGGCCTCGACGAGGAACGCACCGTCGCCGCTTTTCTGCACGCGGCGCGGCTCGGCCTGTTCGAATTGTCGTGGAATGTCATCTGCCCCGGCTGCGGCGGCGTGCTCGACGCCAGCGCTACGCTCAAGACCGTCGATCGCGAGGAATATGCCTGCACCTTGTGCGCCGCCGACTATAAGCCGACGCTCGACGAAATGGTCGAAGTCACCTTCACGGTGAGCCCGCGGGTGCGGCGCATCGCCGGTCACGATCCGGATTTGCTGCCCGAGGTCGAATATTATCGCCAGATTTTCTGGAGCTCGGGCGCCGATCTGCCGGAGGATTTGGCGGCAAAGCTTGCGGAGTTCACCATCGAGTTGATCGAATTGCCGCCTGGCGAGAAGGCGGTGCTGTCGGTCCAGTTACCCGAGGGCTATGTCATTGCCTTCGATCCGGTCACGCATGGCCGGCAACTCATCGCGGTCAAGGGCGAGCCGACGCGCGAGCGCCAAGCGCTGTCGATGGTGTTCAACAAGGTCAAGGCGCCGGAAGGCGGCATCGAGCTGCGGCCCGGGCCGTTGCGGCTGTCTTTGGAAAACCGCACCGATCGCCGCGTGCTGCCGACGCTGTGGATCGCCGGCGATGCGCTGCATCATCTGCTCGCTTGCCGCCGGCCGTTCGTCACCGCCAAACGGCTTCTGACCAACCAGACGTTCCGCGACATCTATCAGACCGACACGCTCCATCCCGATCAGCGCCTCAAGATCACCAGCCTGACGTTTCTGTTTACCGACCTCAAGGGCTCCACAGCGCTGTATGAGCGCGTCGGCGACCTCGTCGCCTATGATCTCGTGCGCCAGCATTTCCGCGTGCTCTACGACATCGTGGCCGCCGAAGCCGGCGCTGTGGTCAAGACCATCGGCGACGCGGTGATGGCGACGTTTTCGACGCCGGACCGGGCGCTGGCCGCGGCGCTGCGCATGCGCGAGGCGATGGCCCACATCAATGCCGAACGCCAAAACGAGGATCTGTTGCTCAAGATCGGTATTCACGAAGGCCCGTGCCTGGCGGTGACGCTCAACAACAGCCAGGATTATTTCGGCCAGACGGTGAACGTGGCGGCCCGCGTGCAGGGCTTAGCGTCCTCGCGCGCGATCTTCGTGACCAAGCCGGTGATCGATAATCCGCGCACGGCGAAGATCATCGAGGATTTCAGCCTGCATCCGGCGGAGCAGCGGGCGGCGCTGCGCGGCATGGCCGACGAGACGGTTGTTTACGAGATTCCCTGATATAATTCGGCGATGCCGCCGACCGAGCCAAACGAGCCGCCGAAACCGGAAAAGATCTTTCCGGTGTCATGGGACCAATTTCATCGCGATTCCCGCGCGCTGGCGTGGCGCCTGAGCGATGCCGGCCCGTTTACCGCGATCGTCTGCATCACCCGCGGCGGCTTGGTGCCGGCGGCGATCGTGTCGCGCGAGCTCGGCATCCGGCTGATCGAGACGGTCTGCGTCTCGAGCTACAACCATACCCGCCAGGGCGATTTGAAGGTGCTCAAGGACGTCGCCGCGACCATTGTGACCGCATCGGGCGGCGAGGGGGCCGGCGTGCTGATCGTCGACGACCTGGTCGATACCGGACAGACGGCGAAAGTGGTGCGGGGACTGTTGCCGCGCGCGCATTTCGCCGCGGTCTATGCCAAGCCCATGGGCCGCCCGATGGTCGACACCTTCATCACTGAAGTGTCGCAGGATACCTGGATCTATTTTCCCTGGGATACCGGGCTCGCGTTCCAGCCGCCGATCCGCGACGCCGGCTTGTAGTCCTTGGCGGCACTTTCGGCTATGCTGGCTGCCAACCGAAGAACCTCCAGGAGGACCCCATGGATGCCGTCACGCCGAAATCGAAGCACGACACGCCCGACACCCATTCCCACGTCGTGCGGCCGGCCGAGATGGAATGGAAAAAGACCCGCTTTGCCGGCTGCGAGGTCAAAGGCCTGCTGTTCGACAAAGAGAGCGGGCTCGTCACCGCGCTGATGCGCTTTGCTCCCGGCGCGACGCTGCCCGACCACGAGCACGTCAAGATCGAGCAGACCTATGTGCTCGAGGGCAAGCTCGTCGACAAGGACGGCCCCGCCAAGGGCTTTTCCGTCGGCCCCGGCGAATTCGTCTGGCGCGAGGCCGGCAGCCGCCATGTCGCCTGGACGCCGGAGGGCGGACTTATGCTTGCCATGTTTCAGGTGCCCAACAAATTCTTCGAGCAAGACGGCCGCGTGACCGACATTTCCGGCAGCGACTGGGACGCCTTGTGGGGCCACATCTTCAAGGACTAGCACTTCAAGGATGAAGGTCCGCGGCCGGAGGCGCGGCGAGGCGGAGACGACGATGGCACGAACCGTTTTGCGCAAGTTGAGCTGGGCGGCCCTCTTCAGCGCGGCGCTGACCGGGGTGGCGTCGGCGCAGCTGCCGATGCCGAGCTTCAATCTCGAGCAGGAGAAGCATCGCACCCCCGATCAGATTGAGCACGACAAGGCGATCGACCGGGCTTATCAGTCGGCGACCCAGAAAATCCCCGATAAGTCCGGTCCCAACGATCCGTGGGCGACCGTGCGCCCGGCGCCGCCCGCCGCAGCGCCGAAGAAGAAGCTGGAAACCTCGCAGACCAAAAAGCAGCAATTATCGGAAGGCGCGAAGAAGCCCGGCGAATGAGCGGCTGAGTGTTCGGCGAGGTTTTCCCTTTTCCCCCTTGATGCTCTAAAACGCTTGCGGCGCGGATGTGTGGTTAAGTCCGCGCCTAAGACCTTGCGCAAGGCAGGCTTGGCGGAGCCGTTGCAAGGATCCGTCGAAAGTATCCGCTGCGCGGACGTGGCGAAATGGTAGACGCAAGGGACTTAAAATCCCTCGGGGAGAAATCCCTGTGCCGGTTCGAAGTCCGGCCGTCCGCACCAAACAATGTTTGTTCCGACTTGTGTCGCCGACACCCAATATCCCCAGTCTCGCCCTACGGCCCTCACGCGCCCTTCACATCAATCTGCACGTCGACATTGCCGCGCGTGGCGTGCGAGTAGGGGCAGATTTTCTCGTGCGCTTCCTTGGCGAGCGCTTCCAGTTCTGCCTGGGGCAGACTTCCGTCCGCCACATGGAGCTTCACGGCAAGGCCGAAGCCGCCGCCGTCGCGTGGGCCGATGCTCACCTCGGCGGTGACGCTGGCCTTGCTGGCGTCCTTCTTGTGCTGCTTGCCGACGAAATCGAGCGCGCCGCCGAAGCATGCCGCGTAGCCGGCAGCGAACAGATGCTCGGGCGTCGTCGTGTTCGGCTTGCCCGGGCCGCCCATCGCCTTGGGGACGGACAGGTCCGCGCGTACCGAGCCGTCGCTTGCTTCGGTGTGCCCGTTGCGTCCGCCGGTGGCGGTCGCGGTTGCGGTGAAAAGCGGCTTGATCGTATCCATGATGTCCTCCACTCGTTTGTTTACGCGGCGCGCTGGTCGGTGGGTCGAGAGCCCGTAGCGGGTGTCACTATGTGCACCTCACTATATGGGTTCTCCCATCCGTCTTTGCGGGACCTGCGCCACGCTGGCGCGCAGCCTGCACTTCGCCCATATTATTCGAATGACAGGACGGGTTTGTAGACCAAGTGAAGACCTGAAAGGGCTGTGGCGCGCGCTATTGCCCGGCACGCCGTTTCCTCTGTGCGGGGTGCCCGCGGATGCGGCCGGCGCCGAGGCGGCGGGCGTTTCTGAGGATAAGAAAAGCGCGCCGGCAAAATCCGCGGACGCGTCCGAAACGAAATCGGATTAGATTTTATTCCTCGCCTTGCGGCTGGCCCGGCAGCGCGCCGGCTTCAAAGCTTTCGATGAAGACATGGCCGATGCCGCGTGTCAGCGCGCCGGCGGTCAGGGCTGCGGCGCCAAGCCCGATCAGGAGGCCGCCGGGGATGACCCACATCAGCGTCGTGGTGGTTGCGGTGCCGACGCCGGTCGGCACGGCGCCGCCCACCAGCGCGACGATCAGCGCGCGGGTGCGGTCGCGTTCGAATGGAACTTCATAAAGCGCGGAGAGCTGCCGCACCATGCGCAGATTGATCGCGGTGACGGCGCCGATATTGGCGAGCGGCACCGGCACCAGCCCGCCGAGCGCGGCGTAGTTTTTGTGGCGATCGACGATTTTATGCGCGAGCTTGCGCCGTTGTGCCGCGAGATTGTGCGGCAGGCCTGGTGTTTCCGGCGAGACATCGTTGGCGACCGGCGCCGAAGAGACGGCCAGCGCCGGCTCGGCCGTCGCTTTAGCGGTCGCCGCGAGCGGCTGCAGCGGCGCTTCTTCGTCGGGCGCGGCTGTACGGTCGAACGGCCGGAATGCGCCGAGCGGCTGCGTGATGGCTTTTGGCAGCGGTTTGCGGGTCATGCGGCGGCCTGCTGGGCACCGAGCACCATGTCGACCTCGTCGGCGATGGCCGCAATTTCTTTCGCGGCGGGTCCCTTCCAACTGATCAGGCTCGGCGTGGCGCCCCACAAGGCAGCCTCCGGATAAGCGACGCGGTTCGCCATTTCGTTCTGCAGCACCGGCAGGCCGGCCGCGGTCAGCTCGGCGCGGATGTGCTTGGCCACCACGGAATCGCGCGTGGTCTGCGTCAGCACACAGCGAAATGTCGGCTGCCGTCCGTCATTGCGGCCGGTCAGGATGCTCACGGTATCGAGCATGCGGTCGACATCGAACGGCGACGGCTTGACCGGGATCAGCAGAAAGTCGGCGATCGCCAGGCAATCGAGCGTGGTGCGCGAGCGGAAACCCGGCGTGTCTATGATGACGAGACCGTTGGCGGCGGTCAGCCGCCGGGCCGTCGCCGAGGCCTCTTCGCTTGCGTCCTCGATCACGTTGACGCCGCCGAGCGCGCGCTCGCGCGCGACAAGCCGCATGATCGACCGCTGCGGATCGGCGTCGATCAGGCTCGGGCGGCGGCCGCGCAGATGCCAATAGACCGCAAGGCAACTCGCCAGCGTGCTCTTGCCGCTGCCACCTTTCATGGTGGCCACCGTGATGATCATGCCCGTCGTCTCCAGCCGTCCAAATAAAGGCCGTCCAAATAAACGCGAGGCGCACGCGAATCGCGCTTTGAAAATGGTATTTGATTTGCGGCGGACTGCCTATCGCCAAGAGCTACCGCAAAGGCACGCCGACGGTCGTTACGACGAGCGGATGACGACGGTATGGGCCGCCCGCGTCGCTTTGACGAGCGGCCGGCCGACCCGGTAGCGCGGCACGAGGTGCCGGACGAGGCCGAAGCCGCCGAGCACCAGGCTCGTCCATGCCGCCACGCTGAAATGGGGCGACATCCGCATATGGCGAGAATGCGAACCCGTCGCAGGGGTCTAAGCCTTTATCGGCAAAGCCGGAATGCCTTGTGAACGGTGCGATTTACGCGCCGTTAAGCCGCTTTGCCTAGGTTATTCTACCTGCGCCGCTTGTGGTTCTGTCTATGCCGCTTCACCGCGAGAGCGGGAAGGGGATTGCAAATGGTCGTCGTCGGGAATTTTCGTAATCGCGCCGAAATGCGCAAAAAGCCGCGGCGCGGCTTCCACTACACCGCAAGGATCGTGAAGGACAAGGACACGCAGGTCGCCTGCGCGATTGCCGATATTTCGCATAGCGGGGCGCGGCTCACTCTTGACGCCGACGTGGAGTTGCCGGTCGATTTTGTTTTATTGCTTACGCGCAACGGCGGGCCGCGGCGGCATTGCCGCGTGATCTGGCGCGACGGATTGACCATCGGCGTCACATTTCCCGATATCCGCTGAGGGCGCTGTAGTTCTCGCAGGGCCGACGCTGCCACATTTGCGGCGTCAGCCCGCTGCAAACTGCCCGCGGGAACGCGCTTTGGGCGCAGGTGGGCTTTCGATGAGCTTCGGCGGCAATATCGATGGTCTGCGGCGGGTGAAAGCCTCGGCCGTCGCGGTTGCGGCGCGCGGTCGGCCGTTCGGCGCCGTTCCGCTCCGCATCCTGGCCGTTATGCTCGGTGCCGGGCTCGCCGGCTGTGGCGCCGGCGGCGGGCCAGGGTCGCTCCTCGTCGATCCGGGCCACTACAGCGCCTATCATTGCAACGATCTGGCGGCGCGATGGAAAGTTTTGGTCGCGCGCGAGAAAGAGTTGCGTGAGCTCATGGAACGAGCAGATCAGGGCGGCGGCGGCGCCGTGATCGGCTCGCTGGCGTACCGGCCCGAATACGACGCCGTGCTCGGCGAAGAGAGGCTGCTGCAGCGCACGGCGGCCGAAAAGAACTGCACCACGACGCAATTTCAAAGCGACCAGGTCATTCGCTGACCCGTCATTCGCTGACCCGTCATCTGCTGAGCGGCCTTTACCCGGGCGATGCTCAGATTATTCCGGTCGCCAATGCGATGGCGATGGCGACGCCGCCGGCGGCGAGCACCAACAGCGCCAGCGCGCTGCCGGCCGTGGCCTTGCCGCCGGCAAACGAGGCCGCATAGACCGCTTTGAGAATGTTGTTGGAGGAGGACGCGAGCAGGATCGCGGCTGCGAGATCGGTCGCTGCCACGCCAGTCACGCCGCCTTGCGCCAGATTGAGGACGAACGGATCGATGTCGGTGACGCCGACAATGGCGGCGAGCCCGTAGATACCGGAGACGCCGAATTGCGATTTGGCGAAAACCGACACGACCGAGACCGCAACGAACAGAGCGGCGAAAATCGCCGCGGCGCCAAGTTCCAGGGGATTACCGGCCATCGCGGACTGCACCTGGCCTTGTGGCGGCAGTTGAGACCACGAGCCGCCCCAGTATTGCAGCACACAGATTGCGAACCCGGCAAGCGCCAGCGCGCATAACGGCAGCATTAAAATCCGCGCCAGATCGGCGTTGAAGATCGCCACCACCGCCAAAATCCGCAAATACATGATGGCGGTGGCGAGCGTAATGCCGGCTTGCGCCTGACGCGTGAGCGCGGGATCGGCCTTGGCTTGCCGCGCCAGCACGACGGTGGTCGCGGTCGACGAATACATGCCGCCGAGCGCCGCCATCCACAGGCCGCGCGCCGCCGCGGCCCAATAGCGCTGCGCCAAATAACTGGCATAGGAAAAGCTGCACACCACGACGAGCGCCAGCCAGACTTGGCGCGGCGTAATCGTGGTCAGCGTCGTCACCGGATGATTGGGCAATAGCGGCAGAACGATTCCGGTGAGGATCAGAAACTCCCCGGCGGTGACGATCTCCTTGATTTCGACGCGCCGCGCCAGCGCGTGCAATTGCTTGCGCCCAGTCAGCAAGAGAACGGCGGCCACCGTTATCGTCACTGCGATCCAGTGCGGCAGCGCCAAGGCGGCGGCGCCGAGCAGATAAGCCAGTACGTTGAGGATCGGCACGACGATGCCGCTATTGATGTCGCCTTCTGTCTGCTCCTGGCCCGGCTTCTCGTGCTCGCTGACATGGGCGGCGTAGTAGACGACGAGCCAGGCGCCCAGGATGACGAGGCCGCCGGTGAACGGAACGAAATGCGCAGAATCGAACCAATAGAGCGTGCCGCCGGCGATCGCGAGCAGCGGAAAGGTGCGGATGCCACCCGGTCGCCGCTCGTCGGTGTGAGCGAAGAATTCCTCAAAGGCGAGCCCAAGAAAAAAGCTCAAGCCAAGAAGCAGAGCGACGCTCGCCGGTGACGGTGCTGTGATCATGCCGCTGTGATCGTGATGCGCTTCGAGACGGGGAGGCGGCCGGCCGCGCCGCCGGCGACGAAGATTCCGGCCGGGACTATAGCCGGATGGAGCAGAGAATGAAAATCACCCGAGCAGGGTCGTCGGCTTGACCTTCTTCTGCTTAACCTGGTCGAGGCGGCACTGCGCCGGCGCTTTATCCGGGCGCCAGCGCAACAGGCGCGTACCGTGCCGGAACCGCTCGCCGGTGAAATGATCGTAACAGACCTCGACCACGAGCAGCGGCTTCAACGGCTGCCATTGCGCGGAGCGCTTTGTTGACCAGCGGCTCGGGCCGCCCGGCGCGTTGCCGGTGAAGCCGGGGGCCGCGACCAGCGTTTTAAGCTTTTTGGTGAGCGCCGGCTTGTCCTCGCGTTTGATCGTCGAGGTGAAGCCGACGTGATGCAACAGACCTTTGTTGTCGTAAAGACCGAGCAGCAATGAGCCGACCAGCGGACTGCCTTCATTGTAACGGAAGCCGCCGACGACGCAGTCGGCGCTGCGATAGTTCTTGACCTTCTGCATGCCGTCCCGCTCGCCGGAGCGATAGGCGAGATCGCGGCGTTTGGCGACGATGCCGTCGAGCGCCGCGCCGCTGCGCCGCAGCCATTGCTTGGCCTCGCTCAGTTTGCCGCTCGACGGCGACAGCCGGATCAGGCCGCGTTTGCCGCAATATTTCTTACAGAAGCTTTCCAAAAGCGCCCGGCGCCCGTCGAACGGCTTGTCGGCAAAAAGCTCTCCGTCCGGCCCGACCAATAAATCGAAGGCGATGAGCAGCGCGGGCGTCGCCGCCGCCAATGTGCGAACGCGGCTGGCGGCGGGGTGAATACGCTGCAGCAGCGCATCGAACGAAAATACGCCGTCGACCGGCACCACGATCTCGCCGTCGAGCACGAATTTTTTCGGCCGCAACGCAGCGAGCGCGGCAACGAGTTCCGGAAAATAGCGCGTCAACGAGCGGCCGGATTTGGATTGCAGCGCGACCTTGTTGCCGTCGCGAAAGGCGAGGCAACGAAAGCCGTCCCATTTCGGTTCGTAGCGCCATTGTCCGCCGCCAGGGATGGTATCGACCGAAAGCGCCTCCATCGGTGGGTAGGGCGGCTGCAGCGGAAGAGTCATGGTGGCGGTCTTTGCGATGGTCTTTTCCGGCCCTTGCCGATGGTCTGGCGACCTCCGTCCCTTAATCGGCGGGGTTCCTTCCGGTTCCGTGCGGATCGGGGGCGACGTTCGGAACCTCGCCTAAGCCCGCGACGTTGGCCCAGCATTCCAACACAGCAAGGAGCACGTCATGGCAGGAGAATTGAAGGGCCGCACCATCGCGATGCTGGCAACCGATGGAGTGGAGCAAGTCGAGCTCACCGAACCGGTGAAGGCGCTCAAAGAGGCCGGCGCCGCGGTGAAGGTCGTGTCCGACAAGGACGGCGAGATTCAAGCGTTCAAGCATCACGACAAGAGCAGCAAGATTCCGGTGGATGAGTTCTTGGAGGATGCCGAGGCGAGCGAGTTCGACGGCCTGGTTCTTCCCGGCGGCGTCATCAATCCGGACGCACTGCGGCTGGTGCCGGAAGCGATCGAATTCGTGCGTCATTTCGTGACGGAAAAGAAGCCGATCGCCGCGATCTGTCACGGCCCGTGGACGCTGATCGACGCCGGCGGCGTCAAAGGCAAGACGATGACGTCGTGGCCGTCGCTTAAAACCGATCTCGCGAATGCCGGCGCCAACTGGGTCGATCAGCAGGTCGTTACCGACGCCGATCTCGTTACGTCGCGCAAGCCGGACGATCTTCCGGCCTTCACCAAGAAGATGGTGGAAGCCTTCAGCCACGCCCACGCCGCCGCCAAGTAAAGCGGCGAAACGCGGCTGCGCGCCCGTGCGGCGCTGCGAACGCCGGCAATCGTGCGCCTTTTGCCTGCGTCGGTTGCGAACAAAACGGGACCGTGATTCAGTCGAACTCCCGATCCCGATTGATTCGCAACGATGCCGGTGGCGCGCCTGGACACGCTTAATCCGCAACAGCGCCGCGCTGTCGAGCACGGCGGGGCGGCGCTCGCCGAAAGCGGGCCGCTTTTGATCATTGCCGGCGCCGGTTCCGGCAAGACCAACACGCTCGCCCACCGGGTCGCGCATCTCATCGAGAGCGGTGCCGATCCGCGCCGCATCATGCTGTTGACGTTCTCACGCCGTGCCGCGGCAGAAATGACGCGGCGCGTGGATCGAATCCTCGGCCAGGCGCCGCCCGGCACCGCCTTGAGCGCCGCGCGATCCATCACGCGGTCCGTGACCTGGGCCGGCACGTTTCATGCCATCGGCGCGCGGTTCCTGCGCGAATTTGCCGACGACATCGGTCTGGCGCGCGAATTCACCATCCACGACCGCGAAGACTCCGCCGATCTGATGAACCTTATCCGCCACGAGCGCGGGCTGTCCAAAACGAAGGAGCGCTTTCCCGCCAAAGGCACTTGTCTCGCGATTTATTCGCGCGCGGTGAACAGCGAGACCGCGCTCGGCGAAGTGCTCGACGCCTGCTTTCCGTGGTGCGCGACCTGGCAGGACGAGTTGCGCAAACTGTTCGCCGGCTATGTCGAGGCGAAACAGGCGCAGCACGTGCTCGATTACGACGACCTGTTGCTCTATTGGGCGCATATGATGCAGGAGCCGTCGATCGCGCAGGACGTCGGCGCGCGGTTCGACCACGTGCTGGTCGACGAATATCAGGACACCAACCGGCTGCAGGCCTCGGTGCTGTTGGCGTTGAAGCCGAACGGCAACGGCTTGACGGTGGTCGGCGACGACGCCCAGGCGATCTATTCGTTCCGCGCCGCGACCGTACGCAATATTCTCGACTTTCCCGGGCATTTCAGTCCGCGCGCCGAGGTGGTGACGCTGGAACAGAATTATCGCTCGACCCAGCCGATCCTGGCCGCGGCCAATGCCGTCATCGATCTCGCCGCGGAGCGCTTTACCAAAAACCTGTGGTCGGAGCGAAAATCCGCCGAGCGGCCGTATCTCGTCAGCGTGCGGGACGAAGCCGATCAGGCGCATTACGTGGCCGAGAAGGTCCTGCACTACCGCGAAGCCGGGCTTGCGCTCAAGGCACAGGCGGTACTGTTCCGCGCCTCGCATCACTCTGGGCCGCTGGAAGTCGAATTGACCCGCCGCAACATTCCGTTCGTCAAATTCGGCGGCCTGAAATTTCTCGAAGCCGCCCATGTCAAGGACATGCTGGCGCTGTTGCGCTTTGCCGAGAATCCGCGGGACCGCGTTTCCGGTTTCCGCGTGATTCAGCTTTTGCCCGGGATCGGCCCGGCGATCGCCGGCAAGACGCTCGATCGTGTCGCAGCCGCCGCCGATCCCGTCTCCGCTCTCGAAGCGGTGGGGCCGCCGGCCGCCGCCGCCGAGCATTGGCCGGATTTCGTTGCGGTCATTCGCCTGGTGCGCTCCGGCGCGGCGGGATGGCCGGCCGAACTCGATCTGGCCTGCCGCTGGTACGCGCCGCACCTCGATCGCATTCGTGAGGATGCCGCGCTGCGTCAGGCCGACCTGGATCAGCTCGTGCAAATCGCCGCGACCTATCCCAGCCGCGAGCGGTTTCTCACCGAGCTTACGCTCGATCCGCCGGAAGCGACCAGCGATCGCGCCGGCACGCCGCTACTCGACGAGGATTACCTCATTCTCTCGACCATCCATTCGGCAAAGGGGCAAGAGTGGAAATCGGTCTACCTGTTGAATGCGGTGGACGGCTGTTTGCCGTCGGATCTGGCGACCGGGACGAGCGCCGAGATCGAGGAAGAACGGCGTCTGCTCTATGTCGCCATGACGCGGGCCCGGGACCATCTGCATGTCATCGTGCCGCAGCGCTTTTTCGTGCACGGCCAGCGCAGCAACGGCGACCGCCATCTGTACGCCTCGCGCACGCGCTTTATCCCGTCCCGACTGCTCGACCATTTCGAAAGCTGCGGCTTTTCGCCCGCCGAGGCGGCGAGTAGTTCGCCCCGCCCGGGGCGCGTGCCGGTGGATGTCTTACGGCGCGTGCGCAACAGCTGGGGATGATGCGGCTTACAGTGCTACGCGACGCAGCCGCAGCGCATTGCCGATTACGCTCACCGACGACAGCGCCATGGCCGCGGCACCGATGACCGGCGACAACAGGATGCCGAACGTCGGGTAGAGAATGCCGGCGGCGATCGGAATTGCGGCGCCGTTGTAAAGAAACGCCAACACCAGGTTTTGCCGGATATTGCGCATGACGCTGCGTGATAACCGCCGCGCGCGCACGATCCCGGTCAGATCGCCTTTGAGAAGCGTTATGCCGGCGCTCTCGATGGCGACGTCGGTGCCGCTCCCCATGGCGATGCCGACGTCGGCGGCGGCCAGCGCCGGGGCGTCGTTGACGCCGTCTCCGGCCATGGCGACGACCCGACCGCTGCGGCGCAGCTTTTCGACGATCGCGCTCTTGTGCTCGGGCAGCACCTCGGCTTGGAACGCGCCGATGCCGAGGCGGCGCGCCACGGCCGCGGCGGTGATGCGATTATCGCCGGTCAGCATGACGATGCGCAGGCCTTCGTTGCCGAGAGTTTCGAGCGCTTGCGCGGTCGTGGCCTTTATCGGATCGGCGATGGCCAGAAGGCCGGCGATCCCGGCATCGACGGCCAGGAAGACCACCGTCGCACCGTCGCCGCGCAGGCGATCGGCGGCCTCGCGCAAGGCGGCCGTGTCCACGCCGCGCTCGGCCAGGAAATTCGCACTGCCGAGCGCGATGACGCGGCCCTCGACCGTAGCAATGACGCCTTTGCCGGGCGGCGCGTCAAAGTCGCCGATCTCGGCCGTTGCGATGGCGCGCTCGGCAGCGGCGGCGACGATGGCGGCGGCCAAGGGATGCTCGCTTCCCCGTTCGACCGATGCGGCAAGCCGCAGCACCTGCGCTTCGTCGAATCCGCCCGCCGTCACGATGGCGGTCAGCTTCGGCTTGCCCTCGGTCAGCGTTCCGGTCTTGTCGATGACCAGCGTGTCGATTTTTTCCATTCGCTCCAGCGCCTCGGCATTTTTAATGAGGACGCCGGCGCGAGCGCCGCGCCCCACGCCGACCATGATCGACATCGGCGTCGCCAGCCCGAGCGCGCAAGGGCAGGCGATGATGAGCACGCTGACTGCAGCGACCAGGCCAAAGGTGAATCGAGGCTGCGGCCCGTAGAGCGCCCATGCGGCAAAGGCGACGGCTGCAACGCCAAAGACCAAAGGCACGAACCATGAGGACACTTGGTCGGCGAGGCGCTGGATCGGCGCCCGCGACCGTTGCGCGGCGGCCACCATCTGCACGATTTGCGCCAGTAGCGTGTCGCGGCCGACCTTTTCCGCCTGCATGACGAAGCTGCCGCTGCGGTTGAGCGTGCCGGCGATGACTTTGGCGCCGGCTGCCTTGCTCACCGGCATCGATTCTCCGGTCAACATGGATTCGTCGAGGGTGGAACGGCCGTCGACGATCGTTCCGTCGACCGGAATTTTCTCCCCGGGTCGCACCCTCAAGCGGTCGCCGGCAACGACGGCATCGAGCGGAATTTCCGCGTCGCGGCCGTCAGCCGCGATGCGGCGCGCCGTCTTCGGCGCCAGATCGAGCAGTGCGCGGATGGCGCCGGAGGTTTTTTCCCGTGCGCGCAATTCCAGCACCTGGCCGAGCAGTACCAGCACGGTGATTGCGGCGGCGGCTTCGAAATAGACGGCAATGGCGCCATGATGTCCGTGAAGCGCCGGCGGAAACAGTTGCGGTGCGAGGGTGACGACGACGCTGTAGAGCCAGGCGACGCCGGTGCCGATGGCGATCAGCGAGAACATGTTGAGGTAGCGCGTTACGAACGAGCGGTAGCCGCGCACGAAAAACGGCCAGCCGGCCCACAGCACGACCGGGGTCGCAAATGCCAGTTGGATGAAGTTATTCACATTCGGCGCAATCCAGCGGCCGATGTCGACGACATGGTCGACGACATGGCCGCTCATCTCCAGCGCGATCACCGGCAGCGTCAGCGCCAGCGCGACCCAAAACCGCCGCGTCATGTCGAGGAGCTCGGGATTGTGCGAGGCTTCGGCCGTAACCACCGCGGGCTCGAGCGCCATGCCGCAAATCGGGCAGGAACCGGGGCCGACCTGGCGGACTTGCGGATGCATCGGGCAGGTGTAGATGACACCGTCCGGCACCGGCTCGGCCGGCGCCGAAACCGCCGTAAGGAACTTTTCCGGATCGGCGGCGAATGTGCTACGGCATTTGGCGGAGCAAAAATGATAACTGTGCTGCCGGTAGTTGTGGTGGTGTCCGCTTTTCGCCGGGTCGACGGTCATGCCGCAGACCGGATCGACGGCCGCCGCGTTCGCTGCAGGAACGGGATGGTGCAAGGTCATCTCTATCTTGAAACGGGTACCCGGTAGGGGTATATAGGCGACATGAGAGACGTTGCCAAGAGTTCGGTGCTCAAGCGGCTCAACCGGATCGAAGGTCAGGTTCGCGGGCTTTCGCGCATGGTCGAAGACGACCGTTATTGCATCGATGTCGTGACGCAGCTGTCGGCGGTGCGCGCCGCATTGCGGCGCGCCGAAGAAGAGATTCTTGCCGATCACGCGGCGCATTGCGTCGAGCATGCCATCGCTTCCGGCAACAAGGCCGAACAGCGGCGCAAGGTCGCCGAACTGATCGACGTCATCGCGCGCAGCGACCGATGAAAGCCCGGAAAAGCAAAGCGGCGAAGCGGAAGGCATTACCGGCGGTCAAGCGGCGGAAAGCCGCGACGGTCGGCATCAAGCGCGTCTACCAAAAGCCGGGCGCGGCCGACGGCATCCGCATTCTCGTCGACCGCCTGTGGCCGCGCGGCGTGCTCAAGAGCGAGCTTGCGATCGATCTGTGGCCGCGCGATCTGGCCCCGACCACGGAATTACGCAAGTGGTACGGCCACGAGCCGCATCGTTTTGCCGAATTCCGTCGCCGTTACCGCCGCGAGCTCGCCGGGCATGCCGAGCGGCTTGCCGCGCTCCGCGACTTGATCGCGGGCCGCGCCGCGACCTTGGTCACCGCCACGCGCGAGGTCGCTCACAGCCACGCCACCGTGCTGCGCGAGATGCTGACGGCGAAAAGCCGTTGAGCGGGCTCAGTTAAGAAGAATGATGGAGCCGTCCGGCAGATTGAGCGATGCCGCTTCGCTCGAAGTCGCTCGGCGGACTTCCGAAATTGAATAATTGTAGATTTCCTGGTTGATCAGGCGTCGCTCGAGCTCGCTGCGCGCCTCGCGCTCGCTCGGGGCCGCCACGCCGTATTGCAGATGCACGGTGAGGCCGTCGCGGTCGGCGAACGAAACGGTGGTGACGAACGGCACTTGCATCGCGCTTCCCTTTTTGACGTTGCTCATATCCAACCGGCCAAACTTTAACAAAATGCTACCGACCGCTTGCCGCGGTCGCTTCGCATGCGACGATGAAGTGGATTGTTTCAGCGCTTACGAATAAGGATCAGTGGAATTTCTGCCGTGCCAGCGCCGCGCCCCGGGCGAGTGCATCGAGTTTCATTGCGGCGATTTCGCGGCGCATCGGCGCCATTCCGCAATTAGTGCAGGCGATTATTTTTTGCACAGGCACGTATTCTGCCGCTTTCGCGATCACGTCGGCAACCTCTTCCGGTGTTTCGATTTTATCGGTGGCGACATCGATGGCGCCGAGCAAGACGTCCTTGCCGTGAAGTAATTTGAGTACGCTCATCGGCACGTGCGAATTGATGCATTCGAGCGAGACCTGGTCGATGCGGCTTTTGGCGAGCGCCGGGAAAAATGTCTCGTATTGCCGCCACTCGCCGCCGAGCGTCGCCTTCCACTCGATATTGGCGGGAATGCCATAGCCGTAGCAGATATGGACCGCGCTCGTGCAATGAACGCCGTCGATGGCGCGATGCAGCGCCTCGATGCCCCAGCCGGCGGCGGCCTCCATGTAGACGTTGAAGGCCGGCTCGTCGAATTGGATCACGTCGACGCCGTCGGCGGCGAGCCCGCGCGCCTCCTCGTTGAGGAGCTCGGCGAAGGCGAACGCCAATTTTACGCGGTCGCCATAATGCGCATCGGCAATGGTGTCGACGATGGTCATCGGCCCGGGCAAGGTCCATTTGAGTTGTCGCTGCGTGTGAGCGCGCGCCAGGCGGGCTTCGCGGGCGTGCACGCGCGAGCGCAGCCGCAAGCGGTCCGACGACGGTCGGGCACATGGCCTTATAGCGATCGTTGCGGATGCCCATTTCGACGCGCTTGGCGAAGTCGATGCCGTCGACCGCTTCGAGAAAGCCGTGAACGAAATGCTGGCGCGACTGCTCGCCGTCGCCGACGATATCGATGCCGGCATCCTCCTGCAGCTTGATGGCAAGCAGCGTGGCGTCGTCCTTGGCGCTCGCAAGCTCGTCGCCCTCGAGCCGCCACGGCGCCCATAATTTATTCGGCACGGCAAGCCAGGCCGGCTTGGGCAGGCTGCCGGCGATGGTGGTCGGGAATAGTTTCTGAACGGCTGGCATGATCGTGCCTCTGTTCATTTCGACAGCGCGGCGGGTGGCCGCCAATCGTAAAGCCAATCGTAGTGCCGCAACAGCCGCTCGCCGCCGATGGCGCGCATCGCCGCATTGCGCAGCACAGCCGGCAGCACGCTGCGGTGATAACGCGTGCCGTTGCGCGCCGCCAGCCGCTGCACTTTGCGGGTGCGGGCGCGCCGCACCGCCGCGTAGGTTTTCAACGCCGCCGCGGCATCGTCCGGCCGGCGTGCGAGGCAGCTTGCCGCCACCGCCGCATCCTCGATCGCCATCGCCGCGCCCTGGGCCAAGAACGGCAGCATCGGGTGGGCGGCATCCCCGAGAAGCGCCACGGCGCCGTGGGCGAAGTCGACAGCGGCGCGCGATCGTACAGAGCCCATTTCATCCAGCGTTTCGGGCTGGCGCACCAATGCCCGCAGCTGCGGCGCCCAGCGCGCGGCCGGCAGGCGCGGCAATAGATCGATGCGGTTTGCCTGGACGCTCCATCCCGGCGCGTTCCAGGCATCGTCGACGATGACGACGACATTGATGACTGCGCCGGCCTTGACCGGATAATGCACGATATGGGCATCGCGCCCGAGCCAGAGATGGATCTCGGGTCCGCGAAATTCGGGCGGCGCCTCTGCGCCGGCACCAGCGCGCGCCAAGCGCTGCGGCCGGCGAAACGCGGCGTCTCCTTGAAACCGATTC
The DNA here is from genome assembly GCA_963807125.1 of uncultured Alphaproteobacteria bacterium. GTDB lineage: Bacteria > Pseudomonadota > Alphaproteobacteria > Rhizobiales > Xanthobacteraceae > BOG-931. The sequence continues at coordinate 207,438 of CAWEAH010000006.1, forward strand.
GCGCCGGCGCGAGCGACCACAGCCCGTCAGCCGCGATCAGCGCATGGCCATGCTCGTTCCATAGCCCGCTCGGCGGCGCCAGCCGACACCGTCACGCCGTGCGGGTGCGTGGCGAAATCCTCCATGCGGGTGCCGAGTTTCAGCGTGATTTCGCGCTCCTGCGCGACCGCGGCGGCGAGCGCCGTCTGCAGATCGCCGCGATGGATCATCCAATATGGCGCGCCGTAACGCGCCGCCGCCCCGTCGAGCGGCATGCGCACGATCTCGCGGCCGCTGTGACCGTTGCGCACCCGCAAGGCGGCGGGCGCCACCACGTGCGGGCGCAGCCGATCGCCTAAGCCAAGGTCCAGCAACAGGCGCGTGGCATTGGGCGAGAGCTGAATGCCGGCGCCGATTTCGGCAAGACGTTCGGCCTGTTCCAGTACGGTGACGTGGAAGCCGTGGCGTGCCAGCGCCAGTGCGGCCGTGAGCCCGCCAATGCCGGCGCCGGCGATAATGACGTTGCGCGAGGCCGTCACGAGAGGGTTTTAGAGCGCAACTTCGGCCAGCGCGCATTCCGCCGGCCGCGCTTCGTTCGGCTTGAGCGTCGGATCGTGGCGGTAAAGCGTCGAGCAATACGGGCAGACATATTCGGCATCGCCGCCCATGTCGCAATAAACGTGGGGATGATCGAATGGCGGCTAACGCGCCGACGCACATGAATTCCTTGGCGCCGATCGCGATGACCGGGACGCCGAGATCGTTGTGGAAATGCGGAACAATCGTATCGGTCATGGCCGGCTCCGAAATCTGCGGGCACCATAGCCTTCCCATGGCGGCAGTTCCAGCTAAAGCCTGTCGCGTCGGCTTCGTTGTGAAAAAGCCGCAAATTCCCCCTATTATCTTGCGCGCTATGAATATTTTCCGAGCAGCAAAAGGTCGACAGTGAGCGCGATGCGGGTCATTCGGGCGGCGCGACGGCCAAGCGCCGCACTGCTCTGCGCCGCGGTGTTCGCGCTCGCCGCCGCCATCTTCATTCGCGGCGGCGTGGCCGCACACGGCCGGCTCGCAGCCGCGGACGATCCGGTCAAGGTCAGCGATCGGGCGCTCGATGGCGTCTTCAACGCGGACGTTGCCGCGCGGGAAATCCCTTCGGCGCTGGCGTCCGGCGACGTCGATCTGGCGCAAAGCTTCGTCGCACTCGCGGCCGAACGCGGCGTTGCCGTCGATCCTATTCTGGCGCAACAGGTCAAAGATGCGCTGGCCAAACACGATACGCTGGCCGGCACTGCCGGCCGTTTCGTCCATGGCCTATGGACCGGCGTGCCGACCGATCTGGCGAGCCTCGCCGGCACTGCGTTCGGCGATCTCTTCGTCTTCGGCGACATCCGCGATGCCGCGCGGGAAGGCACGCATTATCTCACCGGGCAACGTTACGACCCGTGGATCCTCGGTCTCGCCGGCGTCGGCATCGCCATCACCGCGGCGACCTATGCGACGAGCGGGCTGACCGCGCCGGAGCGGGTCGGTCTTTCGCTGGTCAAGGCGGCGCGCCGCACCGGGCGGCTCAATCCGGTGCTGGCGGTGCGCGCGGCGCGCGAAGCGGTGAAAGTGGAGGAGGCCGGCGGCCTCCTCGAACTTGCCGAGAATACCGGCCGCGTCGAAGCCAAGGCCGGGACGCAGACCGCGCTCGACGGTCTTGCGGTCGCCGAACAGCCGCAAGACATGGCCCGGCTGTCGCGGCTTGCGGCAGCGAAAGGCGGCAAGACCCGCGCGATCATAAAACTTCTCGGCCGCGCGGCGCTCGTGCTCACCGCCGGCACGTTCGATCTGGCGCTGTGGGCGGTGTGGGCCGCATTCGCGGTCTTCGGCTTTTGTGCGTCATGCAAGGCCGCGGTCGAGCGGCTGACGGAGCGGACCTTGCTCCGGCGCAAACTGCGCCGGCTGCGCCAGATGGAGCGGCCGGCTCTGGCGCATTGCGTCCGGGTGTGACAAGCGTCAGCCCATGCCGCGCTTCACACATGACGATGTCGAGATCGCCTTTCTCGACGAAGGCGAGGGCGAGCCGATCGTCCTGATCCATGGCTTCGCCTCCAACAAGGAAATCAACTGGGTCGGGCCCGGATGGATGTCGACCCTGACGCGTGCCGGCCGCCGCGCTATTGCGCTCGACGACCGCGGCCACGGCGCTTCGAGTAAGCTCTACGATCCGGCCGCCTATCACAGCTCGCTCATGGCCGAGGACGTTCGCGCGCTGCTCGATCATCTCGGCCTGCAGCGCGCAGATGTTTTTGGCTACTCCATGGGGGCGAGGATCGCAGCCTATTTGGCGCTGGCACATCCCGATCGCGTGCGTTCGGTCGTGCTCGGCGGGTTGGGCATCCGCCTGGTCGAAGGGGTAGGGCTTCCGGAGACCATCGCCGACGGGCTCGAAGCGCCGTCTCTTGCCGACGTTGCAGATCCGACGGCGCGCCTGTTTCGCGCCTTTGCCGAGCAGACAAAATCGGATTTGCGCGCTCTTGCCGCCTGCCTGCGGGGCTCGCGCCAAACGCTCAGCCGCGCTGAAGTCGGCCGCATCGCCGCCCCGGTCCTGGTCGCGGTCGGCAGTGAAGACCCGATCGCCGGTTCGCCGCAGGAGCTTGCCGCGCTTATCCCCGGTGCGCGGGCCTTCGTCGTTCCCGGCCGCGACCATATGCTGGCGGTGGGCGACAAGACCTTCAAATCGACCGTGCTGGATTTCCTCGCGGAGAGACGATGATCTCAGCCAATGGCCTAGCACTACTCGGCTAATGGCTGATTCTGCTGGTCTTTTGGCCGATAAGGCCGGGGCCCTTGGTATTGGGCGCCGCGCCACCCAATATGCTAGAACTGACGCGTTTTCGGGAGACAGCCCATGGCGCAATATCAGGCGATGCCGGCTCTGGATAAGGTCGATCCGGTCTGGGCGCGCATCCGCCGCGAGGCGGAAGAGATCGTCCATCGCGAGCCCGAGCTCGCCAGCTTCATCTATTCGACGGTGCTGCACCACGACTCGTTCGAGGTTGCCGTGGTCTACCGGCTGGCGGCGCGCCTCGACCATCCGGCCGTATCGGCTGAACTCATCCGCCAAGCCTATGCCGATGCCATCAAGGATGCGCCGACGCTCGGCGACGAGTTCCGCGCCGACATCATGGCGGTCGTCGATCGCGATCCGGCGACGCATCGCCTGATCGAGCCATTGCTCTACTACAAGGGCTTTCATGCCATTCAGACGCAGCGGCTTATGCACTGGCTCTGGGAAAAGGGCCGCCGGGATTTTGCGCTGTACCTGCAAAGCCGATGCTCGGCCATATTCCAGTGCGATATCCATCCTGCAGCCAAGATCGGGCGCGGCATATTTCTCGATCACGCCACCGGCCTCGTCGTCGGCGAAACCGCGGTGATCGAGGATGACGTATCGATGCTGCACGACGTCACGCTCGGCGGCACCGGCAAGGAACATGAGGACCGCCATCCAAAAATCCGCTATGGCGTGATGATCGGCGCCGGCGCCAAGATCCTCGGCAATATCGAAGTGGGCCATTGCGCCCGCATCGCCGCCGGTTCGGTGGTGGTCAAGCCGGTTCCGAACAATGTGACGGTTGCAGGCGTGCCGGCCAAGGTGGTCGGCGTCGCTGGTTGCCCGGAGCCTGCCCGTTCCATGGATCAGATATTCCAGGACGAAATTTGAGCCGAAATTCGCGCTAAGTAGGTTCCGCTATTCCGGCTAACGGAGAGGCACGGTGGACGTTCAGCAAGTCAAGAAACTAGACACCTATTTGAAAAAGCTGTTCGGCAACGCTCGCCTGCGCGTGGTGCCGGGCACGCGCGATAAGGGCGCGGCCGAGGTCTATATCGGCGAAGAGCGGCTGGGCGATCTCAACCTCGACGACGAAGACGAGGATCTTTCCTACAATTTTCGCATGGAGATCGATCTCGGCGAGGTCGCCGATATCGACCGGGTCAAACGCCTGGATGCCTATCTCAAGCGCAAATTCGATAATTCGACCGTCCGCGTCGTGCCGCGCCCGCGAAAACAGGATTCGCTGGAGACTTATCTCGGCGAAGAATTCATCGGCGTCTTATTCGTCGACGATGAGAAGCGGCGCGGCGGCGCCTATATTCTTGAGATGCCGATCCTGGACATGGATCTGGTCTAAGCCGTCGTCACGTCAATTTCGCTGCGGGTGCAATTGTGCCACCAGCCGGTCGAAGCCGCCGGCGACATCGCGCCAATTGCCGAACCGATCGCGCGGAAAGCGGAACGTGATCTCGGCGGCATTTAGCGTGCGCTCGTGAATGCAAGTGCCCGGCACGGTACGGCCGGTCCGCGTGCACAGCGCGAAAAACTGCTCGGGATTGGCGCCGACATACACCAGATCCTCGCCGTCGTAAGGCGTACCGGCGCGAAACGGCAGAACGGCGAGGCCGTCCGGGCCGGCGGTGGCTTGGCTTTCCACATAACGCGGGTAGATCGTCCGCAGCCGCTCGAGCGGCGACAACTCGCTGCCGAGCCCGGCCACCGTGACGAATAAGCGCTGGTTTTCCGGTGCAGCGGCTGCCGCCGCAGCATTGGCCGCATCGAGCGGCGTATTGGCTGCCGGCTTGTCGTCCGCGGGCGGCGGGCCGAGCGACGGCCATGCGAAAGCAAGGTCGATCCGATCTTGTTCGCCTGCATGGCGCTGGACGGTTTCGCGGATGGAACCGGGCGGTACCTCGAACAAAACGCCGGCGACGGTGATCGGAAGGGCCGGGACGTTCGCCGCTGTCGGCTGATCCGGCCATGTCGGCCACAGCAGATACGCCGCGGCGGCGACCATCAACACGGCCGCGCCGGCGAACGGCAGCGTCCATAATTTGCGCGCCGGGCGCGGGATTTTGCGTCGTGGAACCGCGTGAGCCGTCATTGAGCGGAGACTTATCGCTGGCACGAATCAGGAAAGCAGTATCGCACGCGCCGCCATCGCAAAGAGGGCGGCACCGCTCCGCCGGCAAAGCTATGGCTTGGCGGGCGCCGATTGCGCGGGAGCCGCGGCATTCGGCTCGGCAGGCTTCAGCGAAGCTTCGATCTCGGCGGCAAGGGTCGCGGCAATCCTGGCATGGGCCGCGGCGTTAAAGTGGATGTGGTCCCATTGATAGAAATCTGCGGGCACCGGATCCGGATCGTAGACGATGACACGGATGCCGCGGGCGCGGACCCGTTGCGCCATGGCGGCAACGTTGGCGGCACGCGCGGCCTTGGTGCCGAAGAAGCGCAGGTCGTTGCCGCCGGGCTGCAAAATCACGATGTCGGTGCCTTTCGGCACGGCCGAGTCGATGCGCCGCAACATTCCGGCGGTGACGTCGCCATTGACGCCTGCGTTGATGACGTCGGCGGCAATGCCTTTCTTGCGCAGCAGCGCCTGCAACACCGCGGGATAGGCGTTCTGCTCGCCGACGCCGAAGCCCGTGGTGTTGCTGGCGCCGATCGCAACGATGGTGAGGGGGCGCGCCTGCGCCGCTCCGGCCGCGAGCAGTGGCGCCGCCAATGGTGCTGCGATGACGGCAAGGGATGCCAATGCGCGCAGGATGAATTTCATCGGGCCAAGCTCCATCCGCCGAACGCCAAGTTTCGACATTAACCTTTCTTTAATCATTCCGTAGCCGCGGGGCGCGTCCTCTGCAATTGCTTTGTCTGGAGACGCCTGAATGTCCATGCCGGCTATTTCGCCCGAAACGATCGATTCCTTTTTCGCGCTCGCCATCGGCTTCGCGGTCGCCGGCCTTTGCGCCAGCGGCTATCGCCTGTTCAGCCGGCATGTGCCGAGCTTCCGGCTTCTGGAAGTGGGGCCGGTTCCGGCGCGGTTCGCCGCCATTCCGCTCCTGATGTTTTCCGCGCCCTACATCATCATGCGCAACACCATCCGCGGTCGCCGCATCGAAGGCCGCCGGGCCGAGATCGTCATGGTGGCGACCGTGATCGCCGGGCTGTGGAGTCTGATGTGCGGCACCGTCGTGGTGCTTGCGCTTCAAGCGCTGCTCGCCGTCTGATAATCCTTTCCCGCTGCCAGTCTCCGCTCCAGCGCGCGTAAGCGTGACGGGAGCCGGAGCCCACTCTATTTCCGCTTTGCGAGGATGAGCGGCTCGGGAGTTGCAATGATCTATGAACTCGACGGCCACCGGCCGGACCTGCCGGAACAAGGCCGCTACTGGATTGCGCCGACGGCAACGCTGATCGGCAAGGTGCGGCTGAAAATCGACGCCAGCGTCTGGTTCGGCGCGGTGCTGCGCGGCGACAACGAATGGATCGAGCTCGGCGAGCGCTCGCAAATCCAGGATAACGCCACGCTGCACACCGATCCCGGTTTTCCGATGGTGATCGGGCCGAATTGCGTGATCGGTCACAACGTGATCCTGCATGGCTGCACCATCGGCGCCAATTCGCTGATCGGCATGGGCGCCATCGTCCTCAACGGCGCCAAGATCGGTGACAACTGCCTGGTCGGGGCCGGTGCGCTGGTGACCGAGGGCAAAACTTTTCCGGAGAAGTCCCTGATTGTCGGGTCGCCGGCAAGAGCGATCCGTACCCTCGACGATGCGGCGATCAAAATGATCGCCGGCGGCGCCGACATTTACGTCAAGCGCTTTCAGCAATATGCGAAGGGGCTGAAGGAAGTCGGGTGACGGACGGCACCCGCATTGCCATTGTCGGGGGCGGCTTTGCCGGCAATGACGCTGCCATGAAAAAGGTGCGGCCGGCTCCTGGGGGAGAGCCGGCCGCCACGAACCCGGTCTGGGGACGGGGAGGGGTGGGGACGTGACCGGGGTCGTGTAGCTCCTTTGCGTTCCGCCTAGCGCGACGACGCGGTGGCGGGGGACGTGGCGGTGTCGCCGAGCGCGATCCAGACGTTCGGATCGGATTGCGCTTGGCGCTTGACGAAGCGGTAGCCGGTTTCCGACCACAGCAGGATGTCGTTGGTCTGGTTGTCGAGAATGAACTCGCCCTTGTCGGTCTTGACGGTGAGAACGGCGTGGCCGTCGCCGTTGCGGTCGCGCACCACGGTGATGAGCAGCGCCTCGCGCGGCCAGCCCTCCTGCATCAGCATTTTTCGCTTTTGCAGCACGTAGTCCTCGCAGTCGCCGTAACCGTCGTCCGGATAGTTCCAGCGTTCCACGACGCCCCAATGATCCATGTCGGTCATCGGCTTGACGTGCGTATTGACCCATAGATTGACGCGCTGCAGATCCTGCCAGGCCTCCGTCGAGAGCACGACGTCACGCGGAACCGAGGGCCTCGTCTTGCATTCCGGATCGTATTCGACGCAGAACTCGACCCAGCCGATCGGTGCATGCGTCACGCCGCCGATCGAGATGAAGAGCGGACGCTCTTGTGCCGCGAGCGGCGCAGCAAAGAGCGTGAGCGCCATAGCGCCCGCGGCGGCGCCGCGCCTTAGGATTGCTTTTGCAACCGAATTCATTGTGACCCCTTCCCGTCTCGTCGGGGTCACGTTTCGCACAAAGTTTTTGCGCCGCCGCTAAGTTCAATCGCTCAATTTGAAGTAAAAACGCCTCAACACCAAGCAAAACTGACACGATCTTCTCGTTCAATATTGTATAAAATTCTAACTATTCTATTTTGACTCAAATTTTATCGATGCCATGCCAAGCACCGGGCCGCGCGGCTGTTTTTGCCGGTCGGGCGCGCCGGCCGAAGCGGTGGCCGGCGGCATGCGATGAGTATTTTGACGGAGGAAGAACGGCATCACAATGCCGCCGCGCGGCCGCTGACGGGTCGCGGTTTTTCGGTCCAGCGTTTACCCGCCGGTGACGTTATCTTCTAGGAAATCAGGATGCTGCAGCCGGGTGAACTCGATGGCAAAGCCGTCTTCGAGGTGGCGGACGACGCGACCCTGTACTTTGCCCACGGTGACGATCGCTCCGATCGGCGGCCGCTCTTTGGACGAAATGCCCGCGCCGGATTGCGAGACGTCGATGATGCGGCAGGTCAGATTGACGCCATTCGGCAAAATCAGGCGGCCGACCGGATTGCGCGGCACGATACGGCCGTGGCGGCGGTCCTCCGGCAGGCTGAGGATGTTGCGGTTGGCGAGCCAGGTCAGCTGCGCCGCAAGCTTGTCGCGCTTGCGGGCGGTAGCCGAAATCGACATGGCAAAGCCGTTTTCGAACAGCCGTGCGATCTGGCCTTCGAGCCTGCCGAGGTGATCGACATAGGCAATGACGCGTTCGCCGACGGCGCCGCCGACCGGCGCGATCAGCGCCATTCCTCCCGGCGACATATTGATCACCTGGCAGGGAAATTCGCGGCGGTCCGCAAGCATATAGCGGCCCAGCAAATTGACCTTGACGCGCTGATGCCGTCGGCGGTCTTGGCTGAGTGCCAGCAAACCCGGTTTTCGTTCGGCTACTGCGGTACCGCTCATGTCGCCAGTCCGGCAAGCGACGAAGCCTAGGCGGCCGATGTTAACGGGGCGTTAGCTGACCGCCTGCGCAGGAACCGCTACGAAGCGCGGCCGCCGTCATGGACGACGAGCCGCGGCCGGTGCGGCGTCATGAAACGCGGCAGCAGGCGGCTTTCGAGCGCCGCACCGATATGCCGCCGGCCGCCCAAGGTCAGCGCGCCGACCGGGGTCGAACCGAGCCACGGCGGAATTTGCAGCGGCGCGAGAATGCCGATGGTGCGCGCCAGGCTCGGCCGGCTGGCGGCGAGCGGCAGCAGCAGAAGCTCAAGATCGATAGGATCGCCGTCGGCGCTTTGCGCGGTTACGCCGGCAACGGTGCCGACGCGCTCGTGATCGAGGATGCCGAGGAGGTCGCCGATCGTCGGTTGGCTTGCAGCGGCCCAAAGTCCGATGAAAGATTCGCCCTTCAGCTCGCGGCCGAACAGCGCGCAAATGCGCGTGCCGGCTAGCCGGAACGGAAAGCCTGCGCCGCCGTCGAGCGCGAGGATGAAAGCGTCGCTGAGCACTTGGCGGATGGCGCCCGGCTCGATCTCGTTACGCTGCGGGGCCGAACGCCGGCCGCGCCGTTCTTGCCAATACGCATAGAGTTCCTGGCTCGCTGCGTGTTTCATAACCGCTCCCTGGCCTTGTGCCGGCCGCGAACAGCTGTCCCCGATCGGGACAGTGTTTGCGGCCAACGACGCCTTGCCGAGAGTGGGAGCAGATCGCGTGCCGATCGCGACCGAGGGCGATCGATGGCTCAAGGGACGCTGGGTTAAACTTAACGGCACGTCGTCGTTGGCGTGCCGCGCGCCACCGCCTAGGGTGACTTTACGTGATGGTCTTGCCCGTGCCCGCCAAATGCTCGCGGCGGCAGATTTCAAATCAGGGAGGCGAGGGGATGTGACCGACGTCGGATATGCGAGGGCCCAAAGCCCTTCATCGCCGGCGTTGATCGCGGAAACCCGCGCAAGGTGCAAAAGGGAGGACGCAAAACGTCCTCCCTTTTTGTTATTGCGCTCTCGGTGGCGCTTGTTCTGGCACCGCCACAGGCCTATCTCGGCAACAAGCATCAAGGGGAACATCCGTGACGCAGCCGTCCGAGCCGAGCGTTTCACAGGCCGAAATTTCGCAGTCCGAGGTTGCCCAGCCAAACGTTTCGGAGCCCAAGCGTCGAGAGCCGATCTTCAACGTGCCGTCGGTCATCATTGCGACCGTTGCGGTGCTGGTGCTCGTGCACACCGTCCGCATGCTCTTCCTGACGGACGATCAGGACGTGGAATTTCTGCTCGCCTTCGCCTTCATCCCCGCGCGTTATGGCGTGGATGCCAGCGTCGCCGGGGCGTTTCCCGGCGGCTTCGCCGCCGATCTGTGGACCTTCTTCAGCTATGCCTTTATCCACGCCGATCTGTTGCATCTCGGTCTCAATTTGGCGTGGCTGATACCGTTCGGCACCGCACTGGCCCGGCGTTTCGGCGCTTGGCGTTACGTCGTCTTCATGCTGGTGATGGCGGCGATCGGCGCGCTGACCCATCTTTTGACGCATCTCGGCGATATGGAGCCGATGATCGGTGCGTCGGCCGCCATCTCAGGCGCAATGGCGGCGGCGTTGCGCTTCGTCTTTCAGAACGATGGCCCCGTCGCGCATTGGCGCGAGCCGACCAACGCGGCTTATCGCGTGCCGGCCGCTTCGTTGGCGGCGACGTTGCGCGATCCGCGATTTTTATTGTTCCTTGCGGTGTGGCTCGGACTGAACGCGCTGTTCGGCTTAGGCACCATTTCGTTCGGCACCGAAGCCGGACAGACCATCGCCTGGCAGGCTCATGTCGGCGGTTTTTTCGCCGGCCTGTTGTTGTTCGACGCCTTCGATCCCGCCGTGCCGCCCGCTGCACTGGATCCGCAACCGAGCGGCTCACCCGAATTGTGAGCTATGACATTGCAGGCAATTGCGTCACGCGATTGCCGTATTGACTTGCCAGTCTTCAGTCAGAGTCCGCGCCGGTGTTTTTGGGCGATTCCGCGCCGATCTCGATGCTGCGTTGCACCGTAACGCGCAGAGCCGCGACGGAACTCGGCGCCGACCTCCAACATTAAAGTCAATGCCTTCATTGTGACCGAGCCGCCATGCGGTTTCCGGATCCATGAAGGGTCAGGGAGGCGAACATGACCGTCAGCATGATTCTCGCGGCCAAAGGCCGTAACGTCGTCAGCGTCGAACCTAGCGCTTCGCTATCGTCGGCCGTCGCGCTTCTCGCCGAGAAGCGTATCGGCGCGGTTGCCGTTTTGGGCGTGGACTGCCGTATTGTGGGAATTCTGTCCGAACGCGACATCGTTCGGGCGCTTGCCGAACGCGGCGCCGGCGCGCTTGATGCGCCGGTGAGCCAGATCATGACGCGCAAGGTCTCGACCTGCACCGAGACCGAGACTATCCCCAGCATCATGGAGCGCATGACCGAAGGGAAATTCCGTCACGTGCCGGTGGTCGATCAGGGCCGGCTCGTCGGCATCGTCTCCATCGGCGACGTGGTCAAGCATCGCTTGCAGCAAATGGAAAGCGATTCCGCGGCGATGCGCGATTACATCCTGACTGCTTAGCGACCAAGGGCTTACAAGGGCTCAAACGGCGCCGGCTCATACCGGCAGCACGTCCGGCGAATGCAATTCCCCGGACGTGCAGCCGGCGCTATGATGCCGTGTCGAACGGGAGACGATTATGCGGCGATCGGCTGTGCTGCTTGCGAGCCTTGGAGCAATCGCGGCGATGGCCGCAGCGGTCGCCGCCGCCCAAGCGGCGGGAACAATCCGCCTGGCGCAGACCTCGACAGTCACCAATTGCATGATGGCGTGCAATGCGCAGGCGGCGTCATGTCAGACCACCTGCCTCGTTCCGGGCAGCGCGCCGACCGGCGCCGCGACCACGACGAGCAACGCCAATCTCAGCACGACCTGTCAGGCCGGTTGCTCGACGCAACAGATCGCCTGTCAGACAATTTGCGCGCAAAACTCGCCGTCGCCGTGATCGATCAGCCCAATTCGGCGATCGATTCGACGATCGTGTCGATGGCTTTTTCCGCCGCGGCCTCGCCGATGGCGATGGCTTCGGCGGCGCGATGGAAATCGAGGAAGCCGATGCCGGCTATGCGCGGGGTGATGTGAATGTCCGGCGGATCGCCGGCGAGCCGCATTCGGGTGAGCCGATCCTGCATGATATTGAAGGATTCGATCATTACGGTCGAGAAGCTTGGCCGCTCTTTTCCGGCAACGATCCTTCGCCTGAGCGCGCGTTCGGCGCTGAACATGTTGCGCAGGCGGGAAAAGCCGTTCCGTGGACCGTCGGCGTCCGAGATGGCAGTGTGACCGTCGGAGGGATCGGCGCCGTGGCTGGCAATCGTGGCGCCGCGCCCGAACCGATCGGCGTCCATGTTGACGGCAATCACGACCCGGGCACCGAGCGCGCGGGCAGCCGATACCGGTACCGGATTGACCAGCGCGCCGTCCGCCAGCCAGCGGCCGCCGAGTTGAACAGGCGAGAAGATGCCCGGCAGCGCATAGGAGGCACGCAGCGCCAGCACCAGCGAGCCGCGCGTCAGCCAGACTTCGTGGCCGGTGCCGATTTCGGTGGCGATCGCGGCGAAGCGTATGGGCAGGTCTTCGATCCCGATATCGCCGATCGATTGTTCGAGCCGGTTGGCCAGCCGGCTGCCGCCGATGATGCCGGAGCCGGCAATGGTGACGTCGAGATAACCGATAATGCGCCGGCGCGTCAGCGAACGCGCCCATTCCTCCAGCGCATCGAGCTGATTGATGGCGTAGCAGCCGCCGACCAGCGCGCCCATCGACGTGCCGACGATAATATCGGGAATGATGCCGTGCGCCTGCAGAACGCGCATGACGCCGATATGGGCAAAGCCGCGCGCTGCGCCGCTGCCGAGGACCAGTCCGATGGCCGGTCCGCCGCGCTTGACGGCCATGTGACCGGCATCGACCGTTTTGTCGCGAACCTCGGTACTACTCACGCGATCCCCACGATTCCATAGGCGAACGCTTTAAGCGCCGGACGCTCTAAGCGCTTGGCCGACAGCGGACTGCATCCGCCAATGCCGCCCAACCGGCAACAGGCCGGACGTCACGATATGGTGAAAGTGCCCGGGAGTCTGCCACATATCCTACTGAACGCGGGGGGCCTGCCTGCGGCAGCCCCCGTGGTTGAGGCGGCATGAAATTGCCGCGTTTATGATCGAGAAAAAACGCGATGTCTGGGTGGGGCTCCGGTCACTTTTGGCGCTGCAATCTCGCTGCGGCTATCGCCGTCGCGGTGATCGGTTTCATTACACCGGCGTCGGCACAGATATCTGCGCAGAGCCGCAGTCTGCTGCCGCCCCAGTCCATGACGAATACGCCTCTGACGGGGGGGCCCGGATCGCCCGGGGCCACCATCGTCACGCCCAATCCGCTGGCGCCGCCGTTCGCCCAGGCCGAGCCTGCCGTCCCGGCCGGGCGCGTCGCACTCGCGGTCGCGGCGCGCTACGGCCATGATGCGCCGCTGATCGGCGGCGGAATGATCTGGCGCGTCTATGCGGCGAAGCCGGATGCGACGGGCAGTTTTCCCCTGGTCAAGGAAGAGCACGCCGCCGCGCCGACCTTCGTCTTGCCGCCGGGAAATTATGTGGTCAACGCCAGCCTCGGGCTCGCCAGTGCCGCCAAAGCGGTGCAATTGCGCGCCGAGACCGTGCGCGAAATATTCGATATTCCCGCCGGCGGGGTCCGGCTCGAAGGCCGCGTTGGCGACGTGCGGATTCCGACCGGGCAAATCTCGTTCGAGATCTATACCGGCAGCCAATTCGCCACCGCCGAGCGGCGCCGCATCGCGCAAAACGTGATGTCGGGCGACGTCGTGCTGTTGCCGTCCGGCACTTACAACATCGTATCGAATTACGGCGACGGCAATTCGGTGGTGCGCTCCGACGTCAACGTCGAAGCCGGCAAGCTCACCGATATCGTGGTGACGCATCGCGCCGCGGTCATTACGCTCAAGCTCGTCAACAATCCGGGCGGCGAGGCGCTCGCCAATACGCAATGGACGGTGCTCACCCCAGGCGGCGACGTCATCAAGGAATTGATCGGCGCCTTCCCGCGCATCGTGCTGGCGGAGGGCGATTATCACGTCATCGCCCGCAACGAGGGCAAGACCTTCCAGCGCGATTTCAAGGTCGTCACCGGCGTCGACGGCGAGGTCGAAGTCCTAGCGCGGTGAGAGCCGCTCTTGCGCGCCTGTATCCCGTCGGATACATTGTGCCGTGATCGAAATTCGCCAGACCGAGCGCTTCAGGCGCTGGTTCGCCACCCTGCGCGACAGTCAATCGCGAATGCGTATTCAGGCCCGGATTCGTCGCCTATCGCTGGGTAATCCCGGCGATGTGAGACCGATAGGCGAAGGGGTCTCGGAGATGCGGATCAATTATGGCCCCGGCTACAGGGTCTATTTTGTCCAGCGCGGAGAAGCGCTGGTTATTCTCCTTGCCGGAGGAGACAAGCGGACACAGGACCGTGACATTGCGATAGCGCGCGCGATGGCCCACGAGCTGTAGGAGCAGGCATGACGAGATCAAAGTCCAAGCCCCGAAGAAAATTAAAAACCCTGCCTTGGGACGCAGCGGCCGGCCTCAAGACCGATGAAGACATCGCCGGTTATTTGGAGGCTGTCTTCGAGGACGGCGACCCAGCACTGGTGGCTGCGGCGCTCGGCGATATCGCCCGCTCGAAGGGCATGGCGAAAATTGCAAAAGCCACCGGCCTTGGCCGCGAAAGCCTGTACAAGGCGCTGTCGGCCGACGGCAATCCTCAACTCACCACGGTGCTGAAAGTCATGCGCGCGTTAGGCCTCAAACTCAAGGTCGCGGCGTAGCGCGGCAACGGCAAGTCTGCCTATTTTGCTCGTTTTACGTCCGGCGGCACCGCTTCCGCGGCCAGCGCCGCAAGCGCCGCGTCGAGCGGCATGACATCGCTCTTCTCGTTGCCGAGCCGGCGCATGGAGATGGTGCGATCGGCGGCTTCCTTCTTGCCGATCACGAGCAGCACCGGCACTTTGGCCAGCGAGTGCTCGCGGACCTTGTAATTGATTTTCTCATTGCGCAGGTCGCCTTCGACGCGCAGGCCCATGCGCCGCGCCGCCGCGATGGCGTCGCGCGCATAATCGTCGGCGTCCGAGGTGATGGTGGCGATCACCGCCTGCAGCGGCGACAGCCATAGCGGCAAGTGTCCCGCATAATGCTCGATCATGATACCGGTGAAACGCTCGAGCGAGCCGAACATCGCCCGGTGCAGCATCACCGGCGTCACCTTGTTGGAATGCTCGTCGATATAGAACGCGCCGAGCCGGCCCGGCATGTTGAGGTCGACCTGCACGGTGCCGCACTGCCAGTCGCGGCCGATGGCGTCGCGCAACACGTATTCGAGCTTGGGACCGTAGAAGGCGCCTTCGCCTTGGTTGAGCGTCCACGGCCGGCCCGATGCCTCCAGCGCTTTTTTCAAGGCGGCCTCGGCCTTGTCCCACACCGCGTCCTCGCCGATGCGCTTTTCCGGCCGGTCGGAGAACTTGATGCGGACGTCGTCGAAGCCGAAATCCGCATAGATCGTCAAAATGAGGTCGTTGACCTTGATGACCTCGTCGGCGATTTGCTCCTCGGTGATGAAGATATGCGCGTCGTCCTGGGTGAAGGCGCGCACGCGCATCAATCCGTGCAGCGCGCCGGACGGCTCGAAACGATGGACCTTGCCGAATTCGGCGATCTTGAACGGCAGGTCGCGGTAGGATTTCAGCCCGTTCTTGAAAATCTGGATGTGGCCGGGGCAATTCATCGGCTTGACCACGTAAGTGCGCTCGTCCTCCTTGCGGGGTTCCACCAGAAACATTGCATCTCGAAACGTCGCCATATGCCCGGAGGCGACCCACAGCGAGGAATCGATCAGCTGCGGCGCGTTGACCTCGGCATAGCCGGCGTCGGTCTGGCGGCGGCGGATGTAGTTTTCCAGCGCCTGGAACAGCGTCCAGCCTTTGGGATGCCAGAATACTGAGCCGGGCGCTTCCTCTTGAAAGTGAAACAGATCCATTTCGCGGCCGAGCCGGCGATGATCGCGCTTTTCCGCTTCCTCGATCTGCTTGAGATACGCATCGAGCTCCTCCTGCTTGGCGAAGGCGGTGCCGTAGATGCGCGACAGCATTTCGCGGTTGGAATCGCCGCGCCAATAGGCGCCGGCGACCTTCATCAGCTTGAATGCATTGCCGACTTTGCCGACCGAGGTCATGTGCGGGCCGCGGCATAGATCGAACCAGTCGCCCTGCTTGTAGATCTTGATCTCTTGGTCTTGCGGAATGGCGTCGACCAGCTCGACCTTGAACTGTTCGCCCATGTCGGCGAATGTCCGTTTGGCGTCGTCGCGCGACCATATTTCCTTGGTAAACGGTTTGTCGCGGGCGATGATCTCGCGCATCTTCTTTTCGATGGCGGAAAAATCTTCCGGCGTGAACGGCTCGTTGCGGAAGAAGTCGTAATAGAAGCCGTTATCGATCACCGGCCCGATGGTCACTTGCGTGCCCGGCCACAGCGATTGCACCGCTTCGGCGAGCACGTGCGCCGCGTCATGACGAATGAGCTCGAGCGCGCGCGGATCGTCGCGGGTCAGAAATTCGATCTTGGCGTCGCGTTCGATCGGATCGGCCAGATCGGCGACGGCGCCGTCGAGCGCCATCGCCACCGTGCGCTTGGCGAGCGACGGCGAAATGCCCTTGGCGATATCGAGACCGGTGGTGCCGGATACATAGTCCCGACGCGCGCCGTCGGGAAAGGTCAGGGCGATCGTTTTGTTTTTTGGCTGTTCGCCGGCGAGACGAGGCGAATTTTCGGCCGAGCCGCTCTCGGACATGATTCACTCCTGTTGCTCACTCCTGCGAACGAGGGCAGGTAAGCGGGTCCGGACGATTCAGTCTCTGCTTCGTCGGCCTGCCGCGTTTGGTTCGGCAAGGACGGGAGGCGGGACGTGATTCGTACCGCGCCATTTTGCGTAATGCCACGGCATATACCAGCGCGATTTTTCCGGCAACGTTTTGGGCACGAAATCAAGCCCGGATGTGCCCCAAGGCTGACAGCGCAAAAGCCGCGCCAGCGTCATCCAGCCGCCGGCCCATAGTCCGAAGCGGTCGAGCGCCTCGTCGGCGTAGTCCGAGCAGGTCGGCAGGTGCCGGCAGCGAAAGCCGACCAGCGGGGAGAGAGTGTAGCGATAGATTTTGATCAGACCGCGGCCGAGCAGGCGAGGGGCATTTTGTAAGGGCGGCGCGGCGGACAAGTTATTCCGCCGCCTGCTTCGCGGCGCGCTTGTTTTCGATCTGGCCGATCGCATCGACCACGGCATCGAAGGTCAGCATCGTCGAGGCGTGCCGCGCCTTGTAGTCGCGCACCGGTTCGAGCACGGCGATGTCGGCCCATTTGCCTTGCGCGGGCGGCGCCCCATTCTCTTTGAGCATTTTGCGCACCGCTTCGCGCAAGGCGCGCAACTCGTCCGCCTTGGCGCCGACGATGTGGCTTGCCATGATCGAAGACGAGGCCTGACCGAGCGCGCAGGCCTTCACCTCATGAGCGAAATCGGTCACGGTGTCGCCGTCCATCGTCAGGTCGATGGTGACAGTCGAGCCGCACAACCGCGATACCGCTGTTGCCGTCGCGTCGGGATGAGGCAGCCGTCCAAGCCGCGGAATATTGCCCGCAAGCTCAATGATCCGCCGGTTGTAAACCTCGTTTAGCATCGCAAATCAGGTATTTGCCCAGCCTTGTTGAGCGGTTTGTTGAGTCCATCTGCCAATCCACTATATAGGCGCTACCGCATTGGATTTGAAGTTCCGGAGTAGAAATGGACGCCGTCATCAAGCCGATTTCCAAGCCGCCTAACAAGGCGTGGTCCAGTGGTACGCATACGGATCATGTCCGCCACACGCCCGTGCCGGTCGAGAATCGGCCGTCGCGCGAGGAGGCGGAAGCGGCGGTGCGCGCACTGATCGCCTATATCGGCGAAGATCCGGCGCGCGAAGGTCTTGCCGCCACGCCGAAGCGCGTGATCGCCGCGCTCGACGAACTCTATCGCGGTTACCGGGACATTCCCGCCGATGCTCTGGCCCGCACCTTTGGCGAGACCGAGGCCTATGACGACTTTGTGCTCATTCGCGACATCGGCTTTACCTCGCATTGCGAGCACCACATGATGCCGTTTTACGGCAAGGCGCACGTCGCCTACCGTCCGGTCGAGCGCGTGGTCGGATTGTCCAAGCTCGCCCGCCTGGTCGACGTCTATGCGCGCCGGCTGCAAACCCAGGAGCACCTGACCTCGCAAATCGCCGTCGCCATCGACGAGGTGCTGGCGCCGCGCGGCGTCGCCGTGCTGCTCGAAGCCGAGCATACTTGCATGTCGGTTCGCGGCGTGGCCAAGCCCGGCGTCTCCACGGTGACGACGCGCTTTCTCGGCACGTTCCGCGACAGCACCGACGATCAGCTTCGCTTTGTCACGCTCATTCGCGGCGTCGCGCAGCTGCGCTGACGGCGGTGCGCGCGGTCCCCGATCTAAACCGAGCCGGTCAAGCCGCGCCTTAAGTCTTTTGCATCTCTACCCGGTAGGTGGCCTGGTTCCATGGCATGCGCATCAGTACAATCGCTAAGCCGCAAAATCCGGTCACGCCGGCAATCGTCAAGCCGGCGCCGACAAATAGCGGCACGGCGAAGAACCATGGTGAGACCAACAGCCCCAGCAAGGTGCCGAAAAACGCCAGACTACCCGCACCGATCTGCACTTGGCGCTGCAATTCAATCGGCTGGCGGCGGTCCGTGACGACCGGAAGCCCCGCTTTGCGCCAGGCATCGAGACCGCCGTCGACCACATAGGCCTCGCATTCGCCGACCTTGGCGGCGAGACGAGGCGCGTTGGCGAGCGTGCGCGCGCCGCTGCGGCAATGAAATACGACCGGCCGGCCTTGATGCACGCTCAAGTCTGCATCGTCGAGCCGGGACAGCGGCATGTGCTTGGCGTCGGCAATGCGCTCGCGGGCATGTTCGTCGGGCTCGCGGATATCGACCAGGATGGCGCCCGCGTCCAGCATAAGCTTTGCCCGCTGCGGCGAAATTTTCGGCAACGACATGGCTTTTTCCTTTTGCAAGGCCAACAGACAGCACGGAGCCTCACAGCCCTCCGCATGCAATGGCGCAATAATTTAGACAGACCTTATTTAGTATGTGCTTATATAATGGTCAAGCGGCTCAGTCGCCTCGACAGCGCCGGGGCGATATGCGAGACGACGGCGGCGGCAAGGACCCCGTGAGAGGCAGACGAACGTGTCAACCGATTCACCGTTCCGACCGGCCGGCTCGGCTTCCGAGCTCGAGGAAGGACTGGCGCTGACGCCGAAGTTTGATGCCGACGGGCTCGTCACGGCCGTGGCCACCGACGCCGCGTCCGGCGACGTGCTGATGGTCGCGCATATGAACGCCGAGGCTTTGGCGAAAACGATCGCAAGCGGCGAAGCCTGGTATTACAGCCGCTCGCGCCGCGCCTTGTGGAAGAAGGGCGAAAGCTCCGGCCACACCCAGCGCGTCGTCGAACTGCGCATCGACTGCGACCAGGACGCGGTGTGGATGAAGGTCGAGCAGGTTACCGGCGCATGCCATACCGGGCGCCGGTCCTGTTTTTATCGGAAAGCGCCGCTCGGCAAGCCCGGCGCGGTCACGCTCGAATTTGTTGGGGAGCGGGTGTTCGATCCGAAGGCGGCATATCGCGAATGAAAATCACCGCGGCAGAGCCAGGGAACTTTTCAAAACGTCTCCGGTTATTAGGAACGGTTATCGGAAACAAGGGTTTCAGCTATGCCGATCCTATTGTGGCTCATCGGAATTCCTATCCCGATTATTATCTTGCTGATGCTCTTAGGGCACTCATAAGACCTCCTGACCTGTGGCCCAGCGCTTGACGAACGACGCAGCTTGGGCCTGCCAGCTCGGGGTTGGCCGCTGAGCGGTCCTCACAGGGTGCGGCAAGTCGGCTATGGCCGGCAAGGCCGCGGCCGTTTCGTTCGAGGCGCTTTGGCGCGCACCCCAGGGGACGACGAAAAAAACGACGAAGAAAACAAGCACTCCGTCTGCGTGTGATAGATTTCTAAGATCGCGCCCGCCCCAGCACCTGCTTGGCGCGCGCCAGATGCGGCCGGTCGTACATCACGCCGCCGATGCCGACCACGCCGGCGCCGGGATTTTTGGCAAAGGCGGCGACGACGGCGCGGGCATGTGCGATTGCCGCGGCGGACGGCGTGAACACCTCGTTGATGATCGGCACTTGCGCCGGATGGATCGCCATCTTGCCGACGAAACCGTCGCGGCAGGCCTCCTCGCATTCGCGGCGAAAACCTTCGCCGTTGCGGAAATCGACATAGACGGTGTCGATCGCCGGCACTTGCGCGGCCGCCGCGCCGGCGAGGCAGAGCACGCGCGCCAGCCGATAGGGATCGAGGAAGCGGCCGTTCGCGTCGCGATTGGCCTGCGCGCCGAGCTCGGCCGATAGATCCTCGGCGCCCCAGGTCAGGCCGATCAGCCGCGCGCTCGAGCCGGCAAAAGTGCCGGCAACGAACAGCGCGGCGGCGGTTTCGGTGGCGATCGGCAGGATCTTGATGTGGCCGTCGGGCAGGCCGTTTTGCGCCTCGCGCACCGCAAGCTTGGCGTCGGCATGGATGACCGAAGCGCCGCCTTCGGCCTTCGGCAGCATGATGGCGTCGGGTTTTGCCGGCGCGATCGCGTCGAGATCGGCATCGATGAGGCCGGTCTGCAGGCCGTTGACGCGCACGATCGATGGCGGGCCGCGCTTGGTCGCGCAGGGCCTCTTTCAGAAACGCCGCCGCGCTTTGCCGCGCGCCGCGCTTTGCCTTCGAGCGCGATCGAATCTTCAAGATCGACGATGAGCGCGTCGGCGCCGCTCGCCATCGCCTTGTCGAGCTTTTGGCGCTGTCGGCGGGAACGAACAGGAGTCGAGCGCATCGCGGCGGGCTGGAGCGCTCATTTCGGCCGCATGCGGATAAACGCCTGGCGGCGGCATTCGGCGACCAGCTTGTTGTCCTGATTGTAGGCGCGGTGATGAAATTCGACGATGCCGGCGCCGGGCCGCGACTTCGATTCGCGCTTGCCGATCACTTCGGTGGTGCAGTGCACGGTGTCGCCCTCGAACAGCGGATGGGGGAATTTCACGTCGGTCATGCCGAGATTGGCGATGGTGGTGCCGACCGTCATGTCGGAGACCTGGATGCCGATCATCAGCCCGAGCGTGAACAGCGAATTCATCAGCGGCTGGCCCCATTCGGTCTCCTGCTCGCAGAAATGCCGGTCGATATGGAGCGGCTGCGGGTTGAGCGTCATGTTGGAGAACAGCATGTTGTCCATCTGGGTGACGGTGCGCGTGTAGCGGTGCTCGACCACCTCGCCGGGGACGAAATCCTCGAAATAAAGCCCGCCGCGCTTGTGCCGTATCGCCGTTTCTGCCGTCATATTCGCCTCCTCGTATCGCGCGTGCGACTTTCGCACCTCGAACCAAGCCCGTTAATGCGCCGTTTACCATAATCGTTAATGCATCGCTAACGCTCGAAACGCCGGTGGGAGCCGGCAGGGGAGCAAAGGGCCATGCTGGTCGATCCCAGCAATCCGACCGCCGGTTCGGCGGTGACCGGCGCTATTCGCCAGGCGGCGCAGGCCACCGGCACGAGCTTCCAATATCTGTTGGCGACGGCGCAAGTCGAATCGGGGCTCAATCCGCAGGCCGGCGCGTCGACCTCGTCGGCGCGCGGCCTGTTCCAATTCATCGAGCAGACCTGGCTCGCCACCATCAAGCAGTCGGGCGCCGCGCTCGGCTATGGCCAATATGCCGCCGCCATCACCAAGACCGCGTCCGGCCATTACGAGGTGAGGATCCGGCGATGCGCAGCGAAATTCTCAAGCTGCGCAACGACCCGACCGCGAACGCGGTGATGGCCGGCGCCTTCACCAAGGCCAATGCGGCTGTTCTGTCGGCGAAGCTCGGCCGCCCGCCGAGCGAAGGCGAACTCTATATCGCGCATTTTCTCGGCGTCGGCGGCGCGGCGCGGCTGATCTGCGCCCGCCGCCGACAATCCGAATGCCACGGCCGCGAGCTATTTTCCGAGCGCCGCGCAGGCCAATTCCTCGATCTTCTACGACCGCGCGACCGGCGCGGCCGCGCAGCCTCGCGCAGGTGCGCGACGTCCTCACCGCGCGCTACGACGTCGCCGCGCGCTCGCGTCCGAGCACGCGCGACGGTCGCGCAAGCCGCCATGCCGCCGAGCGCCATCCGCCAACGCGGTATCGAGTCGCCGCCGCATCGGCGGCAACCGATGCCGCGCCGGCAATGCCGCTGTCGCATTCCGTCCGCACCATTCCGCATCGTTTCGAGTTCGGCCGCGACACGGCTGCAGCTCCGGTCGCGGCTGCCGTTCCCGATACCGCCGGCATGACCAGCGCCTTTGCCGCCGCCGCGCCGGCCGCGCGCGTCGAGCAGCAGAGCAGATATTTCCACGGCCTGTTCTCGGATCCCGGCCGCACCACGCCGGTCGCGGCGGTGGTGAGCCAGCTCTGGGGCGTGCCAATGCGCCGGCACCGGCCGGCGCCAGCGGCGGCCGGCGCCATCGGCCGGCATGATGCTCGATCTGTTCAAGGACGATGAGCGCGGCACCTGATCCGCAGGCGTGTGCGTAAGCCGCGGAACTTGCCAGAGATTTTATGGTGAACGTTTTGTTAAGCGCCGCGCCGTTAGGATTGATTGGCCGAGCACCAATTCGCGTGGCGTGAGCGAGCAATGATCGTCCGCGATTTTCTGCAATGGGTGCGCACCGCGCCGGCCAGCGAGCGGGCCGAAGCGACCAGCGCGCTGGCGCGCGCCTATCTTTATTCCGATCTGTCCGCCGACGATCTCGCCGCCGCCGAAGGCGCGATGCTGATGCTGCTCGACGATCCCTCGCCGCTGGTGCGCCGCGCGCTCGCCGACGCGCTGGCGGCCAGCCCGAGCGCGCCGCCGGCGATCGTGCTCGCGCTGGCCGCCGATCAGCCGCAGATCGCGGCGCCGGTCTAGGCGCTGTCGCCGCTGTTCGTCGATGCCGATCTGGTCGATGCGGTGGCGACCGGCGGCGCCGCAGTGCAGGCGGCGATCGCCAGCCGCGCCGCGCTGCCGCGCTCGGTCGCGGCGGCGATCGCCGAAGTCGGCACCGCCGGAAGCCTGCCTGGTGCTGCTGGAAAATCCCGACGCCGACATCGCGCCGTTCTCGATCGACCGCATCGTCGAGCGCTTCGGCCATCTCGCGGCGATCCGCGAGGCGCTGCTGGCGCGCGACGATATTCCGGCCGCCACGCGGCAGACGCTGGTCACCAAGCTGTCGGAGACGCTGGCCGGCTTCGTCGCCGGGCGCGCATGGCTCGACGCCGATCATGCCCAGCGCATCGCGCGCGAGGCCTGCGAGAAGGCGACGGTGACGATCGCGGCGGAGACGCCCGAGACGCGAGCTGCGCCCGCTGGTCCGGCATTTGTGCGCCAGCGGCCAACTCACCGCCGGCCTGATTCTGCGCGCGCTGTTGTCCGGCAATGTCGTGCTGTTCGAGGAGGCGCTGGCCGAACTGGCCGACATGCCGGTCGCGCGCGTCTCCGGCCTCATTCACGACCGCGGCAGCGTGGGCTTGCGCGCGCTGTTCGACAAAGGCGCAATTGCCGCCGTCGACCTATCCCGCCTTCAAGGAGGCGATCGAGGCGATGCGCGAAGGCGGCTTCTGCCACGAGCCGGGCGGCGCCGCGCGGCTCAAGCGGCGCATGATCGAGCGCGTGCTGACGCGCTGCGAGGACGCCGATATCGGCGAGCTGGCGCCGCTGCTCACGTTGTTGCGGCGTTTCGCCACCGAGGCCGCGCGCGAAGAGGCGCGGCTGTTCTGCGACGAGCTGTCGCCGGCGAGCCGACGCCGACGAGCGATCGGCGCGCGGCCGCTGAGCCTAGCGTAGCTCACTGTCCCGGCCGAGCCGGGCGCGAGCGGCGGCGCGAAGATGCTTTCCAGATAATCCGGCCGAAAGCTGTTTTCCCGCCGCAGGAAATCGTCGGTGACGTCGCGCAGCCGGTGCGTCAGCGCGCCGGCGACGTCGGCCAGGTCGGGGCGGGCATGCTCGCGGGCGATGGCGCGCACCGCATCGACGTGCTGGTCGACCAGCTCGAGCGGGATGCGCGTCGATGTCCGGCGTGTGCTCGAGCAGCCGGCACAGGCTTTCGGCGACGCCGGCCGACTGCGGGATAGCCGAACGTGGCGGCTTCGCCCTTGATGTCGTGGGCGGCGCGGAACAGCGCGTCGTGGGTCTTCTCGGTAAAGCCGGCCGCTTGACGTCCTGGCGCGCCGCTTCGAGCCGCTCGCATTCGGCGTGCATCCAGTCGGCGAATTCGGTCGACAGCTGCGCCAGCGCCGCTTCGGCGCGCGCGACCGGATCGTCGTCGCCGTCCGGCTGCCGGCGCGACGGCCTTGCGCAGACTGGTGCGGCGGCGTGATGACCTCATGGTCGGCGTAAGTCGCGACCGACGGCGTATCGTCCTTGCGCTGGGCCATTGCGGTTGATGCTCCTGACGGTCAGACCAAGACTTTGGCTTTGTCGAGCAGCGGCTGCTGGCGCATGACTTCGGCCTTGCCGCCCTTGCGCCGTTCCGGCCCGACATAGTTCGGGTTGACGTTGCGCCGCCGGTCCGGCCCGAAATAGGTCTTGGTCTTGATGAACGGACGCGGATTGGCGACGACGTTGAGAATGCGCTCGTAGAGCGCCTTGGCGGAGATCGGCTTGGCCAGGAATTCGGTGATGCCGGCGTCGCGCGCGCTCGACCACGCGCTTCTTCTCGGAATGGCCGGTGAGCATGATGATCGGCACGTAGGGATTGGCGTTGGCGCCCGGCTGGCGGATCATCTGCGCCAATTCCAGCCCGTCGAAGATCGGCATCACCCAATCGGTGAGGATGATGTCGGGCATGTAATGGGTGAAGGCTTCGAGGCCGGCGGCGCCGTCTTCGGCTTCATAGACTTCGCGCGTGCCGAAGCCATGCAGCAGCGTGCGCAGGATGCGCCGCATATGCGCGTTGTCGTCGATGACGAGAAAGCGCAGGCGATTGAAATCGATGCGGACCATACTGCCTCCCGGCGCGGCCAACGCGCCGACGTCCGCCGCGCGAGCTCAATCGTAAAGAATCGTCGTTAACGGCCGGTTAAGCATTACGGCCCGGTGCGTGAGCGGCAAGCGCCGGATTCGGCAGCCGATTCGGCGTCAGTAGCCGAATTGCTCGCGCAGAATGCGCTCGTCGAGGCTGTGGCCGGGATCGAACAGCATGTGCATGGCGATGGCGTGGTCCATGCTGATCTCGACCGAGCGGACCGAGCGCACCTCGTCGTGGTCGGCGACGGCGGCGACCGGGCGCTTGTCGGCTTCGAGCACCTCGATGGTGACCTGGGCGCGGTCGGGCAACAGCGCGCCGCGCCAGCGCCGCGGCCGGAACGGGCTGATCGGGGTCAGCGCCAACAGCGGCGCGCCGATCGGGATGATCGGCCCCTGCACCGAAAGATTGTAGGCGGTCGATCCGGCCGGCGTCGCCAGCAGGATGCCGTCGGCGACGAGCTCGGCGAGCCGCTCCTTGCCGTCGACCAGAACGCGCAGCCGCGCCGCCTGGTAGGTCTGGCGGAACAGCGAGACTTCGTTGATGGCGCGGTGGCGGTGGATGCGGCCGGCGGCGTCGCGCGCGCGCATCAACAGCGGATGGATGACGGTGACCTGGGCGGCGGCGAGCCGCTCGCGCAGGCCGCTTTTCGGAATACTCGTTCATCAGGAAGCCGACCGTGCCGCGATGCATGCCGTAGATCGGCTTGCCGGAATTCATGAACCGTTGCAGGGTCGCCAGCATGAGGCCGTCGCCGCCGAGCGCGACGATGACGTCGGCGGCCTCCGGCCGGGCGTCGCCGTAGCGGCGGACCAGCGCGGCGGCGCGCCCGCTGCGCCTCCGGCACGTCGCTGGCGACGAAGGCGATGCGCTTGATAGCGGGCTGCGTGCTGCGGCGCTTCGGCATAACGGCAGGCTTCACAATGGGCGGCGCGGCGCCGCGGCGCGCTGAGAGGAGATCGAGATGGAACGCGCGGTGTTCGTCTATACGACCTATCCATCCATTGTCGAGGCGGAGCAGGCCGGCCGCGCGCTGGTCGAGCGCCGGCTATGCGCCTGCGTCAATATCCTGCCCGGCATGGTCTCGTTATACTGGTGGCAGGGCGCGATCGAGCGCGGCGACGAAGTGGTGATGATCATCAAGACCCGCGCCAGCCTCGCCGAGGCGGTGCGCGCCGCGGTCAAAGGAGATGCACTCCTACACCACGCCTGCCATACTGGTGCTGCCGATCGAGAGCGTCGATCCGGACTATCACGCCTGGCTGATGGCGGAGACCGAGAACGGCCGAACAGCCGAAGAATAACGCCCACGCCGGGGCGGGACGCGCTGCCCGGCAACCGGCCCAAAGCTTTCCAAACCACACGCGGCACGCGTTTCATTGCCCGCATCTGATTACAGGAATTTCACGTAGATGAACGGTTTCTGTTGCCGCGCTTCAGCAGGCATTCACTCCGACAGGCTAAACACATGTTTGAAAACGGCGCGATGCCGATATCGCCGCCGTACCAACAATAAGGAGAACATCATGTTGAAGAGATTTGCCGCGGCGCTGGTTGCGACCGCGTTGATCGCTGCGCCGGCCTTGGCACAAAACAGCGGAACTGCCCCTGGCAACCCCAGCCTCCCCGGCGCAGACGACGCCGAACGCTCCGGCTGCATCGGCCACTCCGGCAAAGCCTGCTGTCAAGTCGACCGAGTCAACCAAGTCGGCAAAGCGCAGCGTCAAGCACGCCGAAAGCACCACACCAAGCACGTTCGCAAGCACTCGCAAAAGACGACCGCGCGGATGCATCAGACGCGGCACATGAAGTCCGGCAAGGCGCGTGCGGCCAGTGCGGCGAAGTCCGGCAAGCAGTCGTAACGCCGGCGAGATTGCCTGCGATCCGGAGATGCAACCCACAAAGGCTGCGAACCGAGGCCCGGATCGTACGCACCGGCTTGCGGCTCTCGACCGGCTCACGCCGGCCGATCCGCAAGCCGGACTTACAGCACGATCGGAAGGACGCGAGCAGGCATGTCCGGAACATCATGCGACAGCAAAGTCGATCCGGATCGATAATAACAGAATAAACCCAGATCAGGGGCGGCTGGCCTTCAGCCGCCTCCAACTTTTGCGGCGCTGCCGTTCGCCACGATTATCTTGCGATCCCCGTTTCCGTGGTCACGGAACCGCCGATCTTGAGGCAAGCATCCGTCCCTGGAACGCGAACAAATCCGGCGCCAAACTCGTTGCAAGCATGGGCGCGCACGCTCGGCTGCGGCTTTGGCAACGCCGCTGGCCGCGCCGGCGGTGTCGCTCTGACATTGGGGTCTAGCAGCGTTTGCGCGGCGCCGATGCCGGTTGTCAGCACCAGAATTGCCGCTGCGAGGGGGATGAGAGACCTCACAGCGTCTCGGCAAAGAAGTCGCGCATCAGGCTGTAGGACTTGCGGCAGAGCTTTTCGTCGTATTGCGTCGCCGGACCCTTGGCGGTCGGATCGCAGAACGAGTGCACGGCGGGCGGCCCGAACATCATGACCTGCCAATCGACCTTGGCCTTGCTCAGTTCCTCCTCGAAGGCATCCATCATCGGCTTCGGCGTCACCGGATCGGCGCGGCCGTGGATCGCCAGCACGCGGCTCTTGATGTTGCACGGCGTGCCGGCGACCACCGGATTCGGATTGGTGACGTGGAAGACCACGAGCGCCTTGAAATTCGGCTCCGGCGCGCGCCTGTTCGAGCGCATAGCCGCCGCCGGCGCAATAGCCGATGGCGGCGATCTTGCCGTATCGGCGACGCCGAGCTTTTGCGCCTCGGCGACGAGCGCATCGTAGGCCTTGCCGCCGCAGGAGAGCGTGAACGGCAGGTCGTTGTGCACGGCGAGCATGCCGGCGCGCAGGTCGTCGCACGGTCTTCGGCTTGTCGCCATAGCCGGCGCCGAACATGTCGGCCATCAGCACGATGTAGTCCTTGCCGGCGACGGTGCGCGCCTGGCCGATGGTGTCGGCGCAGACGCCTTTCCAGTCCGGCTGCATGAAGACGATCGGGCGCTTGGCCTTCACGCTGTCGTCATAGACGATCATGCCCTCGAATGCCGGCCGTCGACCTGATAGGGCACCTTGTTCTCGGCCATTGCGCGCTCCCTGTTGCTGTCGACGCAGAATACGAATTTAAACTGCGGACGGCTATTCCATCGTCATAAGAAGAGGTCGCTCAAGAGAAATTCTGCAGCATCGCCTCGCGCAGAAATTTGGGCAGTTCGGCGAGGTCGCCGCTGCCGTAATCGTCGGCGACCGCGGCCGACAGCGATGTCAGCACCGCCGCCGACAGCGGCATCGGCACGCCCGACAGCGCGCCCGTCGCCACGGCCGACATCAGGTCTTTGCGCAAGGTGCGGATATCGAGCGTCATCTCGGCCGGCGCGCCTTTGAGTACGTCGAGCTTGCTCTTGAGCCAGCCACTGGCATAGGGGGCTTCCTGCAGGACGTCGAGCATCTGATCGAGCGTGAGGCCTTGCTTGAGACCGAGCGCCAGCAATTCCGACACCGCCTGGATATAGGCGCCGAGCCCGAGATTGACGGCAAGCTTCATCGCATAGCCGGCCCCGTTCGGGCCCATATGCACGATGCGGCGCGTCATCTTTTCGAGCACGGCGCGGGCACGGTCGAGATCCTCGGGGCGACCGCCCACCATGGCGAACAAGGTGCCGGCGCGCACTTGCGGAATAGTGCCTAATACCGGCGATTCGATAAGACGCGCCCCCTTGCCGTCGACCAGCGGCGCCAGTTCGCGCCCGGTCATCGGCTGCAGCGTGCTCATCTCGATGAACAATTTGCCCGTCACGTCGCCGGCGAGAAAGCCGTCCGGTCCGTTGAAGATGCGCCGGACCCCGTGATCCTCGGTGATGATCGAGATAACAACGTCGGATTGCGCGGCGACGTCGCGGGCATTGGCCGCGATCCGCAATCCGTCCGCGGCGAGCGGGCGCGTCGCGTCGGCTTTGTGATCCCAGGCCACCACATCGCAACCCTGCTGGCGCAGCCGTTGCGACATCGCCGCGCCCATGCGGCCAAGCCCGACAATCCCGACTTTCATGATTGTATCCTCTGCATCGATGGCTCGCCTAGGCGACCGAACCGCCTATTTGAGCGGAATGAACGGAACAAGCAGGTGAGAATCGTAACCGGCGCCGCAATGGATGGTATGCCGGCCAGAATTGATCGTTTCGTTGTGCTCGGTACAGATGCGTCCATGTCGTAGCGGCAGCGGATTGCTCCGCGCATAGGCAAACGAGCCGCCCTGGATCGCAAGGGTTAGAGCTTCGCCGGAGCGGAACAGAGTGCTCGACGGCCATATTTCGATCTCCACTTCAACGATCTCGCCTGGATTAAGCTTCAGCGCGCGCTGGTGCTTCAGCCAGGGTTGAAAGCGGCTTGCGCGCTGCGGATCGAGTTCGCGATGCGAGACGCGCAACCACCCGCGTGCCAAGAGCCCGTGCTCGATGTGATTGAAGTCGGGAAATGCGACCTCGTTGCCGCGGCGGTCCAGTTTGCGCAAGCCCACGAACAGGTCCATGTCGTCGCTTTGCTCCGCCGAGACCCATAGCTTCAGCTTCATATAGCCCGACAATTCGGCATCGGTTTCGAATTTGTGCGTGAACACCGCACGGCCGCCGTCCGTATTCGGCCGCGTCGAATCGAAGGTGATCGAACTGGCGGCGTGGGGCGGCTCGCGCCGCAGCTGCCGGCTCGCACAGTCAAGATACAATTCCGTATACTGGGTGCCCGGCAACGGCCAAGAATTCGGCGAATTGAATGATGCCGTCGTAGAAACGCTCACGCAACTCGTAGCGGACGCGCGGCGTTGCCAGCCAATCATTTTCTTCGCCCTTCAAGAAGCAGTCGAAAAAGCGCAATTGGCGCTGCAACGCTTCGCGATGAAAATAAATCTCCCATTCCTTGCGCCCGTGCAGTTCCAGCCATTTGTGTTCCGACGAGGCCTGCCGGAAACCTTCGATGGTCCCTCGGTTGTGCAGGCCCTGCGTCGACCAACTGGCGCAGACGTAGAGCGGCACCGTGATGGCCGAAAGATCGCCGTGTCGCGCCTGCCAATATTCGTCGAGCAAGGGGTGTTCCCGCTTGCCGACATCGAGCTCGTCCAGATCGCATCCCGGCCAGGTCTTTTTGACCAGGCGATCCAAAAACGGGCAGAAGCTGGTTTCCGGGATGCCGCCGTGAAAGGCCCATTCGCGATACAGATCGCTGACGCCCTCCCACGGCATCATGGCGGCGAGATGCGGCGGATTGAGCTGTCCTACCCGCCATTGCGTCATCGCCAGATAAGAGACGCCGTTGGTTCCAACCTGGCCGGTGCTCCACGGCTGTATCCCGCACCATTCGATGACGTCATAGAAGTCTTCCGCCTCCATCTGCGACATCGGCGAAATCTTGCCAGTCGCGCCGGAAGTGCCGCGGGCCGCGGCCTTGACCACGACATAGCCGTTCGGCACCCAAAAGCCTGGATCGGGAGCCTCCCACGGCGCGAAAACCGAGGCGCCATATTGGCCGAGCGTATTGGCGCCTCCGGCCGGCATTCCCGATTCCACATGAACCGAAGTCCTTGCCGTAGATGTCGAAGGAGACGATCACCGGGAATCTGCCGTCATGCGGCGGCCGGCAAACATTGACATAGACGACGGTGCCGTCGCGGGTCGCGACGGCGACGTCCTTGTCGAAGATCATTCGCTTGAGGCCGTAATGCATCGTGCTGACGACGATGTCGTTGCGGCCCGGTTTGCAATCCCGTGGGTGTGAGGGTTGGGCACCCTCTTCGGCCTGATCGCGCGGACGATCGGGTTCGCGGCTATAATCGGTCACGGCGCGCTCGTTTCGATCGACGGCTTGGGAATTGCGGTCACCGGCGGGCAATCGTTGCGACGCGTCACCGCGATTTGTCCTACCCGACGATCGCGGCTTTCATGAATTGCTCTCATCGCTGCAACGAATGGTCGTGGCGCGATGCGTCGCACCACTGCGTACTTTAATTGACAGCATTCTATGCTGGGATACTCTGTCGCCGTCAACGCCGCTACCAATCTGCGCGGCGGCGACAATAAAATAAATGGGCGCGGAAAATCACCGCGGTTGGGGAGGCTAATGTGCGACATCGCTTTCTGCTTGCTGTGATTCCCTTCGCGCTCGGGGTGCCGCTGGCTTTCGCGGTGGTGCCGAAGGCCGTTTCGGCGGCTCAATACGTGCTGAAATGGGCCGTCGTCACCCGCGGCGACATGCAGGAGAAGTTCGGCCACAAGCTCGCCGAGGTGTTGCCGCAAGCGACCAATGGTCGCGTCGAAGTGCAGGTCTTTGCCGGCGGCCAGCTCGGCAGCCCATCGGCGATGATCGAAGGCCTGCAGCTCGGCACCGTCGAGGCTTACGAAAACCCCGCCGATTTCTTCACCGGAGTAGATCCGCGCTTCGGCGTCTTCAGCATTCCGTTCCTGTTCAAGAGCACCGAGCAGGCCAACAAGGTTCTCGCCGATCCGGAATACAACGATTTCGTGATGCACATGGCGGAGGCCAAGGGACTGGTCGGCGTCAACCTCGCGGTGGCGGCCGAGTCGCTTTATTTCGGGGTCAAAAAGCCGCTGCGAACGCTCGAGGATTTCAAGGGCATGAAACTGCGCGTCAATGCCACGCCGGCGGAGCGGGCGCGCATGGCGGCGCTGGGCGCGACCGCCGTGCCGATGGGCCTGGCGGAAATGATCACCTCGCTGCAGAACGGCGTGATCGACGGCACCATGAGCGGCATGTCGATCTTCACCAACTTCAATCTGCAGAATGTCGGCAAGGTGCTGCTGGAAACCCACGACACGCTGTTGGTCTCGTTTGGCGCCATGAGCAAGCCGTGGCTCGACAAGCTGCCTCCCGACCTGAGCAAGATCATCGTCGACCAAGCGCGCAACCTGCAGCCGTGGGCGCGGCAGACTGCGATCGACGAAGTGGCGCAGTTGCGCCAGGTCTGGCTCAGCCGCGGCGGCGAGATCGTGCATCTGCCCGATGCCGAGCAAGCCGAGCTCGAGAGGCGGCTCAAGCCGATCGGTGCCGAAGTCACCAAGGACGATCCGGCGGTCAAGGCGTTCTACGACAAGACCGAGGCACTGGCCGCGAAGTACCAATAAGCCGACGCTGCATTCCGGACCGAAGCATCGCCCACCAGGGAGAAACGCTTCGGCCAATTCCAGCCGGGACGAAAAATGACGGCGCCGTCGCGCGTCATGCGAGTTTGCGCGCCGGGCCGCGAGGGTAGTGAAAATGTCGGATGCAAAGCCGCTGTCGCGGCATCGACAGATCGAGGAGTTCATTTTCGTCAGAATTCCGCATGTGCTGTCGGGCGTACTGTTTCTGCTCGCGGTCGTTCTCAACTTCGTCAACGTGATCGGACGCTACGTGTTCGGCATGCCGGTGTTCTGGGCGGAGGAGGTGCTGACCTTCACGGTAATCTGGATCGTGTTTCTCGTTGTCGGCACCATCACCTATCGCGGCGCGCACCTGAATATGGATCTGCTCTATTCCAGGATGCCGCCCGGCTTGCAGCTGATAATCAGAATCGCCATCGCGCTGGCGCTGATCGTTTGCACCGTCTACACCGCGATGCAGTCGTGGACGGTGGTCAAGCTTCATTATTTGACGCACGGCGTTACGGCGGGCACCAATATTCCGCTGGTCATTCCGCACTCGGCGCTGTTGTTCGGCTTTGCCTTCATGGCGGCGGCCGCGATCGTGCGGTTGCCGTCTTATATTTCCGGCAAATTCGATTGAGCGCGGTGTAATGCCATGTATTGGGTGATGGCGATCCTGCCGTTTGTGCTGCTTCTGCTCGGCTTTCCGATCTTTCTTTTGCTGCTGGTGACTTCGCTGGTCGTCCTGCTCGGCTTCTACGATATCCCGATGACCGTGGTGGCGCAGGATATCTTCAACAGCCTCAACAAATACGCGCTCCTGGCGGTGCCGTTCTTTGTTTTTGCCGGTAGCTTGATGTCGCGCGGCGGCATTTCGGTGCGGCTGCTACGCTTTGTCAGCTCGCTGATCGGCGGCTTTCGCGCCAACGTTCCGTTCACTTCGCTGGGCTTTGCCGCCTTGTTCGGTGCCACGTCAGGCGTCACCACGGCCGCCACCGCGGCGATCGGCACACTGACCTATCCGAAAATGCGTGAGGCCGGCTATAGCGAGAGCTTCGCCGCGGCGCTGATCACCTCCGAGGGCGCGCTCGACAATCTGATCCCGCCCTCGATCGCGATGATCATCTACGGCATCGCCTCCGATACCTCGATCGTCCAGTTGTGGACCGCCGGCATCGGTCCATGTCTTTTGCTGGCGAGCTTCTTCGGCGCCTACATCTATTATCATTCCGTCAAAGTCGGCATCGCCGACACCGGACGATTTTCGTTCAAGGAAGTGGTGCGTTCGACGGGCGACGGCATCTGGGCGCTCGGCGCGATTGTCGTGATCATCGGCGGCATCTACTCCGGCGTGTTCTCGCCGACGGAGGCGGCCGGCGTCGCCAGCGTCTATGCCATTGTCGTCAGCTATTTCATCTACCGGGAGGTCACGCTCGCCGACATATTCGAGACTGCGGCGCGCTCGATGTATCTGACCGGGCTCATTTTCATCATCGTGGCGATCGCCGGCCTTTATTCGTGGTTGTTGACGATCAGCGGCATCGCGCAGGCGCTTGTCACCGTGATTACCAGCATGCACTCCGAGCGCTGGATCGTGCTGCTGGTCATCAACCTGTTCCTGCTGTTTATCGGCTGCTTTCTCG
Source organism: uncultured Alphaproteobacteria bacterium (assembly GCA_963807125.1). Lineage (GTDB taxonomy): Bacteria > Pseudomonadota > Alphaproteobacteria > Rhizobiales > Xanthobacteraceae > BOG-931. The sequence continues at coordinate 240,925 of CAWEAH010000006.1, forward strand.
ATCCGGCCTCGGGCCTGATCATGCTGGCGCCGCTGCTGGCGCCGGTCGCCGCTTCGCTCGGCGTCGATCCCATTCATTTCGGCGTTATCGTGGTGATGAATCTCACCATCGGTACGTTCCATCCACCGTTCGGATTGAACATTTTCGTCATCCAGGCGCTGTTCAAGACGCCGTCGGAGACGCTCTATCGGGGCCTCATCCCGTTCGTCATCCTGGCGATCGTCGCGCTGCAGATCGTCACCTATGTGCCGGCAATCTCGCTGACCATCGAGCACCTGTTGTTCCGCTGACCGCGGGCGGGGCTACTGACCCTCGATCATGCCGGCGACGTTGTTGAGCGCCGCGCGCAGATTGTCGAACATGGCGATGCCTTCGGCCGCGACCTTGCGCTTGACGGCGTGTCCGCGTGCGCCGGGAAGGCGAGGCGGCTCGGCGTCCTGCCATCGGCTTCGCCTTGCCGACCATCGCCGCGATATGCGCCATGCGCGCCTCGTAGGCTTGCACGCCGGCAAAACCGCGCGGATTGAGCGCGAGGAAGAAATGGCAGATATTGCTCGGCCGCTTCACCACGTTTTCATAGGTGACCTGAAAACCCGGTTCGCCGTCGGACAGCGCGCTGCACAGCACTTCCACCATCAGCGACAGCGCGTAACCCTTCGGCCCGCCGATCGGCAGCACCGAGCCTTTGACCGCCTCGGCGGGATCGGTGGTCGGCCATCCGCTCGGATCGAGCGCCCAGCCTTCGGGAATGCTTTTTTGACCGGCCGCCAGCATGTGGCGGATGCGCGAGCGCGCCACCATGGCGGTCGCCATGTCGGCGACGATCGGCTCGGCGTCGCGCAGCGGAAAGCCGACGCCGATCGGATTGGTGCCGAACAGCCCCTCGGTGCCGCCGGTCGGCGCGATCGCCGGGCTCGCATTGGTGAAGGCCAGGCCGATCAGGCCATGTGCCGCGGCATGGTCGACGTAATAGCCGGCGGCGCCGAAATGGCTGGAGTTGCGGACCGCGACCGCGCCGATGCCGTAGCTCTTAGCGATGTCGATCGCCATATCCATCGCGCGGCGGCTTGCCACCAGGCCGAGCGCATGATCGGCATCCATCACGATGGAGCAGGGCAGCGCTTGCGTCGTCGCGATGGCCGGATTGCTCTTGATGGTGCCGTCCAGAAGCCCGCGCGTATAGAGCGGCAAATGCACGACGCCGTGCGAAATCCGAGCCGTGGATTTGCGCCCAGAGCGCGACTTCGGCGCCGATCTCGGCGTCGCGCTGCGGCACCCCGCAATGGACGAAAACATCGGCGACCAGCCCCGCCAGCGCCGCGGGCGATACCTTGTCGGCCGCCGCGATCTGCCTCAGCCGTCCCGCCAATGCGGCGTTGTCCTGCATTGTTTCGCTCATCGCTTCGGCGCCGCGCCGGGAAAGAAGGCTTCCGCGTTGCCGTGGAATATTTTCTCGTAGACCTCTTCGGAATAGCCGAGCGAACGCCAATCGTCGATGAGGCGCTCATGCGTCAGCGTCGGCCAGTCCCAGCCGAACATGATGCGGTCCTGCAGGCGGCCGCCGATCTCCTTCTTCAAGGCGGGCGTGAAATATTTCGGCGACCAGCCGTGCAGCTCGTAGCGTACGTTGGCCTTGTGCAGAAGGATCGCGATCATGTCGTCCTGCCACGGCCACGCCGGGCGGCCGGCGAGGATTTTCAGCTCGGGAAATCGTGCGGCGACGAGATCGACATGGCGCGGATGGCCGTCGTCGAGCACGACCCCCATGCCGCCGGGCATGCCTTGGCCGATGCCGGTCAGGCCGGTCATCAGCAGCACCGGCACACTCGGCTTCGATCGAAAGCTTGTAGAACGGGTCCCAGACCGGATCGCTTGGTGGAAAGCGCAACGAGTTCTGGCTCTGGCAGAAGCCGAGAAAACCGCAGTCGGTCGTTTTCAGCCGCGCGAACTCCTTCAGCCAGAATTCCTTCATGGTCGGATTGGCGGCGAGCCAGTTGCCGTAGACCACGTCGCGATGATCGCGGGCAAAACCCGTGGCGTAGTCGTTGGAGGCGCGGATTTCGTCCTCGTCGGTCATCCGCCAGGTGCGGTAGATGTCGAGGATGGTGCGGACGTGGCGCTGGCGAAACTCCTCGGCCATGTCCGCCTCGGTCTGAAAGCTGCGCTTGCGCCGAAATATGCGCTCGGCATTGGCGAGCTCCTCGGCGCTGCGGTGATGCAGCCCGGCGCGCGTCGAGAAATGCGAATGGCAATCGAAATAGCGCACGGCGATTATTTCTGCTCGTAGCGCTGATCGAGAATGCGCTTCGGCTTGCCTTCGCGGCCGCGGTTCGACCATTCCATCAGCGCGTCCTCCGCCACCAGCTCGACATTGAGCTTCAGCCCGAGATCGGAATGCAGCCGCTTCTCGATGTGCTCTTTGAGGCCATCCCAGCCGGATGCGTCGTCGCGCACCTCGACCTTGACCGTCATCTCGTCGCGCACCACGCCGTCGCGGACGTTGCGTTCGGCGATGCACAGCCACTCGCCGGTGGTGCGGTTGTCGCTCTTGATCGCCGGCAGGCAGGCCTGCGGCCAGATGCTCACGCCGCGAATGCGCACCATGGTGTCGCTGCGCCCGAGCATTTTCTGCATGCGGCGGAAACAGCTGCCGCACTCGCATCGGTCGGTGGCGACGATGCGGGTGAGGTCGCGCAGATTGAAGCGGATCATCGGTTGCTGCCGGCGATGCAGGATGGTGCACACCATGTTGCCGATCTCGCCGTTCGCAACCGGCTTGTTGTCTTCGATGCCGACGATCTCGAAGAAGGTCGAAGTCCTCGTGGAAATGCATGCCATTCTGGTATTGGCACTCGAAGGCGCCCATGCCCATCTCGTGAGTGCCGTACATGTCGTAGACCTTGCAGCCCCACAGCTCCTGGAGCTGGTCGCGGAACGTATTCTCGGTGTCGGGGCCGAGCCCGCAGCCGAGAAACTTCGTTTTCAGGTCGCGGACGTCGAATTTGAGCTCGTCGCGCGCCACCTTGGCGAGCTGCGTGGCGTATTCGGGACGCACGTACCAGACATTGGTGCCCCATTCCTATCGCGATCTCGATCTGCCGGCGCGACGAGGTGACCGCGCCGGTCCCGGTGGTGAGCGGCAGCGCGCCGAGATAATCGTGACAGGCCTTGTAGCAGCACCAGCCGGCATTGCCGAGCGAGCAGGTGTGCGGGAATCTGCACGCGGTCGCCCGGCCGCATCCCGCAGATGTAGAGGACGCGCGCATGGGTGAGGCCGTTGAGCTCCCATTCCTGGGGGGCATAAAGCGTCGGCCGTGGCTTGCCGGTGGTTCCGCCGCTCGTTTGCAGCTTCAGGGGCTGGGTTTTGAGAATTTCGTCGACGTCGCCGTTGATCAGGCCGAACGGCGGATTTTCTTCCTGGTCCTTCTTGATGTCGGCTGAATCGAAGGTCGGCAGCTTGCCGATATCATCGATGCTTTCGATGTCGCCCGGCTCGAGACCGGCCGCGGTCCAGCGCCGGTTGTAGAAGCCGTTGCGCCATCCGGTCTTCATCAGATCGAGAAACTGCTCGTTCTGGAAGTTGCGGATTTCATCGGCCGACCACCTCCACCGGGTCCTGGCGAACACGTCCGGCACCGGATAGCGCCGATATAGTGCATCCCAGTCGATCGAGCGATGATAGATCGGCAGCGTCGTCTCGGTGACGCTGCGCTCCATGACTGACATCGGACATCCTCATATTCATTTCATGCGACGGCGCGGCCGGCCGCCACGCGGCACAAGACACCGGCCGGCGGCAGATGCGTTAGGTCTTGTAGTCCGGTGCGTCGCGGTCGAGCTTGCGAAGGAGCGCCCGCCAGGTCATCTGGTTGAACGGCTGATTGCCGTCGGTGATGATGCGGGCCTGGCCGATCGTGGCGTCGAGTACCGTTTGCGGCGGCACGTAAGGCTTGACCGCGCCGGCCGCCGAGCGCACTTGCGTCTCGCAGGCGCGGATCACCAAAAACGCCAGCATATAGGCTTCGTGCACGCTGTGGCCCCACAGCACGAAGCCGTGGCCGCGCTGCAGCACGACCTGCTTGTCGCCGAAATTCCTGGCGAGGCGGCGGCCTTCGTCGTCGGTGGAGAGCAGGCCTTCGTAGTCGTGGTAGCCCACCGGACCGAGCCACAGGGCGTATTGATTGCCCGGAATGAGGCCGTGCTCCTGCATCGCCACCGCGGTCGCGTATTTGGTGTGCAGGTGCATGACGCATTGCGCCTGCGGAAACGCGTCATAGATGCCCTTGTGGAACGGGAAAGCGAATTTGTGCGGCAGCTCGTCGCTCGGTTCGACGTGATTGCAGTTCTCGTCGAGCTTATGCAGGTTCGAGGCGGTGACTTCTTCGAACAGGATCGCCGCCGGATGCATCAGAAACTGGTTCGGATGGTTCGGCACCCGCGCCGACAGATGTGCGAACAAGAGTTCGTCCCAATCCTGCATCGCCGCGAGACGGAAGGCGGCGGCCAGATCGACGCGGACTTTCCATTCGGCCGGATCCATGCCCGGCTTCAACGCGCGGGCGGCGCTGGTTGCGGCGTTCACGGTGTCTCTCCCTCGATTGCGCCCTGCTGCGGCGGCGCGCTTTGGCGCGAATTATGTGCGCGCGGCGCTACATTGTCCATTGTCGCCGCATGCGTGTGCCGCGGAGCAATGGGCGATTGTCCGCAGGGCCGGAATTGGCTTTAGCGACCAGTGCGGTCATGATAAATCTTCGCGATGAACACCCTCGTACTCAACCGCCAAGGCCGACGCGCGCCGCCGCGGGTTGATGAAAGCAAGCTTTCACAACCGTTGCAGGATTTGTTCGCGACCTGGCGGCAATCGCTGAAAGAGGATTTCAAGGGACTCACCGCGGCCGGCGAGGTTCGGACGGAGTTATTTCCGCTGCGCGCGACCGGCGTGTCGACGCAGCCGCTGCTCGATGCGGTCCGCGAATTCCTGGCGTCGCTCGACGCACTACAGCGCGCGGCGGTGAGCTTTCCGGTGGCGAGCGAAGTGTGGCGGCACTGGAGCAATATCCATCGCAATGTGATGCGCCACGGCCTGTGCTTTGCCGAGCTCACCGACCGGCAGCTCGATCTCGCCTATCGGGTCATGCGGGCGGGGCTTGGCGCGCGAGCCTACGACACCGCCCGCAACGCCATGCGGCTGAACGAACACTTGGCCGAGCTCACCGGCCTTCCCGACGAGTTCGGCGAGTTCTTCTACTGGATCAGCGTCTTCGGAGAGCCGTCCGCGGATGCGCCGTGGGGTTTTCAGATCGACGGTCATCATTGCAACATCAATGCCTTCGTGCTGGGCGACCAGATGGTGCTGTCGCCGATGCTGCTCGGCTCAGAGCCCGTCACCGCGGAGTCCGGCAAATATCAAGGCACGACGGTGCTGCGCGAGGAGGAGGCGCAAGGTTTTGCGCTGATGGGTGCGCTGACGGCGGAGCAACGCGCTAAGGCGACCATCGGCTACGACTTGCCGTTCGACGGCTACGCCTCGGGTTTTAAGGACAACGTCGTCATTCCCTACGACGGACTGCCAAGCGCCGCTATGACGCCGGAGCAAAGGACTTTGCTCCTCGATCTCATCGCGCTTTACACGGACCGGCTGCCCGACGGCCATGCGCGCGCGCGCTTCGATGAGGTTGCGCAGCATCTCGGCGAAACCGTCTTTGCCTGGATCGGTGAGTTCGATCCGGTGGCGCCGTTCTATTACCGCATCTACAGCCCGGTGGTTTTCATCGAGTTCTATCACCAGCCCGGCGTGGCGCTGCCGAACACCGGCTATAACCGCCGCCATGCGCATGCGCTCCTGCGCACTCCGAACGGCAATGACTACGGCCGCGCCTTGCTGCGGCAATATCGCTGAGGAGCCCGAGAAGAAACCGCGCCGGAATTTGAGCGCGGCAATAGAGAGCGTCGAGGGGGCTGGTGGTGTGGTGCCGGGTGAGAGAATCGAACTCCCGACCAACGGTTTACAAAACCGCTGCTCTACCGCTGAGCTAACCCGGCTTTACGGGGCCCTTTTAGAGGGTCTCGATCGGAATTGCCACCGAAAGCGCTGAACCCCAGACGAGCCGTACCCATTTAATCGCGTCGCGCTCCACCGCCAATTCGAAGAGCGCCCCGCGGTTGCCATCCCGCGGTGAACGTCCTATGAGCGGCCCTCACAACACAGAAAGAGAACGTGCATGGCACTGGCGAAAAAGCCGAAACGTCGCGAAGCTCAACACACCTGGAAAGTAACCCGGCGGAATAATCAGACGGTCGATATCGCCGCCGACAGCTTGGGCGTGGTCGATGGCGAGCTGGTCTTTACGACGAACGACGTTCCGGTCCGGATCATCGCCGCCGACACGTATACCGATGTCGAGCTGATGGGGGCCGCCCAGGATTAGCGCGGCAATTTCAGCGCTTTGTCGAAATCGTGGCATAGCCCATAAGCCGCCTTCAGGCTTTACGATGAAGATTGCCGCTGCTTGCTGGCCCATGGCTTGCTGGCATATGGCCGCGGACTTACAATTGCCGGCATGAAACGAGCGTCTCGCGTGGTTGCGCTTGGCTGCACGGTGGCGGCCGGGCTTGTGTTGGCTGGGGCGTTTGACGCCCCGGCGCGCGCGCAATCGGCCGATCTGGTGCTGTGCGACCGGATCGCCGCCGATCCGACCGATCCGGACAAGCCCGCCGACGTCAAAGGCGCGCAGACCATCGCCGGTGCCGACATCGCGACCGCGATCAAATTCTGCCGGGCCGCCGCCGCGTCGAAAGCGCCGGTCGCTGCGCGCCGCGCGCTCTATGAGCTCGGCCGCGCCTATGCCGCCGCCCAGCAAGGACCGGAAGCGGCTGCCGCCTATCGCAAGGCCGCCGACAAGGGCTCCACCTCCGCCATGGTCGAGCTTGGCATCATGCTCGCCAACGGCACCGGCGTCGCCAAGGATGAAGCGCAGGCGCGCACCCTGTTCCAGCACGCCGCCGAGGCCGGCAATCCGCGCGGCGCCACTAATCTCGCCGCCATCGGCAATGACAGCGGCGCGCCATCCGATCCGGCCGAGGCGCGGGCGCTTTTGGAAAAGGCGGCGGCGACGAATTCCGCCGAGGCCGAATTCGAGCTCGGCATGATGCTGGCGGACGGCACCGGCGGCCCGCAGGACGACGTCCGTGCGCGCGCCATGTTCGCAAGCGCCGCGGCGCAAGGCCATCCCGCGGCGACCGAATGGCTCGCTTCCTTCGAAGCGGCCGGCCGTGGCGGCCCGCAGGACAAGGACGCCGCCAAGGCGGATTATCAAAAAGCCGTTGCGCTCGGCGACGACCATGCCAAGGACGCGCTCGAACGCCTGAAATGCCCCATCGTGGTCACCACCAAGCGCGGCGACGTGTGGACCCACCTTTGTTTCTAATTGACCTGCAGAACTTTTCCGCTCAGTCCTCGATCACGTCATGCACGGCGACGGCGCCGCGGCGCCAATAGCCGGCCGCCCGTATCCATTTCGGATTGGCGCCGCGATCGGCGATCAGCTGCTTGCGCAACGTCTTGGCGATTTGCAACTCGCAGGCGACCCAGGCGTAATAATCGCCCGCGGGGAAAGTCGAGCTCGGCGAGCGTCTTCGACAGCACGTCGCTTGCGCCCGCGGCGGCGCCGTTGCGGTGCGCCCAGGTCACGCTCGCATTGGTCTTGGTCGGCAGCGCGATCTGTTCCGCCGGCCCGTCGACTTCGACGACAACCACCGTGCGGGTGCCGGCCGGCAATTCCGCGAGCCGCCGGCTGATGGCGGGCAGCGCGGTTTCGTCGCCGGCAAGCAGATGCCAATCGTAAGCGGTCGGAATGATGAATGAGCCGCGCGGTCCGCCGAGCGCCAACGCGTCGCCGAGCTTCGCCTGCGCCGCCCAGCGCGTCGCCGGCCCGGCGTCGTGAATGGCGAAATCGATCTCGAGCGTATTGGCGGCGGCATCGTAGCGTCGCGGCGTAAAATCGCGTGCCAGCATATTGGGCGCACCCTCGGCATTCGTGCTGCCGTCGGGAAAGAACAGCTTGACGTGATCGTCGAAGCCGAGACTGGTGAAGCCGCCGAGATCGCCGGTCAACGTCACGCGCACCATATGCGCGGCGATTTTGTCGGCGCTCTTGACGGTGAGCGCGCGGCGGCGCGGTTCGTGACGGACGCGGCGGGGTGCGCGCGGATCGGCCGTTTCCGGTGCGGCAGCGGCGGCTGAAGCTGTGGTCATTAGAAACGCTCCAACATTCCAATTATTTGCCAATTATTTGTCTCCTACGCTTACGCGCAAGCGCCGCGATTGCAAGCGCGGCGGGCAGCGGTCCGCGATGCAAATCTGCCGGGCTTTCGCGGCGCCGAACGAGACCCTACATTGACAAGCCTGGGACGGCAGCGAAGGCACGGGCAGCGAAGGCACGGGCAGCGAAGGGATCGTCACAATGGCTTCCGGACGTCAATTGCATCTCGGCGCATTCATGCGTCCGGCATCGATCCATACCGGCGCCTGGCGCTATCCCGGCGCCTGGCCGGACATGAATTTCAATTACGCGCACATCAAGGAAAGCATCCAAAAGCTCGAGCGGGCGAAGTTCGATGCCTTCTTCATGGCCGACCACATGGCTGTCCTCAACATGCCGATGGATGCGCTCAAAAGAAGCCACACGGCGACGTCGTTCGAGCCGTTCACGCTGTTATCGGCGCTGTCGCAGGTCACCGAGCGGATCGGGCTCGTCGCCACCGGCTCGACGACTTTCGATGCGCCCTATCACATCGCGCGGCGTTTCGCTTCGCTCGACTGGATCAGCGGCGGCCGCGCCGGCTGGAATATCGTCACCACCTCCAATCCGGATGCGGCGCTCAATTTCGGCCTCGACGAGCACATGGAGCACGGCGAGCGGTATCGCCGCGCCCGCGAATTCTACGACGTGGTGACCGGCCTGTGGGATAGCTGGGCCGACGACGCCTTCGTCCGCGACGTCGAAGACGGAGTCTTCTTCGATCCGACGAAAATGCACGTGCTCGATCACAAGGGTAAATATCTGTCGGTGCGCGGCCCGCTCAACATCGCCCGTCCGATCCAAGGCTGGCCGGTGATCGTGCAGGCCGGCGCGTCGGAGTCCGGGCGCCAGCTCGCGGCAGAGACCGCGGAAGCGGTGTTCACCGCGCAAAGCGATCTCGCCGTCGGCCAAAAATTCTATGCCGACGTCAAAGCCCGCATGGAAAAGCTCGGCCGCGCGCGCGACCATATGAAGATTTTGCCGGCCTGTTTCGTGGTCGTCGGCGACAGCGTCGAGGAAGCGAAGGCGAAGCGTGCCAAGCTCGACAGCCTCGTCGACTACGCCAATGCGATCGCGTCGTTGTCCATCGCGCTCGGCCATGACGCGTCGAAATTCGATCCGGACAAGCCGCTGCCGGATAATATTCCGGAGAGCAATGCCTCCAAGAGCGGCCGCGAGCGCGCCATCGCGCTCGGCAAGCGCGAGAACCTGACCGTGCGGCAAGTGGCGCAGCGGCTCGGCGGCTATTCCGGCCTCGCCATGGTCGGCACGGCGGCGACGATCGCCGACGAGATGGAAGAGTGGCTCGAGACCGAAGGCTCCGACGGCTTCACCGTGATGTTTCCTTATCTGCCCGGCGGGCTCGACGATTTTGTCGGGCGCGTGGTGCCGGAGTTGCAGCGCCGCGGCCTGTTCCGGCGCGACTACGACGGCACGACGCTGCGCGAGCATCTCGGCCTGCCGCGGCCGAAGAACAGATTTTTCGAGAACTGAAAGATTATTTCTGCCCTTGGTCGCGTTCGCCCATGCGCTCGGCATGTTCGGCGAGCCGGCGCCAGGCGGCGGCCATGCTCAACAGCATGTCCTTCTCCGGCGGATGTTGCGATTGTTGAGCCAGACGAATGCACTCTGCCGCGTAGTGCCGGTATTGCTCAGCCGTCCCCATGCGCCGCTTCCGTCGTTACAGCAGGCGAACCGCGGCAGATCGAAATGGTTCCCGCAAGCGCATGAATTTGAACCGGAACTTTGCCTAAGTTCCATCGGTTGCCATTTGGAACAGTAGGGAACAACTGCCATGTGGGACGTGCGATGCAAGATGACGATGACGATGCCAAATCGAATGCCAGGAAATTTCGCGACTACGCCGCCGAGTGCCGTCGGCTGGCGCAGCGGGCGGCGGAAAAGGACCGCAAGGTGCTGATGGAGATTGCCGAGGCTTGGATCGTTTGCGCCGAAGAGGCCGAAAGAAAGGAGACCTTTTCGGGTAAAAGCAATTAAAGCGCAATTGCCGCCGCGAATGCGGTTGATTGCGGCGATTCCGACACGCCATAGAGTAGGGCGGCCGAGCAATCGGCTTCGAGGAAACGCCGAGAAAACGCGATGAGCGAACAGGGCCTGGCGGCAGGCGCCCGCGATCGACCCGAGCCGATCGAGGCGGCAAGCCTCGATGAATTGCGCGCGCTGCAGCTTGACCGCCTCAAGGCGACGGTAGCGCACGCCACAGCGCATGTGGGCCATTACCGCCAAGCCTTTGCCGGCGCCGGCATCGCGCCCGGCGACGTCAAATCGCTCGACGATCTGGCCAAGCTTCCTTTCACCACCAAGGAGGATTTGCGTCAGAATTATCCGTTCGGCATGTTCGCCGTGCCGATGAACGAGATCGTGCGTATCCACGCCTCGAGCGGCACCACCGGCAAGCCGACGGTGGTCGGCTATACGCGCTCCGACATCGATACCTGGGCGATGCTGATGGCGCGCTCGATCCGCGCCGCCGGCGGCAAGCCCAGCGACAAGATGCATATCGCCTATGGCTACGGACTGTTCACCGGCGGCTTGGGCTTTCATTACGGCGCCGAATATCTCGGCTGCGCCGTCATTCCGGTCAGCGGCGGCTTCACCGAACGCCAGGTGCAGCTCATCGGCGATTTCGCGCCCGACATCATCGCCGTGACGCCGTCTTATCTGCTCGCCATCGCCGACGAGTTCGACCGCCAGGGCATCGATGCGCGCAAATCGTCGCTGCGCATCGCGCTGCTCGGCGCCGAGCCGTGGAGCGAAGCGATGCGCGCCGAGATCGAGCGGCGCATGGGCCTCGATGCCGTCAACGTCTACGGTCTGTCGGAAGTGATCGGTCCCGGCGTCGCCCAGGAATATGCCGATGCCAAGGACGGACTGACGATCTGGGAAGATCATTTTTATCCGGAGATCATCGATCCGCGACACCGGCAAGGTGCTGCCCGACGGCGAGGAGGGCGAGTTGGTGCTGACCTCGCTGACCAAAGAAGCGATGCCGGTGATCCGCTATCGCACCCGCGATCTGACGCGGCTTTTGCCCGGCAACGGGCGTGCCATGCGCCGCATCGAGCGGATCAAGGGCCGCAGCGACGACATGCTGATCATCCGCGGCGTGAATGTTTTTCCGAGCCAGATCGAGGCGGCGCTCGCCACCGAGCAATCCTTCGCGCCGCATTACATTCTCGAAGTGACGCGGCCCGAACGGCTCGACGAGCTCGACGTCATCGTCGAAACGCGCGAGCCTCTGCCGCCGGACGCGCTGGCGGTGCTGGCGGACGCGCGGCGCGCATCTCATCAAGTCGCGCGTCGGGGTCTCGGTCGCGGTTCGCCCGGTGGCGCCGGGCAGCATCGAACGCTCGCAAGGCAAGGCCAAGCGGGTCATCGACAAACGGCCGCGGAGTTGAACGATGATGAGCGCAGCGCCGTCGTCCGCGGCAAATGTCTATGAGCGCGCCGGCCTGCCGAGCGAGAGCGTGGCGGCCTGGCTCGCAAGCGACGGCGCGCTCGACGGCGATCATCGGCGCGCCATCGAGACTGTTTCCCGGCAGTGGCAGCTCGGCGCGGCGCTATTGAAGCGGTTGCCGGCGAAACCGAAGCGCTCCCAGGCGCAGGCCGCGGCGGCCGCGGCGATCGTCGAACGCGATCGCGTCGCCCGCGAGAAATTTCTCGTCCGCTCATGTGCCGGCGCTGTACCGGCTATTGACCGATGACTTCACGAAATTCATCCGCGTCGAGCGGCTGGTGCGCGATGCCGCCGCGGTGGTGCCGGGTCTGGTGCCCGACGACGAAACGCTGGCGCGCGAGAACGCGCTGCCGCAGCGCGACAAGGACGGCGCCGAGATCGATCAAGGCCTGTTCCTGGCGCATGTGCTCGCCGATGAGGCGAGCGGCATGCATCTGTGCCACGCCATGCTGTTGCCGCGGCCGGAAGCGGCCGAGCTAAGCTCCCGCTTTGCCGAGCGCGGCAAGCTCGAATTCGAGGGCGCGACGCTGGAGCGGCGCGGCAAGGCGGCATTCGTGACCATGCGCAATCCGCGCTTTCTCAATGCCGAGGACGAGGCCACGCTCGACGGGCTCGAAACCGCGGTCGACGTCGCCACGCTCGATCGCAGAGCGACATTGCGGTGCTGCGCGGCGACACGGTCGAGCACACGAAATATCGCGGCCGCCGGTTGTTCTCGGCCGGAATCAATCTCACCCATCTCTATCACGGCAAGATCTCCTACGTCTGGTACATCAAGCGCGACATGGGGCTCGTCAATAAACTGTTTCGCGGTGTGGCGCGGCCGGACAGAAGCCCCGACGAGATTGGCCGGCGGCACGCAGGAAAAGCCGTGGATCGGCGTCGTCGACGGCTTTGCCATCGGCGGCGGCTGTCAGCTCCTGCTGGCGCTCGATTATGTGCTGGCGGCGAGCGACGCCTATATGACGCTGCCGGCGCGCAAGGAAGGCATCATCCCCGGCGCCGCCAATTTGCGGCTGTGGCGGTTTACCGGCGATCGCATCGCGCGCCAGGCGATCCTCTACGGCCGCCGGCTCGATTGCGACACGCCGGAAGGCCGGCTGGTCTGCGACGAGATTGCATCGCCGGCGTCAATCGAGAGCGCGCTGGATGCGGTCATCGACGGCTTCACCAGTTCCGGCGTTGTCAGCGCCGCCGGCAATCGGCGCGCGCTTCGCGTCGGCCAGGAGCCGCTCGACGTGTTTCGCCGCTACATGGCGGTCTATTGCCGCGAACAGGCCTATTGCCATTTCAGCCCGGCGTTGATCGCCAATCTCGAGCGCAATTGGAATGCGCATCAGCGCGTTATCTGAGCAAATATTCTATCGCGCGGCGGCGAAATTCATCTGGTCGAGGCGGCCTTTCTGTGCCTCGTTCAATTTGGTTTCGAAATTCGCCAGCGCCACCTGGGTCGACAGGACCGAACGCCAGGTCGCATCGAGCCGCGCTTCGATCGCTTCCAGGCGTCCGACCGGCGTCGCCGCTAAAGTCGCCGGGCAATGCGCATCGAGATCATCCGCGGCCTTGGCGAAGGCCTGTTTGACGTCGACCAGCGCCGGCGTTGCGCATGCGTCGGCTCGAACCGAGCCGTCGATCTGCTCGATCGTCCGGTCGATCGCCATCGTCGAGCCGCCGCAGGACGGACCGATTGTGGCCGACTGATCGGCCCGAGTGGCGTCGGCCGGCGCCGGCGCGCCGGCAAGCTGGCCTTCTGCTCGTCGGTCAGCGATTGCTCGAGTTCCTGCAGCGGCGGGCGGACGATGTCGACCGCCATGCTCAATTCCTCGATCTGCGATTCCATGAGCTGCAGCCGGGCGACAGGCTGCGCGGGGATGGTGTCCGGGCAGGCCTTGGCCAAGAAGCCGGACGCGGCGCCGAGCGCGCCGCCAAGCTTTTGCAGGGCGGGCTCTTGCGCGGGGGTCGGCGAGATTTCGCTGCGCGAGGCGTCCGACGATGGCGTTGGCGTCGAAAGCCGGCTGGCACAGCCGGCGATCTTCGCTCGCCGGCAATCTGGCAAACGCCGTGGAGAAAATGCGCGCATAGCCGAACGGCCAGGGCGACGCGTAATCCGGCAAGAAGACGTCCTGGAAAATCCGGCAACGCCAGGTTCGGATAGAGCAGGGCCGACGTTACCGGCGCCGGCGCCGTCTTCGGAGCGAACGGCGTCGTGAGGGGTGGCATGCATGTAGAGGTGGTGACGATGGAAGTGCGGCAGATAAATCGGCACGCCGATATGAAACGGCCCGATGCGCAGGCCAAAGGCCGCCGCCGGAACGGGGCGAACGCAATGCGGCACCAAGCGCCGCCGCAATGCAAGCGCCGACCTTCCGCATGATCAGGCACCCAAAAATGTTTAGCGCGTGATCCGAAGGGAAAACTCAACATCGGGATTAGATCACGCCCGACTGGAACCTTCAACGCGCACCAGGCCCCGCCGGTTCCATCCGCTCGCGCATCTCGACCGGCTCGCCCTGCCGCTTGTCGCCGAGCCGCAACAGCGGCACCAGGACGAAGGCGAATGCGGTGAACAGCGCCGAAATCACGATCAGCGGCGGCAAGGAGCGGTGAAAGAGATGCGTATAGAGATATGAGCCGACATTGTCCGATACCGTCTTGGCCAGATTGATGATCGACATCAGGATGGCGAACGAAAATCCCTCCGCGCGCTTCGGGCAATAATCGGCGGCCAGCGTCAGCGTCGCCACGGTCGCGAGCATGGCGGCAAAGCCGGCGCAGAAAGAGATCACTGCGGCAGCCGGCTCGTTCCAGAACAAAAGAAACGACAAGGACGCCGCCGTGCCGATGGCGATGCTCAGATTAAGCAGGTGCTTGAGCGTCAAGTCGCCGAAGAATTTTCGGTACACCAGCGCGCCGACCACCCAGCCGGCCGAACCGATCGATCCCAATATGCCGATATAGCCTTGCGAGAATTTCAGGTCGTCGGTCATGTGGTAATAGAGCGCCGTGCTCATTCCCGGACTGAAATAATAAAGAAAGACGAAGGCGGCGACGATCCACAGATGACGGCGCTGAAACGCCGCCATCAGGCCGTGGAAGGTATGCTTCATGCCTTGCAGGTCGGCCTTCGATTTAGGCTCGGAGATCAGAAACAGCGTGCCGCCGATGACGGCGAACGGCGCGCAGCCGACGATGACGGCGGCGACATGCAGCGCCGCGGCCGGCGGCAGGTGCTGCACCAACTGGCCGCCGACGATGGCGGCGGCCATCGCGGCGATGTTGTACCAGAGCCATTGCTGATTGACGAAAGTGCCGCACTTGCTCAGCCTTTGCCCCTGCTCGACCAGCACCGCGCCGCATAACGTGCTCGATATCGCCATCGCATAGGCGGTGAGCATGAGCGCAAACGCGATATTGGTCGGATCGATGAGCCGGGTGACCCAAAAATATCCGGCGATCGCGGCGACATTGGCGACGATCAGATAACTTTTGCGCCGATAGCCGAACAGCGGCAGGAAATCCGACACCATGCCGTAGAGCGGCTTGATGATCCACGGCAGATTGAAGACGGTGAGGAAGGCGGTGACCTGAACCGGCGTCCAGCCGTGAACTTCTTTCAGATAATAAGTCAACGGCTGCGAGATCAGTCCGACGACCTGGCCCAGGCCTTCGACCACGTAGACCAGCGAGAAGAACAGCAGCAGATGGCCGATGGCCGCTTCGCTTCCGGCCGCGGCGTGCCGGGTCGCGCGGCCGCTCGACCGGTTGCGCGCGTTGTTGGGCTGCCGATGTCACGATGGAGCGGCGCCTGCCGCGCCAGGGACGGTGCCGCCGGCAAGACCGAGTTTCTGCACGATATTTTCCACGATTTCGCGCGGATGCGGGGCGACGGAAACGACGATCGGCCTTTCGTCGGCCTGCGGCACCTCCAAGCGCCTCGAATTGGCTGTCGAGCAATCCCGGCGGCATGAAATGATCGGCGCGTGCGGCGATGCGCTGCCCGATCAGATCGCGGTCGCCCTGCAGAAAGACGAGCCGCACGTCGCGCCGCGATCCGATCAGGATGTCGCGATAGGCGCGCTTGAGCGCCGAGCAGGCGACGACGCCGCGATTGCCGCTCCGGCGCGTGGCGTCGATCCAGTCGGCGATGGCGTGCAGCCAAGGCCAGCGATCGGCGTCGTCAAGCGGCTCGCCGTGGT
The DNA here is from genome assembly GCA_963807125.1 of uncultured Alphaproteobacteria bacterium. Classification (GTDB taxonomy): domain Bacteria; phylum Pseudomonadota; class Alphaproteobacteria; order Rhizobiales; family Xanthobacteraceae; genus BOG-931. Next base: position 256,899 of record CAWEAH010000006.1, read on the forward strand.
GCATCTTTTCGATATTGGATTTGGGGTGCAGCCAATCGCCGTCCTCGTAGATCCAATGCAGGCGATGCGCCAGCATCGAGGCGATCGTGCTCTTGCCGGAGCCCGACACGCCCATCACGACCAAAACGGCAATATCGTGCGGCGCTGTTGGCTCCATGCTTAGCGCTCCGGCGCCGCGGCGCGGACGATCAGCCAGACCAACTCGCCGTCGGCATAGGCGCGTGCCGCCGGCAGGTCTTCGCCGGCAAGAACGCGGGCCAAAATCGCGCGCTTGTCGGCGCTGTCGACCAGGAACAGCATTTCGCGTGTCGAGGCGAGCGCCGGAAACGTCAGCGTGACGCGCGGCACGAACGGCTCCATGCCGGCCTTGGCGACGCCGAGCACCCAGCGCTTGGTTTCGTCGAGCGCGGGCGAGTGCGGGAACAGCGACGCGGTATGGCCGTCGCCGCCGAGCCCCATCAGCACCAGATCGAACAGCGGCCGTGCCGCATCGAGCGCCTCTGCGCCATAAAACGCCTTGAGATCGTCCTCGTAGAGCCGCGCCGCGCTTTCGGGATCATCGGCGTCGGTCGCGCATCGGATGAATGTTCTGCCGCGGCGCGCCGACGCGATCGAGAAGGAGACGCCGCGCCGTGCCCATATTGCTGAGCGGGTCGCTCTCCGGAACGAAGCGGTCGTCGCCGATGAACCAATGCACGCGATCCCACGGCACTTCGCCGCGCCACGGCGCTTCGCCGAGCAGGCGGTAGAGCCCTTGCGGGCTCGAACCTCCGGTCAGGCACACGGCGGCGCGGGCTTGCGCGTCGACGCGCGCGACCAGCCGGCGGGCCGCCGTTTCGGCGAGCGCGGCAGCGTCGTCGACGATAAGGATGTGGCGATGCGATCGAGCTGCCATTGGCGGCCTCACGCGATCGGCCGCCAGCGGCGGCCGTCGCGGGCGAGCAGCTCGTCGGCTTCGTCGGGGCCGTCGCTGCCGGCCCGGTAGGTCGCGAGACCTTTCGGCCGGCGCTTCGTGCCAGGCGTCCAGGAACGGCTGCACCACCCGCCATCCCGCCTCGATGCCGTCGGCGCGCGGATAAAGAATGGCGTCGCCGATCATGCAGTCGTAGATCAGCGTCTCGTAGCCGGTCGACGGCGCGGCGTCGAAATAATCCTGGTATTTGAACGTCATGCCGACGCCGCCGATCGTGATCGACGGCCCGGGAATCTTGGCGTTGAATTCAAGCCCGATGCATTCGTTGGGCTGGATGCCGAGCACCAGAAAGTTTTCCGCCAGCCGCTCCACCGGCGTGTCGCGGAACATGGCGACCGGCGCCTGCTTGAACTTGATCGCCACCTCGGTCTGCTTGGCGCGCAAGCGCCTTGCCGGTGCGCAGATAGAACGGCACGCCGGCCCAGCGCCAATTGTCGATCATCAGCTTGAGCGCGACATAGGTTTCGGTGGTGCTGTCGGGATTGACGTCCTGGCGTCTTGCGGTAGGCCTCGACCGCGCGATTTTCGATGATAGCCGTCGCCATATTGGGCGCGCACCGAATTGCGCAGCGCCTCCTCATGACTGGGCAATTGGACGGCGTCGAGCACCTGCGCCTTCTCCGCCGCGCACCGCGTCGGCGGCAAAGCGCGACGGCGGCTCCATGGCGATCGAGCGACAAGCAGCTGGAACAGATGGTTCGGCACCATGTCGCGCAGCGCGCCGGTGGCGTCGTAATAGCTGCCGCGGCGTCCGACGGTGAGCGATTCCGCGACCGTGATCTGCACGTGGTCGATATGGTCGCGATTCCAGATCGGCTCGAACAGACCGTTGGCGAAACGCAGCACCATGATGTTCTGCACGGTCTCCTTGCCGAGATAATGATCGATGCGGAAAATCTGATCCTCGTCGAGAACGCTGAGCAGCTTGCGATTGAGCGCGCGCGCCGAGGCGAGGTCGGTGCCGAACGGCTTCTCGACGACGACGCGCCGCCAGGCGCCGTTCTGCTTCGCGCGCGAGCCCGGACTCGCCGAGATGGCAGCCGATCGGCGCGAAGCCGGCCGGCGGCGTCGCCAGATAGAACAGCCGGTTGCCCTTGGTGTCGCGTTCGCCCTCGATGCGGGCGAGCTCGCGCCTGATCTTCTCGTAGGTCGCGTCGTCGTCGGGCTCGCCCTGCACATAGGCGACGCAGCCGAGCAGCTTCTTCACGACGCGTTGCGTCGATGCTCGCGGGTGGCGAATTTCGGCAGGCTTTTGACAGGTCGCCGCGGAAGGCTTCGTTCGACGACGGGCTGCTGGCGACGCCGATCAAGGCAAAGGCCTCCGGCAACAGACCGTCGACGGCCGAGATTATAAAGCGCCGGGACGCAGAAGCCGGTGCGTGAGGTCGCCCGACGCGCCGAAAATCACGAGGCAGCACGGATCGGCGGGCCGTGCCGCGCGGCGTCGTCGCGCCGTTGCCGGCGGTCATGACGCCTTGGCCTTGCGCATGTCAGGCGCCGGTTTCGGCCCGGCTGTCGCCTCGATATGGCCGCCGAAGCCTTTGCGCATGGCGGAGAGGATTTTTTCCGCAAAAGTGTGCTCGCGGCGCGAGCGGAAGCGGGTGTAGAGCGCGGCCGAGAGCACATCCGCCGGCACCGCTTCCTCGATCGCCGCCATGATGGTCCAGCGGCCTTCGCCGGAATCCTCGACCACGCCTTCGAAAGCCGTCGAGCTTCGGATCGGCGGCGAGCGCGCTTGCCGTGAGATCGAGCAGCCAGGAGCTGATGACGCTGCCGCGCCGCCAGACTTCGGCGATGTCGGTGAGATCGAGATCGAAGCGGTGGTCTTCCGGCAGGCCTTCGCTGTCGGCGTTTTTGAGAATGTCGAAACCTTCGGCGAAGGCCTGCATCAGGCCGTATTCGATGCCGTTGTGCACCATCTTGACGAAATGGCCGGCGCCGTTCGGGCCGGCATGGATGTAGCCGTGCTCGGCGCGCGGATCGCGGCCGTCGCGTCCGGGCGTGCGCGGCACATTGCCGAGCCCGGGCGCCAACGCCTTGAAGATCGGATCGAGGCGATCGACGATCTGCCTTGGCGCCGCCGATCATCATGCAATAGCCGCGCTCGAGACCCCACACGCCGCCGCTGGTGCCGACGTCGACGTGATGGATGCTGCGCTCTTTGAGCATCTTGGCGCGGCGGATGTCGTCCTTCCAGAACGTGTTGCCGCCGTCGAGGACGATGTCGCCGGCGTCGAGCAACTTGCCGAGCTCGGCGATGACGTCTTCGGTGATCTTGCCGGCCGGCAGCATGACCCAGACCGCGCGCGGCGGGCTGCAATTGCTGCACCAGTTTGTCGAGACCCCGGCGCGCCGGTGGCGCCGTCGCGGCTCAACGCGGCGACCGCCTTGGGATCGTGGTCATAGACGACCACTTCGTGGCCGTTCTGGATCAGGCGGCGGGAAATATTGCCGCCCATGCGGCCGAGGCCGATCACGCCGATCTGCATGCGCATGCAACTCCGTTCACGCCAATCGCGCGTTCGACTGCGGCCTCGAGCGCGGCAAGGCCGGCCTCCAAATCGCCGTTGAGATGAACCCGCAGCGCGCGCCGGCCGCGTTCGACGCAGAACGTCGAAATCGCCGCGCGCCTGCGCCGCCTTGACCACGCCGAAACTCGCGCGATGGCCGGGGATCGGCAGATCCTCGGCGTCGTCCGAGGTGATCTGAAGGAACACGCCGCTGTCGGGTCCGCCTTTGTAGGCTTGGCCGGTCGAGTGCAAAAAGCGCGGCCCGAATTCGAGACAGGTCGCGACATGGCGCCGGTCGCGCACCGCGAGCGCGCGGCTGCTGCAACGGCGCGGCGTTGGCCTCGTCGCGCGCGAGATAGGCCAGCATGGCGACGTAGTCGCCGGGCCGATGCGGCCGAAATGCGCCTTCAGCCAGCTCTCGACGCTCGCCGTCGGCGCCGGCCTTGCGCAGCGCCTTCGGCATTGTGTCGTCGGTATAGAGCGCGATGGATTTGTCGGCACAGACCGGCGTCTCGGCCGGCAGCGCGCCGGATTTCTCGAAGGCCGCCGTCAATTCGCGCGTCTTGACCTTGCTCGCTTCGACGTCGGGCTGGTCGAACGGATTGATGCCGATCACCGCGCCGGCGATCGCGGTGGCGATTTCGAAGCGGAAGAATTCCTGGCCGATATGTTCGAGCGACTTCTGCACGATGCGGATGACCGGATGTCCGGCCTTCTGCCAGCGCTTTGAGCTTGGCCTCGCGCGCGTCATCGCCCTCGCCGTCGAGCGCAAGATCGATAAAGCAGCGATCGTCGCCGTAGACCTCGGGCCGGCCGAGCGGCTCGCCGTCGATCGGGATCAGGCCCTTGCCGTTGCTTGCCGGTCGATTCGGCGAACAGTTGCTCGGCCCAGGCGCCGAAACTCGGCAGCGCGGCGAGGCGAAGATCGTGACCTTGTCGCGGCCGCGCCGCCGCGGCGGCGCCGAGCGCAAGCCCGAGCGCGACGCCGGGATTTTCCGCCGGCGGCACGTCGGGTCCGCAGGATCGCATCATCACGCGCGTCGACTGCACGAGCGCCGCGACGTCGATGCCGGCGATCGCCGCCGGCACGAGGCCGAACGGCGACAGCACCGAATAGCGTCCGCCGATGCTGGGCACGCCATAGAATACTTGGCGGAATTTCTGCTGCTGCCGCTCGTTTCTGCAGCGCCGAGCCCGGATCGGTGATGGCGATGAAATGCCGGACCGGCTTGGTCGCCGCCGACTGCGTCGGCGACGCGCTTGAAGAAATAATCCGTCAGAACATTGGGCTCGGTCGTGCTGCCGGACTTGCTCGAGACGATGAACAGGGTCTTGGCGAGATCGAGGTCGGCTTCGAGCGCCGCGATCTGCGCCGGCACGGTGGAATCGAGAACGCGCAGGCGCGGCCAGCCGCCGCTTTGGCCGAACGTCGTGGCCAGCACTTCCGGGCCCAGGCTCGATCCGCCCATGCCGAGCAGCACGGCGTCGCGAAATCCGTCGCGTTTGATGTCCTGCGGCAAAGGCGGCGTAGTTCGCGAGCTCGGCGTCGCCGACGCTGTCGAGCCAGCCGAGCCAGCGATCTTCGTCGGCGCCGGTCCACAGCGATTTGTCGCGCTGCCAAAGCTTGCGGATATTGCCGTGCTTGCGCCATTCCTCGGCGAGCTCGCCGACTTCTTGCGTCGAGCTCGATGGCCGAGCGCCAAGCTCCTGCTCGTCGACCTGTTGATCGAGGATTTCGGCGCGCTTCTTGGCGACCGCGGCGAGAAGCTTGTCGGCGGCGTCGGCGAACAGCCGCACGCCGTCGTCGACGAGCTTGTCGGTGACGGCGTCGAGCGAAATGCCGGCGCGGGCGAGCTCGCTGAGAACGTCGCTGCGCGTCGGCGACGTTTTCGGTGAGGCTGTCGCGCAGCTTGCCGTGGTCGCGGAACGCATCCATCGTCGCGACCGGCATGGTGTTGACGGTGTCGCGGCCCGATCAGCTCCTCGACATAGAGCACGTCGCTGTAGGCTTTGTTCTTGGTGCCGGTCGACGCCCAAAGCAGCCGCTGCGGCTTGGCGCCTTTGTCCTTGAGCGCGCGCCAGCGCTCGCCGGCGAACAGCCGCAGATAGTGCTGATAGGCGAGCTTGGCGTTGGCGACGGCGACCTTGCCCTTGAGCGCATTGAGGCGGCGTTTTTCGTCCGGGTCGTTGGCCCGGGCGATTTTTTCGTCGAGCAATTTGTCGACCGCGGTGTCGATGCGGCTGACGAAGAAGCTCGCGACGCTGGCGATCCGCGACACGTCGCCGCCGCTCGGCCGCCAGCATTTCCAGGCCTGTCAGATAGGCCTCGACCACCTCTTCATAGACCGCTTGCGCGAATAACAGCGTGATGTTGACGTTGATGCCTTCGGCGATCAGCTCGCGGATCGCCGGCAGCCCCTCCGGCGTCCCCGGCACCTTGATCATCAGGTTCTTGCGGTCGACGGCGCGCCACAGCTGTTTCGCTTCGGCGATGGTGGCTTCGGTGTCCATCGCCAGATAGGGCGACACCTCGATGCTGACAAAGCCGTCGGCGCCGTGCGTCGCGTCGAACACCGGGCGGAGCACGTCGGTCGCTTTCTGAATGTCCTCGACCGCGAGCGCTTCGAAAATCTCACCGGCGGACCGGTCGTGCTCTTTAAGCATTGCCGCAATGGCGTCGTCGTATTCGTCGGAATTGCCGATGGCGTGCTCGAAGATCGACGGGTTCGAGGTCACGCCGCGCAGGCCGTCGTCATCGACGAGCTTCTTCAGCCCGCCTTTGGCGATAAAGCCGCGCGACAGAAAATCGAGCCACACCGCCTGGCCGTGATCTTGCAGCGCTTTGAGAGCATTCATTGTCGGCTGGTCCTGCGATCCTTGCCGGCGGAGTTCTTGACCGCCGCAATCTGATTCTTGGCGGCCTGCACTATCTTATCCGGAACGAAACCGAATTTCGCCAGTAAATCGGTGCAGTTGGCCGGAGGCGCCGAAGCTGTGCATGCCGATGATGGCGCCGGTCGGTCCGGCATAGCGGTCCCAGCCGATCACGGCGCCCATTTCGACCGCCACGCGCGCCGTGATTGCGGGCGGCAGCACTCGTCTGCGATAGCTCGCGTCCTGCCGCTCGAACAGCTCCCAACTCGGCATGCTGACGACCCGCGCCGCGATGCGCTCGGCTCTTGAGCATCTCATAAGCTTCGATGCAGAGCTGCACCTCGCTGCCGGTGGCGATCAGGATCACTTCGCGGCTCGCCGCCTTCCGCCTCGGCCATGACATAGGCGCCGCGGGCGAGACCGGCTGCGGGCGCATAGCGGTCGCGGTCGAACATCGGCAGTTTCTGCCGGCTGAGCACCAGACAGGCCGGCTGCGTCTTCAGTCCGAAAATGACTTTGTAGGCCTCGCGCACTTCGTTGGCGTCGGCCGGCCGCAGCACGATCATGTTGGGAATGGCGCGCAACGCCACCAGCTGCTCGATCGGCTGGTGCGTCGGGCCGTCTTCGCCGAGCCCGATCGAATCGTGGGTGAAGACGTGGAAGACCGGCAGCTCCATCAGCGCGGCCAGCCGAATCGACGGCCGCATGTAATCGCTGAAGGTGAGAAAGGTCGCGCCGAAGGCGCGCAGCTTCGACAGCACCAGGCCGTTGACGACGGCGCCCATGGCGTGCTCGCGGACGCCGAAATGCATGATGCGTCCGCCGGGGTCGTCGGCTTCCAGCGATTTATCGCGCCGTCCAAGGTCGTCTTGGTCGAGGGCGACAGATCGCCCGCGCCGCCGATCAGCCAGGGAATGGCCTTGGCGAGCGGATTGAGAACCTTGCCCGAGGCTTCCCGTGTGGCGAGGCCTTTGGCGTCGGCCGGGAATGTCGGCAGGGCGGCGTCCCAGTCCGGCGGCAGTTCGCCGGCGAGCAGCATCTCGATTTCGCGCGCGCGCCTGCGGATGTTCGCTTGCGGTAGCCGGCGAAAGACTTCGTCCATTCGTCGCGCAGCTTTCGCCCGCGCCGGCCGATGCCGTCGCGGAATGCTGGTAGACGCCGTCCGGCACCAGAAATTGCGCGTCTTCCGGCCAGCCGTAGAAGCGCTTGGTCAGCCGCACTTCCTCCTCGCCGAGCGGATCGCTATGCGCGGCCGCGGTGTTCTGCTTATGCGGCGCGCCGTAACCGATGATGCTGTCGACGATGATGAGGGTCGGGCGATCGTTGGTTTGCTTGAACGCGTCGAGCGCCCGCGGCAGCGCCGCGGTGTCATTGGCGTCGCGCACCCGCAGCACGTTCCAGCGATAGCCCTTGAAGCGGGCTTCGACGTCTTCGCTGAAGGCGAGCGGGTATGGCCCTCGATGGTGACGGTGTTGTTGTCGTAGATCCAGCACAGATTGGCGAGCCGCAGATGGCCGGCGAGCGAAGCCGCCTCGCTGGCGACGCCTTCCATCAGGTCGCCGTCGCTGCAGATCGTGTAGACGTCGAAGTCGAAAATCTTGAAATTGTCGCGGTTATAGCGCGCGCCGAGCCAGCGCGAGGCGATCGCCATGCCGACGCTATTGCCGCAGCCTTGGCCGAGCGGGCCGGTCGTGCATTCGACGCCGGTGGTGCGGCCGTATTCCGGATGGCCCGGCGTGACGCTGTCGATCTGGCGGAAGCTCTTGATGTCGTCGAGGCTGATCGCCGGCGCAGCGGTGACGCGGCCGCCGTCCAATCGCCTCACGCCGGCGAGATGCAGGAGCGCATAGAGCAGCATGCAGGCGTGGCCGTTGGACAGCACGAAGCGGTCGCGGTTTGGCCACAGCGGATCGGCCGGGTCGTAGCGCAGGACGTTTTGCCACAGCGTATAGGCGACCGGCGCAAAACCCATCGGCGCGCCGGCGTGCCCGGAATTCGCCTTCTGCACCGCGTCGATCGCCAGCGTGCGGATGGTGTCGATGCAGAGCCGGTCGACGTCTTTGCCGGCCTCCGCTGCGGGGGAGGGGCGCGGATGCGTCGAAGCGGCTTGGCGTGTCATGTGGTCAGAACCCGCAATCGTGCGTGATGCAATCAAGCCCCTCACATACGAGAAACGATTGGGAGCGAGGCCCGTTCCACAGGGAGAGCGGGGATAGCATCGGGGAGCGACCGGCGCCTAATGTCTGCGGCGTCGACGCTATAGGCCCGCAGGAAGGTCCGCACCGCGATGCCGACGACGTGTGTGATGGCATCCGCATTCCGGCGCCTCGCGGAAATTGAACAGCACCGGCTTGAACAGCGTCGATTGGCAGGCATCCAGGAATTGCGCGGCGGCTAGCTCGCAGTCGTCGACCGCGAGCACGCCGGCCTCGTTTTGCGCCTGCAGATAGGCGGCGAGCTTGGCGATGCCGATGGCCGGGCCGGTTTCGTAGAAGATCCTGCCGATCTCCGGCATGCGGTCGGCGATGGCGACCACAGTCGCGCAGCGCCGAGGCTTTTTCCGGCTGGCACAGGAAATCGACGAAAGGCGATGCCGAGCCGGGTGAGCAGTGGCGTCGACGTCGTGATCGTTGGGATCGAGGTCGAACGTTTTTTCGGCGTGAACCAGGCATTCCTCATGGACGATGGCCTCGAACAGCTGCTCCTTATTGGCGAAATAGACGTAAAGCGTGCCCTTGGACACGCCGGCCGCGCGGGCAATGTCGTTCATGCTGGCCGCGTCGAAGCCGTGCTGCAGGAAGATCGCGCGCGCGCCTTCGACGATCTGGCGCCGTTTGGCATTGTCCTCCGCCGGAGCGGCCGTGCGATTTTGAGCCTGAGCTTGGGCGTTCATTCGTCGTTTCCTGCGCCAGTATTAGACATGAACTTGCATCGCTTTATCAGCAGATCTTAGGACGCGCCTCAAATATTATTGACCGAACGGTTCGGTCATATTGACCTTGGCTTACGATCGCTTATATAGGCTGACCGAACCGTTCGGTCAATGACCTCTTGGCATGGCAGGCCGAGCTTCAGACGGAGCCGCCATGTAAGGAAGCATCGCCGATGTACCGTCCGCACAATGACGAAGACCGCCATCCATCTGCCGGCCGTTTCCGAAGAGCTGCGCGACAACCGAGCCTGTCCCGTGCCGAAGCCGCCGCGCGCCGGCGCCAAGCGCCATTCGCCAGAATGCGCGGGCCGAAAGCCGCGTCGCGGCTTCGTCTCAACACGACGGACGCTGATCGCCGCGGCGCTCGGCTATCGCGCTCATCGGCGGCAGCTATGCCGGCGTGCACTGGTGGCTGGACGGCCGTTACATCGTTTCGACCGACGACGCCTATGTGCGTCGCCCACAACACGACGCTGGCCTCGAAGATTTCCGGCTACGTCGCGCAGCATTCCGGTCGCCGACAATGCGCCGGTCAATGCCGGCGACGTGATCGCCACCATCGACACGGCGACTATCGGCTCGCGGTCGATGCGGCGCGCGACAAAGTGGCGACGCAGCAGGCGACCGTCGACCGCATCGGCCGCCAGATCGTGGCCCAGGGCGCCACTATCGACCAGGCCAAGGCGCAATTGGCTTCGGCGCAGGCCGAGGCCAAGAAGAACGCAGCTCGAATACGACGCGGCAGCAGGCCTCGCCACAGCAGAAATTCGCCAGCCAGCAGGCGCTCGAGCAGGCGGAAGCCGCTCGCGATCAGGCGGCCGCCGCGGTGGCAGAGCGCGCAGGTCGGTCATCGACGCCGCCGAGGCCAATCTCGACGTGCTCAAGGCGCAGCAGCAGCGAAGCGGCGCGCACGCTCGACGAGCTTACGACCGCGCAGGCCAAGGCCGAGCGCGATCTGTCGTTCACCGTGATCCGCGCGCCGGTCGACGGCGTGTTCGGCAATCGCGCGGTGCAGACCGGCGACTACGTGCAGACCGGGCAGCGCGTCGCGAGCCTCGTGCCGCTCGAGCGACGTCTATATCGACGCCAATTTCAAGGAGACGCAGCTCGCCCGCATCCGTCCCGGCCAGCCGGTCTCGATCAGCGTCGATGCGCTGCCCGACCATGCCATCAAGGGCCGTGTGGCAAGCCTGTCGCCGGCCTCGGGCTCGGTGTTCTCGCTGCTGCCGCCGGACAACGCCACCGGCAATTTCACCAAGATCGTGCAGCGGCTGCCGGTGCGCATCGAAGTGCCGGCCGGCGTCGCCGCGCAGCGGCTGCTGCGGCCGGGCATGTCGGTCGTGGTCAGCGTCGATACCAAGCCCGGCGCACGCGCGGCGAGGCGGGGCTGACCTCCGCCGCCGATGCCGCCGAAGCCGCGCCTGCAATCGCGCTGAGCCGCGGAGCGGTGTCATGACCGCCGCGACTGTCATCGACCGCACATCCGGCCGATGCCGGCACCGCGCCGCAACAGCCGCACGCAGCGCGGATGCGATCCCGCCGCGCCGGCTGATCGCCTTTCTCGCCATGTGCTTCGGCATGTTCATGGCGTTTCTCGACATCCAGATCGTGTCGTCGTCGCTGAACGACATCCAGGCCGGCCTGTCGGCATCGGCCGACGAAATTCCCTGGGTGCAGACCGCCTATCTGATCGCCGAAGTGATCGCCATTCCGCTGTCGGGATTTCTGTCGCGCGCGCTCGGCACCCGCATCCTGTTCGCCGATCTCGGCGGCCGGCTTCACGCTGGCGAGCATCATGTGCGGCACCAGCTCCTCGATCGACAGCATGATCGTGTGGCGGGCGCTGCAAGGCTTTATCGGCGGCGGCATGGTGCCGACGGTGTTCGCCTCGGCCTATCTGATCTTCCAGGGCCCGCGGCAAAAATTCGTCGCGCCGGTGGTCGGCCTGATCGCGACGCTGGCGCCGACCATCGGTCCGACGGTCGGCGGCTATCTGACCGACGCCTATTCGTGGCACTGGCTGTTCTTCATCAATGTCGTGCCCGGCATCGTCGTCACCATCGCCACTTATCTGCTGGTCGATTTCGACAAGCCGGATTTCGCGCTGTTGAAGAATTTCGACTGGTGGGGCCTGCTCAGCATGGCGGGCTTTCTCGGCGCGCTCGAATATGTGCTCGAGGAAGGGCCGCGCTACGAATGGTTCGACGACGACACGATTTTCGCCGTCGCCATCGTCTCCGGCGTCTCCGCGGTGGTGTTCTTCGCCCGGGTGCTGACGGCGCGGGCGCCGATCGTCGACCTGCGCGCCTTCGCCAACCGCAATTTCGCCGTCGGCAGCCTGTTTTCCTTCGTGCTCGGCATCGGGCTTTACGGCCTGACTTATCTGTTACCCGGTCTATCTCGCGCAGGTGCGCGGCTACGACGCGCTGATGATCGGCGACACCATGTTCGTCTCCGGCCTGGTGATGTTCATGACCGCGCCGATCGCCGGCCAGCTCGTCGAGCGGTTCGATCCGCGCTTCGTCCTGATCGCCGGCTTCGTGTTCTTCGCCATCGGCACCTGGCAGATGACCTATGTCACCTCGGATTGGGATTTCTGGGAATTGCTGTGGCCGCAAGTGTTCCGCGGCGTCGGCCTGATGTTTGCGATCATCCCGGTGACCAATACCGCGCTCGGCACGCTGCCGCTGGAGCGCGTCAAGAACGCCTCCGGCCTGTTCAATCTGATGCGCAATCTCGGCGGCGCCATCGGGCTCGCCGCCATCAATACCTGGTTCAACGACCGCATGGATCTGCATCTGCAGCGCCTGCACGAGGCGGTGAATGGCTCGCAAGCATCGCGGCCACCGAAATGCTGGCGCAGCTTGCCGCCGCGCTTCCACGGCTCCGACGCGCAGATGCAGGCGCTGGCCGAGATGATGAAGATCGTGCGGCTGCAGGCCGCGGTGATGAGCTATGCCGACGTGTTCCTGATGCTCACGGTGCTGTTTCTGGTGCTGGCCGCGTTCGGCCTGCTGATGAGGCGGCCGCAGGCGCCCGCCGGCGCCGCCGCGGGGCATTGATCACGCCGCGCTTTCGCTCCCGCCGGCAAATCCGCTAAACTTCGCGCATGCGCAGAGATGCCGATCCGACGCCTTGGAATACCGCACGCGCGATGGCGTTACGGCGCGGTCGATTGGCGCGGTCGCCGCCGGCTTCAAACTGCTGGCGCCCGAATTGGAGCGGTTATGGAGCGCAACTCACGGCATCGCGGCGATGGCCCGCGAGATTGTCGGCGCGGCGCTGGCTTTTGCGCTGTTGTGCGGCGTTGCCGCGGCAGCCCGCAATTTCGCCGTCGGCCGCTTGACCGGACCAAAAATCCGATAGGCCGAAAAAAAACGGGGCGGCCGCCGTTCGACCGCCCCGCCGGGTTTGCGTTAAGCGCTCACCCAAGATGCGTGATGTCGCGGTCCTTGGTTTCCGGCAAAAAGATCAGCGCGACGACGAAGCTCATCGCCGCGACGCCGATCGGATACCACAGACCGGAATAGATGTTGCCGGTCGCCGCCACGATGGCGAACACGGTCGCCGGCAGGAAGCCGCCGAACCAGCCGTTGCCGATGTGATACGGCAGCGACAGCCCCGAATAGCGGATGCGGGTCGGGAACAGTTCGACAAGCCAGGCGGCGATCGGCCCGTAGACCATGGTCACATAGACCACCAGGATCACGAGCAGCACGACCGTCATCGATGTAGTTGATGTCGTTCGGGTCGGCGCCGGCCGGATAGCCGTGGCTCTTCACCGCGGCGGCGATCGCTGCGGCGAGGTTCGGCGTGTCGGCGGCGATGGTCTGATCGCCGATCTTGACGCTCGCTTTGGTGCCGGCGGGCGCCGAGACGTTGTTGTAGTTCACCGACAGGTTCACCAGCGCGGATTTGATGTTGTCGCAGCCGGTGGTGTACTTCTCGGTTCCCGTCGCCTTGAACTGGAACGCGCATTCGCTCGGGTCGGCGGTGACCGTCACCGGGGCCGCCGCCAGCGCCGCTTCCAGCTTCGGATTGGCGAAGTGCGTGATGCCCTGGAAGATCGGGAAGTAGGTCACGGCCGCGAGCGCAAAGCCGGCCAGCATGATCGGCTTCCGGCCGATCCGGTCGGACAGCGCGCCGAACAGGATGAAGCAAGGCGTGCCGATCAGAAGCGCGAGGCGCGATCAGGATCTGCGCGGTGACGCCCGGGACTTTCAGGGTCTGGGTCAGGAAGAACAGCGCGTAGAACTGTCCGCCGTACCACACCACGGCTTCGCCGGCGGTGGCGCCAAGCAGCGCCGCGATCGCGATCTTGCAGTTTTGCCATTGGCCGAACGCTTCCGTCAGCGGCCGCTTGGACTGCTTGCCTTCGTCGACCATGCGCTGGAACAGCGGCGATTCATTGAGCTTGAGCCGGATCCACAGCGACACGGCGAGCAGGACCGCCGAGAGCAGGAACGGAATGCGCCAGCCCCAGTCGCCGAACGCGGCTTCGCCCATCGAGGTGCGGATGCCGAGGATCAGGAGCAGCGCCATGAACAGGCCGAGCGTTGCGGTGGTCTGAATCCACGACGTGTAATAGCCGCGCTTGTTGGGCGGCGCGTGCTCGGCGACATAGATCGCCGCGCCGCCATATTCGCCGCCGAGCGCCAGGCCTTGCACCAGGCGCAGGCCGATCAGCACGATCGGCGCCAGAATGCCCCAGGTGGCGTAGCCCGGCAGCACGCCGATGAAGAACGTGCCGACGCCCATCAGGCGACATGGTGATGAGGAAGGTGTATTTGCGGCCGATCATGTCGCCGAACCGGCCGAAGATCAGCGCGCCGAACGGGCGCACCGCGAAGCCCGCGGCAAAGGCGAGCAGCGCGAAGATGAAGCCGACGTCGGCCGGCACGTTGGAGAAGAAGTATTTCGCGAGGAACACGCCGAGCGTGCCGTAGATGTAGAAGTCGTACCACTCGAAAACCGTGCCGAGCGAAGAAGCGAAAATCACGAGACGCTCTTCGCTCGTCATGCCGCCGGTGCGCGGCGTATCGACTGCCATCGTGGTCATAGAACCCCCCTATCCGTGATCTTGTTAGGGACCGCCGCGGCTTGCCGTGGCCGCCGCGGCAGCGTCCCGATCGGCAACGCTAGGTCGCGGCGCGACATTCTGTCTGTTCGCCAGAGGTCGTAAGCCGAAAGTCGCGGGGAGGCGGCTGCGACGGTGCGGGCGGCCGCTGGCCGAGCGGCTGCCGGCGCATAGCAACCCATTAATGTTACCGAATAATTCAGCAATTGCGGCAGCGCCGTTTTAAACCAATTTCTCCTGCGCCTTCCATAAAGTGCCGGCGATACGCGCAACGATCGTGGATTGTTCATGCGTCCGGTCCCGGCGATTTTGCTGGCTGCAGTCACGGCGTCGCCCGCGCTCGCCCAGCGCGCGCCGGAAATCGTCATTCCCGGCAAGCCCGGGGTGCCGGTCTACATCAACGGCATCGATGCCTCGTGGGGCGTCGTCGAAGGCGATTTCGGCCTCGACCGTCCGGGGTCGGTGGCGCCGACGGTGATCTAGCGGCCGCTGCCGTTGTCGACTGCCGTCTCGCGTGCTCCCGGCTTACCACCCGGCAACCGGCAAGCGCCCCGGCTACGGCCGGCTCGAGATCGTGCCGCCGCCGGATCGCCCGCTGCCGCCGCCGGCGCCGACCTATTATCGCAGCTGGTCGAGCGGATCGGGTGCGGCGCCGGTGACCGAATACGCCCCGTATTACGGACCCGCCGCCGTCGGCGGCAACAATTTCGGCCAGCGCCGGCAGTCGCCAAAACCGGGCCCGAAAGGGCCCGGCGGTCCACCGCACAAGGGTCCATAGGTCAATCGATCGTTCATCTGCAGGCCGCGCATTGCGCCTGCTCCAACCGCCCCGCAAGGGGTCAAACTCGGGAAGCACGTCTCAGTAAGGAGTGTCATGTCTTTCCATCGGGTCCTCGTTGTGGCTGTCGCCACATTGTTCACAGTCGGCATGACGTCGATTGCGTCTGCCAACTGCTGCGGCTGGGGCTATTCGGCTCCGGTCGCTTACGCCCCCATGACGCCGGCCGTGTACGGCGGTTGCGGCGCCTGCGCTGCGCCGACGGCGGCCGCCGTCTATGCGCAGCCCGTCGCGCCGGCGCCGATCATGGTCAATCCGGTCGTGCCGACGGCATTCGGCGGTCCGTGCTGCGGCTGGAGCGGCTGCGGCAATTGCGGCTGGTCGGATTGGAGCGGCGGCTGCGGCAATTGCGGTGTCACCGCCTGGAACGGCGGCGGCTGCGGCAATTGCGGTTATGGCGGTGGCGGCGGCTGCGGTGGCGTGCGGTCCGGTCGCCTATGCCGCGGCCTCGCTCTATGTGGTCAATCAGGGCCCGGTCTATTCCGGCCCGGCCATCATGAGCGTATGCGACCTATTCGCCGGAGACCGCCTACGTGCCGGCCACCGACTATCCCTACGTGCCGGGCTCCGGTTATGGCTACGGTTACGGCGCCGTGCCGGCTTATCCGCCGTATTACCGGCACCCGTATTATCGGCCGCGCTTTGCTTACCGCACGCCGTACATGCATCGCTATTACGGCGCGCCGCGCCGGCGCTACTATCGGTGATCGCAAGCGATCATCCGTGAAGCTGCGAAGGCCCGCACTGCGGGCCTTCGCTTGCGGGCCTTCTGTCGTTTAGGAACATCGCGCGCGAGGCGATATAGAGCGCCAGCGCCGCGGCGTTCGACACGTTGAGGCTTTTGATCGCGCCGGGCAGATCGAGCCGCGCCAGGCGGTCGCAGGTCGCCGCCGTCAATTGCCGCAAGCCCTTGCCTTCGGCGCCCAGCACGAGCGCGAGCGGCGCGCGCAGTTCGATCGCGGCGAGATCGTCGGCGCGCATTCGAGTCGAGACCGACGGCGAAAAAGCCGCGCTCTTTCAACGCGGCGAGCCCGCGCGCCAGATTTTGCACGATGGCGATCGGCACCAGTTCGAGCGCGCCGGACGCCGATTTCGCCAGCACGCCGGTCGCCTCCGGGACTGTGCCGCGCCGTGGTGACGATCGCGATGACCGCGAAGGCCGCCGCGGTGCGCAAAATCGCGCCGACATTATGCGGATCGGTGATCTGGTCGAGCACCAGCACGATGCCGCCGTCCGGCAGATCCTCGATGTCGGGCGAGGGCAGGGGATCGGCCTCGGCGAACAGCCCCTGATGCACCGCGTCGGGCGTGAGCTGCGCGGTCGATCGCATCCGGGCCGCACCACCTCCGGCGCGAGCGGCGGCGTGATGCCGTCCTCGGCGAGCCGCCGCAGCGCATTCTCGGTCAGCAGAAGCTTGCGGAAATGGCGCGCCGGATTGGCGAGCGCCGCGGTCACCGTGTGCCAGCCGTAAAGGATCGCGGTGTCGCTCGGCTCGCGCCGCCCTTGCGGGTGGCGGCCGTGAGGACGGTCGCGGGATTTCGATGGCCGGGGCCGCTTCGCGCATGTCCGGTTTCTGTCACGCGGTCAGAACCTTGGCAATTCGGGCCAATTTCGATTGACTAGGCAGGACAGCCCAACCATATAGCGCGGTCGGCCGTGCCGGCCGACGCACCCGCGATTGCGGTGCGGGAGAGTGTCCCGAGTGGCAAAGGGGGCGGACTGTAAATCCGCTGGCTTACGCCTTCGTAGGTTCGAGTCCTACCTCTCCCACCACGCTTCGCCTTAACGGGCTACGCGTGGCGCAGCCACGCGGAGACAGCTAGGGCGAAGCGTGTCCGGGGTAGCTTGAGCGAAGCGAAAGCGGAGACGGACTGGAGCCCCTCATGGGCTACGCGTGGCGCAGCCACGCAGAGACAGCTAGGGCAAAGCGTGTCCGGCGGAGCTTGAGCGAAGCGAAAGCGAAGACAGACTGGAGCCACGCGGAGACAGCTAGGGCAAAGCGTGTCCGGCGGAGCTTGAGCGAAGCGAAAGCGAAGACGGACTGGAGCCATACCGTGTGGTATGTCTATATCATCCGCAGCGAGGCGGTTCCTGAGCACGAATATACCGGCGCAACCGCTGACCTGAAGCGGCGACTCAGCGGATCACAACTCCGCAAGTCGAAGCACACGGCAAAATATATTCCAAATATATTCCATGGAAGTTGGTTTGATATTCCGCATTTTTGGATAAATATAAAGCGCTGGATTTTGAGAGGTATTTAAAATCGCATTCTGGCAGGGCCTTTGCCAAAAAGCGGCTTTAACATTTCTTTGATAAGCGTCGCGCAAAGACTGCCACGCCGAAGCGAGGCGAAGGCGGGCCGGACACGGTACGTTTACATCCCTGAAGATCTTGTTGATGTGGTTCTCTTCTTGGCGGTGATGCCGCCGCAGCTGCCCGCCACAACGGTGAACGAACGTCAAAAGAGCAGCCGCAATTTTACGCGTAATACGCGGCCACAGAGCGGCGAATAAACCTTATTTTTAGCCTGTTATTTAAACTGATCTTAGACCCTGATGCTTAGGGTGATGCGATACGGCGGGAAAACAGGGCCCGTCGATTAAAACAAGATTTGACTTTGGGAAAGGCGTCACAATGAAAGCCGTCGTCAAGACGGTCGAGCCCGCCGATCGTGAGGCGCGCTTCGACCATATCCGGCCGCACTATCTCGAGGCGCTGACCTTGGTCGAGCGCCTGCATCGGCGTCTGCTCGACGTCATCAAGGACGAGTTCGACCGCCAAGGCCGCGCCGACATCAATTCGGTGCAGGCGCTGCTGCTCTACAATATCGGCGACAAGGAGCTGACCGCGGGCGAGTTGCGCACGCGCGGCTATTATCTCGGCTCCAACGTCTCCTACAATCTGAAGAAGCTCGTCGAGATGGGCTTCCTCGATCACCAGCGCTCGCGGGTCGACCGCCGCTCGGTGCGCATCAAGCTCACCGACAAGGGCCGCGAGGTCCGCGACACCGTCGAAGCGCTCTATCAGAAGCACGTGCGCACGGTGGAGCAGGTCGGCGGCATCAATGCCGACGAGTTCTCGGTGCTCAACAAGGCGCTGCACCGGCTCGAGCGCTTCTGGACCGATCAGAATTCTCTATCGCCTGTAATAACGACATCGCGTCTCGGGCCTGATCTTGGGATCAGGCCCAGACCGTCTTTCGCCGGCGGTTTACCGTCGTACTGGCGTGCCTTAGCCCCGGCCCCGCAGCCGGGGTCTTTTTTTACCGGCTCGCCTTGTGGTATTGCGCTGTTTGGGGCGGCTGTCTGCATGTGACCGGCTTTGCCATGCGCCGCTTTATCCCCTCCTTGGCCGAATTCGGCCGTAATGCCTCGGCACAGACCAGCGTCATGAACGATCCGGCCCATTCCGTGCGACGCCTAAGCCGCCGCGCCTTCCTGCGGCGCGCTGCCGGCGCGGCGACGCTCGCAGCGGGAGGACTTATGGCGTCGCGCGCGCTCGCCGAGCCGCTCGACGAGCTCCTCGGCGATACCGATCGCGGCGATTTCGGCGAGGCGTTCGACCAGGCCTCGCGCACCATTCACATGCCGAAGGCCACCGCGCCGACCTTGTCGCCGGCGACCGCGCAATTCACGCAAGACGCGGTCAAGACCTATGACGACATCGTCGCCCGCGGCGGCTGGCCCGTCGTGCCCAAGGTCGACGAATTACGGCTCGGCAACCGGCATCCGAGCGTGGTGGATCTGCGCAAACGGTTGCTCGTTTCCGGCGACCTCGATCCCAATGCCGTCGGCAACGACATCTACGACTCCTACGTCGAGGAGGCGGTGCGCCGCTTCCAGGCGCGCCACGGGCTCACCGTCGACGGCATTTTGCGCGAGGTCACACTCGACGAAATGAACGTACCGGCGCAGACGCGGCGCGACCAGCTCAAGATCAATATCGAGCGGCTCAAGACGCTTTCGACCAATCTCGGCCCGCGTTACGTCGTCGTGAATATTCCGGCGGCGCGCGTCGAAGCCATCGAGGATGGCTTCGCCGTCCAGCGGCACATTGCGGTGGTCGGGCGGCCGGACCGGCCTTCGCCCGACATCAACTCAAAGATCATCCAGATCAATTTCAATCCGTATCTGGACGGTGCCGGTCTCGATCGTGCGCAAGGATTTGATCCCGCTGATGCAGGACAAGCCGGATTATCTGACGCAGAACCACATTCGCATTTTCGATCCGAGCCACAAGGAGGTGCCGCCGTCGAAGATCAACTGGTATTCGGACGATGCGGTGCACTACACGTTTCGCGAGGATCCCGGCGACTTCGAATTCGCTCGGCCGCATCCGCATCAATTTTCCGAGCCAGTACGGCGTCTATATGCACGACACGCCGTTGAAGAATCTGTTCGGCGGGGATTTTCGCTACGATTCCTCGGGCTGCTGCCGGGTGCAGAACGTGCAGGATCTCGTCGTCTGGCTGCTCAAGGACACCAAGGGCTGGGGCGGCGACCACATCCAGCAGGCGATCAATTCCAACGATCAGATCAACGCCAATCTGACCAAGCCCGTGCCGCTGCACTGGGTCTATGTCACCGCCTGGTCGGCGTCCGACGGCATCGCCCAATTCCGCGAAGACATTTACGGCCGCGACGGCCTCGGCGCGCCGGCCATTCCGCCGACGGTGAAGCTTTAGGCCCGCATTTCAGCTCGCAGTTTTGAAGCTTGAATTCCCGGGCTGCGCACGGGCTCAATTCAATCTGATCTGGCCTCAGGTCCGGTTCGGAGCGAAGCGGACATCGACCGGCACGCCAAACCGGCCGGATCGGTAGAAAATGACCCGACGCGGACATTGGGCGTGCATTGCAGCAGTCGAAGATGATTGCCTCAACGGCTACATTCAATATGGACGTACGGTGCCCTCCACCGTGGTGCGAAACATCAGTCGCCGTTCGGTCGAGGGGAAATCGGTGCGCGCATGCGATGAGCAGCGGTTATCCCATAACAGGAGGTCGCCGACGCGCCAGACGTGCTCATGCACGAACTCGCGCTTCTCAGCGTGGTCATAAACCGCGCTAAGCAGCCTGTCGCTCTCGTCATCCGAAATGTCGAGCACCTTCACCGTCATCAAACGATTCACGTAGATCGCCTTCTTGCCGGTGTCCTCATGCGTTCGAAACACCGGATGAACACGCTCAGCAAAAGCTTCCGTGCCGCGCTTGTCACCCTTGATCGTCGAACCATAATTGTAGTGATGCAGCGCCTTCTTATCTTCGAGCCGCTCGCGGATCGCCGGATCGAGCGTTTCATAAGCCGCATAGCCGCTCGCGAACAACGTATTGCCCCGGTCGAAGGAATCTCGACCGAATAGAGAAGCGTGGCCTTACTCGGCACTTCCGCGTGGATCATGTCGTGATGGAACATCATCTCGCCGTCGGGCAGCGCACCGATTGGTTCACCGTTCTCGCGAATATTTGAAATCATCATGATGCCCGGCAGGAGCTTCGAATAGCCTTTCGGAAAATACTTCGGCGGCCTCGACAGCGTGCCGATTTGGCCGAAAAAGCCGGTAGCGCGGATCAAGTCTTCTTGCTCGAGCTTCTGGTCCGGAAAGATCAACACAAGATGATCGAGCCACGCTTGATAGATGGCTCGCACGGTTTCCTCATCGGGTTTGAGACGCAGATCGATGCCGCGGACTTCAGCCCCGATATGCCGGGTAAGCGGCACGACCTCAAAGCGAGCTTTACCAGTCGGCGTCGGCGCCGCAACGTGAGAGGTTTTTGCAGAAGGGGACTTTTGCGTCGAGAGGGACATGGCAACCTCCAAATATGCACAGGTAACAGACCACGACACCGATTGTCAGGTTTTTGCACGATAGTTATTTCTTTCGCGCGATGCCCAGCATAGACGCGATATGGGCGACTTGCGCGTATTGCTCCTTGAGCGCGGCGGTGAATGCGTCGACGCCCATGGGCGCGGCCGGCTGCCCCGTGAGCGCCAATCTTTCGCCGATCGTCTTGTCGTCGAGCACGGCGAGCACGTCCGCCGCGATCCGCCGGCGCAAGTCGATCGGCATGTCGCGCGGTCCGAGTAGGCCCAGGACGGGACTGGCGAGCAGGGACGGGAATCCGGATTCCACCACGGAGGGAATGTCTGGCGCGATGGGCGATCGCTCGCGATCGTTAATTGCAATGATCTTGATCTTGCCGGTCTGAGCGTAGGTTCGCATAGCGGCGTAGGATTGCATGGACAACTGGATTCTGTTTTCGCCGAGATCTATCGGCGACTTGACGATGTCGCGGTAAGGAACCTTTGCGATCGCGAGTCCGTTTTCTTTGACAAATCCGTCGAATACGAATTCGGAAAAGCCCGGCGCGACCGCATAGCTCGTCTCGTTCGGCTTGGCGCGCGCCAGCGCCACGAATTCGGCGAGTGTGGCGATGCCGAGACTCGTCGGCACGGCCACGGCGATCTGCACCTTGGCGACACCCGCGATCGGCGCGAGGTCGGTCTCGGGATCGAAGGAGATGTTCTCGTGCATGTAGCGTTGTACGACGAAGATACTGCTTGGCCCGAAGAACAACGTATGGTCATCATTTGCCGACACGACGGTCTGCAGCGACAGCAAGCCATCGCCACCAGGTTTGCCGTCGATGATGACGGGTTGACCCCATTTCTGCTGTAGCTTGTCGGTTATTAGCCGCGCGGCAGTGTCCGCTCCGGAGCCCGGACCGAACGGCAGCACCAAGCGCACCGGATGTGTGGGCCACTGCTGGGCGAGGCTTGCACTCGCGGCGATCGCGTAAATTGCTAGCGCGAGCGCGGCGACCCTATTGAGGCGAAACCAACCGTTGAGCATGATCCCTCCCGGGGATATCCGGTGTCCGGCCGCGCGATCCGCCACGCGAATTCTTCCATAGCCAGGAGCCCGAATCCCAATTGTCCTCGCGTCGCACGCCGCTGTGCTTTCCTTCGTTGAGATATCGGGGCGGCCCGCGCGGACACGACTATACACGAGCCGTCAGCACGGCGAGAGCCATACCGATGTCTGTTCCCGACCCAACTCGGACGTTGCATTGTTCCTAACTAAAGCGATCAGCGATTTGCCTCTGGCAACGCGAATCCGTCATAAAGCCACGCCAGACACTGGAAGGTGTCCGCTTCGCTGCGTTCGCCGAGCATCTGCCAGTAGACCTCGCGGTTGATGCCATCCGAGTGATAGACGTTCCAGATGTAACGGGATTCGAGCGTTACCCGCGCGGTACGCACCACGCGGGCGGTTTCGTAGCGCCGGAATGCCGCCGCGCAGTCGCCGTTCGCAGCGGCAATGCAATCGCCCAGGCAGAGCCCGTCCTCGATGGCCATGCAGGCCCCTTGCGCCAACGATTGCAGCGTCGGATGCGCGGCATCGCCCAGCAAGACGACACGGCCCTTGTGCCAGTGCCGGACGGGATCGCGGTCGCCGACCGCCTGGCGCCGGCCAAGATCAAGCATCGACAACAGCGCTTTCATCGTAGGATGCGCATCCCGATAGACGTGCTCAAGCTCGGTACGGTAGGCGGTGACATCGCCCCGCTCCGAGTTGGCCGACCTCCTGAAGACCGCCACGATATTGAATAAAGTCCCGTGGCGGAGCGGATAGTGCACGATGTGGAAGCCGGGGCCGCCCCATAACGCAACAATGTCGCGCTGAACGTTGGCGGTGACGTCGGTCATCGGCACGATGGTGCGAAAAGCCATGAATCCGTTCGGCACCGGATCTCCGTCGGCGAGCAATTGGGCGCGCGTGCGCGAGCGCACACCGTCGGCACCGATCAGCGCCGTGCCTTCGAAACTGCGGCCATCTTCGGTCGTGACGGTGACGCGGTCACCGTGGTCTGAAAAGCCTCGCACCATGGCGTTGGATTCGAGCGTGACGAGCGGGTCGCGCCGGCAAGCGTCAAGCAAGACATTATGCAGGTCGACCCGGTGGATAATGATGTAGGGATATTTGAAGCGGGCGCGCAGCGACGGTCCGGTCGGCACCCGCGTCACCTCCTTGCCGTTGAGTGCGTCGATCATCAAAACGGCGGGCGGGGAGTCGGCCTTTTCGAGCACGGCATCGCTCACGCCAATGCGATCAAGCGCGTGAAAGACATTAGGACCGAATTGGATACCAAATCCGATGGCGCCGAATTCCGGTGCGCCTTCGAGGACGCGCACCGGCCGTCCGTGACGCGCGAGCGCAAGCGCGGCGGTGAGCCCGCCAAGGCCGCCCCCTACGATGAGGATGCAGTCCTTCAAAGCCAATTCGTCCTCACGCTGATGCCGTTATGCGTGGCGCGGACGGATTCTAACGCCTCCTGGAGCGCTGCAAAATGTCCGTTGTTGGCTCGTCGCGTCGTTTCGCGGCGGCGCACCAATTCAGTCGCTTTCGGAGCGAAGCAGACATTGAGTCGGATCTTCGAGTCCACGCCTAGGAGCCGACCCGGAAGCCGCGGCGATCGCCCAGACCGCGGTTTTCGATGAGACGCCCAATCAAGCCGGACGCTTTCGCCTCCTCGACAAATTGCGAAAAGTAAGACCGCAAGCCGGCACGGTGCTTCGCCACCGCGATGCCGACGCGATTGACGCCGTAGCCTTCGTCGAGCACGCGCGAGCCCGGCAACTTGGCGGCATAATCGACCAGGATTGGGCGCGGCGCCGCGAAGGCTTCCGCCTTGCCGCCCCGCAGCGCATCAAACGTATCATCCGGCAGATCGAAGCCGACGAGTTCGGCATGTTTGACCATGCCGGTCAGCGCCATGGTGGAGGCATGATTGCGCACCACGGCGATGCGAATTCCGGCGCGGTCGACATCGCCGAATTGGCGCAAGGTCGAGCCGGCCGGCACCAGAAAGCTGTAATCGAACTGGAACACCGCGGGCGTGAAGTCGATTTCGGCGGCGCGCGACGGCTCGATGCCTAAGAAAGCGAATTCGCAGCCGCCGGCCTTGATGCAGTCGAGCGCGGCGCGCGGCGTCGGCTGCTCGACGATCAAGAGTTTGGCGCCGGCACGAGCCGCCAGCGCACGTGCGATCTCCAACATGACGACGCCCGGGCCGAGCCCGCGGACTGCGCCGGTTGCCGGATCCTTGCTGTATTGCGGCAGGAACAGCGCCAGCCTGATCGCGCCGTCTTGCACGAGGTCGGCGATGGGCGGGTCGGCGGACATTGCGTCGGTCATGGGGTCGGTTATGGGGTCGGTCTTGGGGTCGGTCGTGGGGTCGGTCATTGGGGGGGTCTAAAGCGTCGATGCGGTGGGCCTTCTTTTCACATGAACGGTCCCGGCGCTCAAATCGCAGTTCGCCGGCTCGGCCCCGAATCCCTAAATATAGCGGCGTTATCCGCACAAATATCCCAAGCCCTTGCGGGCACGGCTGGCATGATGGGCGGGGGCGGTGTATTCAGCGGGGACCGGCGGGAAGCGGAAGCGGGAAGGGCACCAGCGGGGCGAGTAGCGAAAATGTCGGTGACCAAGGCAAAAACAATCGACGAAGGGTTCTTTTCGGCCACGCTCGCCGAAAGCGATCCGGAGATCGCCGAGGCGATCCGGCTCGAGCTTTCCCGCCAGCGCGACGAAATCGAGCTGATCGCCTCGGAAAACATCGTCAGCCGCGCGGTGCTCGAAGCGCAAGGCTCGGTGCTGACCAATAAATACGCCGAAGGTCTGCCCGGCCGGCGCTATTACGGCGGCTGCCAGTTCGTCGATGTCGCCGAGCGGCTCGCCATCGAGCGCGCCACCCGCCTGTTCGGCTGCTCCTTCGCCAATGTGCAGCCGCATTCCGGCGCCTCGGCCAATGCCGAAGTGTTCATGGCGCTGATGCAGCCGGGCGACACCTTCATGGGGCTTAATCTCGCCGCCGGCGGCCACCTCACCCACGGCTCGCCGGTCAACCTGTCCGGCAAATGGTTCAAGGTCGTGCCCTATGGCGTGCGCCGCGACGACCAGCAGATCGATATCGACGAGGTGTTGCGGCTCGCCAAAGAGCACCGGCCGAAAGTCATCATCGCCGGCGGCTCGGCCTATCCGCGCATCATCGATTTCCGCCGCTTCCGCGAGATTGCCGACGAGGTCGGCGCCTCTCTCATGGTCGACATGGCGCATTTCGCCGGCCTCGTCGCCGGCGGCGCGCACCCAAGCCCGCTGCCGCATGCCCATGTGGTGACGACGACGACGCACAAGACGCTGCGCGGCCCGCGCGGCGGCGCCATCCTCACCAATGACGAGGAGCTGGCGAAAAAGCTCAATTCCGCGGTGTTCCCCGGCATGCAGGGTGGGCCGCTGATGCATGTCATCGCCGCCAAGGCGGTCGCCTTCGGCGAGGCGTTGCGGCCGTCGTTCCGACTTTACGCGAAGAACGTCGTCGAAAATGCCAAGGCGCTTGCCGAAACGCTCAAAGCGCGCGGCCTCGATATCGTCTCCGGCGGCACCGATACGCATCTGATGCTGGTCGATCTGCGCAAGAAACGCCTGACCGGCAAAGTGGCGGAGGCAGCGCTCGGCCGCGCCCACATCACCTGCAACAAGAACGGCATTCCGTTCGATCCGGAAAAGCCCACGGTGACCTCGGGCGTGCGGCTCGGCACGCCGGCCGGCACCACGCGCGGCTTCGGCATTGCCGAGTTCCAGCAGATTGGCGAGATGATCTCCGAAGTACTTGATGTCTTGAGCCAAAAGGGCGCCGAGGAAGACGCCCTGGTGGAAGCAAGCATTCGCGAAAAGGTGGCTCGTCTGGTCGGCCGGTTCCCGATCTACGAGGGATAGCGCATGATGCGGAAAATGCCTGCCCCGGACTTGACCCGGAGTGGGGAGCGGTTGTCCGCAAAGATCATGCGCAAAAGAACGAAAAGCAATCCGATCCCATCAGAACAGATGAGGATCTAGAGGCGACACATGCGCTGTCCGAGCTGCGGGAGCCTCGATACCCAAGTCAAGGATTCGCGGCCGACGGAGGATTCCTCCGTCATCCGCCGCCGCCGCGTCTGCCTCACCTGCAATTTCCGCTTCACCACCTTCGAGCGGGTGCAACTGCGCGAACTCACCGTCATCAAGCGCAACGGCCGCCGCGTGCCGTTCGACCGCGACAAGCTGCTTCGCTCGGTGCAGATCGCCTGCCGCAAGCGCCCGGTCGAGCCCGAGCGCATCGACCAGATGGTGTCGAAGATCGTCCGCGAGCTGGAAAGCATGGGCGAAAGCGAAGTCTCGTCCGAGGCCATCGGCGAGACCGTGATGGCGCATTTGCGCGAGCTCGACGACGTCGCCTATGTGCGTTTCGCCTCGGTCTACCGCAATTTCCGCGAGGCCAAGGATTTCGAGGCTGCGCTCGCCGAATTGTCGGGAGACGAGGCCGCGGAGTGAGCGCGCAAGTGGCGGAGGAAATCCGCTCAGACCGCGCCGAGTAAGTCTTCGACAGTCAGATCAAGGCCAGGAGGGTCGAGCCGCAACGGCCCGCCGGCAAGGACGTTCGGCGTTTGGTTGCGCGTGTGATGGGTCACGGTGCGGGCATCGGGATCGACGATCAAATAGTGGGCGACGCTCGGCAGTTTGAAATAGCCGATGAGCTTGGCACTCGTGTCGCTGTGCCTGGTGGTCGGAGAAAGCACTTCGACGAGAATGACCGGGTTCGGGATTAGCATCGAGGTTGGAGGCGGCGGGGTCCCGCAATACACCAAAGCATCGGGCTCATAGACGGTATGCTCGTCGATCCGCGCGCCCGGTCCGTCTGGCAGAGCTTTACAAGGCAAACCGGAAGCTACTATCGCTTGGCGAAGCGCGAGAAAAACGCTGGTCTTTATCGACGTGTGAAGGAGCTTTTCTGCCGGCATGGTGACGATCTGCCCGTTGATCAGCTCAGTGCGTTGGCGCTCACTCTGGCTGTCGCTCCAGGCAAGATATTCGTCGACAGTCATCGAACGGCGAAGGGCTATATTCATGCTGCCAAGTTTATCATGAGACGCCGCTGTGTCGCAAAGCGATGATGCCCGCTTCATGGCGCTGGCGCTGGCGCTCGGCCGCCGCGGGCTCGGCCGCACCTGGCCCAATCCCGCCGTCGGCGCGGTCATCGTCAAGGACGGCGCGATCGTCGGCCGCGGCTGGACGCAAGACGGCGGCCGGCCCCATGCCGAGGTCGAGGCGCTGCGCCGCGCCGGCGCGGCGGCGAGCGGCGCCACTTTGTATGTCACGCTCGAGCCCTGCTCGCATCACGGCAAGAGCGCCGCCTTGCGCCGACGCGGTGATCGCCGCCGGCATCGCCCGCGTCGTCTCGGCGCTGGAAGATCCCAATCCCGAAGTGGCCGGGCAGGGGCATGCGCGGCTGCGCGCCGCGGGCATTGCCGTGGACGTCGGCATCGGCGCCGAACAAGCGCGCCGCGATCATGCCGGGCACATTTGCCGTTTCACCAAAGGCCGGCCGCACGTTCTTCTTAAGCTTGCGATTTCCGCCGACGGCAAGGCCGCAGCCGCCGGCCACCGGCCGGTTGCCATCACCGGCGAGCCGGCGCGCGAGCGCGTGCATCTGTTACGCGCGCAGAGCGATGCCATCATGGTCGGCATCGGCACCGTTTTGGCCGACGATCCGATGCTGACCTGCCGGCTCCCTGGCATGGAGAAATATTCGCCGGTGCGGGTCGCGATGGACAGCCGATTGCGCTTGCCGTTGGCATCGCGTCTGGTGCGGCAGTGCCCGCGACATTCCGCTATGGGTCCTCACCGGCATGGCGGCCCCGCAACAGGCGGAGCGTGCGCTCTTGGTCCACGGCGTTGACGTGCTGCGCGTGCCGGGCAACACCGACCGGCTCGATCTCGGCGACGCTCTTAAAACTCTTGCCGGCAAGGGCATCACGCGCTTGATGGTCGAGGGCGGACCGACGCTCGCCGCGGCCTTTATCGGCGCCGACCTGGTCGATGAGGCGGTCTTTTTTTATTCCGCTACAGTGGTGGGACCCGATGGCATCGACGCGCTCGACAGCGCGGCGCACGCCATGCTCTTGGGGCGGCTCAAGCTTTTCACTAGCACGGCCGCCGGCGCCGACCGGGACGACAGATACGAGCGCAGGTGATCGATGTTTACCGGGATTGTCAGCGACTTAGGCGAAATTCTTGAGGTCGAGGAAAAGGCCGAAGGCCTGCGCCGGCTGAAAATTGCCTGCAGCTACGATCCCGACAGCATCGCTATCGGCGCCTCGATCGCCTGCTCGGGCGTCTGCCTGACCGTGGTAGAGCGCGGCCGCGCCGGCAATCGCACCGCTTTCGCCGTCGATGCGGCGGCGGAAACGCTGCGGGTGACCACGGCCGGCACGTGGCGACGCGGCGTAAGGCTCAATCTCGAACGCGCCTTGCGGCTTGGCGACGAGCTCGGCGGCCATATGGTCTCAGGCCATGTCGACGGCCTTGCCGAACTCGTCAGCCGCGACGATTTTCTCGACAGCGCCGCCTTGTCGTTTCGCGCGCCAACCGCGCTTGCCCGCTTCATCGCCGCCAAAGGATCGGTGGCGCTCGACGGCGTGTCGCTCACGGTCAACGCCGTCGATGGCGCCACCTTCTCCGTGCTCATCATTCCGCACACCTTGAAAGTCACCACGCTCGGCGCGCTGCAGCCGGGCGCGCGCGTCAATATCGAGATCGACCAGATGGCGCGCTATGCCGCGCGGCTCCTTGAAACTTCCCGGCCTTGATTGACGGACCGCCGCGCCTTAGCTAAGATAGTTAGCTAAGGTGACTCCATGGCCGCTTTCAGCATCCATCAGGCGAAGACCAACCTGTCTAAACTTATCGCTCGCGCCGAGGCGGGCGAGGAAGTGGTGATCATGCGCGGTAAGGAACCGGTGGCGCGGCTGACGGGCATGCCGAACGCCAAGCCCAAGCCGACGTTTGGGATGTTGAAGGGCAAGACCAAATCGCCGCCTGACTCATTCTTTTTCGATCCTCTCCCGGAGGAGGAACTGCGGCTCTGGGAGGGCGAAGCTGAAGATTCTCTTCGATAGTCACGCCCTCGTCTGGTTTGCGCTCGGCGACAGGCGGTTTCCAACCCGGCTTCGCGGGACGCTTGATGAGCCGGGCACCGAGTTCGTCATCAGTGCGGTTTGTATCTGGGAAATTGTGACAAAGGTTCATCGTGGCAAGTGGCCGGAGGCCGAGCCTTTTGTCGTGCAACTCGACGCCACGCTTCGGGAACGCGCTTACATCCCTTTGCCGATCACCCTAGATCACGCGCGGGTCGCGGGATTCTTCGCTTGGGCCCATCGCGATCCTTTCGATCGCCTGCTCGCCGCGCAGTCGCAGATCGAAGGCGTGCCCCTGATAACCGCCGATCCGGTGTTCGGTGCATTTGGGACAGCCGTACTGTGGTAGCGCGCGGCAGTGGCTTGTTCGCGAATTGGCTGCTTGCTACGACGCTGCGTGGAGTGATCGCAAATGGCCGGGCCGCGGCGAGGCAAACCGAACGAGCGTAGCGGCAAGGGCGCGCGTATCCTCATCGTCGAGGCGCGCTATTACGACGATATCGCCGATGCGCTGCTTGCCGGCGCCAAGGCGGCGCTGAACGAGGCCGGCGCGCGCTACGACGTGCGTCAGCGTGCCGGGCTCGCTGGAAATTCCCCCCGCGATCGCCATTGCCATCGATGCCGCGCGCGGGCGGCGGCGCTATGACGGCGCGGTCGCGCTCGGCTGCGTCATCCGCGGCGAGACGCTGCACTTCGAGATCGTGTCGCAGCAATCGGCGCGCGGCTTGATGGAGCTTGCCATCGCGCAGCGCTTTCCATCGGCAACGGCATCGTCACCGTCGACACCGAGGCGCAGGCCTGGGAGCGCGCGCGCCCGGAAGAGCAGGACAAGGGCGGCGACGCGGCGCGCGCTGCGCTGGCGCTGATCGCGGTCAAGCGCGGACGGCGCTGACAATGGCCGGCGAAAGCAAAGAACCGCGCAAGGCCAACAAACGCGGAGCGGCGAGGTTGGCCGCCGTTCAGGCGCTCTATCAGATGGATCTCGCTGGCACCGGCATCAACGAGGTGATGGCCGAGTTCGAAAGCCATTGGCTCGGCGGCGAGGTCGAGGGCGTGCAATACCGTCCGGCCGAAGTGGCGTATTTCCGTGACATCATCGGCGGCGTGGTGCGCGAGCAGGAAAAGCTCGATCGGCAGATCGATGCGGCGCTCTCAGGCGGCTGGCCGCTCAAGCGCATCGAGGCGATCTTGCGCGCGGTGCTGCGCGCCGGCGCCTATGAGCTTGCCTGCCGCTCCGATGTGCCGGCCCGCGTCGTCAACGCCGAATATGTCGACATCGCTTCCGCCTTTGTCGACAAGGACGAGACCGGCATGGTCAATGCCGTGCTCGATCAATTGGCGCGCGAACTGCGGGCGGCTGAATTCACCGGCGGCATCGGCGACCGAGAAGGCAATGTCTGAAGCAACGGCGCCCTTGTCGGTGAGACAAAGTCCCGCAAAATCGATCGGACGCGCGCACTCAACGCGGCCCGCTCAGTATGCGGCCGGTCTGTTGTGGCCGACAGTCTTCAGAAAGTGCAGCGTCTCGTCGAGTGACACGACGTCGGCATATTTGGCGTTCAGGTCGAACAGGCTCTGCTCATGGGCTGCCATCGAGCGGTCGCCGACCGCCTCGCGCACCACCATCGGCCGAAGCCCGTTTTGCACCGCATCGACAGCGGTGGCGCGCACGCAGCCGGACGTCGTGCAGCCGGTGATAATGAGAGTGTCGACTTGCCGGCTGGTCAGCCGCGGCACGAGATCGGTGCCGAAGAAACATGAGGCATAGCGCTTCACCAGGACGCTGTCGTCGGGCCGCCGGTCGAGCCGGGGATCGATTTTCACGGCCTCGGAATCCGCCGTCAGCGTCAGCGCGCCGCGTTGCTTCAGTCCCCAAATTCCGGCGTCTCTGATGTCGGCCTCGTGGTACATCACCGTGGAGAATATCACCGGGATGCGCCGATCATGCGCGGCCGCCAGCAACGGCTTTTGCGCTTCGATCTGGGCGTCGAGATTGGAACCGAGCGGCATGTCCGGGTCGGTAAAGCCCTTGAGCATGTCGACGACGAGCAGTGCCGGCCGTTCGCCAATCCGATTTTCAATCCGAAGCCGCGTTGCCGAAAGAAATCCTCGTCATCCTTGCCGCTGGTCACGGTGCACACTTAAAGTGATTGCGAGTCGCTTTATAGGCGATCGTCCGCGTGGCGAGAAGAGCCAACGGCCGACCGAAAGCCGCGACATGAGGATACTATTGGACCGTCGAAATCACGGGAGGCCCATTTGCCGCGCAAGCCAGCCAGAAAACCACAAACCGGGGTGGGCGCCGAGCATGGCCGCTTCGATTATTCGCCGATCATCGACCGGCCGCGTTTGTCCTGGCCGAACGGCGCGCGCGTTGCCGTCTGGGTGATACCGAATATCGAGCATTTCTATTTCGACAGACCCGGCACGCCGCTTGAGCAGAGCGGACTGAAACCGGACATCCTCAATTATTCATGGCGTGACTACGGCGTGCGGGTCGGCGTCTGGCGCATGATGGAGGTGATGGAGAAATACGGCGTCAAAGGAACGGTGGCGCTCAATTCCGACGTCTGCAAGCACTATCCCCGCATCATCGAAGAGGGGATAAAACTTGGCTGGGAATGGATGGGGCACGGCACCTCGAACTCCATCCTCATCAACAGCCAATCGGAAGCGGAGGAGCGCGCGCTCATCAGGGAGGTGGTGGCGACGATCGCCAAGAGCGTCGGCAAGGCGCCGCGCGGCTGGCTCAGTCCTGCCATGAGCGAGACCTTGCACACGCTCGACATTCTGGCGGAGCACGGCATCGATTATGTCGGCAACTGGGTCAACGACGAGCAGCCTTACCCGATGCGCGTGAAGAAGGGCTCGATGATCGCGATGCCCTATTCCGCCGAGATCAACGACATCCCGGCGCTATTGCGGCTGCATCAAAGCCCGGAGCGGTTCGGCCAGATGATATGCGACCAGTTCGATGTCCTCTACGAAGACGGAGCAAAGACCGGACGGGTCATGGCGATCTGCCTGCATCCGTTCCTGGTCGGTTACCCGCACCGCAGCAAATACTTTGCCAAGGCGCTTGCGCACATCAGCTCGCGCCAGGACGTTTGGATCACCACCGGCAGCGAGATCGTCGACTGGTACAAGAATAATTATCTCGATCGCCGCTGAGACGTCTCCGCCAGGATCGCAATTCCGGCGCGGTTTCCCAATTTGAAGTCGCTATGCGAGACTGCGGCATGATTTCGGGACGTTCCGTCCCGCCGCACCCGGTCCGGACGACGCCATGCCCTCCGACGACGACAGCTCCGCCGAAGATCGCCTGATCGCGCGTTATTTCGGTCCGCTCGCCACCGCGCCCGGCGCCTTCGGCCTGCACGACGATGCCGCCATCGTCACGCCGCCGCCCGGCTGCGATGTGGTGCTCACCACCGACGGCGGCATCGCCGGCGTCCATTTCTTTGCCGACGACGCCGCGGAAGCGATCGGCCGCAAAGTCTTGCGGATGAATTTGTCCGATCTGGCCGCCAAGGGGGCGCAGCCGATCGGCTTTCTCTTGGCGCTCGCGCTGCCGGCGAGCATCGACGAGCCCTGGCTCGCCGCCTTCGCCAATGGGCTCGGCGATGACGCGAAGCATTACGCCTGTCCGCTGCTTGGCGGCGATACCGACCACACGCCGGGGCCGCTGTCGGTTTCGATCACGGCGTTCGGCGCGGTGCCGCACGGCGCCATGGTGCGCCGCTCGACCGCAAAACCAGGCGACAGCATCGTCGTCACCGGCACCATCGGCGATGCGGCCCTTGGCGTCATGCTGCGGCGCGACCCGGCGCTCGGCGAACGCTGGCGGCTTTCGCACAGCCAGGCGGCAGCGCTCACGGACCGCTATCTGCTGCCGCAGCCGCGCACTGCGCTCGCCAGCGCGGTCCTCCACGACGCCGCGGCGGCGATGGACGTGTCCGACGGGCTTGCCGGCGACCTCGCCAAACTGTGCCGCGCGTCCGGCGTCGCGGCGGAGGTCGATGTCGCGCGCGTGCCGCTGTCGCAAGCCGCGCGGGCGGTGGTCGCGGCCAGCCGGTTTTGCTCGAGACCGTTCTCACCGGCGGCGATGACTATGAGATCCTGTTGACGCTTTCGCCCGACAAGCTTGCGGCGTTTGGCGACGCGGCGGCCGCGACCGGCAGGCTCGCGGCGACCGAGATCGGCCGCATCGTAGAAGGGCAGGGCGCCCGTTTTCTCCGCGACGGCAAACCGCTTTCTTTCGCGCGGCCGTCGTATTCGCACTTCTGAACGAGCGGCGCGCGGCGAAGTGGCGTGTTGGAGGCGATGGCCGGCTTGCCGGCTACATTCGAATGCCGCTGGCGAGGATAGCGTCCGCCAGTTCGGCGGC
Organism: uncultured Alphaproteobacteria bacterium; assembly: GCA_963807125.1. Classification (GTDB taxonomy): domain Bacteria; phylum Pseudomonadota; class Alphaproteobacteria; order Rhizobiales; family Xanthobacteraceae; genus BOG-931. The sequence goes on from CAWEAH010000006.1 coordinate 290,507, forward strand.
AGGTCCACGTAAGGTTTTGCCGGCGCCGAGCACAACGAACTCGACGGTGCCGAGATCGGGAAGTCCGTGACCGCTTGGGAGTGCGGCAAGGCCGGCGGGATCAGACCTTCCGAGAAAATCGTGACGCCGAGCCCGGCGAGGGTTGCGGCCCGTAGCCCGCTCAAGCTGCCGCTCGTGCACACGATGCGCCAGGGACGGCCGCTGCGCTCGAGCGCGGCGAGAGCGATCTCGCGGGTGATGCTGGGTGGTGAATAGAGAATCAGCGGCACGGGCGTTGAAGGATCGAGTCGTCGCCGTCGCCGGATACCCAGACTAATCGATCGCGCCAGACCAAGCGGCCGCGATCGTCGCCGGGACGGCGTTTGCCGCAGACGAGGTCAAGCTCGCCGCGTCAAGCTTCTCGTTGAGCTCTCCGCTCATGCCAACGGTGAGTTCGAATTCGACCAGCGGGTGAGTGCGGACAAACTCCCGCAGCAATTCCGGCAGAAGCGACGTCACGAAATCCTCCGACGCGCCGAACCGCAGCCGACCGCGCAGCTGCGAGCCCGCGAAATAGCGCTCCGCCCGTTCGTTTGCCGCGAGGATACCTCGGGCGAATTCGATCATGGCTTCGCCGTCGGGTGTCGGTGTCACCGAGTGGGTATCGCGGACGAAGAGCCGACGCCCGGCCTCTTCCTCCAGCTTGCGGACGTGCTGGCTGACCGTGGACTGCCGCAAGCCAAGCCGCGCGGCGGCCTGGGTGAAGTTCCGGGTCTGGGCGATCGCCAAGAAGGTCTGAAGCAGGACGGGATCCAGCATGCTTAATCCGACCGTATTCATCACGATAAACGATGACAATAATAGCTGTATGCGGTATTCACAATAACAGATCTTCACTGATATTACAAGCCGATCGTGCGAAATGAGGCTTCCATGACGGGATTCCGCTCTATTTGGTCACGGTCGACGGGTTCCTCGCTGCTATCTTGGTGACTGTCGCATTCGCTTCGCTCCTGCCGGCGCGCGGCGATGCGGCGGTGGCAGTCGGCTGGCTGACGAAGGCCGCCATCGCGCTGTTGTTTTTCATGCATGGCGCCCGGCTTTCGCCGGAAGCCGCATTTCTTGGCGCCCGGCAATGGCGACTGCACACGATGGTATTCCTGAGCACGTTCGTGCTGTTTCCATTGCTCGGAGTATCCGCGCATTTCCTGGCCCCAAGTCTGCTGACCGCGCCGCTGTGGGCCGGGCTGATCCTGCTCACCGCTCTGCCCTCGACGGTGCAGGCCTCGATCGCCTTCACGTCGGTGGCCGGCGGCAACGTGCCAGCGGCCCTGTGCAGCGCCTCGGCATCGAATCTGCTGGGCATTTTTGTTACCCCTCTGATCGCCGGTTTCCTGCTCACCGGCCACGGTGCCGACCTCTCGGCGCGCTCGGTTCTTGCCATCGTCGTGCAGCTTTTGGTGCCGTTCGTGGCGGGCCAGCTGTCGCGGCCATGGCTCGGCGCTTATGTCGTCCGCAATGCGCTCGCACTCAGATGCGTGGATTATGGATCGATCCTGCTCATCGTCTACTCGGCCTTCAGCGAGGGCGTCGTCAACGGCATCTGGCATCAGATCGATGCGATCCAGTTTGCCCGGCTTATGTTCGTTGATGCCGCGCTGCTTGCGACCGTAATCACCATCCTGACTTTCGCGAGCCGGCAGCTCGGCTTTTCGCGTGCCGACGAAATCACCATCGTTTTCTGCGGATCGAAGAAAAGCCTCGCCAGCGGCCTGCCGATAGCAACTGTACTGTTCGCGGGAAATGTCGGGCTCGTCATTATCCCGCTGATGGTGTTCCATCAAATTCAACTCATGGTCTGCGCGTCGCTTGCGAGGCACTACGCCCGCAAGATGAGGGCGCATGAAGTCCTCGCGGGTCTTCCCGCTGCGCCGGTCTGAGCATTCCGGAATCAGCCGGCGAGAAATCCCCGGCGGCGATCGCTCTCGCGCCGATCGCGCGAGCATCAAGCCTTAGTTTCTAATCGCTATCTCGCTCCCGACGATCCGCTATAATGACCGTCGGGGAGAAACGCCTATGCATGACACGACGGCCATGACGCCTGCGCCGACGGTCGCGCCGCAAACCAGCCATTATGTCGGCAAAAGCGCCAATCCGCGTTACGCCGCGCTTTATCGGCACTATCCGACCATCGACTATCTGCGCCGCGCCGCGCGCCGCCGCCTGCCGCATTTCGCCTTCGAATATTCCGACGGCGGCTCCGGCAAGGACGACGCCGGCATCCGGCGCAATTGGGCGGCGCTCGACGCGGTGGAAATGGTGCCGCGCTATGGCGTGATGCCGTCGCTGCCGCCTTGCGACGTCGAATTGTTCGGCCGCCGTTATGCGGCGCCGATCGGCATTGCGCCGATGGGCGGGCCGGCGATCGTGTGGCCGGGCGCCGACAAGCATCTCGCCCGCGCCGCGCAGCAGGCGCGCATTCCCTACACGCTCGGGCTGGCCGGCGGCGCCACCATCGAGGAGATCGCCGAGATCGCGCCCGACGTCTGCTGGTTTCAGCTTTATCGCGCCGCGAAGAACGATCACGCCATCGGCTTCGACCTCGTGCGCGCGCGCCGCGGCGACCGAGTGCAATGCTCTGATCCTCACGCTTGACGTGCCGGTGCGCACCACGCGCGCCCGCGAAGTGGTGGTCGGGCTCGGCGGCTCAGGCTTTCATCCCGACCTCGCCATGCTCACGCAGATGGCGCGCTCGCCGCGCTGGACGTCGGCGCTGATCAAACACGGCCTGCCGCGCTTTGCCACGTTGCGCGCCTATGCCGGCGACAATTCCTCGATCAACGATGTCATCGCTTTTGCGCGGCGCGAAATGGGCGGCGCCTTCACCTGGGAGGAAGTCGCCCGCTACCGCGACCGCTGGAAGAAAACGCTCATCGTCAAAGGCATCCTGCATCCGGAGGATGCCGAAAAGGCGGTGTCGCTCGGCGTCGACGGCATGTTCGTGTCCAATCACGGCGGCCGCCAGATCGAGGCGCTGCCCGGACCGATCGACGCGCTGCCGGCGATCGTGCGGCAAGTCGGCGATCGCGCGACCGTGATGTACGATTCCGGCATCCGCAGCGGCACCGACGTGGTGCGCGCCTATGCGCTCGGCGCCGCCGCCGCTTTCGCCGGCAAGGCGTTCCTGTGGGGCCTTGGCGCGCTCGGCGAAGAGGGGCCGGGTCACGTCATCGACATTCTGATCGAGGAGACGCGAGCGGCGTTCGGCCAATTGGGCGCGCATCGCCCCGAGGAAGCGCGCGCGGTGGTGATCCGCCACAACGGCGCGCTGCATTTCTGATTAAATCGCGGGAGGAAAGTCATGGCGAGAGCGAGACGGGCAGGCAAAAGCAAAAAGTCCGCGAGCCGTTCGCCGAAAAGCGCGCGCCGGCGGCGGCGTCCGCATCGGTGCGCAGCCGCGCGGCAGCCGGCAAGCGCAAGGCGAAAGCCGGCGCCGCGCAAGCAGACCTTCGTCGCCAGTCATCACAGTCCCGGCGCTTTCGAAGAAGGGCTTGCGCCGCTACGCGCAGTATCGCGATCTCGGTATTGCCGCCGCGACCGGCGGCCTGGCGCGCGCCCATGTCATCAAGATGGTCCCGCCGTGCGATCCGGCCGAAGTATCGAAGCGGCATTATCACGACGTCGAATTTCAGATGGTCTATGTGCTCAAGGGCTGGATCAAAGGCGAATATGACGGCGAGGCGTCGTCACCATGCGCGAAGGGCTCGTGCTGGCTGCAGCCGCCGAAGATCAAGCACACCGTGCTCGATTATTCCGACGACTGCGAAATGCTGGAAGTGATCCTGCCGGCGGATTTCGAGACAGTGGAGCTGGAGTAGCGAGCTGTCATGCTCCGCGAAGGCGGGGCATCCAGTAATCACTGAAGGCGCAGCGGAGATCGTCCGCCAACGCGGACGATGACAATCGCGTGCTCCCCATTACAATGATCGGCAATGAGTACCGAGCGCTACTATTGGGTCTACATTCTCGCGAGTACGATTGGCGGAACACTCTACGTTGGGGTTACCAATAATTTGGTCCCGCGAGTGTACGAACATCGTAATAACGTTGTTTCCGGATTTACGAAGGACTACAACGTCCATAAGCTTGTATATTTTGAACCTCACACGGATATTGAAGCGGCAATTCGCAGGGAAAAGCGACTGAAAAAGTGGAATAGGGCATGGAAGGTTCGAACTCATAGAGGAACAGGATCCGAATTGGGACGATCTCTATCCGAAGATCTCCTCGCCGTAACGTTGTCATGCTCCGCGAAGGCGGAGCATCCATTAGTCACAGGCCGCTGGAACGAAAACTTTCTTTGCGATTACTGGATCGTCCGCCTTCGCGGACGATGACACGACAATGGCGATTGAATTCACAAACACCCAAGACCTCGCCATCCTCGCCGAGCTCGAGCGCAAGGTGCTTTGGCTCGCGAGCTGGACCATTCATCACGCCAATCATCTGCGCGAGAATGCCGACGGGCTGAAAGTCGGCGGCCACCAGGCGTCGTCGGCCTCGCTCGCCACGGTCATGACGGCGCTTTATTTCCACACGCTGCGGCCGGCCGATCGCGTCGCGGTCAAACCGCATGCGTCGCCGAATTTTCACGCCATCCAATATTTGCTTGGCCGCCAGAGCAGCGAAAAGCTCGAGCGCTTCCGCGGCTACAAGGGCGCGCAATCCTATCCGTCGCGCACCAAGGACACCGACGACGTCGATTTCTCCACCGGCTCGGTCGGCTTGGGCGTGGCGCAGACATTATTCTCTTCGCTCACCCAGGATTACGTGCGCGCCCATGGCTGGGGTCTGGATCGCCCCGAAGGCCGCATGATCGCGCTTCTCGGCGACGCCGAGCTCGACGAAGGCAATATCTTCGAGGCCATCCTGGAAGGCTGGAAGCAGGGCCTGCGCAAGTGCTGGTGGGTCGTCGATTACAACCGGCAGAGCCTGGATGCGGTGGTGCGCGAAGGGCTGTGGGAGCGCTACGAAAATCTGTTCAAGAATTTCGGCTGGGAGGTCGTGGTCCTCAAATACGGCGCGCTGCAGCAGGCGGCCTTCGCCGAACCGGGCGGCGAGGTGTTGAAGCGCTGGATCGACAACTGTCCGAACCAGCTTTACTCGGCGCTGGTGTTCCAGGGCGGGGCGGCGTGGCGCAAGCGGCTCCTGGACGAGATCGGCGATCAGGGCACAGTGACGCGGTTGATCGAGCGCCGCAGCGACGAGGAGCTCGCCCGCCTGATGAACAATCTCGGCGGCCACGATCTGCCGGCGATCATCGACGCCTTCGACCGCATCGATCACGACCGGCCGGTCTGTTTCATCGCTTATACGATCAAGGGCTACGGCCTGCCGTTTGCCGGCCACAAGGACAACCATGCCGGCCTGATGACGCCGTCGCAGATGGAGACGTTTCGCCAAGCAATGAATATCCGCCCCGGCCACGAATGGGATCGCTTCGAGGGTTTGCACACGCCCGCCGAAGACATTCAAGCTTTTCTCGACCGCGTGCCGTTCGCGCAAGCCAAGGACCGCGTGCTGCAAGCCGCCCGCGTCGCGGTGCCGGACGATCTTGCGATCACGATCGCGCCGGAAATGTCGACGCAAAGCGGCTTCGGCGCGCTTTTGAACGAAATCGCCCGCGAGAAATCGCCGCTCGCGGAGCGCATCGTCACCACGTCGCCGGACGTCACGGTGTCGACCAATCTCGGGCCCTGGGTCAACCGCCGCGGCCTGTTCGCGCGCGAGGCGCTTGCCGACACGTTTAAGAGCGAGCGCATCCCCTCGACCTTCAATTGGGAATTTTCGCCCAAGGGCCAGCATATCGAGCTCGGCATCGCCGAGAACAATCTCTTCATCGCGCTCTCCGCGCTCGGTCTGTCGCATGCCATCAACGGCGAGCGGCTTTTGCCGATCGGCACCTTGTACGATCCGTTCATCGCCCGCGGGCTCGATGCGCTCAATTACGCCTGCTATCAGGACGCGCGCTTTATTCTGGTGGCGACGCCGTCGGGGATTACGCTGGCGCCGGAAGGCGGCGCGCATCAGTCGATCGCCGAGCCCCTGATCGGCATGGCGCAGGACGGGCTTGCCGCCTTCGAGCCGGCCTTTGTCGACGAGCTCGCCGTCATTCTGGCGTTTGCGCTGGATTACATTCAGCGCGGCGGCCAAAAAGACAAAGACGGCGAACCGTCGGAGCGCAACTGGCTGCGCGACGAAACGGGCGGCGCGGTCTACTTAAGGCTGTCGACACGGCCGGTCGAGCAGATCAAGCGCGAAATGACGCCCGCGCTCCGCCACGCCATCGTCGACGGCGCCTATTGGCTGCGCGAGCCGGGACCGAATTGCCAGGTGGTGGTGGCTTTCAGCGGCGCGGTGGCGCCGGAGGCCATTGCGGCGGTCGGCCTGATGGCGGAGGACCGCCGCGACACAGGACTTCTCGCCGTGACGTCGGCCGACCGGCTCAATGCCGGCTGGACCGCGGCGTGCCGCGCGCGCGAGCGCGGGCTCGTTCACGCGCGCTCCCATATCGAGCGGCTGTTCGCCGCGCTGCCGCGGCATTGCGGCATCGTCAGCGTGCTCGACGGCCACCCGGCGACGCTCGGCTGGCTCGGCGCGGTCTCGGGCCACCGCGTGCGCCCGCTCGGCGTGGAGCATTTCGGCCAGACCGGCTCGATCGCCGAGCTTTATCGCGCCTACGGCATCGACGCCAACGCCATCATCGCCGCCGCGCAAGCCATCGCGCCCGGCCGCCCGATCCGCTATTTGGGCGCGGCGTAATTGCGGTTGCGGAGGTAGCTACCGGTAGCTATTATGCTGGTATGCCCACCGTATCCATGAAAGAAGCCAAGGACCGTCTGACGGCACTCGCGCGCCTGGTCGAAAAAGGCGAGACCGTGGTGGTTACCCGCAACGGCGAGCCGGCTTTCGATATGGTGCCGCATCGCGCAGCAGCTTTGCGTTTGCAAGCCGGCGCGGAGTTTCTCAAAAGCCGCGGCATCAAGGAGATATTTCCTTACGTGGCGGACGATTTTGACGCGCCGCTTGCCGAAGATTTCCTGCTCAAGCCACTGCCGTAATCGATGCGGTTGCTGTTCGATACGCATATTCTGATCATTCTGGCGCGCCGCGAGCTTGACAGGTTGAGCGCCAGCATGGCTTCGGCGGTGACTTCGACCGGAAATGTCGCGTTCGCGAGCGCCGCAAGCCTGTGGGAAATCGCAATTAAGACGAGGTTGGGAAAAATCGAGCCCGGACTGCCGCTCGACGAGTTGCCGGACTATTTGCAGGAGATCGGATTGAACCTGCTCGTCATTAATCATCGCCACGCCGTTAGATCGCTCGATCCCGAACCGGCGACCCGCGATCCGTTCGATCGGCTGCTGCTGGCCCAGTGCGCGGTGGAACAATTGCGCCTTGTTACGCTTGATCGCGTCCTTGGCCGTCATCCTTTGGCGTGGACGGAACAGCGCCAATGACAGCCACTGTGTGACGACCGTTTCAGTGATCGCAAGCACCGTGGGAGGTCCCGTAATCAGCGGCGATCGGTTTTCCACCGCATGCCAAGCACCTGCCCGGCGATCCAAGTTCCGACGGCCCAGCCCAGCGCCATGAAAAATCCCCAGAGGAACCAGACCAGCACGACGTAAAGCGTAATCGCAGGAACGATCATTTTCACCTCGGCATTCTTAATGCACCTTGGGATTTCGCATTCTAGCGTTTCAGCTCTGCACAGGAAGACTCTCAATGCCCATCATCGACGCGCAGCTTCATGCCTACGAGCGCGACCGTCCCGAGCGGCCGTGGCATAAGGTGCTGACCGGACCGCCGGAGGCCACCGGCGATCAGACGGTCGCCATCTTGGACGAAGCCGGCGTCGACGGCGCCATCCTGGTGTCGGCGTTCACGATGTACCGCTACGATGCGAGCTATGCGGTCGCGGTGCGCAATCGTTATCCCGGCCGCTTCGCGCTGGTGCGGCCGGTCGATCCCGCCAATCCCACAGTTGCCGACGTGATCTCGGAATGGAAGCACACGCCCGGCGCGGTCGGCGTGCGCATGCTCTTGGTGCGCAGCGGGCTTGCCACCGATCCCGCCGATCCGGGTCTCAACGGCGTGCTCAAAGAGGCGGCCCGCTGGTCGCTGCCGGTCAATTTGCACATCGCCGGCCGGCTCGATCAGGGCATCGAGCTCATCCGTCGCAATCCCGATACCCAGATCATCGTCGATCATCTCGGCCTGGTGCAGCCGCATGCGCCGCCGGTGCCGGCGGAGCCATGGGCCGAATTGGGCAAAGTGCTCACGCTCGCCAAGTTTCCGCACGTCGCCATCAAGATCACCGGCGCCTGCACGCTGTCACGCGAGCCCTTCCCCTATAACGACATCTGGGACCCGGTCTGCCGCGTGATCGATGCCTTCGGTATCGACCGCTGCCTCTGGGGCACCGATTGGACGCGGGCGGTGAAATTCCTCACCTATCGGCAGGGCGTCGACGCCTTCCGCGTCACCACCCGCATCTCCGAAAGCGATAAAGCCAGCCTCATGGGCGGCACCGCGGCGCGCCTTTACGGCTGGGCGCCGGGACAGGCGTAATGGCCACAGCGCGCCGGCAACGACGGAACGAATCTCTGCCGGCGGGGTTCCCTGCTCGCAGGGGAGACCGTTCCGTGTCGCGCCGGACCTTGGCCGTCATCGCCGTAGCCTTTTGGGCTATCTTGCCGCTGCAGGCGGAAGCCGCACCAGCGGCCGAGCACAGCTTCGCGGGACTCTGCGCTTTCTATGCCGGGCGCCCTGCGGCTCATGGCGCGCTGACCGCGGCGCATCGAACGCTACCGTTCGGCACGCGCGTTCGCGTCACCGATCCCAAAACCGGCCGCAGCGTCATCGTCACCATCAACGACCGCGGCCCCTTCGGCCGGCACCGCGTCCTCGACCTGTCGGTCGCCGCCGCGCGCGCGCTCGGCATGATCGATCGCGGCGTCATCTATGTCCGCGCCCAAGTCCTTTAATTGCAGTCTTGTGATTGCAGTCTGGTGATTGCGCAGTCCTTTGCTCGCGGAAGGGCCGTCAGAACGTGACATCGCGCCACGTCAGCGGGCGGCGCAGGGCGGCGTAGTTTGGCGGTGTAGTTTGACGACAGAGCCGCCGGCGGAACGTGCCGATGTTCCGCGACATCAAAGGCGGCGGACGTGCCCACGGCGGGCGAGCAATCTGAAAAAATAAATCGACCGTGCTGCGGAGGTCTTGGGTCCCGCGGCCGGTCGCTCAAAACCCGGGGGGCACGCCGTGATCATTCCGCGTCGCAAATTTTTGCATTCGGCGGCATTGACCGCCGCGCTGCCGCTGTTGCCGCGCATCGCAATCGCGGCTGATGCGTATCCGTCGCGGCCGATCCACCTCGTCATCGGCTTCACCCCGGGGGCGGCCGCCGATGTGGTGGCCCGCGTGCTGAGCCAGGCTGCCGCGCCGATCCTCGGCCAGCAGATCGTGGTCGAGAACAAGCCCGGCGCGGGCTCCAGCATCGCCGCCGAATATGTCGCCCATTCGGCCAAGGACGGCTACACGCTGTTCCTGGGCACCTTGTCCATCATCACCAATCAGATCATCAATCCCAATGCGGCGCTGGATCTGACGAAGGATTTCGAGCCCGTCGCGCTCATTCAAGACGCCGCGATCATTCTCGTCGTCAATCCGGCGAGCAATCTCCACAGCGTCAAGGCGCTGATCGCGTTTTGCAAGGCGAACCCGGACAAGGCCACCGATTCAAATGTCATCGGCTCCATGCCGCACTTTGCCAGCGAGCTGTTCGCGCAAGCCGCCGGCATCAAGCTGACGCAAATCCCTTATCAGGGCAGTCCCCAGGCGGTGGAGGATGTCGTCGCCGGGCGCACGCTGATGACTTTTTCGCCGGCCTCCACCGTTGTCGGCCAGATCGCGGCCGGCAAGCTTGTCGCTCTGGCGACGACGACAGGGAGCCGCGCCGGCGCGCTGCCGGATGTCCCCACCATGGCGGAAGCCGGACTGCCCGGCGTCGAAACGAGCCTGTGGTTCGGCCTGTTCGCGCCGGTCGGCACGCCGCGCGGAATCGTCGACAAGCTCGCCGCCGCGGCGCCGCAGGCCATGCACACGCCGGCGGCTATCAAAGCCTTGCAGCCGCAGGGCGACGATCCGCTCGATGCCGGTCCCGACAAGTTTGCAGCTTTCATGAAGAGCGAAATCGCCCGCTGGACCAAAGTCGCCCACGCCGCCGGAATGGTTAAGGGCTAAGCTTCAAGGCCCGGTGATCTGATAGCCGAGATACCAGGAATAGAGATTTGTCGTCGACGCGTTCTGGATGCCGGTGCCCGCCGACGCCAGCAGATGATTGTGCTCGTCGATATCGTAGACGGCGCCGAGATTGAATCCGGTCGAGTCCTTGCCGCCGATCGTGGTCGCGGTCTGATGGAATAATTCGCCGCCGATCGCCAGTTGTTTGGTCACCTGCTTCTGCAAGAGCCAGCCGAAGAACCAATAATCCTTGTCGCCGAGCGCGGTGTCCTGGTTGAACCAATAGCCGCCGCCGCCGTAAGTCAGCCAATCGTCGCCGAGATTCTTCTGTACCCAGACCGGCAAGAACACTTGGGTGTGGCCGGCGCCCAGACCCGCGGCGCGCGAGCCGTTCGGCAATTCGACCAGCGGGAATATCCCGACCATCGGCCGGCCCGTTTTGTCGTCCTCGTCGATGAAGCGGTATTTGAAGCCGAGCTCGGTGTCACCATAGCCGAACTGCGACGGCCCGCCAGCCGGGCTATCGAAGGCGAGCGGCGCAATGATATGGAACTGCCCGTTCGGGACGATGCCGTAATTGAATTCCCAGGCCGGACCGACGCCCGCGGTGTCGCCGCTGACATGGCTGCCGGCGCTGAACGTATAAAACTCGTAGTGCTGGTAATCGACCGGCTCGGGATCGTCGGTGCGGAACGGCGGCCCCGCGGTCGCGCTCGGCGGCGCGCCGATGAGCACGCCCGCCGCAATCCCGAGCGCAAGAGCGCCTCGTCGCCAGCGTGCCACCGGCAACGCCGTGACGGATGTGCTGTGCGATCGCGAACCCATCGCCCCCTCTGCTCTCGATGCGCATCGTATATCGACTGGAGAGCTTACGGGAAGGCGTCCCGCGCTTTCGCCCTTCGCCTTGGCGCGGCGCTTTCGTCCTATGATCGGCGCACGGGGGCCTTGATTCGCGAGGCCGACACGAAAGCCGACAAGACGAGAGCCGATCAGCCGTGAGCGAGGAGTCGCCGCGAACCGACTACCGGACGCGTCTGCACGCGCTCGACCGCATCCTGGCCGGCGATCCGGACGCCGCCGGCGCGCTCTATGAGCGTGCCGGGCTCCTGCGCGAACAAGGCCGCTTCGAAGAAGCCAAGCGCGATTATCTCGAACTCATCCGCCGCGACCCCACCGATTTCGCCGCGCTCAACGATTTCGGCACGCTCGTTCTCAAGGCCGGATATCGCGAGGCGGCGCGGTCGTTGTTCGGGCAAGCGGTCCGGCATCATCCCGGCAATCCGAACGGCCACGTCAATCTCGCCAATCTGTTGTTGCTGCTTGGCGAGCAGGACCGGGCGCGGGCTTCATTTCGAGGCGGCGCTGGCGATCGATCCCGACCATGTTCACGCCCATCGCGGCATGGGCAATGTGCTCGCCGAGGCCGGCGACGCGGCGGGCGCGCGGCACCATCGCGATCGCGGATTCAAAAATCACGCCGTCACGGCGCTGCCTTATCGCGGCGAGGCGCGCCCGATTTCGGTGCTGCTCTTGGTCGCCGCCGCCGGCGGCAATATCCCGACCGAGCCGCTGCTCGACGATCGGTGTTTCCGCACCACGGTCGTGGTCGCCGACTATGCCGATGCGAACGCGCCGCTGCCGCCGCACGATCTGATCTTCAACGCCATCGGCGATGCCGGATCTGTGCGGCGAAGCGCTCGACGCCGCCTGTGCTCTGGTCGCGCGCGCGCAGCGCCCGATCGTCAATCCGCCCGGCGCGGTGCGTGGCACCGGACGCCTCGCCAATGCCGCGCGTCTGCGCGGTCTGCCCGGCGTGATCGTGCCGCGCATGGCCGCGGTGCCGCGCCGGCTGCTCGACGGCGCGGACGCCGCCGCGGCGGCGGTCCTCGCCGCAGGCCTGTCGTTTCCGCTGCTGGCGCGCCCGCCCGGTTTTCACACCGGCCGCTACTTTGTGCGCGCCGAGACGCCCGACGAGCTTGCCGCCGCGGCGGCGCAGTGTCCGGCCGAAGCGATGGCGCTGATCGAGCCGCTCGATGCGCGCGATCGCCACGGCCACTTCCGCAAATATCGGGTGATGATCGTCGACGGGCGGCTTTATCCGCTGCATCTGGCGATCTCGCGCCACTGGAAAGTTCATTATTTCACCGCCGACATGGCGGATCGCCCGGATCACCGCGAAGAAGACGCAGCCTTCCTCGCCGAGATGGAAGTCATCGGCGACAAGGCCATCGTCGCCTTGGGCCGCATCGCCGCCGCGCTCGGGCTGGATTACGGCGGCATCGACTTCGCCGTGAACGCCGACGGCGAGGTTTTGTTCTTCGAGGCCAACGCCACCATGATCGTCACGCAGCCGGTGCGCGATGCCAAATGGGACTATCGCCGCCCGGCGGTCGAAGCCGTGCTGGACGCCGTGCGGGCGATGCTGGCGGCGCGCGCGGCGCAAGGGCGTTGCGGCGCGTCAACGACGGGAAATGTCGCAAAGAATTGATGAACGCGCGAACGCCTGATCACCCAAGGTGGCCACTGAAAGCACTCGGTTTTTGGGGCTCAAAAACTGCCCATCCGTATATTTACTGATGCGGTCTTTAACCCGACTTAAATCGCGAGGCGCTTGATTACGACCGCCAGTCTTCCTGTCGTCCAGGGAAACCGCGATTTCCCCCGCGCATCCAAGAAACGCGGCAGGACGCAGCGGCACGGTCCGCCGCTCCCATGGCTTGGCGAGAGGCGTGTCGAATGTTTCGCGTTCTAACCTGTCTGGATACCCAGCATGACCTGCGCCTTGTGGCGCTGGCGGCAGTGGTCTGTCTCGTCACCAGCCTGGTCGCGATCAATCTGTTTCAGCGCGCCCACCAAACCAGACACCGCGCGCGCGGCATTTGGATCCTGACCGCCGGTATTGCCGGCGGCTGCGGCATCTGGGCTACGCATTTCATCGCCATGCTGGCTTACCAGCCGGGCGTGCCCATTGGGAACGATATCGCCTTGACTGTGCTGTCGCTGTTAAGCGCGGCGGTGCTGGTGGCGGCGGGCCTGGCGATCACTGCCGTGCTGCCGCTGCGGCTCGGGGTGCCATTGGGCGGCGCCGTAATCGGGCTCGCCATCGGCACCATGCACTACCTTGGCATGTCGGCGCTCGAAGTTCCGGGCCGCCTCACGTGGTCGCTCGATCTGGTCGCGGCTTCGATTGTGCTTGGCATCGGCTTCGGCATCGCCGCGATGTACGCCGCCACGCGGCCTTCCAATGTGGCGATGACCTTCGTCGCCTCGGTGGCTTTGAGCGCTGCCATCGTCGGCCTTCACTTCACCGCGATGGGAGCTGTCGGCGTGGTGCCGGATCCGCGGCTCGCGGTGACGCCCGCCTCCTTCGGTCCGGACGCGCTGGCGCTCTTTATTGCCGGCGCAACCACGCTGGTGCTGGCGATCGGCGCCTTCGGCCTGATCGTCGATCAGCGCATGCGAGAAAAAAGCGAGCAGCTGGCGGCGGCTTTGCACAATATGTCGCAAGGGCTGTGCCTGCTGAACAAGGATTTCGAGGTCGTGGTCGTCAATGGCCGCTTTCTCGAAATGTTCGGCATAGCGCCGGGGCGTGTCGCGCCGCGCATGCCGATGCGCAGCTTGATGGACCTGGCCGAGCAGTCGGTGCCGTTTGTCGAGGACAGCAGGCTTGCCATCGTCCACTGGGCCCACGAATTGGCGCGCGAGCAGAAACCGGGGAAAATGATCTTTACGCGAACCGACGGCCGCATTTTCTGTATCAGCCGCGAACCCATGCCATCGGCCGACGGTTGGGTCGAAACCTTCGAGGACATCACCGAGCGCCGGCAGGCCGAAGAGAAGATCGCCTATATGGCGAGCCATGACAGCCTGACCGGCCTGCCCAATCGCAGTTATTTCCGCGACCAATGCGACCGCGCGCTGGCCCGCCTCGGCCGGGGCGATACCGTCAGCGTGCTCTGCCTCGACCTCGATCGTTTCAAGCTGGTCAATGACACGCTTGGCCATCAAAGCGGGGATCGGCTGTTGCAGGTCGCGGCCGAGCGGCTGCGCGGCGCGTTGCGGGAATCCGATTTCCTCGCCCGCATCGGCGGCGACGAATTTTTGGTGCTCCAGGTCGCTGCCGATCAGCCTGCCGCGGTGACGGGCTTGGCGCGCCGGCTGGTCGAGGTCATGGCTGCGCCGATGACGATTGACGACCATCAGGTTCAAGTCGGCGTCAGCGTCGGCATTGCGTTCGCGCCGGCCGACGGCACGGCAGCCGATCAACTGTTGAAGAACGCCGATCTCGCGCTCTATCGCGCCAAAGCGGATGGCCGCGGCACCTATCGCTTCTTCGAACCGGAGATGGATGCGCGGATGCAGGCGCGCCGCGCGCTCGAACGCGATCTGCGCCACGCCGTCGAGACCGGCGCCTTCCAACTGCACTATCAGCCGATCCTCGATCTCGAGAGCAATGCCGTTATCGAGTTCGAGGCTTTGCTGCGCTGGACCGATCCGATCCGCGGTCCGGTGGCGCCGCTGGATTTCATTCCGCTGGCGGAAGAGACCGGATTGATTATTCCGATCGGCGAGTGGGTGTTGCGGACGGCCTGCGCGCAGGCCGCGCGCTGGCCCGCGCCCGTTCGCGTCGCCGTCAATCTTTCGCCGGTGCAGTTCAAGAACCCGCAGTCTGACGGGCACCGTGGTCGGCGCGCTGGCAGCGTCGGGTCTGGCGCCGAACCGGCTCGAGCTCGAAATCACCGAGACGGTTCTGCTCGCACGACAGCGACTCAACGCTGGCGACGCTGCATCAGCTGCGCGATCTCGGCGTGTCGATCGCGATGGACGATTTCGGCACCGGCTATTCGTCGCTGAGCTATTTGCGCAAATTCCCGTTCGACAAGATCAAGATCGACAAATCCTTCATCCGCGATCTGGCCGACGGCAACGACAGCCTGGCGATCGTGCGCGCCGTGACCGGGCTCGGCAGCAGCCTCGGTATTGCCACCATCGCCGAAGGCGTCGAGACGGCGGACCAGCTGGCGCGCCTCAAGGCCGAGGGCTGTACGGCCGTGCAGGGCTTCTATTTCGGGGCAGCCTGCCCGGCGGACGAAGCGACCGCGTATCTCACCAAGACTGCGAAGTTGCGCAGCGTCGCTTGATCGCGGCAAGTCTGCCTCGATGCGCGGCGGCGCGAAGCGGGTGAGGGGGTTCTTCGCCCCTCATCCCGGGTGCCGCCATAAGCGCGGTTACGCGCGTCTTTGACGCGCTACGGCGCGGCCCTCGAAGGGTGCCGCTCAGGCGCAAGCGAAATCGGCTTGCCGATTGCGAGAATGTTAAGTGCCAAGTCGGCAGGAGCCGACTTGGATGGCCGTCGTCCTTCGCGGCTCGCGGAACCTGTCATCGGGCCGCGCGCTTCGCGCGGACCCGTTGGCTCGCGCCTCAGGATGACGAATACCCACAACGGCGTCATTGCCGGTCAGTCCGTAGCCCGGATAGGCGAAGCGAAATCCGGGATCGACTTCGACGGCTTCATGATCCTCCCGGATTGCGCTGCGCTCCATCCAGGCTACGCTTGCTTGCGGTCCTTCAAGAAGCCACGGAAACGTGGCTCCTTGGTCTTTTCACATACCGAACCAGCTTAGGATCTACCGGCCCGGCTTCTCTTTTCCTTACCGAACTGCCGATCAACGGCAGGTCTACAAATGGCTTCCACGGCTTGCCGACATTCCTCCAATTTTTCCAAAACAGTATCTCTCACGCCCATCGCCTCGCCGTTGCCGGCCCACACATCAGTGCGGAATTTTTCCCAAGTCCTCTTGGTATCTTCCGTTCTATTTTCGGGCCAAGGATCACGCATGAGCATTCCGGCCGAGACTTCAACCTCTCTTCGAGCCCTTTGCAATAAGACCAACGCATCTTCCGCCTCTTGCCCGAACAATGCACCGCATCTTACTTGCAGCTTATATGCTCTATCGAAGAACTCCCGATGCCCTTCGATCCGCTTTAACACTGCGTAGAAGCTTCCTCTGTTCCTTCTCATGTCCTCATTATCGCTGGGATTGTTCGGCATGTCTTTCCATTCATATTCGAAGGACATCGGGCTCCGAATGTTGTCGAAGACCCATGTCATTTCACGGATCAACACAGAGGTGGTCCCACTTCCTGAGACAGCCGGCTAAGGTGGATTCGCCGATGCAGAGGACGAACCACCATGAGGACGCGGAGACGGTTTTCGGCTGAGTTCAAGGCCAAGGTTGCGCTTGAGGCGATCAAGGGCGACGAGACGGTTGCGGAGCTGGCGACCAAGCACGAACTGCACCCGACCCAGATTGCAGCCTGGAAGCGCGAGGCGGTCGAGAAGCTGGCCAAGGTGTTCGACGAGAAGGGCAGCGCACGGGAGCAGAACCGCGACGGCGAGCTGACGAAGCTTCATGCCAAGATCGGTCAGCTGGTGGTGGAGCGGGATTTTTTGTCGAAAGCCTTCGATCGCTGAGCCTGGATCGGAGGAAGACGATGATCGACCCCGGTCATCCACGGCTCTCGATCGTGCGCCAGTGCGAGCTGGCGTCGATCAGTCGCTCGTCATTCTACCGTGAGCCGACGGCGGAGAACGAAGAGACGCTGCGGTTGATGCGTCTCATCGACGAGCAGTTCCTGGAGACGCCGTGGTACGGCTCGCGGCAGATGGCGCGGCATCTACGCCGGCAGGGCTGGCGTATCGGCCGTCATCGCGTGCGGCGGCTGATGCTCAAGATGGGTCTGGCGCCGATCTACCAGCGTCCAAAGACGAGCGAGCCCCATCCGCAGCACAGGACCTATCCGTATCTGCTTCGGCATCTGACCATCGAACGGCCGAACCAGGTCTGGTGCGCAGACGTGACCTACATCCCGATGCGCAGAGGCTTCCTGTACCTGGTCGCGATCATGGACTGGTTCAGCCGAAAGGTTCTGGCGTGGAGACTATCGAACACGATGGATGCTGACTTCTGCGTCACGGCGCTGGAGGAGGCCATCGCCCGCTTCGGCAGACCTGAGATCTTCAACACCGATCAAGGCTCGCAGTTCACCAGCTTTGCCTTCACCAACACCTTGAAGGACGCCGACATCCGCATCTCGATGGATGGTCGTGGCCGCTGGATGGACAACGTCTTCATCGAGCGGCTGTGGCGATCGCTGAAATACGAATGCGTCTACCTCAATGCCTTCGAGACCGGCAGTGAGGCAAGAACCGGGATCGGTCGTTGGGTCGGCTACTACAACGCCGATCGACCCCACTCGGCCTTCGGCGGCAGGACGCCCGACGAGGTCTATGCTACGCAGGCAAACGAGGAGAAATTGGCGGCGTAATCGAACCCAGAATCCACCTTAGCCAAGCCGCCATTCTGTCCCGCAAAGCGGGACCACCTCTACACCAAGGCATCGACCGCTGTATCAATCCTCTTCTCTTCGAATTTCTGCCGCTGCCATCTCCCGAACGATTGAAACCCGCAGATCGCAATCAATATCGTTATCGCGTACCCGAGAAGCGTAAGGCCTTGCGTCCAACCGAAGCCCGAAGGGTCACTCATCTACGGACCTTTCGCGGCCTGAAACTGCACGCTCACGATCTTGTCCAATGTCACGTAGAAGGTCGCGGTAATTCCAATCAAAATAGATTGTGTGACTATCGTGCCAACGATTATACCGACATGCATCCGCCATCCTTGAGTTGGCATCTTTTGTGAGTGGAATTGAAACCATGCATTCTCCACGTATGTGTAGCAGTACGACATGAGCGCAAAGCTCGTCACAATCGTGATTGTCCAGAGCAACCAGCTTCCTGATTTACGCGCCAAATATAAAAGCGCCGCCACGACCATACAATTTCTCACGAACTCCAATATCCAGCGAGCAATCGTGCGATTTGCGATGTTCGCTTTAATCGGTTGCTCCACATTCGTATTTGAGCGAGCGCCACAGCCGTTCGATGAAGACGTTGTCCATCCAGCGTCCGCGCCCGTCCATCGAGATGCGGACCTCGGCATCCCTGAGCGTCGTCGTGAACGCGAAGCTGGTGAACTGCGCCCCCTGATCCGTGTTGAAGATTTCCGGCGTTGCGTATCTGGCGAGGGCTTCCTCAAGCGCCGCGACGCAGAAGTCGGCTTCCATCGTGTTCGACAGACGCCACGCAAGAACCTTTCGCGTCGCCCAATCCATGATGGCGACAAGGTAAAGGAAGCCCCGACGCATCGGGATGTAAGTGACATCGGCGCACCAGACCTGGTTGGGCCGCCCGATGGTCAGATGCCGCAACAGATACGGGTAGACCTTGTGTCGCGGATGCGGCGCGCTGGTTCTTGGCGCTTGATAGATCGGGGCGAGGCCGATCTTGCGCATCAGTCGGCGGACTCGTTTGCGACCGGCCTTCCAGCCGAGGCGGCCCAGGTGTCGCATCATCTGGCGCGCGCCGTAAAACGGGCAGTCGAGAAATGCCTCGTCGATGAGCCGCATGAGAACGAGGTTCTCCTCGCGCTCGCCGGCCGGCTCCCGATAGAACGACGCCCGCGAGACAGACGCCAGTTCGCACTGGCGGACAATCGAGAGCCGTGGATGATCGGGGTCGATCATGGTCCTCCTCCGATCAAGGCTCAACGATCGAAGGCTTTCGCCAAAAAATCGCGTTCCACGACAAGCTGGCCGATCTTGGCGTGCAGCTTCGTCATCTCGGCATCCCGGCCTGCCTGGATCTCAGGCGCTTTGTCATCGAAGACTTTGGCCAGCTTCTCGATCGCCTGCCGCTTCCATTGCATGATCAGATTGGGATGCAGCTCATGCCTGCTCGCAAGGTCCGTGATCGTTCGATGACCCTGCATCGCCTCCAGTGCGACCTTCGCTTTGAACTCAGCCGTAAAACGTCTGCGCGTCTTCATGATGGTCCGTATAATTCAGTCAGTCGCGCTATTTCACGCTGCCGTTCTTCCTCATCCATTGCTAAATCCCGACTTATAGCCTTTGGAAGTGCTTTGAGCCCCAACTTGAATGAAGCCTGCGATGATTAAGTGCGCGCTCCAAAAGAGAAGCGCAACGGTCATAATACATCAGTTGGGTTTCATCTCGGAGCCGCGAAGGTCTTGAAATAGGACGTTCGCCAAGGCGGAGAGCCGGTCTTCTGCGCCTACACTCTTGGGGTCGTAGCGGTGATATCATGCCGGATCGCATCTTGTCGGATTAGCGATCTCTGTAATCAACGTGTAGAGGGAATGGTCGCCTGTTTCCGACAGAAGCTGAGCGCCGCGCGGATGAGCAGCGCGGTCCGGGCGTCTTGGGTCTCATTACCATTGACAAACGTCCCAACATGCGTTACATTCGTCCCCGAATCAAAATCCCGCCCTCGAAAGGACGCCTTCGCGAGGGTACTCCGGAGACGGGGCGGGAGCGGTTCCCGGAGCGGCAGCGATACACTGCATATCCGGGCGGCCTTGGGCATCGTCCCCTCCGGCGCGTGATCGGAGTGCGAGGTGCTCGCTGCACTGGCGCCGGGGAGGGTCCTCCCGTTTGCACCCGGCGATTCCAGGAAGCGCGGCCCGGGGCCGAGTCGAGGGGTCAAACTCTCGGCGCATGACCGCGGTGGGCGCCGTAAGGCGAGGGCGCCGCCGCTTTGATCCCGCAAGCTTCGCGGGAAGAAGCGATGGTGCTCGCCGGCCTCGCAGCAGGCTTTAGTCCTACTGCGGCGGGGGCGGATCCCGAGGGTGCGCCGAGCGGCGCCCGCCTCCCTTCTTTTTGAAGGGGAGGCGAATGGAAGGGCTTACTTACCGTTGGCGTGGGGATAGCTCGGATGCGAAGGGGCATCGCGAGAACGAAAACCTGCATCCGCCCCCGCGATAGCGGGGGAGGGGGCATAGGCGGCCTTCGGCCGCCGTCTATTAAAGAGACGCCGACGCGAAGCGTCGGCTGTGCCGAAGGGCGGTGGAGGGGGCGTCTGAGATGGAGCCTCGTTGCCGTTACAGAAGGAGCTCGGACATCACCAGGCAACAACGAATCTTGGGTCGCGTCGAGGCCCGCGCCCCTTCCACCATCCTGCTGCGCAGGATGGTCCCCCTTCCCCGCTTTCGCGGGGCAGGATGCAGTGGGCGATACGCGCGGTCCCCTCTCCCCACTTCCGTGGGGCGGGATGAAGAGGGGCGCATCGCGGGAACGAGGAAAAACTGACCGCAGCAAGGAGGTCAAGGAGAGGGCCATGGCAGGCATTTCCGAGGCAATTTCGTCCTCCACAACGCCGCCTGGGGCGACGTTGCGCGGCGGGGATAATTTGTGCAATGTCCGCGCCGATTTGCGGCCTTTGCCAGTCTAGCCGAGGCGAGGCGCTTTCCTCCAATAAAGCCGGGGTTACGCGATGCATACTTTGTGGCTCATCGTTTTTTGCGGCGCGCTGGCGATCGTTTACGCCATCTGGGCCACGCGCTCGGTCATGGCGGCGGACGCCGGCAGCGAAAAGATGCAGGAGATCGCCGCGGCGATCCGCGAAGGCGCGCAAGCCTATTTAAAGCGGCAATATTCGACCATCGCCGGCGTCGGCATCGTGGTCTTCCTGATCGTCGGCTATTTCCTCGGCTGGCTGGTCGCGGTGGGCTTCGCGGTCGGCGCCATCCTGTCGGGATCCGCCGGCTTTATCGGCATGAACGTGTCGGTGCGCGCCAATGTGCGCACCGCGCAGGCCGCGATCTCCTCGCTTGCCGCCGGGCTTGAAATCGCCTTCCGCGCCGGCGCCATCACCGGCCTTCTGGTCGCGGGGCTGGCGCTCCTCGGCGTCACGCTCTATTTCGGCTTTCTCACCGGCACGCTGCATCTGGCGGCCAACGATCGCGAGGTGATCGATTCGCTGGTCGCGCTCGGCTTCGGCGCGTCGCTGATCTCGATCTTCGCGCGGCTCGGCGGCGGCATTTTCACCAAGGGCGCCGACGTCGGCGGCGATCTCGTCGGCAAGGTCGAGGCCGGCATCCCCGAGGACGATCCGCGCAATCCCGCCACCATCGCCGACAATGTCGGCGACAATGTCGGCGATTGCGCCGGCATGGCGGCCGATCTGTTCGAGACCTATGTCGTGACCACGGTCGCCACCATGGTGCTCGCCGCGATCTTCTTCGGCGGCGCGGGCCTCATGCTGATGAAGATGATGACGCTGCCGCTCGCCATCGGCGGCGTTTGCATCATCGCCTCGATCGTCGGCACGTTCTTCGTCAAGCTCGGCGCGAGCCAGTCGATCATGGGCGCGCTTTATAAGGGCATGCTCGCGACCGCGGTTCTCTCGCTGATCGGCATCGCCGGCGTGATCTATAAGCTGATCGGATTCGGTCCGCTGCCGGGCGTCGATTATTCCGGGCAGACGCTGTTCATCTGCGGCATCGTCGGGCTTGCGGTGACCGGGCTGATCATCTGGATCACCGAGTATTACACCGGCACGGACTATCGCCCGGTGCACTCGATCGCCAAGGCCTCGGTGACCGGTCACGGCACCAACGTCATTCAGGGCCTGGCGATCTCGATGGAGGCGACCGCGCTGCCGGCGCTGGTGATCATCGCCGGCATCCTGGTCAGCTACAATCTCGCCGGCCTGTTCGGCATCGCCATTGCCGTCACCACCATGCTGGCGCTCGCCGGCATCGTGGTCGCGCTCGACGCTTTCGGTCCGGTCACCGACAATGCCGGCGGCATTGCCGAAATGGCCGGTCTGCCGAAGGAAGTGCGCAAGTCGACCGACGCGCTCGACGCGGTCGGCAACACCACCAAGGCGGTGACCAAGGGTTATGCCATCGGCTCGGCCGGTCTCGGCGCGCTGGTGCTGTTCGCGGCCTATAATCAGGATCTCAAATTCTTCGTCGCCGGCGCGGCGCAGCATCCCTATTTCCAGGGTGTCGCGCCGGATTTCTCGCTGACCAATCCGTATGTCGTCGCCGGTCTGTTGTTCGGCGGCTTGCTGCCTTATCTGTTCGGCGCCATGGGCATGACCGCGGTCGGCCGCGCGGCGTCCTCGATCGTCGAGGAGGTGCGCCGCCAGTTCAAAGAGCGCCCGGGCATCATGGAAGGCCGCGACAAGCCGGACTACGGCCGCGCCGTCGACATGCTGACCAAGGCGGCGATCAAAGAGATGATCGTGCCGTCGCTGTTGCCGGTGCTGTCCCCGATCGTCGTCTATTTCGTGATCTATTTTGTCGCCGGCGGCGGCGCCCCGGGCAAGTCGGCGGCGTTCTCGGCGCTCGGCGCCATGCTGCTCGGCGTCATCGTCACCGGCCTGTTCGTCGCCATCTCGATGACGTCAGGCGGCGGCGCCTGGGACAACGCCAAGAAATATATCGAGGACGGCCATTACGGCGGCAAAGGGTCCGATGCGCATAAGGCCGCGGTGACCGGCGACACGGTCGGCGATCCGTACAAGGACACCGCCGGTCCCGCCGTCAATCCGATGATCAAGATCACCAATATCGTGGCGCTGCTCTTGCTCGCGGTGCTGTCGCGCTAGAGCATGATCCGGAAAATGCCTGCCCTCGGACTTGATCCGAGGGTGGACACCGCTTTTCCGAAAAGATCATGCTCCAACATTAAGTTATGCGCGCGGCGCCGGCGGGGCGTCAGGAGCCTTTGCCCTCGAGATTGTGGAGGATGGTGGTGATGACGCTCAGATCGTTGCCGCCGGTCGGGGTGGTCTGGCTGACGAATTCGAACACGTGGCCGTCCTTGAGCCCGTATTCGGCGACGCGGCGGACTTTGCGGTCCTTGTCGAAATAGACGGCGATGACGCGCTGGTCGGTCACGCTGGTGCGCATGAAGGCGATCGGCCGGTCGGCCTTCTGCGAGATGTAGTAGAACGCTTCGCCGCTGACGGTGGCGACCGTCGAGGGCGTGCCGAGCACGAGCAGCACCTGCTCCTGCGAGGCGCCAAGCGGGATCTGCTCGAGCGCGCCCTCGGGCAGCACATAGCCGCGCTGAAATGTCTCGCCGGTGCAGCCGGCGAGCGCCAGCGCCACTGCGAGGCCGCATAACGCGGTGCGGCGCCGGCTACGGCGTTCGCGCGATCTTGCCCCACATCCTCGTCCCTAACTGGCCCGGCCCAAACTTGCCTCGACGCCCCGCGTGCCCTAACCCCAAAGCTCAAGATTGGCAATCGGCCGGCCTTGAGCCGGTCGCAGCAAGCCTGGGTAACCACATGATCTGGCGGCTTTTTCAACCCCGTCCCCGGGATCGCAGCATCGGCGACCTCTATGGCGCGATCGTGGCGCAGGCCCGCTCGCCGAGCTTTTACGCAAGCTTCGGCGTGCCCGATACGATGGAGGGCCGTTTCGATCTGATCGTGCTGCATCTGGTGCTCTTGATCGAGCGGCTGGGCACCGCCGCCGGAAACCGGATCGGGCAGGAGATTTTCGACGTTTTTTGCCGCGATCTCGACGGCAATCTGCGCGAAATGGGGGTCGGGGACCTGGCGGTGCCCAAGCGCATGCGCGGGTTCGGCGAAGCTTTCTACGGGCGGCAGGCCGCCTATCTTGCCGCTTTTACCGCAGCCGATCACGCGGCGCTTGAGAAGGCGCTCCAACGCAATATCTTTGCCGGTGCGGACGCCGGTCGCGACGCGGTGCGCCTTGCCGGTTACGTGCGCGCCGCGCGGCGGGCGCTCGAAGGGCAAGACGATGCCGCGCTCCGGCGCGGCGCCGTGAGCTTTCCGCAGCCCGACAGAATTGCTGAGGCCATGGTTCATGTCTGAACACAAAACCGAGAAAGCCGCCGCGGCGCCTTGGTCGATGCCGGTAGCGGCGGAAAACGTCGCCGAGACCGGTGAGCATTTCGAGCTTGCGGCGGATGCCGCCGTGCGCTCCGCGCTGGCGCGGCTTGCGGGCTTGCGCGAGCTGCCGCGGCTGGAGGCAAGCTTCGACGTCAGCCGCCGCGGCGCCGACGGGCTGCATGTCGCCGGCGTCGTATCCGCCACCGTCGGGCAGAATTGCGTGGTGACGCTCGAGCCCCTGGTCAACGAAATTCACGAGACGGTCGACCTCGTCTTCCTGCCGCGGCCGGACGACGAGCCGGAGCAGGACGGCGCGCCGGCCGAGCGGAAATGGAACGATCCGGAACCGTTGATCGGCGGGGCCGTCGATCTCGGCGCCATTGCCACCGAGTTCCTGCTTCTCGGGCTCGACCCCTATCCCCGCAAACCGGGAGCGGTTTTCGAGCCGTTGCCGGATCGCCAGCCTGAGGCGGGCCCATTTGCGGCGCTGGCCAAGCTGGCCAAGAATTAGGCGCGGCGCTTCAAATCGATGCGCCGAACCGCTATCCTCGCCCGTGTGTCGCCTTCCCACCTTCCGGACCTGGGTCATTGAATGTCGGACAAGGTCCGCATGGCGCTCGATGCGATGGGGGGAGACCACGGCCCGGCCGTGGTCGTCGCCGGCGCCGATTTGGCGTTGCAGCGCCATCCCGACTGCCAGTTCCTGCTCTTTGGCGATTCAGCCCTGATCGCGCCCGTTCTCGAGGCCAGGCCGAACCTCAAAGCCGTTTCGCGGATCGTTCATACCGACATCGCCGTGCGCATGGAGGACAAGCCCAGCCAGGCGCTGCGCTACGGCCGCTGGAAATCGTCGATGTGGCTTGCGATCGATGCGGTGAAAAAGGGCGACGCCGATCTGGCGGTGTCGGCCGGCAATACCGGCGCGCTGATGGCGATGTCGAAATTCAACCTGCGAATGCTGCCGGGAATCGAGCGGCCGGCGATCGCGGCGCTGTGGCCGACTTTGCGCGGCGAATTGGTGGTGCTCGACGTCGGCGCTTCGATCGGGGCGGATGCCGAGCATCTGGTCGACCTCGCCGTGATGGGCGCGGCGACGGCGCGGATTCTGTTCGGGCTCCCGCGTCCCACCGTCGGCTTGCTCAATATCGGCGTCGAGGAGGCTAAAGGCCTCGAACCCGTGCGCGAAGCCGGCCGAATCCTGCGCGAGGAAATCCTTCCCGATCTCGACTATCGCGGCTTTGTCGAGGGCGACGACATCGGCCGCGGCAAGGTCGACGTCGTCGTCACCGAAGGCTTTGCCGGCAATATCGCGCTCAAGACCGCCGAAGGCACGGCGCGACAGATCGGCGAATATCTGCGGGGAGCGATGAGCCGGTCGGTGAGCGCGCGGATCGGGTATTTATTCGCGCGGTCGGCCTTCCGCCAGTTGCGCGAGCGCATGGATCCCCGCCGGTCCAACGGCGGGGTCTTTCTCGGGCTCAACGGCATCGTCATCAAAAGTCACGGCGGCGCCGATGCCGAAGGAATTGCCGCGGCGCTCGATCTCGGCCACGGCGTGGTACGCGACCAGCTCCTGGCCAAGATCAAAGCGGCGCTGGCGCCGCGCCAGGCGCATCGCAGTCAAATTCTTGGCAACCAGGCGGTTGGCAACCAGGCGGTCGGCGACCAAGCTGTTGGCAACCAAGCTGTTGGCGTCCCGATGCTGGACAACAAGGCGCTGGGCGGAGCGGCCTCGTGACGGTTTCGCGCTCGGTCATGCTCGGTTGCGGCAGCTATTTGCCTAGCCAGGTCCTCACCAATGAAGACCTGGCGCGCAAGGTCGATACCTCGGACGACTGGATCGTTCAGCGCACCGGCATTCACGAGCGTCGCATCGCCGCGCCTGGGGAGCTGACGTCGCATATGGCGGTGCGCGCGGCGCGGGCCGCACTCGCCCATGCCCGTATCGATGCGCAATCCATCGATCTCATCGTGCTGGCGACCTCGACGCCGGACCAGACCTTTCCGGCAAGCGCCGTCTCGGTGCAAGCCGACCTCGGCATCGTCCATGGCGCCGCCTTCGATCTGCAGGCGGTCTGCTCCGGCTTCGTCTACGGCTTGGCCACGGCCGACGCGCTGCTGAACTCCGGCGCGTTCAAGCGGGCACTGGTGATCGGTTCGGAGACGTTTTCGCGGCTTCTCGACTGGACCGATCGCGGCACCTGCGTGCTGTTCGGCGACGGCGCGGGGGCGGTCGTGCTCGAAGCACAGCCGCAGCCCGGCACCCGGGAGGACCGCGGGATTCTCACCGTCCGGCTGCGGTCCGACGGCCGCTATAAGTCCAAGCTCTATGTCGACGGCGGGCCGTCCTCGACCGGAACCGTCGGGCATCTGCGCATGGAGGGGCGCGAAGTGTTCCGTCACGCCGTGGCGATGATCACCGACGTGGTCGAGGAGGCCTTTAAACTCACCGGCTATACCGCCGCCGATATCGACTGGTTCATCCCGCATCAGGCCAATAAGCGCATCATCGACGGCTCGGCGCATAAGCTCGGCATCCCGCCGGGCAAGATCGTCACCACGGTCGATCGCCACGGCAACACCTCGGCGGCCTCTATTCCATTGGCGCTGAGCGACGCGGTGGCCGACCGGCGCATCAAGCGCGGCGACCTATTGCTGTTCGAAGCCATGGGCGGCGGTTTCACCTGGGGCGCCGCGCTGGTCCGCTGGTGAGCCCGCCAACTAGGCTGCAAAGCCCGTTGACTTAGCCGCGCAAAAGCTAATATCGTTGATAATTCAGCACGATATATTGATCGACGATCGATCGATCCTAATCGTGCGCGGGGCTGGCGATGGCGGGAAAGACGATCACACGCGCCGACTTGTGTGAGGCGGTCTATCAAAAGGTTGGACTGTCGCGCACGGAATCCGCGACTCTGGTAGAGTTGGTGCTCAAGGAAATCACCGACTGCCTCGAGCGCGGCGAGACGGTGAAGCTCTCGTCGTTCGGCTCGTTCGTGGTGCGCAAAAAAGGCCAACGCATCGGCCGCAATCCCAAGACCGGCAAAGAGGTTCCGATCTCGCCGCGCCGGGTCATGGTGTTCAAGCCGTCCGCGATCCTCAAGCAGCGCATCAATGGAGAAGACGGCGGAAGCGAACCGTCCGACCAAGACTCTTAACCGTGTGATCCGCGTCATACCGCGAGGGCTGCATTGGAAAAGGCGCCGGACGCATTCCGCACCATCAGCGAAGTGGCCGACGAAATCGACGTGCCGCAGCACGTGCTGCGCTTCTGGGAAAGCCGCTTCCCGCAAATCCGGCCGATGAAGCGCGGCGGCGGCCGGCGCTATTACCGGCCCGACGATGTCGATCTGCTCCGCGGCGTGCGCCATTTGCTCTACGGCGAGGGCTACACCATCCGCGGCGTGCAGCGCATTTTGCGCGAGCAGGGTGCCGGCTTTGTGCAGAACGTGTGGCGCGCGGAAGCCGAACAGCCGCCGCCGGCGGACGAGGATCGCGCCGGCGACCGCGTCGCGGGCGCCGACGCGCAGCGTCTGGAACCCAATCTGTTCAGCATCGCCAAGGCAGCGGATGAAACGGCGACGCCAGCCATAGGGCCGACCATGGCACCGGTCTTGGCACCAGTCTTGGCACCGGTCTTGCCGCCAGTCTTGGCGCCGGGGCAAACGGCACCGCCGCGGCTTGCGGAAGAGAACCGCCAGAAGCTGCAAAGCGCGCTGGATGAGCTCTTGGCGTGCCGTCGCCTGATTGAGGCCGCGCAGTCCGGCGAAACCCTCGGCGCGTCAGGACCGGCCGACGGCATCGGCTGAGAGGCTCCTACGCCGGATGCTTGAATGGGCCTTGACTGCAACCATAAGGGGTGCTGCAGTTTTCCTTATCTTTTGGGGGGAAGGACGATGCGCAATTTCGCTATCGGCGCCGACGCGCAGGATCCTGACGTTACCCGCGACGAGATTTCCGATCGGGCCTTGGAGCTTGCAGCCGGCCTGGTGAGGGATGGGACGGCGAACCTGACGATCGCGTTCTGCAGCGGCCTCGACGAATGCTCGCATCCCGGGCCGCGTGCACGGGCGCTTTCAATCTGAGCTTCTGGTGGCGCGTGGCGGAACGGGCTGCGCTACGCTCCGAAAGCTGGCCAGACACCGCCGAGGTGGAACGAGATTTTCGGCGCCTTGCGGCTGCTCAGCCAACGGGTCACCGGCCTTTCGAAATAGCGATAGCTGACGACCGCGCTCACGACGGAGATAGCGATTCCCGCTGGAATGAACGTCCACAGTGGAAGCACAGCGACCAGATATTTGCGCCAGAGGATGTAGAGCAGCATCAGCGTGAATGGATTCCAAAGATAGAGGCTGTAGGACGCGTCGCCGATGGCGAGCGCGCCACGCCATAATTTCCCCTTGTCGTCGATCTGCGGGCCGAGGGCGGCGGCGGCGAAGATCATGACCGCGGGCGCCGCTTCGGCGAGGCGCCGTGGCAATTCGCTCTGCTCACCTTCCGGTATCCAGCACAGGAAGGTCAGCGTGAAACCAGCCGCTGCCAGCAGGAGCGCAGCAGGTCCCGAAATACGCCATCCGCTGTTGAACGCAATGCCAACGGCCGCGCCGACAAGAAAGTCCAACACGATTGGGTCGCCCCAAAAATTCAAAGCGGTTCCCGGCAACAATCCGGCAACACGCGCCGCAACCAAAAGGCCGAGCGTGCCAAACAACGCGATCATCGCTGCGACGCGCCGGAAAATCAGGCATCCGGCGAACACGACGTAGAACAGCATCTCCAGATTGAGCGTCCAGCCCATGGATGCAAGCGGCCGGATTTCGCCGTCCATGCGCAGGTAAGGCCAGAACAGATAGGAAGAGACAATGTAAGCATGATCGCCCGGCGGAGTTTTTGTCATCAGGCTCGGGGCGATTAAGAGAGCCGCGAGCGCGACCGTCGTGACAATCCAGTAAAGCGGCACGATCCGGATGATGCGGCGGCGTATGAAGTCAAGAGCGAGCGAGAGCGATCCGAACGCGTCGGCGCTTGTCACCACCATGATGAAGCCACTGATAGCGAAAAAGATCGGGACGCCTTCGCCCCAGGCTTGCTCCTGGAAGAGCTTGCCGCCACCGCTGAGCGCGGACAGGCGCTCGGTCTCGATGCCGCAATGAAACACGACGATCATGAGCGCGGCGTAGGCCCGCAGCACCTGGATGTTAGACAGCTTCATTATGGCCTCACGCATGACGCGGCGGATTCGCGTCGAGCATTCAGGTCGGCCGCCGGACCAAGGTATTCTTTTGCGCGCGATGCGCCGATCCTGCAAATCAAAGCTGAAATTAAGCTTATGAATTAATTGCTGGGATCGTTAACCCGACCCCGCGATCAGACTTGGCGATCGGCACTCTCCAGGCGGAGCGCGGATGGTCGGAGCGCCGAGATTTGAACTCGGGACCCCCAGTCCCCCAGGCGGGGGCTCCGCATAGAAATATCACATGAATTTTGCAAACGGTATTCGTTTCGGGGCACCTGCGGTCAATGGCTTAGTACCTGTTTTGCAAACGGTTCGGCCCTGGAAAAAATGCAGCAATTCGGTCGCGATCAGGTGGAAAACGGACATTGCGCAGACATCGAAAATCGGTCGTTCGTGAACCCATCAACGACATTGAGCCTGCCTTACTGAGCGGTTGCACAAAGCCCGTCCGAGCCCCTTCCGGAGCATTGGGCTTAGCCGATACGATGCGTCGTCATGAGCCTTGAGGAAGGCAAATGAGACTGCGCTCCAGAGCAGGCCGCAAACCAACCAAACCGCGACGCCGCAAAGCGGTTTTGCTAAAGCGCCGCAATGCGCCCAAGACAGCGCATGGTAGCAGTTCCCCCGTTGCTGGCCATGAAACGAAGGTCGCGCGGCTCACCCGCGAACTGCAAGAGGCGCTGGAGCAGCAGACAGCGACGGCGGATGTGCTCCGCGTCATCAGCTCGTCGCCTGGCGAGTTGGCGCCGGTATTCGAGGCCATGCTGGCTAACGCGGTGCGCATCTGCGAGGCCCAATTCGGTTTCTTGCACCTCCATGAAGACGGCCTGTTCCGTGTCGGTGCGATACATAATGCGCCTCCGCCGCTCACCAAGGCCATCGCGCAACGCAAACCCCTAAATGCTTTTGGGCCGCTCACGGGAATTGGACGCGTGGCTGCGACTAAACAGTTGGTCCATATCGCCGACTACGCCGACGAACCAGCCTACAAGCAGCGCGACCCTGCAGCGGTATCGTTGGTCGAACTTGGGGGCGCTCGCACTCTCATCGTCGTGCCCATGCTCAAGGACGGAGAATTGATCGGCACCATTGCCTTTTATCGCCAGGAGGTGCGGCCCTTCAGCGACAGGCAGATCGAACTGGTACAGAATTTTGCCGCACAGGCCGTCATCGCCATTGAGAATGCACGCCTGCTCAATGAGCTTCGTGAGTCCCTACAGCAGCAAACCGCTACCGCCGACGTGCTCAAGGTCATCAGCCGCTCGACCTTCGATCTGCAAGTTGTGCTCGACACTCTGGTCGAGTCGGCAGCTCGGTTGTGCCGCGCTGAAAAATCGGCGATCCGTCTGGTGAAGGGCGACCTATACCATAACGTTGCTAATTATGGCTTTTCGGCAGAGCATCAGGTCCGCATGGAGCGGGCAGTCACGGGGGAACCAGGATCGATTGCCGGTCGCATCGCAATTACAGGCAAATCGGTACACCTCATCGACGCGCAAGCCGATTCGGACCCCGGGGTGGCGAGCAGGGCGCAGTCGGGCAACGTCCGCACCATGCTTGGCGTCCCGTTGTTGCGTGAAGGAACGCCGATCGGCGCTCTGCTGCTGCAGCGCGGCGTCGTGCGGCCCTTCACCGACAAGGAAATCGGTCTCGCCGAAACCTTCGCCGACCAAGCTGTGATCGCCATCGAGAACGTGCGGCTATTCGAGGCCGAGCAGCAGCGCACGGCCGAGTTGACCGAATCTCTCGAGCAGCAGACTGCGACATCTGAAGTGTTGAGGGTTATATCGAGTTCACCAAGCGAACTGGGTCCAGTATTCCAGGCTATACTGCAGAATGCCACGCGGCTCTGCGGAGCGAATTTCGGCGCTCTCAATTTTTTTCACTCAGGGAACACTTCCTCTGTCGTCGCGATGCACAATGTGCCGGAAGCCTTTGCCGAGCTACGGCGGCGCGAACCGAGGTTCGAATTTGGCCCAAAACATCCACTAGGGCGCGTCGCTACGACGAAGCAAGTGCTGCTCATCATCGACCTCAGGGAAGATGAGGGCTACCTGGAGAAACACCCATCATACGTCGCGATGGTGGATGATGCGGGCGCTCGAACGATGCTCGTCGTCCCGATGCTCAAAGAAGACGGCTTGGTCGGCGCAATCACTATTTTTCGCCAGGAGGTTCGCCCATTCACCGAGAAGCAGATCGAGCTAGTGCAAAACTTTGCTGCCCAGGCGGTCATCGCTATTGAGAATACGCGGCTGCTCAACGAGCTGCGCGAAGCGCTGCAGCAGCAGACCGCTACATCCGATATCCTGCGGGTTATCAGTCAATCACCGACCGACGCGCGTCCCGTTTTCGACAGCATCGTCCTTACGGCTGCACGGTTGCTCCGAAGCGACTTGGTGTTTGTGCTTCTTTGCGACGGGGCAGTCATCGTGCCGGCCGCAGGCGCCTCGCCGGATGGCCCGCTGGCGGACATCGGACCCGCGAATATGCCAATTGATCCCGGCGCTAACTTCCCCTCGCGCGCGATCCTCGACAAAAAAATGTTGCACCTGCCGGATTGGTCGCTGATTGAATTGCCCGAACACGAACTGAAAATCCATAGGATGTTTGGCGCAAGCTCGGCACTTTTCTTGCCGCTGCTTCGTGAGGGCGAGTGTATCGGTCTGCTCGCGCTGGTGGGAAAGCGACCCAATAGCTTCGGACCCGGCGAAATCGCCCAGGCCGAATCCTTCCGCGATCAGGCCCTGATCGCTATCGAGAACACGCGATTGTTCAACGAACTACGACAATCGCTGCAGCAGCAGACGGCGACCGCCGACGTGCTCAAGGTCATCAGCCGCTCGACATTCGATCTGCAGGCCGTGCTCGATACGCTGGTCGAATCCGCCGCGCGTTTGTGCGAGGCGGATATGGCGGCCACCCATCGTTTAAAGGGCTCTAGCTACGTGCATGCGGCGAGCTACGGGCTTACCCCCGAGCTGCATGAGCACATGAAGACGATCGAATTTGCACGCGAACGCGGCACGATCGCTGGGCGGACAGCGCTCGAAGGCAAGGTCGTCCACGTCCATGATATCCTAGTCGATCCAGAGTACACGTTGACGGCCGCCATCGAAAAAATTGGTTCCCGCACCATTCTTGGCGTACCGCTGTTGCGGGAAGGTGTCCCGATTGGCGTGTTCGTGCTGATGCGGAGGACGGTGCGCCCCTTTACGGATAAACAAATCGAATTACTGTCGACATTTGCCGACCAAGCAGTGATTGCCATCGAGAACGTGCGCTTATTTGAAAGCGTAGAAGCGCGCACCCGCGAATTAGCGAAGTCACTGGAGGACCTGCGCACCGCACAGGATCGCCTCGTACAGACCGAGAAGCTCGCGTCGCTCGGCCAATTGACCGCGGGCATCGCCCACGAAATCAAGAACCCGCTCAATTTCGTCAACAATTTCTCCGGGCTTTCCGTCGAGCTGATTGATGAGTTACAAGAAGCATTGGCGGACGAGAATGCCGACGAGAAGAGGCGCACGGAAATTACCGAGCTGACGGGTACGTTGCGTGGCAATCTTGAGAAGATCGCGCAACACGGCAAGCGTGCGGATACTATTGTCAAGAACATGCTGCTGCATTCCCGTGAAGGCTCTGGCGAGCATCGGCCTGTCGACATCAATGCCCTCGTCGAGGAAAGCCTCAATCTCGCCTATCACGGGGCGCGGGCGGAGAAACAGGGATTCACAATCACGCTGGAACGATCATTTGATCCGGCCGCAGGCCAACTGGACCTGTTTCCGCAGGAGATCACACGGGCGCTGCTCAATTTGATCTCGAACGGCTTCTACGCGGCGACGAAGCGCAGAGGTGTGACAAACAATGATGCCTTTGAGCCAACCTTGAGCGCGGCAACGAAAAACCTCGGCGACCGGGTAGAGATCAGGATACGCGACAATGGCACCGGCATTCCGACCGAGGTGAAGGACAAGATATTCAATCCATTCTTCACCACCAAGCCAGCCGGGGAAGGAACGGGCCTCGGCCTGTCCATCAGCCATGACATCATCGTGAAACAACATGCCGGTTCCATCGAGGTCGATACCGCGCCCGGCGAGTTCACAGAATTTCGAATTACTCTGCCGCGTAGAGGGGCATTTCCCGCCCCGCCGGCCAGGTGATCCGAACGATAGATTTTTGCTGCGATACCTATGTCGCATATCGGCCCGGAACATCGTTTGCTGCGAGACAGCATTACGTCTGGAATTGGGGATAAGCGGGTAACGGACATCGCCGAAACGATGCCGATGACCCACAGCCGACATCAGTCCGTCGAGTTTGCTGCACCGCGATGAAGCACCTTTCGGTGCGCTGGCATAAACCGCTACCATGCCTTGTCCTCGGCCGAGGGTGTACCCATGAAGCGGCGCTCAAAGGCACGAAACAAAGCGGTGAAGGCGGGACGCCGCAAGTCTGCGACGTCACAGCGCGCTATTCCATTAAAATTGCCGCCCAGTACCGCGACCGTCCAAGAAGCGGAGATCGCGCGTCTCGCGCGCGAACGCGACGAGGCGTTGGAGCAGCTTTCTGCTGCGACCGATGTCCTCAGGGTTATTAGTTCGTCCGCCGGCGAATTGCAGTCAGTGTTTCAGACCATATTGGGGAATGCCGTACGCATTTGCGGCGCGAGCTTCGGAATCATTTACCGCTGGGACGGAGAAACTCTCCATCTCATTGCAGCCCACCCTGATACGCCACCTGCTTTTGCGGAGTCACGAAAGAGCACACCACACGATTCAGGCAAGCCGAATCAGCTCATCAGCGCCATGTTGGCAACCCAAGAACCATTTCAAGTCGACGATGCTGCAGCAACGGTGGGCTACATCGGTAGGTGCGATTTGGCGGCCATTACTGCGGTTGAACTTGGTGGGGTACGGACAGCATTGGCCATCCCCATGCTCAGAGAGCGTGAACTGATTGGCTCGTTCACAGTTTACCGTCAGGAAGTCCGACCATTTACCGAGAAGCAGATTGACCTACTCAAGAACTTCGCCGCTCAGGCGGTCATCGCCATCGAGAACGCGCGGCTACTTAGCGAATTGCGGGAATCCCTTGAACAGCAAACCGCGACATCCGAGGTGCTACGGGTCATCAGCTCATCGCCCGGCGAGTTAGAGCCCGTATTCCAAGCCATGCTGGAGAACGCCATCCGTCTGTGTGAGGCCGAGTTCGGTATCCTGTTCCGCTTCGACGGCGAGGGTTTCCGTTTGGTCGCAGACGTGGGCGCACGCGCGCTGGGCGGCTTTCTAAGGCAGCGCGGATCGTTTCAGCCAACTCCCGGCGGTCCGCTGTCGCGGGTCATGCAGACCAAGCAGCCGAGTTACACCAACGACCACGTTGTGGACGCTCCGTCCAGTCCGGCTGTAACACTCGGCGGCGCGCGATCCACAGTCGACGTGCCTATGCTGAAGGACGGCCAGTTGGTGGGGGCCATCTCCATCTACCGTCAAGAGGTCCGTCCGTTCTCGGAAAAGCAACGCGAGTTGCTGACGAACTTCGCCGCTCAAGCGGTCATCGCCATCGAGAACGCGCGGCTGCTTAATGAATTACGCGAATCGCTGGAACAGCAAACCGCGACATCCGAGGTGCTACGGGTCATCAGCTCATCGCCTGGCGAGCTTGAGCCAGTGTTCCAAGCCATGCTTGGAAGCGCCACCCGGATTTGTGAAGCCTCATTCGGAATCTTGTTGCTGCGGGAGGGCGACAGTTTCCGCCGTGTTGCGCGCTATAACGCGCCGGCGGAATATATGGAATTCACCGACGCTAATCCGGTCATTCATCGTAATCAATCTGTCAGCCTCAATCGTCTCATAGAAACGAAGCAAACGGACCACGTAGCCGACATGATGGTGGAAGAGGCCGAAACGCCAATCGTCAGGTTCGGCGGCGCCCGGACGCTATTGACTGTCCCGATGCTTAAGGACAACGAACTCGTCGGCGCAATCGGCATCTATCGGCAGGAGGTTCGACCCTTCACCGAAAAGCAGATCGAGCTGCTGACAAATTTCGCTGCACAGGCCGTCATCGCCATCGAGAACACGCGGCTGCTCAGCGAATTGCGCCAACGCACAACGGACCTAACTAAATCTTGGAGCAGCAGACTGCCACAGCGGAGGTACTGCGCGTCATCAGCTCGTCGCCCGGAAACCTTGAGGCCGTGTTCGAAGCCATGCTGGAAAACGCCACGCGTATTTGCGAAGCGAATTTTGGCGTTTTGAACCTGCACGAGAATGGGGCATTGCGTACTGGCGCAATGCATAA
Source organism: uncultured Alphaproteobacteria bacterium (assembly GCA_963807125.1). Taxonomy (GTDB): domain Bacteria; phylum Pseudomonadota; class Alphaproteobacteria; order Rhizobiales; family Xanthobacteraceae; genus BOG-931. The sequence continues at coordinate 326,071 of CAWEAH010000006.1, forward strand.
CGTACCCTCCGCTTTCGCCAACTGGCTCAAAGACCAACGTGACGGATACCGGCCGATCCCCGGTAGCCCCCTCGACCATGTCTTGCGGACGAAACAGTTGAGTGTAACGGCGGATCACGCCGTTGAGGTCAGTCCCGGAAGGGCCACAACGCTAGGCGGAGCGCGGACGACCGTCTGCGTACCAATGATCAAGGACGATGAATTGGTTGGCACGATTACCATTTATCGGCAGGAGGTTCGCCCTTTCAGCGATAAGCAGGTCGCGCTGTTGCAAAATTTCGCATCGCAAGCTGTCATCGCCATCGAGAACTCCCGACTGCTCAACGAATTGCGCGAATCGTTGGAGCAGCAGACGGCGACAGCGGATGTGCTGCGCGTCATCAGCTCGTCGCCCGGCGAGCTTGAGCCGGTGTTCCAGGCGATGCTGACCAATGCCGTCCGCATTTGCGGGGCGAAGTGCGGAATGCTCTATCGCTACGACGGCCGACATTTCAGCCTGCCTGCACATATTGGTGCCGGGCCCAGACTTCTTGGTTTGATGCTGGGCCGGCCGATCGATCCGCATCCCGATACCGTGCTCGGCCGTGTGCGCGCGACAAACGATGTTGTCGCGATCGCGGATGCCATGCAGGACCGCGCCTATCTCGAACGCAATCCAGTGTTCGTAGCGGGCGTCGAGGAAGATGGCACGCGCGGCCTTCTAGGCGTGCCGATGCTACGGGAGAACACACTCGTCGGAGCATTCGTCGTTTTCCGGCAGGAGGTAGGCCCGTTCACGGAAAAGCAAATCAAGCTGGTGCAGAATTTCGCCGCGCAGGCTGTGATCGCCATCGAGAATGCGCGGCTGCTCAATGAATTGCGCCAGCGCACCGACGATTTGACCGAGTCGTTGGAGCAGCAGACCGCTACTTCCGAAGTGCTCCGCGTCATCAGTTCATCGCCCGGTGACTTGGAACCGGTGTTCCGGGCCATGCTGGCAAACGCAGTGCGTATCTGCGACGCCAAGTTTGGGAACATTTATCGCTGGGAAGGCGACGCCTTACACCTCGTGGCCTCTCACGATACACCACCGGCATTCGCTCAGGCTCGAAGGCGCTCGCCATTTCGCCGCGACGATACGAACAAACCTGTTATCAGTCGTTTGTTGGCGACAAAAACGGCGGTTCATATCGCCGATGCCGCGTCACTGCCGGGCTACCTTGACCGCAGCGAGCAGCGTGCCGTTGAGGGCGTTGAGCTAGGGGGTGCGCGGACAGTGTTGGCCGTTCCGATGCTTCGGGAAAATGAAGTGATCGGGTCGTTCACTGTATATCGTCAGGAAGTTCGGCCCTTTACCGACAAGCAAATTGAACTGGTGCAGAACTTCGCCGCCCAAGCCGTGATCGCCATAGAGAACACGCGGCTGCTCAATGAATTGCGCGAGTTCCTCCAGCAGCAGACCGCCACTGCCGACGTTCTCAAGGTCATCAGCCGTTCGACCTTCGACCTGCAGACAGTGCTCGACACGCTCGCGGAATCCGCCGCTCGGCTCTGTGAAGCCGAGAAAGTGTCATTCAATCGCGCCCAGGGGGACAGCTATCGCGCCGTCGCCATGTACGGTTTCTCGCCTGAATTCAAGCAGTACATGACCGAGCATCCAGTCATCCCTGGGGGCAAGGGCTCCGTCGTCGGCCGTACGGTGATAAGCGGCGAAACTGTGCAGATTGCCGACGTAATGGCCGACCCGGACTATCAAATGTCGGACAGGATCAGGATCGGCAACGTCCGCACTCTGCTTGGCGTTCCGCTGCTGCGTGAGGGCACCCCAACCGGTGTGTTGGTTCTGATGCGAAGCGTAGTGCGGCCGTTCACCGAGAAGCAAATCGAGCTGGCGCAGACTTTCGCCGATCAAGCGGTGATCGCCATCGAGAACGTGCGGCTGTTCGAGGCAGAACAGCAACGCACCCGTCAGCTGGTAAAATCGCTTGAGGACTTGCGAACCGCTCAGGACCGGCTGGTGCAGACGCAGAAGCTCGCATCATTGGGTCAACTGACCGCCGGTATCGCCCATGAGATTAAGAACCCACTCAACTTCGTGAACAATTTCTCAGGTCTGTCGGTCGAGTTGATCGATGAGTTGCGGGACATCGTGAACGACGGAAAGTTTGATGAGAAGGCACGTGGCGACATTGTCGAGCTAACTGACACTTTGCGGGGCAACCTCGATAAGATCGCGCAGCACGGCAAACGGGCCGACTCGATAGTCAAGAACATGCTGCTGCACTCACGGGAGGGCTCAGGCGAACGGCGGCCAGTCGATGTCAACGCGCTGGTTGAGGAAAGCCTCAATCTGGCCTATCACGGGGCGCGCGCCGAGAAACAGAGTTTCACCATCACCTTGGAGCGATCGTTTGATCCGGCGGTCGGCGAAGCCGATGTCTTCCCCCAAGAAATCACGCGAGTCCTGTTGAATTTAATCTCCAATGGCTTCTATGCGGCAACCACGCGTCAGGGGCAGGCCGATATTGGTGACTATGAGCCCACTCTGTCGGCGGCGACCAGAAACCTGGGCGACAGAGTAGAGATCAGGATTTGCGACAATGGCACCGGTATTCCGACCGAGGTGAAGGAAAAGATGTTCAACCCGTTCTTTACGACGAAGCCTGCCGGTGAAGGGACCGGGCTCGGCCTTTCGATCAGCCACGACATCATCGTCAAGCAACATGGCGGGTCTATAGAGGTCGATACCAAGCCCGGCGAGTTCACAGAATTTCGGATTATCCTGCCTCGGACTGCCGTTTAGCAGCCGTTGAGATCGAGGAGGACGCGCGCGGGCCTGCTTATTGCCAATGGAGCCTCCTGTTACCTGTGACATTGGGCATAGATTTGGTATCTCGCTGGCGAGCAAGATGGATGGCCGGAGCACTCATGAACCTTCTCATTCTCGTGGTCGATGACGAGTTTGACGTGGAGACGCTGTTTCGCCAGCAGTTCCGGCGCGACCTGCGCGGTGGTCGCTTTACTATGGACTTTGCCCGATCCGGTGCGGAGGCACTCGAGAAGATCGGCAATGCCGGCGACGCTTCACTGATCCTCATCCTCTCCGACATTAACATGCCGGGCATGACCGGTCTTGAACTGTTACCCCGGGCCAAAGCGCTGCGACCGGACGTCCCCGTGGTCATGATTACGGCCTATGGCGATGCGGAGACGAAGCGCAAGGCACTGGAGCGCGGCGGCGGCGCGCTGCTGACCAAACCGATCGATTTCCTGGCGCTCCGCGACGAGATCGACACACAGGTTGAGCGAGCGGCCTGAGACCACCGCACCGTCTAGCCGGCATTTTGCTGCACCTGCTCAGTTCTCCTCCTGGCCCGAAACCGAAGTACCGCGATGTCGGCGATTTGGTCGCGATCGGAGGGTAAAGCGGACATCGCGAAAGTGCAGCGGATAACCCCTATGGGACATTGGCCGGCATTTTGTTTGGGCAAGCGACGGCCCCCCGATGTGGCGGTTATAGATAGCCCAACGTGACGATCATCGCGGTGGCCTGCGACCGTGTCTTCACGCCGAGCTTTTTCTTCACCTGCTCGATGTGAAAATGCACGGTCGTATGGGAAATGCCTAAAATCTTCGCCATGTCCGTGTCGGACTTACCCTTCAGTACCCACCGTAAGCACTCTAATTCGCGAGGCGTCAAAGGGGACTTTACTGAACTCGCCTCGGTTAGGCCGCCAAGCGCGAGACAGCGCTGATGGGCGTACAGCGACACGGTGTGCAGCGCCATTCGCTCGTTGGGGTCCTCGATGGGGTGATCCGCCACGCTGACGCAAAGCCCGAAATCGCCGCCCGGATAGTGGATCGGCACCGCTAAACCATCGACGACGCCGAGACCTGCGACCCATTTGTTAAAATCAATCTGCGCTTGGGATTGCTCCTTTCCCAGCATGGCTTCGCGCCACGTGAAAGGGTGCACTGAAATGCGTGCGATCGTGGGTGCGAGATCATGCCTGACGTAGTCGTTCTTTTGATATTGCAGCAGCCATTCAATCGGCCAGGTATTGAAGAAGAATTCCCAGGTGCGACCGGCGGGCGTCTCGCGAGACTCGCCGCAGGAAACGGCAAGATATCCACAGGGGGAGAGCCACTTTGCGAATGCCACGCCGACATCACGTGAAGAATTGTGGTGGGGAAGACCTTCGATGAATGCCGCTGCGTCGGTCAAATTCATTGCATGTCCCATCCACGGCTCGAAGTTTTCGTTATACGAATTTCGTTCGCATGAGACATGTTACGGTGCGAACGGGCTCGGCCCGCAGGCAATCGGCACAACCGCCAAATCCTAGCCCCTCCAATTAGAGAGGTGCGCAAATTTGTCATATCCCCTAAGTAATCTATTGCCAGGACAGATGTTCTGACAGCCTGGAGCGCCACGTCAATGGTGTGGCGTTCGGCCGTCGCTCGCGTTCTAGTCCGATCATTGTTCCTGTAGAAGCGAGGGTACTGGCCTATGCCTTCACAAAGCCCGGGTATTGTCACGGCACCTTTATCCTCTCTTCGCACACGCCGACTTCCCCAAGACCCTGCCAGAAAGAAGCAATCATGCCGACCGACATTGTATTGGTTCTTACGCGTAGAGCAGAAGAAGAGGCGCAGACCTCGAAGCGTCGCGTTACCGACCTCACGATTGTTTGTATTTGGTCAGTCCTCGGGTTGGTATTGGCAATGCTCATGATCAGAATGGGCTTTGATGCCGATTCCACTTGGGACTTGGTCATGGTCGGATAGCACTGTCGACGCTATTTCAATTTAGTACCCTAACGATTGCGTGGCTTAACCCGTTATGAAAACCAGCGCATTTCCTTCAATGGGAGGCCTAATTTTCATAGCGATATGTTTCGTAACCTCGCTGACTGCCATTGCTTTCGCGGCGCCACCTGAGAATGCCGATCCATCGCTAGCAGCGTGGTTTAACAGCCTTTCGGCGCCCGACGGTACCGGTTGCTGCGCGATAGCAGACTGTCGGCGGACAATGTCTCGCCTCACCGCAGAGGGTTACCAAGCATCAATCGACAATACATGGGTCACCGTGCCATGGGACCGCGTGCTACCGGAATCTCACAATCCCACCGGCCAGGCCGTTGTCTGCACCGCACCCAAGACCCGAATTATTCTGTGTTTTGTAAGGCCACCGGATTCGTAATCAGTAATCCCATCGATAAGTTCTATCATTGTCCGGGATCGGGGATAGCCATGTGGTGGGTGGATCTGCTCGGATACGCTGCCTCGGCGGCGGTGCTCCGACCTTCTGTAAGCCGTGGTTGGTCGAGGAGACAGCTGGGCACTCAACTCGTTCCGCGAATGTCGCTGTTTGGCCCATCGCGACATGCGGCCCTGAAACTGAGGGTGGTCGCTTTCGGGGTATAACGGACGTGGCACGCCTGCTGCTGGTTCTGCCAAGGTAGCGGATGACCCATCGCGACAAACGCGGTCGCACGATGTTGCAGTGCGATACTCGCGCTGGGATGGGCTGCTCCCTTCACGGCGTGTCTATCGAGATAATCGTCCCGGCCTTTCCAAAGCGCTTACCGTCATTGCAACGATTGCGGTGCGCACTAGTCAGAGAATGCTCCTACGACAAGGCAAGCTCGATCATTGTTCTCCGGTCAACCCATGTCTCACTTTCCACTTGGCCTCGAAGACCGCTGCTGTCATTCTGGCGCGGAGGTTCTCGACTGCGCTTTGGTATTCGGCGATCGAACGCGCGCAGAAAGTTCTTTCTCTGAAAGGAATTAAAGCTAACTACCGATAGAATTTGCAGTGTTAGGAGGGGGTCTTGCCCGATCCGTATGCTGATATCCGCGAAGTTCCAGCAGAGATGCAGCGCCGGCTGGCTAATGCGTTAGATACGCGTGCTGCCGATCCTTCCCAGGTGGAAATTCGTCGGCGGTATTTCGCTAACCTGCATCTGCCTCCAGGGGCGAAGGCGATCGAGTTCGGCTGCGGCACTGGCCACGTCACGCGCGACTTGATTGAGGTCGCCGGCGCCGCTGAAGCGATCGGCATCGAACCTTCTCCTGTGCTGATCGCGCGCGCGCGGGAACAGCATTCAGATGTCCCAGGGCTGAAATTTCAAGAAGGTGACGCTGCGATAACGGGCATGGCAGCGAGATCGATAGATCTCGTCGTGATGCACACGCTATTGTGCCACGCCCCCGCCGTCGAGGCACTGTTGAGTGAAGCCGCCAGGATCATCAAGCCTGGCGGCTTAATCGCTGTATTCGATGGAGATTACGAATTGACTAGCGTGGCATTGTCCAGCAACGATCCGCTGCAAGTCGTGGTTAGTCGGTGGGCAGCTTTAGCGCACGACCGCTGGGTGCCGCGGCGGCTTGGCAAACTTTTGCCAGCGGCAGGTTTCCAAATTCGTCGCACAGATATCTTCGGCTACACGGCCACAGAGCCGGCCTATTTCCTTACCGTGATAGACCGTGGCGCTGACTTGCTCGTTGCGGACGGCGTCTTGGGACAACCCACTGCCGAGGCCCTGAAGGCGGAAGCTCGCCGTCGCTTGGATGAAGGCAGCTTTTTTGGTTCGATACCGTATGTGTGCGTTATCGCCGCCAGGCTGTAGAATTTTACCGTCGTTATTTGGCAAACAGCGTGACTGACGTGACTCTGACCTCGCGCCGTCCCGACGCCGGAACTTGCCTCCTTCGGCGGATGCGTCCAACTCTTGCATCTACGATAAGGCAAGCTCAATCGATTGCTCTACGGTCAATCCGTGTCCCGCTTTCCACTCGGCGTCAAAGGCCGCTGCTGGCATTCTGGCGCGGAGGTTCTCGACTGCGCTTTGGTATTCAGCGATCGAAGCGCGTGAAGCAAGGTGGACATTGATCGAACCAATCGTTCTGTCGCGCGCGTCGAGTACGCCAACCAACTGCGCAGCGATCGTGAATTGGTTTCGCGCGACTTGCAAAATCGCCATATAGACGAGGTCCCTCGTAACCCAGACCGAGGTTGTATATGTCCGATACAGCGCCAAGCTCTCTTTGAAATGGTAAAGCGCCAGATCGAATTCGTTCTGGCGCAAGGCGAGCCTGCCTTGCAGCCAGAGAGTTTCTGCAATGCTGTTGCGGTTGTCGGCGCCTCTCACCAGAGCGAGACTTTGGTCGAGGTAAGACTTGGCTGCAACAAAGTCGCCCTGCAACATCGCCACCAATCCCAGATTCCCAGCGCACCGCCCGAGCAGCGTAGCATCGCCGCCTATCCGCTCCGTTTGTAGCGTCCCTTCTCGCGGCCCCCATACTTTTGCGAAATAATCCGCAACCCGTTCGGCCTGCGCCATGCCTTCACGCAGCGTCAGTTTTGCTCCTTCGTAATCACCGACGCCAATCTTGTATACGCCGTACCACGCATAGGCATGCACCGCGCCAAACACGTGGTCGATCGCGCGGGCGAGTTCTATGCTCTCCTCGAAATACGGGACGGCGGTGCCATCCAGCTTCGGATAGTTCAACCAGCCCATGAGCCACAGGGCATCGATTATTCCTTCCTTATAGTCGAGCGATCGGGCGAGGCGCAGGCTATCCTCGGCAAAACTCCGGGCCTGCGTCGGATCGTAATAGTTTGTGATATGTCCGATAACGAACAACGTGCGTGCGCGAAGTGGGGTGTTGTCTGTACCCGATACTGCGAGGAGGCGTTTCAACCAGCCATTCGCCTCACGCCAATAGATGCGGGCTACCCAATAGCGGTGCAACGCTCTGCCCATGCGCATTCCGTCACCCACTCGCTTTGGCGAGAGCGAATGCTCGAGGGCCGCGCGCAGGTTATCCAGCTCAACGTCGGCTTTGGCATACCAGCGAACCTGGTCGGGGCCGAGGAAACGCGGCCCCAACCACTCGGCCTCTCTGGTGAAAAACGTGAGATGCCGGTCGCCGATCTGTTCGACCTCATTCGCTTCAACCAGCTTTTCACGGCCGTATTGGCGTATCGTCTCGAGCATCCGATAGCGCGGCGCGGCTGCCGTCTCGTCGGGGACGACAAGCGATTTGTCGACTAGGCGCATCATAAGATCGAGCACGTCATCAGATTGTATGCCGTTGCCACCGCAGACAGCTTCCGCGGCCTCCAAGGTCCAGCCGCCGGCGAATACTGAAAGTCTTCTCAGAAGCATTCGCTCGGATTCGTCGAGAAGATCGTGACTCCAGTCAATCGCCGAGCGCAGCGTTTGCTGGTGTGGGAGCGCGGTTCGATTGCCGCTGGCGAGCAACTGAAAGCGGTTGTCCAAACGCTCATCGATTTGCTCGACTCGCATGGCTTTGACCCGCGCCGCCGCCAACTCCAGTGCGAGCGGAATGCCATCCAATTGTCGGCAGATACGTGCAACAGCGGCCGAATTGTCGTCGGTTAGCCGAAATGACGGTGAGACAAATGCAGCGCGGGCGACGAATAAGCGGACGGCGGAATACTGCATGAGCTGATCGGCGGATTCACGCGCCTCTACGTCCGGAGTTGGCAGGCCGGGCAGGCGCCACTCCAATTCGCCCGAAATGCCAAGCGCCTCGCGGCTGCTGGCCAATATGCGGAGCTCGCGACAGAAGCGCAGCGCCGCCTCTGCAAAGCGGGCACAGGCCTCAATCAGGTGTTCGCAGTTGTCGAGGATCACCAGGATCTGCCGACCGCGCAGAAATTGAAGCAGTGTGTCGAGCAAGGGTCGACCCGGTTCCTCGTTCACACCCAGCACCTCTGCCACGGTTCGCGGGACGAGGGCAGGATCAGCAACTGGCGCGAGCTCGACAAACCACACGCCTGCGCTGAAGCGATCCAAGAGCGCAGATGCAACTTCCAGTGAAAATCGCGTCTTGCCAATGCCACCGGCGCCCACGAGCGTCAGCAGGTTGGTCGTCCCCATCAGCTGTTTGACTTCGGCAAACTCCGATTCTCTTCCAATCAGGGGCGACAGGTGCTGCGGAAGATTGTTTGTCGCTGGAGACGGCGCTGCCGTTTGCGCCGATGATGTAGCCTGTTTTGACTGCGCGGGAACGCCGACCTGCAAAGCATAGGCCCGGATCGGTTGGACGATATTTTTGAGCTGCTGCTCACCGAGATCACTAACGGCAAGGTCAAGCCTGGTTTTGACTTGCCGATAGGCATCTTCGGACAGGCAGATCGAGCCGGGTTTGGCAATCCCTTCGAGTCGCGCCGCGATGTTGACGCCGTCCCCCATAAGATCACCGTCGCTCTCCTCGACCACGTCGCCGAGGTGAATGCCGATGCGAAACTCAATATGACGCTCCGGCGGAAAGCCGGTGTTTCGTTCCACCATGCCTCTTTGCACCTCGATGGCACACCGCACTGCATCGACCATGCTTCGGAATTCGACGAGACTTCCGTCGCCGGTTCGCTTCACGACGCGCCCATGATGGGCGGCAATGGTAGGGTCGATAAGGTCGCTTCGCAGTGCCCGCAGCCGCGCCAGCGTCCGATCCTCGTCGGCGCCGACGAGTCGGCTATAGCCGACGATGTCTGCCACTAGGATTGCCGCTAGTTTACGGGTTTCGGCCATGGCGCCCCTTCGCCAAGGGGGAGACTAGCACATGGATCCTCGCCGAACTGCCATTCCTTGGGCGAGCTTGTTCGTGGCACGGCGCGAAATTTCGCACGGCATTCGCGGAGCCAATGCTAAAGTGTTGAAATTCGACCGCGGGAGACGCTCTATGCATACGGTGATGTGGACATACAAACTACCAACAGGCACGCCCAAAGGCCAATTGATCGAGACCATTAATGCGACGGCTCACAACTATGAGGGAATCCCGGGCTTGATCCGCAAATATTATGGGATCACGCCCGATGGCTGCTCGCTTGTGGGAATCTATCTCTGGGAAAATGTAGCTGCCGCCAACGCGTTCCATACGGCCGACTGGGTGGCGATGGCAAGCAAGCGTTGGGCGGTAACACCGCAGCGGCAAGACTGGGAAACACCTATGGTCGTTGAGAGCGCAGAGCGGCGGCTTATCGCTGCACAATAAAGCACTCACAAAAGCATATGCCCTCGTCGGGCTAGTCTGTCGCCGATTTCGATGGCCCCAACGTGGAGACCCCCCTTTTTGCGCAGCGCAAAATGTCGCTTTTTGGCCCATCGCGTCATGTCGGGCCCATGCTTTGGACGGTCGCTATTGGACTAGGAGCGGAACAAAGGCCGTCCCTTGAACCGGACGCATCGGTAGCGGCAGACCCGACTCGAACATTCTGCCTGGACTGGCGGTGATGCCATGCTAGGTCGAGAGTTTGTTTCGGATTCACCGTCCGTTGTTTATGCCGGGGCGCTCTCCCAATTCCGAGGCTGTTGTCCTGACTTCGGGAAACCTAGTGACCTTATCGGCGTTTTGCCCTGCGGGAAGCGGGGACGATGCGAAAACTCTCAGAGTACCAGGCCCATGCCGACGAGTGCCGGCAGATGGCGACCAGGATGCGCGATCCTGTCCACAAAAAGCAGCTAGAAGACATGGCCGAAGCGTGGTTCATGCTCGCTGGCGAACGAAAAAAACAGCTTCTTAAATGGGCGAATGGACAAGCAGTAGCCCGGCCCGCGACAACGGACTAATTGAGTGGATCGTCCCTTTTGAATTTGAGATTGGCCGCTTTTGGTGGCAGCCTAACGCCATGGGAAACGGGCGTCTAATCCGCGTCAGCCGATACAGAGGCGACGAGAAGGCCGTTGCCTACATCGTCGCGATTACTTGACCCGGCCAAGGCGGTAGAGTTAATCCGTCAGAACGTTGCCAGCCCCGGCGATGAGATCGAAGATTTAGGCCGCGTCAGCGACGCGCTGCTTACCGCGATGAAGCTTGAGCCAGGAACTTTTGTGCGGGCATGAAGTATTATGCTTCCGACTGCATTTGGAGGGATGGCTATTTCCACCCTATCGAGCTTCGGCGTACTCAGCCCGGCGAGCTCAACGCCCGTCTCTGCCACGTCGACCGTCTGGCTCCGTGTCTGCTCTTCAGGGCCGACTTCTGTGGGCCATAATGGGTAGAACGGGCCTTTGCACAGCTAATGCATCGAGCTGTGCATGGCTTTCGGATATCGCTTCACCGAACTGATACGATCCCTTGAATATTTGTTGTCGACCAATTGGGCACATCGTCGCCATCTTTGGGCCAAGCCTCTCCAAACCGACCTGCTCTCGGGAGAACTGCTGAATTTGGCCATCACTTCGCATTCGGCGACGAATCTCAAAAATCGATCTGCCGTATCCATTAGTGAAACTCCCGTGCGCCATTGACAGATGAACAACGAAACACCGACCTCTTAGAAAGTTCCGATCGAAGTGAAATAAAGTGCTTGTTGGGTTATCGAATCACACCTTGTGCCAATCACCAAGGCACCGCGACCAAAAATTGGGCAAGACGGGAACCGCTATCTTGGCCTCCGCAATTTGGAACGTCCATTCGACGGATATGTTTACCCACCGAGGGCGGGAACCAACGGTGGAGCGCATGCCTCCGCGGCGCGACCAGTCAGACAGCGACGTTTCGGTGAGACGAAAACGCGACGCAATACCCGTTGAGGTCGCGAAACTGATGGCAACCTTGCCGCCGTCAATGGACGAGTTTTTTGGAGCCGCAACCGTGCGCATGAGAATAGGAATGCTCATAGCACAAGCAATGAACTCACCGACGACATCGCGGCGCCCCCGTAAATCTCGCTAGACCTTGGTGGGGATCCCACACTCGCGCATGGGCAAGTGAACGACCACTGAGTGATGGCAGCTATTGGCCCCGAATCCGAAGTCCCGTGACGTCCGCGATTTGGTCGCGAGCAGGTGGTAAGCGGACATGAAGCGGACCTCGTCCGAAGACCGAGTTCTGACCCCGACCGGACATCACTTCGCATGACTTGACGCCACGCTGCAAACGCGGAACGATTGTGTGCAACGCGTGACCAATGGCTGCGACGGCCGTTCCGACGTTTGCTTTGGCACCAAACGGGGGGAACGACACATGGCTGAGGCAAATGACGTCGATCGGAATGAGGACGAGATCCTTATGCGCAATGTACCGGACGAGGCGCTGGAAGCCGCGGCCTACGCCGGACAAGGCAATGGCGGAGCCTATACGGTGGCTTTTTGCACCGGCCAGGCGGACTGTCCGTTCTGAACTATATCGGCGATGGACCGCATCGTGGGCTGCTTGGCCGCTGCGCCGTTTGGTTATTGTCTGCGCCACGGTGTTGACAGGGAGGCACCCGGTTACTCGCGTGGGGGCTTCCCTTGACCGCCCCAGTTGGCGGCCTCTTCATTTCCGAGACTGGCACCGGACGGACTTTGCGCGAACTGTCATGCGTCCGCTATCCGGATGATAAAGCGGGCATCGCCAACGAAACATTTCTCTTCATATAAAATCGCAAACGGCGATCGGTGCTTCGGATGAAACTGAATGATTCGCTGCTCTTTATCGAAACCCTTCCAAAATACAAAACCTCAAAAGAGGTGGGCGCCGCTTTTGCGAGCATGATTGCACCTCATGGGTTTCTCATGGCCTCTTGCGGAGGCTCTCGGGAGACACCTTTGGGCCGGGTTTGGGATTTTTTCTTCAATACCTGGCCAGTCGAATGGCTACTCGAATATCAGAAAAATGATTACGTCCGCCACGATATGGTTCCATCGATGGCGCGCCTGACGGCGACGCCATTTACCTGGCGCGAGTTAATGCGCAACCGCAAGCAAACGCAGAAACAAATTGAGTTTCACGAGCGGGTTCAGAAGTCTTGGCGTGATTGACGGATATGCGGTCCCAATTCACTATCCGGGTGGCGACCTGGGACTCTGCGTGAGCGTCGCCTCTCACCCAATCGAGGACGTGGAACAACGTCTCGCTCTGCACATGATGTCATTTTATACGCACCTCCATTGTCGGGCATTGGGCGGATTGACCGAGGCAAGCTCCGTAAAGGCGCCGATGACGCCTCGCGAGGTCGAATGCCTGAAATGGGTACTTGATGGAAAATCCGACACGGATATCGGCAAAATTCTCGGCATTTCGCACACAACTGTACATTTCCACATCGAGCGAATTAAGAAGAAACTCGGTGTCCGAACACGGACGCAAGCCGCAGCATGGTTATGACGCTGGGTTACCTCTAGCCGTTTGCCCCCTCTAATTGGAGAGGTGCGCAAAGTTGCCTTATCCCCTAAGTTACATTCTGCCAGGCCAGTTAGTGTGACAGCCTAGAGCACTACGTCAACGGCGTGGCGTTCGACCGCCGCTCCCGGTTGTTTCCCAAACATGCAAAACAGTACTTGCGACGGTGCGCCAGTGTAGCGCGATCAGGTGTGTCGATAGGTGCATGCTTTTGCCTGTTCTGTACACGGTAATTTCTGGAGAGATTTGATGCCCACCCGTTTATCAAATCGATCCCGAATTCAAACTCAAAGTGACGACTTTGAATCAGGCTGGCAAGCTCTGCTCAGATTTTACGGAAGCGCCGGACTAGCGGTGTTACTCCTCCTTGCGATCGAAAGAGAAAGTGATCGCCCATGCCGAGAAATCCGCCAACGTCGACAATATAACCGTTTAAGCCACTTGCATCCAAGGCGATATCCTTGATCTGCGGATTCCGACGAAGTCGCCCGGGTATAACGGGATATTGGCGCCCGGGATTCCTGAATGATGCCGCCCACCGTAACGGAATGATGCCGCCCGGGTCGCGAGCCTCGCTGGCCGATGGTTTTGTGTCACCGGCGACGACGTTTGGTCAAGCCTTTTGGTTTTGCTTACCGCGGGTGCGACGCATGCTTTCGCCGACGAGTTCAATGCGGTGGGCGTTGTGAACGAGACGGTCGAGGATGGCGTCGGCATAGGTCGGATCGCCGATTATTTGGTGCCATCGGTCTACCGGAAGCTGGGAGGTAATCATCGTGGAGCGGTGCCCGTAGCGTTCCTCGAGGATTTCCAGAAGATCGTGCCGGGCGGCGGCGTCGAGCGGCTCCAAGCCCCAATCATCGAGAATGAGCAGATCGGCGCGGCCCAGATTGCGCAAAAGACGCGGATGGCGTCCGTCGCCACGCGCCAGGGCGAGGGCCTCGAAGAGCCGGGGCACGCGTTGATAGAGGACCGAATGGTTGTCGCGACACGCCTTGTGGCCGAGCGCCGAGGCTAGCCAACTCTTGCCGACGCCGGTTGGGCCGATGAGCGCCAAATTATCGTGAGCGTTGATCCATTCGCCCTCGGCCAGCTTTTGGAACAGGGCGCGGTCAAGACCGCGGGGATTGCGATAGTCGATGTCTTCGACGCAGGCCTGCTGGCGCAATTTGGCGACGCGCAGCCGCGCCGCGAGGCGCTTGTCCTGTCGCCATGATACTTCGCGATCAAGCAGGAGCCCCAGCCATTCGTGATGGCCAAGGCCGTCGGCTTCACCGCCGGCCGCGATCTCGGCGAAGGCCTTGGCCATGCCATGCAGGCCAAGGGCGTGAAGCTGGTCGAGGGATGGATGTTTGAGCAAGTTCGTCTCTCCTAATTGTAGTAGCGCGGACCACGGATGTTGGAATGCAGAATCGGCGTTGCGTCCGTGGCGCGCTTTTGCGCGGGACGCCGATCGAGGTGGTTGTCGAGGATGGATTTGACCGAACCGTAGGTGCGCGCGCCGATGTCGATGGCGCGCTCCGCTGCGGCTTCCAGACGCTTGGCGCCATGGGGACCGGCCAACCGAACAATGCCGAGACAAGCGCGAAAGCCCTGTTCGGGATGCGGACGCTGTTCGAGGATCAGTTCGCAGAGCGCCGCCGTCGCCGGTCCGATCAGGCGTGCGTCGGCGCGGATACGCTCGATCGTCCAGCCGGCGTATCGCCGATGGCTGGACGGCATGTGTTCCGCCACCGTCGTGTGTTTGTGATTGCCGCTCATGCGCATGTGCACGGCGATCCGCTCGCCCTTGAGGAAGATTTCGACCGTCCGCGCGGTCAGCCGCGCATCCACCTCGGCGCGGGCGAAGCGATGGGGAACGCTGTAATAATGGGCGGCGACCTCGATGTGATAATCGATGCCAACGCGGCATGTCCGCCATTCGGAGAACTCGTAAGGTTCGCTCGGAAGGGATTTCAGCGCCGGACGATCGATCTGTTCGAGTAATTGCCGGCGCGTCACGCCGAGCCGCCGGATCGGGCGCTCTTCGTTCAGATGCGTCATCAGCTCGCCGATCGCCGCGTTGACCTCCGCCAGGCTGTAAAAAGTTCGATGGCGCAGCCGCCCGAGAAGCCATCGCTCAACGATGAGCACCGCTTGCTCGACTTTTGCTTTATCCCGCGGGCGTCTTGGCCGTGCCGGCAAAATGGCGGTGTCGTAATGCGCCGCCATCTCAGCGTAGGTTCGATTGATCTGAGGATCGTAAAGACAAGCCTTGATCACAGCGGTCTTGGTATTGTCCGGCACGAGCAAATGCGGAACGCCACCAATCGTCTCGAAGGCGCAGACATGGGCGGCGATCCAGTCGGGCAGCGCCTGCGTCCAGCTCGCATGCGCAAAAGTAAAGCTCGACGCGCCGAGCACGGCGACAAAGATTTGCGCCTTGCAGATTTCGCCGGTCAGCCGGTCGATGACGACCGCAACCCCATCGCCGGCGTAATCGACGAACAGCCGCTCGCCCGCCGCATGCGTCTGCCGCATCGTCGGCGACAACTTCGATTCAAAGCCGCGATAGAGCTCGCAAAACCGCGAATAGCTGTAACCGCCGGGGTTGGCCGCGATATATTCATCCCACACGATCACCAGGGTGACGTGCTTGCGCTTCAACTCCCGATGAACCGTCGGCCAATCCGGCTCGGCGTGCCGGCGATGGCCCCGTTTGCCCCCGTGATTGGCGTAAAGCGCCGCCTCAAGGTCGCCGTCGCTCATGCCGTTCGGCAACGGCCAACCCAGCCCGCCGCCAGCGAACCGCCGCAACGTCCCGCGCACCGTCGAGGCGGCCACGCCCACACGACGCGCGATTTCTCGCGTCGGAAGGCCAGCGGAAAACTTCAAACGAATGATCTCGCGCGCCTGGCGCATCGCAACTCTTTCCGCTGGCATCGATCGCTCCCATGGATTTCCAAAGGAGGGACCCTAAACAGGCCAGCGGAGGCGCTCGTCCCCGTTCCATACCCCGGGCGCGATTATCCCGTTATGGTGCGCGGCATCATCTCGTAATGGTGGGCGACATCATTCCGTTACGGCGGGCGACATCATCTCGTTATCATGGGCGGCTTGGGCAGGAATCAGCACTTGATCCTGCCGATGTTCTGCTTGTCTTTGTTGTAGACATCCAAACCCACCACGTTCGAGCTGAGTTCGTCATGGGCGGGAAGGTAAGTGAACATGCCGCTGCGAGTGGGAGGCCCCGGTACAGCGGTGGCGCAGACAAAAACCTCGGATATTCCCGCGTTCTTAGCGATTCCTTTGGCTGTGTGAACGGCCGTCAAAAAGGAAAGCTGACTCACGGTGCGGGCCACCGTAATGGTAAGGCCAAGGGGATCTGTCGTTTGCGCGTATTCCTCGCCATACATGACCAGCACGTATTTTTGGCCGGCGGGAATCTCATTTGGTGAGGAGATGTATTTTATTTTTGCCATTGTGCAGACCTTTGCATTTCTCTGCTGGTTTCAAAGTACAAAACGATAGCGCGGACTACGGCCGTGCCAATGGAAGTGCCGGTGACGGCGTGGCCGGACCCGTCGGCGCCGTCGGGGCCGGCGCGTTCATGTCAGTCGCGGGCAGCACATTGTTCACAACAGGTCTCGTGTCGTCACCACTCGTGTCGCTGCCTATGGAATTATTGCAGGAGTAAGCCGCACCGACGATGATAGCGACCGCGGCGATGACGGCTATAACGCCGTACGTCGTCCTGTTACAGTTGGCGCAGACACTGTGGAGAAGGTTGTATTTTGGCTCGCTCATTGCGATCTCCTCGGCTGGTCGCCTTGGAATAAGAGACCATCCCATCGTCGGGTCTCGTGCCCGACAACGTGACATTTAGGACCGAAGCTTTGGGAGAATCTGTACAGGATTGACCACATGTAAGCGTCACACTTGGGGTTGGCCTGGCGCGATTAATTTCTTCATTCTTCCGTTTGCTTGGACCCACGAAAGACCCGGCCGGTTTTCATCATTGCGTCATACAAAGGGTCGCAAATTAGTAGGTTGCGACCGAAAAAGATAATCGTGTGGCAGAACAACTTGAACCAAAAGCCCGATCGTGATGTGGTGGATAGTAGCGTCACTCCTCTTGCTTTGCTTTTCCGTGCTGGACGTCATCATCAAGTCCACCACGCCGGCAAGACCGCCAGCAAGACCGGAATCTGCGACAGCCAACATCTTATAAGGCGAGGCAGAGCAGCCTCATCGGCGTTCGACAGGCGGGTGAGCAATTCTGCTCAGATGCTGTCTGTCACTGACTATTTGGAACGATCGCGGCCAGACCGGCGTTGTCTCGCCACACATCCTCAAAATTAAACCAGTTGCGGAGTGTCCACAGGAGACATCCATGAGAACTCTACGACTAATATTCACTACGGCGGCAATATTGATGCTGACTGCCGGCGTCGTCTCGGCGCAAGGCATTAAAACAGATGAGACGCCTAGCGCCCCCACGGTACAGCAGACTGCCCCGGCAGAGAAAATGGCGCCGGCTGTGAAATCCGACCAGATCAAGACGCCTCAAAAAACAGGGCAAGCGACGCCGGTAGTGCCCAACAACAAGCAGCAGCCGACGAATAAAGGCGCTCGTGCGAGCACCGCAGCCAAGGGTTCAGCCGGAATCGATGGCAGCGCTGTCATAAAGTCCAAGCGAGCGGAACGTCATGGCGGAGCCCGATATGCAAGTCGCCACCATGGACCGTTATATAACAGCTACAGAGGCGATCATGGCTACGGAGATTGCTATCGTCATAGCTGGATGTCCTGGCTAGGGTGTTAAACTCTGAGCTGATCGGTCGTTTGTTAAGTAACCGCGAGGGGGTTCTGAAGACTAGCGCCCTTTGGCGGTCGCCGCCTTCCTGATGGAAGTGCCGCGCCTCAGAAACATCAAGCTGAAGCCCCGAGCGTTCGGGGCTTTTGCTTTTGATCGCCGACCCAATGCGCGCTTAGTCGTATCCGCGACTTTCGTATCCGCGACGTTCCGCTTTTGAAGGAAATGCCACGGGCAGCATGCACTCGGCCCATCATCAGCAGGCGATCTGCATCAAATGAACTAAGTATGCTGGCCGCGCTTACTATCCCTGTCCGAAGCTGTTGTCCTAATTCAATTTCGTAGTTTGCCGATGTCAGGTCCCGTACATTCACTCGACATTGCATCGCAGCAAGAATGCGCCCGCCGCTTATGGTCGATTTTGTTGCAGAAGTAGGTTTTGCAGCGCGCGCGTTTAGGGAAGGTATTTTTGGACTGAGCCGAGGAGATGGCTTTGCGCCAGCCCCATGGCGGGGCGGCGCTGACGCTTTGGAACCCCTACGCTACCCACTTAACGCTGTGCTCAGGCAAGGCGCGCGACGGAGGTGAGCGGCGGGGGACGAACTACAAGCTTGGCGAGACGCCTCAGGTTTTGAGCGATTGCCGCCAACGTGAACTCGAACTGTGCTCCGCTCGGGCCGCGAAGGCGCAATCGGTCAAGCCGCAGAATGCGCTTGAGGTGCGCGAACAGCATCTCGACCTTCTTGCGATAGCGGCGCGATTGCGCGAAGGCTTCAGTTTTGGCAAGCATGCGGGCGGCGTCGCGTGCGGCCTCATTCACGTCGCGGACGATCCGTCGCGCCGGCATGTTCGGGCAGCACTTCGCTTTAAGCGGGCAGGCGCGGCACGCCGGCACGGAGCCGAGATACCGAAGCGCGTGATCGCTGTTGACATGGCCCGTCGTGGCCAACGTCTTGCCCGCCGGGCATGTATAGACGTCGCGCATCTCGTCGTAGATGAAGTCCTCCCGTGAGAATGTGCCGTCCTCACGCTGGGATTTGTCGATGACCGGCACATGCGGTGCGATCCCCTGCTGGTTGACCAGCCAATCGAGATTGGCGGCTGAGCCATAGGCGGTGTCGGCCGCGAGCCATGTGGGCTTGATGCCAAAGCAGGCCTCAGTCCGCTCGATCATGGTCCGCGAGGCGCCGACCTCGGCCTGCCGGATGGCGCGCGAAGCCTCGACATCCATGATAATCCCGAACTTCACGTCGATCAGATAGTTGTCGGCGTAGGCGAAGAATGCGGCATTGCGCAACGCGCCAGTCCATTGGGCGGCAGGATCGGATGGCGAGACAAACTTCGGCGTGACGTCACTGGCCGCGCCATAGGCCGGATCGTCTAGCGTCGCCAGATACTCCTTGACCGCGCGCCGCGCCTGCACTGGATCAATATCCTTGGTCCACTGCATGCCGGGGATCGAGCGATGCTTGTTGGCGTCGGCCTCGATCAGACTCGCATCAACAGCAAAGCCTTCACCACCGACCAAGCCGGCCGCAATGCAGGTCCCAACGACACGCTCGAACACGCTCCGGAAGATCGCACTGTCGCCAAATCTCTCGTTGCGTGCGCGTGAGAACGCCGAATGATCCGGAACCTTGTCCTCGATCGAGAGCCCGCAAAACCAGCGATAAGCAAGGTTCACCTGCGCCTCACGGCACAGCGCCCGCTCCGAACGGATTGCAAACACATAGCCAACGATGAGCATCCGGATCATCAGCACCGGATCAATCGAGGGGCGGCCGATCCTGGGGTAATAGCTCGCCAGCTCGGCATACACCCACGACAGATCAAGAACCGCAGCGAGCTCGCGCACCGCGTGATCCTCAGGCACGGCGTCATCAAGGCGGAACGAATAAAAAAGCTCTCCCTGCTCGCGCTTGCGCTGCCCCATCATGCTCCGCTCCCGTCGCGAATCGCCCGACAGCGACGGAATCACCGAGCAACACAGTCTTCAACGGACTTCTGCAACAAAATCGGCCCACAGCGGTCATGGAATGTGCAGTGCGGCAGTCGCGCCAATGGTCTGTTCTTTGGGTGGGCGAAGGCTATTTCTCATCCGCGACGGTCGGGCAACCCGCTTTAATGGCACGTCTGGGAGGTCAGCCCGACGCAAGCTTTAGCGCTTGACCCTGAACCTTATCCAGGCGTGCGCGCGTGGTCTCAATGTGCTGATTGAAGTCAAAGAACATCTCCGAGTGTCGCCTTACGGTGCTTGGTGGAACTACGCTTTCGCCCGGATGTCGGGATTTTCGCCGGCGGGAAGCCCTGCTGCTGCCGCACACGAAACCCAACACAAGAAATCGACCGTTTCGGACGTCGCGCTGACCTCGTTCGCCAACCGTCGCGACTGGTAGAAATTCACTAGCCCGAAGGATGCGACATTGGGCTCGATGCGAGAGCTATTTTTCTGGTGGCGGAAATATACTAAACTTCCACGTTAGCTACCTTTAGAGCGAGACAAGGCGAAGTCATTGCTCGTTCAGCGACGATACACGACATGGCTTTCGCGGGGGAAAAGGTACGATGCTAAAGACGCCACTTTGTGATTTGTTTGGTATCGAGGTGCCCATCATTCTGGCGCCGATGGGTACTTGCACATCAGCGGAACTGGCGGCTACGGTCTCCAACGCTGGCGGCCTCGGTGGTATCGGAACCCTGTTTCGAGCCACCACGGCCATCAAGCGCGACATTGACGTGGTCCGGACCCTGACAACCCGGCCTTTTGCGATCAATCACATTCCGCAAACCTTGGACGCTGAAGCGTTTGGTTACACGCTTGAGGTACGCCCTGCTGTGATTTCCTTCACACTTGCTGATCCAGGCGACGACCTCATACGGCAAGCCCACAATGTCGGCGCGCGCGTGATGGTGCAGATCACGACGGTCGGGCAAGCCATCCAGGCGGCAGAGCGAGGTGCTGACGTTATCAGCGCGCAGGGCAGCGAGTCGGGAGGTTATTGCGGTGAAGTGAGTACGATGGCTCTCGTACCGCAGGTGGTAGATGCAGTATCACCCATCCCGGTTGTGGCCTCCGGTGGCATTTTCGACGGGCGCGGAATCGCAGCAGCCCTTATGCTCGGCGCAGTCGGGGTTAACCTTGGCACTCGCTTTATAGCCTCCACCGAAGCACCCGCATCAAAGGAGTGGAAGGAAGCAATAACCGCAGCCAAGTCCGAAGAGGCGATAAAGGTTGAGGTAATTAACGACATCAGTCCCCTTCCGGGCACCGCGGGCTTTAATACGGTCCTACGTTCCCTTCACACTGCTTTTTTGGATGAGTGGAGCGTCAAGCGTGAGCAGGCGCGTCGCGAACGTGATCGCTTGAGGGCTCTTATCGTCTCGACGACCCAGGCAGGTCATCAACACCAGTGCCTACTCACCGCTGGTCAGACGGTCGGTGGCATCGATGAAATTCTGTCAGTAAGCGAGATTATGCGCCGGCTGGTGACCGAGACTGAGGCTGCGCTGTCAAGCGTGGCGACACGTGGCAAACGGATGCGACACGAGCCTGCAAATTTGCCGCACGAAAGCCACCCACGATCCTCAGAGGTTCCGATGCCGTTTGAATTTCCCGAGCCAGATAGCCTCGGCGGATGAGCGATACAATTCAGGAGATGTTCCCCAGTCCCGCGACTGCAAGTGCAGACAAGACAAGTCAACCGATCGACTACCAGGCGGCAGAGCGAATAGTTGGATCGCGAGAAATAACAGAGGAGTCGGTGAAGGAGTTTGCGAGGGAAAATAGATTGGGCGAGATCGTAGTTTCAATTGCGCGGCTAGCCAATCTTTCCGTTGATGAAATTGGATCAATGCTCATGGGTACGTGGACAAGCCCGGTAGCCGTTATTTTAAAGGCAATCGGTTTCCATTTGCCCACACTTGAGATGATTTATCGGTCGCGCCTGTCGGACGGGGAACAAGTTCGTGCTGATCTTCTCCGGACGAAGGCGGAATTCATAGCTATTCGTCGCCCCACTGCCGAACGGATTGTGCGCTATTTCTATGCAAAGAGAGCGGTCAAGATTTCCAATCTCATGATGTTTCCTCCAAGCGACCATCTCAACTAAGAACTGACGTCCGATGCGCTCTTCGCCGCGAGCCGCTGGTAGCGCTGGCGGCTGCCGGCAAGATGGCGACGCATCGCGCGGCGCGCCCCCGATATGTCGGCGGCTTCGATCGCCGCCGCGATCGCGCGATGTTCCTCCTGGATCTGTTCCAGATAGGAACGTTGATCGTTGGTCATTTTCACACGCACGCTCTGGCGGGGAATCAAAAACCTGCCGAGAAATTCGAGAAAACGCATGAAGTGCGGATTGCCCGTCGCCTGGGCTATCGTCTGATGAAAAGCGAAGTCCTCATCGATCGCCGCTTCGCCGCGCGCCACAGCCGCATCGATGGCGGTGAGCGACTTCGTTATGCGGCCACGCGTTGCCGTGGTCGCCCGCTCCGCCGCGATACCAGCGGCTTCAACCTCAACGCCAGTTCGCAATTCCATTACTTTGACGACTTCGGCGATCGAACGCAGATCGTCGGGATCGATCCGGAACGGCCGGCGCTGCACGTCGCGAACGACGAAGGCGCCAACACCTTGACGCGTCTCGACCAAACCCTCGGCGCGCAGGGCGGCGACGGCTTCGCGCACGACAGTACGGCTCACACCGAGCGCCGCGGTCAATTCCTGCTCGGTCGGCAGCCGCGCGCCTGGGGCGAGGCGACCGCTGCCGATCTCCGCGGCCAGGCGCTCAACGACTTCGCCGGTACGGTTTTTCGCCGGCCCGAGCGGACGCAGGAAAACGGTGTGACGGCTTGACAGCACAGGGCCTATTGGTCAGGTTATCATATGACCCGATGACTATGACACCCTGGCCAGCCGGTCAAGAGAAGCCGACGGCCAAGCAACGGAGGGAAATCATGCGCCGACGTGACGTGCTTCGCGGCACGGCCTATCTGGCAGGCGTGCTGACCGCCGTCCGCGCCGTGCGGACCCCGGCCTTCGCCGATGCGCCGACCTTATTCAAAGCTTCCGACGTTCATGCGCCGGGCTATCCGACCGTGGTCGCTGTCGAAAATCTTGGCGAGAAGCTCGCGGCGGCGACCAACGGGCGGCTCGGCGTCCAGATGTACGCCTCGATGCAGCTTGGCGGAGAGAAGGAAGCCATCGAGCAGGCTCAGGTTGGCGCCATTCAGATTGCGCGGGTGAGCGTCGGCGCCATCGGCCCGGTGATCGACGACCTCAACGTGCTCAATCTGCCGTTCCTGTTCCGCAACACCGCACACATAGAAAAGGTGATCGACGGCGCGATCGGCCAGGAGCTGCTCGATAAAGTGACGGCTAACGACAAGGCCGGGCTGGTCGGACTTGCCTGGATGGATGCGGGCGCGCGCAGCTTCTACGACACTAAGCATCCGATCAAAAGCATCGGCGACCTCAAGGGGCTGAAAGTGCGCGTCATCGGTAATCCGATGTTCGTCGACATGGCCAATGCGCTGGGCGCCAACGGTATTGCCATGGGCTACGACCAGGTATTCAGCGCCCTGCAAACCGGCGTCATCGACGGCGCCGAAAACAATCCGCCGAGCTTCGTGTTCGATAATCACTACACCGTGGCGAAATATTTCACGTTGACCGAACATCTGATTGTGCCGGAAATAATCGTGTTCTCGCGCAAGAGCTGGGATACTTTGTCAAATGCCGATCAGGATCTGCTGCGCAAGTTTGGGCGCGAAGCGCAAGCCGAGGAGCGCGCGCTGTGGCGCGCCTACGAACAGCAGGCCATGGACAAGGCGCGCGCCGGCGGCGTGCAGATCGTCGAGCAGATCGACAAGAAGCCGTTCCAGGACGCGGTCAAACCGGTCTGGGACAAATACGGCCCGCGCTTTGCCGAAGAGATCAAGCGCATCCAGGCGGTCGACTGAGCCGCTCGCACAATGGCGCCGGTCATCCGCAGCCTGATGGATGCGCTTTATGCGCTGTGCGTGTGCATCGCCGGCGCCGCGCTGGTTTTGATCTCGGCCGTCATCCCCTGGGCGGTTTTTACCCGCTACGTGCTCAATAGTGCGGCGTCGTGGCCCGAGCCGACCGCGGTTCTGCTGATGATCGTGCTGACCTTCTTCGGCGCGGCGGCCTGCTATCGTGCCGGGCTGCGCATGCGGATGTCGTTCTTCGTTTCGCTCTTGCCGCCGCGCGGTCAGAGCATCGCAGCGCTGGTCGTCGAAGTCCTGATGGCGACTATCGCGCTGTTCATGGTCAATTGGGGCGAAAAGCTCGTCGCCGACGACTTGGCAGAATTCGATCCCCGATTTTCCGTCATTGTCGGTCGGCGTGACCTATCTGCCGATCCCGCTCGGCGGCGCGATCCTCCTGCTCTTCGTCATTGAGCGCGTCATCATCGGTCCGCCTCGCGATGTTGCGCGCAGCGGCAGCGCGGCGTTCGACTAGCACGGTCAGCCCGGCACGGTCAGTTCATGGATATTTTCGTCCTCCTTGCCACCATGTTCGCGTGTTTCGTCATCGGCATGCCGATCGCCTATTCGCTGGCGCTTGCGGCAATCGCCGGCGCGCTGTGGATCGGCATCCCGCTCGAAGCGGTCATGCTGAAAATCTCCGACGGCGTAAGCAAAGTGGCGATGCTCACGATTCCGTTCTTCGTGCTCGCCGGCGCGATCATGGCCGAGGGCGGTATGGCCCGGCGCCTGGTCGCCTTCGCCGACGTATTGGTCGGCTTCACCCGGGTGCGCGGCGGGCTGTCGGTCGTCAATGTCGTCGCCACCACGTTTCTCTCCGGCATATCCGGCTCGGCCGTCGCCGATACGTCCGCTATCGGCTCGGTGATGATTCCGCAGATGGAGAAAAGCGGATTTCCCCGCGTCTTCGCCACCAACGTGACCATCTCCGCCTCGGTGCAGGCGCTGCTGGTGCCGCCGAGCCACAACGCGGTGATCTATTCGCTGGCGACCGGCGGCACGATCTCGATCATCAGCCTGTTCATGGCCGGCGTGGTGCCGGGGCTGCTGCTCGGCTTCGCGCTGGTAATGCTCTGCCTCGTCATCGCCTACCGCGACGGCCACCCGCGGGGCTCAGCGGTGCCGCCGCGCGAAGCGTTAAAGATCACGATCGAGGCGCTGTGGGGCCTCGTCACACTCGTCATCATTCTCGGCGGCATCCTGGCCGGCGTGTTCACCGCGACCGAAGCCGGCGCGGTCGCCTGCGTCTGGGCCTTCTGCGTCACCATGTTCGTCTATCGCGACTATCGCTGGCGCGATCTGCCGGCGCTCATACACTGGACCATGCGCACCGTGGCGATGGTGCTCACGCTGATCGCCTGCGCATCGGCCGTCGGCTACATCATGGCGCTGACCCAGATGCCGGCCAAGATCACGGCCTTCTTCCTTACCGTCTCCGACAACAAATATGTGATCCTGATGCTGATCAACGTTTTGTTGTTGCTGCTCGGCTGCCTGGTCGACATGGCGCCGTCGATCCTGATCGCGACCCCGATCCTGCTGCCGGTGATGCTCAAGCTCGGCGTCGACCCGGTTCATTTCGGCATGATCATGCTGCTCAATCTCGGCATCGGGCTCTGCCATCCGCCGGTCGGCGCCATCTTGTTCGTCGGCTGCGCGGTCGGCGACGTGACCATCGAGCAGGTGTTGCGGCGGATCTGGCCGTTCTATGCCGTGATGTTCGCCGTGCTGATGCTGGTGACCTATCTGCCGGAGATCTCACTGTGGCTGCCGCACCGGCTCGGTCTTTGAACCGAACCGGACCCGCGGCGACTTTGGAAAGCTCAAACCCAGCAACGGGGAGACGACGTACCATTGCTCATAGCCGCGCGTCGACCTCGATTATAAGCGGGGGTGGGAACGTCGGCTCATTGGCCCATTTCGACCGACGGGACGTTCCACCGTCATGTCCGAAGTCCGGGGATCACCGGACTCGAAGCGGACCTCGCCAAAGCGAGCCGATGACCCGAATGAGACAGGGTCAGACCGTTACACACCTTGGTCCCGGTGCGTGACCGAGGCTTTGGTTTTGTGAATGGATGGCTTTCGCAGGACGCTTCTACGGCAGCAAGCCGGCGTCCCACGCCAAGTCAGCAATCATGGCGGCAAAATATGCTCCGACTATCACGGCGGTCAGCGCCAAGCCAAGCCGACTGATCCATCGAGTCGTCACAGCATGAGAGTGATCACTCACAGCGACAATGACCTGAACTCATTTGAATCGCGCTTGGCCTCCGAGGTCACTTTCACCTCACTGATTGACGGCGAAAAACCGTCCGCGCAAAACTCGTTGCAAACGAAACCGCTTCCCACGCGCCATGCATCGACGCCATAAAAGGCGATGGGCAAGGCGGCACCACAGTAGGCGCATTGCGAGGTTTGACCGGACATCGCTGTCCTCCAAAAAAGGAACGGCTTTCCCGGCGAGCTACAGTGACTATTTGTTCGGCTAGGAAGCAAGACTAAATAATGGGCGGTCGGTGGAAAAATGCGCGGGCGCCTAAGACGGACTCTAGTCTACGCTAAATCAGCAAATCTGACGCGAGACCGGGGGGCCGATCCGAATGAAAGAGGCGGCCAACTGAGGCCGCCTACGGACGCGCTAACGGCAGCTTTTGAATACCTGCCACTAAATCCGCCATTTCATTACGGGCGCGCAGAATGGCGGCTTGTCGCAATTCTTCATCTAAGTCAGGTGCAACCACCGCGTAGGGTTCGACTCCCTCAAGCAATCCACAGATTTCGGTAAGCGTCTGCCCGGCGGAATCGTTTTTGAGACAAGCCAAACAGGCGAGCGTCGCGCGGGTGACGGCTGCCGTGTAACGTTAATTCGTTGATTTGTTGGAATCCACTCGCGAGGCTTGCGACAATCCCCACGCCTTTAGCGACGCTTTAGACGAGGGTTTGTTCCATCGTCGTCGAGCCGTCGCGTTTTTACACAACCAAGACCCTTATCGGACATTCACCCAATCGCCTCGCTCACCTGCGCGCGATAAGATAGCGGAATTTATTGTTCAGCCGATACTCACCCGACGGCGTCCGATAGGTTGCAATGGACTCCGCAACAGCATCCCGTGCCCTCGCCATGCTGCTGTTGCGAATGGCCCGTTCGGCCGGTCCGGAGGACAACATGCCGCGCAACGCGGTTTCCAGATTTGGAAAGGCCCACGGGCAGTCAACATCCGTGACTGCACCGGGGATCAAGCCTGCCTCGCTCACCAACGCCTTCAATTTCGATGCATCCGAGAGCGCAAACGGGCCAGGGGCGCCCGGGGGCGGCGGTGGCATCAAGCTACCGAGCGCCTTGAGGTGACCCGCCGCGTCACAGTCCTCCGGCAGGCCCCAGGTGGCGACGACTATGGCACCGCCCGTCCTTGCGACGCGGCGGGCCTCGGCCAGTGCGGATGGCGGCGACGCTGCATACTGAAAGGCATTAAAGCCCGTGATCACATCAAAGCTTGCGTCTGCGTGAGGCAACATCTCCATTTCGGCAACGCGAAAGTCGCGTCCTGGCAGTCGTTCACGGGCAATCTCGATGAAGTCCGGTGTGGCATCGATCCCGGCGACGACTGGGATTTTCTGCGAAAAAACTCTCGCCGCAGAGTCCAGGACCGCAACCGATGTCGAGCACTGATTTGGCCTGCGAAACTTCGGGTCGCGCGAGCACGCTTTCGTAGAGAGGGCGGAAGAAGCCTTCCAATATTTCAGCGTAGTCGCGGGCGCGCGCGTTCCAGAGATCGCCCTGAACCTTGGCCGATCCGGCACGCTGGGTGGTGGCGATGTCATTCATCTTTGCCTCCTGTGGTCCTTTTGGGGCTAAGCGTGATGACGACCGTGGCACGAAGGGAAAGGCGCCGCTTTCAGGCCAGCTTAATTTGGCGTCAAGGCAGCCTTCATTCTAGTTTTACCGATCATTGCGAAGCATTATCTTGCAGTGGATAAACTCGGCTGAAGGGCGACCGGCTTGCATTATCGTTTCGACGACTATTCGCTCGATACAAACCTGCGCGAATTGAGGCGCGGCCGGGACTTGGTCACCGTCGAGCCACAGGTTTTCGATGTCTTGGAATATTTGCTCCGTCATCGTGAACGCGTCGTCAGCAAGGATGACCTTTTGGCCGGCGTCTGGCACGGGCGGATCGTTTCGGAATCGGCCCTGACAACACGCATCAACGCGGCACGGGGCGCCATCGGCGACAGCGGCGAAACCCAGCATTTTATCAAGACCTTTCGCGGTAAAGGCTTGCGCTTCGTTGGAAACGTGCAGGAACAGGCAGAGGCCGCCGAGACGACGTCTGACCGGACCGAGCTTGCAACCGCGCGCTCGGCGCTGTCCGATCAGCCATCCATTGCGGTGTTGCCATTTCTGAACCTGAGCGGCGATCCCGAGCAGAGTTATTTTGCCGATGGCATGACGGAAGAAATCATCACCGCATTGGCACGATTTAAGAGTCTGTTCGTCATCGCACGCAATTCGAGCTTCAACTACCGGGACCGTTCAATCGGCATCAAGTAGATCGCGCAAGACCTCGGTGTGCGCTACGTTCTAGAAGGCAGCGTGCGCAAGGCTGGCGACCGCGTGCGGATTACGGGTCAACTTATCCTCGCAAAAACCGGCGCGCATATTTGGGCGGAACGCTTTGAGCGCAAGTTGACGGACATATTCGGCCTGCAGGACGAGATATCAGAAAACATCGTTGGCGCTGTGGCGCCGGAGATTCTTGACGCGGAAGTTCGCAGCGCGCGCGCCAAGCGTCCGGATAGTCTTGTAGCCTATGATTGCGTACTGCGGGCGTACCAACATTTATGGCTTCTCACCCTCGACGATAACGACAAAGCGCTTGATTTTCTCCGCCAGGCAATCCGGCTCGATCCGGATTATGCGTTGGCCTATGCCTATGCCAGCTGGGCCGATCTCTTTCGTGTGCAGCTCTTGCAAGGGGCACCGCTCCGGCCGCTGCTGACGGAGGCTCTGTCGTTCGCGCAACGGGCAGTGGAGCTCGATCGTTCGGATCCGTTAATTCAGATCATCCGCGCAGCATGGCAACTGATGATCGAGCGGGATTTCAATGGCGGCATCGCGCGCCATGAAGACGCATTCAGGAAGAATCCCAATTCGGTGTGGATTTGTGGCGCCAACGGCTTTGCTCATTGCCTGTGCAGGGCGCCGGAACGCGCCCTGGAGATGTTCGACCGTGCGCGGCGCCTCAGTCCCCGTGATTCAAGCATGTTCCTTTGGCTTCCGGGCGGCGCGATCGCGCATCTGCTTGCCGGCAGACCCGAGCAAGCGATCCAGTGGACCGATGATGCCCTGCGGCTTAATCCTCGGCATTTGATCTCGCTGTTGGTGCGGGCGGCCGCGGAGATGGCAGGGGGGCAGGACGACGCCGGCCGCCGTTCCGTGGAACGAATGCGCGCCATCAACCCAGCACTAGACATCAAATTTGCCAGCAAGCTGTTGCCGTTCAAATTTGTCGAGGACAGGGAACTTATACTCTCGGGCCTGAGGGCAGCGGGTCTACCCGGCTGACATTCCGGATGTTGTCCGCTTCGGCACGTCGCCGACACCGCGCAATGTCCGCTACTTGGTCGCTATCGGTGGTGAGGCTGACGAACCCCGAGTAAACTGGCGCGATTGGCCCAAATCTGCCGAACTTGGTCGGGCAGAGCACGTCCGCTCTGCCCGGGTATTTCAGACGTCAACCTGTTCTGCTATCGCCAGCGCATCATGGCCGCCCGTAATACCGGGCCCAGAACTCTGCGGGTAGATTGCACCTTGAAAAAATCGTCGTGAGCACAGAGCGGGTAGGGGTCCTGACTTCCACAATCACATGGGACTTCGTTCAACCTGACAACATCGTGCCGGTGGACACGCATGGGTGAACGATTGAGCTTTACGAATGGCGCCTTTGATGGTCGGCGGAACCAGCATTCAAGCTGACCAAACGTTTGCAAACGAGGCTGGTGCGCTGCTACTGAGACCGACGCCTAAAATGCTCAATTTTGTTGAAGATTTTGGTCGGAGCGGCGAGATTTGAACTCGCGACCCCCAGTCCCCCAGGCGGGGGCTCCGCATAGAAATATCACATGAATTTTGCAAACGGTATTCGTTTTGGGCGTACCTGCGGTCAATGGTAAGCGCCGTCTTCAGGCCACGTCTTTGAGTGATTGGGCGGCGGGATAAGCCCAGGGCAGGAGTTCGTCGATGCGACTGTTGGGATGGCCGTTGACGATCTTGCTGATCACGTCGGTAAGGTAGTTTTGCGGGTCAACGCCGTTGAGTTTGCAGGTTTCAATCAACGATGCGATGACCGCCCAATGTTCGCCGCCGCCGTCGGATCCGGCGAACAGCGCATTTTTTCGGTTCAACGCGATCGGGCGGATACTGCGTTCCACGACGTTGGAGTCGATCTCGATGCAGCCGTCAGCAAGGAAGCGGCTAAGTCCGTGCCAACGGGATAGCGCATAGCGGATTGCTTCGGCGAGTTTGGTCTTTTGGCTGATCAGAGCGAGCTTGGCGCGCAGCCAGGGCTCGAGTTCTTCGACGATCGGCCGGCTCCTGTCCTGGCGCATGGCTCGCCGCTCATCGGCGTTGCGGCCACGGATGTCCTTCTCGACGGCATAGAGACCTGCGATGCGTTCGAGCGCCTCGCTGGCGATCGGTGCCGGACCGACGGCCGCGAGTTCGTAGAAGCGGCGGCGAACATGCGACCAGCAGAAGGCAAGCTGTACGTCACCGCGCTCCGCGAGCACCCGGTAACCGCCATAGCCGTCGACCTGCAGGATGCCCTTGAAGCCGGCGAGATGGCTGATCGGCCGCTCGGCCTTGCGATCGGGCGCATAGACATAGACGACCGCCGGCGGGTCGGTGCCGCCCCATGGCCGATCATCCCGTGCGTAGGCCCATAACTGGCCGAGCTTGGTGCGCCCGCGGCCGGGATCGAGCACCGGCGCCGTGGTCTCGTCGGCGAACAGCTTGGTCGAACGCTTCAGCGCCGCCATAAGGCGCTCGTGGATCGGCCGCAGCAGGAAGGCCGCTCGGCCGACCCAATCGGCCAGCGTCGAACGGTCGAGTTCGATGCCCTGGCGGGCATAGATCTGAGCCTGCCGGTAGAGCGGAAGATGATCGGCATATTTGGCGACAAGCACCTGCGCTACCGCGGCCTCGGTGGGCAAACCGCCCTCGATAAGCCGGGCCGGCGCCGGGGCCTGCACCACCACGTTCTCACAAGCTCGGCAGCCATATTTGGGTCGGCGAACCACCAGCACGCGGAACTGTGCCGGCACGATGTCGAGCCGCTCGCTCGTATCCTCGCCGATCCGATGCAGCGCCTTGCCACAGCATGGGCAGGCACGGTCGGCGATGTCGATCACCGTCTCGACGCGCGGCAGGTGCTTGGGAAGCGATCCTCGGTTCATCCAGCGCTTGGCGGTTCGGCTTGCCCGCTCGGCCGCATTGACCGCGTCGTTCTCGGCCTCGCCGCTCGCCGCAACCTGCTCGACGTCTTCAAGCCCGAGCAACATCTGATCTTCGGGCAGCGTCTCGGCGCGCCGCCCGAAGCGATGACGCTGCAGTTCCTTGATGATCTGGAGAAGCCGCTCGTTGCGGACCCGCTCGGCAATCAGCATTGCCTTGAGCGTGCCGGCATCGTCGGGAAGCAAATCCATCGCAACGGTCATGGCGGGATTAGAACATGCGTTGCGGTGCGTCGCGAGCGTTTCCAGCCGGATAATTCACTGTGCCGCAATCACCCCGGCTGCATCGGCGCCGGCATCTCCCGTGCCGCGTGAACCCGCTTCCAATCGAGCCCTTCCAACAGGGCCGATAGCTCCGCAGCCGACAGCCGCATCACGGCGTCTCGCACGCTCGGCCAGCGGAACTTGCCATCCTCCAGCCGCTTGGCGAACAGGCACACGCCGGTGCCGTCCCAGTAAATCAGCTTCACCCGGTCGGCCCGTTTCGCCCGGAACACATAAACAGCGCCGCAGAACGGATCGGCCTGCATCTGTTCGCGCACCAGCGCCGCCAAGCCCTCGGCGCCTTTGCGGAAGTCGACTGGTCTCGTCGCCACCAGAACCCGGACCGCACCCGTCGGACCAATCACGTGGCGACCTTCAAAGCGCGCAGAACCGCCGCCACGGTCTTCGCTTCAGCGCCGCGGCCGATGCGGATCGTCATGCCATCGATCTCAACCTCGATGCTTCCGGAGCTTCGGCCGGCCTGGCTGGTCCGCTTGCGCCGCTGTCCTCGCAGTACCCCTGATGGAGCCGCCGCCTCCACAATGGCCGGCACAAACTGCGGTGCCTTGCTCTCGGTATTCGCCAGCGGCTGGCGCGCCCGGCGGCGCCATGTGAAGACCTGCTGCGGCGTAAGCCCATGCCGGCGAGCGACTTCTGAGACGATGGCCCCGGTCACAAGCGTCTCTTCAACAACCCGCGCCTTGAAGTCCTCGGCGAACTGGCGTCGGCGGCCAGTGCCGGTAATCACTTCCAGCCGGTGAATCGCCGTCACCTCCGGCTTAAGCTTATGGTCAAGCGTAGACACAAGCCGATCTCCCATTCAGAGATCGTCACAATCGCCGATCACGGGTCTCAAAAGAAGGTGGGTTCAAAAACAGCGCTTACACACAAGCCGATCTCCCATTCAGAGATCGTCACAATCGCCGATCACGGATCTCAAAAGAAGGTGGGTTCAAAACAGCGCTTACGGTCAGTGAGTAAGCATTGGTTTTGCAAACGATTTGTGGGACCAAAAATTTAGCAATTCGGTCGCGTTCGGAGGATAAGCGGGGTGGACGTCGTCGGCACGTCGAAAATTGACCCTGGCTGTGTAAAAACGCGCGGTGTGTAATTCACTCTGCAGTGTGATTTTGCTGCTGCAAACGACTCAGAACTCATTCGGCAACAGTGGCGTCGTAATTTCCTGTACGGATTGTGCGTTTTGACAATCGAGCAGCGGTGTGAAGCTCCCGGCCCTTTGCTGCACGAGTACGTGTAATCGCTGACTAAGGCTCATCCGTTGCGGGTTGGGTTGTGGCTGCGACGAGCGGGGCGTCGACGACCCCTCGACGTACCTGTCGATAGTCTGAAGGGCGTCGTCAGGGGGATCTGTCGGGTCCTGGCTCATGGCGTAGCTTCCCTTGTGGAAGGAGCGCTAGCAGGACTTGAACCCGCGACCCTCCCGCCCATACTGGGATTTGCGACGACCTTACTATGGGAGAAAGCAGGCGCGCTTTCCGATTGCGCTACAGCGCTGGGAAACAAACCTGAACTGATTGCGATGACTTGGCAACAGCGGGGGAGGGCAAAGCCAAGGCTTTCCCTATCTTTTCACAGATCTTGACGGCTCGCGTCGGACGGCAAAATTGAACTCGCGCTTGCTAACGATGAAGCAGGCGCCTCACGCGTCACGCCGTTGTGTTGTGGCCGCCAGCCCTAACAAACTAGCCCCGGCTAGCCGGGGCTAGTTTGTCTGACGCGGAGCCGCATGAAGGGTTCAAGGACAGGCTCCGGTAGGGGCCATGATGGCACGTAGTTAAGGAAGCCGGCAAGCGCTTGCCCGCAGCATTCTTCCTGACGAGCCTAGCGATGACCTATTGCAGCGCCGCCGCCACCGGTGAAAACACAATTGCAGCTTCTCCCCTCCGGGCCCGGCCGCCACTTGCCCCGCGATCCCCGACTCCGGTTTTAACCAACGCTTAGTGTTTTAGATGCGGTCGTAAAGAAACGTGGTATAGTTGTTTTGTTAGCGGCGGTTAGTGAGGGTGATTGAGGCCCACTCTCAATTGCTAATATCCCAATCAAATAACCACGAGCGCTCGCGGCCGCCGCGGGCGCTCGACCATGTGAATAATCCGCCTCGCACCGCGGCCGGAGCGCGCTTACGACTGCGTTATTTTAATGCCCAAAACCTTTGGCGCGCTTTGCTCCGCTGCCGGCGCCTTGGGCAGAGTTTGAGAAATGCGCTGGGCTATCTCCTTTAACAGCAGCTGCTGATCATCCTCAGAAAGCTGTTGGCACGCGTCGAAGGCGGAGTTGAATCGGCGAGCAGCTATTCGGTAAGCCAGACTTTCACCGAAGTTTCGTTTCCGGTCATCCATTGCTAATTCCATTATCTCGGCTGGCACGCACATCTTACCGCAAAATCGCGGACGAGCCAGATCAGCCCCGCTTCGGCCCACAAAAATGCCTCCTCGCCGGCTCCGGGCCTTAATCCTGCCTTTGCGGCATCGGCACAATATAGGAGATTCATTAGCGGGGGACGGAGCGGAGCGCGAGCCCGGATGTGGCTGCGCCCCGCTCTTAATTTGCTGTGGCTTCCAGGCGTGGCCCCGGGCTTGGATGTCGGGGGGAGAGAAGCGCCGGGGCCACTAGCACGCGACTAGAGGGGGGACGACCTCCAATGCGTGCCGATTCCTAACCCTCGCGCTCCGCTCACGTTCCGGCGTCAGATGAAGGTCAATTGCCACGCTTAATTAGCGCCAGAGAGCTGTGTATTTCGGCCCTAGCGCGGCGGCAGCCGGTTGCCAGAACCCGAAGGCCGATTGATGGGTTCCATGAGGCCCCGGCTCTCACGGGGCCTTTTTTGTGTGCAACTCTCTCTGCCATAGGCGGTTGATGTAGGTGGGTGGCTCGTGAAGGACTTGTGTCATGAGGCCATTGCTTTTCTTTTGCGCTATAGCCGCGCTCAATGCGGCACTTGTAACAGCCGCCGCTGCTGAGGACGATGCAAACCACGGGCTCGCATTTCCGACGGCGTCAGAGCGAGGGCCCAACTTCCCCAAGGATATTTCGCCCACCCAAAACAGTCCGACAAACTGGGCGGGCACTCCTAACAAATACGCCCTGTCGACGTCAGCTGGGCGATATTGGTGGCGCCGCGATCCTTTGTGGTCCGGGTGGTGATAGTGCTCCTTAAAACGCGACGACGCTGATCGCACCTTCAACAACAAAAAAGCCTCGGCGTAAAACTAGGCCTCGGCCCCTAAATAGCTGCTTTTTTGCGAAACCGGCCGACGCGCGCCGCGGCTTGTGCCTGGGCGGCCCCGGCAGCACTGGGTAGGCACGGCCGGGGCCAAGGCGCGGATCGGGAGAAGCGTTAAGCAGCCGCGCGACGCGCGCTCGATCCGCAGGTGAGGGCGGACGCGGTACGGCTGGTCGCGGAATGGAACGAGCGCCAAGCCAAGCATGCGCCTACGCTGTTTGCGCCGACCATCGGCGCCGCGATCGCAGCCGGCTATTGGTTCGTTTGGGTGCGCTGTCCGGCCTGCCACAGCACCGGCAGCGTTGACCTCCGGCGGCTCGTTCGACACCCCGACGCCGCGGTGACCAGCCTCATTCCAGCGCTGTCTTGCCGGTCATACTGGCCGCAGGCGCCATTCGCCGAACTCGTGCGGTTGTCACGGACAAGCATCGCCGACGAAATGCGCGAGGAGCGCAGGCGGTGGGTGCTGGGCGGGTCAGATCGCGAGACCTGCGGCATGCGGGGTCACGGCCACGCCTCGAAATTTGTCCGGTCAATTTGACTCACACCTTAGCAAGCTATTTGATGACCAGCTCAATATCATCATCGTGGCAAAGGCGGTCAGTCATGTCGCAGTCGCAGTCAGTGGTCCAGTCGTCCGAGCTTCTTCAGTCGCCCGGCGTCATCCAGTCGCTTGAGCGCGTTAGGGACAGAGTGAAAGAGCAGTTGATAAAAGTGCCGGAATTCCGGGCATTCTTGGCGGTGGAAACGTCGATTTCGGAAGTTTCACATGTTCCCGATCTCGCGGACTGTTTACAGTCAGCGAAACAAAAGATCATGGACCGGCTGATGAGCATCCGAGAATACCAAGCAATGGTCGCGGTCGAGAAATCGATCACGGAAATCTCTGAAGTTCTCGGTGTGTTAGCCGAGGGTGAAAGCGCCAACGCAACTTCAGAGACACCGGCGGCGCCACAAACAGACGTAAACGAGGCCACCCCCATAGCTGCTGAGCCGACGCTTAAGGCCGCGGAAACTGCCTCCCCCACGATATGGCAGATCACCTTGCGCAGGTGCTTGGGTTAACGGATGAGCAATTTGGTAAGCAAATCAGCTAAGCATAGCCCTTGCTCGCATTATGCGAGCAAGGGGATCAATTCGTGCTTGAGCAAGCCATCCTTGACCTGCAAATTATAGAGCGGTCAATCGCGGCAAAGACCCTGACGGACCTAAAAATTCGCTTGGCATTGCGCTGCTGCCTGAGGGAGCTGCGCACGCTGGCTATCGGGTTGCCATGCGCCACGACGAACAACCTCAGTCCCCAACGGGCGGCCGCTTTAGCGGAACTTGCCGCGCTGCCGCGGCCAGCGCCGTCCCTGACGATGTAGCAGGCGGGTGTTTCCTCGATCGACCAGGGTGGCGAGAAGCGACGGGAAGAGGGCATGGCCGATGATAGCGCCGCTTTGCTGAATTCAGGCCGCTGTCGCGCACCAGCAGGCGGCGGAGGCGTTCGCTGGGGCATACGCCCAATGTGCGATCGGTATCGACGTACTTCAGTCACAAAGGGCTAACAGCGTGCGCTGGAAACTCCGCGATCGATTCGGGACGTCGATTTCAGGGTGCCGACAATGGCTGTCATCCTTGGGCTTTTGCACGGAATGATGATCGCATGCGAGCCATCCATGATGTTCGTGGTTTGGATGACATGGCGCGCGTCGGGGGCCGTCGTCCCGACTGCCGATTTTGACGACGCTTTGGCAACCAGACCATAATCGCCAAAGGCCAATTCCGTTAGCGCAACGGCGCCGTAAGCCAAAAGGCCTATCCAAGTCATTGTGAGCGCCAATCCCAGAACTAGGACGGCTGGCGGCCAGACACGTATAAGAGCTGACTTTAGTACCACGCCACGCTCCTACCGGATCGCTCCGGCGCTGGACCAAATCCTCGATACCGCCCATGTTTAACCGTTAGCGGGCCGGCGATGTGATCGCCGTCACAGATAGCTGCTTTGTCTTCTAAGGATGCTTCTAGGCTGAGACAGCCAGGACGGCGCGAAACAGCGGTTCGCGGACATGGTGTGCGACCGTGAAAGGCTCACCCAAATTCAAAAATATCGGCGTAGGATCCCGCCGCGCTTGAGACCGTGCCCCAGTCGATCATGTCCATCGCGACGAGAAGGGCGTCGGCGGCAGTTTTCTCGTCGGAGCCCGTGACACACTCACGGGCCAATTTTCGGCCTTTGACTGCCAATGGCGTTCCGTCCCGTCGGCTGATCCTGGCCCGCCACTTTCCTCGCCTTATTTCAAATGCGTTGATGACAAACTGCTGATACTCCATCCCACACCCCCAAGCCCGGCACGTCTATGCCAATAGACGATGGGGACAACAGCGTGGCGCAACTGTGATGTCGTCGTGGCGAGAAATTCCGACATTGCGGCAGGCAGGGCACGCGCTCAAGCGACAGAACCATCTGTAGCGCGATCACCACGTCGGCAACGTGGCGCCAAGTCTCCCGCTCGCGGCACTCGGCTGGCAGATGCCGCTCGACGAGCTTGCGGACATCGGCGAGGCGCTCTTGATGGCCCTCAAAATGTCGCTCGGCCAATATGTGTGCGTGAAGGATGCCTCGCCGACGCACCCTGCGGAGGGCCGGACGATCTAGGCTAGCCGCTGAGCGTCGATCCGGCTCCTCCTCGCAATAGAACTAGGCAAGGCGGTCGTCCCCGCGCATTAGGGCTGGCAACAACCACGTGACCAGAAATCTTAGGGTCTTAGGCGAAGTAATCGACTATTTCTTGCATTTCTTACAACCGGCGAGGTGAACCGAAGGCTTGGGAAGCACGTGGGAATGGGATCGACCAGCGTTTCCGTAGCCCTTACGCTATCGCGGCGCGCTGAAACACAAGTCGTTGCACGTGTGCGCCCCAAGCGTCGAGAGCGTGGCGCTTTTCATTGTCGAGCCGCCGCGCGTTGGCGCCTGCAACTCCCGCCCGCGACCCGTTGAGGTTATTTAGCACCCCTGCGATGACATGCGGCAACACGCCAATATCCCCCATCCCCGCGGCGACGGTACGGCGGATGTCGCATATACGCCAAGACCAGGGCTTTATTAGCACCATATCCTGAGCGGGCTGATCTCCAGTGCATGTTGCGACATCGGCTGTGCCCGGGGGGACCTGCCAAAAGGGTTTAAGTTAAGTCGCTTCTTCAATGCGCTTGTCGAGCGCGAGCTTAGCTTTGGACCACCCAGAAGAGCCCCGCCCGGAATTACCGTCCCCAAAAATCAGATCCCGACGCTCTCGTCCCTCGCGCAACATTGCCCGCTCAAGCATACTTCTCGCCAGATCTGACAGAAAAACCTTGTGGGCTTGGCCGTTTCTGGTGCGCGCGCTGGAGATAATCCAGGTTCCTGTCTTAAAGTTTACTTCAGACTTCGCGATACCACCGACTTGGTCTCGGTTTTGGGCTGTAAGTATCAGCAATCGAACAATTGAGCCGTAGTCGTCGTTCCCGCAACCGTTCCAGATTATGGCGATCTCGGCATCGGTTAGCACGCGATCCCTTGGCTGTTCTTTAGCCTGGCGATCCACGCCGAGAACCGGATTAAACTCCACAAGTCCTTCTTCCATCGCCCAGGTAAAGAAGCTTGAGAGCGTGGCGCGTGCGCGGTTTGCTGCAAAGGGTCCACGCTTTTCCGCAATTTTACGAAGCTGCGCAGCAACGTCGCTTCTCGTTATCTTGTTGATGGAGAAAATGTTGAGCGGCGACCAATGGGTCGTAAGGTGGCTCCTCATTTGCTTAAAGCTATGATCTTTAAGTTGGTTTTCTTTGAACCGAAGGAAACTCTCGGAGAGTGCATGAAGCGTCGCCGCGCCTCGTGCGCTCCGCCTTCATTCCTGGCCCTTCGTCCGGGCGCGAAGCCATCCCAATCGGCCACAGGAAAGTATATTCAGTGGGGGAAACGTTTGCAAACTAGACTGGTGCGCTGCCACTGAGACCGATGCCAAAAATGCCCAATTTTATTGAAGTTTTTGGTCGGAGCGGCGAGATTTGAACTCGCGACCCCCAGTCCCCCAGGCGGGGGCTCCGCATAGAAATATCACATGAATTTTGCAAACGGTATTCGTTTCGGGGCACCTGCGGTCAATGGCTTAGTACCTGTTTTGCAAACGGTTCGGCCCTGGAAAAAATGCAGAAATTCGGTCGCGATCAGGTGGAAAACGGACATTGCGCAGACATCGAAAATCGGTCGTTCGTGACCCATAGCCGAAGTTCCGCTGCTGCATTATTCAGCTTAGACTGACGAGGTTGGACTTGGTCGTGCAATGACGACGCTGCCGATTTACCCATGCCAGCCGCTGTTGCGACTTCAGCTTGATCGTGCGCTCACGTTTGCTCAAGAAAATAGTATTTTGTTCCGGGCAGAACGAAAACTCATTCTCCTAATGGCGCACATCCTACAGGGTCGGTATGAACTCGACCAGATCGCTCAGCTGGTTCGGGATCAAGATCGAAGAATGTTTCAGGATTACGTTTCGAAAGAGAGGTGGTCCCACTTCCTGAGACAGCCGGCTAAGGTGGATTCGCCGATGCAGAGGACGACCCACCATGAGGACGCGGAGACGGTTTTCGGCTGAGTTCAAAGCCAAGGTGGCGCTTGAGGCGATCAAGGGCGACGAGACGGTCGCGGAGCTGGCGACCAAGCACGAACTGCACCCGACGCAGATTGCGGCCTGGAAGCGCGAGGCGGTCGAGAAGCTGGCCAAGGTGTTCGACGAGAAGGGCAGCGAGCGGGACAAGAGCCGGGATGGCGAGATCACCAAGCTTCACGCCAAGATCGGTCAGCTTGTTGTGGAGCGGGATTTTTTGTCGAAAGCCTTCGATCGCTGAGCCTGGATCGGAGGAAGACGATGATCGATCCCGGTCATCCACGGCTCTCGATCGTGCGCCAGTGCGAGCTGGCGTCGATCAGTCGCTCGTCATTCTACCGTGAGCCGACAGCGGAGAACGAAGAGACGCTGCGGTTGATGCGTCTCATCGACGAACAGTTCCTGGAGACGCCTTGGTACGGCTCGCGGCAGATGGCGCGGCATCTGCGCCGCAACGGCTGGTGCGTTGGGCGCCATCGCGTCCGTCGTCTGATGCTCAAGATGGGTTTGGCGCCGATCTACCAGCGCCCGAAGACCAGCGAACCGCATCCGCAGCACCGGATATGCCATATCTGCTTCGCCATCTGACCATCGATCGACCGAACCAGGTCTGGTGCGCAGACGTGACCTACATCCCGATGCGCAGAGGCTTCCTGTACCTGGTCGCGATCATGGAC
This sequence comes from uncultured Alphaproteobacteria bacterium, assembly GCA_963807125.1. Taxonomy (GTDB): domain Bacteria; phylum Pseudomonadota; class Alphaproteobacteria; order Rhizobiales; family Xanthobacteraceae; genus BOG-931. The sequence goes on from CAWEAH010000006.1 coordinate 366,330, forward strand.
TGGTTCAGCCGCAAGGTTCTGGCGTGGAGGCTATCGAACACGATGGATGCCGACTTCTGCGTCACGGCGCTGGAGGAGGCCATCGCCCGCTTCGGCAGACCTGAGATCTTCAACACCGATCAAGGCTCGCAGTTCACCAGCTTTGCCTTCACCAACACCTTGAAGGACGCCGACATCCGCATCTCGATGGATGGTCGTGGCCGCTGGATGGACAACGTCTTCATCGAGCGGCTGTGGCGATCGCTGAAATACGAATGCGTCTACCTCAATGCCTTCGAGACCGGCAGTGAGGCAAAAACCGGGATCGGCCGTTGGGTCGGCTACTACAACGCCGATCGACCCCACTCGGCCTTCGGCGGCAGGACGCCCGACGAGGTCTATGCTACGCAGGCAAACGAGGAGAAATTGGCGGCGTAATCAAACCCAAAATCCACCTTAGCCAAGCCGCCATTCTGTCCCGCAAAGCGGGACCACCTCTAAAGCGCTGCTTTCCAAATCGGCTTGTTATAGAAGGAGAGCGCTCGTCATCACTTTTAGTATGTTGGGGATTACACCTTCGCTCATTGCTGAGTTTCTAACGCTTTCACACCACGTCACTCGAGAATTAGCGAGAAGGTATAAAGATGGCGACATCAGAGCAATACTAACGCCACCATCCAATCGAACCAAAAAGGCGGAGCGACAGGACCTACGGGATCGCTTATTCGCTATCATGCATGCACCGCCAATCGATTATGACATAAACAGAACAACATGGACGATTAAGCTGTTGCAGCGAGTTCTGGCAAAAGAAAAGATAAAAATAGGGCATAACACCATTGCGAAGATGATTCGGAACGAGGGGTACAATTTCAGGAAAACCCGACAGGTGCTGACAAGCAATGATCCTGACTATCGTCAAAAACTCAAGAAAATCACTGGTATTCTTAGACGCCTCGGGCCTAGTGATCGTTTCTTTTCCGTCGATGAATATGGGCCATTTTCGGTAAAGCAGCACGGTGGCCGAAGGCGCGTCCGCAAAGGCGAATATCCCACCGTTCCACAATATCAGATTTCGAAGGGCCGCTTAATTGTGACAGCAGCCCTTGAACTCAGTAGAAACCAGGTAACTCATTTCTATTCGGATAAGAAGGACACTGACGAAATGGTAGCTCTCCTGCGGCTACTGCTGAAGCAGTATTCGGGTTGCCGCAGAATTTATTTTTCATGGGACGCTGCATCGTGGCATTCCTCAAAGAAATTTCTAGCGGAGGTGGACCGCGTGAATAAGGTTGAATATCGCAAAACGAATAAAACGCCGATGGTGAAGCTCGCGCCGTTGCCCGCGAGAGCGCAGTTTTTGAATGTGATCGAATCTGTGTTTAGTGGAATGTCGCAGTCTATCATTCAGAACAGTGATTACAAGTCCGTATCGTCAGCGCGTGAAGCCATTGATCGATATTTTAAAGAAAGAAATGAGCACTTCAAGAAAAACCCGCAGCGAGCGGGAAAAAAGATCTGGGGAAATGAGCTGGTATTAAGCAAATTCAGCAAATCACAAAATTGCAAGGACCCGAGACTGATGAGGCTCACGTCCGTTCGGTAATCGGGGACACGCCACTACCACATTTCCGATGTTGGCCCAAATCTGCCGAAAACGGTCGGGCAGAGCATGTCCGCCCTGCCCGGTATTTCAGACATCAACTTGTTCCGCGATGGCGAGGGCGTCATCCACCTCGATGCCAAGGTATCTAACGGTGCTTTCGATCTTGGTGTGGCCGAGCAAGAGCTGGACGGCCCGTAAATTGCCGGTTCGGCGGTAGATCAGTGTAGCCTTTGTTCGTCGCAGCGAATGCGTGCCGAAGACTTTTTGGTCCAGTCCGATGCTGGCAAGCCATTCGGAGAGAAGGCGTGAGTATTGCCGCGTGGTCATGGACCGGCCCAAACTGCGCCGACCCGTGAACAGATATTGACCCGGTTTCTTACCTGCGGCCTTCAAGTAATCGTCGACGGCTTGGCGGGTCTGATCCGTCAGCTCAAACTTGACGGGGTGACCCGTCTTCTTTTGCCTTACCGTTGCGCGGTCCATCGTGTAGCCGTTTGGGGCAACATCCTCGACCTTGACGGCTACGACGTCGCAGCCGCGAAGCTTGCTATCGATGGCTAGGTTAAACAGGGCGAGATCACGTATTCGTCCCTCTAGCAACAATCGGGTTCTGATCGCCCAAACGTGCTTTGGTCTCAACGGAGGTCGCGCACCAATCAGTTTGCCCTTGTTCCAAGGCGTGCGTTTGTCGGCCGTCCCGTAATTTTCCTGGTCTGGCATGGTCGTACTCCTCTGTTACCGAGGATGACGAACATGCGCCCTGGCCCTGAGGCAGGGAAACCATGTCGGCTTTCAGGCGCTTACGGTCATAACGTGGCTGGAGCACGAATTGGATGGGCCCTGATTGACCCATTTGAGACATGGGCCTCCCGTCCAAGTAGCCGGCTAACTATTGAATTCCTGCTTTGGTCACCATCGGCGGTGATTGGGTCGGCGGCGGAGGCGCACCACTCGGTGAGAACGCGAGTGTGATCCACGCGCTGTAACCCGACGGACGATCATGCCCGTCAAATTCGCTGTAAGCTTTCAGGCCGAGGAACATCTGGGTCGGTCCCGTCGGGAAAATAAATCCAAGTTGCGGTCCAACGCCGACAACCCGGGATTCTACAGAACCGAGGATTGGAGCCGATCCGCTGTCGGCGGTGAGCTGGTCATAAAAATAGCCGACGGCTCCCACAAACAGCTGCTTTGACAGGAATTGAGAGGCGCCCCAATCGAGATGCCAGTCGATGCCGTTTTGATAATTGGTGCTGGGGTTCGTGAGATTGTACGTCAGGCCGGTCACGAATGAGAATTCATGGCCCTTCGTCGGATCGAAATACGTATAGCCCACACCGCCATCAGCAGCACCGTGACCAATGCCGAGATTGGCCAGTTGGTTTGAAGTGTAATCGCCAACCGGAATGTCACCAGTCCCGTAGATCATGAAATTATTGACCCCGCTATTCCAGCGCAGTGACGCTTGCGGGTACAGGTCCCCGACGCTGATAAGGGTGTCGTTGATGCTGCCTGACCTCGTCGCCGTAAAGGGGCCGACGCCGGCAGTTATCATACCGTTCAAGCCGGACGTATTGCGGCCTACGATCGCCATCAAGCCGACCGCTAGTTGACCGCCCAAAACCGGAGTCGCGAACACGTAGCTCGGAATGAGCAGCCCTACGTCAATGTTCGCGTTTGCGTTGACGTTGAGGTTGACATTGACAGTTGGGTTAAATCTGCCGACCGTCACCTCGCGCGCCGCCGCAATCGCACCTGATGCCGAGACTGCGTCGAAATAATTGACACCCGCGAAAGACCATCCTGGCTGTTGCGGAGCCGCAGCCAAACTGCCGTATATGCCCGGCAGCCAGAAGCTCACGCCCCCTTCGTCGGCGCACGATTTTTTTGTTGTCAAGAAAACGATTGCCAGCGCAAGCGCGCTACACGTAATGGCGCATTGGATGGACCGAAAAGACGCAGCCAACTGGGTAGGATAGCCTTCAACCCGTCTCATCTTAGCCCCTGTACAGAACCAGTCGCGAGACTGCAATTATTTTACTCGGGACAAGCCACTAACTCCATCTAGAATTTGCAAATCTGTAATCGAACCCAATTCATAGTTGCCCAAAAGTCGCACAAGGCGCCAAGCGGAACTTGCAGGCTACGCCGTCCAACGCCATTAGCGATCATCTTGCCGCCCGAAATGGGGATCATATTCTCGCTACTCGCGGGGCTTGTCATGGGGAGGCCTGTTTTGGCAACGCTATGAGGAGCGAGCTGGAGTCCGTGAAAAGCTAGGGAGGATAATCCATGCGAATGATACTCATCGCGGCCATCGCCGCCAGTACGTTCGTCGTCACGATGACGGGCAGCTCCAATGACGCCCAAGCTGTCGTCTGCGCGCGAGGCGTTTTTCGCGCTGGCTGCGCCGGCCCGCACGGTGCAGTCGTCGTTCACAGACCGGCAGTCGTGCATCACGGCGCCGTGTGCCGCCGTCACGGTTATGTCCACGGCGTGCGCCGCTGCGTCGTATACTAGAGGTTCGAGGAGGACTGTCATGAATGTTAAAGATGAAGGCCGCCACTGGGATGAAATGAGCCGCCGTAAGGTCCTGCTTGCCAGCACGTCGCTTGCTGCGGCATCGGCCTTGGGTTCTGCAACATACCCTTCAGTCGCTCAGGCACAAATGCCGGCCGCATCCCCAACCGCTCCCAACGCAATCACGGAGCAAGAGGCCCGCGCCATCGGCGTCGATGCTTACCTCTATTTCTATCCGCTAATAACAATGGACCTGACGCGGAAGCAATTCACCAACATTGAGCCCGGCAAGGAAATCGGCAGAGGCCCGATGAACGCCTTTTGGAATGTGCCGATTTACCCGCCCGCCGGCGACAAAGGCGTTGTGCGCTATAACTTCGACACTCTCTATTCCCCCGCGTGGCTCGATATGACCCACGAGCCGATGATTGTGTCAGTGCCGGACACTAACGGTCGCTACTATCTCCTGCCGATGCTAGATATGTGGACCGACGTGTTCGCCTCGCCCGGTTGGCGAACGACCGGCACAAAAGCTGGCAACTTCCTGATCACTCCCCCCGGCTGGGACGGCACGGTTCCTTCCGAAACGACGAGGATCAGCGCACCAACTCCCGTTGTTTGGATTATCGGCCGCACCAAGACTGACGGTCCTTCGGATTACGACGCCGTCCATAAAATTCAGGCTGGCTATAAGGTCACGCCGCTTTCGCAATGGGGCAAGCCTTCCCAACCACCGACTGTCAAAGTCGATCCCACCATCGACATGAAAACGCCGCCAAAGGTCCAAGTCAACTCTATGTCCCCGAGCCGCTATTTCGCCTATGCGGCGGAACTGCTGAAAGTGAACCAACCGCACATCACCGATCAGCCGATGATTGCGCAATTGAAGAAAATCGGCATCGAACCGGGGAAAATCTTCGAATTCGACAACGCCGATCCCGTCATCCAACATGCGCTTACATTGGCTCCCGAAGACGCCCAGAAACTCATGGCGTGGAAGGTGCCGACGCTGGCGCGCGTCGCGAATGGCTGGTCGATGAATGCTAATTCCTGCCCAAGCCGCCCATGATAACGAGATGATGTCGCCCGCCGTAACGGAATGATGTCGCCCACCATTACGAGATGATGCCGCGCACCATAACGGGATAATCGCGCCCGGGGTATGGAACGGGGACGAGCGCCTCCGCTGGCCTGTTTAGGGTCCCTCCTTTGGAAATCCATGGGAGCGATCGATGCCAGCGGAAAGAGTTGCGATGCGCCAGGCGCGCGAGATCATTCGTTTGAAGTTTTCCGCTGGCCTTCCGACGCGAGAAATCGCGCGTCGTGTGGGCGTGGCCGCCTCGACGGTGCGCGGGACGTTGCGGCGGTTCGCTGGCGGCGGGCTGGGTTGGCCGTTGCCGAACGGCATGAGCGACGGCGACCTTGAGGCGGCGCTTTACGCCAATCACGGGGGCAAACGGGGCCATCGCCGGCACGCCGAGCCGGATTGGCCGACGGTTCATCGGGAGTTGAAGCGCAAGCACGTCACCCTGGTGATCGTGTGGGATGAATATATCGCGGCCAACCCCGGCGGTTACAGCTATTCGCGGTTTTGCGAGCTCTATCGCGGCTTTGAAATCGAAGTTGTCGCCGACGATGCGGCAGACGCATGCGGCGGGCGAGCGGCTGTTCGTCGATTACGCCGGCGATGGGGTTGCGGTCGTCATCGACCGGCTGACCGGCGAAATCTGCAAGGCGCAAATCTTTGTCGCCGTGCTCGGCGCGTCGAGCTTTACTTTTGCGCATGCGAGCTGGACGCAGGCGCTGCCCGACTGGATCGCCGCCCATGTCTGCGCCTTCGAGACGATTGGTGGCGTTCCGCATTTGCTCGTGCCGGACAATACCAAGACCGCTGTGATCAAGGCTTGTCTTTACGATCCTCAGATCAATCGAACCTACGCTGAGATGGCGGCGCATTACGACACCGCCATTTTGCCGGCACGGCCAAGACGCCCGCGGGATAAAGCAAAAGTCGAGCAAGCGGTGCTCATCGTTGAGCGATGGCTTCTCGGGCGGCTGCGCCATCGAACTTTTTACAGCCTGGCGGAGGTCAACGCGGCGATCGGCGAGCTGATGACGCATCTGAACGAAGAGCGCCCGATCCGGCGGCTCGGCGTGACGCGCCGGCAATTACTCGAACAGATCGATCGTCCGGCGCTGAAATCCCTTCCGAGCGAACCTTACGAGTTCTCCGAATGGCGGACATGCCGCGTTGGCATCGATTATCACATCGAGGTCGCCGCCCATTATTACAGCGTTCCCCATCGCTTCGCCCGCGCCGAGGTGGATGCGCGGCTGACCGCGCGGACGGTCGAAATCTTCCTCAAGGGCGAGCGGATCGCCGTGCACATGCGCATGAGCGGCAATCACAAACACACGACGGTGGCGGAACACATGCCGTCCAGCCATCGGCGATACGCCGGCTGGACGATCGAGCGTATCCGCGCCGACGCACGCCTGATCGGACCGGCGACGGCGGCGCTCTGCGAACTGATCCTCGAACAGCGTCCGCATCCCGAACAGGGCTTTCGCGCTTGTCTCGGCATTGTTCGGTTGGCCGGTCCCCATGGCGCCAAGCGTCTGGAAGCCGCAGCGGAGCGCGCCATCGACATCGGCGCGCGCACCTACGGTTCGGTCAAATCCATCCTCGACAACCACCTCGATCGGCGTCCCGCGCAAAAGCGCGCCACGGACGCAACGCCAATTCTGCATTCCAACATCCGTGGTCCGCGCTACTACAATTAGGAGAGACGAACTTGCTCAAACATCCATCCCTCGACCAGCTTCACGCCCTTGGCCTGCATGGCATGGCCAAGGCCTTCGCCGAGATCGCGGCCGGCGGTGAAGCCGACGGCCTTGGCCATCACGAATGGCTGGGGCTCCTGCTTGATCGCGAAGTATCATGGCGACAGGACAAGCGCCTCGCGGCGCGGCTGCGCGTCGCCAAATTGCGCCAGCAGGCCTGCGTCGAAGACATCGACTATCGCAATCCCCGCGGTCTTGACCGCGCCCTGTTCCAAAAGCTGGCCGAGGGCGAATGGATCAACGCTCACGATAATTTGGCGCTCATCGGCCCAACCGGCGTCGGCAAGAGTTGGCTAGCCTCGGCGCTCGGCCACAAGGCGTGTCGCGACAACCATTCGGTCCTCTATCAACGCGTGCCCCGGCTCTTCGAGGCCCTCGCCCTGGCGCGTGGCGACGGACGCCATCCGCGTCTTTTGCGCAATCTGGGCCGCGCCGATCTGCTCATTCTCGATGATTGGGGCTTGGAGCCGCTCGACGCCGCCGCCCGGCACGATCTTCTGGAAATCCTCGAGGAACGCTACGGGCACCGCTCCACGATGATTACCTCCCAGCTTCCGGTAGACCGATGGCACCAAATAATCGGCGATCCGACCTATGCCGACGCCATCCTCGACCGTCTCGTTCACAACGCCCACCGCATTGAACTCGTCGGCGAAAGCATGCGTCGCACCCGCGGTAAGCAAAACCAAAAGGCTTGACCAAACGTCGTCGCCGGTGACACAAAACCATCGGCCAGCGAGGCTCGCGACCCGGGCGGCATCATTCCGTTACGGTGGGCGGCATCATTCAGGAATCCCGGGCGCCAATATCCCGTTATACCCGGGCGACTTCGTCGGAATCCGCAGTCGATGAACACCGACACGATGGGTGTCTATGGCAATTATTACCTCAAGCGCGCCATCGTTGCCCAGGTTGGCCTCGGCGCCAATCTGCCTGAGGATGCCATCTATCCGCTCAACCTTGGCGACCAAGCGGGCAAGCCGCTCAACGGTGAAAACAAATACACCCTTCACTTCGATAAGGGTGATACGCCGCCGGCGAACGCCTTCTGGTCGGTGACGCTCTATGACCAAGAGGGCTTCCAGGTTGCAAACCCTCTCAATCGGTTCGCGGTCAGTAGCTGGATGCCGTTCAATTATAATTCCGACGGGTCACTTGACCTATATTTCCAAAAGGAAAACCCCGGCGCGGACAAAGAGGCGAACTGGCTTCCCGCGCCACAAGGTCCGTTCAACCTGACCATGCGCCTTTATGCACCGAAATTGGAGGCGCTCACCGGACAGTGGAATCCGCCACCGGTTGTGAGGATGTAGTCAATTGGCCTCTAAGAGTTCTACGGTAGGTCCGAAGTCTTGAGTTGATCCAAGAGTTTTTCTGTGGATCGTGAACCGGTCTTCCGAAAGGGCCGCTTCACGCAACACGGCGTGCAATGATATATCGACGAACTTGGCTCTACCCGCTTTTTTTACTCATGGAAACTGCCGGCCTCGGAATTATTCTTTGGCAAGGCGCGCCAATCTACCGGCGCATTCTTGCCGGTTCCGTGGGGCCGGCGAGTCCCGAAACTCTCATGCTGGGCCTATTGGGTGTCGGATTGATCCAGGTCGCCTATTGGCTGAGAAGAGCCGCGATTTCTTCTCTGAAGCTCAAGCCGCTTTTATTTCTCAGCCACATCGTGCTGTTCATCAGCCGCTTAAGTTTCATCTTCGGCGCCGCATTGTTCACAGCCATTATGTATTACCGCTTTCCCGAATTCGAGAAGTCCATTCCAAGGCTTGCAGTACTAGTCGCGGTATTGTTCTCAATTTTTTGCTATGCCCTTGAGCTGGAGTGGCTGGCGTCCGAATTGGGAGGACCGCTACGGTCAAATGCGCCGCCTTCACAGTCGTGACCGTTACGACAGCATCGGACAACCGACAGGCCGCCAAAAAGCCGATCTTCAGTAGGCGTTGCTGTGATCCGCACATGTCTCCTTATGGCCCGGAAGCGAAGTGCCGAGACGTCTGCGCTTTGGTCGCGATCGGGGTCTAACCGAACATAAAGCGGACATCGCGGAACCGACGCGCCTTTCAATTTCTGTGCGGGTTTTTTGATAATCGTTCTGTGGCGCCTATAGGCGCCGTACTCGGCCCGATGGCCGCTGCCGAAAAAGTCCGATTATTCGATGCCGGTGCCCCGACAGAACGATATTCATGGTGTGAAAAAAAGCGCCGCCTGGAGGCAACACCCGCGCCGACGGCGATAACGATGAGATTACCGGCGTGCCGACTCAATACCAACGTCCACGCCCATACCACCCACCACCACCAAGCAGGAATAGGATCAAAACGATGATGAAAATCGTTTCCATGTGTGTCTCCAATGTTGGCAAGATAACGTTTGTAAGGGTTCCAAGTTCCATCGGAGCCGCGAGACACTTATCAGCTTAAATTAGCTGGTACTATCAATCTGTGGTGTGCGAGGTCGGACAATATGAAAATCTGGCATCGTGATCTCAAGCCGATATTGAACGAGTGGCAGTACGGCATCAGCTTCGGTAGACCGCCCTTCCGCATCCCTGGTCGCTGGCTGCGCGTCTAGACATCGGCAGTTCAAAAATTCCGCGTCGCCAAAATGATCATTGAACCCGTTTCGCTGCCGGTGCTGCGCGGGGTGCGAGAGTTTGAGGCAGTCTAATCCACCTCCCCGAGAATCTTTCCAGATCTTGGATCGACCATGTGGCCGCGGCCGCATGATGGGCATCCCACAACTCCGTAGCCGGAATGGTGGGTGTCGAGGTCGCTAACTGTGTCGCTCTCGACGTCGATCTCCGTAACGGGACAGCGAAAGTGGACGGGCTTCCTCCGCGCGAAAACGAAGCTTACTGTTTGCTCGCGTTCCGACATGGCTCAAGCCGTTCCTGAGAACGAAATGCTCCGGTTCATAGCGATTAGTTTTTAGGAATATCAAAACTCCCCGGTAATCCACAAACAGCGTAGTGGCATTGTAAACGAAAGGTTACGGGCGCCGCCGCGCCACAGCCGCGTTGCCCGGCGCCGCCGTGGACTAACGCCACCGCCCTCAGTACGTAAACGCCTCGCTAACATAGATGACTGCTCTCCGAAGGCTTCGGCAGTTGCAGGAACGTGAGACAGCCAGGGCGGCGGGAAGCGGCGTTCCCGGGGAAGCGGCGGGGCACCATATTTTTGCCTCGATTTGAGCGGGAAACTTCTCGGGGGACTTTGAGGGTCCTCCATGTTAGTGCGCATTTTGAAAGCGCATGACTTTCCCGAAATTATGATCCTCGCGTCGGCAACGCTTTGCATAGTTGTCAGCGTCGCCTATGTGTTCGGGACATTTTAGGTTCGTTCCGCGTGATGAGCCGAACCCCCGCCCCATCGCGAGCGCCAAAATGCGGAACCCGTCGTGCTTAATCTCGTGGATCCAATCACGACCGGATAGCGGCTTCGGTGCGGGCGACGGGAGGCACGGTTCCATGATGCCGACCGCACGACGGCTACGCATTACCATGGGGCCTAAATAGGAATGGATTCGGCAGAGTCGAATCGGAGCCGGTCCTCGATAGGGTCGTGCGGAACCGCCGTCGGCCTTCGTCGTTAGAGGGGCAGAAAACGCGGTCTGATTCCTCCTTAATCCCCCTCATTATCGGGTCGCGTTTGAAGTCCCCGCCGCGCCGAAGGCGGGGGCTTTCGTTTTCCGGCCCCCTCTGAGTAGGGGACTGCGCGGGCGGCACCTGCCACTCAAACTTGCCTGCCCTGCCGTCTCCAAGGTAGGCTTTTTGCCCGTTTTGGTTCGCGACCCTCGCGTTAGGACGGCGACTCTGTAGTTCACGCTGGAAAACGCAAGCACGGATGAAAGACAGCCATTGATCCCGAGGGGTAAGGAACCGGCTCAGCTGCTAGATTTTATCTCCTCTGAGCTGCGGCAGCTACGCAACAAAGAGGACCCGCTATGCGCATCATATTGTCCGCTATCCTACTCACCGTAATGACGTCAGGTGCCTTCGCCCAGGCAGGCTACGAGCATCATCGATGGTGCCTTATTTCAGGCCCGAACAAAGAATGCGGCTTTGACACGCTCGCTCAATGCAAGCTGGCAAACATGGCAACACAGACCACTGCATGAAAAATAGCGCGCCAATGAATCATTGACGCCCGCCGTGAGGACCACCACCAGCGTTCCCAAACCGCCGAACCCCATGCCTCGCGCTGCGGCTGACGACGCCAATCATTAGCCGCCACTGAGAGACCGCGTGGACTGCATCCCCCAATCGTGTTAGAGTTAGCTACAGAGTCTCCTTTTTCCCCATACTGCCCTGCCGTCTCAACGCGGCAGGGTTTTTTCTTGGCCTGTTTCTGGGCGGGCTTCTCGTTCCCATAATGCGGCTTTATCTCCGGAACCGCTCCCAGCGTCATGGGGTTACAACCTCGGCCACGTGAGGCCATCATTAACCAATGGAAGCATCTATGGACAAGCTTCACCGTTTCAGGACAGTCGTGCTTTGGTGCCTCCTGGTCCCATTCATCATGCCTCAGGCCGTTTTCTTATGCGCCTAACCAGGCACTATCGTCGTCACCCTCCAGCTCGATGGCAGGAACTGAAAAGCTAAGTGCCTGCTACCCTGTGTTTGCCGAATGCACGAAAAATTCTGATTGCTGCACTGGATTCTGTAGGGCAGGTAAAGTGACAGCATACTGCGACAGGAACTAGGGCCGCCTTCATTCCTGGCCCTTCGTCCGGGCGCAGAAGCCATCCCAATCGGCCACAGGAAAGTATATTCAGTGGGGGAAAGGGAAGCCGACGATCTGCTGACCAACCGATCGATTCCCTGGCACTGCGCGACAAGATCGACACGCAGGCTGAGCGGGCGGCCTGAGATCGCCCGCGGTCTAGCCCGCATTTTGCTGCACATGCTCAGCTATCTTCTTGGCCCAAATGCCGAAATTAGTCGGGAGCTTGTCCGCTCTGCCCGGGTATTTCAGACGTCAACCTGTTCCGCTATCGCCAGCGCATCATGGCCGCCCCTAATACCGGCCCCGAACTCGGCAGGTAGATTGCACCTTGAAAAAAACATCGTGAGCACAGAGCGGGTAGGGAGCCTGACTTCCAAAATCGCATGGGACTTCGTTCAAGCCGACAAGGTCGTGCCCGTGGATACGAAGTCCATGGGCAAAACAATTGAGCTTTACGGATGGCGTCTTCGATCGCCGACGGAGCCAGCATAGTTTCAGGGTAGCCAAACGTTTGCAAACGAGACTGGTGCGCTGCTACTGAGACCGACGCCTAAAATGCTCAATTTTGTTGAAGATTTTGGTCGGAGCGGCGAGATTTGAACTCGCGACCCCCAGTCCCCCAGACTGGTGCGCTAACCGGGCTGCGCTACGCTCCGAAACGCCGCGACTATAGTGACCGGTCATCGCGGCCGCAACATGGGCTCGCCTTTCGTAAATCCGCAACATAAGCTGGCCATGGTCGCCCTTCCGGCGGCCTGATTCCCGGGATCGACCTTGAAGCGACTTTTCAGCGCCACCCGGAATTCGCTTCGCGGCTTTGCCGATGGCTTCAAAACCGAGCCGGCGTTGCGCGACGAAGCGGTGCTTTTTGTCGTCGCCGTGCCGGTCGGTTTGATCGTGGCGCCAAGCACCGCCTGGTACCTCGCCATGATCGGCGCGGTCCTTTTCATTCTGGCGGTCGAATTTCTCAACACCGGGGTGGAGAAACTCTCCGATCACGTCACGCCCGAACTCAACACCGACATCCGGCGCATCAAGGATTTCGGCTCGGCCGCGGTGTTTTGCGCGCTGTGCCTGACCGGATTGATCTGGCTCACGGCGCTGGCGGTACGCTGCGGATTGCTGTGAAGCGCGTTTAGTCGGAGCGGACCTCTGCACGGACGGGGCCGTAAGCCGCGGCAATCGTCAAAGCAATAGCTCCCGCGGCGTAAATCGCGGCATAGACCGCGAAAAATCCGACCAGCCCGAAGCCGGCAATGAATGCGGCCAGCGTCGCGACGATCATCGCGGCTGCGGTGCAGAGACCGTTATAGGCCAGCCTGCGAAAGTAGCCGGTGTATTGCAGCAGGACCTCCGAGACGGTCTGCAGGACGCCCGCGATCAGCAAAACAATGAGGATCGGCGTGACCGCGTGCGGGACGGTGGCGGCCGTGCGCAACAGGAATGCAAACAGCGGAGCGCCGGCGAAGATCAAGACAGTGCAGGCGATCGCCGCCGGGATGCAACAGAGCCCCGCGGCCAACAGCGTCGTGCGCAGCAGGCGGTTGATATCCCGCGCCGCTAGCGCGCGGGTCTGTTCCGGGACCGCGAGATCGCATATCGCGGCGAAGATGACGCAGGCGCCGCGGAAGATGCGAAAGGTCACCTCAAGGACGATCGGCGCCGCGCCGAGGCCGAACAGCATCGGCACCGCGTAGTACGGGAACAGCGCGATAAATGCGCCGCTCAACGCGCCGGTGCTGCTGCGCGCCGCGTCGTGGCGGTTTCCCTTGAAAAACGCAACGAGCTCGCCGGTCCAGCCGCGCAGATAGGGTGCTAGCGCGCCGCGCCCGATGAGCCGTTTGGCGGCGGCAACGAACAGGATGGCCCAGAGCGCATTGACCGCAATCAAGTACGCGACAAGTGGCAGTCCGACGAGCACCGCGAGCAAGCCCGCGATGATAACGCAGCGCCGGGCCAATTCGAGGCTCTCGTAATAGACAAAGAGATCGACGGCGATGCTCAGGCTGCGCAGCAGCGTCCAGGCCAGATTGAGCGCGACGGCGAGCAGGAACAGCGCCAGCTCGGTGGCTCCGAGCCAAGCCGAGGACGGCTGCGCGAATGCGACGACGAAACAAATGAGCGACGCGGCAACGGCCAGCGCAACGTAAAACAAGCCGACCGCGGTCGCTTGGCGACCGACTTGCGCGTCGCGACGGCCAGTAAGGTGTGCGCCGCGCAGGCTTACGAAGAGGATGTTCGGCAGTCCGAGCTCGGCAAGCCACAGCGTATAGCCGATCGCGCCAATGACGACGAAGACTGAGAAGCGCTCCGGCGAGAGGATGCGTGCGAAAACAAAGGTCTGCCCGAAGCCCGTCGCGAAGGCGCCGCCCGCAGTGGCGGCCCGCAACAGCAGGAACGGAATTGAGATCAACCTTTGGCGCGGCTCCGCGATCCGCGCATTGTCCGCAAGCGTTTCGACGGGGGCATGCATGGCGATGGCTCGATCGCCGCGACAGTGGCAGGCAATGGATAATGCGGAATTAATGGATTTGATCGTGGCGACCGGGGGCGCCGTTCTGAACGATCATCCTTTGGTTACAGCTACCTCAGTGGCGTTACACTGCGGCCTTTGCGATGATTTCGAGGGTCATCGAAACGCTGTTATTGTTATAAAAATAGGCGGTTGTCGTATTTACCCCATTGAGCCAAATTCCGCTGCTGTACGCGCCAGACGGAGACGACGGTGAAAAGACGACGATGGGCGTTGCGGCGAATGGAAGCGGAAAAGTCCAAGAGGCAGAGCTGTCGGCTCCGATGGTTATCTGACCTCGGTGATCAAGATTTTTCACGTTGCTTGTTCCAGACGAATTCTGGAAGGTCATCTCTAGATCGTCCAGGGGGTTTGGTGTGCCGTTATACGTCGCCCCGGTCGTGTTATACGCTAATATCCTGATTTTATTGTTACCAGCGTCATAGACACTGAAGTAGATATCAGTATTCTCTTGTTCGCTACACACGAGATCAATGTAGTTGCCTCGGACATAGTCGCCTGGACTGCCCCCGAGAGTGATTCCAACGGAGGCAGGACGACCGGTGCCGGGAGCGTCTACTTTACCTTTGATGACATTTTGCGTGGCAGTGCCACCTAGATATATGTTCGTGCCATTCCATGCCGCATAATATCTGGTTGAAGAATTGAACAGAGTTTCACCCGTGAGTATTGTAACGTTGGCACTATAGGCACCTTCGAAATTGCAACCGCCTGTAAACTCATGCGTTGCTCCCGGCCCTAGGTTAAGAGAGCCGGTCCCGGAAATCTGCACAGGACGATAAGTGGAGTTTCTGCCTGACAGCGGGCACGCTATGTCCCGCGAATCAGGAGAGACCATGTCGAGACGACCGCGCCGGAACCATACACCGGCCTTCAAGGCGAAGGTGGCGCTTGCCGCCGTTAAGGGCGATCGAACGCTAACCCAGCTTGCCGAGCAGTTCGACGTGCACCCCAATCAGATCACAGCGTGGAAGGCCCAGCTCGAGAGCGGGGCTGCTGATGTGTTCGGTCCCGGTGGCGGCAACGGTGCTGCACAGCCTGCGATCGACGTAAAGTCGCTGCACGCCAAGATTGGCGAGCTGACGCTCGAGAATGATTTTTTAGAGGGCGCGCTCACCAAGGCGGGATTGCTGAGCGCAAAGCGATGATCGACCGTGAACACGATCTGCCGATCACGAGGCAAGCGGAGGTTCTGCGCATCAGCCGTGGCAGCGTCTACTACCTGCCAAGGCCGGTGTCGGAAGCCGGTCTGGAAGTGATGCGGCGTCTCGACCGGCTGCACCTAGAGTTCCCCTTCGCGGGATCGCGGATGTTGCAAGGCTTGCTGGTGGCCGAAGGGAGCAAGATCGGCCGTCGTCACGTGAAGATGTTGATGCGGCGGATGGGGATAGAGGCGCTGTATCGCCGTCCGCGCACCACGAAGCCGGAGCCCGGCCACAGGATCTACCCGTATTTGCTGCGCGGGCTGGCGATCACGCGGCCGAACCAAGTGTGGGCAATGGACATCACTTACATCCCGATGGAACGTGGCTTCGTTTACCTGGCCGTGGTGCTCGATTGGTTCAGCCGTCGCGTGCTGGCATGGCGGCTGTCGATCACGATGGAGGCGGCATTCTGCGTCGAGACGCTGGAGCACGCCTTGGCGCGTCACGGCAAGCCCGACATCTTCAATACCGACCAGGGCTCGCAGTTCACCGGCGCCGCCTTCACCGGCGTGCTCGCCGACAACGGCATTGCGATCAGCATGGACGGCAAAGGCGCCTGGCGCGACAATGTCTTCGTCGAGCGGCTGTGGCGCACCGTCAAATATGAGGAGGTGTATTTGAAGGCCTACGACAGCGTTAGCGAGGCGCGCAGTTCGATCGGCCGCTATCTGGACTTTTACAATGGACGCCGCCCACATTCGAGCCTTGACGGCGCCACGCCCGATCAAGCCTACTTCAACCAACTGCCATTCCGCTTGGCAGCCTAACCCCGGCAGAGACTCCACTTATCGAAGCGGAAAACCTGTTCAGACAACCGGGACCACCTCAAAGCGCACACTGATGCCTCGCAGAAGAACTGCGGTTCCATGCATGGAGGGCTATATTGCGGCCACCGCTTTGCTTGTCGTAATAGAATGCGTCATAGGTGTTTGTTGCTGATTGTCCGGCATCTACAATGATGATGCCAATCGAAACTGTGTCCCCGGGACCGTTATTCCACCATCCGTGCATGCCGACGGTGTCGATGCGGACGTTTTCAAAAAACCTTCCATCGTGAACGTGTCGTAACCGCCCGCCGAGCTACCGTACCACTCAGTCCGCATGCCATACTGGGCGCAGTTTGTGATGAAAACGTCGCGCAGGATGGGTCGGGCGCAATAGCACGCGATTCCGCTGCCAGACGTATTCCCAGATCCGGCATTCCAGTTTCCATTCAGGGTGACTTCCTGCAGCTCAAAACCGTCAACGATTAGTGTCGGCGATGTGCTGCCCCAATTGGCATTCGAATTGTTGTCGTAAACCAGATCGGTGTTTGAGCCGACAATTTGCTGGATTATTGTTGCTTCGCGGCCGACCCCGCGCCAATTCGATCCGCTGTAAAGAACGAGCTGGGATACCATATAGGTACCGCCCGGAAGGAAAACGCGGCCGCCGAATGTGCGGGCGTATGTGTCGGCGGCTTGAATGGTTGCGGTGTCGTTGGTAACACCGTCGCCCATGGCACCAAACCATTTGACGTTTATGTCACCCGCCTCGGCCCGATGATATCGATGGCCGGCTGCATCTACAATGATCGTTCCGCCGTTATCGAGGCTCGATGTATCGGTCGAAATGTATTGAAAGAAACCTTCGCCGCCATCATTGATCGCGGTATAGCCCTGCAAATAAATGATGGCGTATGCAGTGGTTAGTGCACGAAATGCGGCAATATTTAAAACCGAGTTCATAACTCCTCCCCTGTTGATTGAGAGGATGGGCAATACGCGCGACGAGAGTGTGATCTTGCGATGACTAAACTGTGGCGTTCACACCTTTCCCACTTCGCGTATACGGCGCAATTAAGACTCCAACTGCGCGGTAGTCATTTGCGAACAGCGATGTAGGCGAAGCTGGAAAAGGTACGCCAGTCGTGACGGCGCGCGGCTTCGGCGAACGACAATTGGATTTTGTGGATCATCGGCACGATCTTGTAGTAGCCGTGCCCATAAAACGGCTTCACGAAGATTTCACGATAACCGATCACCGACAGCATCTTCGTCAGCCGCTCGTCGGTGAAGCACCACGAGTAACGCGCCGGAAAGACCGGGTCCTCGTCGTCGGTGCAATTCTTGTACAAAGCCTTGACGATCTTCGCCGCAAGCTTGTCCGGCAGGAGCCAGTTCACGACAAAGGGAAGAACGTAAAGCGTCGGGATGTAGATCAGAGCGACACCATCTGGCGCCAGCAGTTCGTACAGATTGGCCCAGGCTCGTTGCCCATCAACGACATGTTCGAAGACCATGCGCGAGAAAGCGAAATCGAAGTTGCCGCGAAACGCCGCAAGGCGCGACATATCGCCGGCAATATCGAAGCACGCCTTGTTGTAGCTTGGCGGCAGCACGGCGAGTTCGCGCGGCGAGATGTCGTTGATCGTCATGCCGACGCCAAGGCCTTTGATCTCTTGCTGATCGAATAAGGGATCGCGCCCGCCGCCGATTTCAATAAGGCGCCGTGTGGCAAACTGCTTCTGGAATTCCGTTACCGTCCGTTTGTAATTGGCTAGGGCCCACTCGCAATCCGCTTCGGCATTGAGGGCCGCAAAAGCCTTAGCAAGGCTTCTTCCTTGATGAAACAATATTCCTGCGGACACGGTGGAAGCGGGTGCCGAAGGAGCGATCGAAAGGGTATCTGGTATGAGCATCGCTCGTATTTCTACCGCCAGTGGTGTTAAGGTTCGGTAGCCGGCGGCAGCAAAAGTATGGCTAACTTTTGGTTCTTATCGCGAAGCGACCCGCTTCCGGAGCTTCGTGGGCAAGCCGGATCGGTCCGCGGATCATCAGTCCGACCGTCGCAATCGCGCCGCAGGTGTAGACCGCCGCATAAGCGTTCAGGAACTGGACGATATCGAAGTGTGTCAACATCGCCATTGCGGCCATGACGGTCATGATGCCGACTAAGCCGAAAGAAATCCGCGCCACTTCCTTGAAGAATCCGGTATGCACAAGCACGCTGTGCGACACCATCTGCGCTAGATTGCCGAACAAGAGCATGATGATGATGGGGGTAGTCGACGGCGGCATGATTGCCGCGGGGCCGAGAAGGATCGAAAAAAGTTTCGCGGAGGCGACAAGCAAGACGCCGCTCACTCCGGCGGCCGGTATCGCGCACAGGACCGCGGCGAGCCATGTGGCACGGACCATCGACCGACCGTCGCGCTCGGCCAGAGCGCTGCGTCTGTCGCGGCACCAAGGAATCGCAGGCGGCGCTGTAGAACTGATTGGCGGCGCGAAACACCTTGAACGTCGTATCGAGGATGATGATTGGCGCGCCGAGGCCGAACATCCATGGCACGACGAAATATGGGAAATTGTAGATGAAGATTTCGCTCAGCATATAGACGGCACTACTGGCGAGTTGTTTGCGATTGCTGCGGAGGAAGACGCGAAAGGCAACGAAACCACGGACATCGCCAACGAGTACGTGGCGGCGCCGAAGGTTTGCCGCGGCTGCCGCCATGGTGGCGGCCCAGCCCAGATTGATAAGCAGGAGAAAAGCGGCAAGCGGCAGTCCGAAGAGCAGCGCCAGGAGCGCCGCGGTGTTGAGTCCGCGGCGCAGCGCTTCAAGCTTCTCGAAGAAAACATACTCGTCGATGGCAATGCTGAAGTAGCGGAGCGCAACCCACGGCAGGTTCAGCGCGTTGAAGGCGAAGAAAAGGCTTAGCGCGACGATTTCGGCGATGGAGTGATGGAAGCACGCCACGAGCAAAAAAAAGCACAATGCCACTGCGGCACCCGCGATCGCGTAATATAAAAGCAAAATCGTTGTCGCTTGACGGGCGATCATGCCGAGCGGCTTGTTGCTTAGAAACCGGCGGCGCAGGTTGACGAATAGGACTTTCACCATGCCGATATCGGCGAGATACAGCGTATAGCCGAGCGCGGCGAAGAAGATGAACAGAGAAAAGCGCTCAGGCGTCAGTACGCGCGCAAAGACAAAGGTCTGCAATAACCCCGTGCCCAAAGTGCCTGCCGCCGTCGAGGCGCGCAGCGCCATGTAGCGGTACGAGACAAGGCGCTTGCCGGCCACGTCACTCCGCCTTTCCGGCTTCGATGAGGGTGGTTATCTGTTGCGCGATGGTTGCCGGCGAGAGCTGCTGCGCGATGTCGGCGCGGGCGGTTTCGCCGAGCTGCCGTCGCAACGCCGGATCGGCGGCGAGACGGCGCAGCCAGTCGGCGGCGTTGTCGACGTCGGCATCGGCCCAGAGCTGGCCGTCGGATATAAAGGCGCCGTCGTAAGGGTCTTCGACCGGCACGAGCCGGTAGGACACCGGCGCGGAGTTGCCCGCGTTCATGAAATCCATATTTCCGGACCAGCCGGTCGCGACGACCGGCTTGCCGAGTTGCATCGCTTGCGCCGGCACCAGCCCAAAACCTTCGGAGCGGTGCAGCGACAACACGATATCGGCGTCGGCCATCAGGCCGGCCATGTCCGCCGGCGGCAGCATCAGATTGACGAGACGGATGTTGGAGGCGCCGGCAATCGCGCGCTCGAGCGCGGCGCGGGCGATTGGCGAGGCGCCGTGGTCGATGAGCTTGACGACCAGGATACGGTCGGATGCGTCGCCAAAAGCTTGGCGGAAGGCGGCAATGGCGGCGAGCGGGTTCTTGCGTGTAAAGGCCGAGCCCATGTGAAAGGCCGTGAGCACGATCAGCGCGTCGGCCGGCAGGCCAAGCCGCGCGCGCATGTTCGGCGTCACCGCCGGCGGCGGCAGCGGATGCGGCACGACGTGCACCGGCAGATCGGTCGCCGAAGAAACCGCCTGCCGCGCCAGCTCGCTTGGCACCCAGACTTCATGCAGATAAGGCAGGCTCAGAGCGCCAGGAATCCGGAATGCGCGGAAATTCCCAGGCCCAATAGCCGATGACGCGGCGGCCGCGCACGCGCGCGCGGCCGAGCGCCCAGAGCGCGTGCGGCAGGAACGGCGCGTTATGATGCACGACCAGCGTGCCGCCCGATCCGGGCACGATGGCGCGCCGCGGCGGACCCTCGATCTCGGCTTGGCCGAACGCGGCGCTGATATCGAAAGCGCGCGGGCTCTAGCCCGGCGGCTTCGAGCGCGTCATAGGCGAGGCGGGCGCCTTCGCCGATGCCGCTCATGGTCGAGAACAGTCCGGCAATGGCGATGGGGAATCCGCCGCGCGGCGTGCGGTCGGGGTAGGGCGCGGCCAGCCTGACCGACTGTAGCGATGATCTGTGAGCGCGTGTGCTGCGGCAATCGCTGCCACAGCCGCCGCAACGGATGGCGGCGTGGCGGCGCGACGGCCGCCTTGCTCGGAAGACGGCGGGGCGTCTTCATCGGTGGGCGCGGATCGGGGCAAGGGCTGCAATGGCGCGTGCACGGCTCGGCTGTCGGCAAATGGTGAAAATGCCGGAAAACACTAGCGGTTTGATGCTAACCAAACCGTAAATCGGGCTTACCAATGTGGGCGTCTGCGCCTGAAAGGCTTCCCCCGTCATAAACAGGGGCTTAAGCGCGGCCCGGGATGGCCTCGCGCACGACGTTTCGCGGCGGCGCATCCCATTGCTCGATAAGCTGCAGATATTGCTCGGCCATGGCATCGAAACTGTAGGCCGGCGACAGTCGCGCCAGTTCGGAAGCGATCGCGATTGCGCAAGGTCTCGTCCTCAAGGAGATCTGTCGATGCGCGCGAGCCACGCCGATGGATCGGACGCCGGCAGTAACAGCGTTGCGGTCAAGAGCGGCGAGGCGGCGAACATTTCTTTGAACGATGGAATGTCGCTGCACAGCGGCGGTACGCCGGCATGGATGGCCTCGATCGCGGCAAGGCTCAATCCCTCGTAGCGCGACGGGAACAGCACCAGATCGACCGCCGAATAAAACAGGCCGATGCGGTCATGCGCGATGGCGGGGACGATGTGGACGCGGTCGGCAAGCCGGCGGCGGCGATATGCGCCTTGATCTCGCGCTTCGTCCGGACCGATGCCGACGAGAACGAGGTGCGCTTGCGGCAATTGCTGCAGCAATTCGATGCTGAAGTCCTGGTTCTTCTGATGGCTCAAGCGGCCGATCTGGCCGAGCATGACGCCGTCGGCGGGCAGGCCGAGGGCGGCGCGCGCCTGCGCGCGCGGCACAAGCTTCGGAACATCATGACCGTTGACGACGACCGGTCATGCCGGCGCGGTTATGACTTCGCGCCACGCTGTTGGCGCAGGCGATCATCTGGGTATAGAGGCCGAGCCGATAGGCGATCTCATCGAGGGTAACGAACAGGCGGTTCACCCACTCGCGCGGGCCGTGGTAGGTCGGCACGCGATGGCGAATGCCCGCGAGT
Source organism: uncultured Alphaproteobacteria bacterium (assembly GCA_963807125.1). Taxonomy (GTDB): domain Bacteria; phylum Pseudomonadota; class Alphaproteobacteria; order Rhizobiales; family Xanthobacteraceae; genus BOG-931. Next base: position 388,079 of record CAWEAH010000006.1, read on the forward strand.
CACGCCGGCGACGCCGACCAGCACATTCGACAGCGGCTGCAGTCCGAACAGGACATCCGGCTTGCGCTGGCGCGAGCGCAATCAAAAGCCGCACAAACAGCCGCAGCAGCACGAGCGGCGAGCGCGAACGCGGTCCCGCCTCGAAAATGCGGGCGCCGGCTGGCGCATCGCCCCGCGAGCCGAACAAATACCATTCCTCGACTCGGTGGCCGCGCTTGCGCATGGCTTCGGCGAGGCCGCTGGCCAGGATCGAGGTGCCGCCATTGTCGTGCGCGCTGCCGAGAAAGACGATCGATTGCGGCCGATTCATAGCTTCGAAATCACAAAAGTTGTTCCGCATTTTGCGGGAATATTGGCACGCCGCCGCTTAAAAGAGCGTTCCGATCCGACGGCAAGTTCGCTTGCATCGTCCATGCTACTTTATGCGTGGCCGCCACCAGCCCCCACACCAGGCCGAGCAGGATGTAAAAGTGCCGCCAGTGATCGGTGTCGCCCCAGAAGCCTTCGAACACCATGGTGATGAAGGCGAGATAGGTCGGAATGAGGAACCGCTGCCACGGCGTGCGCAGCCACAATGCGCGGAAGCCGAGCACGAGCGTCAGAACGAGGATCGTCAGATAGGCCGCACCGCCGATCCAGCCGTGATTGACTGCAGTGCCGAGATAAGTGTTGTGCGAGACATAGTTGGTTGCGTGCGCGAAACCCCACGGTCCCATGCCGAGCGGATGCAGGAGCATTTCCTGGAAGCTCGACTCCTGCAGCTGGAGTCGGGATCTGTTGTCGCCGTTGATATCGTATTCCTGCAGATGAGAGCGCTCGGCGATCATCTGGTTCACCGCGTCGATCGAGGTCAGCAGCATGTAGATGGCGATCGCGGCGATGACGCCGAGGATAATGAACAGGATTAGGCGGTTACGCGTGCGTCGGTCGTGCTGGGTGACGAAAAGGAGGTAGATCAGGGCAATCGCGCCGAACAGGCTGCAGACCCATGCACCGCGCGAGAAGGTCAACACAAGGCCGACGAAAATGACAACGCAGGCGATGAGATTGCGCAGACGAATTTTGTCGATGATAAAACCTTCGATGAGCCACAGCAGCGGCGCGATCAGGAAGCCACCGAGATCGTTCGGGCCTTTGAAGCCGCCGGTGGCGCGGCCGTACAGGGTGAAGAAGTCCATCCCCGGCAGAAATTGAAGTTGAGACTGAAATAGCCGAGCGTGCCAAGCACGCCGCCGTCACGGCGGCCATAATGTAAGCCGAGCGCAGCGTCGCCATGCGCCGCATGGTGTCTTGCGACACGATGCAGCGCAAGCATCACACAGGTGATGCCGAGATAAAACGAGACGCCAAGGAAGCGGATCGAGTCCGGATAATGGACATCGCCATACAGCGGGTAGGGCTCGCCCGTGAGTCGCATCCAGCCGTTGATGACGATCTGGAGAAGCCCGATTGCGCCGCTTCCATCGCGAATGAGAAACAGCACAAACAGCGGCACGATGACGCGGCTGATCGCTGACGCGCGCCAAGACGCAGGCAAAAGCCAGCACGAATGCCAGATATTCGTACGGCGCCGGTTCGAACGACGACGAAGAAGCTCGACACGATCGTGATGAACAGAGACGACATGCAGGAAGCGGTCGGCCAGCGCATTTGCCGGCGTGCGCGCCGCCGGCAGTCTCGAACCGCGGCGCCGCATGATCCAGGGAACTCATGACGCAAAACTCGACATGTTGAACCGGGCCTTAGCGCGCCGCGCAGTGCGCGGCTACAGCGTCCGCCAACATGGTAAACAATCTGCAAAAATCGCTTTCGTGGTTTCGGCGAGCTAGCTTCGTCAAGGCCGGCGATGCTAAGCGGAAGTCGAAAGTACAGACGCCGTTCGATCATTCGATTTCAATGCTAATGCGCCGTTGGACCAAAACCTGCCGTTTCGACTGGCGGAACCTTGCCGCGTCATTGGCCGTCGTGAGCGCCGCTCTGGCCGCAAGCGCCATTGCCGGCAGCGCCGCGGCCCAAACGGCGGATCAAGGCGGCATGCCGCCGTGCCTGCAATGCATCACCGTTCGCTTGGAACATCCGGTCGTGGTGCGCGGGCCGTCGCCGCACGAGCCCGATGCGCCGGTGAGCGTCATTAAGCTTCCGGACGGCAGCTTTCGCGGCTTCATAGCCGGCGGCACGACGTTGGCGGTGGATGGCGCCGACGCCGGCCGCGCTCGGCGGACCGTCAGCAGACCGTGCTTGCTCCGGGCCCGGCCGGCGGTCCGTCGGACTGCGGGCGCTGGATCACGTCGGTCATGCAGGGCTTGGGCGTTCTTTACGGCTTGATCCACAACGAGACGCACTGCAACGATCCGAAGGGCAGCTACAAATGGATGTCGATCGCCCAGATCCGCAGATTACGGCCTGACCTGGAACGTTCTCGGCCCGATCATTTCCAGCCGATGACGCCGACGTCGCCGCATTCGCAAGGGGAGGGCGATTGCACCGGCGTCGACGGTCATGACGGCTATTGGTACGCCTATTGTCTGCGCCGGCGCGACAACAAGAATATCGTCGCGCGCGCGCCGATCGAAAATCCCGGGCCCGGCAAGTGGCTCAAATGGACCGGGCACCGGATGGAATGCGCCGGGCGTCGGCGGAACCGGGCGCCGCGCTGGACGGATTTGTCGGCATGAGCTCGGCCTATTGGACGGACGCCGACGTCATGCTGCTCCTGGCGACTCGAACTCCTCGCTGCGGCTGTCGATTTCCGAAGACAAAGTGCATTTCGGCGCCGTTGCGGATCCGCTTATCCTTTACGACGAATACAACTGGCAGCGTCCGGCGCCGACGGAGCTTTATGCTTATCCGAGCATGGTCGCCGACCGCGGCTTCAACAACATCGCCGAACATTTTTTCCTGACGTACATGTACGTTCCGCCGAACGAGGATTTTAGTCAGCGATATCTGGTGTCGCAGGAAGGCATGGATCGGCGCATCGGCGCTGCCGCAAGATCCGCAGGTGCGCACCGCCCTGTCGCGCTGGATCGACGCCGATGGCGGCAGCTGGACGACGACGGGTCCGACGATATCGCCGGACCGCATATACTTACGACGCGGAGCTCGGATATCTGATGACCGCGCCGCCCCAGCCAGCGCGGCGGCGTCAAGTTGGACGAATGTTTTTCCGACCGGACCGGGCGGGCTTTCTCGCCGCGGCCGGTCATTGCGCCGCCGAAGGCAGCGCGCGCCGCCGCCCGGCGGCTATGTATTTCGATCGCGAGCAGCCCGGCACGATCCCGCTGTACATCTGCGTGACGGCGATGCATGCCCGCTTTATGTCGAACCGCTCGGATTGCGAGGACAAGGGCAGCCGCGATCGCGCTGTTGGGTTTCGCGCTGCAATGAAGCGCGGGCGTCCGCCAAGGAGCTTCAATAGGCGCCTTCGCCGCGAATAAGCGCGAACGGCGTGCGCAGCACGATATAAAGGTCGAACAGGATCGACCAGTTCTCGATGTAATAAAGGTCGTGCTCGACGCGGCGCAGGATTTTTTCCCGGCTGTCGGTCTCGCCGCGCCAGCCGTTGATCTGCGCCCAGCCGGTGATGCCGGGCTTGACGCGGTGCCGGGCGAAATAGCCGTCGACCGCTTCGTCGTAAAGGTGCTCGGCGGCCTTGGCGTGCATGCGCATGCGGCCGCGGGCCGACCAGCGACAGGTTGCCGGTGAAGACGACATTGAAGCAGTTGCGGCAATTCGTCGAGGCTGGTCTTGCGGATGAAACGGCCGACGCGGGTGACGCGCGGATCGCCTTTGGTGACGAGCTTGCTGTGCGTCGGCGTCGGTCGCGCTCCGCATACATCGAGCGGAATTTGTAGATCTCGACGAACTTGTTGTTGAAGCCGTAGCGCCGCTGCTTGAACAGGACCGGGCCTTTGCTGTCGAGCTTGATGGCGAGCGCGATCAGCAGCATGATCGGCGCGACGACAGATCAGCACCAGCGTGCCGATGATCTTGTCGAACAGCCATTTCATCACGACGTCCCAATCGGCGATCGGCCGGTCGAAAATATCGAGCACCGGCACGTGGCCGATATAGGAATAGGCGCGGGGACGAAACCGCAGCTTGTTGGTGTGCGCGGCAAGGCGGATATCGACCGGCAGCACCCAGAGCTTCTTCAGCATCTGCAGGATGCGGCTTTCCGCCGAAATCGGCAGCGAGAAAATGACCAGATCGACGCGGGTGTGGCGCGCGAACTCGACGAGATCGTCGACGGTGCCGAGCTTGGGTACGCCGTCGCAGCTTGTCGCGCTGCGATCGTCGCCGCGGTCGTCGAATACGCCGATGATGTGCACGTCGGAATCGCGCTGCGCCGCGAGCGCCGCGATCAGCGCCTCGCCGCTGCCGCCGGCGCCGACCACGACGGTGCGGCGGTCGAGCCGGCCTTGCCGCGTCCAGCGGCGCACCAGCAAGAAACAAGCGCGCGGCGGAACGCGATCAGCGCGATCAGTCCGACCACGTAATAGCTGCCGAGCCAGGCCCGCGAGAATTGGTCGCCGGCCTTGGTGAAGTAACGACACGGTGATGGCGATCAGAAAGACCACCGACCACGCCGAAGCGAGCCGCATATATTGCTTCTCGTGGCCGCGGAAGGCCTGGACCTGATAGATGTCGGCGGCCTGGAACGCCAGCAGCGACAAGCAGCGAGATGCCGGCAATGCTGCCGATGTAATAGCGCGGCCGAAGCCGTCGAGCCGGCGCCACATAGCCAAAGATAAAGCGCAAGGCCGACTGTCGCGACCAGCGCGACTTCGATCACGCGCACGGCGCCGGCAACCACGATCGGCGAATAGGCCTGCTTGAATTGCTTCGGCCGGCGACGGCCAGCGCCGCCGGCGACAGCGCGCGCGGCGCTGACGTCTTCGCGGCGTCGCGCGGCATGGATTTGACGCGCGCCGACGAAACCGCCGCGGCCGTCTCGAAAATCGTGCTTTGTTCGGGACCTGACATAGGTTAACAGAAACTTCCGCTCAGCCTGCGCGTGGCGCCCCGATGCAACGCCGCGCGCATCCGCCGGCAACATAGTGAAGAATCTTCAAAAATTGGTTATGTCGAACTGACCGCATTTTTCGTGCCGCGATGGCCTCGCGATAGGCGGCGAGATTGCATTCCACCATCGTGGTCAGCGAGAATTCGCTGCGCACCCGGCTGCGCAGAACCTGCGCGCCGAACTGCCGATCTCCGCCGGGATCGTCCAGCGCCGCCGCTAATGGCGTCGATCAGCGCCGCGAAGATCGTCGGCTGGAACGAGCCGTGCCGATTGCGGGCCGAAAATTTCCGGCACGCCGCCGACCTCGGTGGCGATGATCGGCAGGCCGGCGGCGGCGGCTTCGAGCACCACATAGGGCAGCGACTCGGCGCGCGACGGGATGACCAGCATTCGTCCCATCGCGAACGCTTTGCGCGCCGGGCAGTGACCGATAAAGCGAATCTGATCGGCGAGGCCGAGCGCGCTTGGCCTGCTCGCGCAGCTTTGGCGCCGTCGGGGCCTTCGCCGGCGATCGTCGCGGTGACGCGGCGGCCGGACTGCTCGCAGGATCGCCAGCGCCTCGATCAGCACGTCGATGGCCTTAACCGGCCGCAATTCGCCCACGCAGACGATATCGGTGGCATCGGGTCGCGGCGTCGACCGGCTCGAATTCGGACTCGGCGATGCCGTTGCGCACGACGCGCACCATCGCCTGCGGCCGGCGCGATCACGGTGCGGTACAGCTCGGCGATGTAGCTGCTTTCGAACAGAAACAGGTCGGTGCAGCGGATTGAGGATGCGCTCGAGCGAGCGATAAAAGCCGCCGCTGAGCGTGCCGGGACAGTAGACCAGCGAGCCGCCATGCGGCGTATAGGCGCGGATCGCACTCGGCGCGGCGGCGGTCAGGCGCGCCAGCGCCGCGCCTTTGGCGCCGTGGCCGTGCAGCACGTCGGGCGCCAGCGCCGTTGATCCGCCGCGAGATGCGCCACAGGCGCGGGATGTCGCGCGGGCTCGAGTTCGCGCGTGATCGGCAACGCGCTCGATGCCGAGCGCAAGCCGCGGCGCAAGTTCGGCGAGAATGGCGTCGGCGCGCGCGCCGCCGGTGGTCGAATTCGACGATCAGGCCGACGCGATGGCCGCGCTCGATTTGGCCCTGCGCGACGTCCACGACATGGCGAAACAGTCCGCCGAGCGGCGCGCGCAGGACGTGGACGATCTTCAGGCTCGTCGGCGGCAAACGCGGCTTGCCGCGGCTCGGCGCGGCGCGCCGCCTCGCGCCGCCGCGGCCGGCGCGATGCCGAAGGCCAAGCCGGCTCAGGAGCGGTGCCGAGCGGTCGCAGATCGCCCATGCCGCGGTTCCTTAAACTTGAGGCCAAAAAGTTAAGCCGGATTGAGGGGCGCCGCAGGTTAATAAACCCTCACGAAGGGCCGCGCGCCGTGCGATCTTAACCATTCTTTTAGATCGCGCCTCGCCCTTAACCGGATAGCAACCTTAATAGTTTGTGATCAGGCATGGCTTTGCGGTCTGTCGGCAAGTATTTTCGTGAGGCGTGCTGCGATGAGCGTGGCGTCGCCGCCAGCCCCGCGCACGCACGATCCATTGCGACGCTGAGCTCGATCTGCCGGCGCTCGGCGCGACGCTGTGGCGCAAGCGGTGGCGGATCCTGCTCCCGACGATCTTGGTTGCCGCTGATCACGTTCGTGCGCCGTCCAGATGATCACGCCGCGATACTCCTCGGAGGCGCGCGTCTATCTGGAAGAGCGCGGCAACGTCTATTTGCGTCCGGACGCCGACAAGACCATCACCGATCCGGCGGTCGATCAGCGAGGCGGTGACGAGCCAGGCGCAGATCATTCTGTCGCGCGATCTTGCGCTGCGAAGTGATCAAGAAGCTCAATCTCGGCGAGCTGCCGGAATTCGATCCGACGCTGACCGGCGTGTCGCCGCTGCGTGCCGTGCTCGGCCTGTTCGGCCTTGCCAAAGATCCGCTTGAGCATGACGCCGGAAGAGCGCGTGCTGAACGCCTATTACGACCGGCTAACCGTGTATCCGGTCGAGAAGTCGCGCATCATCGACATCGATTTTCTGTCCGAGGATCCCGATGCTGGCGGCGCAAGTCGCCAATGCGATCGCCGACGGCTATCTGGTGCGCCAGCGCGAGGCCAAGGAGGAGCAGGCCAAGACGCGCCGGGCAGTGGCTTGCCGGCCAGATCGACACGATGCGCAGAAAGTCGAGGAGGCCGAAGCCAAGGTCGAGGATTTCCGCGCCAAGATCCAATCTTTTGATCGGCACCAACAACACCACGCTCTCGGCCCAGCAGCTCGGCGACATCAATGCGCAGCTCGCCGCCGCGCGCGCGCAAAAGGCCGACGCCGAGGCCAAGGCCAAGATGATCCGCGACATGCTGCAGCTCCGGCCAGCCGATCGAATCCTCCGATATTCTCAATTCGGAACTCATCCGCCGGCTGGCCGAGCAACGCGTCACCTTGCGCGCGCAGCTTGCCGAGCAGTCGTCGACGCTGCTCGACAATCATCCGCGAATCAAGGAATTGCAGAGCGCAGATCGCCGATCTCGACAACCAGATCAGGGCCGAAGCGGAGACCATCGCGCGCTCGTTCGAGAATGACGCCAAGCTTGCCGGCGTTCGCGGGTCGACACGCTGACCGCGAGCCTCGATCAGCTCAAAAATCAGGCGGCGTCGACCAACGCGCAGGACGTGCAGTTGCGCGCGCTCGAGCGCGACGCCAAGTCGCAGCGCGATCTGCTTGGAATCCTATCTCGCCAAATATCGCGAGGCGACGTCGCACGACACCGCCAAGTCGACGCCCGCCGATGCCCGCGTGATTTCGCGCGCCACGGTGTCGAACATTCCGGCCTATCCGAAGAAGCTGCCGACGGTGCTGATCGCGACATTCGCGACGTTGGTGCTCAGCTCCGGCCTGATCGTCACCAAGGAGATTCTTGGCGGCGCCGAGTCGGCGTCGCCGCGTGCGGCGAATGGAACCGGCGCCGATCGCGAGCGCGCCGACGGCATGCGGCTCGCGTCTCGACGCCATCATGAAGCGAACCGCCGCGCCGCGCCGCCGGCGCCGGCTTTGCCGCCAGCTCGATCGTCGAATGTCGCCGACAACCTGCGGCATTCCGGGGCTGCCGGGCAGCGGCTTGCCGTGTTCGGCGCCGTGCCGGGAATGAATGCCAGCCAGACCGCGATCAAGCTTGCGCGCGCCTTGGCCGATGAATTCGCGCGTCGTGCTGGTCGGGCTCGCTTCCGGCGAACGCGCGATCCGCGGAATTTCCAACGAGCCGTCTGCCGCCGGCCTTGCCGAACTGGCGCGCGGTGCGGCATCGTTCGGCGACATCATCACCAAGGACAGGCTGTCGCCGCTGCACCTGATCTCGGCGGGACAGGCGCCGACCGACCGAGCCAGATATTCTCGCCGCGCGGGCATGGTGGCGAATTTCGACGCCTTGGCGCGAAGCTACGATCACGTCGTCGTCGATGCCGGCGATGCCACCGGGCCCGAGGTCGAGCGCGTCGCCGAGATTGCGCCCCATGCCGTGCTGGTCGCCGACAGCTTGGCGAATGCCGCCACCGCCGCGGCGCGCGAGCGGCTCCTGGCTGCGGGATTTGCCGACGTGCGAATTCTGGTCGGCGCCTATGGCAGCTCCCGGCGAGACCGCAGTCGCAGCCTAACGGCGGCGATAGCGTCCGACCGGCCGGCGCGTCTTTCGGCGATTGACCCGGTCCGGGAGTTGGCAAAGATCGCTGCTCGGCAAAGGATAGTCGCTTGCGTTTGACAAGGGAACTTCCGTGGCCGGACTGAAACAGACGATCATTCGCGGCGGCTTGGAATCGCTGTATTTCACCGGCGCGCATGTCGCGTTGCGGCCGTTTCTCGGCGGCGTCGGCGCTATTCTGACGTTGCATCATGTCCGGCCGCCGCGGCCGGACCGGTTCCAGCCCAATCGCCTGCTCGAAGTGACGCCGCGCTTTCTCACGCGGGTGGTGAGGAGTCTGCGCCGCTCCGGCTTCGATTTTGTCAGCCTCGACGAGATGCACCGCCGCATGACCGAGCGCGATTTTTCGCGCCGCTTCGTCTGCCTGACCTTCGACGACGGATACCGCGACACGCTGCAATGGGCCTATCCGATCCTGAAGGAAGCCGGCGTGCCGTTCGCGGTCTACGTGCCGACGAGCTTTCCCGATCGGCTCGGCGAATTGTGGTGGCTGGTGCTCGAAGCGGTGATCGCGCGCAACGATCGCATCGGTCTTATGATCGACGGCCGCGACCGCAAATTCGATTGCAGGACGGTTGCCGAAAAGCGCGCGCTCTACGACGAGCTTTACTGGTGGCTGCGCGCGCGCTCCACCGAAGCCGAATTGCGCGACGTGGTCCGCGGTCTCGCCGCCTTTTATCACGTCGACGTCGCGGCATTCTGCAATGAGCTGTGCATGAGCTGGCCGGAACTCGCGGAGCTTGCCGCCGATCCGCTGGTCACCATCGGCGCGCACACCGTCAATCATCCGATGCTGGCAAAGCTGTCCAGGGATGCCGTGCGTTCGGAAATGGATTTGGGCCGCTCGGTGCATCGAAGCCGCGCTTGCCGTGCGGCCGCAGCATTTGTCTTATCCGTTCGGCGACCGCAGCTCCGCCGCGGCGCGCGAATTCGAGGTCGCCGCCGAGCTCGGCTTCAAGACCGCGGTCACGACGCGTCCGGGCGTGCTGTTTCCCGAGCACAGCGAGCACCTCATGGCGCTGCCGCGGATTTCGCTCAACGGCGACTTTCAGCGCATCCGCTATGTGCGCGTGTTGCTGTCGGGAGCCGCGACCGCGATGTGGAACGGGTTCCGCCGCCTGGACGCCGCCTGACGGTCTAGGCTCGCGTCACCGCTTGGGTGCGCTCATCCACGAGATGAGCGGCATCGCCGGCAACACCCAGCCGAGCCCGGCGATCACGTAATAGGCAATCGACAGCGCCGTATTGTCGCGGATGACGGGCGCTTGCGCCAGCGCCATGGCGACCAAGGCCCACACGATGACCAGGACCAAGAGCGCGACGGCGCCGATGAATTTGCGCAGGCGGATCGGCATGGAGCAGCGAAACGACTCCGGTTGGCATCGGTTGCGAGGGCAGGGCGACCACTATATGGTCCGCGCGCCCCAGACAAGCGAGCATCGCCAACGACCGATATGCCGGACCGGCTTTCCCGTCAGACGCGCGCGATCCGGCTTTGGCTTTATGCCGTCGCCGCGCTGGTGCTCGCGATGGTGCTGGTCGGCGGCGCGACGCGGCTGACCGAGTCCGGCCTGTCGATCACGGAATGGCAGCCCGTCATGGGCGTGGTGCCGCCGCTCAACGACGGCGCAGTGGCAGGACGAATTCGAAAAATATCAGGCCATTCCGCAATATCGCGCGCTCAACCGCGGCATGAGCCTCGACGCCTTCAAGACGATCTACTGGTGGGAATGGACGCACCGGCTGATCGGCCGCACCATTGGCGCGGTGTTCCTGTTGCCGCTGTTGTGGTTCTTGTGGCGCGGTTGGATCGGCCCACCATTGCGCACGCGGCTGTGGCTGATCTTCGGGCTCGGCGCGCTGCAAGGCGCGGTCGGCTGGTGGATGGTGGCGTCCGGCCTCGTTCACCGCGTCGAGGTCTCGCAATATCGTCTGGCGACGCATCTGGTGCTGGCCTGCATTATTTACATCGCGATCCTGTGGACCGCGCAGCGGCTTCATGAACGCACCGCAAGTCCTGCGCCCGGCGTCATTCGCGCGACGGCAAATGGTTTGCTCGTTCTGGTGCTGTGCCAAATCTATTTCGGCGCGCTGGTCGCAGGCTTGCGCGCCGGCTACCTCTACAACACCTGGCCGCTGATCGACGGTGCGTTCATCCCGAGCGCCGCGCATTTGTTCTTCGATAGCCCGCTGTGGCGCAATTTCTTCGAAAATACACTCACGGTGCAGTTCGATCACCGCATGCTCGCTTATGCGATCTGGTTTGCCGCGCTTATTCACGCTTTCAATGTGGTGCGGAGCGTCAAAGAGAGAACCGTGGTCGCCGGCGCGATCGCGCTTGCGGTTGCGGTGACGCTGCAGGCGGCGCTCGGCATCGCGACGCTGCTGATGGTGGTGCCGTTGCCGCTCGCTTTGCTGCATCAGGCCATGGCGATGGTGGTCCTGACGGTGGCGACACTGCATGCCGCAAGCGTCATTCGGGGGCGGAGCGCAGCGACCAGCCCGGAATCCATATTTTCCGGCGGCGCGACCTTGTCGCTGGAATAGATCGACGTCAGTCCGCCAGCGCCTGCTCGAGGTCGGCGATGATGTCGTCCTTGTCCTCGATCCCGATCGACAGCCGTACCACGTCGGGGCCGGCGCCGGCCTGCACTTTTTGCGCGTCGGAGAGCTGCCGATGGGTGGTCGAAGCGGGATGAATGATCAGGGAGCGGGTGTCGCCGATATTGGCGAGATGCGAGAACAGCTTCACGTTCGACACCAGCTTCACGCCGGCGTCGTAGCCGCCTTTGAGCCCGAAGGTGAACACCGCGCCGGCGCCGTTCGGGCAATATTTCTTGGCGAGGTTGTGGTAGCGGTCGCCGGGCAGTCCGGGATAGCTGACCCAGGCGACTTGCGGATGATTTGCGATCCACTGCGCAACCGCCAGCGCGTTGTCGCAATGCTTCTGCATGCGCAACGGCAGCGTCTCGATGCCGGTGAGGATGAGGAATGAATTGAACGGCGAGATCGCCGGGCCGATGTCGCGCAGCGCCAACACCCGGCAGGCGATGGCGAAAGCGAAATTGCCGAATGTCTCGTGCAGCACGATGCCGTGATATTCCGGCCGCGGCTCGCACAGCATCGGATAGCGGCGTTCCCGCGACCAGTTGAAGGTGCCGCCGTCGACGATCATGCCGCCGATCGAGTTGCCGTGACCGCCCAAGAATTTGGTCAGCGAATGCACGACGATGTCGGCGCCATGCTCGAACGGCTTGCACAGATACGGCGTCGCCAGCGTGTTGTCGACGATATAGGGCACGCCGGCGCGGCGCGCGATCTGCGCCACCGCCGCCATGTCGGTGATGACGCCGCCGGGATTGGCGATCAATTCGGTGAAGATCGCCTTGGTCTTCGGGCTGATCGCGCGTTCGAACGACGCGATATCGTCGGGGTCCGCCCACACCACGTTCCAGCCGAAATTCTTGAACGCATGATTGAACTGATTGATCGAGCCGCCGTAGAGCTTTTTCGAGGCGACGAACTCGTCGCCGGGCTGCAGCAGGCAATGAAAGATCAAAACCTGCGCCGCATGGCCGGATGCGGCGGCAAGGCCGGCGGTGCCGCCCTCGAGCGCGGCGACGCGCTCCTCGAGCACCGCCGTCGTCGGATTGCCGATCCGCGTATAGATATTGCCGAAGGTTTGCAGGCCGAACAGCGACGCGGCATGATCGACGCTTTCGAACACGTAGGACGTGGTCTGATAGATCGGCGTGGCGCGGGCGCCTGTGGTCGGATCGGGTTGCGCGCCGGCATGAACGGCAAGCGTGGAAAAGCCGGGAATGCGTTCGGTCATCGCTGTTTCCTTTTGCCGATGCGCCTTGGAAGGGCGCGTCCGTTCCCGGTTTATAGGACGGGCCGGAGGCGTCAAGGCGCACCTTTGCCCTGGCGTTAACAGATAAAGCCCGCGCTGCCGGATGCGGCGCGTGCAGAAGACTTTTGCCCGGAAAGTTTGGACGGCAGCGAGGTTATTTGAAGTGCTTGACGGCTTCGCGGCAGGCCGGCGTGATCTTGCTGCGGTTGGCGATGAGGCAATGAGCGACCCGGACGCGGTTGGGAATAAATTTCCCGCAAAACGTCTGCGCGTCCATCATGCAGGCGCCTTGGTCCTGCTGCGCATCGGCGCGCGCGCCGATGGGCCCGAAGAAGAGGCAACACAGCGTCAAGGCAGCCGCGATACGAAACTTCATGATTCTTTTTCCTGCTCGACGATGGAGTAGCCGCAAATCGTGAAGAAATTTCGATGCAATATGGATCAGGGCTCGGCGTCGTCGCGCTGCGCGCGGTCGGCCGCTTCGGTGGTTCCACCCTGGCCGCTTTGGCGGTTGAGCGTCATGCGCTGAACGCCGCCGATTGTCGCCTTCTTCGAGCTCAGCGTGCGCGTATTGACGCCCATCCAGGCGATCTCTGAGGACAGCCGGCCGTATTCGATCTTGGGACAGCGGTTCATCACCACTTTCAGGCCATTGGCCTCGGCCAAGGCGGCCGCTTCGTCGCTGCGCACGCCGAGCTGCATCCAAATCACCTGCGGCCGTGGCGAAAGCGCCAAGGCCTCCTGCACGATGGCGGGCGCATATTGCGAGCCGCGGAAAATATCGACCATGTCGATCGGCTCCGGAATATCGGCAAGCCGGGCATAGATCTTCTGCCCGAGCATCGCATGCCCGGCGTGCCCGGGATTGACCGGGATCATGCGGTAGCCGCGCTCGAGCAGATATTTGAAGGCAAAGTAACTCGGCCGGTTTTCCTTCTCCGAGGCGCCGACCATGGCGATCGTCTTCGCGGTGTTGAGAATGCCGCGGATATAACTGTCCGGATAGGAGTCGTGGTTCATCGCGAGCGTTCGGTCCTCAACGATCTTCCCACTTCGGCTCGCGCTTTTCGATGAAAGCCGAGATGCCTTCCTCGGCATCCCGTACCAGCAAATTTTCCACCATCACGCCGGAGACGTAATCGTAGGCCTCGGCGAGCGGCATTTCGAGTTGGCGATAGAACCCCTCCTTGCCGATTTTGACGGTCACAGCCGATTTGGCGGTGATTTTTCCGGCGAGCTTGATCGCTTCGTCGCGTTCGTGGCCCGGCGCGACGACGTGGTTGACGAGCCCGATGCGTGCGGCCTCCTTGGCCGATATCATCTCGCCGGTGAGCAGCATCTCCATCGCGGCTTTGCGCGAGACGTTGCGCGACAGCGCCACCATCGGGGTCGAGCAGAACAAGCCGATATTGACGCCGGGAGTGGCGAACTTCGCGGTGTCTGCCGCGACGGCGAGATCGCAGCTCGACACCAGCTGGCAGCCGGCGGCGGTGGCGGTGGCCCCGACTGCGGCAATGACCGGCTGCGGCAGAGCGACGATCTGCTGCATCACGCCGCTGCACAGTCCCATGATGTGCTTGAAATAGCTCCGCCCGCGGTCCTCGTCTTTGCGGTGCGCGTTGAGCTCTTTGAGGTCGTGGCCGGCGGAGAAGGCCGGACCGTTGGCGGCAAGCACGACGACGCGCACCGTGCCGTCATGCGCGATCGCGGTGAGCGCATCGGACAGCGCTTCAAGCAAGGCCTCGGACAGGCTGTTGCGCGCCGCCGCCCGGTTCAGCGTCAAAATGGCGATGCCGCTATGAGTCCCGGTCAAGTCTTCGCGCAGCAGGATCAGGTCCGGTGAGGCGGCGGCGGCTTTGGCGGTGGCGCTTTGAGCGTTCATGAAACGATCCAGAGGGAGCCGCGCCGGCACTTTTGCTTTTGCGGCGCCGTTGCGGCCATTGTATCCGAGGTTGCTGTGCCAAGGGAGGCTAACTTCGGAGGTTAACATGGGAGGTAAACTCGGCGGCAAAGAAAAGGCGGCGCCGAAATTAACCCGCGAAAGGCTCATCGAACTGCTTGGGGCCGAATTTCCGGAAGCCGCTCATGCGGTGGGGGATTACGACATCGAAGAGGTTTGGCACGGCGGCTGCCGGGTCCGCCGGCGGCATCACGAAAAATCGCTGCGCCCCGGCGGCACGGTCTCGGGACCGGTCATGATGGGGCTCGCCGATTTCACCATGTATCTGGCGGTCCTCTCCGCGATCGGCTGGATTCCCCTCGCGGTGACGACGAATTTGACCATCAACTTCCTCAAGAAACCCGGCAGCCGCGATCTTTTGGCCGAGGCGCGCCTGCTCAAACTTGGCAAACGGCTCGCCGTCGGCGAAGTCGCGCTGCGGTCCGACGGGGATGAGGATCTCGTCGCCCATGTCACGGCAACCTATTCGATCCCGGTCGCGTGAAGGTAATAAAATACCTCCAACCTAAGGCGTTGGTGTGGAATAGTTTTCCGAAATGGATTGACGTGTCGGCGCGGCGTCGCTAAAAGCGCCCCTTCCCAACGGATGCGGATGATCGCCGTAGCCATCAACGGACGCGGACATGAAAACGTTTTCTCTAAAACCGGCCGAGGTCGACAAGAAATGGGTGATGATCGACGCCGAAGGGCTGGTCGTCGGCCGCCTGGCGTCGCTCGTGGCCTTGCGGCTGCGCGGCAAGCACAAGCCGTCGTTCACCCCGCATGTCGACTGCGGCGACAATGTCATCGTTATCAACGCCGCCAAGGCGGTGCTGACCGGGCGCAAAGTCCAGCAGAAAATCTACTACAAGCACAGCGGCTTTATCGGCGGCATCAAAGAGCGCAGCGCCAAGGACATCCTGGCCGGCCGTTTCCCGGAGCGGATCGTGGAGAAGGCGATCGAACGCATGCTGCCGCGCGGTCCCTTGGGCCGTCGCCAGCTCGGTAATTTGCGGGTTTATCCGCACGCCGAGCATCCGCACGCGGCGCAGCAGCCGGAAGTGATCGATATTGCCGCCATGAACCGCAAGAATAAGAGGACCGCGTAATGGCCGAGACGATGCAGACGCTGGAAGACCTGGCCTCATTAAAGCCCGAAGCGGCGCCGCAGGCGCCCAAATACGTGCAAAAGCTCGACAAGCAGGGCCGTGCCTACGCCACCGGCAAGCGCAAGGACGCGGTGGCGCGCGTATGGATCAAGATGGGCGCCGGAAAAATCCTGGTCAACGATCGCGCGGTGGAAACCTATTTCGCCCGGCCGGTGTTGCGCATGCTCATCCAGCAGCCGCTGGTCGCTGCCAACCGCCAGGGCCAGTATGACGTCGTCTGCACGGTCTCCGGCGGCGGACTGTCGGGCCAGGCCGGCGCAGTGCGCCACGGCCTCTCCAAGGCCTTGATGTTGCATGAGCCGGACTTGCGCAGTGTGCTCAAGCGGGGCGGGTTCCTGACCCGCGATCCCCGCGTCGTCGAGCGCAAGAAATACGGCCGCGCCAAAGCCCGCCGCAGCTTCCAGTTCTCGAAGCGCTAAGTTGTCATTGCGGGACGCGGGCTTTTGCCCGCGGGCTCGAAATGACAAGGATCAGAAAAACGCCGATCAGAAAAACGCCAGCGTGCGGATTTCGATGCTCTCGCGCGGGCGCGCATTCGGCGGCGAGGTTGGATCGTCGAAGGCGGTATGCGCGGTCCAGCGCGCGCGGCCGTCTTTTTCCGAATCGAACACCTTGAACACGTAAGCCTCCTCGCGCCGCATGCGCGGGAACCAATACCATTTGTGCGCCGGATTATATTTGATCGCGTAGGTCTGACCGATACGGCCGGGCGCGCGCCGTTCTGAAACGATCATGTCGGCGGGCGCCAGCGTTTGCGCGTCCGCCATCGCCAGCGGAAAAGTCTCGACCGGATGCCGGATCGGCCGCCACACCTGAATGATGGCGAAGCGGCGCTTGAGCAGTTCCTCGGCCTCGTCGGGCAGAATGTCGCGCACCCGCTGCGGCGCCGACCATTCGGTATAATCGTTGTGCACGCGGCGCACGACCTCGCGGATCTGCTTTGCCTCACGCAGTTCGTCGTCGGCAGTGCGCAGCGTATGGTCGAAGACGACGACCCGCTTGGCGCCGCTCTCGGCTTTGATCAGCGCCTCCATCTCCGGATAGTAGACGCGCTTGATCTCGGCCTCGTCATAGAAGTCGGCCATTGCCGTGTCGTGACGCACGAAACGGAAGCCATGGCGATCGAGCGCAAAGTCCTTCGCCAGCGGTCGGCCGTTGTGAATGGTCACGCGCCGCGGATCGGGCGTGCCGCCGGAGCGCGTATCGCTGCCGCCCGGACTGGCGACGATGGTGAAGACCTTGCTGCCGTCGTCAACGATGTAATTCAGCGTCGCCTCGACGGTCGAAGGCTGCTGCAGTTCTCGGACGGCTTCGAACTCGGCGGTGAGCGCCATTGGGGACTCCTGGGAAGCTCCTGGGGCTTCGCCCTAATTTATGTCCGGATCGGCACGGCGGGAAGGGTCATTAAAAGTGCACCGGGACGGTTTACCGGCCGGCAAGCTTATTCGCGAGCTTTGCCTGCGCGGTAACGCCTATGGAAGGCCGGACTCGTAAGGTGCGCCGGTCAGTTTGGGTCGTGCCGGCATGCATCTTGATCTGCCCACTATCTCCCTCGTAACGGTGTTCATCGCGGCGTTGCTCGGCGCGCTTTTGGTGTTTGCCGGCCTGCAGAACCGCAGCGTGCGGGCCCCGATGTGGTGGGGTGCCGCCCATATCGTCAATGCCGTCGGCTTCGCGCTTCTGATGGCGCGCGGCACGCTGCCCGATTTTGCCAGTATCGATTTCGCCAATGCCCTGGTACTGCTCGGCTATGGCTTGACCTGGATCGGGGCGCGCGTGTTCGACGGCCGATCGTACCGCGCCTGGCTCCTGCCGCTGGCGCCTGTGATATGGCTGCTGTTGTGCCGGATCCCGGTCTTCGCCGACGACGTCGCCGCCAGGATCATCGTTGCCTCGACCTTGTTGGCGCTGCTCACTTTGCTGACCGCCGAGGAATTCTGGCGCGGCCGCGGCGAGGCGCTGATGTCGCGCTGGCCTACGGTGGTGGTTCTGCTCGCGCATGCCGGAATACTGGTGGCGCGGGTGCCGGCAATTCTGCTCAGTCCGGCCTTTCGCAGCGACTTCGTCTTGAGCCAGCTGTCGTTTACGTTCCTGGCCTTCGGCACGCTGTTGTACACGGTGGTGTTGGCTTTCCTCCAGCTCAACATGACCAAGGAGCGCACCGAGCTCAAGCACAAGATCAATTCGCTGGTCGATCCCTTAAGCGGCGTCGCCAATCGGCGGGCCTTTATCGACAGCGCCACCGGGCTGCTGGCCCAGCAGGCGCATGCTCATGAGCCGCTTGCGGTGCTGTTGTTCGATCTCGATCATTTTAAGCAGGTCAACGACCAGTTCGGCCACGCGACCGGGGATACGGTGCTGCAAACCTTTGCCGCCGTCGCGACGCAAACGCTGGGCGCCGATATCCTGTTTGCCCGCATTGGCGGCGAGGAGTTCGCCTCCTGCGTGCCGGTCGGCGACATCGACGAAGCCTACGCGATCGCCGACCGGGTGCGCCGCAATTTTGCCACGGCAGCGGCCCGCTTCGGCAGCGAACGGCTGTCGCCGAGCGTCAGCGCGGGCGTCACGCTGTACCACGATCCCCACGCCACCGTCGCCGATCTGCTCGCGACCGTCGACCGGGCGCTGTATCGGGCCAAGGAATCCGGCCGCAACCGGGTCGAGATAGAAGTGCCGGCGGCGGCCGCCGCCGAGGCCACCGCGCCCTCGATTGTGCCGATCATCGGCCCCGATCGCGCCGCCATGCCCCGCACCGCGGTTCGCCGCTGGCGCATCGCTTCGTGAAGTTTCGGTAGTCATGGGTGTTGCGATTCACGCAATCCGGCAATTTCAATTTTCAAAATGTTTTTGAACAAACCTGCGCGGTAGCCGATACCCTCGGCAAAGCCTGATCGGCGAACTCTCACCACGGCGCCGCTATCCGTGATAGGTGCTTCCACCTAGTGAGGTGAGGAGCTTCGTGGCAATGATGGCACGTTTGGCGGCGGCATCGATGTCGCTCGACGTCGGCACACTCTTTGTCATTGCGACCTGCGTGACCGTTCTGCTCGGTCTGTTTCTGCTGTTCGCCTGGATGCAGGACCGCATTCAGGCGCTCGCCTGGTGGGGATTGGCCTATCTGATCGGCGGATTTTCCAGCGCGCTGTGGCAGGCGGGCGGCATCGTCTCGCCGCCGTTGCCGGCCGGGCTCGCCGACGATCTCCTCTTCGTCGCAATCGGCATGATCTGGAGCGCCGCGCGCCTGTTCCACGGCCGCGAGGTGCGGTGGGGCGCGATGTGCTTCGGCGCCGTGGTTTGGGCCGCCAGCGGCCTCACGCCGGCCTTTCCCCATGCGTCGCCCGCCGCGCGCATCATGCTAAGCTCGATGATCGTCGCCACCTATACGTTTCTGATCGCGACCGAGCTGTGGCGCGAGCGCAGGAAGTCGCTGATCCGGCGCTGGCCGGCGATGTTCGTGCCGATGCTGCACGGGGCGATTTTCCTGTTTCCGGTGGCGCTGGCGAGCCTCGGCGTAAGGAGCCTGGCCACCGGCTGGATCGCGGTGTTCGCCATCGAGGTGGTGCTTTATGTCGTCGGCGCCGCCTTTATCGTGCTGGTGCTGGCGAAGGATCGCGCGGTGAACCGCTACAAGGCGGCGGCTGAGACCGATCCGTTGACGGCGCTATTCAACCGCCGCGGCTTTTTCGCGGCCGCCGCCGCCCTGATGAACCGCAACAAATCGGCCAAAACGCCGGTCAGCGTGCTCGCTTTCGATCTCGATCACTTCAAGTCCATCAACGATCGCTACGGCCATAAATCGGGCGA
This sequence comes from uncultured Alphaproteobacteria bacterium, assembly GCA_963807125.1. GTDB lineage: Bacteria > Pseudomonadota > Alphaproteobacteria > Rhizobiales > Xanthobacteraceae > BOG-931. The sequence goes on from CAWEAH010000006.1 coordinate 407,590, forward strand.
TGCGGTGCTCGCCATGTTTGCCAAAGTGGTGCGCAAGACCATGCGGGGCGACGACGTCATCGGCCGCATCGGCGGCGAGGAATTCGTCGCCGTTCTGTCCGGCACGCTCGACGAAGCCTGCATTGCCGCCGAGCGCGTGCGCGTCGCTTTCGAGACGGCCGCAGTGGCTCCCGACGGCCCGCAAATTCCGGCCACGGTGAGCATCGGCGTCGCCTGCGGCCTGCCGGATGCGCCGATCGACGTGCTGATCGCCCGCGCCGACGCCGTGCTCTATCGCGCCAAGGCGAACGGCCGCAACCGCGTCGAGCCCGACGACGAGATGGTGTCGAGCGCCAGCGAGCGCCGCGTCGACGTGCGCGGTCAGATGAAGCTGCCGGGATGCCGTCGCTGCGCAGCATCACCGTGCCGATTTTGGTGCGGTGACCGGCTCATGGCATATGCCGGCTGCCGGGCAAAAAGAAAAAGGGCGCCTTGCGGCGCCCTTTCGAGTTGCATCGCTAACGGCAATGCCGGGAGGAAAACACACGCTACACGTTACGCCGAGTAATACATTTCGAACTCGACCGGATGCGGCGTGTGCTCGAAGCGGATGATCTCGCTCATCTTCAGGTCGATATAAGCGTCGATGAAGTCGTCGTCGAACACGCCGCCGGCCTTGAGGAAGCCGCGGTCCTTGTTGAGCTCTTCGAGCGCCTGGCGCAGCGAGCCGCACACGGTCGGGATCTTCTTCAGTTCCTTCGGCGGCAGATCGTAGAGATCCTTGTCGATCGCTTCGCCCGGATCGAGCTTGTTCTTGACGCCGTCGAGGCCGGCCATCAGCATCGCCGCGAAGGCGAGATACGGATTGGCGAGCGGATCGGGGAAACGCACCTCGACGCGCTTGGCCTTCGGGTTGGTCGTGTAGGGAATGCGGCACGACGCCGAGCGGTTGCGCGCCGAATAGGCGAGCAGCACCGGCGCTTCGAAGCCCGGCACCAGCCGCTTGTACGAGTTGGTCGTCGGGTTGGTGAAGGCGTTGATCGCCTTGGCGTGCTTGATGATGCCGGCGATATAGGACAGGCAGGTCTCCGACAGGTCGGCATATTTGTTGCCGGCGAACACCGGCTTGCCGCCCTTCCAGATCGACTGGTGGCAGTGCATGCCCGAGCCGTTGTCGCCATAGACCGGCTTCGGCATGAAGGTCGCGGTCTTGCCGTAGACCTGGGCGACCTGCTGGATGCAGTATTTATAGATCTGCAGCTGGTCGGCCATCATGGTCAGCGGCGAGAATTTCATGCCGAGCTCGTGCTGGGCCGACGCCACTTCGTGGTGGTGCTTCTCGACCTTGACGCCCATGCGCGCCATCGCGGCGAGCATTTCCGAGCGCATGTCCTGCACCGAATCCTGCGGCGGCACCGGGAAATAGCCCTTCTTGGTCCAGACGCGATGGCCGAGATTGCCGCCTTCGTATTCGGTGTCGGAATTGGTCGGGAATTCGACCGAGTCGAGCTTGAAGCCGGTATTGTAGGGATCGGCCTTGTACTTGACGTCGTCGAACACGAAGAACTCGGCTTCCGGTCCGAAATAGACCGTGTCGCCGACGCCGATCGACTTCACCATGCCTTCGGCGCGCTTGGCGATGCCGCGCGGATCGCGGTTATAGGGCTCGCCGGTGGTCGGCTCGAGCACGTCGCAGACCAAAACGACGCGTGGTCTCGGCGAAAAACGGATCGATGCAGGCCGACGACGGATCGGGCATCAGGCACATGTCGGATTCGTTGATCGCCTTCCAGCCGGCGATCGAGGAGCCGTCGAACATCTGGCCTTCGGCAAATGTGTCTTCCTCGATCATGCCGATGTCGAACGTGACGTGCTGCCACTTGCCGCGCGGATCGGTGAAGCGGAAATCGACGTATTTCACGTCGTTGTCCTTGATCATCTTCATGACATTCTTTGGCGTCGTCATGGTAGGCGTACCCTTTCGTGGTGTTGGTTGGTGCGTCTGGCGCGGGTCCTGCTGTCGGCCGGTCGGCGGCAGCAGAGGAGCCAGCAATTTAAAGTCAGATGGCGTCTATGTCCGGATTCCCCCGTCCTGATCCGGATGGCTTCTTCGATGTTCGAGACGAAGATTTTGCCGTCGCCGATCCGCCCGGTTTGAGCGGCGCGACGGATCGCCTCGATGGCTTTTTCGACCATGTCGTCGCCGAGCACAATCTCGATCTTCACCTTGGGGAGAAAATCGACCACGTATTCGGCGCCGCGGTAGAGCTCGGTGTGCCCCTTCTGGCGGCCGAATCCCTTGGCTTCGGTGACCGTAATGCCTTGAAGACCGACTTCCTGCAGCGCCTCCTTCACCTCATCGAGCTTGAACGGCTTGATGATCGCCTCGATTTTTTTCATCGCGTCTCGTCTCCCGGCTCCATGATGAGCAAATCATCCTTGGAACCGAGCCTTGGTTAGCAGGTCCCGTGCCAATGGCTTTTGCGGCACAGAAACAGCAGTGGGATCAATGCGCTAAAACGTGGTTGAACGGTGGCTGCAGGCGCTGTGTACAGACCGCCGCCGATCAAACTAGGCACGGCTGCCTATAAACTCGTCAATGGGTAGGGCAAGCACGGCACGCCAGCGGCAATTTCGGCCCCATCAGGCATTGGCTATGGTGCGGTCATGATTGAAATCCTGAGCACCGCCGAAATGGCGGAGGCCGACCGGCTGACGATCTCCGGCGGCGTGGCCGGCATCGAGCTGATGGAGAACGCCGGCGGCGCCGTGGCCGAAGCGTTGTCGCGCGCCGGCCCGCCGGCGGCCGGGTCGTCGTGGTCGCCGGCCCCGGCAATAACGGCGGCGACGGCTTTGTCGCGGCGCGGCTTCTCGCGGAGCGCGGATACGCCGTGGAGGTGCTGCTGGTCGGCGAGGCCGAGGCGCTCAAAGGCGACGCCGCGCTGGCGGCGAAAGCCTGGACCGGACCGGTCGCTGCCCGCCGAGCCCGGTCCGGCTCGGCCATGCCGATATCGTCATCGACGCGCTGTTCGGCGCCGGCCTCGACCGGCCGGTCGAGGGGCTGCCGCGCGCCATGATCGAGGCGATGAATGCGCAAAGCGCGCCGGTCGTCGCCGTCGATCTGCCGAGCGGCATCAACGGCACGTCCGGGCGCGGTGATGGGCGTGGCCGTGAAGGCCGCGCATACCGTCACGTTCTTTCGCAAGAAGCCCGGGCATCTGCTGCTGCCCGGCCGGCTTCATTGCGGCACGTTGACCGTCGCCGATATCGGCATTCCGGCGTCCGTGCTGGCCGGGATCGCGCCGCGGACATTCGAGAACGTTCCGCAGCTCTGGCGGCGAGCGTTTCCGGTGCCGCGCCATGACGGGCACAAATACGATCGCGGCCATGCGGTGGTGGTTTCGGGTCCGTCGTGGTCGACCGGCGCGGCACGGCTCGCGGCGCGCGGCGCGCTTGCGCGCCGGGGCCGGCCTGGTGACCATCGCGAGCCCCCGCGAGGCGCTCGCGGTCAATGCCGCCGCCAGCCTTGCCGTCATGGTGCGGCCGGTCGATGGCGCGGCCGAACTCGCCAAGTTCCTCGCCGACCGGCGTTTGAATGCGGTGGCGATCGGGCCGGGCCTCGGCGTCAACGAGGCGACCTGCGATCTCGTCGCTTGCGGCGCTCGCCGGCGAACGCGCCGTGGTGCTCGATGCCGATGCGATCACGAGCTTTGCCGAAGCGCCGCAACGCCTCGCCGAGGCCGTTGAAGCGCGATCCGGCAGGCCGACCGTGCTGACGCCGCACGAAGGAGAATTCTCACGATATTTCGGTGCTTTGGACGAGCGAACGAAAGCTGGGTCGAAGCTTGAACGAGCGCGGCTGGCCGCGAGCCCTGATCGGCGCAACGTGCGTGCTCAAGGGCGCCGATACCGTCGTCGCGGCGCCCGACGGTCGCGCCTCGATCGCCGCCAATGCGCCGGCCTATCTCGCCACCGCCGGTGCGGGCGACGTGCTGACCGGCATCACCACGGGTCTCTTGGCCCAGGGCATGCCGGCCTTCGAGGCGGCCTCGGCCGCGGTTTGGCTGCACGGCGAGGCCGCCAACGCGTTCGGCCCGGGCCTGATTTCCGAGGATTTACCCGAAACGCTGCCGAAGGTTTACCGGCGCCTGCTCGACTGAAATCTGCGCTGGCGAAACGGCCCGATCGGTCTAATTTTGTAGTAGCCCGCGGGCCTTGCATGATATAAGCCGCGCCAGCGGGCCGCCCTGCGTGTTTGCGGGCGTGGCGGAATTGGTAGACGCGCGGGATTTAGGTTCCCGTGACGAAAGTCGTGGGGGTTCGAGCCCCTCCGCCCGCACCAGCCGGGCGGTTTTTTCACAACTTGGCCGGGACGCGCTCGATCTCGCGCTGTCGAAGAGTAATGCCGATGCAGGTGACTGAAACTTCCGCCGCGGGTCTCAAGCGGGAATACCGCGTTGTCGTGCCCGCAACCGATCTGGAGGCCCGCGTCAACGAGCGGCTCGACGACCTCAAGGGCCGCGTCCAGCTGCGCGGCTTTCGTCCCGGCAAGGTGCCGGTCGCGCATCTCAAGCGCCTCTATGGCAAGTCGGCCATGGCCGAGGTCATCGAGGCCGCGGTGCGCGAGGCCAATACCAAGATCGTCGCCGATCACGGCTTCAAGCTCGCCACCGAGCCCAAAGTGGTGCTGCCCTCGGACGAGGGGGCGGTCGAGGGCGTCATCGCCGGCAAGTCGGACCTCGCCTACACGGTCGAGATGGAGATCGTGCCGCCGATCACGCTCGCCGATTTCAAGGCCATCAAGCTCGATCGGCTGACCGCGCCGGTCACCGAGGCGGAAGTCGATCAGGCGCTGCAGACGCTCGCCGAGCAGAACCGGCCATTCGTCGCCAAGGCCGAAGGCGCGGAAAAGGGCGACCGCGTCACCATATCGTTCAAGGGCACGCTCAATGGCGAAAGCTTCGAGGGCGGCTCCGGCGAGGACGTGCCGATCATGCTTGGATCGGGCCAGTTCATCCCGGGCTTCGAAGATCATCTGATCGGCATCAAGGCCGGCGAAAGCCGGAGCTTCGACGTCAAATTCCCGGAAAACTATCCTGCGGCCACCGTCGCCGGCAAAGAGGCGAATTTCGCCGTCACGGCAAAGACCGTGGAAGCGCCCGGCGCGGTTACGATCGATGACGACTTTGCCAAGACCTTGGGCCTGGAATCGCTGGCCAAGCTGCGCGATGCCTTGCGCGAGCGCATCGAGCGCGAACATGCGGCCGCTTCCCGTCAGAAGGTCAAGCGCGCGCTGCTTGACGAGCTTGACGCGCGCCACAAATTCGATCCGCCGCCGACGCTGGTGGAAGAGGAATTCAATAACGTCTGGCAGACGATCGAGAACGATCTCAAGCAGCAGGGCCGCACCTTTGCCGACGAAGGCACGACCGAGGAGAAGGCGCGGGCCGAGTATCGGGCCATCGCGGAGCGGCGGGTGCGGCTTGGCCTGGTGCTGGCCGAGATCGGCGAGAAGAACAACATCAAGGTCACCGACGAGCAGTTGAGCCAGGCCGTCGTCGCCCAGGCCCGGATGATGCCCGGCCAGGAGCAGCGGGTGTGGGACTATTACCGCAACAATCCCGGCGGCGTTGGCCGCTTTGCGGGCGCCGATATTCGAGGACAAGGTGGTCGATTTCCTGCTCGAGCTTGTCGAGGTCACCGATAAGCAAGTATCGCGGGAAGAATTGTTCAAGGAAGACGAGGAATAAGGCGGCTTTCCGCGTCGCTTTTACGCCTTGCCGGCGCGATTTCCGCGCTTATCTGCGGTAATGGCCCAGATCAACTGCGTCACGTCGCGTAAATGCGCACGGCGATGTGGGCGACTGGCTTCGACAAGCAGACCGACTCAAGCCACACTAGGCGGCAGGCAGGTACTACGTAACTGTGACTGTCCCGGCGCAGCCGGACTCGGCGCGCCAAATCCAGGTGACTCGTATCAGGCGTCACTTCGAGGCGTCCACTTCCAGGTGATCCATGCGCGACCCGGCAGAGACCTATATGCAGCACCTCGTTCCCATGGTGGTCGAACAGACCAACCGCGGCGAACGGGCCTATGACATCTACTCGCGCCTGCTCAAGGAGCGGATCATCTTCATCACCGGTCCGATCGAGGACGGCATGGCCTCGCTGATCGTCGCCCAGCTGCTGTTCCTCGAGGCGGAGAATCCGAAAAAAGAAGTCTCGATGTACATCAATTCGCCGGGCGGGGTCGTGACCTCGGGCTTGGCGATTTACGACACGATGCAGTTCATCCGCCCGCCGGTGTCGACGCTGTGCACCGGACAGGCGGCCTCGATGGGCTCGCTGCTGCTTGCCGCCGGCGCCAAGGACCTGCGCTTTGCGCTGCCCAATGCCCGCATCATGGTGCATCAGCCGTCCGGCGGGTTCCAAGGCCAGGCGACCGACATCATGCTGCATGCCCAGGAGATCCTGAACCTGAAGCGGCGGTTGAACGAAATCTATGTCAAGCATACCGGCCAGCCGCTCAAGAAGATCGAGGAGGCGCTGGAGCGCGATATGTTCCTGACGTCCGAGATGGCCAAGGATTTCGGCCTGATCGACAAGGTGATCGAAAAGCGGCCGGAGGAACCCGGGCTCAAGACCGAGCCGATCCTCAAGGGGGTGAGCTAGGTCGGGCGTGTCCTCGCTGCCACAAAATGGGCCAATTCCTCGGCCCAAAGCGGGGGGCGGCCCAAGATGGGTCAAGTCCCGGCCGGCGGACAAGTGTATTCTCGGCGTGTGATCCGGAAAACACACTGGTGCAAAGTCGCGTTATCGTTAATGGATTCTTGATTGGCACGCCGTTAGCATGGTCGCTTGTGTTATAGGCCGGACTCTTGTCAGTTTGGCGGCTCGGGCCCCGGCTCGGTGGTGCTACGGAATTTTAGCGCAGTGCTTCGTACCATGGTCTGTTGAAGTGCTGCGCTGGCGAAGACGGAGACTGGAATGAGCAAGGTTGGCGGCGGCAACTCGAAGAATACGCTTTACTGCTCGTTCTGCGGCAAGAGCCAGCACGAGGTGCGCAAGCTCATCGCCGGGCCGACGGTTTTCATCTGCGACGAGTGCGTCGAACTGTGCATGGATATCATCCGCGAGGAGAACAAATCCTCGCTGGTGAAGTCCCGCGACGGGATTCCGACGCCGCGCGAAATCCGCAAAGTGCTGGACGACTACGTGATCGGCCAGGATCACGCCAAGAAGGTGCTCTCGGTTGCCGTCCACAATCACTACAAGCGGCTCAATCATCAGAGCAAGCACAACGACGTCGAGCTGGCGAAGTCCAACATCCTGCTTGATCGGGCCGACCGGCTCCGGCAAGACGCTGTTGGCGCAGACGCTGGCGCGCATCCTCGACGTGCCGTTCACGATGGCGGACGCCACGACGCTGACCGAAGCCGGCTATGTCGGCGAGGACGTCGAGAACATCATTCTCAAGCTGTTGCAGTCGGCCGACTACAATGTCGAGCGGGCGCAGCGCGGCATCGTCTATATCGACGAAATCGACAAGATTTCACGCAAGTCGGACAATCCCTCGATCACCCGCGACGTCTCGGGCGAGGGCGTGCAGCAGGCGCTGCTCAAGATCATGGAAGGCACCATCGCCAGCGTGCCGCCGCAGGGCGGCCGCAAGCACCCGCAGCAGGAATTTTTGCAGGTCGACACCACCAACATCCTGTTCGTGTGCGGCGGCGCCTTCGCCGGCCTGGAGAAGATCATTTCCGCGCGCGGCCGCTCCACCTCGATCGGGTTCAGCGCCCGAGTGGCGGCGCCGGAGGATCGCAAGCAGGGCGAGATCTTCCGCGAAGTCGAGCCGGAGGATTTGCTGAAATACGGGCTGATCCCGGAATTCGTCGGCCGGCTTCCGGTGGTGGCGACATTGGAGGATCTCGACGAGCCGTCGCTCAAGCGCATCCTCACCGAGCCGAAGAACGCGCTGGTCAAGCAATACCAGCGCATGTTCGAGATGGAGACCGTCGACCTCACGCTCGCCGACGAGGCGCTGTCGGCGATCGCCCGCAAGGCGATCGATCGCAAGACCGGCGCGCGCGGCCTGCGCTCGATCATGGAGAGCATTCTGCTCGACACCATGTTCGATCTGCCGAGCCTGGAAGGCGTCGAGGAGGTCGTGATCTCCCGCGAGGTCGTCGAGGGCGCGGCCCGGCCGCTCTACATCTATGCCGATCGCTCCGATCGCGCCGGCGAGACCGGCGGGGCGAGCGCTTAACGGGTGCGCGGAACCCGCACCCGCGATTCGGCCTGCGGCCGTTCGCTCCGCCCGCGCGACGCGCAATTTTGCTGCAAAATCCGGCCTTTCTTGACAGGCCCGCGACGCGACGCCACCTATAGTGCGCAGTTCGTCGTCACAGCGCATCCTGCGGGTTTTGACGGGCGTGCACAACAATAAGGAAGTGGGGCAATGACAAGCGCCGCCAAGCCAAAGCCGCTCCTGACCGCCGGTGAAAGCCGGGCCTATCCCGTTCTGCCGCTGCGGGACATCGTGGTTTTCCCGCATATGATCGTTCCGCTCTTCGTCGGCCGCGAGAAGTCGATCAAGGCGCTCGAAGAAGTGATGCGCTCGGACACGTTCATCCTGCTGGCGACGCAGAAGAACGCTTCGGACGACGATCCGGCGACGGACGCCATCTATAATGTCGGCACGCTGGCCAGCGTGCTGCAGCTCCTCAAATTGCCCGACGGCACGGTGAAGGTGCTGGTCGAAGGCGCCGCGCGCGCGCAGGTCAAGCAGTACACCGATCGCGAGGACTATTTCGAGGCGCATGCCGCGGTGCTCGCGGATTCCTCCGGCGATCAGGTCGAGGCCGAAGCGCTGGCGCGCTCGGTCGTCAACGAATTCGAAGGCTATGTGAAGCTCAACAAGAAAGTGTCGCCGGAAGTCGTCGGCGTGGTCCAGCAGATCGAGGACTATGCCAAGCTCGCCGATACGGTCGCTTCGCATCTGGCGGTGAAGATTCCCGACAAGCAGTTGATCCTGGAGATCCCCACCGTCACCGAACGGCTGGAGAAGGTGCTCGGATTGATGGAGAGCGAGATCTCCGTCCTGCAGGTCGAGAAGCGCATCCGCACGCGCGTCAAGCGTCAGATGGAGAAGACGCAGCGCGAGTACTATCTCAACGAGCAGATGAAGGCGATCCAGAAGGAGCTCGGCGACGAGGACGGCAAGGACGAGCTTGCCGAGCTCGAAGAGAAGATCAAGCGCACCAAGCTCTCGAAGGAAGCGCGCGAGAAGGCGCAGCACGAGATCAAGAAACTGCGGCAGATGTCGCCGATGTCGGCGGAAGCCACCGTCGTGCGCAATTATCTCGACTGGCTGTTGTCGATCCCGTGGAACAAGAAATCGAAGATCAAGAAGGATCTGATCGCTGGCCGAGCAGATTCTCGACGCCGATCATTTCGGCCTGGAAAAGGTCAAGGAGCGGATCGTCGAATATCTGGCCGTGCAGCAGCGCGCCAATAAGCTGACCGGACCGATCCTGTGCCTGGTCGGTCCGCCCGGCGTCGGCAAGACCTCGCTCGGCAAATCGATCGCCAAGGCGACCGGGCGCGAATTCGTGCGCGTGTCGCTCGGCGGCGTGCGCGACGAGGCCGAAATCCGCGGCCATCGGCGCACCTATATCGGGTCGATGCCCGGCAAGATCATCCAGTCGATGCGCAAGGCGAAGACCTCGAATCCGCTGTTCCTGCTCGACGAGGTCGACAAGATGGGCGCCGATTTCCGCGGCGATCCGTCGTCGGCGCTGCTCGAAGTGCTGGATCCCGAGCAGAACCATGCCTTCAACGACCACTATCTCGAAGTGGACTACGATCTGTCCCACGTGATGTTCATCACCACGGCGAACACGCTCAATATTCCGCCGCCGCTGATGGACCGCATGGAGATCATTCGCATCGCCGGCTATACCGAGGACGAGAAGGTCGAGATCGCGCGCAAGCATCTCATTCCGCACGCGATCGTCAAACACGGGCTCGAGCCGAAGGAGTGGTCGATCGACGACGCGGCGCTGCTGACGCTCATCCGCCGCTATACCCGCGAAGCGGGCGTGCGCAACCTCGAGCGCGAACTGTCGACGCTGATCCGCAAGGCGGTGAAGGAGCTGACGATCTCGAAGCGGCAGTCGGTCGCGGTGACCGATCAGACGCTGCCGGACTATCTCGGCGTGCCGAAGTTCCGCTATGGCGAGGTCGAGGACGTCGATCAGATCGGCGTCGTTACCGGGCTTGCCTGGACCGATGTCGGCGGTGAGCTGCTCACGATTGAAGTCGGCCATGATGCCCGGCAAGGGCAAGATGACCGTCACCGGAAACTTGCGCGACGTGATGAAGGAATCGATCTCCGCGGCGGCGTCCTACGTCCGCATGCGCGCGGTCGCCTTCGGCATCGAGCCGCCGTGGTTCGACAAGCGCGACATCCACGTCCACGTGCCCGAGGGCGCGACGCCGAAGGACGGTCCGTCGGCCGGCGTCGCCATGGTCACCGCCATCGTGTCGGTGATGACCGGCATCCCGGTGCATCGCGACGTCGCCATGACCGGCGAAATCACGCTGCGCGGCCGGGTGCTGCCGATCGGCGGCTTGAAGGAAAAATTGCTCGCCGCGCATCGCGGCGGCATCAAGACCGTGCTCATTCCGGAAGAGAACGCCAAAGATCTGGTCGAGATCAACGACTCGATCAAGAGCGGGCTCGACATCATTCCGGTGTCGCGCATGGACGAGGTGCTGACCCGCGCGCTCACCCGCAAGCCCGAGCCGATCGTCTGGGAAGAGGGGACGGCAAAACCCGTCGACGTCCCGGAACCGGTCGTCGAGGAGGACTCGTCGGGCCTTACCGCGCACTAGCCCCGCCGAAATCGAAAACAAAAGCGGCGCCCTTCGGGGCGCCGCTTTTTTTGTTGGCCAGGGTTAGGACGGCGGCTTTATCGATTTTTTAGCCAAGTCGGTGTCGACTGCGGAACGGGCGATCTGCGCCGGTGTAATGTGCGATTGCCGACTTGAAGGGCCGCGACAATGAACCGCTTTCCTCGCCCGGCGAGTGCGCGATCGCGCCACAGGACCGGCTCGCGCCAGACGCTTGTTGCCGCGATTGCCGTCGGCGCGGTGCTGGCGCTCAGCGCGGTGGCTACCGACCAATATATTACGGTCGCGAAGCGCCAAGCGGCCGGCGGCACCTATGCGGCGAAAGACGACGACATCTATACCGGCTCGATCCTGTACATGCCCGATGCCGCCAGCAACGTCTGCCACCAATGGCTGTTCGACAATCAGAACGGCCGATTTGCCGACAACGGCAGGGTCGATTGCAGCAGCGCCGCCTACCAGGGATCTGACGGCCCCAAGCGCTGGTCGGCCGCCCGAATCAAAGTGATCAGCGACGGGTTCCGCGATCGCTAGCGTGGCGGGAAGTTCCCTGGCGCGCCGCGCCGAAAAAAAGTTGGCGGCGCACGCGACATTCGTTAAATTTTGCGCAGGGGGCAAGCTTACGACGGCGTTGGCGCCGGCCGGACAACAACCGCAGCATGAGGGTCACGTGTACAAAACCATTCATCCGCTTGCCGGATGCGTCGGGCTCACGATTGTGGCGCTTGGTCTGTCGCTAGCACCTGCCGCGGCGGACGATTTTCCGCTCGCCGGCAACTACACCCAGAACGTCGCGTGCAAAGGCGACGGAACCGATCCCGCCGCGGTAAAAGTCATGATCTCGACACGGGAGATCGTGTCCAATGTCGGCGTCTGCACGATTCTGGACACCAAAAAGAACGGCGACAGCTATGCCGAGCATGTCGAGTGCAAATTCCCGAGCGGTCCGCTGATGGGCAATATCACGTTCACGCCCAAGCCCGACAACACGGTGGAATTCGTCGACAGCGACGGCACCTATAAAACGGTGCTGCACCGGTGCCCAAATTCGACTTCGGCCGCCGCACCTGCCGGCAAATGACCGGCATGGTGCAACGGCGACACGTTTCCGGAACAAGGAGTTGGTCGAGATGAGCTATTATCAGGGCCTGCAGGCGGAGCCGGTGAAGTTCCGCGGTCATAACGGCGATCAGGGCGACGCCTATTACGCGCGTCCGACGCGCAGCGGAAAGGTCCCCGGCATCGTCGTCATCCATCACCTGCCGGGGTGGGACGAATGGACGATGGAGGTCGTGCGCAAGCTCGCCCACCACGGCTATGCGGCGATCTCGCATCATCTTTATTTCCGCGAAGGCACCGACAGCCCGGACGATATCGGCGCGCGGGTCCGCGCCGCCGGCGGGGTCGCCGACGCCCAGGTGATAGGCGACACGGCGGGTGCCATGGCATTTTTGCGCGCCCAGCCCAATGCCAGCGGCAAGATCGGCCTGATCGGATTTTGCTCCGGCGGCCGCCATGTCTATCTCGCGGCCTGCACCTTGCCGGGCATCGATGCGGCGGTCGATTGCTGGGGCGGCAATGTCATTGTCGACGATCCGAAGCTTCTCAACGACAAGCGTCCGGTCGCGCCGATCGATCTCACCGAAAAAATGAGCTGTCCGCTGCTCGGCATTTTCGGCAATGACGATGCCAATCCGACCGCGGATCAAGTCAACCGAACCGAAGCGGTGCTCAAGAAGTTCGGCAAAAATTACGAGTTTCATCGTTACGACGGCGCCGGCCACGCCTTCTTCAACACCGCCCGCGACGCTTATCGCCCGGATCAGGCCCAGGACGGTTGGAAGAAGGTCTTTGCCTTTTATGAGCGCTGTCTCGCGGCCTCGTCCGCGAGCGTCGCTGCGGAGTAGCGCGAGATGCCGAAAAGTGGATACCGGTTTTCGGACGAGATCGCGCGCCAGCAAAAGGTCTAGCCATGTGCTCTTACATCGTCGAGAAGGCCGCATTGGTCGGCAGCGCCAAAGGCCGCAAGGGCTGGATGCGCATCGACACCGCCAATGTCTATTTCGATCATCCGTATTATTCGACGCTCGACCACGTGCTCGCCATCGACTTCACCAATGAAGGCGAAGGCGGCCGCGACCGGGTGGCGATCGAACTGAGCGCCGAATTCCGCCCGCGCTCTGGTCGAGCGCATTCTGGCAGCGCTTGCCAGCGGCGAAGCCGCTCACGGTGCGGCGACTACGGTTGCGGCTGTTCAGTCGCCGCCGAATAAGACTCATCGGCGGCTGCTCGGAATGACTCCCGCTAGCGCACGCCGCCGGCGTTCACCACCGGGCCGGAATATTTTTCGAAGCGCTTGCGCAAGTCCGCGATCTTGGGCTGATCGACCAGAAACGCCTTATAGTCGGTGACGACCTTATAGGAGAATATCGGCTTGTAGCCGGTCGGCGGCGGCACGTCGCCCCGCCCGGACCAGGTTTCGGTTGCGATCTGCTGGGCCGGTTCCAGCAGCCAGGCGAGGAACAATTTCGCCGCGTTTTCATGCGGCGCCCCCTTGAAGATCGCGCCCGACAGCGGCCAGAACGGCGTGGCGTCGACGGTCGGGAAGTGCGAGTCGACTTTCATGCCCTGCTTTTTCAGCACCGTCGTGATGTTGTAGATCGAATTGAACGTGGCCAGGTTCTGGCCCGAGCCGATGCTGCGCTGCTCGCCGAGATGGCCCTGAATGAAATTCGGCTTGGCCGCCATGTATTTGTCCATGTAGCCCCAGCCGTATTTCTGCACGATGTGGTAGAACACCCACAGCGTGACGTCGTCGTCCGCCGGATAGGCGGTCACGATCTTGCCCTTGAACTGGGATTTAAGGAAATCGAGCGCCGAATTGGGTATGTCCGCGGCGGCGACGTTCTCGGTGTTGTACATATACGGCACGGCGTTGACCATGGTCGCCCAATAGGCGCCGCTGGCGTCCTTGAATCGCGGATCGATCTTGTCGAAGCCGGCCGGCTTGAAATCGACGAGATGGCCTTCCGCCTTCCAGCGCACGAAGTCGGCGATGGTCTGCAAGATCGCGGCGTCGACTTCGAGTTTTGCCGGCGGCGATTTGGGCGTCGATCTTCTTGTCGAGCACGTTGGAGAAGCCGCCGCTGATCGAAACGGTAATGCCGGGATATTTTTGGTTGAAGACTTTGGCCATGGCTTCCCACGGCGCGGTCGGGCCGCCGACGTAAAGGACGAAAGCGCCTTCGCCCTTGGCCTTGGCGTAAAGATCGTCGAGCGACTGCGCCCTGGCGGGCAGGCTCAGCGCTGTGAGACCGATTGCTGCTGAAATGATCGCGGCGGGCCGAACGGCCATAGTGATCCTCCCCCTTAATATTTTACCGGGATGATCGCCGCAGCGTCTGGCAAATGCAAGCGTCCGCCGTGTGTGGAAATTGCAGGCTCGCCACAACCGGCTTTGTCGTGCTAACGGACATGTTCGCCAGTGCCGTTATGCCGATTGCCGATAAGGGAAATCGCCCGATGAAAATGATCGCCTATCTCCTCGCCATTATTTGCGCCATCGCCGCCGTCATGTATTTCGCGATGCCGGCCGGTCAGTTGCCGACATTTATGCCCGGCTATAGCGAAGGCTCCACCCACATCCATCACCTGCATGCCTATGCTGCCCTGGTCGCGGCCGTCGTGCTGTTCGGCATGGGCTGGTTTGCCGGCCGCCGCGCCTAGAGCCTGTCGCCAAAATGCCTGCCCCGGACTTGATCCGGGACGGAAACCGGTCCTAGCCGCGCACCTTGCGGCGCACCCGTTCGTCGAATCGCGCCACGCTGACGACGACGCGCTGATGCGTGCCGCCGCCGATCGGCTCGAACTCATCGCGGGCTTCGACGCGGAAGGTCACGGTGCGGCCTTCGAGCCGCACCACCTCGGCGGTTGCGGTGACGCGCAGTCCGACCGGCGTCGCCGCGGTGTGGCTGACGTCGAGATGAATGCCCAGGCTCTGATGGCCGGCGGGAAGCAGGTGCTCGATCGCCGCCAGTGCGGCGGCTTCGATGACATTGATCATCACCGGTGTCGCCAAGACGGCGATCCGCCCGGACCCGACAAAGGGCGCGGTATGTTCGGGTCCGACCGTGATGCCGGCGGTGCCGGTCATGCCGGGCTCGATCCGGGAGAGAGCGTCGCTTATACGGGGAGGGGTCGTCATGCCGGCCTTATAGCGCTAATTTACGCCATGGTATCTCGCCAAAGGATGGTACTATGCCGCCCGACGTCCAAGGGGAGCAAAACGGGATAACGCCATGTTTCGATATGCATTTGCCGGAGCTATGCTGGTCGCCCTATGGCCGAGCGCGCCGTCTTTTGCGCTCAACGCCAAGGAAAAGTTGGTGACGTGCAAATTCGGCGCTGACGACCAGAAACTGCAAGGCGCCGCGCGTGCGAAATTCCTCAAGAATTGCATGGCCAACAGGAACGACCCGCGCGGTCCGGTAGCCGGCTCCGCGGCCGCCGTGCCGCCGCCTGCCGCCGGCGGAACGCCGCCGCCAAAGCAGTAATCGCACGCTATCGAAATGCCGAATGACGCGGCGCCCAACGGCCGCGCAGCAATTCGCATGATAGAGGGGAGGGAGCCGATGAGCGTGCAAAGCGTGACCGGGCAAAAAAGCCATTTCCGGCGCGGCTGGGTTTATGCTCTCACGCTGGCGCTGGTGACGATCAATTACATGGATCGCTCGGCGCTCGGCATTGTGGCGCAATCGGTGCGCGGCGAATTCAGTCTGTCGCCGGTCGAAATGGGCTATCTGTTCTCCTCGTTCCTGTGGACCTATACGCTTTGCATTCTGCCGATCGGCATCCTGCTCGACCGCTTTTCCGCGCGCAACATTAACGCCATCGGTATCGCGTTCTGGTCGCTGGCCATGGCGGCGACGGCCGGGGTGTGGAGCTTTGCCACGCTGATCGTCGTTCGCATGGTAATGGGAGCCGGCGAAGCGACCTCGATACCGTCTTGCGGGCGTATCGTGCGCGAGTGGATGCCGGCGAAAGAGCGCGGCGTTGCCAACGCATTTTGGAGCGCCGGCAGTTTCCTCGGCCCGGCGCTCGGCGCCGTTGTCACCGCCTCGATCGCCAGCGCCTGGGGCTGGCGCGCCGCCTTTATCATTCTCGGCGCGCTGGGCGTCATCTGGCTCGTTTGCGATCTCGTCTGGTTCGATCGGCCGGAAAACGTAAGCTGGCTGTCGGCCGAGGAACGCAAAAAAATCATTGCCGAACGCTCCGCCGGATCGCCCGACGAAGTCGGCCGGCACGGCAACCCGGGCGTGGTGTTCGACCTGTTGAAGTCGCCGTCGCAATGGGGCGCGATGATCGCGCAAGCGTCCGGCATCTACACGCTCTATTTGCTGCTGTTCTGGATGCCGAGTTATCTGCAGGATACCAAGCACCTCACCATCATGAAGACCGGTTTGTATACCGCGATACCGTGGGCCATTGCGGTGCCGGTCAGCATCGTGATCGGCATCGTCAGCGACCGCTTGTTGAAGAGCGAGACGCTGTTGGCCGGCGGACGGCGCGCGATCGTCATCGCCTGCATGCTGTTGTCCGCGGTGATCGTGTTCGTGCCCTTTACCAACGATACGACGTTGATCTTGGCGCTGTTCGCGCTGTCGCTGTCCGGCGTCAATGCCACCATTTCGCTTAATCTGTCGCTGGTGACAGATCTCGTTCATCGCGCGAGCGATGTCGGCAAGGCGATCGGGCTTGCGATTCTGGCCGGCAATCTCTGCGGGCTGTCTGGCGCCGATCGTCACCGGCTATGTCGTTTCCGGCCTCGGCGCCTACGATTGGGCGCTATGGATCTCCTGCATCCTACTGGTGATCGGCGCTATTGCGCTCGGCACCATGACGCGTAACGTCATTCTACCGGCGGCCGGGAGCGCACCGGCGACGCCGCGGGCGGCGTGAATGCGAACGCGAGAAAGGGAAACGCCAATGAGCACTGCGGTTCTGGAAGGCCACGCCGACCGACTATGACGTCGCCGACGTCGAATATCTGCGGCACGGCGACAAGCCGCTGCTGGCGCGGGTCTTTACGCCGCGCGGGCAGGGCCCGTTCCCGGCGCTGGTCGAATGCCACGGCGGCGCCTGGTGCATGAGCGACCGCAAGACCGAGCATCTGCGCCATGAATTCATGGCGTCGCACGGCATCGTGTCGATTGCGCTCGATTTCCGCTCCGGCAACGAGGCCAAATATCCGGCCTCGGTGCAGGACATCAATTATGCGGTGCGCTGGGCGAAGCTGAATGCCGGCAAGCTGAAAACGCGGCCGGAGCTGGTGGCGCTGTCGGGGCAATCGAGCGGCGGCCATTTGGCCATGCTCGTCGCCATGCGGCCCAACGATCCGCGTTACGCGGCGATCGCGCTGCCGGCCGGCTCGCCCAAGCTCGACGCCAGTGTGCCTTGCCTCGTCATGTCATGGCCGGTGATCAATCCGCTGTCGCGCTATCGCCACGCCAAGCGGGCGATCGAACGCGGCGAGGACTGGGGCAAAAGCATCGTGCCGCGCCATGACGCCTATTGGCCTTCGGAGGCCGACATGGCGGAGGGCAATCCGATGCTGGCGCTCGAGCGCGGCGAGAAGGTCCGGCTGCCGCCGGCGATCTGGTTCCAGGCCCGCGGGGACGACGTGCACGATTACAAGGACGTCGAGTTCGGATTTTTCCGGCAACGAGCCGCAGCGTTTCGTCGCCAACTACCGCAACGCGGGCGGCGATATCGATCTCGTCTATATCGACATGGAGCGCCACAAAGGCCATACACCGGATCTTTCGAAGATCGCCGGTGCCTTCGCCGACATGGTGAAATTCGTCGGCCAGCACATCAAAGTGTGAGCGGTCGGACGGATCACGGGCGCAATGCGTTTGGGAGCATGCGCCGCATGACGCCGTCGCGGTAATAAACCAGGTGCAAGAGCGCTGCGGCGACGTGCAGCCCGATCAGTATCAACAGGGCCCATTCGAAGTCCTGATGCCAGCCGTCGATAGTGCGCATGAGCTGCGTGTTGCCGGCGGTCAGCATCGGCAGCCGCACCATGAAAAACCAGGACACGGTCCAGCCGCGGGCCGATGCGAACAGCCAGCCTGACAGCGTTGTCGCCAGCACCAACAAATAAAGCAGCCAGTGGACCAGTTCGGACGTCACGCGCTGCCATGGCGGCAGATAACTTTCCGGCGCGACTGGATGTCTCAGGCGCCATGCCAGGCGGATGACGATGACGGATAGAATCAGCGTGCCGATGGATATGTGCAAGGTCATCGCAACGCCCGGCTGCATGCCGCGCTTGATGTCGGGCATGAACCAGCCAATGCAATATTGCACGATGAGAAGACAGACGACGAGCCAATGCAGGGCCTTAGCGGTCGATCCG
Organism: uncultured Alphaproteobacteria bacterium; assembly: GCA_963807125.1. GTDB lineage: Bacteria > Pseudomonadota > Alphaproteobacteria > Rhizobiales > Xanthobacteraceae > BOG-931. The sequence continues at coordinate 425,903 of CAWEAH010000006.1, forward strand.
TAGTGCAAGGATTTAGCCATCGGTCGCGAGAGATCTCATGGTTGCCGCGGTCATGCGAAAGCGGCGCGGGACAATGCCCCGCACCGCCTACGAAGTCGATAGGTGACGGCCGCTAGCGAATATAGACGCCGAAGCCGTCGTGATGATGGTGGTGGTGGTGGTGATGGTGATGATGATGATGGAAATAGGGCCGCGGCAGGACGCGGAAAATTCGGTGGTGGTGATGATGATGGTGGTGATGGTGATGGTAGAAATATTGCGCAAGTTGCACGGGCTGTTCGGCCGCGCCGCTGGCCAGTCGCGCATCGTCGGCCTTCAGCGCGGTCAAGGCGTTGGGAATGGGCTCGAGCAAGTCGCGGTAGCTGGCGGCTGGCGCGGGGCCGCTCGACGGCGCAGGGTTCGCCTGCGCGGCGGTATGCATGGTGGTCAGCGCCGCTGCGGCACCAAGAAGTCCGGCAATTCTCTTGTCCATAGCATGTTTCCGAGTTGACGTTGCTGTCTGCGCGGTCCGAGGCCGCAACCACGAAAACAATTCTCTTACGGGTAACTGGTTCCGACGACCGAAGTGATGGGGTGTCCAGCGGGGTGTTGCGCGGCTGATAGGCGCAATTCCACCGGTGAAGGAATCGGCCGACCAGCAACGCCGCAGCCCTCCCCGCGTAACGTTCGGTTGAGTGCAAACGGATTGGAACACTAGCGGGGGAGGGACGCCAATCACCTCCCCCGCGGCATCCACTTCACCACGCTCGGGGTAAAGCGGCGCCGGACGCGTCGGAATGAGAGCGCTATTTACGCCCGAACCTCAAAGCGGCAGCGCCCTCTGCCACGAGGCAGAGAGCCGTCTTTGAAGAGTTAGCCGTTAGGCTGCGGCGCTGACTTTGCCGCTGGTCGGTACCGAGGCGATCGTCTTGAGGATTTGCGAGGTGATCGCGTACGGGTCGCCTTGCGAGTTCGGGCGGCGGTCCTCAAGATAGCCTTTGTAGCCGTTATTGACGAAGGAATGCGGCACCCGGATCGAGGCGCCGCGGTTGGCGACGCCGTAGGTGAACTCGGTGATCGCCGCGGTCTCGTGCTTGCCGGTGAGCCGCATGTGATTGTCCGGACCGTAGACTGCGATGTGGTCGCTGCGGGCTTCGTCGAACGCCTTCATCAGCGCCTCGAAATACTCCTTGCCGCCGACTTCGCGCATATAGGTCGTCGAGAAGTTGGTGTGCATGCCGGAGCCGTTCCAGTCGGTGTCGCCGAGCGGCTTGCAATGGAACTCGATGTCGACGCCGTATTTCTCGGTGAGGCGGAGCATCAGATAACGTGCCATCCACATCTGGTCGGCGGCCGTCTTCGAGCCCTTGCCGAACACCTGGAACTCCCACTGGCCTTTCGCCACCTCGGCATTGATGCCTTCGTGGTTGATGCCGGCGGCGAGGCAGAGATCGAGGTGCTCGTCGACCATCTTGCGAGCGATGTCGCCGACGTTCTTGTAGCCGACGCCGGTGTAGTAGGGACCTTGCGGCGCCGGATAGCCGCTCGACGGGAAGCCGAGCGGACGGCCGTCCTTGTAGAAGAAGTATTCTTGCTCGAAGCCGAACCAGGCGCCCGGGTCGTCGAGGATGGTGGCGCGCTTGTTCGAGGGATGCGCTTCGCCGGTCGGCAGCATGACTTCGCACATCACAAGCGCGCCATTGGTGCGCGCTGCATCCGGATAGACGGCGACAGGCTTCAAGATGCAGTCCGAATTGTGGCCTTCGGCCTGCTGGGTCGACGAGCCGTCGAAGCCCCACAGCGGCAGCTGCGCCAATGTCGGGAACAAATCAAATTCCTTAACCTGGGTTTTGCCGCGCAGATTGGGCGTCGGGGTGTAGCCGTCGAGCCATATGTATTCGAGCTTATATTTTGTCATACCCGTCTCTCTTCTGGTTGAGCGTGTGCGAAAAGCGCGCGCAGCCGAAAAGGCGGCCGCGCGCCGCCTCCCCCGATTCGCAAGCATTTTGTGTGCCAAACGGCCCGAATGCGGCATTAGGTGCGCTGCACACTGGAGTCTCGGGAGGAATCCAAGCGACAACGGGAGCCAGCTTTGCAACCGAATTAGCAACGCAATGAACGCCGCTTGAATGCACATATTGTAGTCATTTGCTGATTTTCTGCGAGGCAGAGCGAACAAATGACGAGCAAAGCATTATATTAACGGAGACTCACGAGACTCGACATTTACGCGCGCAAAGATCGCGCGCACCGGCGATGGAGCCGAACGATGACGACGCATATTTCAGGATCGGCGAAGATCTATACCTTTCCGCCGCGCGGGCGTTTCGCGCTGCGCATGATCGGCAACGAGCTCGACGCGGCGGCGAATTTGCAATTGCCGCAGGGCGCCACGCTCACCGCCGGCAGCGGCAGCTGGTATCACGACGAAGCGATCGCCGACGCGCGCGAAACCGAGTCCGGCCGCAGGAACTAGCCCGCATGAATTAGCCTGCGGACGGCGGGGCGGCGCCGGCTGTCTTATTCCGGTTCGTTCGAGATGTCGGGTTCTAATTTGTGATGCAGCCGCTCGGCATCGGTGAAGATATCGACCACCGCGCCGACTGCGCCGGCGATTTTGTGCGACAGACTTTCCGGCGGGGCGGCGGCCGTGACGGCGGGCGCCGAAGGCGCCGGCGTTTTCGTGACCGGTGACTTGGTGACCTGCGACCTGTTAACCGGTGGTTTGGCGGCGGGCGATTTGGCGACTGGCGATTTGGCAACCGGTTTCCTTGCAACGGGTTTGGCAACTGATTTGGCTCGGGTCGCCACCGCCGTCTTGCTCCCCTTGCGCCGCTTGCTCGCGCCGGCGACTTTCTTTACGGCGGTTTTCCTTCTAGCGCTCTTTTTCTTGGCCGAAGCTTTTGCGGTCTTCGCCCTCTTGTTCGCCCTCTTGGCGGTCGTTTTTCTCGGTTTTGTTTTTGCCATGCGCTCCCCTCAGATGTTGTCCACTGGATTAGGCCCGGCGCCAGCATAGGCGCGGCAGCGGCCTCACGCCAGCGCCGGCGGCAATCGGCCACGGCAACAGACGCTGTTCCCGCAGGCTCACAGTCCGGCCAAATAGTGCGCGATAGCGTCGCGATCGCTTTCCGAGAGCGCTTTCATAAAGCCCGGCATATCGAGATTGTTGGTCCGCGTGCCGTCGGCAAAGGCGTTCATGGCGGACAACAGATAATCGTGGCTCAAGCCGGCCAGCCGCGGCGCCGGCGCACCGCCCTCAAAATGCGGCTGATGGCAGGCCTCGCACATTTCGATCTTGCCGGCGATCAGTGCGGGCGGCGCGGCCGAAGGGTCTGTGCCGGCCGGCGCCGGCCAGCTCTTTGCGGCGAAGTAGTCGGCGAGTGCGCGCAGATCGGCAAGCGCGATGCCCTGCGCGACCGGCGTCATGGTGGCGTTGCTGCGCTGGCCGCTGTGGAAGTCGTGAAGTTCCTTATAGAGGTAATTGCTTTCTTGCCCCCAGATGACCGGCGTGACCCCATTGATGGGCGTGCCGCTTTCGCCATGGCAGGCGCCGCAGACTTGCGCCTTGGCGGCGACATCGTCGGCGGCCTTGGCCGATCGTCCGAACAAAGCCATCGCGGCGGCGATAACGACAGCCGCGCCCACACATTTCGACACTGTCACGTCAGTCCTCCCTCGCCGGGCGGCTTATCGGCGCCGCCTCGGCAACCTGTTTTACTGCGCCCCGTCCTCGGATTGTCACGGTTTTCGCCCGCCGGGAAAAGGTCTCTCGCGCCTCGTGTGGCGGTTCACCGCGCGGCTTGATGCTGGCGCAGCGCGGCGCCGAAGGCTTCGAACAGCGTGCGGTTCACCGGATTGGGGTCGGCGACATATTCGGCATGCCATTGCACGCCGAGCGCAAAGCCCGGTGCGCCGTCGATGCGGATGGCCTCGATGGTTTCGTCCTCGGCGACGCCTTCGATGACGATGCGGTCGCCGGGCTTGAGAATGCCTTGGCCGTGCAGCGAATTGACCCGGATGCATTCGGCGCCGAGCAATTTTGCGAACACGCCGCCCGGGGTGAGCCGGACGTCGTGGCGCTCGGCATAGATCACGTTCGGATCGGGATTGATCTCGCCATTGGCCAGCCGCAGCGCGCGATGGTTCATGCGGCCGGGCAGTTCGCGGATTTCCGGATGCAGCGTGCCGCCGAAGGCGACGTTCATTTCCTGAAAACCGCGGCAGATGCCGAACAGCGGCACCCCGCGCGCCACCGCCGCCTCGATCACGGCAAGCGCCAGCGCGTCGCGCGGCTGGTCGTAGGGCTCGTAGGACGGGTGCTCCTCCTCGCCGAAGTGGCTCGGATGCACATTGGCGCGCGCGCCGGTCAAGAGCACGCCGTCGACCGTGTCGAGAAGGGCTGCCGTATCGGTGATCTCCGGCGAGCCGGCAAAGATCAGCGGCAGCGCGCCGGCGGCCTCGGCGACCGCCCGCAAAATGCGCTCGCTCACCCGCTGCGCCGGGAATTTGCCCTCCGCCAGATGCGCCGAGCCGATGACGCCGACGACGGGGGTCTTGCCCGCGGTGTTCCCTGACATGTCGGCATTACTACGGATTCGCCTCGCCTGCCGCAACGATGGGCAAAGCGCTTCAGATATGGGGAATCGTCATTGCTGCGCCACCAGGTCGCGGTACTCCTGATGCCGCTCCACATAGGCGCCCACGAACGGGCAGCGCGGCACGATTTTGAGCCCGCGCGAACGCACCGCGTCGAGCACGCCTTGGGTGAGCCGCGACGCAAGCCCCCGCCCGCGCGCCGCGACCGGCGTCTCAGTGTGGTCGAGCGAGATGACATTGCCGGTCAGCCGGTAATTCATGAACACGGTGACGCCGTCGGCCTCGAGCTCGAAGCGGGAGCGGGCAGTGTTGTCGCGGACGGCGGCGGGCATGGCGGAAATGTAGCACGATCGCCACTCATTTGGCGGATGTTGGACGCGCCAGGGAATCGGGAAGGTTGCTCGTTCGGGTCGGACTAAACTACGATTGGAGCGATGCTCTGTGCGGCGCGCCGCCGCCTGCGACCTTGAATGGGATGACAATCGTGAAGAAAAGCACTTCTGCGTTCGTGTTGCCGGTCCTCGCAATGCTGTGGAGCGATGGGTTAGTTGCCGGCGAGCCGCTCGGCACGGCGGATCAGGCCCGCGCCATGCTCGACCGCGCCGTTGCCGCGCTCAAGGCCGATCCGAGCAAGGCGCTGGCGGCCTTCAACGACGCGGGCAACAAGGATTTCCACGATCGCGATCTCTTTGTCTATTGCTTCAATACGGCCGATGGGAAATTCACCGCTTATGAAATGTCCGCGCTGATCGGCGCCGATATTCGCCAGTTCAAGCTGTACAACGAGCCGATGGGGCAGCGCAGCTATGACGTGGTCCACGACGCGCCGGAGGGCGCCGTTGTCAGCGTCGACTACCGGATGCCGAAGCCAGGCGAGACCAAGCCGTCGCCCAAGCAGGCTCTCGAAACGCGGGTCGGCGATCAGGCTTGCGGCGTGAGTTATTTCAAATAGGCAAGAGCGGCAAGGCGGCAGCAGCGCAACGCCCGGTGCCGGGTTTCACTTCACCGTTTGACGTAGTATGTTTATGCCATGATCCGCTCATGAGGCAATTCCGTGACCCGCAAGGTCTGGGAAGGCGAGCGGCCGAACCAGTTCCGTGGCCTCGATTTCGGAGCTGCCACTGACCTGCTACTGGCATTGAATGTTGCGAAAGCGCTGAGCGACCTCAGTCCACTCAAGAGCGTTGGCCTCCATAAGCTAAAGGGCGGACGAAAAGATCAATGGGCGATGACCGTGAATGCGCGCTGGCGCATCTGCTTCGAGTTTCGTAAAGGCGACGCCTACGAAGTTGAGATCGTGGATTACCACAAGGGATGAGAAAGATGCCTCCTGCCGTGCATCCGGGCCGTCTGCTGAAGCGCGAATTGACTGCGCGTGAACTGAGTGCCAACCGGCTCGCGCTCGACATCGGCGTGCCGTCCGGCCGCATCACCGACATCTTAAACGGCCGCCGCTCTATCACCGCCGATACCGCGGTGCGCCTTGGCCGCTTTTTCGGTAACAGTGGGCAGTTCTGGCTCGATCTGCAAAGCCAGTACGACATTGCGATGGTCGAGCGTGACCATGGCGTCGAGATTAGCCGCCGCGTGCGTCCCGCGGACGCGGCGTGGAACCGTTAAAACGGGTACAGGCGCCAACGGTTTTGCGCGAAGCGTAGCCCAATGACAGGCTCGGCGCGGTGCATCGCCGGTTAGGTGATGCCGAGCACGACGCCGCCGTCGGCGCGCACCGGCGAACCGGAAATGGCGCCGGCCTCGCGCGACACCAGGAAGGCGACCACCTCGGCGATCTCTTCGGGCTGCTCCAGCCGCTTGATGATGGACGTCGGGCGCGCCTTGTCGATGAAGGCGCGCTGGGCTTTCGGGTCGGCGGCCGACTGGCCCATCGACTCGAACATCGCATCGACGCCCTCGGTGCGGGTCGGGCCCGGCAGCACCGCGTTGACGGTGACGCCGGAGGCCGCCAAGGCCTGCGCGAAGCCGCGCATCAGCGCGAGGTCGGCCGATTTGGAAAAGCCGTAATGGATCATCTCGGTGGGAATCTGCACGCCGGATTCCGAAGAGATGAAGACGATGCGCCCGAAACCCTTGTCCCGCATGCGCGGGCCGTAATGGCGGGTGAAGCGCACGCCGGACAGCACGTTGGTCTCGAACATGCGCTGCCAGTCCTCGTCGGGAATGGCGAAGGCGTCTTTGATTTCGAAGATGCCGACATTGTTGACCAGGATGTCGACCTCGCCCGCGGCTTTGATGATGGCGGCGACGCCGGCGGCGGTCGCGGCATCGCCCGGGGCGGCGACCAGTTTGGCGTTGGCAACCGCCTTGCGGATCCTGGCGATCGCCGTCTCGACGTCGCCGGCCTTGCGGCCGTTGACCGCGACTTCGGCGCCGCTCGCGGCCAGCTTCTGCGCCACCGCAAAGCCGATGCCCTTGGTGGACCCGGTAACGAGCGCGCGTAACCCCGACAGATCGACTTGCATGCCATGAACTCGCTTGCCAATGGGCGCTGCCCGATAGATGGGGTCCGATCGGAGTGGCGGCAATTGCCGGAGGGAGCCGATTTATTTCGGAATTGCGCCGAATACCGGCGTCCGAGAATGTCGTAGTATCGTGACGGGTCGGGAACCGGAGGCGAGATGTTCGAGAAAGACGAAGTGCTCAAGGAGCTGCACAGCCGCCTGGTGGCGGCGGGCATCAACCCGCTCGACCCGAAGGTGCAGGCGATCACCGAGGTGGTGAACGCGTTCTACGCCGAGAAGACCCGCGACGTGCTGCAGAAGATGCAGGCAGTGCTGAGCAAGATCGAGACGTAGCGTCGTGACCGCGCTGCCGATCGCGATGCGGGCAGTGTGGGCGCGGAAATAAGCTTCGCACGCAATCGACCGCGCCACATTGAATCACATTCAACGCTGAACAACCGGCCTCCATTAAGGCGTGTGGGTTATGTCGCGTATTGATGCGAAGGCGCGGCTGTCGGCGGTCGCGGGTTGTCCTGGAGTATGCCGATGAACAAGCGTCCGATGTCGTGGCTCTTGTGCCGGCGTTGGCTTTCACGATGCTCGCGGCGACGCCGCTGGTTGGCGCAGTCGCGCCGGCACACGCCCAACAGGCTTGCGCCGAGCTGGTGATCACGGGCCATCCGTCCTATCCGCCGGTCGCCTGGGCCGCGCAGGGCAAGATCGTCGGCGCCGCGCCCGCCCTGGTGAGCGGGATCGCTGCCAAGCTCGGCGTCAAGAACGTGGTGTCGAAGGACTTCGGTTCGTGGGAGGGCGCGCAGGCGGCGGCGCGCAACGGCGAGGCCGACGTGATTTTCGGCATCTACAAGAACGACGAGCGGGCGCGCTCGCTCGACTTCATCGAGCCGCCTTTCATGAGCGATCCGGTGGCGATCGTCGTGCGCAAGGGCGCGGGCTTTGCCTTCGGTCAATGGCGCGACCTCAAGGGCCGCAAAGGCGTGACCAATGCAGGTGAGAGCTACGGCGACAAGTTCGACGCATTCATGGCGAAAGAGCTCACCGTCGTGCGCGCCAAGGGTGTCGATCAGGCGTTTGCGGCGCTGCTCGGCCATCAGGCCGATTACCTGATCATCGGGCTTTATCCGGGCCGCGACGAAGCCGAACGGTTGGGCATCGCCGACAAGATCACGTTCCTGCCCAAGGCGCTTTTGTCGTCGGCGATGTATGTCGCCTTCTCCAAACAATCCAAATGCGCCGCGACGTTGCGGGCGGGCTTTGCCGCGGACATCAAGGCCGCGGTCGACAGCGGCAAGGTACGGACATTGCTGGAAGCGGCGACCAAGAGCCAGTAGGGGCGGGCTACTCCGCCGCCGTCATTGCGAGGAGGCGGAGGCGACGAAGCAATCCAGGGGCAGCTTGGGCTGTCCCGGCCATCCAGGTCTTTTGCACGGCGGCATGCTAAGCTGACGGCATGCCGCTCCCGACCAGCCTGCCGCCGCTGCGCACGTTATTCTTCGACGACCTCAAGGTCGGCATGACCGAGCGGTTGAAGAAGACGATCGCCTCGTCCGACGTGGTCGGCTTCGCCCAGCTCACCGGCGACCGCAACCCGATCCATTTATCCGAGCATTTTGCCGCGCGCACGGCGTTCGGCCGGCGCATCGCCCACGGCCTTTACACCGCGAGCCTGATCTCGGCGGTGCTCGGCACGCGGCTGCCCGGCCCCGGCGCCATCTACATTTCGCAGACGCTCAATTTCCGCGCCCCGGTGCGGATCGGCGACACCGTGACCGTTATCGTTACCGTGGCCGAGCTGATGCCGGAAAAATCCCGCGCCCGGCTCACCTGCGTCTGCAAGGTCGGCCGCCAAGTCGTGCTCGACGGCGAAGCCTTGGTGAAAGTGCCGCGCGAGGAAAAGGGCAAGCGGCCGGTGATGCGGCTGTAGGGGAGAGGGCGGGTTTCTCAGTTCCTCATCCTGAGGCGCGAGCGACGCGAGCCTCGAAGGATGCGGCCGAGGCATTGGCGCTCGCACCCTTCGAGGCCCGCGCTGCGCGCGGGCACCCTCAGGGTTGAGTGAGGCGTAGTGTCGTCGTGCCCGGGCAAAAGGCGGGCAGCGCCGTCAAAGAAATGATCTGGCCATCCACGTCTTGCAACGTTGAGGCAAGTGAAGACGTGGATGCCCGGCACAAGGCCGGGCATGACGGAGAGTTGTCATTGCCGGACTTGATCCGGCAATCCATGCGGCCTTCGCGCCAGCATTGCCATGCGCGCATCCATGAGCTTGGCGATGCCGCGGAAAATCTCGTTGCCGTGCTCCTCCAAGCTTTCGTAGGTATTTCCGATAATTCTCGCGACCTTGCGCCAATGCGCGTCGCAGAAGGACAGAAGCAGGCGATCGATGTCGGAGGCCGGAATCACTTCGCCGCCACCGGCGTCAGCTCGAACACGCGGCCGTATTTGGCGGCTTCGGCGATGTCGCCGCGACGCAACGCGATCTGCACGGCCTCAAGCTTACGCGCATCGTCGAGCGACATGGTCGGCGACCAGCTATCGTCGCTATAATGAAGCTCGATCGCGACTTCCGCGGCATATTTGCCTTCGTGAATGAGCTTGGTCGTTTTTCGGTTCATTGAGCTAGAACCACTTCGCCACAGCCTGTGCTATTTTTTCTTCGACTTGATCTCATAATCGCTCAAGGCGTCGCTGATGATGCCGGGCAGGGATTTTGCCAAGCTGTCGACTTTAGTATCGATCTTCCGATCGAGGGCATCGACCTTCCTGTCCAACCCATCCACCTTCCGATCAAGACCGTCCACTTTCTCTTCAACTCTGCTCAGGCGCGTTCTGATCGCTGCGATATCGTCCCCATTCCGCCGGCTCTGTTCGAGGATATGGCGCGTAACGAGCTTCTCGCCCTCGACCTCTTGTTCGAGCGCCTGGAATTCTTCGCGAGTCACGTCGCCGGGCATTGGTCCCTCACCGAGAGATGCAGTGTAGCACAATTCAACCACTGATCCAGTCGACCCCACCCCGGCGCTTCGCGCCGACCCTCCCCCTGCAGGGGAGGGTGAAGTGCGATCACTCCGCTGCCTCAACTCTCTTCTTCTTCCGCGGCTCCGCGCCCCTTCGTGCCAGCACCGGCTTCAAAAACGCCCCGTATAACTGCGCTTCTCGCGCACCACGTCTTCCGGCGTTCCGGCGGCGACGATTTCGCCGCCGCCGTCGCCGCCTTCGGGACCGAGGTCGATGATCCAGTCGGCGGTCGTACTCACTTCGCCGCCACCGGCGTCAGTTCGAACACGCGGCCGTATTTGGCCGCTTCAACGATGTCGCCACGCTTCAAGGCGAGGCGCACGGTGTCGAGCTTATGCACGTCCTCCGGCGACAAATACGGCGACCACGCCGTATCGTCCTCGATCAATTCCACCGGGACTTCTGCTACGTATTTGCCTTCGTGCAGGAATTCCTTTGACTTGCGCGTTGATCTCTCGGTCATCGCGGTCTCCGTTTCATAAAGTCCGCTGTCCAGCGTTCCGGCGCCGGGCGATAGGCCGTCACGAGCATGGCGGGCGTTCCGGTGTCTTTCGGGACACCCCACATGACGTGAATTGGCTGGCCATTGCGATCTCGCTGCAGCACCAGCACTGACGGCTCTTTGCGCGAAGTCGGGTAGTCTTCAACCAATATCGCAGACGCGACACCGTCAATCGCGTCTTCAGCAACAATATCATCGGCTGCGAGTTCACGAAACCCGTGTCGGGAGACGATATATTCACCGCGCTCGACTAGCGCCTGTACCCGGCGCAAGGTTTCGTTCATTCCCTGGCCCAATCTCGCTCGCAGCTTCGCAGCTTGCGCACTCACCCAACCCTCTCCGGCACGCGGGAGAGGGGGAAATCTACTCCGCCGCCTCGACCCGCTTTTTCTTCCTCGGCTCCGCGCCGCGCCTCGCCAGCACCGGCTTCAAGAACGCGCCGGTATAACTGCGCTTCTCCCGCACCACGTCTTCCGGCGTTCCCGCCGCGACGATTTCGCCGCCGCCGTCGCCGCCTTCGGGGCCGAGGTCGATGATCCAGTCGGCGGTCTTGATGACTTCGAGATTGTGCTCGATGACGACGACGGTGTTGCCGGTCTCCACCAGCTCGTGCAGCACTTCCAAAAGTTTCGCCACGTCGTGGAAGTGCAGTCCCGTGGTCGGCTCGTCCAAAATGTAGAGCGTGCGCCCGGTCGCACGCTTGCTCAATTCCTTGGCGAGCTTGACGCGCTGCGCTTCGCCGCCCGACAGCGTGGTGGCCTGCTGGCCGACATGGATGTAATCGAGCCCGACGCGGTGCAGCAGCGCCAGCGGCTCGCGCACCCGCGGCACCGCCTTGAAGAAATCGAGCGCCTCCTCGACCGTCATGTCGAGCACGTCGGCGATCGATTTGCCGCGGAACAGCACGTCCAGCGTCTCGCGATTGTAGCGCTTGCCTTTGCAGACGTCGCAGGTGACGTAGACGTCGGGCAGAAAGTGCATCTCGATCTTGATGACGCCGTCGCCCTGGCAGGCCTCGCAGCGGCCGCCCTTGACGTTGAAGGAGAAGCGGCCGGGCTCGTAGCCGCGGGCCTTGCTTTCGGGCAGGCTGGCGAACCATTCGCGGATCGGCGTGAACGCGCCGGTATAGGTCGCGGGGTTCGAGCGCGGCGTGCGGCCGATCGGCGACTGGTCGATGTCGATGATCTTGTCGAGATGTTCGACGCCTTCGATGCGGTCGTAAGGGGCGGGGGCCTCGCTGGCATTGTTGAGCCGCCGCGCCAGCGCCTTGTACAGCGTGTCGACGAGCAGCGTCGACTTGCCGCCGCCGGACACGCCGGTGACGCAGGTGAACAGGCCGAGCGGGATTTCGGCGGTGATGTTTTTCAGATTGTTGCCGCGGGCGCCGACGATTTTCAGCGTGCGGCTCTTGTTCGGCGGCCGCCGCTCGGGGATCTGCACCATGAGCTCGCCGGACAGATATTTGCCGGTCCAGCTTTGCGGCGCCGCTTCGAGGTCGGCGACGTCGCCCTGCGCGACGATATGGCCGCCATGGATGCCGGCGCCGGGGCCGATATCGAGCACCCAGTCGGCGGTGCGGATGGCGTCCTCGTCGTGCTCGACCACGATCACGGTGTTGCCGAGGTCGCGCAGCCGCTTGCAGCGTTTCCAGAAGCCGCGCATTGTCGCGCTGGTGCAGCCCGATCGACGGCTCGTCGAGCACGTAGAGCACGCCGGTCAGCCCGGAGCCGATCTGCGAGGCGAGCCGGATGCGCTGGCTCTCGCCGCCCGACAGCGTGCCGCTTGCGCGCGCCAATGTCAGATATTCCAGGCCGACATCGACCAGAAATTTCAGCCGCTCGCGGATTTCCTTGAGCACGCGCACCGCGATTTCGTTCTGCTTGTCGGTCAGCCTCTGGGGTAGCTCAGTGAACCATGCGGCTGCGCCTTTGACCGACATATCGGAGACTTCGCCGATATGCCGGCCGCCGATCTTTCACGCACAGCGCTTCCGGCTTGAGCCGATAGCCTTTGCAGGCCTCGCACGGCACGTCGGTGAAATAGCGGGCGATCTCTTCGCGCGCCCAGTCGCTGTCGGTCTCTTTGTAACGCCGCTCGAGATTGGTGATGACGCCTTCGAAGGCGCGCTTGGTGTCGTAGGCGCGCATGCCGTCGTCGTAGGAGAAGCGGATCTCGGCGTCGCCGGAGCCGTAGAGGATGGCGTCCTGCGTCTTCTTCGGCAGGTCCTTCCATTTGGTGTCGAGCGTGAACTTGTAGTGCTTGCCGAGCGCCGCCAGCGTCTGCGTGTAATAAGGCGAGCACGATTTCGCCCACGGCGCGATGGCGCCTTTGCGCAGCGTGCGGTCCTTGTCGGGGATGACGAGGTCGGCATCGATGTGCTGCTCGACGCCGAGCCCGCCGCATTTCGGGCAGGCGCCGAACGGATTGTTGAACGAGAACAGCCGCGGCTCGATCTCGGGAATGGTGAAGCCGGAGACCGGGCAGGCGAATTTTTCCGAGAAGACGAGGCGCTCGCGCGGTCTGGTTGCGCTGCCGGTTGGCCTTGCTGGTGCGCACCTTCGACCGGCTGCGCTGTCGGCGAATTCCGCGACCGCCAGGCCGTCGGCGAGCTTGAGCGCCTGCTCGAGCGAATCCGCCAGCCGCGCGGCGATGTCGGGCCGCACCACGACGCGATCGACCACGACGTCGATGTCGTGGGTGAATTTCTTGTCGAGCGCCGGCGCTTCGGCGATCTCGTAGAAGGCGCCGTCGATCTTGACGCGCTGGTAGCCCTTCTTCATGAACTCGGCGAGCTCCTTGCGGTACTCGCCTTTGCGGCCGCGCACGACGGGCGCGAGCAGATAAAGCCGCGTGCCTTCCGGCAGCGCCATGATGCGGTCGACCATCTGCGACACGGTCTGGCTCTCGATCGGCAGGCCGGTAGCGGGCGAATAAGGCACGCCGACGCGCGCCCAAAGCAGCCGCATATAGTCGTAGATCTCGGTGACGGTGCCGACGGTCGAGCGCGGATTGCGCGAGGTGGTTTTCTGCTCGATGGAAATCGCCGGCGACAATCCGTCGATCTGGTCGACGTCCGGCTTCTGCATCATTTCCAGGAATTGCCGCGCATAGGCCGACAGGCTTTCGACATAGCGGCGCTGGCCCTCGGCATAGATGGTGTCGAAGGCGAGCGAGGATTTGCCGGAGCCGGACAGGCCGGTGAAGACCACGAGCCGGTCGCGCGGAATGTCGAGGTCGATGTTTTTCAGATTGTGCTCGCGCGCGCCGCGCACCGAGATGGTGCGGCGGTCGCCGGCCGCGCCATTGGCGCGGTCTTGGGCGCGGTCGTGGCACAGGCTTGGCAGATTTGTCGAACAGATCGTTCATTCTCTTATCCGCTCGTCCTCGCGACGCGGGGACGCAACAATCGCACGCGCTCCTCGAAGGCAGCCTCCCCGACGATAGGTCTTCCCCGACGGCAGGGACTACAGCGCATGAGGAAAACGACGGAGTGCGCTCAGGAATGAAGCACCGAACATAGTGAGAACGCTGGCGCTGCGCCAGCCTGCCGGCCCAAGCTATTCCCGCAAATTTTCGCCCAGTCGGGGGCCGTGTTCTTGGCAGTTCTTGGCAGTGTTCTTGGCAGTTCCGCTGTTGCGGCGTCAGCAGGTCGGGCACCAGCGCTGGCCGGAAGGCTGCGGCGTGAAGCGGTAATTGAGGCCAAAGGTCAAGGTGTGCAGATAGGACGTATTGTTCACCGGCGTTGCGGCGAACTGATAGGTCTTGGTGCCGAAATCGTAGAAATCGTATTCGAGCCGCGCCGACAAATTCTCGGTCAGAGCCGTATTCGATGCCGCCGCCGGCGACGAAACCGGCGCGGTTGACGTTCAGGGTTTGCGACGCCAGGGTGGCGCCGGCCGCAAGCTGGTCCTGGATATATTGGACATGCATCCAGGCGCCGCCGCCTTTGGCGTAGAATAGCCAATCATTGTCGGCATAGCCGACGCGGCCGCTGGCGGCGGCGAGCCACAGCGGATTGGAGGTGTTGCGCTCTTGAGTTACGGACCGGCGAGCGACCTGCGTAGCCGTGGCCGCGCTGATGCCATAGCCGCTGAGATTCGAGGCCGACCAAGCACCTTCGATGCCGACCACCCACGCGTCGAACTGATAATTGGCGCCGACCTGTGCCGCCGCCGATGATGCCGGCGGGATGGGCGGTCTGTGTGCCGCGGAATTGATCGTCGTGGCCGGTCGTCGTGGCCTGGCTGATGCTGTCGGACAGAAGCGCGCCGCCGACATTGCCGCCGGCATAAATGCCGGTCCAGTTGTACATGGCCGGCGGCAGCGCCGCGGCAGGCGGGTTGTAGCTTGGCGGCACCGCCATATCGGCGGCGCGCGCCGGCGCGGCAAAAGCCATCGCCGCCAGCGCGAGCGTCACCACTCCCGGACCTAACGACCTCATACGCCAACCCCCCGCACGGGCCCGAGGCTTCCCTGTTCAGGTCGCTAATACAATGCTTCCAAGCCGCTCTGAATAGTGCAAAAAAACAACAACCCACTGAATTCCATATAGCAAACAAGGCGGGGCTTTCGCGCCCCGCTCAAGCGTCGCCGGCTTCAGCCCGAATCTTCAGCGGAATTTGTAGTCGATCCCGAGCCGGATCAGGCTGGCGTCGAATTTCACAGTCGGGGCCCCGGCGGCCGTGGCGAAAGTCGCATTGGAAAGATCGACGAACAGATATTCGACCCGCGCCGTCCAGTTGTCGGCAAAGGCGGCTTCGACGCCGGCGCCCGCGGTCCAGCCCGCTTTCGACGAGCTCGCAAAGGTGCTGTTGGGCGCACTATTGGCGCCTTGCTCGATATTGCCGAACGCGCCGCCAGCCGTGCCGTAGAACAGCACGCGATCGGCCGCGTAGCCGATGCGGCCGCGGAGCGTGCCTAGCCAGGAGTTCTTGGTTTCGCAGCCTGCACAGCGACAGAACTCCCGTGCCGCTGCGTGCCTTGCATCCATGACCCGTCGAAATCGCCCTCGATGCCGAAGACGAAGGCGTCGGTCTGGAAATTCGCGCCGACCGTGCCGCCGGCCAGAAAGCCGCTGACGTCGAAAGTGCCGGTCGTCGCACCGGCAGCAGCGGTCTGCTTGGACGCTAGCCGAAGCCGTAGCCGCCGTTGACGCCGAAATAGATGCCGCCCCAATTGTAGACCGGCGCAACCGTCGGAACGTAGGCGGCGGGCGCCTGCGGCGGCGGCGGCGCCGGTTGGGGAAGATCGGCTGCGAGCGCCGGTCCGGCGGCAGCGAACGCCAACGCTCCAGCTATCACCAATCGCTTCATCGCGACCCTCCAGTGCGTTGCGCGGCCAGTCGGAATCGTCCGAACCGGCCTTGCCATCCGTGCAGATTATACCTCGACGGAATCACTTCCGTACCGCCGTCGCTACCCAATAACTACCTGATCCGGCACGAAAATGATGTGACCTAAAAGCAACAGGACGGCGAGATTATCCACCGCGCCGAGAGGCGGGCCAAAACCTGGGCAATTCCGCCAAAAATCGGCGGGCGGTCTGTAAAAGCCCGTCCGGTCGTTGGAGACCGCAGGGCTTGGGACGTTCCCATGCGACGTTGAAGGCTCCGACTCTTGCAGGCTCTCCAACCGGTCGCTTGCAGTTTCGCCAGCCTGGACTAGAACAAAACTAGAACAATGCGGCAAGCATCGGGTACTGGTGTGGATAACGCCGATGCTTGTTGCGGGCCACCGGCATGCCACTAGGGTCGATACCAGATGGCACGCACGCGAAGCGCGATCGCTAAGCGGCAAGCGGGTCGGCAATCAGTCGAGCGGAGAAGATCATGGCAGGCAGCGTCAACAAAGTGATCCTGATCGGCAATCTCGGCGCGGATCCGGAAATCCGCCGCACCCAGGACGGCCGGCCGATTGCCAATCTGCGCCTCGCGACCTCGGAGTCCTGGAAGGACAAGACGACGGGCGAGCGGCGCGAAAAGACCGAATGGCACCGCGTCGTCATCTTCAACGAAAATCTGTGCCGGATCGCCGAGCAATATCTCAAAAAGGGCTCGAAGGTTTTCATCGAAGGCGCGCTGCAGACGCGCAAATGGCAGGATCAATCCGGCCAGGACCGCTACTCGACCGAGGTCGTGCTGCAGGGCTTTCGCGGCGAACTGACGCTGCTCGACCGCGCCGGCGGCGCCGGTGCGCCGGGGGAGGCGGCGACTTCGGCGCCGAGGAGGGCGGCGGCGAGTTCGGCTCGCCAGGCCCGACGCGCAAGGTCGCGGCCGCGGCCGCAGGTGCCGGGTCGCGCGCGGGGCCGGCGCGGCGCCGGCGCCGATATGGACGACGAGATTCCGTTTTGATCCTGCCGTCATTCCGGCCGAGCGAGCGAGGCCCGGAATCGCATAAGCCCGGCGTGGGTCACGGTGCCGCGGCGCCGGCGCTTGATTTTCGCTTGCCGTGATTATGGACTCCGGGTTCGCGCTTTGCGCGCCCCGGAATGACGCGATGCTCGACCTGATCTTCGCCATCAAATTCGTGCATGTGCTCGCCGTCACGGCGACTGGTCGGCGGCTGGTTTTGCCTTGCCATCTTCATGGTGCTGGCGCACCGCTCCGGCAACACCGCGGTCGTTGCTTTGACGTCGCGCTTTGTCGTCAAGGTCGAACTGATGGTGGTGGCCGCCGCCATCGTGCTGCAGCCGCTCAGCGGCTTTCCGCTCGCTTATGCGATCGGGCTTTCGCCGCTCAACGAATTCTGGATCGTGGTTTCGAGCGCGGTCTACGTCGTCATCGTCGCATGCTGGGTCGGGGGCGCTTTACATCGAGATGCGCATCCGCGACCTGACGCGCGACGCCGCGCTCGCCGGCGTGCCGTTGTCCGCCGCCTATCGCCGCCTGTTCCGGATTTGGTGCGCGCTTCGCCGGTCCGCTTCTGATCGGCATGATCGCCGTTTTTGCCTTGATGATCTGGCAGCCGCGGCTCGATAATTACATCGCGTATGGCGCGACTTGCCGGCAAGCGACGAGCGCGATGTCGTCTTGCGCGGCGAGCTCGGCCAGCGCCGGCCCCGCCAGCACATAAGTCAGGCACTCCGGCAGCGGCTGAAACCCGGCGCGCTGATAGAAGTGTTGCGCCGGATTGTCGGCCCGCACCGTGAGCTCGACGATCGGGCTGCCGAGTTCGCGGGCGAACGCCGCGACCCGCGCCATCAGCGCGCGGGCGACGCCGTGCGCGCGGTAGTGCGGGTTCGACAAACAGGTCTTGCAGGAAAATCACCGGGCCATTCCAGCCGGTGAGCTTGCGCCGGCTGCAGGTGGCCATTCCGATGATACGCCCGCCGACGTCGCCGCTTTGCTCGCGTTCGGCGACAAAGGCGGTGAAGCCGGCTTGCGGGCCAAAGCCGTCGCGCAGCCAATCCGCGGCCGTGGCGCGCACCGCATGAGCGGAATCCTCGCCTTCCGCCAACAGCCGCTTGAGCCGCATCAGCGCCGGGATATCGCGCGGCTCGGCGGCGCGGACGCGAAATCCGCTCATATCCTGATATCGAGCACGCTGCCGATTTTGCCGGTGGAGTTGGCCGGCGGCATGACGTTCGAGCGTTGCCCATCGACATCGCTGATCGAGGCTCCCGAAGCGCCATTATGCTTGTGCTGGCTGGGCGTTGGCGAGATTTGTTGAAGCTGCGGCTGCGGCGTGGGCGGCGCAATTCCCAAAACCGTCATGATGGTTCTCCCCGTGCGAAAAGGCTTAAGCGATCGTGAACGTCTATGGTTAACGAACGCTTAGCGCCGCTGCGTCGCCTTCGCCGTCTTAGAGCATGATCCGGAAAATGCCTGCCCTCGGACTTGATCCGAGGGTGGACACCGGTTTTCCGAAAAGCATGCCCTCGGGCTTGACCCGAGGGATCATGCTCCAACAATAAGTTATGAAGCGCAATCGATTTAATCTGAAGCGATTGCGCTCTAAGTGAAAATCGCGCGAATACCGTCGACGACGTATTGCACCGCGAGCGCCGCCAGCAGCACGCCGAGCAGCCGCGACAGCACGATATTGCCGGTCGTGCCGAGCAGCCCGCTGATGCGCTCGGCGGAAACGAAGGTGATCCAACACGACAGCGCGATAAGCAGCACGACGCCGATAAGGATTCCGATGAGGACCATGTTGCCGCCGGCGCGGGTGGCGAGCAGCAAAGTGGCGGTGATGGCGCCCGGCCCGGCAAGCAGCGGTATCGCCAGCGGGAACGCGGCAACGTTGCGGACGCGTTCCTCCAGCGCCTGTTCGGCCGTTTCGCCCTCGTGCTGGCTGCGCACGCCGAACACCATTTCGGCCGCGATCCAGAACAGCAACAATCCGCCGGCGATGCGGAACGCCGACAGCGAGATTTCCAGCGTGGCGAGAAGCCAATCGCCGATCAGCGCGGTCGCCGATCAGGATGACGCCGGCAAGAAAGCTGGCGCGCACGGCGACGCTTCGCCGCGATGCCCGCGGCATGCCTTCGGTCACGACCAGAAAGGTCGGCGCCATCGCGATCGGATCGACCACGACGAACAGCGTCAGCAGCGCAGAGACGGCGTAATCGGCGAACATGAAATCTTACCGTCAAGGCTGCAGTCAGAACCCCGCGACCGCTTCCAGCGTCTTGCCGGCTTGGGCGCGGCGGATCGTTTCAAGCTGTTGCGGCGAATGACGGAGCTGGCCGATCTCGTTGGCGAATTCCGGCCGCGCGCGAAGTTTCTCCGCCCAGGCATGGACATGCGGATGCAGGCGTTCGAACGGATAATCGGCCAGCGACAGCCGGTGCTCGTAGATGAACCAGGCGATGTCGAGCACGCTAAGCGCGTCTCCCATGAGATAGGGCTGTTTCGCCAGCGTCTTGTCGAGCGCGTCGAACTCGGCGCGGAATTTCTGCGCCGAGGCGCGCGCCCGATCGTCGGGGAAGCCTTCCGCCGCGGCGCGCTGCCAGAACTCGATCTGGATCTGCTTTTCACGATCATTGAGGCCTCCCACGGTGCCGCTGCCATTGGCGCGGTAGCTTTCGAGCGCAGCGGCCGGCTTCGGCGGGCCGGGTGGGGCGAACACGAAGCGGAAACTCAGCGTGCGCAAATCCAGATGCAGATCGTCCTCGTGCTTGAGGAGCGCCGCGACCTCGCTTTCGTGGCCGGCGGGGATCAGCTTCGGCTGCGGAAACGTCCGCTCCAGATACTGGATGATGTCGTTGCTCTCGATATGCACCGCGCCGTCATGCACCATGACCGGCACCAGCCCGCGCGGATTGATGCCGAGAAACCACGGCTGCATGTTCTCGTTGCCCGGCAGATCGACCGGATGCGACTGCCAGGGGATGCCTTTGAGATTGAGAAAAATGCGCAGCTTCTGCGAGCACGACGAGCCCGAAAAATGCAGCACATGGACGCCTGTCCAGCCGAGCACCTCGCGCGTCTTGATGTCGCCGTCGAGAAGCTGAACCATGGCCGTCCTCCCTTTTGATCTTTCGCGCGCATCTTAGGGAGCGCGCGCGATTGCGCCAGGAGGCATTTTTTCGGCCCCGAAGGGCGCCGTCGTCGACGGCTTTCTGCGTCCTGGCGGGCAACGCCAAGCAGCCGGCCCGCGGCGCCCTGGAACGGGCACGGCCACCGGCGTTTAGCCTATTGAATTTCCTCAAGAAAACCATATGTACGACAAGCCGATAAGGGTGGCCCGCAGCGGCCTTATCGGCTATAAAAAACCCACGCGATTCGTCAGGATTTCACGCTTTGTCAGACCAGGATGATACGCCGCCCAGCGGCGGCGAGCCTTCCGATATTCGCCCGGTTTCCATTACCGAGGAGATGAAGAAGAGCTACCTCGATTACGCCATGAGCGTGATCGTGGCGCGCGCGCTGCCCGATGCGCGCGACGGGCTCAAGCCCGTGCATCGGCGCATCCTCTATTCGATGCACGAGAACAATCAGACGCCGGACCGGCCCTACAATAAATCGGCGCGCGATCACCGGCGATACCATGGGCAGGTATCATCCCCATGGCAACCAGGCGATCTACGACGCGCTGGTGCGATTGGCTCAAGACTTTTCCATGCGCCTGCCGCTGATCGACGGCCAGGGCAATTTCGGTTCGGTCGACGGCGATCCGCCGGCGGCCGAACGCTACACCGAAGTCCGGCTGGCGCGCGCGGCGATTCCGTTGCTCGACGACCTCGATAAAGACACCGTCGACTTTCAGCCGAATTATGACGGCCGCGAACGCGAACCGGTGGTGCTGCCGGCGAAATATCCGAATCTGCTTGTCAACGGCGCCGGCGGCATCGCCGTCGGCATGGCGACCAATATCCCGCCGCATAATCTCGGCGAGGTGATCGATGCCTGCGTGGCGCTGATCGATAATCCGGCGCTCTCGATCGAGGACCTGATCGCCATCGTGCCGGGGCCGGACTTTCCGACCGGCGGCATCATCCTCGGCCGACAAGGCATTCGCTCCGCCTATCACCTCGGCCGCGGCTCAATCGTGATGCGCGGCAAAGTGGAGTTCGAGACGCTGCGCGGTGAGCGCGAAGCGATCGTCATTTCCGAAATTCCCTATCAGGTGAACAAAGCGCAGATGGTCGAGCGCATCGGCGAACTGGTGCGCGAAAAGAAAATCGAGGGCATCGGCGCGCTGCGCGACGAGAGCGACCGCGACGGTTACCGCGTGGTGGTCGAACTCCGCCGCGACGCGGTGCCCGACGTCGTGCTCAACCAGCTTTACCGCTTCACCGCGCTGCAGTCTTCGTTCGGCGCCAATATGGTGGCGCTCGAAGGCGGCCGCCCGCTGGTGATGAATCTGAAGGACCTGCTGGTCTCTTTCGTCGCCTTCCGCGAGGAGGTGGTCTATCGGCGGACCAAGCATCTGCTCGGCAAGGCGCGCGATCGCGCCCATGTGCTGGTCGGGCTTGCCATTGCGGTGGCCAATATCGACGAAATGATCAAGCTCATCCGCGCCGCCAAGGACGCCAACGAGGCGCGCGAGCAGATGATGGAGCGCGATTGGGCGGCGCGCGATGTCGCCGCCATGGTCACGCTGATCGACGATCCGCGGCATAGCGTGTCGCCGGACGGCACGACCAAGCTTTCCGCCGAGCAGGCCAAGGCCATCCTCGATCTGCGCCTGCAGCGGCTGACCGCGCTCGGCCGCGACGAGATCAAGGCCGAGCTCGACAAGCTGGCCGGCGAGATTGCCGAATATCTCGACATTCTGCGCTCGCGCGCCCGCATCCAGACGATCGTCAAGGACGAGCTTGCCGCCATCAAGACCGAGTTCGCCACCCCGCGCCGGACCGTGATCCTCGATCAAGAAGGCGAGATGGAGGACGAGGACCTGATCCAGCGCGAGGACATGGTCGTCACCGTCTCGCATGCCGGCTACGTCAAGCGCGTGCCGCTGTCGACCTACCGGGCGCAGAAGCGCGGCGGCAAGGGCCGCGCCGGCATGCAGACCCGCGAAGAGGATTTCGTCACCCGGCTGTTCGTCGCCTCGACGCATGCGCCGGTGCTGTTCTTCTCCTCGCACGGCAAGGTCTACAAGGAAAAGGTCTGGCGGCTGCCGCTGGCGGCGCCGCAGGCGCGCGGCAAGGCGCTGATCAATATTCTCCCGCTCGAGCAGGGCGAGAACATCACCACCATCATGCCGCTGCCCGAGGACGAAAAGAGCTGGGACAAGCTCGACGTGATGTTCGCCACCACCGCCGGCACGGTGCGGCGCAACAAGCTGTCGGATTTCGCCGACGTGCGCCGCTCCGGCATCATCGCCATGAAGCTCGACGAGGGCGATGCCTTCGTCGATGTGCAGATCTGCAAAGAGGAGGACGATGTTCTTCTCACCTCGGAAAAAGGTCAGTGCATCCGCTTTGCGGTCGACGACGTGCGCGTGTTCTCCGGCCGCACCTCGATGGGCGTGCGCGGCATCAATCTGGCGGACGGCGACAAAGTGATCTCGCTGTCGATCCTGCGTCACGTCGAGGCGACCGCCGAGGAGCGCGCCGCTTATCTCAAGCGCGCCAATGCGGTGCGGCGCGGCGGCAACGGCGAGCCGGAGGAGGTCGGCGTCGATGCCGAAGAGGCCGAAGGCGCCATCGAGCTCGGCCAGACGCGCTACGCCGAACTGTCCGCGGCCGAGCAGTTCGTGTTGACGATTTCGGAAAAAGGTTTCGGCAAGCGCACCTCGTCCTACGAGTACCGCACCACCGGCCGCGGCGGCAAAGGCATCGTCGCCATGGCGATCACCGAGAAGAACGGCCGGCTCGTCGCCTCATTCCCGATCGAGGAGAGCGACCAGATCATGCTGGTCACCGACGGCGGCCAACTGATCCGTTGCCCGGTCGACGGCATCCGCATCGCCGGCCGCTCGACCCAAGGCGTCATCGTGTTCTCGACCGGCGAAGGCGAAAAGGTCGCGTCGGTGGAGCGGCTGACCGAGGAAGGCGACGGCAACGGCAACGGCGACGGCGACAATGGTGGGGAGTGAGCGGACCGTCGCCGGCGTCGACAAACATTTGAGGCCCGCCATGGCGAACGCGCCGATCGATTTTCGAATCCTGGCGGGCGCGGGCGCACCGGCGCGTGAATTCAAGGCCGGCGAAATCATTTTCCAGCAGGGTGATGCCGCCCAGGAATTGTTCATCGTTCAGAGCGGCGAAGTCGAGATCCGTCTCGGCAATCGCCATCTGGAAACGGTACCGCAATACGGTATTTTCGGCGAAATGGCGCTGATCGACGCGGCGCCGCGCAGCGCGACCGCGGTAGCCATGACCGACGCCAAGCTGGTCGCCGTAGGCGAGAAGCAGTTTCTATTCCTGATCAGCAACACGCCGCATTTTGCCTTGAACGTGATGCGCGCCATGGCGCGGCGGCTGCGCGCGGCCAACACCAGCCTTTGACCGGCACCACGCAATAATGCGATCGCCGGGGGCGGCCGGAATTGGGGTCTTGCCTGACTGATGCGACCCGCGGACGACCGCGCCCGGCAAACCGCCCGTCTTTATCCCGCTATGTTGCGACCCGGGCGTTTGACGCAACAATCATCGCGGCCTCTTGACCCGGTGGATTCATTTTAACCTCCGTGTCAGCAAGGCTACGGCGCAATTCTGGACCGATGCTTTGGCTTGTCAAGTTAACACGCCGGCGTTTGCGACAGCATAAGTTGCGTCATCGTCGCGGAACCGGGCGCGACGGTTCGCGTTCACGCCACCGCGTTGCGCTTGATGGTTTGCGCATAATAGGCCGCCGACAATTTCGGCGTGCGTTTGAGTGTTGTGTAATCGACATGGATCAAACCGAAGCGGGTCGCATAACCGTCCGCCCATTCGAAATTGTCGAACAGGCTCCACAGGAAATAGCCGCGCACCGGCACGCCCTCCGCGGTCGCGCGTTGCAGCATGGTCAGATTGTTGCGCAGAAACATGATGCGGTCGCTGTCATAGACCATGCCGTCGGCGGCCGGCTCGTCGGCGGCGCCGCAGCCGTTCTCGCTGATGTAAATCTCCTTGACGTTCCAGATGCGATGGACGTGGCGCGGCGCCCAGTACAAAGCCTCGGGCCCGAAGAACTGCCAGGACGACGCCATGCGCGGATGCGATTTGGCAAACGGCAGTACTTGGTAGCCGGGAGCGCCGGCGACGGCACGGACATAGAGCGGCTTGTAGACATTCAGCCCGACGAAATCGAGCGGAGTGGCGATCGTCTGCAAGTCCGTCTCGGTGAATTTCGGCGCGCTCGTTCCGGCCGACGTCAAAAAAGCCTCGGTGTAGCGGCCTTCGAGAATGACGGTGAGATAACCGGCATTGAGCTCGCGGGTGGCGCGCTCGGCGGCCGCGATATTGTCGACCGTTTCGATCACCGGCACGGCGGCCGCGAGATTCTCGGCCAGTCCGACCTTCGTTCCCGGTCTCGCGCCGGCGCGGATCGCCTGCACGGCAAGCCCATGGCCGAGAACCGCATGATGGCGCACCTGATTCAAGCGCGCCGCCGGCAATTTCAGGCCGGGCGCGAAGATGCCGCTGCCATAGCCGAGCTCGACGAAGGTGGTCAGTTCGTTGATCGTAAAAAAGTGCCGCACCCGGTCGCTGAGCTGGTCGCCGACATAGCCGGCATAGTCGGCGAAGGCTTTGGCGGTGTCGGCGGACTCCCAGCCGCCTTTGTCCTCCAGCGCCTGCGGCAAATCCCAGTGATAAAGCGTGGCGAACGGTTCGATGCCGCTTTCGAGAAGTTCGTCGGTCAAGCGCCGGTAGAAATCGAGGCCTTGCGGGTTCGGCGCTCCGCCGCCTTGCGGAAACAGGCGCGGCCAGGCGATCGAGAAGCGATAGGCGCGCGCGCCGAGCGACTTCATCAGTGCGATGTCATCCTTGTAGCGGTGGTAGTGATCGAGCGCGATGTCGCCGGTGTCGCCGTTGCGGACGGTGCCGGGCGTGTGCGCGAAACGATCCCAGATCGACTCGCCGCGGCCGCCGTCCTGCCAGGCGCCTTCGATCTGATAGGCCGAGGTGGCGGTGCCCCAAACAAAATCCCGCGGCAGGCCGAAGGCTGTCGGCGAGCGGGAAAGCTCGGCTGCTCCGGCGGCAGGTTTGGCCTGCGCCGGCGTCGCGGCATTTGCCGCCAGCGCACCGGCGCTCGCAAGTTTCATCAGCTCGCGCCGCGAAGGGCTTGGTGCGGCCGCGCTTTTCGGCGGTGCGGATCGGTCGGAAATCATCGGCAGGGCGGCTTTGTCAGGCGACGCGACATGCGACTTTGCATGCAACTACGGTGCCATTTGCGAAGATTTTAAGTCCGCCCAATCCGATGAATTTTTTCCCGGTTCGAGGCTGTGTCGGCGCTACCCGGTCAAAAGCGAGAGCGCGACAAGGAGGGCTGCGGCAACGATCCCTTGCAAGGCTGTGCCGCCGGCGATCGTCGCCAGTCCGCGCGGCGGCGTCAGTCCGGCGCGGTCCGCAACCAGCCAGAAATATTCGTCGTTGACATGGGAGACCGTCATGGCGCCGGCGCCGATGGCGAGCGCCGCAAGCGCCCTGCCGTTGGTGCCACCGGCGCCGAGCGATTGCAACAGCGGCTGCACCATGCCCGCCGTGGTGATGGCCGCGACCAGTGACGAGCCCTGCAATGTTTTGATCACGGCTGCGACCAGAAACGGGATCAGCACAGCGAGCGCGCCAAGATGCCAGCCGAGCACGCGCTCGCCGAGCATTTCCGCCATGCCGGTCTGCTGGCAGAGCCGCTGCAATCCGCCCGCGGCGCCGATCACCAGCAGAATTCCGCCGACGCGGCCGAGCACGGCGCCGGCCCAATCGGGATCGGTGAGGCGGCCGAAGCTGTGGCGCGGCTGACCGGCGATCATGATGCCGAGACCGACAAGAAAAAGGATCAGCGGCCGGCCGACGCCGATGATCAACTCACGCGTCGTTCCGCCGCCGAGCGGCTCGCTCGGCATGCCGCCAAGCGATTGCTCCATCAAGGCGAGAAGCGGGACCGCGATCGCCAACAAGAGAACGGCCGGCGATCCTTGGCCGCGCGGCTTCCCCGCGCGTTCCGGCTCGGGGGGCGGCGGCGCGTCGTCCGCAGGCAACGACCAATGCGCAAATATTGCTCCGCACGCGGCCAGCACGATCGCAAGCGGTACACCGAACAATGCGACGCGGCTCCATTGCGCGCCGAGAATGGCGACCGCCGCAATCGGCACCGGTGTCAGCACCGCGAGGCCGTGGCTTGCCGAGAGCGCCAGCGCCAGCGCCAAAGCGGCGCCCTGCCGATTTTGCGCTTTGGCGCCGCCGAGCGCCGGCAGGAGCGGGCTGACGAGCGCAAAGGCCGACGCCGGCGAGGCGCCAAGTCCGGCAACGAGTTCAACAATGGCCGGGAGCCGGTTGCCGGCGATGATGCGATGCCGCGCGATGAAGCCGGCAAGCCGCTCCAGCGCCGATGTGCCTTCGGCAAGACCGGCGATGACGCTCGCCGTGACGATCGCCAAGCCCGGCGAATAGAGCTTTTCGGAAAAGCCGCTGCCGAAGGCGCTGCCCAGTTGCGAGGTCGGGTAACCGGCGATGTAGCCGAACGCTGCCGCCACGACGGCGATCACGACGAACGGATGGACGCGCCGCGCCGCAGCGACGATAACGACCGCCGCCGCGACAAAGACCAGCGCTTGAGACAGCGGCATGCCGTACATTGAAGCGTTGCTCTTGCCGTTGGCTCCCGGGCCGTCCGCTCATGGCATGAATTTGGCATCGAGGCGAGCCGGAGGATTCGATGCGCGCTTGCGGTCCCGATCGTTGGCGGGCTTTACGGTGGCCCACTTGGATTGTTGCGCTGTTCTGCGCCGCCGCTGTCATTGTCGCCGCCGGGCTGACCGGCGCCGCGGCCGGCGAAACCGATTTCATCCATGCCGACGGCAGGCGCCTGGTCGACGGCCGCGGCGAGACGTTCTCCGTGAAGGGCATCAATCTCGGCAATTGGCTGGTGCCCGAAGGCTACATGTTCAAGTTCAAGCATGCGCTGAGCCCGGCGGAGATTTCGGACTTGTTCGATACGCTCCTCGGTCCTGAGGCTGCCGCGCGGTTCTGGTCGCGGTTTCGCGATGTTTATATCGCCAAAGACGACATCGCCTTTATCAAAGCGGCCGGCTTCAACACCGTTCGGGTGCCGCTCGACTGGCGGCTGTTCGTGAAATCCGGCGACGCCAATTCCGGGGCGGCGGGCGACCGGTTCGAGGGACCGGGCTGGGCACTCGTCGACCGGCTGGTGCAGTGGTGTCATGACGCGGGCTTGCGGGCGATCATCGATCTGCATGCCGCGCCCGGCGGCCAGACCGGCGTCAATCACGACGACGGTCCCGGTTTTCCGCTCACCTTCTACGTCCCGCGCGACCGCGCGCTCACGATCGCGCTCTGGCAGCGGCTGGCCGCGCATTATCGCGACGAAAGCGCCATCCTCGGTTACGATCTTTTGAACGAGCCGATCTCGCCTTACAGCGACGTCGATTATCTCAATCCGCAGCTCGAGCCGCTTTATCGCGACATCGTCGCCGCCATTCGCAGCGTCGATCCGAACCACGCCGTGTTGCTTGGCGGCGGCCAGTGGGACACGAACTTCGCCATGTTCGGCCGGCCGTTCGATGGCAATGCGATTTATACCTACCACAAATTCTGGATCACCCCCGCCCGCGACGGCATCCAGGACTATCTGAATTTCAGCAATCGCTGGAACGTGCCGATCCTGATCGGGGAAACCGGCGAATTCAACAATGGCTGGAACGATAAATTTCGCCGGCTGCACGAGCGTTTCGGCGTTGGCTGGATCTTCTGGCCGTATAAGAATTCTCGAACTCCGATCTTTCGGTGGTCTCGGTGCCAAAGCCGGCGGGATGGGATTTGATTGCCAATGCCGGTAGCGCGGCCCATGCCGCCTTGCCGCCGCGCGGGCAGGCGCAGGCCATCCTCGATGCCTATCTCGAGGCGGCCAAATTCGAGCACGTGCGGGTCAACACCGACTATCTCGCTTCGCTCGGCCTGACCGCGCCCTAAGCGGGTCGCGATCGGCGGGCCGCTATGCTATCAGGCGTCATGGCCCAAGCTCACGATCAGGCTTCCGATCGCGCTCACGATCACGACGAACACAGCCACGCCGACGACCGCTGGAAGCACGATGGCGTGCGCGTCATTCCCGGCAATCAGCTCGATCCCAATGTGCCGTCGACGCCCGGAATGGATCGCAAGGCGGCGATCAATTTCGCCCGCGTCGGCGCGCAAAAACTGTGGGCCGGCACGGTGACGATCAAGCCGGACGCCAAGACCGGCGCGCACCATCACGGCCATCTCGAAAGCATCATCTATGTGGTGCGCGGCAAAGCGCGCATGCGCTGGGGCGAGCATCTGCAATTCACCGCCGAAGCCGGGCCCGGCGATTTCATTTTCATTCCGCCTTACGTGCCGCATCAGGAGATCAACGCCAGCCGGGACGAGATCCTGGAATGCGTCTTGGTGCGCAGCGACGGCGAGGCGATCGCCATCAATCTCGACATCGAGCCGGTGGAGAAGCCGGAGACGGTGCTGTGGATCGATCCGGTTCATCGCGATCCGGCGGCCAAAGCGTGAGCGCGCGAGGCGCGGCCGCCTGCCGCAGGTGTGGAACCGGACAGTAAGCGCCGCCGCGTCTGGTTATCCACAGGTTGCAGCAGCAAAGGCTTTGACGCCTAAGCCTGTCCGCGCAACAACTTGGCCTATCGCAAGGTATGCGTGGTGGATCAGTTGTCAGTCGGTAAGCGTCCTATGCTCGATCATTTGGCGAGGGCCCGCGAGCTGCGGCGGCACGCGGCCAAATGCGAGGACGCGGCCAAAATCACGGCGTCGGCAAAATTCGGCAATTGCTACCGCTTGTTGGCGCAGAACTATGTGATCCTGGCGAAACTGGAAGAAGACTTCGTCGCCCGGCAGAACGCGGCCCTCCTCGAAAACAGACTCATCGCCGCCGAATAGCGCCCGTCGCCGCGCTGTGGCCCGGCGCCCCCTTCCTCGGAAATCACGGTAGCGGCGCGCATGCCGCACCGATACCATTCGGCAAATAACCAGCCCCGAGGAAACAGCCCCGATGACAGCGTTAGCCTGGCCGATCGCGCTCAAAGACGCCACGATTCATCCCGTCATCGAGCAGGAGGGCGGTTTCTTCGAGCTGTTTGGTTTTTTTCCGTCGCTGACCAAAGAGCTGTTCGAGGAAAACCGCTCCTGGCTGCAGCCGACCTTCGTCGATGCCGACCACAGATTGATGCTGTGCATTCAAAGCTTCGTCATCAAGACGGCGCATCACAACATCCTGATCGATGCTTGCGTCGGCAATCACAAGTCGCGGCCGACGCGGCCGTTCTGGAACATGCTCGACAGCGACCGGTTCGAAAAAGGCCTGGCAGGCGTCGGACTGACCGTCAACGACATCGATTACGTGATGTGCACCCATCTGCACGGCGACCATGTCGGCTGGAACACCCGTCTCGACAACGGGCGCTGGGTGCCGACCTTTCCCAAGGCGCGCTACATCATGACCGATCGCGAGCTCGCTTATTGGACGGGGCGCGAAAAGGAAAATCCGGCCAGCGCGCCGTGGATCACCAATTCGGTGTTGCCGATCGTCGCCGCCAAGCGCGAACACATCGTCAAAAGCGATTTCGCCTTCAACGAGGCGATTTCGTTCATCCCGACGCCGGGCCACGCCATCGATCATTTTTCGGTGCTGGTCGGCAAGAAAGGCGAGGACGCGTTGATCACCGGCGACATGATCCATTCGCCGTTGCAGGGCAAATATCCCGACATCGGCATGATGTCCGATTACGATTCGGTGCAGGCGGGACAAACGCGGCGGCGGATTTTCGACCGCTTCTGCGAGGAGCCGACGATCATGTGCGCGAGCCATTTCCCGTCGCCATCGACCGGGCGGGTGCGGCGCTGGGGCGACGGCTACAAATTCGTCGCCGCAAGCTAGGACGCCCGATTGCCGCCCGGACTGCGGCCGTTTCCGTAACGCGATACCGCTTGGGGCGGTTTTGTGAAAATGACGCGCGCGGGAGATTATACAATCTTGCGCGGCGTTATTGTGTGTGTGAAACTGAGTCGTTCCCCCAGGGGCTGATTTCCTAGGGTATCTCAAAGAGGTGGAGGGACCTTATGCGCCGTATTGGACTGTCAGTGGGCCTCGCGCTCGCTTTATCGGGACTGGCTTTTTCCGGCTCGGCTTGGGCGGCATGGCCGGCCTGCGCCGTCGGGACGTCCGTCAATAACCATGCGCGGATCATGCTGCATCACAAGATGATCGCGGGCTGCTCCGGCGCGTCCGGCTGCAAGTGCGTGTCGTGCTACAATCTTGACGGTTCGGTGTATTCGGCCTGCTACGCACTCGTTCTCCCGATGCCGAAGTAAGGCTGCTCCGCCGTCCCTTGCTCTTAGCGTTCCGCTGCGAATGGCGCGTGGGCCGATGCCTGCGCGCCAGCAGCTATTTGTCGACTGTGCCGTGTCCGACCGCGCCGCCGGGCGTGGGTCACGGCCGGCCGCCTTTCCGCTCCCGTTTTGGGCTCCCAACGGCACCGTGGGAGCTCTTGCGGATCCTGGCGGCTACGCTGTCATGAGCATTCGGAGCCGCCTGCGACATTAATTCCTGCGACATTAATTCATGGAGCAATTCGGCCAGCGCATGATTGAATCCACATGCCGGGGGCGGCCATGGAGGATAAGCATGGCTGTCGATGTCGTGCTCTGGTTCATTCTCGCTGCCGCGATCGCTTGGATTTGGTGCGGCTGCGTCTTCACGGCGCCGGACCGGCGGTCGAGCAAAATCCCCGATAGTGCTTTTGAGCAGAAATTCGACCGCGCCGCCTGAGCAGTTACCGGGTCACCGGCAGGATCAGCGCCGAGGCGTGAGCGCCATCGTGACGGATGGTGTCGGTGCCCATCAGCGACGGATGATAGGGATGCGAGAACACGCCGTCGGTCGCCGGTGAATCGCCGTTGGCGAGTTCCAGCCGGATGCGGTGGCCCTTTTTGAACACGTAGGCGATCGGCAAAATCTCGATATCGAACGCATAGATCTCGCCGGGCTTCAGCGGCTGCGGATCGGTGTGCTTATAGAACGGCCGCTGCGGCGTCGAGCGCGCCGGGTCCTTCTCGCGATGCGAGGCTTTGAGCCAGCCCTTCGACACCGGGGTGAAAGCCGGTTGTTCGCCTTTGCCGCGGGCAGCGGCATCGTCCGGATGCTGATCGGTCAGCTTGACGATGAATTGGGTGTCGATCGCGCTCGACGAGGCGAACAGCTTGAGCACGATCGGTCCGATCACTTCGAGATCGTCGGTCAGTGGCGCGCTGGTGAAAGTCAGCACGCGGCGCGCCGGATCGACCCGTCCGTCCGGCCCGATCACGGCTGTGCCATTGACCCATTCCCAGTCCGGATAGGTGTAACTGGTCGGCGCCTCGTCCGCCGCCGGCGGCTCGGTCGACAGCGCGCCGTCATTGAGCGAGGTGACGCTGCCGGAGGGGCCTTGGCGCAGATAAAAGGCGAGCGGAATGGTGTGCTCGCGGCGGCCACCGCATATCCGCGCGCCAGGCATTGGCGCCGCGGACGAACAGCCGCACCGGCTCGCGCTCCATGAAGCCGTTGTTCTTGCCTTTGAGATGCAGATCGTAGAACGGCAGCAGTTCGCGTTCGTGAAATTCGATCTGGTCGAACAGCCGATGCGCCTCGAACGTGTTGCGGGCGCCGGTGACCACGAGCTTCTTCGGCGCCGTGACCTCTTCGTAGCCGAGAATATTGCCGCGCAGATGCAGGCCCATTTTGCCCCAATGGCCGATCGACAGCACCGGGCACTTGATCGCATCGAGCCGCCAATAGGGCGAGCGCTGGCGCCAGAAGTCGTCGTCGAGCGGATGATTGATGATCTCGCCGACAAGATCGAATTTCATCGGCGGCCGGCCATGCGCCCCGGCGAGGCGATGCTGATTGTCGGCGCGCAGCGAGGTGTACCAGACCGACCGATAGGAGCAGTAGATGCCGCCGTGATAATTCGAGCCGCGATACTGGTCGACGAGCCCGTCATAGGGCGCGATGCAGGCGAGGCCGGGCGGGTTGTAGGTCGCCATCAGCCACTGCGCCATGGCGTAATAGGACTGGCCGATGCCGCCGACCCGGCCGTTGCTCCAAGGCTGTTTGACGATCCAGTCGATCAGTTCGAGATAATCCTGCTGCTCGTTCTGCCCCATGAATTCGAATTCGCCTTCGGAGCGTCCCGAGCCGCGCACGTCGGCGTGGACATAGGCGTAGCCCTGGCCGACATACCATTCGATCGGACCGGTCTCGCGCCACAGAAACAGCGGATAGGCCGGCACCTCGTCCATCTCGTATTGATAAGGCGACGCCGCAAACAGCGCCGGGAATTTGCCCTCGGCCGCGGGACGATAAACGCATAGCGAGATACGGATGCCGTCGCGCATCCGCACGGTGACGCCTTTTTCGACCTTCATCGCGTAATCCGGCACCTGCTTCCTCCCGGGCTATCGGTCTCGCGTCGCCTGCGCTCGCAAAGCCTCTGCGCGGTTTAGCCGCTTGTCGCAAGCGGTAAACTTGCGGCAATCTCCGCCGTAACGACAAGAAATTCATCGACCAGAGGATCACATGCGCCGTTGTCCTTCTCGCCTCGCTTGTGTTGATTGCGTTGCCGCTGCCTGCGGTGGCGCAGACCTATCCGACCCGCCCGATCAAGGCGATCGCTTCCCAAGGGCCCGGCGGCTTGAGCGATCTGTTCATGCGCGCGCTCGGCGACCAGCTCGGTCCGGCGCTCGGCACCTCGATCGTGGTCGAGGACCGCGCCGGCGCGGAAGGCACGATCGGCGCCCAGGCTTGCGCGGCGGCGGCGCCGGACGGCTATACGATTTGCATCCTTCCGGGCGAAACCGTCACCATCAACCCGATCATTCAGCCGAATACGGATTTCGATCCGGCAAAGAGCTTGGAGCCGGTCACGCGCGCCTATTACCTGAGCCAGGTCTTTGCGGTGGATGCTTCGCTCGGCGTCAAATCCTTTCGCCGAGCTGGCGGCGCTCGCCAAAGCCAAGCCGAACGCGCTGAACTACATGGCGCCCTCGCTGTCGAAGGTCGCCTTCATGCAGGAATTCGACAAGACGAACGGCGTCGACATCGTCCGTCTGCCGTTCAAGGGCGGCGGCGATGCGGTCAATTCGATGCTCACCGGAACGACTCAGATTGCGATTTTCGGCATCGGCAATCTGGTGTCGTTCATCCGTGCCGGCAAGATCGTCGGTCTCGCCATCGATGGCGATAAGCGTTCGCCGCTGGCGCCGGACATCCCGACGTTCAAGGAGATCGGCTATACCAAGCATATCGCGCCGACCTTCTTCGGCATTTTCGCGCCGGCCGGCACGCCGAAACCGATCGTCGACAAGCTTTACATGGCCATCGCGGCGATCGGAGCGAAGCCGGACTTCCAACAGAAATTTCTGTTCAGCCGCGGGCTGACCCCGGTGTTCAGCCCGCCCGATCAGTTTGCCAAAGAGCTGGTTGCCGACCGCGCCGAGGGCCTCGCAGCCGTCAAGGAATCCGGCCTTTATCCGAATGTGAAGTGAAACGACGAGCGTGTAAGTGCGACGGGCCGATAGCCGGATGACAACTCCGCCGGCGCTCAATCGCGATGCGGCGCCGGAACCGTCTGCCGGCAGGGGGCGTTAACTGTCAGGCACGCCGCGGTTCTATTCCCTGTAGAGCCGCGGCTCGGCCTTGGCCCCGAGGCCGTCCACCCCGGGGCCAACCGCATGTGTGGCACGGCGTGGACGTCGCGACAGAGTCAGTCTTGCCGCCAGATTTTAGCAGCAGCTTTTAGGCGCGGATTTGGCACGTGGATTGCTTTGCTGTTGTCATGACTGACGATCGATATCTTTCGCTGCTGGTCTGGACCATTTGCGTGCTGATGTTTGCCTGTGGCGTGGTCGCCATCACGCAGCATCCGGAGTGGTTCGGAGCCTGAGCGGCTTGCGAGGAGGTGACGCGAGAGCGGTCTTACTGCCCGCGCCGGGCGGCGGAGGCGAAGCGCTTGGCCTCCTCGGCGGCGCGGAACAAGGCCGCCGCCTTGTTGATGCATTCCTGCTGCTCGAAGTCCGGATTACTGTCGGCGACGATGCCGGCGCCGGCCTGGACATACATGGTGCCGTCCTTGATCAACGCGGTGCGCAACACGATGCAGGTGTCCATGTCCTCGCCGGCGGAAAAATAGCCGACGCAGCCGGCGTAAAGCGAGCGCTTCTGCTTCTCCAATTCGTCGATGATCTCCATGGCGCGCACTTTTGGCGCGCCGGACACCGTGCCGGCGGGAAAGCCGGCGGCGAGCGCATCGATGGCGTCGCGGTCGGCGCGCAATTTGCCCTCGACATTGGAGACGATGTGCATGACCTGGCTGTAGCGCTCGATGAAGAACCGATCGGTCACTTTGACGGTGCCGATTTCGGCGACGCGGCCGACGTCGTTGCGGCCGAGATCGAGCAGCATCAAATGCTCGGCGCGCTCCTTGGGATCGGCAAGCAGGTCCGCTTCGAGCGCCGCGTCGTCGTGCGGGGTGGCGCCGCGCGGACGCGTGCCGGCGATCGGACGGATGGTGACGGTCCGGCCTTCGGTCTTGACCAGGATTTCCGGGCTCGAGCCGGCCACCGCAAAGCTGCCGAAGTCGAGGAAATACAGATACGGCGACGGATTGACCCGGCGCAGCGCGCGATAGAGCGAAAACGGCGGCAGCTTGAACGGCGCCTCGAAGCGCTGCGACAGCACGACCTGAAATATATCGCCGGCCGCGATGTACTCTTTGGCGCGCAGCACCATGCGCTTGAACTCATCGGGCGCGGTGTTGGAGCGCGGCGTGACCTCGAGCGGGCCGGTGTCGATCTCGCGTCGCCGATTTGTCGAGCGGCCGGTCGAGCGCGTCGACGATCGCCGACAGCCGTTCCGTTGCGCGCAAGCGCGCCGTTTGCGCACTCACCCCGGCATGCACGCGCACCGGTGTCACCACGGTGATGGTGTCCTTCACCGCATCGAAGACCACGATCAGGGTCGGCCGCACCAGCACCGCGTCGGCAATGCCGAGCGGATCGGGCGGCGGCGCCGGCAAATCCTCCATCAGCCGCACCATGTCGTAGCCGAGATAGCCGAACACGCCGGCGGCCATGGGCGGCAGGTTCGGCGGCAGCGCGATGCGGCTCTCGGCAATGAAATCGCGCAAAGCCGCGAGCGGCGACTCGTCGACCGGCACGAAGGCGGCGGGATCGGTCGCGACCGTCCGGTTGATCTCCGCCTGCCGGCCGGCCACGCGGAAGATGAGGTCGGGCTCGAGACCGACGATCGAATAGCGGCCGCGCACCGCGCCGCCTTCGACCGATTCCAAGAGAAAGCTCATCGGCGCGGAGCCCTCGGCGCCGCCCGCCGGCGATTTTGAGATAGGCGGAAACCGGCGTTTCCAGATCGGCGACCAGCGTCGTCCACACCACCTGCGGCTCGCCGGCCGCATAGCGCGCTGCGAATGATTGCGCCGAAGGCTCGATATGCATTTTCAGTTCCGGGCCGGGAGATTAGTTGGTGTCCGGGCTGCCGTTCCCCATGGCCTGGGCCAGAACCGAGGGATTGATTTTGGTGCCGAGATCGTTTTCCAGCCAATTGACATATTGCCCGATCAAGTCGTCGGACAATTGCGCGTGCAAGGTCTCATCGATGTGCTTGGCGTCCGCCGAATTCGGATCGAGCGTCGGCGTTTTGACGTCGGTGACTTGAAAGACGATCCATTTCGTCGGGGTCGGCGCCCACGCTGTCGCCGTAGCCGTCCTTTTCGGTGTGAAAGATCGCTTGCGTCATATTGGCGGAGACGTCGCCGCTCGATCCGCCGCGCTTGAGGTCGCTGGCCGTCTGGATCTTGAAGCTTCTCGCCGCCGGCCAGCGCGTCGAATGCGGTTGCCGTTCTTGAGCTTGTCGAGGAGATCGGCCGCCTTGGCCTTCAATCGCGCCGCGATCTGATCGTCGCGCCAGCGCTGCGCGACTTCGGGCTTGACCTCGTCGAGCTTGCGGTCGCGCGCCGGCGTGATGGCGGCGACGTCGTACCAGATATAGCCGCCGTCGAGGTCGATCGGATCGTTGTCGACGCCGACGTCGGAGGCAAAGGCGCTGCTGACGACCTCGGGGCCGTGCGGGATATTGACGACGGGCTTGCCCTGCCGGATCGCGGCCGGAACGGTCGACGTCGAACGTCGTGACCGGCAGCTTTTCCTTTTGCGCGGCCTCCTCCAGCGTGGCGCCGCCGGCACGGTCGTCTTCGATCTTGTCGTGGATGTCCTGCACTTCTTTCTTGGCGCGATCGAGCGCGATCTGACTGCGCAGGTCCGGCGTCGCTTCGGCGAGCGATTTGGTGACCGACGGGCTCGATTTTGAGCGCGGTGACCAGCACCGCGCCGAACTGGGTCTGGATCGGCGCGCTGACTTCGCCTTCCTTCAGCGCAAACGCGGCGTCGGCCACTTTCGGATCGACCATGGCCGACTTGCGTCACCGTGCCGAGATCGATGTCCTGCGGTTTGAGCCCGCGCGCGGTTGCGATATCGGCAAAGCTCGTGCCGCTCTTGATGCGGTCGGCCGCGGCCTGCGCGTCGGCCATTTGCGGAAACACGATCTGCTCGATATGGCGCTGTCTCCGGCGTGACGAAGCTCGCATGCTGCTCGTCATAGGCCTTCTTGATGTCGTCGTCCGAGATCTGCCATCCATTGCGCCAGCGCCGGCGGCGTCACCGTAATGACGTCGATCTTGCGGTATTCCGGCGCCCGGAACAGAATCCTGCGGTCGTCGAAATATTTGCTGAGCTCGTCGTCGGTCGGCTGCGGGATGTCGCCGGCCTGCGCCGGCCCGAGCGCAACGTATTTTATGCTGCGTTCTTCGTTCTGGAACTGGTTGATGGCGTCGAGCCAGGTCTGCGGCGGGGTGACGCCGCCGGAAATGCTGTCGATCAGTTGCCGGCGCAGCGTGGTCTGGCGCTCGGTGGCGATAAAGGCCGGTTCGGTCATCCGCATATTCTGCAACAGAGCTGCAACCGCGCCGGATCGAACTGGCCGTGCTCGTTCTGCATTTGCGGATTGGAGGTGATGTGGCGGGAGATCTCGGCGGTGGACAGGCCGAGCCCCATCTTATGGGCCTGCTGATCGATGCCGGCCTGGGCGATGAGGTCGCCGAGCACCTGGCGGTCGAGCCCCAGCGCGGTGGCTTGGTCGGGCGGCAGCGGATGGCCGAGGTCGTGGCTGATCTGGTCCAGACGGTCGTTATAGGCTTGGCGGAACTGCGTCGATCGGGATCTCGGTGCCGCCGATCGTCGCCAGCGTGTTGCTGCCGAAGCCGTGGAAAATGTCGTTGATGCCCCAGATCGCAAAGCTCGCGGCGAGCGCCGTCATGACCACGCCCATGACGGTGCGTCCGAGCCAATTTTCGGAGACTTTGCGGATGCCACGTAACATGGGTCGACGTCACCCGGTTCAACTGCGCTGAAATGGCGGAAAGGCGGTGCACTATAGGGAGCGCCGGCCTATGCCGCAACCGACGGGCCTTTCCTGCAACCTGCACCCGCAACGGCTTTCCGCATGATCCGGAGTGCAAGCCGTTTTCCGAATCATGCTTCACCTAAAGCGCCTCTTTTCCGGGCGCGATTGCGCTCTAACGCCTCTTTGTCGCACGCTCTGTCGCCTTTTTTGTGAGCTCAACACAATGGCCCGCCGTCCCCTGGTCGCCGGCAATTGGAAGATGAACGGGCTGTCGGCCTCGCTCGGCGAATTGCAAAAAATCATGGCCGGTGCCGGACGCTGCCGGCCGCCGTCGACCTGATGATATGTCCGCCGGCGACGCTGATTGCCGAGTTCGCCAAAGCCGCCAGCGGAACCGCGCGTCGCCATCGGCGGCCAGGATTGCCATGCGCTGGCGGCGGGAGCCCATACCGGCGACATTTCCGCCGAAATGCTGCGCGACGCCGGCGCGCAAGCGGTGATCGTGGGCCATTCCGAGCGCCGCCGCGATCACTGTGAAACCGATGCGACGGTGCGCGCCAAGGCGCTGGCGGCGCACCGCGCCGGGCTGACGGCCATTGTCTGTATCGGCGAAGAGCGCGACGACCGCGATACCGGGCAAACGCGCCATGTGGTGGGCCGCCAGCTCGACGGCTCGCTGCCGGACAGCGGCCGCAAAATCGTCGTCGCCTATGAGCCGGTCTGGGCCATCGGCAGCGGGCAAACGCCGACGCCGGGCGACATCGGCGACATTCACGACTTCATCCGCGCGCGGCTGTGCCTGCGCTTCGGCGAGGCGGGGCACGCCGTGCGCATCCTCTACGGCGGATCGGTGAAGCCCGCCAACGCCAAAGCGCTGTTGCGGGTCGACAATGTCGATGGCGCGCTGGTCGGCGGCGCGAGCCTCGAACGCCGACGAGTTCCTGGCCATCGCCGGGGTCTATCGGTAGGTGCCCCAAGCCACGGCGGCTCTCAAGGGGCCGCCGCCGCGGCCGTAGAAATGCCGCTCCGGATCGTGTAGAGACCCCGCCAACTTCCTATATGGCGCATAGCGAGCGGGGGGCGGTGTGCTGGCCCCGTTGGATCGCAGGCGGATTTACATGCTCAGTGTCGTTATCATCATTCACCTGATGCTGGTCATCGCGCTGATCGGCGTCGTGCTTCTGCAGAAATCCGAGGGCGGCGGGCTGGTGAGCTCGACAAGCGGCTTTTTGACCGGCCGCGGCACGGCCAATGTGCTGTCGCGCACCACGGCGCTCCTTGCCGCGGGCTTTTTCGTCACCAGCCTGGCTTTGTCGTGGATCGCCAGCTACGAGCACCGGCCGGTCAGCGTCATCAATACCTCGGGCGGCGTCGCTGAGCCGGCGCCCCCGGGCCCCGGTGGCGGATCGCAGCCGGTTGCGCCGTTGAGCACCGGCGGCGGTCTCCTCAATCAGATGCAAAAGGGCTTCCCGAGCCTGCCGTCGGGAACCAACCCGAATTTCGCGCCGGACCGCCGCCAAGCGGGCCGCAAGTGCCGCAGTCGAAGTAGCAGAGCTGCCGAAAGGACCCTGCCACGCCAGCGCCGAGGCCGAAACTAACCACAGCGCGGCGGTTCCGCCATTGCATGAAAAGAGCCGCCTAACTCCATGCGAATGGGAGATTTTACCGGTTCGCCATCGGCCGTCTTGCGGCGGCGCGGCAGATATTCCGGAAAATCGCTCGTCGAATTGAACAAGGCAGGCTAAGCGATAGGTCCCATGGCGCGGTACATATTCATCACCGGCGGCGTGGTCTCCTCCCTGGGCAAGGGTCTCGCTTCCGCAGCGCTCGGCGCGCTGTTGCAGGCGCGCGGTTACAAGGTCCGCCTGCGCAAGCTCGATCCCTATCTCAACGTCGATCCGGGCACGATGTCGCCCTATCAGCACGGCGAGGTTTTCGTCACCGACGACGGCGCCGAGACCGATCTCGACCTCGGCCATTACGAGCGCTTCACCGGCCGCCCGGCGACGCGCCAGGACAACATCACCACCGGCCGCATTTATCAGGAAATCCTGCTCAAGGAGCGCCGCGGCGATTATCTCGGCGCCACCATCCAGGTCATTCCCCACGTCACCAACGCGATCAAGGATTTCATTCGCGAGGGCAATGACGGCTTCGATTTCGTGCTGTGCGAGATCGGCGGCACCGTCGGCGATATCGAGGGCCTGCCGTATTTCGAGGCCATCCGCCAGATGGGCAACGACCTGCCGCGCGGCGCACGCGGTCTATATCCATCTCACGCTGATGCCGTTCATTCCCTCGGCCGGCGAACTGAAAACCAAGCCGACCCAGCACTCGGTGCGCGAATTGCGCGCCATCGGCATTCAGCCGGATATTCTGCTTGTGCCGCAGCGATCGCGAGATTCCGCTAAGCGAGCGCAAGAAGCTCGCGCTGTTCTGCAACGTGCGCGAAAGCGCGGTGATCGAGGCGCGCGACGTCGACAATATCTACGCCGTGCCGGAGGCCTATCACGCCGCCGGCCTCGATTCCGAGGTGCTCGCCGCCTTCGGCATCGACAATCCGCCGCCGCCCGATCTCGCCACCTGGCACTTCATCAACGAGCGCATCCGCAATCCGGAAGGCGACGTCACCATCGCCATTGTCGGCAAATATACCGGCATGAAGGACGCCTATAAGTCGCTGATCGAGGCGCTCTCGCATGGCGGCATCGCCAACAAGGTGAAGGTCAAGCTCGACTGGATCGAGAGCGAAGTGTTCGAGAACGAGGATCCGGCGCCGTTCCTCGAACATGTCGACGGCATTTTGGTGCCGGGCGGCTTCGGCCAGCGCGGCGCCGAGGGCAAAATTCTCGCCGCCCAATTCGCCCGCGAGCGCAAGGTGCCGTATTTCGGCATCTGCTTCGGCATGCAGATGGCGGTGATCGAAGCGGCGCGCAATTTGTGCGGCATCGAGGCGGCCAACTCGACCGAATTCGTGCAGACGCCGCGAGCCGGTCGTCGGCCTGATGACCGAATGGATGAAGGGCAACGAACTGCAGAAGCGCGGCATCACCAGCGACCTCGGCGGCACCATGCGGCTCGGCGCCTATCCCGCCGTCCTGCAGCGCGGCTCGCGCGTCGCCGAGATTTACAACGCCACCGAGATTTCCGAGCGGCACCGCCACCGCTACGAGGTCAATACCGCCTACAAGGATCGCCTGGCGCAGCACGGCATGCGGTTTTCCGGCATGTCGCCGGACGGCATTTTGCCGGAGATCATCGAATACGACGATCATCCCTGGTTCATCGGCGTGCAATTCCATCCCGAGCTGAAATCGCGTCCCTTCGCGCCGCACCCGCTGTTCTCGTCGTTCATCGAGGCGGCGGTGGAGCAGTCGCGGCTGGTGTAATTGTTGGTGTCCCGACGCGTTGAGCGGCGGCGCTAAGCCGCGTCCTCATAAATCCGGGACTGTAAACGCGGCGCGCTGAAGTTCCGCTTCGCTCCGAAAGCGAGCGAATTGCTGCGCCGCTGTGAAGTGCCGCGATGGGCCAACGACGACATTCCGTGGTATACCGTTGGGCATGAAAAGAGGCGATTTCAAAATATTCCGCTGCGGAATTGCCGGCGTGGACGCCGTCGAATCAGACACGTGCCACATCTTTCCGCGTCACACGCATGAGCAATTTGGCATCGGCGTCATTCAACGCGGGGCGCAGAAATCACTCAGCGGCCGCGGCATGGTGGAAGCCGGCGCGGGCGACGTGATCACGGTCAATCCGGGCGAAGTCCACGACGGCGCGCCTATTGGCGGTATCAGCCGTTCGTGGAGGATGTTGTATTTCGATCCGTCGTTGTTGGCGGAAGCTATCCTTGACACCAGCGAGGGCAAGACAAGGAATTACGAATTCTGCCGCCCCGTTATCAGCGACGCCGCTGTGGCCGACCGCTTCCTCAAGCTATTCTCCGCCTGCACGGAAGACGGCGCGACGCATGCGGCGCTCCAAAGCGAAGGCTTGCTGTTGATGTTGCTGCCGAGCCTGACCTGCGCGCGGATCGGTTGCGGCGTGCAACGATCGATCGCCAAAGCCATTTTCATTGGCAAATGCCTCATTGACGACAGCCCGGCGTCGCCGATCACACTTTCCGATCTGGCGCGCGTCAGCGGGTTAAGTCGATTTCAGTTTTTGCGAGGGTTCGTAAAAGCGACCGGACTGACACCGCACGCGTATCTCGTTCAACGCCGGATCGATATTGCGCGGCGGCTGATCTCGCACGGGACTGCCCTGGCGGAAGCGGCCATCGGCAGCGGCTTCGCGGATCAGAGTCACATGACTCGAATATTCTCCCGTAAATATGGGATTTCGCCAGGGGCCTATGCCAGGGCAAAGAGCTGACTCTGCGTTCTTCGGTCGCCTGCAATTTCGTTCAAGACCGACCCGCCGCGGCGACCCATCGTGAGTATGGCTGGCCGGGTCGCCGCTATGAACGTTTGTGTCATGAAAAATATCCGCCTCTGTCGTGATGACGAGCGCACGGTCGTACTTGCGGTCGTCAACGCTGCCGCCAAATCCTATCGCGGCGTGATTCCAGACGATCGATGGCATGAGCCGTACATGCCGCTGGACGAACTCGTAAACGATATTGCTGCCGGTGTGGCGTTCTGGGGCTACGAGGCGGAGGGGGTGCTGGTCGCTGTCATGGGCTTTCAGCCGGTGGGCGATGTCGATCTTATTCGTCACGCTTATGTTCTTCCGGGCAGCCAGCGGCAGGGCGTTGGCGGCGCGCTGCTCACACACCTGCGGCGCCTGAGCAGAAGGCGCATGCTGGTCGGTACCTGGGCCGCCGCCGATTGGGCGATCCGATTTTATGAGCGTCATGGCTTCAGTCTGGTCTCACCCGCGGCCAAGATTACGCTTCTCAAGACCTATTGGACCGTGCCCGATCGACAAATCGAGACTTCGGTGGTGTTGGCTAATCCGCCGCTCGACGAGGTGTGATACCAACGCGCGTCGAATTTCTTGAACCGCGCCAAACATAAATCCGGGATTGGAAACACGGCGCGCTGAAATTCCGCTTCGCAACCGAATTGCAGCGTCGCCGCGAAGGGTAACGATGGGTCATAAGCGTCTGTGAGCAATCGCAGCAAACAACGACCTACTCGATCACATCGTCAGCGGTCGCGAGCAGCGTCGGCGGTACGGAGAGGCCTAGCGTTTTCGCAGCCTTAAGATTGATGACGAATTCAAACTTTGTGGACTGTATTACCGGCAGATCGCCGGGTTTTTCACCCTTAAGAATTCGCGCAGTATAAAGGCCGGCTTGGTAATTGGCCTCAGTAATGCTGGTTCCGTAGCTGATCAGGCCGCCATCATCGACGAATTCGCGCAGTTCGTAAGCGGCCGG
The DNA here is from genome assembly GCA_963807125.1 of uncultured Alphaproteobacteria bacterium. Taxonomy (GTDB): domain Bacteria; phylum Pseudomonadota; class Alphaproteobacteria; order Rhizobiales; family Xanthobacteraceae; genus BOG-931. Next base: position 468,899 of record CAWEAH010000006.1, read on the forward strand.
CACGGCATAGCTCGCCGCGAGCGCGACAATCTTGTGGCGATTGCTGAGGAAGAACGGATCAGGGCCGACCAGCAGCGCGCCGGCCTCCACCCCGGCGAGAGCCGCGAATGCTGCATCGATTTCGCTTTCAGTGCTAGCAAACAAGACGTGGAGCTGTAATCCCATGGAGCGCGCGGCGTCCTCCACGTTATCAAGGTCGGAGGCGGTGTTCGGGTGATTGCGATTGAACAGAGCGGCAATCGTCGTCACGTTCGGAAGTAACTGATGCAACAAGCCGAGACGCTTCGCGCCTAATTGCGTGGCCAAAAAGGCCACGCCGGTGACATTGCCGCCTGGCCGGTTGAGGCTTTCGACGTAGCCGGCCTTCACCGGGTCGATGCCTGTCGTAAAGACAATGGGGATCGTTGAAGTGGCTGCCTTCGCGGCCGGCGTGGCGCCTGGGCTGCCACCGCATACGATCACTGCCACGCCTCGCCGCACCAAATCGGCGGCGAAGCCTTGAAGCTGATCGTCGTGGCCGTCGGCCGATCGATATTCGATCAGTAAATTTTGGCCCTCGACATAGCCGTTCTCACCCATGCCTTTGCGCAGTGCTGCCAGTTGGCGTGCGTAGCTATCGGCTGACTGGCCGCTTAAAACGCCGATCACCGTCGGGGCCGCTTGCTGCGCAAGCGCGGCAAGTGGCTGAAACAGGGGCACGCCGACACCACCGAGAAGGGCGATGAATTCCCGTCGCCTCATGAAGCTCTGTCCTCAGCTAGAGGACCGTACCCTAGCATATCGGTGGGCGACACCAGCGTTGTGCATTACGGCAAGATAGCGCAATGCGACTGCCGGTACGCATCATTTTCGACCGGAACGAGACCAGCAACAGGTCCCGCTATATTCGCTGTGCCCCGGAAGACGGAAGTGAAATCAGAGTATCCTGACGCGAGGTTGCGGCACTGCCGACGAGGCGGTTCGGCGACGGCGAACTAGGCCGCAAATCTGGGACTTTAAGGCGGTGGAGCAGAGCCGGCTGGTGTAACTCGGTCTCCCGACACATTAAACACGGCGCGCTGAAATTCCGCTTCGCTCTGAAAGCGAGCGAATTGCTGCGTTGCCGCGAAGGGCCGCGATGGCCCGGAAGCAGACGCGGCGCTTCTTATTCTCGATCTCGGTTCCTCTAATCGGCCATTTGAGGTCAAGCACTTTCACTATCCGCCGCCATTTACGCATCTGCAGGCAACCAAGAAATATCCAAAGTCCAATTTTGGACAGACGCGGAACGGCCCATTTGCATAATTTTGTTGGAACGATTCGCCGTCGCGGGCGAACGGGCCATCGTTCCAACTTGCGTAGCAAAAGCCATCTAGACTTTCCGCGCAGCGCACTGACGTGCGTTGCGTGACGGGAATGGTATGCAGATATCGCCACCCAATATCGCCATCTTGGTGGTCGCGCTAATTGCCTCGGTTTTTCTTCCTTTAGGGAGCCTGCGCGCTCAGAACTTAGCAAGCTTCGCTATTCTGAGCGGCTCGGCCATCACCAACACCGGCCCTAGCGTCATCACGGGAAACGTCGGGCTAAGCCCCGGCACCGCGATCACCGGCTTTCCCCCCGGTACCGTCGTCCCCCCAAGCGCAATATTCAATAGCGATGCGACCGCAATACAGGCTCAAATCGATCTCTTCAATTTCTACAATGATCTGTCGGCCATGCCTGCGACGCAGGACCTTTCCGGACAAAACCTCGGCGGCCTTACGCTTACACCGGGCGTCTACAGTTTTAATTCGTCGGCTCAATTGACGGGGAGCCTGACGCTTAACGGACTGGGCAACCCTAATGCCACGTTCGTCTTCAACATTGGAAGTACGCTCACCACCGCCAGCGCTTCGTCCATTTTACTGATTAACGGCGCCCAAGGCAGCAATGTGTTTTTTAGGGTCGGCAGTTCCGCAACTCTCGGCACGACCACGGCGTTCGAAGGGGACATCGTCGCGCTGTCGAGCATCACGCTGGACGCCGGCGCCGGGATCAACTGCGGTGCCGCCTTGGCGCACAACGGCGCGGTGACGTTGGACGACAACACTATCACTGTCTGCATGGCCTCGATTACGCTCATTAGCTCGATCTTAGGTGGGCCGATTTCGGCAAATCAAATCGCGATCGCAAATACGCTCGATAACTTCATCGCCGCCGGTGGTGTGCTGCCGCCGGCGTTTCTGAACTTACTCACCACGTTGTCGCCGTCGGCCTTGGCCGCCGCGCTTACACAACTTTCCGGGGAAGCTGCGACGGGCGCCCCACCGGCAGGGATTCAAGCGATGAACTTGTTCCTGTCACTCGTGCTCAGTCCGTTCGACGATCGCGAAGTGACAACAAGACCGCCCGATCAGGGACCGCTCGTTTACAAGCCGTCTCTCTACAAGGCACCGGTTGGATTTGCCGCGCCGGATCCGAGGCCCTGGCGCACCTGGGTCGCTGCTTACGGTGGCGAAAGCACAACGGAAGGCGATGTCTTTGCCGGAACCCACGAGAGGTCGGTGGACACCTACGGCGTTGCCCTCGGCCTGGACTACAGCGTTACGCCTACAACCGTGGGCTTCGCGCTCGCGGGTGGCGGCGCCAATTTCGGCCTCTCGGATGGTCTCGGCGGTGGAAACAGTGATCTGTTCCGAGGCGGCCATCTATAGCAAGACTTATTTCAAGGCCGCCTATGCGGCTGCCGCGCTCGCATACGGCTGGGACCGCGTATCTACCTCCCGGTATGCGACGGTGACCGGCAGCGATAACCTCACCGCCTCCTTCTCTGCCCAGCAGATCGCCGGTCGGATCGAGGGTGGATATCGGTTCGCTGTGCCGAACGTTCTCGGCTTGCCGGGCCACGAATGGTTCGTCCCCTACGCCGCATTGCAGATGCAAGCGTTCTACACACCGTCCTACAGTGAAAGTGCCGCCTCGGGGTCATCATCGATTTTCGCCCTTAACTACGCTGCGCAAACGACGACTACCACCCGCACCGAACTCGGCGCCTGGTCCGACCAGATCATCGCGCTCGACAACGGCACGATCCTGGCACTGCGCGCCCGCACCGCCTGGGCGCATGACTACTGGTCAGGCCTAAACATCAGCGCCGCGTTCCAATCGCTGCCTGGATCGGGCTTCACCGTGAACGGCGCTCTGCCGGCCCCCAATTCCTTGCTCGCATCGGCCGGAGCGGAGATCGCTTTCAAAAATGGGTTCTCGATCGACTGCTGGTTGGACAGCGAGTTAGCACAACGCTCGCAGACCTATAGCGGCAACGCTCAGCTGCGATATGCGTTTTGAGCGAATCTCTTACTTGGCGTTACTAAAAAGCCGTCGAATATCCGCTTCGGGTCATTTTCGACCGGAACGAGACCGGCAACAGGCCCCGCCATGCTCGCTGTGCCCCGGAAAGCGGAAGTGTCAGGGTATCCTGACGGGAGGTTGCGGCACTGCCGACGAAACCCGGCGGTGGAGCACAGCCGGCTGATGTAATATCCTCGTCATTCCGGATTGCCGCAAAGCGGCAAGTCCGGAATCCATAATCACAGGTCGGCGATTATGGATTCCGGGCTCCCCGCTACGCTCTGTCCCGGAATGACAAGGAAGAGGAAACCCCAATGCTCTACGAAATGCGTGTCTACCGCTGCGTGCCGGGCCGGCTGCCGGCGCTGCTCAACCGCTTTGCCAACGCCACGTTGAAACTGTGGGACAAGCACGGCATCAAGCAGGCCGGCTTCTGGACCACGCTGATCGGCGAGTCCAACCAGGAGCTGACTTATCTGTTGGCTTGGGAGTTGCTCGCCGACCGCGAAAAGAAATGGAATGCCTTCATGAGCGATCCGGCCTGGATTTCGGCGCGTGCCGAAAGCGAAAAAGACGGCCCGATCCTCGCCAACGCGACCAATCAAATCCTGCAGCCGACCGCGTTTTCCGCGGTGAAGTGATCCGCACCGCCTCACCCTGAGGTGCTCGGCGCGTTAGCGCCGAGCCTCGAAGGGCGAGGCTCCGGCGTATCGGCCTCAATCCCAATCGACATCGGCCTGCCGATTTCGGATATCACAAAAGCCGACTTGGTTGGGCCAGCTGCGGTGGCCGCCTGCGGATGAGGTTTCAGGTATCGTCCCTATCACAGAGACGTGATGCGACGATGGTCTCCGTTTCATTGACATCCGCCGCGACCGCCATTACCTGCCGCATCAGCCTGCCAAGTCAGGGACGTCAACCGGTGACGCCGGCTGATGGGGCGGGTGCGGTTCCCGGAGGCAAGGATCGTCGCCTTGTCCCGGGCGGCCTGGGCATCGACCGGCCGGCCTAATGCCGGTCTGCCAGGTGCTGGCTGCACTGGCGCCGGGGAGGGTCCTCCCGTTTGCACCCGGCGATTCCAGGAAGCGCGGCCCGGGCCGAGTTGGAGGGTCAAACCTTCGGCGCATGACCGCGGTGGGCGCCGTAAGGCGAGGGCGCCGCCGTTTCGATCCCGCGCGGTAGAGCGGGAAGAAACGATGGTGCTCGCCGAACTCGCAGCAGGCTTTAGTCCTTCTGCGGCGGGGGCGGATCCCGAGGTGCGCCGAGCGGCGCCCGCCTCCCTTCTTTTGAAGGGAGAAGAATGGAAGGGCTTTCTTACCGCGTGAAGCAAACCTCGGATGCCAAGGCGCATCGCGAGAACGGGAGAGCATGTCACCTCTCCCCGCTGCGCGGGGAGAGCGACTGTCTTAACCGTCAAGCGATTTTTGGCTGCCATGGCGTTTTATCTCTCAGGATGGCGTTGAGGATGATCAGAAGCTTTCGGGCCACGGCGATGATGGCGACAAGCTTGGGCTTGCCGGCGGCGACCAGCTTATCGCGGAATGGCTTGAGGATTGGATTATGACGGGCGGCAACCATTGCGGCCATGAACAGCGCCTTGCGGATGGACTTGCGGCCGCCGCCGATGAAGCTCTTGCCCCGCCACTGGCCGGACTGTCGGGTCCAGGGTGCAGGGCCGACGAGAGCTGCAACCTTGCGACGATCAAGCGATCCCAGTTCCGGCAATTCGGCGATCAGGGTGCGGGCGATGACCGGTCCGACACCGGGAACGGAGGCCAGCAGATCCTCTTTCTCGGCCCACACCGGGGAGCCCCGCACGTAATCATCGATCTCATCGTCGAGCTCAGTCAGCTCTTTCTCCAGCGCCTTGCGCAGTCGGGCGATGCTCTTGATCAGGCGCTTGTTGGTCAGGCGCCGCTCCCGCTGACCCTCGGCGGTCATCATCTCTACGATCTGGCGCCGCCGCGCAATCAGATCGGCGAGCAGCCGCGTAGCCTCGTCCGGCAGCGGCCGCGGCACGGCCTGGGTGGCTTCGACAAAATGCGCAATCACGGCCGCGTCGATCGGATCGGTCTTGGCCCTTCTACCGAGCGCTTGAGCGAAGGCTCGCACCTGCGCCGGATTGACTACGATGACCGGCAGAGCCGCCGCGGCCAGGCCCGCTGCAACCACGGTCTCAAAACCGCCTGTAGCCTCGATCGCGACGATGCGTGGCGCCAGCTTCTGCAACCGTTCCGTCAGGTCTTCAATACCCGCGCCAGTGCGGGCGACAACAAAAGTCTCACCGCTCGGACGCACGCGAACATCCAGGCGGTCCTTGGCAACGTCGATACCGACAACAGTGGCGTCCATCTGATCCCTTCCTTGCGCAAGCGGGCTCGCTGTGCGGCCCAAGCGACTGTCCGGGTTCGATGGAACGACAGGCGAAGACCCTTGCTCTCCCACGGGCTCGATGTCCCTAGGTCGCTGCGGTCTCTCGCCTGCCACCGCGCCAGCTACTCTAAACCGCCCGGTGCCTCGTGAGTTACAAGGTCGAGTGAGCGCAGCGAACGAGGGTGAGGGGGCCTCTCCGCGATTCTGAGCTTACGCACCAAGCGACAGCGTTGCCGGCGCCGCCGCAATTCCGCGCCCAGCGGAGAGGCCCCCTCATCCCGACCTTCTCCCCGCGCGCGGGGAGAAGGAGCGCGCATCGCGAGAACGGGAAAGAATTGCGCGACGCCTAGATTTCGCCGTTCCCCATGGAGGAGAGCGTGTTGGGGCCACCCGTGCCATGGTTGACCCGATGCGGGCCCCGTTTCATGGTCGCCGCTTGAGGACTTCATGACCACCCCCAATCCCATCGTCGAGGTCGGCAGGGCCAAATTCGGCAACGACTTGCCGCTCGCTTTGATCGCCGGCCCCTGCGCGCTGGAAAGCCGCGCGCATGCTTTCGATATGGCGGGCGCGCTCAAGGACATCGCGGCGAAGCTTGGCATCGGCTTCGTCTACAAAACCTCGTTCGACAAAGCCAACCGCACCTCGGCCAAAAGCGCCCGCGGGCTCGGCCTCGACGCGGCGCTCGAAATTTTCACGGATTTACGCGATGAGCTCGGCGTTGCCGTGCTCACTGACGTGCATGAGCCGGATCAATGCGCGCTCCTCGCCGAGGTGGTCGACATCCTGCAAATTCCGGCTTTCCTTTGCCGGCAGACCGATCTGTTGATCGCGGCGGCAAACACCGGCCGCGTCATCAACGTCAAAAAAGGTCAGTTCCTGGCGCCATGGGACATGGCCAATGTCGTCGAAAAAATCACCGGCGCCGGCAATGCCAATGTGCTGGTCACCGAGCGCGGCGTGTCGTTCGGCTATAATACGCTCGTTTCCGACATGCGGGCCCTACCGGTGCTGGCCCAGATCGGCGCGCCGGTGATCTTCGACGCCACCCATTCGGTGCAGCAGCCGGGCGGGCAGGGCGCTACTTCCGGCGGCGAGCGCCAATACGTGCCGGTGCTGGCGCGCGCCGCCGTCGCGGTCGGCGTGGCCGGCGTCTTCATCGAGACCCACCAGGATCCGGATAGCGCGCCATCGGACGGCCCCAACATGATCCCGCTCAAGGATTTGCCGCCGCTTCTTGAGCGATTGATGCAATTCGATCGTCTCGCCAAGCGCTCTTGAAATCGGCTGGTTGTCGTATGCCGTCGATCCGGTCGGACATATTGCGAAAAGGCGCCAAAAACCCCATTATTCCCTCATCGGCCAGGGGTGCCGCGCGGCAAAAACGCGGCTGAGATCAAACCCCTCTCACCTTAAATCAAAAAACCCTAGTAAATATAGGCTTTTTGAGCCTTCCGGTAGCGGCCGGGGACCGTGTTTGGGACCACATTTTCATAGCACGGGTCCGGACCTAGGCAACATTACAAAAATGTAATGTTTTGAGCCATGGGCTTGATCCTGTTCGCAATTCCAAAACTCGCCGACGCTCGCCGAGCTAACTCATTGAATTTAAGACAACAAACGGATTGACATTTTAAAATACTAGGAATATAATCCACTCTACGATCAACGAGCGCGCCTGGAGGCGCAACTGACGACCGGCCGAGGAGGCCGCTGCCATGACCGAACGATTACTCGACGTTGCCGCTATCGCTACCTGCTACGGCACGAGCTTGAAATCGATCTATCGCTACGCTGCGGCTGGCGAATTCGGTCAGGTCACAAAAACCTCCAAAGGCATGCGGTTTCATCAGGAAGCCGTCGAGGCGTTCTTCAAGCGCCCCTTCACTCCCCCCTCAGCATCAAAATCCGACGCGGCAAAAATCCTCGCTGCACCCTACACAGTCGCGGATACGCTCCTTCTCTGGCGATCCGGCGCCGAGATGCGCGACAAAGACTGGATCGAGCATCTCCGCAAGCACAAAGTCGATCTAGCTCCTCCACCGCTGGAGGAGAATTTCAGATCGACGTTGGCTTCACCGCATTTCACACGTCAGCAAGTCATCGCCCTCATTGAGCGCGCCGTGGAACTGCGCGACCGAAACTGGGCCAACTGGCGCATTAACCGCGATGATGGGCCGGCGCCGCTTCAGCTCGGCATGTTGGATCACACCGCGACGTTTGAAATCGATCCCCGACGTATTCTTAACCCCGTTAAATGGAGCAACAAATGAGCCTCCTTCAAGCTTTACAAAGAACGCCAGAACAGGATGCGGAGACTGATGCCGCTCTTGCGGACAATCGCAAGGCATCATCTCGCAAGGCCGAACTGGAGAAGGATGCCGAAAGGCTTCATCTCCAAATGGAAAAGCGTCGCAAGGAATTAGCTGAAGCCTCGTTCGAGGGCAATGAAGCCGCTATCGAGACAGCACAGCGTCACCTTGAAGTGCTCAAGAACAAGCTCAGCGCAAATCAAGCCGCCGTCGCTGTGGCCGAAGAGCGTATCCAAGACGCGGCGCGAAGATTGCATCTGGCCAACGTAGCAGGATGGCTTCGTACCGCGCGGAAACTCACCAACAAGAGATTAAAATATGCGACTGAGGCGACCGAAGCTCTCGCGACCTACATCCGTGCGCGACGCAAGATGCTTGAAAGCACGGAACAGATTTTCAGTTCCTATCCACTGCCGGGCAGTCCTCCGCAAGCGGCAATCTTCTCGCCGGGAGACATCGACCGTCTGTTAGAGCGGGAAATTCTTAGACTGGATGGAATTAATCCTCTCAGTGATGTGCCGCGATGCCCTGGAGCCAGCAACAATCCGTATTTGGCATTGTCGGACCTTGTGCCACTCGCAACCGAAATTGAGCGCGCTAACGAGTATCTGATTTCCACGATTGAAAACGGGGGGCCAAGTGCGCCGCCGGCTCCGATACCGCCGCTCCCGGACGCTCCGGTTCCGGATGCCGATGATGATCTTCTTGGCGGCGGAGCGACGCTCACTGAAACTCAGATCATGGCGATGATGCCGAAACACGAGGCTGTCACAATCGACAACCGTGCAAACAAAGGAGGCGCCGATGTTGCGTAATGCAACTCATTATTTGTTGATCGGGCAACCTCAGTCTGGCCAACGCTATCTGGCCGAAGAGTTGGCTAGACGTGCTCACGGCAGTGTTCTCCTCCTGGATGAAACGCCAAAAGACGTTCACAGCATCAGTCGGGGAAGTGCGTCGCGTCCTTTCATTATCATTCGGGACTTCAGCACGCGGTTACTGCCGCTCACCAGCGATGATCCGTGGTTGACCACTCTGGCCCCGGCACTCCTCAAGGAAGGGATTGCGAACATCATTGTGACGGTTGCGCATTCCGGCGCAAGTGGCCGGGAAACTCCCGACGCCAGATTGTTCGATGAGGTGTGGACCGTAAGCGAAGGCTTCACTTATCTCGACCAACAGCCGCGTGCCCGCACAAATCATGAAGTCACGCTGAAGCGCCCAAATCTGCCCGCGCTGCATTTCCGAAGCCGTGGGGGCTCCTATGAGTTCGATCTAATTCAAGATGAAAGGCTCGCGTCATGACATCAGACAATCCAGTTCCAAATCTACCAATCGGCAATTTCGATCCGGCGATGCTGGCAACATTGTCGCCGCAGACTAAGGCGGCATTCGCCTCACAGATGGTTTCCGTTGGCCACGATAGGGCGGCGGTCGAAGCAGCCTTGGAACCCCAAAAGCCGACGCCAGCGAAGGAATTCGCACCGGCCTTGACGGCACAGGAAGCCACTGCGGCGGCCACTGACCGGGTGTTCGCGGCGCCGGCAACACCTGACGGGTACAGAATAGCACTGCCGAGCTTCATGGTTGACGACGATCCGGCAGAGGCTGCGGCTTTCTTGAGCGACCTAAAGGCCGGCTTTCATGAGGCGGGTGTCCCTGCAGTCATGGCCAGTTCGATGTTTCAGGGCTTCGCCGATGCAGTGCAAAAATTCCCCGACGGCGAAGCGGAGCAACAAGCGTATTTGCTCACTCAGACCAATCTGGCCAAGAGCCTGGAGCGAAACAATCCCGATATGAAAAAGTACGCGGACATCGGGCAGGAAGCACTCGGCAAGGCCGGCCAGGAGCTTTACCAAGTCGGCGCCTTCAGCACAGTGAATGCCTTGGTCGCATTGAGCAACTTCGGCCGCATAGTCGCTGCACGGAAAGGCATCAAATGAGAAAGCTGGGGCTATTTGCAGATGTAGCTTCAGCCTGGAGCCGGGAAAGGATGCATCGTCCTACAAGCTGCATCCGTCGCCGCAAATGGCCCGGCTCCATTCCTATTCGCGTGTGAACCTCGGCACGCGAGTGCATGGGCTGCACCACTGGCAAACGTCATGGCTTGCCAGTGTGTGCGCCGGCACAAAACGTCACGTTGGCGCTCAGATCGAGCCAATAGGAAGCCTACCCATTCGTTATTTCGATGTGCCGGCTACCTCAGTAACCCCGGATTTTGAGTACGCAGCATGAACAACGCAGTCGCTAAAATTCCTGATGAACGCGAGAGTTTTGGCCCGTGCATGCTTGCATGCCGTCCAGATGAACGCGAGTTCGTGCTTCACGTCATAGCCGGCAAGAGCAATGCCGAAGCCGCGAAGCTTGCGGGTTGGGGTGAACCTGATAGCTCCCCCAATACGCTGGCACGGATCGGCCATAGGCTGGCCCACCGAGACAGGATCATACAGGCCATCGGTGAAGAAGTGAGGAAGCTCACGCGGAGCCGCGCGACGCTCAAGGCTGCTCATACTATCGATCAGATACTTGACAATGCTTATCACAAGGATGCCGCGCGCGTGGCGCTCGCCGTACTGGAGCGAACGGACCCGACCGTGCAGAAACATGAAGTAGAAGTCACGCACAAGATCGATCACGAGCAAGAAGCGCTAGACCAACTTAGATCGCTGCGTGCGCTGAATGTAGCTAGAGAAAAGCTGATCGAGCTGTATGGCGCATTCGGGCTCGAAAGGCTGGAGAAGAAACTAGCCATCGAAAACAAGGGCAACGTGGTTGACGCGGAATTCTCCGAAGTCGCGCACGATCCCGATGCGGACTTGCTTGGAGAATGACATGAGTGACGACCAGACAATCGATGGCAATGCCATCTTCAAGCACATCAAAAAGATGTACTCGGAAAAGGAATATCGACAGCGGTATCAGCGCCTCGATTACATGAAACGGTCTGAAAAACAGATCGAGGCGTTTAATGCGCCGTTTCGCTTCTTATCGGTGCGCGCCGGCAACCGTTCCGGCAAGTCGGAGTACGCCATGATGTATTCCGCCTGTGCGCTACTTGATCGCTGGCCGTCAGATTACATGGGTTACAAGTTTGTGCGTCCCAATATCGTGCGCTCCGTCTCGTTCAACGAGTGGATCATCGGGCCGGATGGCACGACCGTCCGCGATGTGCAGCAAGCGAAGCTACTCGGTGGCCTCACGCAAGATGAACTTGGGACCGGATGGCTCCCGCTAGACGCGCTTCGCCATCCAATCACATTAAGCAGAGGCGTATCCGGCCTCGCTGATAAGGTCCTGGTCACACGCGATGACGGCACTCTGGCGAACCTCAAATTCTTGACGAGCCAGCAAGATCGCCAATCGTTCCAGGGCGATGCCGTCGATTTAATCGTGCTCGATGAAGACCCAGGCAAACGCGGCGAAGAGATTTTTCCTGAGCTGATCGCGCGCACAGTTGGCACAGGCGGCCGTATAATTCACACCGCTACGCCGCTCGCCGGCATAACACCTATTCGGCAATTCTTCCGTGAAGGTGGCAAAGCTGATCGGGGCGAAATCCGAATATCGATCTATCAAAATCCGTTCCTGTCGCCGGAGGATATTCGCATTGCCGAAGCAAGCTACTCGGAACGTGAGCGCGCGACCCGTCTCATGGGCGATGACCTGCCCGGCTATGGTGCCGTCTTCAACTTCGAGGAAAGCTCGTATCTGCACGATATGCGGCCGGAAGACGTTCCCGAGTATTGGCCGTGGATTAACGCGGTCGATTTCAGCCACAACGGGCTATCGAGCCAAGCACACCCGTTTGCTTTTATCTCATGTACCGTCGATCCGACCACGAAAACCTTGTATGTGATGCATGCGCTGCGGATCAAGCAACAGCTCCCTCCCGTACACGTCGCCGCGATTAAGCAGTGGCCGGCATGGGATGCAGTGACAGCATGGGGCGCGGATGGCCACCAACGCGACAGCTCCGGGGCCTCGTTCTATCAAAATTACAAATCGCTTGGCCTTCCGATGCGATCCACTCATGCCGTGTTGCCTAAGACTGGCGGGGTGAACCTGGAGGCACAGTTCGCGCTCCTCGAACAGATGTTTTCCAAGGGCCAACTTAAGATCGCCCGGCACCTCGTCGACCTACGGGAGGAGCTTCGGGATTTGCACTACGACAAGAATGGCGACTATGTGCCGGAAGCCGACGATCTGGCCTCGGCGCTGCGCTATGCCGCCATGGATATGAAGTACGCCCGCACGTTGCCTTCGCCAGATAATCCTAACCCACGCAAAAACCAGCCGACGATGGCAAAGGGCATTGATGATTGGGACATCTTCACGGGACAGCCGAACGACAATGGCGAGCGCGAGCTAGTCAGCGTGTGGGACAAGCGCAGCCGCAAGGGTAGCGATAGATGCATCGGCCTGGACTTCGATCCATTCACCGGAAGATAGAAACGGAAAAGCCCCGCCGGGCGGGCGGGGCTTCCGAAGATGGTACGGCGGGGCGACCGCCGCAACAGAGGGTAAGAAGCGATGGGAAACATAGGGCAAAGCTCTCCGGAATTCAACCCCGCTGTTGGTGTAGTGCTTGCGACGGCCGCCGGGGGAAAATCCGAACTGCATCAAGCCGCGCTCGATTATGCCGCCAAAGGCTGGCCCGTGTTTCCATGCCTACCGGGTACCAAAAAGCCAGCCACCGCAAACGGCTTCAAGGACGCAAGCGTTGATCCCGCACAGATAGATGCATGGTGGGCTGAGAACCCGGATTACAACGTCGCATTGGAAGCCGAACGAGCGGGGCTCGCGATCATCGATGCTGACACCTACCACGATGGCTGCAATATCGAATCTCATCCTTGATCTACCGCCGACATATGAGGTCGGTACACCGCGCGGCGGCACACATTATTATTTTCTCGGATCAGTCCCCACGACCGTTGGCGATGAGAAGAAGCCGGAAAGGGGCCTAGGTCCGCACATCGATACGCGGGGACGTGGCTCCTATGCGCTTTTACCGCCGTCAGTGGTTGACGGAAAGTGCTATGCGGTCCGAGCTGATCGAACGATTGCCCCTCTCCCTGATGCGATTGCCGCCAAGCTTGCGAAGCGAATTGAGCCGGCAACAGCCAGCCCTGACATTGAACTCGACTTGCCAGTAAACATCGCGCGAGCACGCAGCCACCTTATCGGGCTTGTCGAGCGGGACCGTCTCGCGGTTGAGGGCAAACGTGGCCATGACACTTGCTACGAAGTGGCTTGCGAACTGGTCCGGGATTTGGGTTTGTCGTCAGATACCGCGTTAGAACTGATGCTGGAGCACTGGTATCCGCATTGCACGCCAAACGACGATCCGAGCTTTGTGCGCGAGCGCGTCTTATCCGCTGGCCGCAATGGCCAGAATGCAGTGGGCGCCTATGCTGCCATGCCGCCCGAGGTTGCTTTTGATGGCGCCAATCTCCCCGCGATCTCCGAACCAAAAGCGGACGAGTTAGACAAATGGGAGGGTGCTGACAGAACGGCGGTGAACCGCTGGCTCGAATTGATGGCCGGCTCCCGCCCGATAGATGATGCACATTTGCCGGCGCCTGAATTCTATGACGACGACCATATGCTCCAGCGAGACCGGGAGGAGGGATACGTTGCGGTTTTTGTCGGTAAGAAAGGCTCGATGAAAACCTATGTGATGCTGAGCATACTGACCAAGCTTGCCGTCGAGAAAAAACTAAAGGTCGTGTACTTCGCTGGCGAGGGCGCCTATGGCGTCCGCACTACCCGCCTGCAAGCCATCGCCAAAGCCCACGGCATTCCTTTGGACGAGCTGAGCAAGTATTGGCTGACGCGAAAAGCGGCCCCGAATTTTTTCGATATAAACGCGATGGCCGCACTCATGATGCTTCTAAAACAGGATCATCCCGACATTGTTGTGTTCGATACACTTGGCCAGACGGCGCCAGGACAGGATTTGAATTCACCCGGCTTCGGCACAGCATTGACAGCAACCACAAGAATAATCCGCCACGAATTCAAGTGCTGTGTGATCCTGCTCCACCATCTCGGAAAGAACGAGGCGAAGGGCGGCCTCGGCTCAACAATGATCATTGCCGATCCGGGAACGGTCGGTGAAATTCGGGGCGTCGCCGGCAACAAGGTCATTAGGGAAGTCTGGCTGTCGGATGTGCGCGAGGGTGACAGTCAACGCGCCATCGGTTTCCGCCTTCAGATGAGTTCCAGCCTGAGAGGCATCACAGCGCCGGTGCCTGTACGGATCAGCGATGAGGAGCTGTTGACCGCTAAGAGCAAGCCGGTGAAGGTCGATCCAGAAGAGGGTACATTTGCCGAGCTAGGGGCCAGAATAAGAATGGTCCTACAGAAGCTCAATATTTACTCCGAAGACTACGGCATGTTCGACGATACGATGGCAGACAAGCTGACGCTTGAAGATTTCAAGGATGCTGATCTATCGAACCGCGAGACTAGCCAGAAATTCGACAACGCCAAGGCGCGATACCTGAAGCTCCTCGAACGAGCGGCCGGACGACCAGCTCGACCGGGACGCCTTGCAAGCCTCTCTGGCACGCGCCCACATCCGGGCGGCACCAAGCTCTATCGGTGCTGGTTCCTGCCGGCGCCGCTTGATATTGACGTTGAGGATGACGAAGAACGATAGGCCGCCGGTCGCTATAGGAGATCACGCGTGTTCCCGCAGCGCTCGTTCCTCAATGCTAACTGCGGCACGCTTCAATGTACTGACGCGCCGCCGTGCATCAAGCCAAAGAGCCAGCAGCATGAGAGGCGCAGGCAAAAAAGAAAGAGCGATGGACACGATGGCAAACCATTCGTAACCGCTCTGTATTACATCGTCCGCTTTGATGGCGACGATAATAAGAAGTACTGCCAAGATGACCGCAACAATCGAGTCAATCGCGACGCACCACCGGTATTCTGTGAAGAAGTCGATCTTGAACAGCTCATATCGGCTTTCGAGCCATTTTAGCTCCTCATCGAGACTTTCGGGCGGTCGTTCTGCCTCCGGCAGCGCGAAGAGGCTCCTGATTCGCTTGATCCTCCGGTCCAAGGGGGTCATGCCAAGCTCCGCGAAGACCTGCAATACAGCGGTTCCCACGTGCAACCCAATCCCTAGTTGCACTATGCTGGCAAGATCACCATACTTCATTTGCACCCTGTCCCGCAGGAGGCGATAAGTGGCCTATAATCCCAACATTCTCCAACAGGCACTGCAAGCGCGGCGGTTGAGTTCCGCCCAGCTTTCTCGCCGGCTTGGCATAAATCCCACTGAGCTCAGTCGAGAGCTGCATCGGTCACCTGAGCCTAAGCAAGACTTGCTGAAACTCGTCGCACGCGAACTCGCCCTCCCTCAATTCGCATTCTACATGAAAAATCTTCCGGCATTATCGGAAGGGATCGTTGATTTTCGGTCCGACGCACCGGCGGTAGAAGCAAAGTCGCGGGAAACAATCGAGGCCATCAGATTAGGAGAAGGCATTCAAAAGTCGCTCGTTGATCTAGGCATGTCTGGCACGAAAGACCTGCCCAAGTTCACAGCCACTACAGACGAGGCCATTGACCGGTTCGCCTTTCAAGCTCGTGAATATTTCAATATCACATTGCAAGACCAGCAAAAGTCGAAGGACGCTCGGGTTTTCTATCTGACGGTCAGGAGAAAGATCGAAGGCAAAGGAATTATCGTTCTACAAGAACTCGTTTCCGAGAGAAGACGGCAGCGGGTTTTGCTTAGCGCATAATGCGCAGCCCGTGATTGTCGTCAATACGCATCAACAAACGCGCGCCCGCCGTCTTTTTACGTTGGTGCACGAACTCGGTCATGTGTTGACGGGAAAGACTGGAATTTCTGATCCATTCGTGCAGAGGAATGCTCTTGAGCGGCGGTGCAATCGTTTCGCCGCAAGCTTTTTGGTTCCGCAGGCGTATATCACTATACTTCTTGGTCCTTCAGTTACACGCACCCCTGATCTAGAAGATGTACGTTGGGCCGCCAACAAGCTCAAAATCAGCCAGGAGGCCACGGTCCTCAGGCTTGAGCAGCTCAAGATGTACACGAGCGGCAGTTATGAGAAATGGCGCGCTCTAGTTCATAACGATAATCCGGACTTCTCGGAAAGGAGAGGCGGAGGCAAAGGACCCCCGCCCCAGGAGAAGGTAAAGCTTGCAAAGTATGGCTTTAGGTTTGCCACACTTTTCAAAAGTCTTTTAGACGACGACCGTATCAATGAAATCAACCTGTATCGCACTTCAGGTTTAAAACCGAAGTACCAGAAGTCGTACTTCGACTACGTAGCCTCTCTCTCATCGGACGAGCTCCAAAATCTGGACCTCGACGATGGCTAAGAAGGCGCAAGCCGACTGCTCATGTGTCATTGATACGAACGGGCTACACGAGCTAGCGACCGCCTCAGGAAATCTCAAGGCAACTCTGGTCGCTCGTTTGCAGGATGGCTCTATCTGCGTTCCGAGTTGGGCGTGGGGCGAATTTAAAAACCTCTACGAAGAGGAAGCGGCGGAACTCGTTCCGCATATCGTGAAGCGCATCCAGTTAAGTCAGCCAGTCGCCGTTCGCGCCGCCCAGATAACCGAAGAACTGAATTTAGGATTTTCACGCGGTGCTTACGATCATTACGTGGAACGCCATACTGCCGCCGTTGCCAGAAACAAGAACTACACTGTCCTCACGTCTAGCGACAACGTCGGCGCGTATACT
The DNA here is from genome assembly GCA_963807125.1 of uncultured Alphaproteobacteria bacterium. Lineage (GTDB taxonomy): Bacteria > Pseudomonadota > Alphaproteobacteria > Rhizobiales > Xanthobacteraceae > BOG-931. The sequence continues at coordinate 485,630 of CAWEAH010000006.1, forward strand.
GGGATGAGTTGTCTCGTCAAAGACCTTGCAGGCTGGGCTAACGAGATCGAGTGAAAGCTATCCCCCTCGGTGTCCGAAACACTGTCCTAGAGGCTGGTCCAAGGCCGGGCGTAAAAGTCGCACTTAGCGGGAATTGCTAAGCCAGAAAAATGGCGTACAGATCGCGTGCACGTACCCGATTGTGTACGCGATTTTGGGGAAATGGCGTGCAAATGGCGTGCGCTGATGTACGCCATTTTATTCAACCAAATCAGTGGGTTTTGAGGTAGCGTGCAAATGGCGTGCATAAACTGTACGCGATGTGCAACACCCGCGAGGCGATGCTGCACGCCTATATGGGGGCGTGCACGTCAACGAGGGGTGCAGGGAAGATTTTTGAATTGAAAATTTATCTGGCAAAAGGGCGGTGTCTATATGCTGGCCCTAGCCCTCGCGCCGGATCACGGTCCTGGCCTCGCTGCCGGCTTTCGGTGTTGGCCTATTCTACGCTGGCCCGCGCCTTATGGGCGGCCACAGCCATTCGGCGAGGCCCACCGCGTGCATCGTTGGCTTGATCGTTCGCGGCTCATCGCTTCCACTTCACTGGCAGCGGCTTGGTCACGAGCGCGGTGTAGCGCACAGTACTCATGATGTTCTTGTGGCCGAGGTAATTCTGTAGGTCGCGCGTAGTGACGCCCTCATTCGCCAATTTGAAGCCGCACGCGTGTCTCAGCATGTGCGGGTGGATTGGGAATGGCAGACCAGCAGCTACGCCGGCACGCTGGATCATCTTCGCAATCCCATCGCGCGTGAATGCGGCGCCGCGCTCGCTCACAAACACAAATAGATCATGCGTCGGCCCCTCGCGCCTCAGCCTCCGCAACGCATTGATCTCGTCAGCTTCCAAGAAATGGCTGTTGTCCTGCGAGCCCTTCAGGCGCCGCACCAGCAATTGACCGGCCGCCTCGTTGAAGTCGGACCATTTCAAATCGATCAGCTCCGAGACGCGCAAGCCGTGACGATAGGCGAGCAAGCCCATGAGCCAATCACGATGACCCCGACGATTGGCCTTCAGTGCCTTTAGCACCTTCAGCACCTCATCCTCAGTCAGGTGCTCACGGTCACGATAGGAGGCGTTTGCCCTGCGACCGATGTTCTCTGTCTGCTTTATCTCTGTAGCAGCTGCCAACTTCAGGTGCGCGGTCATTGGGTTTATTGCTCCGTTCTCATCGTGACTGTCTGCAAAGTTACCAGTCAGTAGACAGCGGATATGAGTCCTGAAGCAACGTGCGTCAAGTTACAAATGCATCATCACTGCTTTTTGTTGGTTGACGTTGTTTGTTCGCTTCGAGCTGCGTCACGCTTGTTTATGTGATCGTTGGCCATCCCACTCAGACCATCCCGCGCACGTCCTGCGATCTCACGTATCAAATAAACGGAGCCGGAAAAGACCGGGGGTGTACGCCGGCCACCCACCCGGATTGCCACGATTTTGATTTTTTCGGCCAACAAATCCCACGCGCGGAGCCGCTCTCAATATCCGCTCGGCGAACCGGACAGCGGCGCGACACTGATCTGAAAATTCGCTCGCCGACCCTAGTGAAAAGGTTTAGGATCGCCTCGCATGGGAGGAAGCACAGATGACCGGAGGCGAAGAGGAACGCGAGGCTTTTGCTAAAGCAGTCACCGAATTCGCAGAATGGAAATGGGGCGGCCCTGAGCCGCAAGTGCCACTCAAAAATCGTCCGTGGCCAATTAGTTCGATCTTTAGCGTTGCGGAAGCTTTTGATGGTACAGTGCCGGAAAATATTCACACCCTCATTTGTGATCTTGCCAAGAATTTTCGTGGTCAACCTGAAGCGATTGGCCACGATTGCGCTGGCCCGAAGGACAACACCTACAATAGCGATGCTCTGTGTTTGCAAAGGCTCTATGTGGCCCGCGTGGCCTATTACAAGCGTAAAGAGATTGAACGATCTTAGCGGAATGAGGATGAGATAGCCTATGAGTTTCGCCGCCGTCCCGACACTGGCCGAATTACGCCAGCACAGCGCATGGTTTTGGCTATGGTGCGAGCGGTGTCAGCATCGGGCGCCGGTCGCCTTCGTACCGCTCATGATCCGTTGGGGCGCCGATGCATCGAGCGATATGCTGAGGCACTCGGCGCGCTGCACGGCATGCGGCCACAAGGGCGCGACGCTACAGCATCCAGGATGGATTGACGCGCAAGCCGGCTTCGCACAATTCCCGGCCGTCCAAACAACATGAAGTGGAGAGCGGCAGGATGGATTGGGATTTGGCTTTAAAGCTGATTGTTTATGGCTCGACAGCATGTCTTGTGCTGATGGGTGTCATTCTGACCGACCATCCCATCACAACCACATATGCGCGCTACCTTTGGTATGGGGCATTCATTATCGTCGCGCTTCTTTCAGTGGTCGCCAGCGTAGTAGACTCCCGTCGGCAAGATACGAAACTTACGGAGATGCTGACGGGCGGAGATAATTACGCTTTTATAAGAGCAGAGATTGTCAATCCCAAGAACTTAACTGATCCTGTGCCACTTTCTCTGAATGCGAGCGGGTCATTGTTCAACGTTTGGTATTGGATAGCGCCGCTCTCATCTAAGTGGCCCGAGCCAGAATATTTCTCTCTTGATACTGCAAGGCCTCCGATGGCCGTTAACAAGGGAGGAGTTATAATAGCGAAGCAGCTTCCTCCGGGAAAATACCGCGTGGAATTTTCCGCAAGCAACGGGACATTTGTTGAATTCTTCACGATTGAGGTGATTGACGGTCAGCTAACTCAATTCATTGACGTATGCAGAGGGACCAGAAAACTCTACAGCTTTCCGCCGAGAAGGGATGCCATCACGTGTGGATAGTACATTCGAGTGTCACGTTGCTCTGACTACAAGATGACGCATCATTTGCTCTCTATCGTCCGACCACTTTCCGTCCCAAGAAACCTCGACACGCAATAAATCGGAGTCCCTCTTAAACCACGAGCTTGGAAGGTGAGAGCAATTCGGCATTCCTCTGTGTAAGGGCCCGGTACTTCGCCAGGAATAATGGGACTAAGGCCGATTTGAAGTGGGTTCTTCAGAATATGACAAAGATCACATTCCGCAGTGTAGCCTATTTTCTTTGGCTGCGGATTTGCATCACTGCGCCAACCTAAAGCTGCCCTGCCATTCCATACGCGCTGGTAGTTGCCCGCAGCATCCCGCTCTTCGACGGATAACAAAAAGATGTACAATTCAGTTACGGGGTTCCAACGTGTGCTGTTGTCAACACGAACGTGGTACCAAATGCCAGGTGTTGAGTGAGTTTGTTTTGCGGCCTGATCGTAGATGCGAAGTGTCGAGGGCCAGCCTTCAACGCTAGCTAGCGCTATCGTTAGATTTGGTGGCGCAATCCAATTTCGTAACCATGGGCCAAAGAGTGCTATGGTTGCAATGAGGAACGTGCCCAGCATTCCGAGCACCTGAACCACCCAGCTAGTCCAGTATTGCCATGCTGGCATCATTTCCTCATTCGACGTGCACGTGATCGAGCTTTAGCCCCGAATACTGTACGCGCTCGACAATCCCGCGCAAGGTCAGGTCCTTCGCGGCCCGAAAACCTGTCGAAGGTCTGGCTATTAGCACGGCTCCTCTTTAGCTCACTTGTCTTCAAGCGGTTGGCCGCACCGAACCTGATATTCAATTATCCATCCCTTTATTGCTTGGGCTGGGTCGCCTCGCGAGCGGATGGAAAACCTTTGCGACATTGTAACACCAAAAACAAAGGCATCGGTCGCGGTCCGCCGTTGCGTTTCGGGTACTTTCCTCCATTCCTCTATGATATGTTCCTTCACCTCGGCATTCGTTTCCACCGCTGTGCCTCCACATTCGCAGCTTGTTGCTCATCTTACGCACCCTGTCGTCGGCGCGGTGCCGACGCGCACAACGGCATCACATGAATTCTACCCTTCGAAGCGGGGCAGCTTCTCGATCTCTCTGGCCATATCAGACAATAGCGGAGCCCCATAGGTGCGCCCAACGTTTGATTGCTTCCAGCCGCCAATGGCGTCGGTCAAACGCTCCGGAATGTTGGCTCTCTCCGCCCGCAGTCGAAAGAGATGCCGCCAAGCATGCGAGGGGCGGATGGCCGGATCGTCAATGCCAAGACCATTGCGCACCCATTCTCCGACATTCTGGCCAACGTCATCGATTTCCTCTTGGTCGTCATCCTGCCCCTTATAGAACAAAGGCCCATCGCCGCGTGACTGTACGAACGTCAGGAAGCCTTGCTCGATCAGGTGCGGATGTATCGGCACAGTGCGAGGCTTCTTTGTCTTCGTGAACCGAAACGTCATGGCCCATATGCCGTCATACTCCTTCACATCTTGGCGTCGAAGCCGCGCGGCTTCGCTAACTCGGCATCCGCTATAGAACATGAGCCACGGTAGCCAGCGTTTTGCCGCTTGGTGCTTGTCCTTGCCTTGATAGTGGAGGGCCGCCGTGAGGATTGTTCGCATCTCCTCATCGGTGAAGGCTTTGTTGGCCCTTGTTTCGTGCTTTCGCGGTATCGCGATCTTAACGCGGGCGAACGGATTGCTGCTGAGCTTGCCTTCGTCAACCGCCCAATTACAGAGGGTCTTAAGTGCCGAACGCCAGATCGTCGCGACCGTGAAGGCGCCCCGCTCCGGAGTGACCAAGACTTTAGCCACGTCCGGGCATCGGCCTCTGTGATTTTCCGCGCATCGGGCCACTGAGCGTTCGCCGCATCAATGACAGCCTTCCACCTCCGCACCGTGCCGTGCGCCGGTTTCTTCTCCTTCACCCATTGGCCCCATAACGCGGACAATGTGAGGGCCTCACTGTGCAGCTCCAGGGTAGGGAAGGTGTCGCGGATTGGGTCGCGGCTGTAGTCGCCCCGTGCTCGCTTCGCCAACGTGCTCAATGCTTGGACGTACAGAGGCGCCAAGATTTCGAGGAAGTCGGCGCGGCTCTGTGGCGTCAGGGCGTGGCCATGATCGAGGAGCCATGCATCGACGCCGGGGACTTCCACCTCGGCCCCAAGCTCATCTTCGAGGATGATGTTGCCGATCTCGCCGTCGTAGCTCTCCGGAGGCGCAGGGTTGGCCTCATATCGATCCATGTAATCGACGTACCAGATGCCAGCTAAGGCATGCAGTTCGCGATGATCGAGACTGCGACGCTGGCCGGCGCGAGCGTCCCTCAGCGCCTTAAACCGAGCCTGGATTATGTTGGCCCACCGGGCGCTTTCCGCCCGCGCCTGAGGCTCTGTGAGCCCTTTCCAGCTCTGCTTTACGCTCCACCGCTGGCCAAAAGTTCGCGCATAGTCCGCCGCTACGTCTCGTGGTATTTTGACCCGAGACGTATATGTACCTCGCGTCCTCTGGCGTAGATCGGGCATGGAGACAGGCTTTAGCATCTTCGCCTCCGGGGACCAAGTAAGGGACCGCCTTTTTTGCGAGAAGTGCAGTAATATCAAGGATTACTGGCTCGGGAGGAGAGTAGTTTCCGGGAGCAAACCCGTCGAACCTGTCTGGGTCATTCCAGCGAAGGGAGCCGCGTTGAGCGCAACGATGACGTCCATTTCGACCGATCCGCAAGCGGCCCCGCGTCGTCATTATCGGTGCCGGCGTGGTCGGGCTTGGCATCGCCTGGCGGCTCGCCGGCCGCGCCGAGGTGTTGCTGTTCGACCGCGGCAAGGCCGGCGCCGGTTCGAGCCATGCCGCGGCCGGCATGCTGGCGGCGTGCCTGCGAGGCCGAGCCCGGCGAGGAGGAGTTGGTCGCGCTCGGCCGCGACAGCCAGGCGCGCTGGCCGGGCTTTGCCGAGGAGCTTCTTGCGCGCGAGCGGCGTCGATGTCGAATTGCGCACGCGAGGGCACGCTGGTTCTGGCGCTGACCGCGGACGATCAGGCGACGCTGACGCATCATCTGGATTTTCAGACGCAAGCTCGGTCTGCCGCTCGAATGGCTGTCGCGCGGCGGCAAACGCGAGCGCAAGGAGCCGCATCTTGCCGGCAAGATCGCGGGCGCCGTGTTCAGCCCGCAAGATCATCAGGTCGACAATCGCAAGCTCGTCGCGGCGCTGCGCATCGCCGCCGAAGCGCGCCGGCGCGACGATTCACGAGCATCGGCCGGTCAAGGAGATCGCCGTTTCACGGCGGCCGCGCCGACCGGCGTCGTCCTGGAAGACGGCACGCGCGTCGCGGCCGATCGCGTCGTGCTCGCCGCCGGCGCCTGGTCGCGCGGCATTGCCGGACTGCCGCCGGATCGCCGGCCGCCGGTGCGCCCGGTCAAAGGCCAGATGCTGGCGCTGCGCATGGATGCCGAATGCGCCACTCCTCAATCACGTGCTGTGGGCGCCGGGCGCTTATCTGGTGCCGCGGCGCGACGGCCGCCTCATTGTTGGCGCCACCGTCGAGGAAAAAGGCTTTGACGAGACGGTTACCGCAGGCGGCTTGCTGACGTTTGCTCGAAGCCGCGTGGCGCGCCATTCCCGCGATCGAGGAATTGCCGGTCGATGAAATCTGGGTCGGCCACCGGCCGGGCAGCCGCGACGATGCGCCGATCCTCGGCCGCGCGACCGCTGGAAAATCTGTTCTATGCCACCGGCCATCATCGCAACGGCATCTTGCTGGCGCCGGTGACGGCGGACGCCATGGCCAAGCTCATTCTCGACGACATTGTCGAGCCTGCGATCAAGCCATTCGGGCTTGAACGGTTTTTGCCGGCGACGGCGGCGGAGTAGGAGAGATGACGCAGCAAACTGAAGACAACGACGATCCGCGTGAATGGCGAGAACGAGCCGCTCGGTGCGGATCGCACGCTCGATGCGCTGCTCGCGGAAAAGACCGCCGACACTCGCAGCGCGGCATTGCGGTCGCGCTCAACGGATCAGTCGTACCGCGCGCCGCTTGGCGCGAAACCGCGCTGCGTGCGGGCGACAGCATCGAAATCGTGCGCGCGCGGCAGGGCGGCTAGAGGAGAAACGATGTCCGATCCTCTTATCATTGCCGGTCACGAATTCTGCTCGCGGTTGTTTCTCGGCACCGCCGGTTATCCCAACCGCAAGGTGATGCTCGACGCGGTCGCGGCAAGCGGCACCGCCATGGTCACGGCTTCGATCCGCCGCATCAGTCTGGCCGGCGACGACGAAAGCCTGATCGACATTCTCGGCGGCAAGGTGAAATTTCTGCCTAACACCGCCGGCTGCCAGACCGCCAAGGACGCCATCCTCACCGCCGAGCTGGCGCGCGAGGCGCTCGACACCAATTGGATCAAGCTCGAAGTGATCGGCGATCGCGAATTGCTTTATCCCGATGTCGAAGAGCTCATTCGCGCTACGGAAGAACTGGTCGCCAAGGGCTTTGTCGTACTGCCTTATTGCACCGAGGATCCGGTGACCTGCCGCAAGCTCGCCGACGCCGGAGCCGCTGCGGTGATGCCGCTCGGCTCGCCGATCGGCTCGGGGCTTGGCATTTCCAATCCGCATCTGATCGAGCTGGTCTGCGCGCGCTCGCCGGTGCCGGTCGTGCTCGATGCCGGGATCGGCACCGCCTCCGACGCGACACTCGCGCTCGAGCTCGGCTGCGCCGCGGTGCTGATCAATACCGCGGTGTCGAAGGCGCAAAATCCGGTGCTGATGGCGAAAAGCATGCGCGCCGCGGTCGAAGCCGGCCGCCTGTCGCGGCTGGCCGGACGCATTGCCAAGAAGCACCCACGCCGAACCATCGAGCCCGCAATTCGGGCTGGTCGGCACCTAGACTTTGGCCTCCGCCATCATCTCCCGCACCATCGGGATCACCTTGCGCCCGTAAAGCTCGATGCAATGCATGATCTTTCATGCGACAGCGTGCCGGCGGAATATTTCAGATCGAAGCGCGACAGCGCCGAGCGCCTTGGCGGTCGCGGCGATCTTGCGCGCCACGGTTTCCGGCGAGCCGACATAAAGCGCGCCGTGCTCGATCTCCGTGGTCGAAACTCGTCGCGACCCATCGGCGGCCAGCCGCGTTCGGCGGCCGATGCGATCGCGGAAGGTCTTGTAGACCGGCCAACATTCCTCGCGCGCCATCTCGTCGGTGTCGCAGACAAAGCCCGGCGAGTGCACGCCGATCGCGCGCACCGGCCTGCCGAACTGCGCATAGGCGCGATGATAGAGATCAACATAAGGCCGAAAGCGCCTGGGGATCGCCGCCGATAATGGCGAGCATCAGCGGCAGATCGTAATGCGCCGCGCGCACCACCGATTCCGGCTGCCGCCGACGCCGATCCAGGTTGTGCAGCCGGCCGCTTTTCGATCGGCGGATAGACGCGCTGATTGGTGAGCGGCGCGCGCGTCGTGCCCTGCCAGGTCACCGGTTCGTTGCGTGAGGAGCTTCGCGAACAGATCGAGCTTGTCCTCGAACAGCTCCTCGTAATGCGGACAGTTCAAAACCGAACAGCGGAAAGGATTCGGTGAAGGAGCCGCGGCCGAGCATGACTTCGGCGCGGCCGTTGGAGGCGGCATCGAGCGTCGAGAAGCGCTGGAAGACGCGAATCGGATCGTCGGACGAGAGCACGGTGACGGCGGAGCCGAGCCAGATGCGTTTGGTGCGCGCGGCGATCGCCGGCCAGCACCACTTCCGGCGCCGAGACGGCGAAATCGGGCCGGTGATGTTCGCCGACGCCGATGAATCGACGCCGACCTCGTCGGCGAGCACGCCTTCCTCGATCATGTCGCGGATGACTTGCGGCATGCGATTTGAGGCTTGCCGTCGGGGTCAGCGGTAATGTCGCCGAACGTGTCGAAGCCGAGTTCGATCGGTTGGTCATCCGCGCTTATTACTGGCTTTTGGCGCCGAGGAAAATGGACAGGGTTCGAAGCGAGATGATGCTGATTTGCGCTTGATCCAGATCAATGTCCCCGCGTGACAAATCGGTGAAAATTAGTCCATGTATAAACCGGCTGGTCAGCATAATCTCGCGCTGGGGTTCTTGTGGCCGGCACTGGCCGCCGCCTCGGCAAGCGAATTCGCGGCCGCGGCGGCGCGGCACTTCGCAAATCTTGCCATCGGTTTGGACGGTCCCGCCGCGGCGGAACCGCAATGGGCCACGCCGCACGCAATCGCGCTCGAGCTCGAAAGCGTGCGGTTGCGGGATTTTGGCACTGGCGCCGTCGCGCGTGGCGGCGGCAGCGTTGCAACCTTGTTGTGCACGCCATTTGCTCTGCATAGCGCCGTCATCAGCGATCTTGCCGCCGGCCACAGCCTGGTCGCTGCGTTGCGCGCGGCCGGGCTGACGCGGCTGTTTGTCACCGATTGGCGCTCCGCAACGGCTGAAATGCGTCATCGTGGTCTCGACGACTACCTGGCCGATCTCAACGTGCTGGTGGACGAGATCGGTGCGCCGATCGATCTTATCGGGATGTGTCAGGGCGGCGTCATGGCGCTGGTCTACGCCGCCCGCTTTCCGGCCAAGGTCCGCAAGCTCGTTTTGGCGGGGGCGCCGATCGATGTCGCCGCCGCGCCCTCGGCATTATCGCGCGTGGCCGCGGCAACGCCGTTGGCGGTATTTCACGAAATAGTGCGGCTGGGCGATGGCCTAATGCCGGGGCGGCGGGTGCTGAAACTGTGGGCGCCTGATACCGTCGAGACCGAGGACGTCTGCTTATTGCTGCAGACCGAGGCGCCGGCCGGTTCGGCCGCTGCCTCGCAACTCGAAGAGCGCTTTCGCAAGTGGTATGCCTTTACGCTCGACCTGCCCGGAAGGTTTTTCCTCGAAACTGTCGAGAAGCTTTATCGGCGCAACGAGCTTGCCGGCGGCGATTTAGTGGCTTTGGGACAAACGATCGATCTCAGAGCAATGCGCGCCCCTCTTTATCTGCTCGCCGCCCGGGACGACGAACTGGTGGCCCCGGCGCAATTGCTATCGGCTGAGCGTCTCGTCGGCACCGCCGCGCCGGATCTTTGCAAGGCAACGGCTCCCTGCCGGCATCTCGGTTTATTCATGGGAAAGCACATCCTGCGCGATGTCTGGCCGGCCGTGGTGCGCTGGCTGCAAGAGCCCGCTGCCTTGCGCCCGCAGGGGCGGCGTGCCGAGCTCCGCGCCGGCGCGGCCGCTCATTAGCGCTCCCTATTGCTGCAAGACATAGGTGCCCGGAGCATTGCCGAGCGGCGGCTGTCCCGGCAGTCCCATCGCCGGCGGACTTACCGCTGCGCCGGAATGCTCGCCAAGCCACGCCGCCCATTGCGGCCACCACGAGCCGTCGGAGCTCCGCGCCGCTTTCAAGAACGATTCCGGGTCGTGGTGTCGGCCATTTGCCGATTTGGTGTCGATACGAAAGTGCCGGTGATCGTGACCGGGCTCCGACACGATCCCGGCATTATGGCCGCCGCTCGTAAGCAGATACGTTACTTCGCCGTCGATCTGCAGATTGATCTTGTAGGTCGATCGCCATGGCGCGACGTGATCGCGCTCGGTGCCGACGGCGAAAACCGGCAGCCGAATGTCGGCGAGCGCCACCGGCCCGCCGCCGGCGATGAAACGGCCCTCGGCGAGATCGTTGTCGAGGAACAGCCTGCGCAAATATTCCGCATGCATGCGGTATGGCATTCGCGTCGCATCGGCATTCCATGCCATCAGGTCGATTATCGGCTCGCGCTCGCCGAGCAGATAATCGTGGACCAGCCGCGACCAGACGAGATCGTTGGAGCGCAGCATCTGGAACGCACCGGCCATCTGCCGGCTATCGAGAAAGCCTTGCTCCCACATCATGTCTTCGAGGAACGCAAGCTGGCTTTCGTCGATGAACAGCATCAGCTCGCCGGCTTCGGTGAAATCGGTTTGTGCAGCGAACAAGGTCAGCGTCGCGATCCGCTCGTCGCCGTCGCGCGCCATCGCCGCCGCCGCGACCGACAGCAGCGTGCCGCCCAAACAATAGCCGACCGCGTGAACCTTTCGCCCCGGCACGATTGCGCCGACGGTGTCGAACGCGCTCATGATGCCCTGCGAGCGATAATCCTCGATGCCGAGATCGCGATCGCCAGGCTCCGGATTTTTCCAGGAGATCATGAAGACGGTGAAACCCTGTTCGGTGAGATATTTCACCAGCGAATTATGCGGCGACAGATCGAGAATGTAGTATTTCATGATCCAGGCCGGCACGATCAGGATCGGCTCCGGGCGCACCGCGGCCGTGGCGGGCGCATATTGAATGAGCTCGATCAGGCGATTGCGATAGACCACCTTGCCGGGCGTGACCGCAACGTCCCCGCCGACGATGAAATTCTCGCAGCCAACCGGGCGCTTGCCGCTGACGGCGTGTTCCCAGTCCTCGACGAAATTGGCAAAGCCTTGGACCAGATTGAAGCCGCCGCATTCGAGCGTGTGACGGAGGATTTCCGGATTCGTCAGCGGAAAATTCGACGGAGAAAACATGTCGAGAATTTGCCGCGCCGAGAACGCGACCATGGCCTCGTGCCTTTTTGATACGCCGCGCACGCCGGTGGTGGCGTTGTGCCACCACTGTTGCTGCAGCAGGAATCCCTGCCAGATGAGATCGAACGGCCATTTTTGCCAATCTTGCCCGGCGAAGCGTCGATCCTGCGGCAACGGCCCGATGCAGGGCTCGGTATCGGCGCCTTCCACCGCGCGGCGGAAGGCATGACCGCCGAAGCGGGTCGCCTTGCGGGCCGCCTTGTCGACGAGTTGCAAGCGCTTGCCGGGCGAGGCCGCGAGATGGACCGCCCAGTCGGAATAGGCCTGCAGCAGCGCCGAAGGCGACAGCCCGCCGGTAAACTGCGCCAGAGCCGCATGCAGCGAGCGGTCGGTGAGATCGGCGAGTGCCGTAACCGCGTAAGAGTCGCGCTCATCGGGTGGCGCGCTGGCTTCGACGGAGCTTTCGGGTTCGGCCGTCAAGTTCTTGGCGGGCCCCGACAAGTTTGCCGTTTGCTCGGACGTGGCGGGAACGGGAGATGCCACCAATTTCAAGGGCTGCCGGGATTCCATCGTTCGCATCCGCTCCGAGGTTTAGGCGAAGCATGCCTCGAGGCGAGGATCGGCATTATGATCCAAATCAATGTCGGCATTCCAACGCGGCCCATGATGACGCGCCTGTCAAAATAAGGTGTCGCCATGCCCTATGCCTCGAATGACGATCTGCCGCCGCCGGTGCGCCACCACCTGCCGCCTCATGCTCAAGATATTTATCGCGAGGCGTTCAACCATGCTTTTGCCGCCCATGCCGGCGATCCGCGTCAAGAGGAGGCGTCGCATCGCATCGCCTGGGCCGCGGTGAAACGGTCTTACGTCAAGGTCGGTGACAGCTGGCTTGCGCACAGCGGGAGATAGATGCGTTCGTGCCTCACTCCGCGCCATGAAACGGCAATCACGACGCGGCGACCTTGAGGAAATGCGGGTCGAGTCAGTAGCTTAAGCTGCTTAATCACCTTTAGGTCGGATTCCCGACATTTAACTGGACGAGGATGTTAAATAGGCGCAGCCTCCGCTCGTGCATACGTGGCATGGAGGTCCTGATGGACAAATTCATCCAGCGCCAAAATATCGAGCACTATCAGCGCTTACTGGGGACCGTTGCCGACGCCGGCGAACGAGAGCGTATTGAGAAACTGCTCGCCGAGGAAGTTGCGAAGAATCCCAACAGTGACAAGGATCGGCCGCCACGGCGAGCGGGATGAGTATTTCTTGTTCGTTCATTCTGCGTCCCGGTCAGACGCGAATGAAAATCTTGTGGCGATACAAATAGCCGGCCAGCGCGATGGCCAAGCCCAGCATCACCAGATGGATGATGAAACCGCCGCTGCCTTGTGCCACGGCACGGTCGAGCAGATCCGACAGGTCGCCGCCGACAAAGCGGGCGGCCACCGCGTAAAAATTCGCGATATCATTGAGAAAATACAAGGCCAGCGCATTGGCTCCGATCCAGATGAAGATCGTCGCCCAGCGGCGCCATTGCCAGATATCGACGATCTGGTGCATCGCGGCCAACAGCAGCGCGCTGTATCCGGCCGCGACCAGAACGAAGGACGATGTCCAGATCGCCTTGATAATCGGAAATTGCAACGCCCAAAGATAGCCGACGGCGAGCAAAGCGAGGCCGGCCGCGCCGAGCCACAGCGTTTTTTGCGATTCGGATAAGCGCTTGTCGCGCAGCAAGAGGCCGGCGAAGACGCCGAGCAGGCAGGTGCCGATCGCCGGCAAGGTGCTCAGCATGCCCTCGGGATCGCGGGTGGTATCCCACAGCCTGCCGGGCAAATAAGTGCGGTCGAGCCAGTTGGCGAGGTTAGCGTCGGGCGCATAGGAGGCGGCGCCGATTCCCGGGACGGGAATGAACGTCATCAGCACCCAATAGCCAATGAGAAGGGCTGCCGTCGCGGCGATCAATCCGCGTAAGTTGAAGTGCAGAAACATCAGGGACGTGAACAGGTAACAAATCGCGATCCGCTGCAAAATGCCGAGCAAACGCACGTCCGTCCAATGGGCGCTGATGCCGCCATAGGCGATAAGCCCCATCATATAAAGGAGGACCGAGCGCCGAACGATGCGGATATGCGCCTTCGCCAAGCCCTCGCGTTCGACCAGCCGCGGCAGCGACAGCACGATGGAAACCCCGGTCAGGAAGATGAAAAGCGGAAAGATCAGATCGTAAAAGCGCAATCCTTCCCAGGGGACATGCCCAAATTGCGTGCCGAGGAAGCCGCCGACGGCACCGATGGCCACGCCCTTGCCATCGGTCATTTGCGCCAGCGCTTCCATAGCGCCGTCGAACCCCATGATCCAAAACATGTTGAGGCCGCGCAGCGCGTCGACTGAAACGACGCGAGGCGGTTGCAGGACGGATGGCAGCTCGACGTAGCGCATCGGTTCTGGTTGCCAGAGCTTATCCCGATTGACGGTGGCGGGATAAGCTCTGGCTCTTTTTCTTAGCATGTCCTGTTCGCAAAAGCCGGTCTCCACCCTTTGGATCAAGTCCGAGGGCAGGTACTTTGTTGCGGGAGATGCTTAGGAAGCAAATCCGGTGCCGGAACCGCTCCTGCCGGCATGCGAGACCCGCTCAGGGAGACGGTAATCCTCAAGCGACGTCAAACTGGGGGTATCGCAAGGCCCGCTAACGCGCAGCGGACCGGGCGGCGGCGGCCTTAGGGCTTTGCGGCGACCACAGCCGGCGCGGCGACGCAGCGGCCATTCGGCTCGTCCACGCGATAATAATTGCGCCCGATGAACGACCGATCGTAGTGCTGCCACGCCGTGCTTTGGTCGAAGGCGATGACGCCGGCCAGCGTGACCGCAAATACCGCGCTCTCCATATCCCGCTCATGGGCATCGAGGTTTTCCGGCAGCTTCGAGCTGGCGTAGTCGACATAATAAGCCCGGCGCACGCAGCTCATGCCGGCGGCGGCGTCAAGCGCTGCTTTTCCGGTCATCAGATGGTCGGAGTGGTCGGCCGGATTGATGTGCTGGTCGGGGTCGGCGACGTTGAGCTGAATAAGTGGCGCGCGCCCCCGCTCGTAGCGAATGATGTCGTGCACGGTCGTCACCAGATCGCTCCAGCCGTGATAGACCGTCGAGCCGTCGACCGCCGATAGCGTGGCGATGTCGCCGTCGGCAAGCTTTTTGAGGGATTGATAGCCGGTGCCGGCAAAACCTTGGCCCAAGGCGTCGCCGTCCGGCAGCCGGAGAAAATAGCCGATCGTGTTGCGGTAGGCCGTCCGGTAGATGGGGTGACCATTGAACGTCACCGGACCGTCGGCCTCCGCGATCGGGGTACGATCGGCATCGGCCATGAAACGCATGGCGTTCACGGCGCCGTTTTCTCGCGCCAAATAGTACGGATATTTACGGCCGCCGGTGCCGGTGCCGAGACCGTCGTCTCCTGCGGTGACATAAACGAACACGGTCTTGGCGGCGCCGCCGAGCACATCCTCAAAGGCGGTGGGATCCATGAAGAGCTGCCAGTCGTCTTCATGCGCGGCAAAGTAAAATGAGACTTTGTCGGACTTGAGCTCGCCAGCATGCGCCGCAAGCGGCGACAGCAAACTAAAAACCGCGCACGCGATCGGGAGCTGCGATCGCCTTAGCGACGCGATGACCTCGCGTATTTTGATACGAGAAGACCCAGCCATGACTTTTCCCAGCCTCGCGTATCTGGCCGATTTTGCCGAAAATGAAAAGCAGAATCGGCGCCTTGCGCGAATTTTCAGCATCGCTTTTTGCTGCCTGTCTAGTTTGCAGATTGCCGCAACCTTGCGGCGCACAATAATGTGCAATGCACAATCAAAGAATTGAAGCTCTGACACCGTTGGTCCGATCGCTCTCAAAGCGATCCTTCGAAGCGGCAGGCAGGCTGCGCCGCGCGCGGCCTCGGTTCGCCGAAATAGCGTTGTCTCGGCGAGCATCACGGCGGACGAGGGCTCACCGGGCTGGAGCGCCGAAGTTCAGCGCCGACGCTAATATCATTTGATGTAGATCAAGGTCGTCACACGGGCGTCATGCATTTTTGAGGCTCATGGAGGCAATACGTGGCGCATCGTGGTTCACTGATATTGGCGGCGGTCGTCGGCGTCGGTTTTGGCGGCCTTGCAGCTTCGGCTGTTCGCTCCCAGCCCGGTCCGCCCGCTTATTTCGTGACGCTGTTTGATACAGCCTCCGAATCCGAGGTGACGAGCACGAATTATCCTTCGCTTGCGCCGGCAACTTTTCAGCCGTTTGGCGGTCATTACCTTATCCATAGCGGCAGAACCGTCAGCTTCGATGGTGAGCCGCCAAAGCAAATCGTCGTCATCGCCTTCGAAAATATGGAGCATCTCCAGCAGTGGCGCGACTCGCAGGCTTTCAAACAACTTTACGACGTGCATAAGATTGCGAGGGTCAAAGCCTTCGCGGTCGAGGGCGTCGGCAATAATTCAGCCGGCGGCCTGCCGCAGAGCATCGTCAACAACACCGGCAAATGAGCCGGCAAGCGGACATGCAAACGGATGCCGCCGGCACTCGAGCATAGCCACAGTCGCGAGGCGATCCACGACCGTCTCGCTCGCCCGCCGCGCTCCAGTTATCTGCGCGATTGGATTTATGGCGGCATCGACGGCACGGTTACGACTTTTGCAATCGTGGCCGGCGTCGCCGGTGCGCACCTTTCGATATCCGTTCTGCTTATTCTCGGCTTGGCCAATCTTCTGGCCGACGGCTTTGCCATGGCGGCGAGCAATTACAGCGGCACCAAAGCCGAACGTGACGAATACGAGCGCGTGCTCGGCATCGAGCGTCGCCACATCGCGCTGGTGCCGGACGGCGAGCGGGAGGAAATCCGCCAGATTTTCCAGGCCAAGGGCTTTTCGGGCGATGATCTCGAGCGCGTGGTTGCGGTGATTACTGCGGACCGTGCGCTATGGGCCAAGACCATGGCGACCGAGGAATACGGACTTTCGGCCACGCTACGCTCGCCGGTTCTCGCCGCGCTCAGCACTTTCGTCGCTTTTGTTTTTTGCGGTTGCGTACCGCTGGCGACCTACCTTTTGCCGGGCGGCCTGACCACCTGCATTGGCGCAACCGCCGCGACCTTTTTCGGCGTCGGGACCGTCAAAAGCTTCTGGTCATCGTCTCGATGGCTGCGGTCGGGACTGGAGGTCCTTCTGATCGGAATGTGCGCCGCCAGCCTGGCATTCGCGGTGGGCTACGGCTTGCGTGCGCTGTTCGATTTGTCTGCCATGTGATGGCTTTACAAATTGCCAGAATTAAGCAGTCTTCAATCTTGATCTGGCGCGATGCAAGCGTCCGGCCGGTGGCGGATCAATTAGCATATCAAAGCGGAGACAAGCTTTGCAGCATCATGCCGCAGCGCTACGGAGCAGATCCTCTCACTTCCGCGCCGGTTAGGGCGATTGTTTCCCTGCGTATGACTTCTCTTCGACAATCTCGGAGCCGTATCGGAGGTTGATACTCTGCTTGATGCGGGAGCGGCGGTCGTTGGTCAGATAGACGCTGCGCGCCAATGCGACGAAACGGTCGCCGAAATCATGGCGGACCTCAAGCTCGCGTATCTCGTCTTCGACGTCCCACAGCGCGGTGTTGACTTTTTTGAGCTCTTCGGCGAGCGCCTTCAGGTCCGGCGTATCGAGGCCCGCCGCGGACTTTATTTCGTTCAGAAGCTTCAGCTCGGCGCTGACATTGCCCAGCTTGGCGGGATCGGCGATCCGCTCGGTCTTGATCTCGAGGATCGAGATTTTGTCTATCAATTCGCCGACGGCGATCGGCGCTGTGATGCTGCGACGGGGTGCTTGCGGTTTTTCCATCGAACGGGATCCAGCCGGTGGCTGACGGCTTATCGGCTTGGCGATGCAATCTAGTCGATCGACGGAACTCCAACAATGTCAATTCATCGTCTTCGCCTAGGCGCTGTACCGAGACGCAGGCTCCAGGAACGCGAATTGCGTTGCAGCTAGGCGCGCTCCGCTGCGGACATGCCGAGCGCGCTCAACAGCGGTTCGAGTTGCCCCTCGTAAACGCGCCAGCGGCCGACGGCGCTCTTATAGATCGGCTGGCGGACTTGCGTGGCGCTTGCGGTTCGCACCGGCCGCTCGGTTTCGTGGAACGCCAGGCAGCGTTCGTCCCAGGGCAGGCCGCAATAGGCGATGATACGGCGCGCCTGCCCTTCGAGGTCGGCGACGACATCTTCATAGCGCACGTCGAGAATGCTGTGCGGCGGCAGCACGCGATGCCAATGCGCCATCAGCCGTTCGTAGCGCTTGTAATAGCGGCCGAGCTCGGCGAGATCGTAGGTATGGTTTTGTTCGGCGGTGAAAAGCTTCGAAAAACAGGAAATGCAGGTGTCGACCGGATTGCGGATCGAATGAATGATCTTCGCGTTCGGCAACGCCAGATGAATGAGCCCGGCAAAATAATAGTTTGACGGCATCTTGTCGGTGACCCGCTCTCCGGTCGGCGCCAGCTTGCGGACTTCGGCGATGTAACGCGCGCCGATCTGCTGTAGCGCCTGTGCATCGAGCGCGGGAACGAAATCCGGATAGGGCAAAGGCGTGCCGTCCGCTGCACGAATGGTGAGAAGGACGTCGTTGAAGGTCTTCAACTCGCCGGCGCCGTGCACCATCGGATGGCTGGCGATGATCTGCTCGACCAGTGTCGTTCCCGAGCGCGGCATGCCGATGACAAAGATCGGCATCGGCGAAGGGTCGCCGCCGCCGGATTTTTTCGCGATCAGCTCGCGCGTGAAAATGGCTTCGATGCGGTCGAACAGGCCAAAGACCGCCGTTTCGTCATAAGTGATGGTGGCGCGTTTTGCCGCATTGCCGGCGAGAAGACGTTCGAACGAGCGCCGATAATCCTTAAGATCGCTATAGGCTTTGCTGAGCGCGAAATCGAGCTGCATGCGGTCGGTCTTCGACAAGCTTTCCGGTCTTTGCCGCCAGCGCCTCCATCTTTCGAGATGCGGATCGCCGGGCGCGAATTTCTTGGAGTCGGCGAGATTGACATAGACGCCGGCGATGTTCGGATCGAGCCGGATCGCTTGCAAATAGGCATCGTGCGCCTCCGCCAATTGGCCGAGCTCTTTGAGCACATTGCCCATGTTATTGTAGGCGTCGGCGAGATCGGGCTTGAGCGTGAGCGCGCGCCGGTAATGCGCCAGCGCGGCAGCCAGATCGCCGCGCTTCGAAGGCGATGCGGCCTGCCAGATTGACCGCGTCGTGGTTGTTGGCATTGAGCGCGAGCGCGCGCTCGGTCGCGGCGGCGGCCTCGTCGGTCTTGTGCTGGTCGAGCAGCACCGTGGCGTAATGCACGAACAGTTTCTCGTCGCGCGATTCGATGGTAATCGCGCGGCGCATCAGCTCGGCGGCTTCGTCGAGCCGGTCAAGGTCTTTGAGCGCCAGCGCCAGATTGTCGAGCGTGTCTGGATTGTTCGGGGCGAATTCGAGCGCTTTGCGGTAGACGTTTTCCGCCTCTTCCGGGCGTTTGAGCTCGCGCAGGCAGGTGCCGAGATTATTCCAGGCGTCGGCGAAACTCGGCTGCAATTCGATGGCGCGGCGATAGTCCCTTTCCGCTTCGGCGAAACGCTTGAGGCGCTGCAGCGCATTGCCGCGATTGCTGTGAGCTTGGGCGAAATTGCGCCTTCGAGCGCGATCGCGCGGTCGTAAAGCTCGAGCGCCTCCTCGAATTTGCCCTGGTCGAACAGCGCGATGCCGAGATTGCTCAGCGCGCCGGGATAATTGGGGTTGATCTCGATCGCGCGGCGGCCGGCGGCGATCGCCTCGTCGATGCGGCCGGCCAGCCGGCACATCTCGCCGAGATTGGCATGGTAGAGCGCGACGTCGGGCTTTATCGCAATGGCGCGGCGCACATGCTCGATCGCTTCGGCCGTCTTGCCCGACTGGTGCGCGACGATGCCCAGCATATGCGACGGCCTCGGCATTGTCCGGTTCGGCGGCAATGGCGCGTCGCGCGAGCTCGTCGGCATCGGCCAGAAATCCGCGCCGGCGCTTCTGCTCGGCGAGAATCAGGGCCTGGCCGGGTGTCGCCGTTGCACCTGCGGCGAACGTGGCCGCGCGGCTTGCGCGGCCTCGGCCGCGATGATGGCCGCGGCCTCCGCGGCGCGCCGTTCGCCTTCAGCCTTGAACGGCGTCAGCGGCGCGGCTCGTCGCCTTGCGCGACGGCTCGCAGATCATTCTCGATGCGCGCGATGACATCGGCCCAGTCCTCGCCCTTTTTCTGGCGGAACAGCCGCATGGTCGGGTACCAGGGATTATCCTCGCGCTCGAGCAGCCAGCGCCAATCGGTGACCCATGGCAGCAGCACCCAGACCGGTTTGCCCAGCGCTCCGGCGAGATGGGCCGTCGAGCGTATCGACGGTGATCACGAGATCGAGCGCTTCGATGGCGCCGCGCCGGATTCGCGAAATCCCGAATCTGCCGGAGAGATCGTCGATCGCAGGATTGCCGCGCTTGAGTTTTTTGAGATCGGCAGCGCGCGACCGAATTGCAAGCTGACAAACGACTGCCGCGACGGAAAACAGCGGCGCAAGTGCGAAAGGTCGAGCGAGCGGCGGTAATCGTTGACATGTTCGGGGTTGCCGGCCCAGACGATGCCGACCCGAGGCCGTTCATTTTGCCGAGCCGGCTCTTCCAGGCGATGCCGCCTCGGCCGGCGCGCGCAGATAAGGCACATCGGCCGGGATCGTTTCGAGCCGCGTCTTGAACAGGCGCGGCAGGCTCATCAGCACGGCATCGCATTGATAGGGCGCCGGATCGCCGCGGTCGCCGAGGACGGTCATGCCGCGTAGGTTGTCGCGCATCAGGGTCACGAGCTGCTGGTGGACGCGCAAGGTGACCTTGGCGCCGCGCGCGATAAGCATCGGCATGTAGCGCGCGAATTGCAGCGTATCGCCAAAACCCTGCTCGGCCTGAACATAAATGTGCTTGCCGGCGAGGTTTTCGCCTTGCCAGGGCATTTCGGGAAATTTCGGTCCCTTGCGCTCGGTCGAGCGCAAGCCGCCATTCGTATTCATCCCATCCCTCGGCGAAATCGCCGCGCATCAACAGCAGAATGCCGAGCCCGGAGCGAGCGTTGGCATGATCCGGCGCCAGCGCGATGGCGCGCCGCAACGCCGAAATGCCTTCTTCGAAAGCTGCCGCTGTGATGCAGCGTAGTGCCGAGATTGGCCCAGCCGTCGGCATAATTGGGGTTGATCTCGATGGCGCGGCGATAGGCCGCGATCGCCTCGTCGAAGCGGCGCGAGAGCGTGCAAGCGCATTGCCGAGATTGCTGTGCGCCTCGGCGAAATCGGGCTTGGCCGCGATCGCCTTGCGTTGCGCCGAGGCGGCGCTCCTCGTAGTTCTTCAGCTCATACAGCGCGACGCCGAGATTGCTCAGCGCCGCGGGCATGTTCGGCTCGATCTCGAGCGCGCGCGCGCGCCGCCTCGGCGGCGAGGTTCGGTCGGCCGGCGAGCCGCAGCATCTCGCCGAGATTGGCGTGAAACAACGCGACCTGCGGCGCGAGCTTCGTCGCACGCTTCACGTGCTCGATGGCCTCGCCGAGCTTGCCGTGTTAGCCAAGTGCATGAAAAACAGTATGAAATTAGCTGCATCTCTTGCGTTTATGCTGGCTATATCGGTGTCGGCGATAGCTCAAGGGCAACAGCGGCCCGCACCCCCGCCGGTCCGCCCGGTGCAGCCGCCGGCGCATCCGTCCGCAGCCGCGCCGAATGGCGATGCGCCGCAGCGAACCACCGCGACTTATGGCGACTGGGTGGTACAGTGCGTGGAGAACGGCTCGCCGCCGTCGGAGCGGGTCTGCGATATGGCCCAGGTGACGCAGCTCCAGGGCAAAAATCTGCCGTTCTCACGCGTCGCGGTAGCGCGTCCGGAGAAGGGTCAGCCGGTCAAGCTCATCGTCCAGGTGCCGGTCAATGCCTCATTTGGCACCCAGGTTCACATTCAGACGAGCGATCAGGACGCCGGCGTGATCGCGCCGTTTGCCAACTGCAACCCGAACGGCTGTTTTGCCGAATTCGATCTGAAAGAAGACGTTCTCAAGAAACTGCGCGAGGCGACCGGCATGGGCAAATTTTCGTTTGCCGATGCCGGCGGTCATGACGTTGCGGTGCCGATCTCGTTCAACGGCTTCGCTCTGGCGTTTGATGCGCTCGCCAAGCAGTAAAACGGCGGCCGCGCATTCCTCGTCGTTCAATTCCGCGCAGTCGGAAATCGTTTAAGGGCACGTTATCGGCGGATCGGTCTATTTTGCATCACAGCGATGAGCCCCAATCGCTGCGCCAAGCGCGCTTGAACGGTGCGCCGTCGCGACGCGAGAACAGCTTTTGGCCGACCGAACCGTCGGCACGGCAGAGTTTGAGCGTCACATGGCCGCCGGCCTTTCGCGGACGGGCGATGATCCGCGCGGCGGCGCGACGATATCGGGCGTCCGCGAGACCGCAATATAGCTGAATTTCTCGTCCTCCCAAGAAAGCTCCGCAGTCTTCGCTTGCCGATGCAGTCGCGAGCGGGCGACGCGCTGGGCGAAGTGGCACCAGTCCGGCGGCTGCAGCGGGCAAGCGGAGGCATGCGGGCAGGGCGCAATCACGTGCGCGCCGTGCGCGATCAGCTGGCGGCGTGCGTCGAGGATGCGCTGCCAGCCGGCTGACGTTCCGGGTTCGATGATGACGAGGATGTCCGCAGTCAACGCCCACAGCCGCTCCAACACGGCCTGGCGAACCTCGGTGGCAAGTTCGTTCAGCGTATAGGCCAGACAGACCAGATCGCGCGGCGCGCTATCGATTTCTTGCATGCCGACGTCGGCGATGCGCCAGGTGATTTGCGGCCGGGGCGTCTCGCCCGCGAGCCGTTGTCCAAGCGCCGAAAAAATCGGGCTCGCCTCGACCAGCAATGCGCCGGCAAGATCCGGCCAAGTGTCGGCGGCGGCCCAGAGAGCGGTCCCCGGACCGGCGCCGACGTCGAGTACGGTCTTTGGCGCAAAATCCGGACGGGCCTCGCTAATCGCGGCAAAAACCGCGCGGACTGCCGCATAGGTCGCCGGAAATCGTACCGCCAGATAGGCGAGCGCATCCTCCTCGCTCGCAACGTAAAACCTTCGCTCGCGTCGCTCGTCACGGTAGCGCTGCGACAAATTCGCCGCCGCCGCGGCGAGGTCGGAAAGCGCCATGCCGCTGAGCTCTTGCTCGATGGCGTGACGCAATCGGGGAGGCAATTCCATCGCTCACCTGTGGCCGCTGGCACAAGCCGCCCGGCGCGGCCGCGCATGATCGCTCGCCGTGTTCGGTAGTCAACTCAGGGGCTGCGACCTTTCGGGAACACAACGGGCCGCCAAAGCGTTTCCGCGCCAGAGCGACATTCGTCCCGAATGAACCGCGGCTGGACGGATTGCGCTGACCTCAAGGCTTGCCGGAATAGCCAACGCGATGGAAGGACAGCCGATCGATGGCGCTTGTAGCTACCCTTGCATCTCGAAATCTCCTCCAGGACCGGCTGCGTTTCTTCGCAACATTGATTGGCATCGTCTTTTCCGTGGTGCTGGTGATGGTGCAGATGGGCCTTTATCTCGGCTTCGGACGCATGGTGACGACGATGATCGATCATGCGCCGGCGGATCTATGGATTGTTTCGCGCGGAACGAAGAGTTTTGAAGATTTGTCGCTGCTCGACACGCAAGCGCGAAACCGGGTGCTTGCCGTCGCCGGCGTTGCCGGCGTGACGCCGGTGGTTATCGGTTTTTCCGGTTGGCGGTTGCCGGGCGGCGGAATGACGCCGGTCTTTGTCGTCGGCTCGGATATCAACTCGGAGGGTCTTACGCCTTGGAGCATCGTGGCTGGATCGGCGCCGGCCCTTTCGGCGTCCGACACCGTGGCAATCGATAAAACCTATTACGATCGCCTCGGCGTAACAGGCATCGGCGCGACGACCGAAATTCGCGGCCGTCCCGCCGAAGTCGTTGCGGTCACGGACGGCATTCGCTCCTTCACCACGACCCCGTACGTGTTTGCCAATCTCGACAACGCCCGCGCCTATATCGGACTGCCGGCGACCAAGGTCAGCCATTTCCTGGTGCGGCTGAAGCCCGACGCTGAAATCCGGCAAGTTCAAAACAATATTCAATCGGCATTGCCCGACGTCGAAGCGCTCACGCCGGCGCAATTCCGCGCGCGCAGCCGGTCGTTCTGGCTGTTCGGCACCGGAGCGGGCGCGGCACTGTTCGCCGGGGCATTGCTCGGCGTCATTGTCGGCACCGTGATCGTCGCGCAAACGCTCTATTCGAGTACGAAGGATCATCTCTACGAATTTGCGACCCTGCGTGCGATCGGCTGTTCCAAAAGCTACATCTATACCGTCATCATTCTCCAGGCCTTGATCAGCGCCGTCCTTGGCTTCGCCATCGCCGCGGTGATCGGATATGCCATTGTCGCTGCCACCGCCAAAACCTCATTGCCGATCGTGATCACGCCGGATTTGCTGGCGGCGCTGTTCCTGCTCACCGTGGCAATGTGCGTCGGTTCTGCGATTGCGGCAATCAGCCGTGTGGTCCGGCTCGATCCGGTGATGGTGATGGCCCGATGACGCAGGCCATCATCGCCGCCAAGAATGTCAGCAAGACGCTGGGCAGCGGGGCCGCGCAGGTACGCGCGCTCAAGCAGGTGAATTTGTCGCTTGGCGGCGGCCTCACCATGCTGATGGGACCGTCCGGCAGCGGCAAGACCACCTTATTATCGATCCTCGGCGCCATGCTGACGCCGAGCGAAGGGACGGTGGAGATCTGCGGTCGTTCGACCCACGGCGCTGGCACGGAGATGCTTGCGGAAATCCGTCGCCGCCACATCGGTTTCGTGTTCCAGGCATTTCACCTGTTCCCGACACTGACCGCTGCGGAAAACGTCCAGCTCGCGCTCGACGTCCGCGGCGAGCGCGGCGCCATGGCGCGGGCCCGAACCCGGGAGGTCCTGACCAGGGTCGATCTGGCGCACAAGGCCGATGCCTTGCCGCGCGAGCTCAGCGGCGGCGAGCAGCAGCGTATAGCGATCGCTCGCGCTATCGTCGCCGAACCTGCGGCGATTCTTGCCGACGAGCCGACCGCGGCGCTCGATGGCGCCAACGGACAAGCGATCATGACGCTCCTTTCTGCGATTGCCCGCGAGCCAAATCGCGCTGTTCTCGTCGTCACCCACGACGCGCGGCTTACCGGATTCGCAGATGAGATCCTGCGCATGGAAGATGGCGCGCTGGTGCCGGAAGCGGCCTCTTCCTCGAATGTCTATCGGATGCGCGGCAGCGCTTGATGGGTGGGATGCTATTCAAGCAAAGATGGGAAGGGGAATAATCCTTCCGAACCCCGATGTCATGATGCGATCGGAAGTCGCCGCGCTAAAGCGCATGCCGGCAGATAAATCCTGCCAGCCAGATGGCGCCGGCGAGCGTCAAAGCGGTGACGTTCAGGACGGGTAGTTTTCACTGAGGTTGTAGAGGTAATCGGCAGCGGACCACATGACGAGTATCGCTGCAAAAAAGCTGGTGAGCCAGAAGAGCGCATTTCCCACCCGCATGTGCAAAACTCCACACCGAGGGTTGCTCCACGAACAACGTCAGCCGATGGCCGCGGTTCCGCACGCCCTCCCGGTTGCAGTGAGCCCCGTCGCCTGGGGGCGCCGGAGGCCATGATCCTGTGACCCGGATTGTGGAACTCGACTGCGTGCGAGCTTGCCAAGCGTGACCTGCATGCGTGGCTTTCGACCGGCGAAAGCTACAGCTCACCCCGCGCAGCCATGGCCTTAATACGGTCAGCCATGCGGCAGGCAATGGCCTGTATGGTCAGTGACGGGTTGACGCCGCCGACCGTCGGAAACACCGAACCATCGCAAATCCATAAATTCGGAATGTCCCAGGATCGGCAGTCGGCATTGACCACGCTGGTGTCGGGGTCGTCCCCCATGCGCGCGGTGCCGTTGATGTGGCAGGTGTCGTCGGTTTCGTCCCAAATTTCGGTGGCGCCCGTCGCATCGAGGGCACGCCTCATGAAACCGAGCGCATGCGCGATCAATTTCTTATCGTTGTCGCAGTAGGAAAATGTAATCCGCGGGATCGGCAGGCCGTATTGATCCTTTTCGTCGGTCAGCGTCACCCGGTTGCGTTCTTGCGGCAGGCACTCGCCGACGATCTTGAGGCCGACTTGATGATTATATTTCTCCATCTCGTCGAGCAGACGCTGGCCCCACAGGCCGCGCTTGCCGGCTTGCGTGCCGGACCAGACGACCGGCAGCGGGCCTTGGCTCATATAGGCGTAACCGCCAAAGAAATCTTTCCCGTATCAGTGTAATTCCAGTGCTCCGTGATGGCGAGCGAAGGCGGTCCCTTATAGCTGCGGATGTCGCGCTCCATGACGCCCCAAACCGCCTGGTTCGACTGCACCATGAAATTCTTGCCGACGAGACCGGAGGAGTTGGCCAAACCGTCCGGGAACCGGCTCGATGCGGAATGCAGCAAAAGCCGCGGCGTCTCGATCGAATAACCGGCGACGACGACATTGCGGGCGCGCTGAAACCGCCAGACGCCTTCGCGCATATAATGGACGCCGGTTGCCCGGCCGTTGTCGTCGTGTTCGATGCGGCCCACCATGGCCAGATCGCGAATTTCAGCGCCGGCGGCGAGCGCGCGCGGCAGCCAGGTGACCAGCACGCTCTGCTTGGCGTTGGTCGAACAGCCGATGACGCACATGCCGCGATAGACGCAGGGCGGCGAATGGCCGCGCGGTGCCGAGACGGTCGCGAGCGGGGTCGGCGACCAGCCGATGCCCAGCGCTTCGGCGCCTTCGCGCGAGAACCAGTGCCGCGGCATTCAGCTCGTGCGGTCGGTACGGATAACGCGGTCGACTGCGGGCCCCAGGGATAATTCACCGGCCCGGAAATCTTCAGCGCGTCTTCGACCTCGGCGTAATATCTCCACATCTCGCGCCAATCGAGCGGCCAATCGGCGCCGTAGCCGAGCTTGCTCCGGCACTTGAACCATTCGGGCCGGAAGCGCAGCGACACCATGGCGAAATGCACCGTCGAGCCGCCGACCGATTTGCCGGAATTGTTGGAGCCCGAGCTGCACCGGATCGTCGCCGTCGGTGAGCCGCTCATCGGTCCAGTAGAGCTTGGCCTGGTGGTGTTCGTCGGACGCAAAGTCCTCCAGCGGCCGCCAATACGGGCCGGCATCGAGCGCCACGACTGAGAATCCATATTCAGCGAGCTTGCAGGCCAGCGTGCCGCCGCCCGCGCCAGTGCCGACAATGGCAAAGTCGACGGTTTCATCGTCGGAATATTGCCGCATCGGCACCCAGCCGCCGGGAGAGAAAACATCCGGCGCACGGCCGCGGATGGCGCGCGGCGCCTCTTGCGCGTCATCCGACACGCGCATTCTCCCGCCGCGCGCGTTCCTCGCGGCCCGGGCGCGCTTCCGACGCTTCCCAGGGATCGCGCCGGTCGAAATTCATGCGCACATAGCCGCGCGGCGACGCCGGACCGCCGAAGCCGATCTCATTCCATGACGTGGGATGCGCGTAATAGGAGCTGACGATGTCGTGCAGGAGCTCGTTTGGTGAAAAAGCTCTTGGGCGGCAGATCGCGCCAGGCGCGATTTTCGACCGTGCCGTTCTGAACCGCCGTCAGAATTGCGTCCTGCGTCCAAGCGGGTCAAGCTCGTGAAATCGTCGGCGGTGGCGATCTGGGATTCGGCGTCAAGCGCGGCAAGGCCGCGCCGCCAAGCGTCGCGCATCGGCGGCAGCTCCGCGTAGCGGTAGCCGTCGCCGGCGTTGCGGTACATTTTCTCGTCGACCATGGCGGCGAGCGGAACGGGGTGCGGGCGAGCGGTCGTTTGCGGCACGATGCGGTCGCAGATCGCGCGCAGCGTCGGCCATTCCTCGTCGGAGAAGAAAAGATGCCGGTCTGGATCGAGCGCCAGCCGTTCGATCGATCACCTTTCGGGTCTGATCGTTCCACGACATCGAATTGCGCTTCTTGAGAACGTCGTAGCCGGGATAGCGCTCAGACATCGGTTTCCGCCTCCTCGATCAGAGTAAGCGCGGCAAGTCCGGCGAGCGCCAAGCCGGTAAAGCTCGGCGGCGCCGGCAAAGGCGGGCCGTTCAATACGTTTTGCGACCAGTTGCGCCAGCCGCCCATGTTGCGAGACACGCCGTAGGCGTGAAATCCCACACCGGCGAAGCCAAGCAGCGCCGTCAGGCGCAGCCACCAGCGCGCCAGGCGATTGATCGTCCGGCCCGGGCGTAGTGCCGCCGCGCCAAGCGCCACGGAAGCGAGCGGGGAAGCGTCACCGGCAGCACCATCGCCGGATCGTGGTAGGCGCCGCGAAAATGCAGGAGGCCGGCTTCAGCCGACGGTGCCTGCAAGTCCCGCGGCGGTGACAGCGGCCAGCATTCGGCCCGCCGGCAGGCCGAGCACCGTCGCCTCGTCGAGCGGCCGCGTATCGCGGACCCGCTCCGCGCCGCGTCCGATGCAGCCCTGCCAAAGCCAGCGCCATCGGCGCGCCAATCGGGCGCTGCATAGAACAGATTGAGCCATGACCATCCGCCAGGCCGCTTGAGGATATTGTAGAGATGAAAGCCCAGGCCTGTGAAGCCGGTGGCGGCTGCCGAGCCATAGACAACATCGCGCCCCATGTGCTTTCGCGCGCGCGCATCGCTAAAGCCAAAGAGACTCGCGCCGAGCGTCGCGGCGGCGGCAATCAGCGGCGTGTACATGGCGCGATTTTGGAACGAGCCGCGGTAGTGCTCGACGGCGCTATCGGTGAGGACGGAAAAGGCCAGCAGCGCCGCGCTGCCGTTAAGCTTGCGTCCGGTGGTGCGGGTTAACCGGGTCCGCTTTGCTCTCGCGGGCGGCGCATAACGCCGTGTCAGTCTGTGCAGCTCTCGCAGTTTCGCCAGCGGTGAGGGCGGCGGGGGCGCCGAGCCGTTTGACAAGGCCGCCCCTCAATAAGGGCGATGCTGCAATTTTTGCGGCGTGGCGCGGACGCACGACAATCAAAGCCGCGGCGCCGGCCAGCGCCAGGTTTGCCAGCAAATCGAGGGCGGGCATCGGGCGCGTCATGACGGAGCTCCGTTGACGCGATAGCGCTCGGCGTCCCGCGACTTGAAGGTCAGACCGTGCCCGGGCCGGCTCCAGTCGATTTCAATGGCGCCGTCGTGAGCGACCGGGGCGCCATCGAACAGCATCTGCTCGATGCGCACATGATCGTGGAACCATTCGAGATGGCGCAGGCGCGGCACGGCACAGCCGACGTGACGATGAACCGACGGGGCGCAATGGGCCGACAGGTCGATATGGTGCGCCTCGCATAAAGCCCCGACCTGCAGAAAACCGGTGATGCCGCCGCAGCGCGTGGCGTCGGCCTGCAGAACGTCGACGGCATCGGCCTCGAGCATCCGGCGCGCATCGTCGAGCGTATAGGTGTATTCGCCGGCGGCAATGTCAATCTGGCCGGGTGCGCGCTGGCGCATCAGCCGCAAGCCCGGCAGATCGTCCGAGGTCACCGGTTCTTCAAACCAGCGGATGTCGGCATCCGCGCAAGCGTCGGCAAAGGTCAGCGCCTCCTTCACCGAGAAAGCGCCATTGGCATCGACGAACAATTCATGCTCGCCGATGGCGTCCTTGGCGTCCATGACGCGCTCCGGGTCGCGCTCGGGGTCGCTGCCGATTTTCATTTTGACGAAACGGCAACCGTCGCGTTCCACCCAGCCGGAGAGCTGGTCGCGAAGCTGCTGGCTCGAATAGCTGGTAAAGCCGCCGCTGCCATAGATCGGCACGCTGTCCCGGCACCGGCCGAGCAACGCCGCCAGCGGCAGATCGAGCGCTTTCGCCTTGAGATCCCACAGCGCATGTATCGACCGCGGAGATCGCACAGGCGGCTAACCCGGAACGGCCGAGGTTGCGCACGCTGCGCTGCATCGCCATCCAGCATCCGGGAATGTCGAAGCTGTCGCGCCGTACGATAGCGTTGCCGAGAAATCTTTCGCCAGCGCGGCGACGGTGGCATCGGCATAAGTATAGCCGAGGCCTTCTTCGCCACCTGCCGTCGACGTGGACGACGATCAGCGTCGTCGAGTCCCAGCTGAGCGTGCCGTCGGCCTCCGGACTGTCCGTCGGGATCCGGTACGCCTGCGCTCGCACCTCGTCGATTGGCGGACCGCCGCTGTTCGACACTGTTGCTTCTCACTTCCCAGGCACAAGCGTAGCCAGGACCTGTCTTGCGGTTTCCCTGATCATGCCGCCTTCGTGCGGGTCGCCCTTGATCAGAGCCTCGGTCAGATGCTTGGCTTCGGCCAAGGTGATGTGCGGCGGCAGCGGCGGCACTTCGGGGTCGGTCTTGACCTCAAGCACCACCGGTCGGTCGGCCGCGAAGGCTTGATCCCACGCCGGCCCCAGCGCATCGGGGCGATCCACATAGATGCCCTTCAGTCCGATCAACTCGGCGAACTTGTGATACGGCACATTGGGAATCTGCTGCGAGGCATTGAATTTCGGATCGCCCTCCATCACCCGCTGTTCCCAGGTCACCTGGTTCAGGTCTTCGTTGTTGAAGACGCAGACGATCCAGCGGTGATCGGTCCATTGCCGCCAGTATTTTGCGACCGTGATCAGCTCGGCCATGTTGTTCATCTGCATCGCGCCGTCGCCGACCAGCGCGATCAACCGGCCGGTCGGGATGGGCGAATTTGGCGGCGATGGCGTAGGGCACCGCGGCGCCCATCGACGCCAGACCGCCGGACAGCGACGCCATCATGCCGCGCCGCATTTTCAGGTCGCGCGCATACCAGTTGGCGCACGAGCCGGAATCGCTGGTGATGATGACGCCGTCGGGCAGGCGCGGCGACAGCTCCCAGGTCACGCGCTGCGGATTGACCGGCTTGGCCGGCTCCATGGCGCGGGCTTCGAGCACCTTCCACCACTCGGCGACGTTCTTCTCGATGCCTTCGCGCCATTTGCGGTCGGACTTTTGCTTGAGCATCGGCAGCAGAGCGCGCAGGGTTTCGGCGGCATCGCCGACCAGATTGACTTCCATCGGATAGCGCAGCGACAGCATGTCGGGTGCGATATCGATCTGCACGCCGCGCGCCTTGCCCTCCTTCGGCAGGAACTCCGAATAGGGGAAGCCGGAGCCGATCATCAGCAGCGTGTCGCATTCGGTCATCAGCTCGTAGCTCGGCTTGGTGCCGAGCATGCCGATCGAGCCGGTGACCCAGGGCAGGTCGTCGGGCAGCACCGCCTTGCCCAGCAGCGCCTTGGCCACGCCGGCGCCGAGCCTGTCGGCGATCGCGATCACTTCGTCGGTCGCATCGCAAGGCGCCGGCGCCGACCAGCATGGCGACCTTTTCGCCGCTGTTGAGCACATCGGCCGCGCGGCGCAGGTCGGCCTCGTAGGGAACGTCTTCGGCTTGGAAAAGCCGATGCCGGAATGCACGGTGCCGTGCATGCGCGGCGGTCGTGATAGGGCGCGTCCTGAAGATCGTTCGGCAGGATGATCGCGGTCACGCGCCGCTCGCCGAGCGCGATGCGGATGGCGCGATCGATCAGGTGGCGTACCTGCGCGGCCGTCGAGGCCTGTTGCACGAAAGCGCCGGCGACGTCCTTGTACAGCGACGCGAGATCGACTTCCTGCTGGTAGTGGCCGCCCATCGCGGTGCGCGCCTGCTGGCCGGCAATGGCCAGCACCGGCATATGATCGAGCCGGGCGTCGTAGAGCCCGGTGATCAGATGCGATGCGCCGGGACCCGAAGTCGCGATGCAGACGCCGAGCTCGCCGGTGAACTTGGCGTAGGCCGAGGCCATGAAGGCGGCCATTTCCTCGTGCCGCGCCTGGATGAATTCGATCTTGCCGTCGGCGCGGTTCAGCGCGCCGAACACGCCATTGATGCCGTCGCCCGGATAGCCGAAGATTTTCCGCACGCCCCAGGCATGGAGCCGTTCAACCAGGAAGTCGCCCACCGTCTTGGCCATTATTGTCTTTGCTCCATGGTCTTTGCTCGAATGGGAACGCCGGGGGATGGCGTTCGAACGCAAATTCTTGAGGACTAGGGCTAAACGGCGGGGGGACCGTGCGGTTCCCTCTGCGACATGTCGTCAGGGTCTGCGAGCGCACACTTCCAAAGGAACTTCGCGTTCGCGCGCTGTGGCCCTCGACTCGGCTAAATCTCTTTCATGACCTGCGCATAGGCAATCAACGCGAAGAGAGCGGTGCCGCCGACAATGTTGCCGATGAGGGTGGGAACGACGAATTGTCCCAGCATTGCCAGCCAGCTCACCTCGCCATTAAGCACCAGCAGAAAGGCTTCGGCGCTGCCGGCGATGATGTGCATGAAGCTGCCGGCCGAGATCAGATAGGTCATGAGCACGATCACGTAAAACTGCGCCGATTCGGCGCTCGGTATGAGCCAGACCATGGCGGCCATCAAAAAGCCCGCGGCGATACCGCGAAAAAACATCTCCGGCAGGCTGTGGCCGAGAATATGACGGCTGATGTCGATCATGCCGTTAAAAAGCTCCGGAGTGAGCACCGGCGTAAATCTGCAGAACAGCGCGGCAAACAGGGTACCGGCGAAATTCGCGATTAGCACCACGCTCCACAGCCGTGCAAGCTTGCCGAGACTGTTCCAGCTAAACGCCGCCATGACCGGCAAAACCGCCGTGATCGTGCTTTCCGTGAATAATTGCTGCCGCGACATCACCACCATGACGAAGCCGGCGGAATAGCCCAAATCGGCGATCAGCGGACGCCATGGCGCATCCGGCAGATGCGTCTGCAGGATGGCTTGCGCCAACAGTGAGAAGCTGATCGAAAGACCTGCGGCGACGCCCGACCACCACAATGAAACGATCGGGCGCACCATTTCTTCTTCGCCTTGGCGGCGGACGATTTCGTAAATGACGGGTGTGCGCGGAGACGACAGCTCCTCGATATCTTCGACCTCGCGCTCGGTGATCTTTTGTCCGTCGCCGGAATCGTCACCGAGCTTGTCGGAACGCTGTGACGGGCGGCGGTTTTGATCGAGTCTTGTGCGGCCTGGCGGTCATCGCTCATACGCATTCAATAATAACGCGACAAATAATCGTTGAAGGTGAGGCTGAACATGAAGATGAGCCAAAACAGACCGGCGCCGGCGATAAGGCGCACGATCACCGTGGCGTTTTGCAGATCCATCAGGAACGTCACCAGCAGCACGATCATGACGGCGGCAATCAGCGAGATTGGCCGCGATATTGCCGTCGCCGAGCGGGAGATAGGCCGAGCCCAGGCTGATCGCGAATAGAACGATCAAAGCCAGCCAGACGAGCGCCGGGCCCTTCCACAGCCACCAGGCCTGCGCGCGGCGCTCGCTGCGCCGCTGCGCGTCAAGCTCGGGATGGGACGATGGCGCGTGGTCGGTCATGAGCGGCCCGCCAGATAGAGGAGGGGGTAAAGCACGAGCCAGACCGAATCGACGAAGTGCCAATAGATGGCGACGCCTTCCATGGTCGAGCCCTGAACCGGAATGACGCGGCGTTTGAACAGGACGAGCACGACCAGCACGATGGCGATACCGCCGGTGAGATGAACCGCGTGGATGCCGGTCATGATCCAATAGAAGCCCCAGAACATCTGGGTTGCCGGCGGCGACAGCGGAAAATGCGGCCCGGGAAAGAGGTGCTCCTTGAGATCCTCGCGGTATTCGAGGCCTTTGCAGATCAGGAACGCGACCCCGAGCGCGGCGGTGACGGCAAGGCAAGACGAGCGTCAGATCGCGCATGTTCGCGGTCGCGGCGCGCAGCGCAACGGTCATGGTCAGGCTCGAGGTCAACAGCAACGCGGTGTTGATCGTGCCGTAGACGATTTCGGTATGTTCGCCGGCGATACGAAAGGCGTCTTCATTGAAGCTGCGATAGACGGCGTAGCTGACGAACAAGCCGCCGAAGAACAGAACTTCGCTGGCCAGGAACATCCACATGCCCAAGCCCGACGCCTTCGCGTTGCAGGCGCAGGTTCGGCCAGGGATGCTGCAATGCGCCGGCGGCGTCGCTCATGACGGCTCACCCTGCGGCCGGGCCTGGGCTTCGTCGCCGGTTTCCGCGGAGCGGCCGAACTCGTGATAGTCGTAGGGATCGACGTCGACGCGCGGCGGCCGCAGGAAATTCGTCTTCGGCGGCGGCGACGGCGTCTGCCATTCAAGTCCGGTCGCGTGCCACGGATTGTCGCCCGCCTTCTCGCCGTAGAACAGCGACCAAGTCAGATAAACGAGCGGCATCAAATAGGCGATGGCGAGAATGACGGCGCCGCCGCTCGAGAGCACGTGCCAGACCTGAAAGACCGCCGGATAATAATGATAGCGCCGCGGCATGCCGAGCCAGCCCATGACGAACTGGGGCAGGAAGGTGACATTGAAGCCGAGGAACATGGTGATGGCGGCGAACTGCGCCCAGAATTCGTTGTAGAGCTTTCCGGTGATCTTCGGCCACCAATAATGAATTCCGGCCATGAACGCCGAGACGCTGCCGCCG
This sequence comes from uncultured Alphaproteobacteria bacterium, assembly GCA_963807125.1. Classification (GTDB taxonomy): domain Bacteria; phylum Pseudomonadota; class Alphaproteobacteria; order Rhizobiales; family Xanthobacteraceae; genus BOG-931. Next base: position 519,659 of record CAWEAH010000006.1, read on the forward strand.
ACCATGATGGTGTGGAAGTGCGCGATGACGAAATAACTGTCGGTCGTCGCGATATCGATCGGCACCGATGCCAGGAACAGCCCGGTCAGCCCGCCGATGGTGAACAGGCCGAGAAAGCCGAGCGCATAGATCATCGGCGCTTCGAAGCCGATATGGCCGCGATACAGCGTGCCGGTCCAATTGAACACTTTGATGGCGGACGGCACCGCGACGATGAACGACAGGAACGAGAACACGAGGTTGGCAAGTGGCGACTGTCCGGCGACGAACATGTGATGGCCCCACACCATGAAGCCGATCACGCCGATCGTCATCATCGAATACACCATGAAGGCATAACCGAAGACGCGGCGCCGGGCGAAGCAGGCGAACACCTCGGAGACCACGCCCATCGCCGGCAGGATCATGATGTAGACGGCGGGATGGCTGTAGAACCAGAACAGGTGCTGGAACAGCAACGGATCGCCGCCGGCGCTCGGGTCGAAGATCGGCAATCCGAAATAGCGCTCCGCCGAGATGAGCAAAAGCGACATCGCCAGCACCGGCGTTGCCAGCACCATCACAAAGCTCACCACATACATGGACCAGGCAAACAGCGGCAGCCGGAACCAGGTCATGCCGGGGCAGCGCAGCATGTGGATGGTGGCGAGGAAATTGACGCCGGTCGCAATCGAGGAAAATCCGACCACGAACACGCCGGCGGCGGCGCCGATGACATTGGAATGCGAATATTCCGAAGAAAACGGCGGGTAAAACGTCCAGCCGGTATCGACGCCGCCGGAAAACAGCACATAGACCGTAAAGGCGGCGCCGCCGACATAAAGATACCAGGACAACAGATTAAGCCGCGGAAACGCCACGTCAGGCGCGCCGATCATCATCGGCAGAATGAAATTGCCCATGGTGGCCGGGATCGACGGCACCAGGAAGAACCACACCATGATGATGCCGTGCATGGTGAACAGGCGATTGTATTCGTCCGAGGTGAGGAACAGGCCGGTCGGACTGATCAATTCCAGCCGCACCAGGCCGATAGCAACGCCGCCGATGAAAAAGAACACCGTGATCGACAGCGCATAGAGGATGGCGATGCGCTTGTGATCGGTCGTGGTCAGCCAGGACAGGAGGGTGTGGCCTTCGTCGAGATAGGATTCCCCGTAACTGTCGAGCGGCGGCACGAAAGGGCAATGTTGCGTCGGTCATTGCTATCCTCCCGAGGATTCCGAGGACGATTTCGGCGACGCGGTCGGCGTCCCCTGATCTTGATCGGCGGTCAGAGATTTGATGTAGGCGATGAGCGCAACGATCTGGCCTTCGCTGCACCGAGCCGGTGAAATTCGGCATGATCGGCGGATAGCCTTCGACGCGCGTGGAATCCGGCACCAGGATGCAGTCGCGCAAATAGGCCTCATCGGCGGTGCGCGTGCGGCCGCCGGTGAGGTGCACCACGTGACCGTACACGCCGTGCAGATCGGGCGCGTGCACCGTCGAGCCCGGCGTATGACAGCCCGAGCAGCCGAACGAATGAAACAGCGCCGCGCCTTGATGCGCCAGGTCGTCGGCTTCCGGCTGCGCCGCGGTCCAGCGCGCATAGTCCTGCGGCGTTACGATGTAGATCGTGCCGGCCATGATGGAGTGGTCGGTGCCGCAGAATTCCGCGCAGGTGAAATGGAAAACGCCGGTCTTGTCGGCGTTGAACCATTCATAGGTGTAGCGATCCGGCAAAATATCCTGCTTCAAGCGCAACGCCGGCAGATAGAGGTCATGGATCACGTCCTGCGATGTCATCGCCAGCCGTATGTTGGTGAAAGCGGGCACATGCAGTTCGTCGATTTCGCGCGCGCCGCTCGGATGCTGGAAGCGCCACATCCACTGCTTGGCGACGACATGAATTTCCAGCGCGTTTTTCGGCGGCGAGGCCTGCAGCAATTCTTCCGAAGCCGCCCACCAGAAGATGAATAGGAAGCTGAACAGCGTCGCCACCGTCCAGCCGATCTCGATCTCATGGCTTTTGCGCTCGGGCAATAGTGCCGCGCGGCGTGGACGAACCGCGGTAATACAGCGCGAAGAACACGACGATCGCGCCGCTGACCAAAAGGACGATAACGCCGGAAACGATCGACAGCAGATAAAACAGGTCGTCGACATGGGCGGCATATTGGGAGGCTTCGGTGGTGAATTGGGAGATGTTCATATGGCCTCCCGCCGCCGTCCGCAGCATCACCATGGTGAAAATGCCGCCGGCAATGATCGCGAGCGTGGCAAGGCAGGCGAACGTCAGCAGCGTGGTGATGCGTTCGGTATAGATGCCGTGCGCCGGATCGAAGCCGTAACAGAGAAGATGAAGCTGGTCGGCAAAACCGCCGACTGCGCCGTGGCCGGCATCGACCAGCGCAAGGCGCAAATCTCCGCCGTCCAGCCCGATCGGCGACATCACCCGGCGCACGCGGCCGCCGGCATCGACGATATAGGCTGCCGCCGGATGGGCGTATTGGTCGTGCTCGGGATCATAGGCGTAATGCAGCCCGACGGCTTGGGTCGCGGCGGCAATGGCTGGCTCGCCGCCGCTCAGAGAAGATGGCCGCGCGCTGCACCGGACTGTCCGGCCGCGATGTGCTGGGCGCGCATCGCGCGCGCGGTGTCGATGCCGTCGCGCGGATTGATGCCGATGACCACCAGCCGATAATCTTTGCCGGGCTTCAATCCGGTCTTGCTGAGCCCGTCGGCGGTGAACTCGACGATCGGACCGCACAGCGTATGACAGGTGTAATCGGCGAAAATCACGACCGCCGGCACGCCGCCGATGGCCTGGCTGATGAGCGTTGTTCGCCCGTTTTCGTCTTCGAAGGCGAGGCTGGGCGGCAACACGGCATGCGGCGGCGGTATGGCTGCGATTTGCGCAAGCTGAGCCGACGTGAAATTCGCGTGCGCACGGGTGACGAACGCCGCGCCATGAGCGCCATCAGCAAAATTATTGTGTGCGGGCGGTCTCATGGCTGGTGTCCCGGCTGGGAATTGCCGGAGGCAGGCGAGGGCGGACCGTGGGAAGGAGCCGGCGGGGGAGCGGTCACGGCGTTTTCCGCACCGGCGGTAGGCGAGCTTAGCGCCGGCTGTGCCGGTACAAGCGGCGCATAGGCGTCCTTGCCCTTCTGCGCGAGAAGCTTCATCGCGCGATCGATCGGGATTTGAACCAAAGTGTGCCGGTTGTCGGCCCAGCGCCAGGTTTGCAGACGCTTACTCTGCTGCTCGCGCAAGCGATGAAGTTCGGCCTGATCGGCTTGCGAGGTAACGACGCGCGGTTGTGGAAACCGAGCCGGCGCCGGAACCGATTTGATCGGCACGTTGTAATCGTAAACGGCGCCCAGGCCGCCGATGGCGCCGCCAAGCAACAGCAGCGCGGCAAGCCCGCACCACAGCACGATCGGAGTCTCCACGCCCGGCGATTCCGGGACATATTGAATATGTTCCTCAGCGGGCATCGGCCGGCTCCCGCACGGGGATGAGAGTGGTGACGCCGCTCAGGTAAAGGCCGCACAAGGCGAGCCCGATCCCGACCACGGCGAGAAATGCGGTAAGCGCCGCGCGGCCGCCAGCCGGCGGCGCTATCAGATAAACGTCATAGCAAGCCAGCCCGAGCAGGACGCAAGCACCGACCGCTCGCAACGGTCGGCGCGACCGTCTGACCTTGGCGAGAAGCAACGCGAGCACCGGCAACACCGATGCCAGCACGAAAGCCGCAGCGGCCAATGCCGACCACGGCCAATGATCGCGTTCGACGAACCAGATCTCCTCGCGCGGCAGGTCGCCGTACCAGATCACCAGGACGGCCATGAAATCGATGTAGGTAATGCCGAGAATAGTCGCGAGAAAGAGTCCGCCGATGTCGCCGATCGCCGGATCGTTTTCGGGCAGCGGTGCCGTGAGCGCTATCCAGGCGAGTGCGCCGACCAAGCCGGATATGGCGACGCTGGCGCCGAACGATGACGACGTGAAGGGAGCTTCCAGCGAAAGATACCAATCGATGGAGACGCTGGAAATGATAAGGGCGTGAAAGACCAGTCCTTGGGCCGCCAAGCAAGGTGCCGGTCCGGCCGTTCACGCGCGGCAGCAGCAGCGCCAAGGCCGACCAACCGACCAGCGCGAGGAGCGCGCGGACGATGAAGGATGGTGCGTTGAGATAGTACGAGACGACGTCGGGCTTGATCGCTTCGCTATGGCCGAGCCAGGGATAGAGCACCGGAATGGCGATAAACAATGGAACAGCGAGCAGGATCAGCAACGGCACGGCCGCGGTCGCAGGCTCGACGATCGGAGCCGCGATCTCTCCCCAACGCCCGCCGGTGAGCCGATGGATCATGACCAGCGTCAGGCTGCCGACAAGAATTTGTCCCCAGAACGCAAACCCGACCAGCCAGCCGGCGGCGGCGGCGCGCGGCTCGAGCAGCGCGGCGACGATCAGAAGCACGGCCGCCCATGCGGCGCCGACAAACGCGGCGTTTCGCAGTTCTGCGCGGCGGTAATTCCACACTCTCATTGGACGTGCTCCGCGGCGTCGGGCACGTCGGCGACGCTGGCATGGCGCGACAGCTGCAGCGCCCGGATATAGGCGGCGATCGCCCAGCGATCGTGCGGATCGACGCGGTCGGCATAGGAGAACATGACGCCGTAGCCGTTGGTGATGACGTCGTAAAAATGCTGCGCCGGCGCGGCTTCAAGCCGATCGAGGTAATAGGACGGCGGCGCAGGAAAGCCGTGCGCGACAATAATGCCGTCGCCGTCGCCGGCGAGGCCGTGACAGGGCGCGCAGAAAACGCCGAAGCGTTGTTGGCCGCGCGCTAAAAGTTCGGCGGTGACCGGCGGAGGTGTCTTGGCTTCGGCCGCGCGCGCGACGTCGCCTTGCGCCACCACATGGGCGGGCAGCGGCCGCGCCGACGACCCGTCCGGCCATAATGCGGTCGGCGCGTAGGTCGTCAGTTTGCGCTGCTGCGTCATCGACAGATCGCACGCCGACAGCGCAAGGCAGGCGGCGGCGAGGGCCGGCAACGCGATGGTCGACAAGGCGATGCGATGCATCATGTGTCGACCTCGCGGATCGCCACCGCCCCGGCGCCACGGAAGAAGTCGAGCGCCCGCTGCAATTCGTCGTCCTGCCCCGGCCGCTCCAGCGCCAGAATGAACTGGTCCTGGCTGGCATGCTCGAAACCTTCGACTGCGAATAGAGGGTAATGCAGCCGCGGCAGGCCGCACTCGAACAGAAATGTTGCAAAGCCGACGATCGCCGCCATCAGGATGCCGGTTGCGAACGGCACCAGCATGAACGCAGGCCAGGCATCGAGCGGTCGTCCGCCGCTGTTGTAGGGATAGTCGATGACGGCCGAAAAATATTCGAGGCCATAAGCCGCCGCCGCCGTGGCGATACCGCCGATGAACATCGCGACCCGAATATGGCTGCGGCGCTGATCGAGCAGGTCGTGGACGGCTTCGACCGGAAACGGCGTATACGCATCGAGCAGCCGATAGTCCGCGCTCTTGGCGCGCCGCGCCGCTTCGACGAAGCGCACAGAGTCGGCGAATTGGGCGAGCAGGAGGGCGGCCATCACGAACCCTCCTCGTCGACCAGCTTGCGCACTTCGTGCATGGAAACCGCCGGAATGAGACGCACGAAGACGAGAAACATCAGCACGAACAACCCGAGCGAACCGATCGTCGTGATCCAATCCCACACCGTAGGAAGAAAAAGCCGCCACATGCTCGGCAGGTAGCCGTGCGACAGCGTGTTCCAGACGATCAGGATGCGCTCCAGCCACATGCCGATATTGATCAGGACCGAGATGGCGAAGACGGCCACCACACTGCGCCGCACCGCGGCGAGCCAGAAAGCTTGCGGGGCGATGACATTGCAGAACAGCAACGCCCAGAACATCGGCGCATAGCCGCCGGTGAACTCGAAGATCACCAAACTGCGATCGGGGCGATCGCCGCCATACCAGGCGTTGAACCATTCGGTGGCGTAGGACAGGCCCATGACGATCGAGGCCATCAGCATGACCTTCGCCATGACGTCGAAATGGGCGACGGTGATGAGACCTTGCAGCCGAAATCCCCAGCGAACCATTGCCGCCAGGCACACGACCATGGCGAAGCCGGAATACATCGCGCCGACCACGAAGTAGGGCGGAAAGATCGTCTCTTGCCAGCCGGGCATCAGGCTCGCGGCGAAATCCATGCCGACGACGCTGTGCAGTGAAACGACCAGCGGTACGCCAAGACAAGCAAGCGCCAGATGCAGCGTTTCATAGGCCTGCCAATGGCGCGCCGAGCCGCGCCAACCGAGGGCGAAAGCGCCATAGATCGTCGCCGCAAATTTGCTGCGCGCACGGTCGCGCATGGTGGCTAGATCGGGAATGAGCCCGACATACCAGAAGATGATCGAAAACAGGATGTAACTCAGGATGGCCCAAAAATCCCAAATCAACGCGCTGCGCCACTGCGGCCACACCGTCATCGTGTTCGGGTATGGCGTCAGCCAATAAAAATACATCGGCCGTCCGAGATGGATGATTGGAAAAATGCCGGCGATGGTGGCGGCGAACAATGTCATCGCTTCGGCAAAACGATTGGTCGAGGCGCGCCACTTCTGCCGCATCAAGAGCAGCATCGACGAGATCAAAGTGCCGGCATTGCCGATGCCGATCCACCACACGTAATCGGCAATGGCGAAGCCCCACACCGAGCTGGTGTTCAGGCCCCAGACGCCGACGCCTCGGGTGAGCACCACGTAGACTGCGATCAAAAAGCCAAGGGTCATGGCGCTGCTCACCGCGGCGGCGATCCACCAAGCTTTCCACGACCACAGCCCTCTTTCGTAGAGCGGCGCCGTGACGAGCTCGTTGATCGCTTCAAGGCTGCGGGCGTGCGGCAGCGTCCAGCGTTCTGCCTCCGGGGGCATCGGTTCGGTGCGGATGACGGCAATGCTCATGACTGCGCCTTGCCGAAGTCGGGATTGGGATTTTCCAGGCGCGCCAGGTAGGTCGTGCGCGGTCGCGTGCCGAGGTCGCCAAGCAGCGCGTAGGCCTGCGGCTCGCCGCGCAACGCATTGACCCGCGATTTTGCGTCGGAGAGATCGCCGAACGCGATTGCGCGCGTCGGGCAGGCGGCTTGGCAAGCCGTGACGACCTCGCCCTCCCGGATCTTGCGATGCTCCTTTTCGGCGGCGCGCCGCGCCCCGCTGATGCGCTGAACGCAATAGGTGCACTTCTCCATGACGCCGCGGCCGCGCACCGTGACGTCGGGATTGAACACCGCTTTGACGATGTCGTCGCCAAAGCTCTTGTATTCTTCGCCGTCGGCATAGCCGAAGAAATTGAAACGGCGCACTTTATAAGGACAGTTCGATTGACAAAATCGCGTGCCGACGCAGCGATTGTAGACTTGCAAATTCAGTCCCTCGCTATCGTGGATCGAGGCCGCCACCGGGCACACCGGCTCGCAGGGCGCGTGCTCGCAATGCATGCACGGCACCGGCGAAAATCCCGGCTTGCCGTCGATCACGTAATCGTCGATGCGGAGCCAATGCATGTCGCGGCCGACGGCGATCTGGTCCGGCCCGACGATCGGCACGTTGTTTTCGGCCTGGCAGGCGACGACGCAGGCGTTGCAGCCGATGCAGGCTGCGGTGTCGATCACCATCGCCCATTCGTAGGTGTCGTAGTCGTGCGGCGGATAAAGCGTCGCGGGATTGCCGCCGGGCTTGCTCAGGCCGAGATCGGGCTTCGTCAGGTCCGAAAGCGTAAAGCGCGGCTGCAAATCCTTGGCTTCGCCCTCGAGGTCGAAGAAATGTTGCGTCAACAGCAGGTTTTGGTGGCCATCGATCTTGGTGATGCTGATATTGGCGACCGCCCACGGCGAATCCGGCGGCCGCAGCCGGTACACATCAAAACCGATATCGCTGCCGAGGCTGCCAGCGTCGGTGCGCCCGTAGCCGAGGGTCGTGGCAACGGTGTGCGCGGCCTGTCCGGGACGCACCAGGACCGGTGCTTCGAGTACGGACTTGCCGGCAACAAGCCGCACCATGTCGCCGTCGACGACGCCTAGCGTTTGCGCATCGCTTTCGGCGAGGTAGAGCGCATTGCCCCAGACCTGTTTGGTGAAGGGTTTCGGGCATTCCTGCAGCCAGGCATTGTTAGCCACGCTGCCATCGAACACCGACGCATCGAGCGCCAGTGTCAAGGTAAAGGTGTTGCCATCGGTTGCCGGCGCCAATTGTGGCAGCCGCGGAGCGGAGAGTGCGATGGCCGCCGCCGCGGTGTCGGCGACGACACCGTCCTGCAGGGTCTGTCGCCACCAATCGTCGAAGTCACTGCCGGGGTTGCTGGCTTGCTGCCAATAGCCGCGAACCGTGTCGTAAGAGGTTGGTCCGGTGCCGTCACTTAACAGCCCGAGAATTTGGTGCGGCGTGCGGCTGTCGTAGAGCGGCCGGATCAGAGGTTGGATGACGCTCGCGGTGCCGTCATAGGCGCGGATGTCGGACCAGCTTTCCAGGACGTGGGTGAGCGGCAGATGCCAGGTGCAGCGCGCCGCCGTCTCGTCGCGATAGAGCCCGCTCTGCGCCGAAAACGGCACCGCTGCGACGGCGTCGCCAAGTCCGAGGTCGCCGGGTGCGTCATAGGCCGGATTGGCGCCGAGGATCATCAGGGTTTCAATGGCGCCGGCGCGGACATCGGCGGCAAAGGTCTTCAGCGACTCGGTGCTCCCGACATTGAGTGGATCGACCGGCGCGATGAAATCGACCGGTGCATTCAGTTCGTTATTGATCCAGTGGCACAGCGCATGAACTTCGGCTGGTTGCCTCGGTCCCGCCAGCACCAGTCCGCCGCCCTGCCGTGCCGTAAGATCGGCGGCCGCCGCCTTGGCAAATTGCTCGGCTTCGGGCGGCCCTTGGAGCTGCGGCACCGAGGCGCCGAGCGCGCGCGCAATCTCGATAGCGACGTTGCGGATGAGCTCCGGCCGCAGCGCAAGCCGATGATCGGCGAGCGCGCCGGTCAAGGTCCAGTCCGGTTCGACGGCATAGATACGCAGCGATTGCTCCGGAACTGGCGACCGCCGCGCGGCCGTGATGTCCCGCGCAAAACGGATTTGCGTAGGGCCTGGACCGAGCGGATCGGCGTCGAGCGCCAACAGCACGCGGGCATCGGCAAAGCGCGGCAGCATGGCCGCGGGTTTGTTGAAGGCCAGGATCGCGCCGTTGCGAATGGCGTCGTCTTCGTTCGGCTCGTAGCGATACCATTTGGCTTGCGGCAGCGCCTTGGTCAGCGCGTCGATCTGCGCGACGAGCGTCGGCGAGGTGATACGGCCGGTGAGAAGCGCGAGACCTTCGCCCTGCCGCGAGCGCGCTTTGTCGAGGCGCGGCTGCAACGCGGCCTCGAACACACTCCAATCTTGGACGCGGCCGCTGCTGAAGGGTGCCTGCGACCTGTCCGGATCGTACAGCGACAGCACAGTCGCTTCGGCGAACACATCGGTCGAGCCGAGGCTCGCGGGATGTCGCGGATTGCCGTCGATCTTGATCGGCCGGCCCTCGACCGCGGTGACAATGACGCCCCGACCGTAGCCGGACAGCGGTAGCGCGCTGGCGAAACGCATGGGGACGCCGGGCGTCTCGCCCCGCGGTATCTCGACATAGGGCACGATCTGTTCCGCCGGCCGCCCACAGGACGCCAGCGCCAGCGCGGCGCCGCTGACGAACAGTTTCAAGGCCGCACGCCGGTCGAGGGCGCTTTGCGGCTGACGCGTGATGGCTTGATGGCGGTGCCGATAGTGGTTCATCGATGGCAGACCGAGCAGTCGGTGAGATGTTTGTTGTCGAGGTTCTGGTGGGCGAGAATAATTCCGCGGCTGTCCTGATCGGGCGGCGCTTGCCAATCCGGATCGAACACTTCGGAAGCCGGGCGCAGATACGGCGCCGGGTCGCGATGGCAATTCAGACACCAGCCCATTGTCAGCGGCGCGGCTTGGCGCATCAGCGGCATGGTGGCGACAGGGCCGTGACAGGTGGTGCAGCCGACGCCCTTGGCGATATGGATCGAATGATCGAAGTAGACATAGTCGGGCAGCCGGTTGACCTTATTCCAGTAAATCGGCCTGCCGTCGGCGAGGCTTTCGCGCACCGGCGCGAGCATTGCCGCTTGCGTGTAGAGTTGCGAATGGCAGGTCATGCAGGTGTGCGTCGGCGGTAGACTGGCGACCGGCGAAGTCTCGACCGCGGTATGGCAGTAGCGGCAATCCAGGCCGAGGCCGCCGACGTGATGCTCATGACTGAACGGTACCGGCTGATCGACCGTAAGCGTTTGCTCGGTCTCGTATGGCGATGCGGAGAGCCAATAGCCGGCGCCGATAGCCAGAAAGGGGACGACCAGAATGGCGAGCAGGATGATGCGGGCGATGGTGTCGGCATAGGGACGGAATAAGTGCGGCATCTGCCGCTCTCCTCACCAACAGGTCGCCCAATCGCCCTACGACCAATTCCAAAGCGCGGGGATCGCTGGCCCCCCGCCAGTCCAATCGCCCAACGCCCGCTGTGAATTATGGTTCCTGAGAAGAACGCGATGCCGCGGGCCTGCGTCGGGCTTCCGACGCAGCCGCGGCAAAGACGACGCGTCGTTAAGCGGCGATGATGTCGACGATCTCCAAAGAATCCGGATCGATGATCAGGATATTGTCGCCGACGATGATGTAATCGTAGCCGCGAAATTGAGGTACGATCTCGACCACTTCGGTCGGCAACACCTCGACGTGGACATCGCTCGGAATTTTAACGCCGACCGAGACGTCGAAATTGACGTGACTTACTCGTGCTGCGCTGCTTTTGCCGACGATCGTCTCGATCTTGGTGCGCTGCGTCTGCGACAGTTGCACTGAGCCGTGCTTGTCGGTTGCCTTCCCGGTGTTCTGCGCTGCGGACTTCGACCCGGATTTGGCGCTGTCTTGTCGCGCGCCGCGCTGCTCGGCGCCGCTGTTTTCTTCGCCAGTCTTTTGCGTCTTGGCAGCCGGCTTTTCCTCCTCGGCGTTGCCCGGCGTCGTCATTTGCTTGGGCTCGCCTTGGCCGAGCTTTTGGTCGGGTTTGGCGGCCGTCGCAGCGCCTTGTGCCGACTTCGCAGGCTCGGGACCGGTGTTTTGCGCGTGACCGCCCGGGACGTCACCTTTGATCGCGCCGCTCAATGCGCCTTTCGATTCCGCAGGCTTGGTGTTCTCCGACTTTGCCGCCGCACCGGCGCCGGCACCGGCACCGGCCGATGGATTTTGCATGGTCTGGGCCGGAGCGGAGCCGGCAAAGCCGACGAGCGCCGCCGCGGCGACCGTGGTCACCAATAACATTCGCATGAGTGTCTCCTGTTCGTCCGCGAAATCGGGCTGCGGCCTTTGACCGCATTTCCTCCGCCGCCAACTCAGCAGCGGCATTCGTGTTCCTAAAGTTGGGTTGTTTTAGTTGGGTCAAACCACCGCTGCTCCGAGGCAATCCGCCGGGAACTTTCGCGGGATCGCGCACGTTGTTTCCTTCACGGCAATAAATAATTTGCACCTGGAATTAAGGAGACCACCATGAGTTCTCCATTAGAGTCCGACCGTCATCCGCTCGAACCGCATCCCGTGGTGCGCACCGATCGCGCCCGCCAAGGCGTGACCGGGCATAATGTGCGGTACGTGCTCGGTTTCGGGATCGCCGGAATCGTTATTGTATTCGTGATTATCTGCTGGCCTACTTCGCGTAGCTCATCACGTCGCTAGTCGCTGCGTTCGGCGAGCGCATTACGCTCCGTGCCGACGTCTCCGGTTCTCACGGCAGCGGCCGCGTTGCCCCAACTGTTCCGCACGTAAGTGAGCAACGCCGCGATCTGATCGTCATTGAGAACCCAAGCGAATGCCGGCATTTCCGGCGCGGTCGGCGCAGCTTTGGTGGCGACGCCAAGCCCGCCGCGCAGCACGACGTGAATGAGATTCTGTCGGATCGGTCTGCTGCACAAACGGCGTGCCATGCAGAGCCGGAAACAGCCCCGCAATTCCTTTGCCGTCCGGAGCATGGCAGCCGGAGCATTCATCCGCATAAATTTGCGCGCCGGCCTTCATGGCCGCCGTATCGGGCGGAAGGGGTTGCGGCTGCGGCTCGTCCTGCTGCTTGGCGGCGTCGCCGGGACGGTCTTTCAAATAGACTGCAATCGCTTTGACGTCGGCGTCGGTCATGTGGGAGGTCGAGAGATGGATGGTCTCCGCCATCAGGCCGTTGCCGACGATCATGCCGTTCTGACCGTTTTTGAGATAGGCGGCGATCTGATCGACCGACCATGAGCCGATGCCGCGACGGGGATCGTTGGTGATATCCGGCGCGAACCAGCCTTGCAGCGCATAACCTTGCAGCGCTGCATTGGCCTCGTCGGCGCCGAGCGTATTCTTCGGCGTGTGGCACAGGCCGCAATGGCCGAGCCCTTCGGTGAGATACGCGCCGCGGTTCCATTGCGCGCTTTTATGCGGATCAGGCTTGAATTCGCCGGGCTTGAAGAACAGCTCGTCCCAGCCGGCCATGCTGATGCGCATATTAAGCGGAAACGGCAGTTGATCGGATTTCACCGGATTGTGGACGGCCGGCACGGTGTTGAGATAGGCCCGGATGGCGAGCGCGTCTTGCCGCGTCATCTTTGTATAGTAAGTGTAAGGCATCGCCGGATAGAGCCGGTCGCCATGGCGTCCGGTGCCTTTGGTCAAAGCATTGACGAATTCATCGTCGCTCCAGGCGCCGATGCCGGTTAGCGGATCGGGCGTGATGTTCGGCGCGACGAGGTGTCCGAACGGTGTTTCGATAATGCGACCGCCGGCGAAGTCGTGGCCGCTGCCGGGCAGGGTGTGGCACGCGGCGCAGTCGCCGGCGACGGCCAGGTAGTGTCCGTCCTCGACTTGGTCGAAATCCTGGTTGTCGATGGCGCCGGCCGCGTAGGCGGCGAGCGGGCAGGCGCAGAGAGCCGCGCCGAGCAACAAGGCGGAAGTCAGCGATGAAAAATATCGGCTGTCGTCAGGCATGGACCAGCGGCCCCGGATTTTTGAGATATTGCGAGCGGATCGCGTCCGCCGCCCAGAACGCCAGCGCGCCGACGGTGTCGGTCGGGTTGTAGCCGGCATTCTGCGGAAACGCCGAAGCTCCGATTACGAACAGATTCGGCACGTCCCAGCTTTGCAGATAACGGTTCACCGCGCTGTTGCCGGGATTGTCGCCCATGATTGCGCCACCGTTGAGGTGGGACGTCTGATACTCGGTGACGTCGTACGGGCCCCTGCGCGGCTTCTTGACGATCTGCTTGGCTCCCATCGCTTGCAGGATGCCGGCGTATTTGTCGGTCAGGAAGCTGCTCATCTTCAATTCGTTGTCGTGAAAATCGATGGTGATGCGCACCAGCGGCCGGCCGAACCGGTCCTTGTAGGTCGGATCGAGGCTCAAATAGACGTCGCGGTAGGAGTACATCGAGCCGTGGCAGGCGCCGCCGGAATTGATGGTCGACAAATAATTGTCCTTGATCGCCCGCTTCCATTTCGGGCCCCAAGCCGGCGTTCCGGGCGGCACGGCGGTGCTTTCGATCGGCCGACCGTTGGTCTGGACCTGGCCGATATAGCCGCCGCCGACGAAACCGACCGGCCCGTGATCGTAATTGTCGCCGTTGAACTCGTCGATGATCATGCCGATCGCGCCGGAGGCGACGAACGGATTGAAGTTGTATTTGTCCTTGTCGAAGAAACCCAGCGCAGACGACATCGTCTGGTGCGTGAAATTGCGTCCGATCTGGCCCTGGCCGGTGTTCGGATCGTAGGGCGTGCCGACCCCCGACAACAGAAGCAGTTGCACGTTGAACAGTGAGAACGCGCAGACCAATACAAGATCGGCCGGCTGCTCGTATTCTTCACCCGAGGAATTGACATAGGTCACGCCGGTCGCGCGCTTGCCGGTATTGTCGAGGTTGATGCGGGTGACTTCGCTATTCGTCCGGGCCTCGAAATTTGTTTTGCGAAGGAGCACCGGCAGGACCGTAGTCTGCGGGCTGGCTTTTGAATTGTTGGCGCAACCGAACCATTCGCAGTATCCGCAATAGGTGCAGGGTGCGAGGGTTACGCCGAGCGGATTGGTATAGGCCTGCGACAGGTTTCCCGAGGGCTGCGGAAACGGCTTGTAGCCGAGCTTCGCCGCGCCTTCGGCGAACAGCATGTGACCGTAGCCCTGCTTCTGCGGCGGCGTCGGATAGGGCCGCGAACGCGGTCCCTCGTAGGGATTGCCGCCGGCTTGAATCTTGCCGTCGAGATTGCCGGCCTGGCCGGAGGTGCCGCATGATACTCGAACCTGTCGTAATACGGCTCGATGTCGTTCCAGGTAATGCCCCAATCCTGGATAGTCATATCGGTCGGCAAAAAGTTTGCGCCGTAGCGCTGCGTGAGATGGCTTTTGAGCGTGAAATCGGTCGGCTGAAACCGCCAGGTCTCCGCGTTCCAATGCACGCCCGCACCGCCGGCGCCGTTGCCGAGCATGAAGGCGCCCCAGGTGCGCACCGGCAGCGCCGTTTGACTGGTGTTGTTGCGGAACGTCACCGACATTTGCGAATTGCGCAGGAACAGCTCGTGGCGGATGCGGTAACGAAGCTCGTCTTGGGCGTAGGAGATCGCAAAATCGGTCCCGGTATCGCGCCAGGGACCGCGCTCGATCGCCACCACGTCGAGACCGGAGTCGGTCAGTTCATTGGCCAGGATCGAGCCGGTCCAACCCAGCCCGATGATGGCGACGTCTTTGTGCGGGAGTTTTCGCGGCATGGGTGCTCTCGGCGACTGCGCCAAATGGGAGGGGTGGTTAGAGCGTCATTGCGTCCAATTCGGATGATTGGCGATGCCGACCGCCGGCAGCGTCACGCGTTGATTGTGCTTGTCGATCCAGTCGCGGTAATCGTAATGCGTGCCGGGAAAGCCGATCATTTTCCACGACGCCATGTCTTTGTTGCCGCCGTAGATCGGATCCGCCAGGAAGCCGTTCTGGGTATTTTTCAGAATGAGCGTGAAAAACTCCTGGCCGTCGGTGCCGTCGAGCTTGAATGACCCGTCTTCGAGACCGCCGATGGCCTCGTCCTTCTGATCGTCCGACAATTCGGCGAAAACTTTGCCGCCGTATTTGGCGCGACAGGCTTGATCGAGGGCAGCTAGCGCCTTGCGATATTGCTGCGCCGGGGTTACCGGCGATTGCGGTCCTTGCTGCTTGGTGCCCTTCTGAAATGGCCCGGTCATGTAGTAGCCGCCGAAATGTCCGTAGGGGCCGGCGAGCTGGCTATCGATAAAGACGGCGCAGCCGCATTCTTTGCCGCCGGGAGACAGCTCGTCGGCCGGAATGAGGCGGTCGACCAAAGCCTCCACGGTTGCGACTTCCTGCGGCGTGAAATATTTCCATGCCCCCGGCGTGACCTGCTCCGGCGGATCGCCCGCCCCGGGCTTCCAGGGGACGCCGCCACGGATGATCGCTGCGCGGGCGGCGCTCGAACTCAAGAGCAACCACACGGCACTGGAGCCGAGCAGCCGCCGTCGCGTCATCTGAAACACGGTTCAAGTCCCGGTCAGGGTGCCGCCGTCGCAACCGCGAACGCAGCACCAGCGAAAAAGTTCCCTTCGTCGCCGTCGTCGCCTAGACCGTGCGTATCGTTCCCGCGATAGCGGCCACGACAAATAAGACAAGCGCGACCAGGAATACGATCTTGGCGATGCCGACCGCGGCACCGGCAATACCGCCGAACCCGAGCACCGCGGCGATCAGCGCAATAATCAAAAGCGTGACAACGAGATTAAGCATGTCGCTTCCTCACACCCATTGGGCCAGTCGCAGCCGCGCCTGGCGGTTATCTCTTCAGTGCGAAGAGAAACGCGCAACGGGGGAAAAGTTCCATCAGCGCGTGGCGATGGAACTCCGACAGCCTTGAGCGGTTCACAAGGCGAACGCGGCAATTGGATGGCAGAATCCGCAAAACTGCGTCCTTTGAAAATTGCCGTTGTAGGCGTGAACAGCTTTTTCCGGGAGACAACAAATGGACGACACGACGATTGTAGGCGAGAGCGTTGCCGTAGTGGGCTCACCTTCGGGCGGCTGGGGCGGCGCTTGGAACGGTATATCGTGGAGCGCGGTGATCGCCGGCGCCATCACGGCGATTGCGGTCTCCTTCATTGTGATCGCACTTGGCTCCGGCATCGGCATGGCGGTGGTATCGCCCTATTCCTATTCGTCGCCGTCGGCCACGACCATGACGGTGATCGGTGCTGTGTGGCTGGTGTTCGCCCAGGCCGTCGGTTATGCGGTCGGCGGCTATGTCGCCGGCCGGGCCCGCCGTGTGCCGACCGCCCTGCATACCGATGAGGTCAAGTTCCGCGACGGCGCCAACGGGCTCGTGGTGTGGGCGATCGGAGTCTTCGTGACCGCGATCGTTCTGGTGGCCGGCGCCAATAAAATTGAAAACGCGGCCGGTAATGCCGCCCTCGGCACGCTCACTGTAGGCACCGCAGGCACCAGCGCCATGGGGCAAGGGCCGTCGGTCAATTATTTCACCGACACCTTGCTTCGCAGTAATCCGCAAAATCAGGCGAGTGCGGGTGCATCGGCAACCGGCAATGCTGCCGGCGGCACCACGGCTCCGGCTGGCAACCCTTCGAGCGCGGCGGGCAGCGGGTCACCCGGTCAGACTTCTGGCGCGGCCAACAATCAGGAGCGGGGACAGATCAACCGTCTCCTCGTGATGTCACTCGGGCCGAACGGCATCTCCAACGACGATCGTACTTATCTGGCGCAACTCGTTGCGCAGCAGACCGGTATGAGCCAGAACGATGCGCAGCAGCGCGTCAACACTGTTCTCGACCAGATGAAGCAGGACGCCACGCGAGCGGCTGACGCGGCGCGCAAGGCTGCGGCGTATGTGTCGTTCTGGACCTTCATGTCGCTCTTGTTTGGCGCCGTTTGCGCCACCCTCGGCGGCATTTTGGGCGGCGATCTGCGCGATGAATTCGCCAACCGAACGACCGCGACGGCGCCGGCCCGTTAGGCGGCGCCTATCAAACGGAGCCGAGACGAGAGTAGCCGGGGCGAGCACGCCCCGGCTTTTTTATCGGCTCTGTTGGATGCATTAAAAGACGTAGCGAAGGGGAACCGGGATCCCGCGAACAGAAACGGTCTGTCGGTTCCAGGAACGACTGCTTACGCCATTCGTTGCCGTCGGTAACCCGGTTGACGGGCAGGAACCATCGATCCGCTTTTTCCGAGCGTGAAGTCCGTCGATACGAGTAAGACAACCAGCTCACAGAGCAACAAAGAAGGAGCCGACAGCCATGGGTCTGTTTACGAGGGATATTAAGACGATGGACGACCTGTTCGTGCATACGCTGCGCGACATTTATTATGCCGAAAAGCAGATTACCAAGGCGCTGCCCGACATGATCGAGAAGGCGAGCGACCCGCAGCTCAAGCAGGGGTTCCAGACGCACCTGCGCGAAACCGAAAATCACGTCAAACGTCTGGAGCAGGTGTTCGAACTGATCGGCAAAAAAGCGCAAGGCGTCGATTGCCCCGCTATCGACGGCATCATCAAAGAGGCCAACGAAGTGGCCGGCGAAGTCGACAAGAAGCAGGTGATGGACGCGGCACTGATCGCCGCGGCGCAAGCGGTCGAGCACTATGAGATGACGCGCTACGGCACGCTGATCGCCTGGGCCAAGCAACTCGGCCGCAACGATGCCGTGACCTTGCTGAACCAGACACTGGAGGAAGAAAAGGCGACCGACAAGAAGCTGACCTCGATGGCGGAGTCGCAGGTCAATCGGAAGGCGGCATAAGCCTTTCCTATCGGGCCGGAAATGCGAGCGGCGCTGCGCCATGCAGCGCCGCTTTTTTGTGAAATTCGCAATCGCCTTGCTGCGGGCGCGATCGAATAAAGAGAAAAGCCGCGGCGAGATTGGAAGTGGCGGAAGGGGTGAGATTCGAACTCACGGGAGCCCTTGCGAGCCCCGCCGGTTTTCAAGACCGGTGCCTTAAACCACTCGGCCACCCTTCCACGTTAAGTAGATCAATGACTTAGCTGCCACGCACTCCAGCACAGACGAGAAATCTTCCACCGGGATTGCCACCCCGAATAATCGAGGAGATCGTTCGCATTAGCACATCGCATAGCACGGGCTATAGCCGGGAGACGCCGCTAGGTATGCGATCCCGCCGGGGGATTACGCCCAGCCTGCTGTGCGCGGGAGCGGCCAAGTGGTTATCAATCCGTCCTGCGAGGACATGAAATTGTCGCCGGTCTGGTGCCTATTGCAATTGGCCCCCCGACTAGCCTGTCGCTAACGCAAAATTCACCTCACTCGGTGATGAGCGTGCTTCGACTGGTGCCAAGGACACAACTCGCGACCAGCGATGTTATCTAGTGACACACAGTGGACACGTCCTTTGCGCATGACGGCACCTACGGCGTCTTTCGAAGAGAATAGCAAATTCCTCCATCGGGAATTCGCCGAGTCATCCGCCGATCAAACCGCAGCCCTGCCGCTCAGTGCGTTGAACCATCTCAATCGGGCCGTTGCGGTGATCGGCACCGGGAGGACTGTACTTTACAAAAACCGAGCTTTTGACGAGCTATTTGGCGGTCATGAATGGCCCGCCGGACTGCGCGAGTTCCTAGAGCCTATCGCCCAAGGGATCGATCCTACCGGCTCGCGCGAGACGGCTTTTGAGGACGGCCGCACCTTCCACATTGAAACGGTCAACCTCCCGGAAGGCCTGCTCCTGACTGCCGAAGATATTTCCAAGGTGGTTGCCGAACTGGCGCGATCGGCCGAGCAGGCGCGCACCGACCCGCTGACCCTCCTCGGCAACCGCCTCATGTTCCGCGAGCGCCTGCGGGAACTCATTGCGAACCTTGACCATGCGAAGGAAACGGCGGCGGTGTTGAGCATCGATCTGGACCGGTTCAAGGCCATCAATGATGCGCTTGGTCACACCAGGTCGGCGATGCGTTGTTAAGAGCCGTAGGGGGGCGGCTCAGCTCGGTTGTGCGCCGCGGCGACATCGTGGCCCGCCTTGGTGGAGACGAATTCGGCATCGTCCAGACCGGCCAGTCGCAACCGCACTCGGCCGCAGTGCTGGCCAAGCGTATCGTCGATCTGCTCGGCCGATCTTACCTCGTCGATGGCAATCTTCTTAATATCGGCGCCAGCGTCGGCATCGCGCTGATCCCAGCTGACGGCAGCGACGACGACGAGGTCCTGAGGAACGCTGATCTGGCCCTTTACCGCTGCAAACAGGACGGGCGCAGGACCTACCAATTCTTCGAAAACGCCATGGACGAACAGATGCAGGCGCGCCGCAGCCTGGAGCTTGATCTCCGCCGCGCATTGGCCATGCGCGAGCTCAAACTCGTTTATCAACCGCAAAGGAATCTAAGCTCGAAACAGATTACCGGGTTCGAGGCGCTGATCCGCTGGAACAGCCCGAAACGGGGCCTCGTGTCTCCCGCCGATTTTATACCGCTTGCCGAGGAGATCGGAGTCATTGTGCAGATCGGAGAGTGGGTCATCCGCACCGCCTGCCGGGAAGCCGTTGGGTGGCCACAACCGCTTGACGTGTCCGTCAACGTATCCGCCGTGCAGTTCGGCAGTCCGAGTCTGGTCCCCGCAATCCTATCGACGCTGGCTGAAACGGGGATCGAGCCGCGCCGGCTGGAGCTGGAAATCACCGAGAGCGTGCTGATGAAGGACCAAGTCACCGCGCTCGGCATGCTCCACAAGCTTCGCGCAGCAGGGGTTCGCATCTCGATGGACGATTTCGGTACCGGTTATTCGTCGCTGTCCTATCTGCGGAGCTTTCCCTTCGACAAGATCAAGATCGACCAGTCTTTCGTCCGCGGCAATCCCGATGACCCGAGCAGCATGGCGATTGTCCGCGCCATTGCCGCATTGGGCAAGGCTCTGGGCATGACGACGACGGCAGAGGGTGTCGAAACCGAAGAGCAACTGGCCCGCGTCACGGCGGACGGCTGCACCGACATCCAGGGTTACCTAATCAGCAAGCCACTTGCTTCGGAGCTGATTGGCGAATTTCTGCTATCGCATATGGACCGAGCGGTCGCTTCGGCGGTGGCCTGAACCTTCAAGCACAAGCAACGGGAAGGCGAACCCAATGGCTTCTGATCTTTATCGCCTCGTCTATCACAGCCGGAATCTCATCTCGGGTAATCCGATCCAGATCGCGGCGGAGATCGCCAAAATATTGGAGGCGTCGCGGCGCAATAATTCCCGCGTCGCCGTCACCGGCGCACTCATTTTCAACGCCGGCATGTTCGCTCAAGTGCTGGAGGGCGCTCGCAAGGACATCGAGGCGACGTTCGAGCGAATTCAACGCGACGAGCGTCATGCCGACGTCGAAGTGCTCGCCTTCGAGGAAGGGCAGAGCCGCGGCTTTCCGTCCTGGTCGATGGCCTTTGTCGGCCGTTCGCGGGAGAATGAAAAACTGTTCGCTCACATCGGCAGTGACAGTGGCTTCGAGGCGAAGCGCTTGGAAGGCGAACACATCTTCCGCGTCATGCACGATCTCGCCATCGACGAAGAAACGCGCGCCGCCTGAGGCGCCAGTTATGGGCAGCTACCGGCAAGGGGCCGGTGCTTGCGCCGGTCGATGGCCCAAACCGGACCGCGAAAATGCGCGCCGTCCAAAATGCATGCCGCGCCTGTGCAATGATCCGTTCACTATCGCGAGCCGCTTGCCAATTTTCGCCACAATCTGACCACGCTCAAATTCGATAAATTTCCCATCGGGACGCGGGGACGATGCGGGGTCGGGTTAGCGCGACAGTGCGGCGGCTTGCGCGTTTTGGCGCCTGTGCCGTGCTATGCCTCGTCGTCGCAAATTGCGCCAATAAGGGCAATGTCGATGCGCGTTACGGGGTCTCCCCCAGCGCGCGCTTGGTCGACCCCGGCGAGCCGGTTCCCAAAGGCGGCGGCGTTTATCGGGTCGGCTCGCCCTATGTGGTGGCCGGACGCGTCTATGTCCCGCAGGACGACCCCAATTATAACGCCGTGGGCTTGGCGTCGTGGTACGGCGACGATTTTCAAGGCCGCGCCACCGCCAACGGCGAGATTTTCGACGGCAACGCCATTACCGCCGCGCACCCGACCTTGCCTTTGCCCAGCTATGTCCGGGTGACCAATCTCAACAACGGCCGCTCGCTCATCGTACGCGTCAACGATCGCGGTCCCTATGCGCATAATCGCATTATCGATGTGTCGCGGGGGGCGGCGCATTTGCTTGGCTTCACCAATCGCGGCATCGCCTGGGTGCGCGTGCAATATGTCGGCCGCGCCCCGATCGAGGGTTCGGACGATCGGGTTCTTGCCTCGACGCTGCGCGAGAACGAACCGGCGCCTGTGCCCGGGGATATGCGGATGGCCGCAACGCAGCTCCTGCCGCACTTCCCGGCCCAGCCGCCGCCGGTCCGCCACGAAGAGCTTGCCTCATTAAGCGACGCCCTGGACGACCCCGGTCCGGCGCGGCCGATGTCTTACGCAAGCGCGTCTGACGGCGGGGACGGCACCGATCAATTCCTCAATGGACGCGGGCTTTACTAGCGTTACTTCAACTTTCCTTTGAGCATTGGCCGCGGCATTTACACTGCGTCTTAACGCAGGCTTGCGCGCGCGTTATTTGGCGGGAATAGAGTGGCCGGATCGAGGAGCGGAGGCTGGTTTGCGCAGGTGCGATCGGATGGGACGGCCGGGGAGGGGCTTGCTGGCGGTTGCGGCGTTCCTGGCGCTTCTCGGCCTTGGTCTCGCCTCGGCGCCGTTGGCGAGCGCCGCGCCGGTGGCGGCGAAGTCCGAAGGCGGCTTTCAGACCAGTGCCCAGACCGCGATTCTGCTCGATTTCGACAGCGACAGCATTCTGTACGAGAAAAACTCCGATCAGCCCGTCGAACCGGCGAGCCTCGCCAAGCTGATGACGCTTGAATATCTGTTCAACGAGATCAAGCAAGGCCGCGTCAAGCTCACCGATACGTTCACAGTGAGCGAAAATGCCTGGCGCAAGGGTGGCGCGCCGTCCCACGGCTCGACCATGTTCGCCGCCATTCACAGCAAGGTCGACGTGTCGGACCTGATCCAGGGCATCATCGTCAATTCCGCCAACGACGCCTGCATTACCGTTGCCGAGGCGCTCGGCGGCAATGAGACCGCCTTCGGGCAGATGCTGACCAAGCGGGCGCGCGAAATCGGCCTGCAGAATTCCACCTTCTCCAATGCCACCGGACTGTCCGATCCGGGCACGCGCGTCACCGCGCGCGACATGGCGGAGCTCGCCCGCCATATCATTCTCACTTATCCCGACCTCTATCCGATGTTCGCGCAGCGCGATTTCACCTGGGACAACATCCATCAGGAAAATCGAAATCCGCTGCTCGGCATGGGTATCGGCGCCGACGGCCTGAAGACCGGCGAAACCAAGGAGGCGGGTTTCAGTCTGGTCGGCTCCGCCGTTTCGGACAATGTGCGTCTGATCGTGGTGGTCACCGGGGCGAAGACCGACAAAGATCGCGCCGACGAGGCGAACAAATTGCTGGATTATGGATTTCACGATTTCACATCCCGGGTGCTGTTCGCGGAGGGGCAGACCATCGGGCGACGCAAAGGTCTTCGGCGGCGACTCGAGCTACGTTCCGCTGCTCGGCCCCGGCCTGATCAAGGTGATGGTGCCGCGCGACAACAGCGAGCCGCTCCGTGCCCGCATCGTCTATGACGGCCCGATACCGGCGCCGATCGTCAAGGGTCAGCCGGTCGCGACGCTGAAAGTGTGGCGAGGCGATAATCTGGCGCTCGAAGCGCCGCTGCAGGCGGCCGAAGATATCGGCAAGGGCAGCATGACGCAAAGGGCCATGGACGGCGCGTCCGAGCTCATCATCGGGCTGTTGCGTGCCGGCGTTGCCAAACTGTAGGGGCGCGTGCGCCGCTTGGGAAAGGCTCCTATATTGCAGTCAGGGGGCCGGAGCCGTCTTCAACCGCGGTGTATATGAATCAACATAAATATCTGTATTAGCTATATTTTATTGCGTCCATCCCGGCTTAGATGACAGGCTGACGACGCGGCAAGGGCTTCTGATGCGAGGAAAGTTCATCACTTTCGAGGGCGGCGAGGGCACCGGAAAATCGACCCAAGCCGCCATGCTGGCGCTGCGGCTCGAAGCCTTGGCGCTTCGCGTTCATCTGACCCGCGAGCCCGGCGGCTCGCCGGGCGCCGAGATCATCCGCCATGTGCTTTTGTCAGGCGCCGCCAAGCCGTTCGGCCCCGATGTCGAGGCGATGCTATTCGCGGCCGCTCGCGACGATCACGTGCGATCTACGATCTTGCCGGCGCTCGATGCCGGCAAATGGGTGATTTGCGATCGGTTCGCCAATTCCACCCGCGTCTATCAGGGCATTCTCGGCAAGGTCGATGAACGGCTTCTGAAAAGTCTCGAGCGGGTGTCGGTGGGCGATCTCGTGCCCGACCTCACGTTCATCCTGGACGTGCCGGTCGAGGTTGGGCTCGAACGGGCCAAACTGCGCCGCGGCGAGGCTACGGCCGACCGCTTCGAGGCCGAGAATGTCGAGTTTCATCAAAAGTTGCGCGACGCCTATCTGGCGATCGCCGCCGAACAGCCGGAGCGCTGCGTCGTCATCGACGCCAGTGCGCCAAAGGAGATCGTGGCGCGCAAAATCTGGAGCGTGGTCGGCGCCAGGCTCGATCCGTTGACCTTTCCGGTCAACATTCCGGCCCGGCGGAGCGAAGTGGGCGCCTCATGAGCCCGCGCGCCAACGACGAGGACGGTGCCGGCGAAGTCCCGCATCCGCGCCTTACGCCGGCGCTGCTCGGCCATGGCCTGGCGGAGACGGCGCTGTTGTCGGCTTATCGTTCCGGCCGCGTGCCGCATGCGTTCCTGCTGGCGGGCCCCCAGGGCATCGGCAAAGCCACCTTGGCTTACCGCATGGCGCGCTTTGCGCTTGCGCATCCCGATCCGGCCGCGCCCGAGGTGCAACAGGCGACATCGCTTTTCGTCGATCCGAACCATCCGGTGGCACGGCGGATCGCCGCCCAGGCGCAGCCCGATCTCCTTGTCATCGAGCGCACCGTCAACGAGAAGGGCGTCTTGCACAAGCAGATCGCGGTTGAAGATATCCGCAAGACGGTCGGCTTCTTCGGCTCGACGGCGGGCGAGGGCGGCTGGCGCATCGCCATCGTCGATGCGGTCGACGAACTGAACCGCTCCGGCGCCAACGCGCTGTTGAAGATTCTGGAAGAACCGCCGCAGCGCGCGCTTTGCTGTTGGTCAGCCATTCCGCCGCGCGGGTGCCGGCGACGCTGCGTTCGCGTTGCCGCATCGTCACGCTGCGGCCGCTGGCCGAGGCCGACGTCGCGGCGGCGGCCGCCGCGGCGATGCAATCGACGGCCGACGACCCCGACATCGCCGCGGCTGCGGCTGCAGCCGACGGCTCCGTCGCGCGTGCCTTGGCTTTGCTCGACGAGGGTGCGCTCGATTTGCGCCGCCAGGCGCTCGATCTCCTCGACAGGCTGCCGGCGACGGACGCCAAAGCGCTGCATGCGCTCGGCGAGGCGCTGGCGGGGACCGACGCGGCGCCGCTCGCCGCCTTCGTCGATACCATCAATGCCTGGTTGTCGCAGCGCCTGGCGCGGGAGCAGAACGCCTTGGGGCGGATGGCCCGCCTCGCCGAGGCCAGCGAAAGCATCAATCGCGCCGCCCGTGACGCCGAGACCTACAATCTCGAGCGAAAGCCGCTGGTGTTCGGCGTTTTCGGCTTGCTTGCCGAGGCGACGCGCGGTTGATACCAAGCCCGTCCAATGCCCGGCAAACCCTATTACATCACCACCGCGATCGCGTATCCGAACGGGCCGCCGCATATCGGCCACGCCTACGAGGCGATCGCCACCGACGCCATCGCGCGCTTTCAAAGGCTCGACGGCCGCGACGTGTTCTTTCTCACCGGCACCGACGAGCACGGCATCAAAATGTTGCAGACGGCGAACAAGGAAAAACTGACGCCGCGGCAGCTTGTCGAGCGCAACGTGCCGCGCTTCCAGGCCATGGTGAAAAAGTTCGAATGCTCGAACGACGATTTCATTCGCACCACCGAGCCGCGCCATCACCGCTCTTCCGAAGAGATCTGGCGGCGCATGGCGGCGGCCGGCGACATCTATCTCGACAAATATTCCGGCTGGTATTCGGTGCGCGACGAGGCCTATTACGACGAAAGCGAGACCCGCCTCGACGACAAGGGCCAGCGTCTCGGTCCGCACGGCACGCCGGTCGAATGGGTCGAGGAGGAAAGCTACTTTTTCCGGCTGTCGAAATATGCCGAGCCGCTGCTCAAGCTTTACGCCGAAGTTCCCGATTTTGTGCTGCCGAAGGAGCGCATGAACGAGGTCGCAAGCTTCGTGCGCGGCGGCTTGCAGGACCTGTCGCTGTCGCGCACGACGTTCGACTGGGGCATCAAGGTCCCGGACAATGCCAAGCACATCATGTATGTGTGGGTCGACGCGCTGACCAATTACATCACCGCGGTCGGCTTTCCGGACACCGAAAGCGAAAAATTCAAGAAATACTGGCCGGCCGACCTGCATGTGATCGGCAAGGATATCGTGCGATTTCATGCCGTGTATTGGCCGGCTTTCCTGATGTCGGCCGGGATCGCGGTGCCGCGGCGGATTTTCTCGCACGGCTTTCTGTTCAACCGCGGCGAGAAAATGTCGAAGTCGGTCGGCAATGTGATCGATCCGTTCGCGCTGGCCGACGCCTATGGCGTCGATCCATTGCGTTATTTTCTGCTGCGCGAAGTGCCGTTCGGCCAGGACGGCAATTACAGCCACGAAGCCATCGTCAACCGCATCAATGCCGATCTCGCAAACGATCTCGGCAATCTGGCGCAGCGCTCGCTGTCGATGGTGGCCCGCGGTTTGGGCGGCGTGCTGCCGAAGCCGGCGGTTTTTTCGACGAGCGACCAGGCGATGTTAGGCGCCGCCGATGC
Organism: uncultured Alphaproteobacteria bacterium; assembly: GCA_963807125.1. GTDB lineage: Bacteria > Pseudomonadota > Alphaproteobacteria > Rhizobiales > Xanthobacteraceae > BOG-931. The sequence continues at coordinate 545,762 of CAWEAH010000006.1, forward strand.
GCTCATCGGCAAGGCGCGCGACGCCATGGCGACCCAGCAGCTCCACCAGGTGCTCAACGCCGCATGGGCGGTGGTGGCCGAAGCCAATCGCTATTTTGCCGGCGAGGCACCGTGGGCGCTCGCCAAAACCGATCCGCCACGTCAGGGCACGGTGCTCTACGTGACCGCGGAAGTTTTGCGCCAGGTCGCGATCCTGGCGCAGCCGTTCATGCCGGGTTCGGCGGCAAAGCTGCTCGATCTGTTGGCGGTCCCGCACGAGGAGCGCAGTTTTGCCTCCCTCGGCGGCGGCTATCGCATTGCAGCCGGGGTAAAATTGCCGGCACCGGCACCGGTCTTTCCGCGCTATATCGAGCCGGAAGCTGGAACACCCGACGTTTCATCATCCAAAAAGGCGCCGTCGGTAAAGGTATCCGCTAAAGAGGTCGAAGAGTTCTCCGGTCACTGCGTTTATCTCCGATCTGTCTATTCTTTCATGACGCGCATATGGAGAGACAGCGATCAGGCAGAGCGCAAAATAATGGAAGCCATCGCTCCTTTATTCTTTGAAGACATTGGAAAAGTGCTGGGGGAATTCCTCGTGAACGCTGCTTGCAGGATTACCGAGCCCGCAAGTGACCAACGTGGGAATCAAAATTTCACGGTGGAATTATTCGTGAACAGCTTTTCGTCGGAGCCGGAGACATTCAAAGAACTGGATTTGCTTCGGCAACGCATGATGAAACTGCGTAACAAAATCCTGGCAGCGAGGAACAAGCTGGGCGCCCACTCAGACCGCGCCGTTATTCTCAAAGGGGAGCCCCTTGGCGCGGCCAGCTGGAATGAGTGGGGCGAGTTCTGGTCTGCACTTCAGGATTTTGTGCGGGTAGTGAATGAGAAAGTAATCGGGACACCCTTCGAAATAGATGCCGCTGGCGTCTTAGGAGATGCGGAGACACTGTTGAAGGCACTCAGGGAAAGTCAACATTTTCGGACGTTGCTTAAGAGTGACGATCCGGGAGTCAAGAATGCGTGTGTTAGGCTGACGCTACCTAAAAGCTGAGTGCCTCTCCTTCGCTTACAAGGACGTCACATAAGAATGCTCATCGACAGCCATTGCCATCTCGATTTCCCGGACTTTGCCTCCGAGCTCGACGCGGTGGTCGGGCGCGCCCGCGACGCCGGCATCGAACGCATGGTGACGATCTCGACGCGCGTTGCGCGCCAGGGCGATCTGCTGGCGATCGCCGGGCGTTTCCCCGACGTCTATTGCTCGGTCGGCACGCACCCGCATTACGCCCACGAAGAGCCGGACGTGACCGCGGCCGATCTCGTCGCGCACGCGCGTTCGCCAAAGGTGGTCGCGATCGGCGAAGCGGGGCTCGACTACCATTACGACAATTCGCCGCGCGCGGCGCAGGAGCGGGGTTTTAGGACCCACATCGCGGCGGCGCGGGAAACCGGTCTGCCGCTCGTCATTCATTCGCGCGAAGCCGACGACGACACCGCGCGCATTCTCGAAGAAGAGACCGGGAAGGGCGCCTTCCCGGCGGTGCTGCATTGTTTTACCGGCGGGCGGGAGCTCGCCCGGCGCGCGGTCGCGCTCGGCCATTTTGTCTCGTTCACGGGCATTCTTACTTTCAAGAATTCAGCCGGTCTGCGGAAAATCGCCGCCGAACTGCCGGCCGACCGCATTCTGGTCGAGACCGATGCGCCGTATCTGGCGCCGGGCAAATTTCGCGGTAAGCGCAACGAGCCGGCTTACGTGATCGAAACCGCCAAAGTCCTGGCCGAGGCGCGCGGCGTTTCCTTCGACGACATCGCCCGACAGACCACCGCCAACTTCTTTCGGCTGTTTCGCAAGGTGCCGCGATCTGCCGGCGCAGACAAATCTATGCAGTCTGCCCAATCAAAGTCCTCCGCGGCTTGACCGGCATGAGACGATGAGCCTCAAATTCACCATTCTCGGCTGCGGCTCTTCCGGCGGCGTGCCGCGCCCGGCGCTCGGCTGGGGCGATTGCGATCCGGCCAATCCCAAAAACCGCCGCCGGCGCACCTCGTTGTTGGTGGAACGGCGCGACAGCGAGCGCGTCACCCGCGTTCTGGTCGACACCTCGCCGGATTTGCGCGAACAGATGCTCGACGCCGAGGTCGATTGGCTCGACGCCGTGCTCTACACCCACGAGCACGCCGATCACACCCATGGCATCGACGATCTGCGGGCGTTTTTTCTCAAGCGCCACCGCCGGATCGATGTTTATCTCGACGAGCTGACTTCGGCTTCGGTGCGGGCGAAATTCGGCTACTGCTTCGCCTCGCCGCCCGGCAGCGATTATCCGCCGATCGTGACCGAGCACCGGTTGATCGCCGGCGCCGCGGTGACTGTCCAAGGGGAGGGTGGCTCGATTGCGGCTTTGCCCTTTCTCCAGGAGCACGGCGATATCCCCTCGCTGGGTTTTCGCTTCGGTAACGTCGCCTACTCGGCCGATGTGAGCGGCCTGCCGGCCGAGAGTATCGCCGCCCTGGGCGGCCTCGATGTGTGGATTGTCGATGCGCTGCGCTACCGGCCGCATCCAAGCCATTTCTCGCTCGACGACGCATTGTCCTGGATCGAGCGGCTGAAACCCCGCCGGGCCATCCTGACGAACCTTCACGCCGACCTCGATTACGAGGTCTTGCGCGGCAAGCTGCCGGTGCATGTGGTGCCGGCCTTCGACGGAATGACGTTTGCCGTTTCGGAAAGCCCGTAATTCCTAGCTTAGCAGTTTATATTCCATAATATGTCTTATGCGAATCATGGATTGAGGCGCGACATTTAAAGTTTGATCTAACTTATTCGTCCCCCTCACCAAATTCCCGGACAAAGCCGCCAGCGGACGCGCGCGGCATAGGCGCGATAGCCGGGAAGCTCGGCTTGCAAAATGCGATCCTCGGTGATCGCGCGATAGAGCAGAAACGGCAGGCTCATGGCGACCAGGAACGCGGTCGCCAGCCAGGAGCCGAGCGCGATGCCGCTTGCCGCGATAATCAGGATTCCGGCCAAATAACCCGGATGCCGGATTACGGCGTACGGACCGGTCGTAATCACGAACTGGCCGCGGTCGGTCTGGATGCGCACGACCGACGAGAAAAACCGGTTCTCGCGCATCGCCCACAGGCACAAGGCATAAGCCGCGGCGATGGTGACCAGCCCCAGCGCCTGCAGCCATGGCGGAACGGTATCGCTCCAGTGGAAGCGGCCGCGATCGAGCCCGGCGAGGACCCAATGGATAAACAGCACGCCGGAGAAGACCTGCAAGCCGACGGGAGGCTTTCTTCCGCCGGGCCGCATTCGCTCGCGGACCAAATCGGGATCGATCAAGAGAAATGAGGCGATGAAGACGGCCGCAAAGATCGCCAAATAGATCCAGAAACCCGGCATGGCGAAGGTCCCGGCCGACATGAACAGCGCCAACGCGGCCAGCACGAAAAAGCCAATAGCTTGAAGATACGCCGAAATCGGCATCGCAGGCCTCATTGACGACATTGGAACCAAAATCGTGGCGAAGGCGTTCTTCGGCAAGCCCGCCCCATGGCTCTTCGGCAAATCTGGCTCTTCGGCAAATCGAGCCGGGCGGCCAACCCGTTTCCCCCATCCATTCCGCGAGGTGATGCCGTGAATAACAAAATCCGAGCCCTCGACCCACGCCGTAAGCCCGCCCCCGCCCTGGATACGCCGACCGATTTATCCGAAGCCGCGATCCGCGATATATCCGCCAAGGTGAACGTGGTGCTCGCCGACGTTTTCGCGCTGTATCTCAAGACCAAGAATTTCCACTGGCATATGAGCGGTCCGCATTTCCGCGATTATCACCTGATGCTCGACGAGCAATCCGAGCAGATTTTTGCCACGACCGATGACCTTGCCGAGCGGGTGCGCAAGATCGGCGGCACCACGCTGCGCTCGATCGGCCAGATCGCCGAGCTGCAGACCATCAAGGACAATGACGAGAAATTCGTGCCGGCCCACGATATGTTGCACGAATTGATGAACGACAATAAGTCGCTGGTTGCGTTGATGCGCGACGCGCACGAGGTCGCCGACAAGCATGAGGACGTCGCCACCACGAGCCTGTTGGAGAATTTCATCGATCAGGCCGAACGGCGGACCTGGTTCCTGTTCGAAGCGACGCGCGGCGCGCAGCGATAGTTCGTTTCGTCCGTTTACGAGGCGTCATGACGAGGCGGCTTCCACCGGAGCCGCCTCGTTTCGTTGGCAACGGCGTTCGGTGCTATAGGGACCGGTCGATAAAGATCGGAACCTTGTCATGACGCCTTCCCGCGACATCGGCCGCCTCGTTGAGATCATGGCGGCGTTACGCACGCCAGTCACAGGATGCCCGTGGGATCTGGCGCAGGATTTTTCGACCATTGCCCCCTACACGCTCGAGGAAGCCTACGAAGTCGCCGACGCGATTGCGCGCGGCGACATGACCGATCTGCGCGAGGAATTGGGCGATCTGCTGCTCCAAGTCGTCTTTCATGCGCGCATGGCGCAGGAGAATGGCGCGTTCGATTTCGGCGACGTGGTGCAAGCCATCACCGAAAAGCTGATCCGCCGCCATCCGCACGTATTCGGTCGAGACTCTTCCAGTCAACGCAAGGATACGCCACATGCCGTCGAAGGCTTGTGGGAGCGGATCAAGGCGCAGGAGAAAAAAGACAAAACAGAGCGACGGCAGAAAGCCGCCGGGGAGCCGGACCACGAAGGCGCGCTCGCCGGAGTGCCGGTGACGTTGCCTGCCCTCACCCGCGCGCTCAAATTACAGGCCAAGGCCGGCAAAGTCGGCTTCGATTGGAACGATCCGCGGGCGGTCTTGCGCAAGATCCGCGAGGAAGCCGATGAGATCGAGGTCGAGCTTGATCGCGCCGCGCGCGATGAAGCGGCCACCGCCGCCGAGGTCGGCGATCTGTTGTTCGCGGTCGTCAACCTGGCGCGGCATTTGCGTGCCGATCCCGAAGCGGTGCTGCGGCAAACGAACCGCAAATTTGAACGCCGCTTCGCCGCAATCGAACGGGCTTTAGGCGACAAAGGCAAAACGCCCGCTGAGGCCACGCTCGCCGAAATGGAAGCGCTGTGGAACGAAGCGAAGAAGGCCGAGTAGAGGCTTCCTTCCCCTCACCCGCCTGGCGATCTAGGAATTGCAAACCGCGCCCGCACCGCCTGCGCTTTGTCCGGCGCGACGCGCACAGTCATGGCGGCGCGGCCTTTGGCGTCGAAGGTCTTGGCGATGACTTCGGTGTGACGATGCAGCCAGCTCACGCCGGCGCCGTCAGCCGGATCGAGCTCGAGCTCGATGAGGACGCGGCCGGCGGCAAGCCGCGCTTCGATGGCCGCGTTGAGCCTATCGATGCCTTCGCCGCTCAGTGCTGACACCAGGACCGGGCGCTCCGCCTCGTCGTGCCGCTCCGCAATGTTGGCGAGCCGCTCGCGCTCGGCGGTATCGACGCGGTCGATCTTGTTCCAGACTTCGATCAGGCTCGGCTTGCCGGTGCGCTCCGGATCGACTCCGAGCTCGCGCAGGATTTTCTCGACGTCATGCAATTGCGCCGCGGCGTCCTCGTGCGACACGTCGCGCACATGCAGGATCACGTCGGCTTCCACGACTTCTTCCAGCGTGGCGCGGAAGGCCGCGATCAGCATGGTCGGCAAGTCGGAGATGAAGCCGACGGTGTCGGAGAGGATGATGCGCGCGCCATGCGGCAGCGCCACCGCGCGCAGCGTCGGATCGAGCGTTGCGAACAGCATATCGGCGGACAGCACGCTGGCCGTCGTCATGCGGTTGAACAGCGTCGATTTGCCGGCATTGGTGTAGCCCACCAAGGCGACAATCGGATAAGGCACCCGGCGGCGGCTCTCGCGATGCAGCGCGCGGGTACGCTTGACCTTGTCGAGTTCGCCTTCGATTTTGGCAAGGCGCTCCTCGATGATGCGACGATCGGCTTCGAGCTGCGTCTCACCAGGCCCGCCGAGGAAGCCGAAGCCGCCGCGCTGGCGCTCGAGATGGGTCCAGGTTCGCACCAGCCTGCCCTTCTGATAGGTCAGGTGCGCATGCTCGACCTGCAGCGCGCCTTCGCGCGTGCGCGCGCGCCGGCCGAAGATTTCGAGAATGAGACTGGTGCGGTCGAGCACCTTGGCGCTCCAGGCCTTTTCCAGATTGCGCTGCTGCACCGGCGTGAGCGCGCAGTCCATCACCACGATGCCGGCTTCGAAACTTTTGACGAGGCCGGCAATCTCCTCGACCTTGCCCTTGCTGAGATAGGTTGCCGGATGCAGCGCGCGCAGCGGCACGATGCCGGATTGCTCGACGCTCAGATCGATGGCGCGCGCGAGCCCGATCGCCTCGTCGAGCTTGGCCTCTGCCGTTCGCTCGGCGCTGTCCGCGCGAGCGGCGGCGCGCCGCAGCGCCGGCTCAATAACCAGCGCGCGTCCGGTCGCTGCGCGGCCGTCCGCTGAGCCTTTCGAACTCAACCGGTCGGTGCGCGTGTCGCGAGGGCGCGGCTCCAATAAACTCTAGTCCCCGGCCGGCGGTTCTTCGGCGCCTTCGAAGAGCTGGACCGGATGCCCCGGCATGATGGTCGAAATCGCGTGCTTATAGACGAGCTGCGAATGCCCGTCGCGACGCAACAGCACGCAGAAATTATCGAACCAGGTGACCACGCCCTGCAGCTTGACGCCGTTCACCAGAAAGATGGTAAGCGGAATTTTGTTTTTGCGGACGTGATTGAGGAAGGTGTCTTGTAGATTTTGTGCGCGGTCGGCTGCCATGGCCGTTGTTCCGTTCTTTGTACCGCGGGCCCCTGCCCCGCGGGTCGTTTCTTAACGCCTTGTCTTGGCGCCTGTTTTCGCCCTGAACGCGCAATGGAGCCCCGTCACCCAGAGCCCGCCCAAGGTTCTGTCATTAGAGGGCGCGGCGGGGGCCGATGCAAGCCCAAGTTGGAGGTAAAACGCGAATCAAGGAGGATATGCCGCGACCCGTTCAGCCGGTTTCCGCGTAGCGGTGAAATGCTTGCCGCAGCGCTTTGGCGACCGGTCCCGGCTTGCCGTCGCCGATTGTATGGCCGTCGATGCTCACGACCGGCATCACGATCTGGGTGGCCGAGGTTTCGAACGCTTCGCGCGCAGCATAGGCCTCTTGCAGGGTGAACGCGCGCTCCTCTGCGGCCAGGCCCTGGGCTTTGACGGCCTCGAATGTGACGCTACGCGTAATGCCGCGCAAGATGGCGTGGTCGGCATGCCGCGTGACGAGCGCCCCACCGGGCGTGACGATCCAGGCATTGGCGGAGGCGGCCTCGGTGACCTTGCCATCTTTGTCGACGAACCAGGCGTCACGCGCGCCCTGGTCGAGCGCGGCCTGCCGCGCCAGCGCGTTGGGCAACAGCCCGACCGTCTTGATGTCGACGCGTCCCCAGCGATTGTCCGGCACGCTGATGACGGCAATACCCTTCTCCGCCAGCGTCTCGTTGCGCGCCCTATTGAGCGGCCGCGCCGTTGCCACGACCGTCGGCGCGATTTGCGGCGAGGGAAACGCTAAATCACGCCGCGCCACGCCGCGGCTGATCTGCACATAGACCAGGCCGTAGTCGAGCCGGTTTCGCCGTATGAGTTCGCGCAGCACGATGCCGAGCGCGGAGAGCGTCATCGGCAACCGCAGGCGCAGCTCACTCAGCGAGCGTTCCAGTCGCGCCATATGGCGGCGCTCGTCGATGAGGCGGCCTCCCCTCACCTCGCAGACCTCGTAAGCCGCGTCGGCGAACTGAAAGCCGCGATCCTCGACGTGGACCTTGGCGTCGCGAAACGGAAGATAGCGGCCGTTGACGTAGGCGATGCGGGACATCGGGTCTCAGGGGATCAGTCGATCCCCAATGCTTTCAGCTTGCGATGCAGCGCCGAGCGTTCCATGCCGACGAATTCGGCGGTGCGCGAGATATTGTTGCCGAAGCGGTTGATCTGCGCCAACAGATATTCGCGCTCGAACACTTCGCGGGCTTCGCGCAGCGCCAAACTCATCAGGTGCTCGCCGCCATTGCCGTTCGGCATGTTCGGAATCATCGAACCGACGTCTTGCGGCAGCATGGAGGCGGTAATCACCGCCTCCGGATCGCCGCCGGCGAGAATCATGAGCCGCTCGACATTGTTGCGCAACTGCCGGACGTTACCGGGCCAATCATGCGATTGCAGCACGGCCAGCGCGTCGGCGCCGACGTTGCGCTTGGGCAGCCCGGTGGTCGCCGAAATCTGCGACATGAAATATTCGACCAGTTCCGGAATGTCCTCGCGACGCTCGGCAAGGCCGGGGACGCGGATCGGCACCACCGAAAGCCGATGATAGAGATCCTCGCGGAACTTGCCCGCCGCGATGTCGGCTTCGATGTTGCGGCTGGTCGAGGAGACGATGCGGACGTCGACCGTAACCTTCGTCGCGCCGCCGACCCGCTGGAACGTCTGATCGACGAGAACGCGCAGGATTTTATTTTGCGTCTCGCGCGGCATGTCGGCGATCTCGTCGATGAACAGCGTGCCGCCATGCGCCTCCTCGAGCGCGCCGACTTTGCGGCTCGACGTGCCGTTGCCGCCTTCGATGCCGAACAGCTCGGTTTCCATGTATTCGGGCGTGATCGCGGCGGCATTGATCACCACGAACGGACCGTTGACGCGTCCGGAATGGCTGTGGATGGTGCGCGCCGCCAGTTCCTTGCCGCTGCCGGACGGTCCGACGATGAGCACGCGACTATTGGTCGGCGCCACTTTTTCGATCGTCTGCCGCAACTGGTTCACCGAGGGCGAGCGGCCGACCAGCATCGCGCCGAGCGGTGCAAGCTGCTTGAGTTGCCGCACTTCGCGCTTGAGCCTCGAATTCTCCAGCGCACGCTCGGCGACCAGCAGTAACCGGTCGGCCTTGAACGGCTTTTCGATAAAGTCATAGGCGCCGCGTTTGATGGCCGAGACGGCCGTCTCGATATTGCCGTGTCCGGAAATCATCACGATCGGCAGTTCGGCATGCTCGGCTTTGAGGCTGTCGAGCAACTGCAGGCCGTCGAGCCGGCTGCCTTGCAGCCAGATGTCGAGGAACACCAGATTGGGACGCCGCGCGACGACGGCGGCGAGCGCCTCGTCGCTGTCGCGCGCCGTGCGGGTGCCGTGGCCTTCGTCCTGCAGGATGCCTGCGACCAGTTCCCGGATATCGGTTTCGTCGTCGACAATGAGGATATCGGACGCCATGGCTATACCGTTGGCTGATAAGCTGCGGCCGTCTGGGCGGAGGGTGCCAGCGGCTCGGCGCTAAAACGCAGTTGCATCCAGGCGCCGCGCGCGCCCGGGATCTTGTCGGAGGCGTCCCGCAATTCGAGCTTGCCGCCATGCTCTTCGAGGATGCGGCCGACGATGGCGAGGCCTAGACCGGTCCCTTTTTCGCGGGTGGTCACGTACGGCTCGAGCAGCCGGGCGCGATTTTCCTTTGGCAGGCCGATGCCGTTATCGACCACGTCGATGACGATATCCTTGCCGTCGCGTTGCGCGCTGACGATGATGCGGCCGCGGTCGAGTTCTGCCGCCGGCACTGCGCCGATCGCCTCGGCGGCGTTCTTAATGATGTTGGTCAAGCCTTGCGATATCAGCCGGCGATCGAAGCGCGCCGACATGCTCTCCGCCGGCAACTGAACCTCGAAATCGATGTCAGGGTGCGCGACGCGCAACAGGAAAACCACCTGGCGCACCGTGTCGGCGATGTCTTCGTCGACGATGACCGCCTTCGGCATGCGGGCAAAGCGCGAGAACTCGTCCACCATGCGCTTGATGTCGTCGACCTGACGCACGATCGTTTCCGTGCATTGCTCGAAAACGGCGGGATCCTCGGTGATCGATTTGCCGTATTTGCGCCGCAGCCGTTCGGCCGACAGTTGAATCGGCGTGAGCGGATTCTTGATCTCGTGGGCGATGCGGCGGGCGATGTCGGCCCAAGCCGAAGAGCGCTGCGCCTGCACTAGCTCGGTGATGTCGTCGACCGTGATGACATAGCCGTGCTCGGATTCGCTGGACTGTTCGCTGGTCACGCGTACCGAGTAGTTGCGTTCCTGACCTTCGCGCGTCAGCGTGATCTGCCGCTGGATGAGACGCTGATTGCCGCCGCGCGCGGTCGCAAAAATATCGGCGAGTTCGGGCACGATCTCGGCCAACGGGCGGCCGAGCACATCGTTCTCGAGCCGGCCGATGAGCCGTTCCGCGGAACGATTGAGAATGGAGATCCGGCCGTCCGCATTGACGCCGATGACGCCGGCGCTGGCTCCGGCCAGCACGGCTTCGGTAAACCGCCGGCGGCTGTCGATGACGTCGCGGGCGCGCACAATGTCTTCGTGCTGGGTGCGCAGCTCATGGGTCATCTTATTGAAGGTCTCGCCGAGATGCGCGAGGTCGCCTTCCGAGGGGCGTACCGGAACCTGAATGTTGAGATTTCCGGTGGAGACCAAGTTGGCGGCGCCGATCAAGCGGCGGATCGGCGCCACCAGCCGATTGGCGAAATCCAAGCCGATCCATGCGGAAGACAACAGCACGATCAGTGCGATGATCGCGAACATCAGCGCGAAGGCGATCTGGATGCCAAGCCGCCGCTCCTCGAGATTGGCGTATTCGCCGACGCTCTGCTGGGTATTGCGCAGTTGCTGCACGACCCGCGGATCGAGCAGCCGGGCAACATAGAGATACATGCCGTCGTAACCGTTGAGCTTGACCACTGACGCCACGTTGTCGCCTTCGGGAATGAACGCGACCTGCGGCTCGGTCTCGCTGGTCTCGGCAAGAAGCCGCGGCGACGGCAGCACGAATCTTTTGTCTATCTTCATGGCGGCCGGTTCGACAAGCGAGCCATCGGGCTTGAGGAGGAGCGCCACGGAGAGATTGCGTCCGCTGCTCTGTGCGGCGAGTAACTTGCGGAATTGATCGCGGTCGGAATCGAAGAGCGGCTTGGCGCGCCCAAGGTCGTAAGCCATCGCCAGGTCCTCGCTGCGGACGGAGGCGGCATGTTCGGTCACGTATGCATTGGCGACGATCAGCGATTGCTCGATCATGGCGCGCGTGCGCGTTGAGAAGAAACGGTCGAGTCCGCGATCGAGCGTGGTCGAGGCGACGACCGAGACGAGAACCGTCGGCACCGCGGCTATGACCGCGAACAGACCGACGATTTGAATGTGAAGCCGCGAACCGGCGCGGCCGCGGCGGCGCGCCTGGATGACCACCCACACTTCGCGGCCGATGACGGTAAGCAACAACAGGCCGGTTACGGCATTGCCGAGAAGCAGCCGCACCACCACCTGGTGGACCGGCTCAATGGGGGTTAAGCCCGCGAGCACCAGGAATGTGGCGGTCGCCGACAGGAGCGCGATGCCGACGGCAACCGCCCCGATCAGCCGTGAGGCGACAGGCATCGGCGCCGTTGCGCTCCCCGGATCAACGGTGGCAGCGGGCATCTGGGTGGCCGCGGAATTGAGCGGCGCGACCTGGTCAATGGTCGTCATATTGGCTCGGCCGGCGTTCCAAGCGTTGATTTAAAAGAAGAATCTGGACGGATGGACTACGGCCGCCCGCCCCAAGCGAAGCATCAAGTGATGCTAATTTACAACATTGTTGCCCAATTGCGACAATAACTAGGCGACCATAGCTACCGTCATCCACTGGTCCGGTAGACTTGGATGTCGAGGTCTCGGATTTTTTTTCGCAGCGTATTGCGGTTGACCCCGAGCAGGTCGGCAGCCCTGATTTGATTGCCGCGGGTTGCCGTTAATGCTGCGGATAGCAGCGGCCCTTCGACTTCGCGCAAAATCCGGTGGTAAAGGCCGGGTGGCGGCAGGCCATCGTCGAATCCGGAGAAATAGCGGGTGAGGTAGCGCTCCACCGCGCTCGAAAGATTCTCGTCGCCTCCTTTGGTCTCGCCTGGTGCGGCCAGCACCGGCTGCGACAGTTCGGCATCGACGACGGCGGCCGTGATCGTTTCCTGCGGATAAAGCGCCGCCAGCCGTCGCGCAAGGTTCTCCAATTCGCGCACATTGCCCGGCCAGCGATGACGCTTGAGTCGATCGAGCGCGGCTTGATCGATCTGCTTCGGCGGCAATCCTTCCCGCTCGACCACCGTGAAAAAGTGGCGGATCAGATCGGGAATATCCTCTGTGCGCTCGCGCAACGGCGGGAGCCGCAATGGGACCACGTTGAGCCGGAAGAATAAGTCTTCGCGAAACAGTCCCTGCTGAATGAGCTGGCGCAGGTCCTTGTTGGTCGCCGCGATGATGCGCACGTCCGTCTTGATCGGGGTGCGGCCGCCGACCGTCGTGTATTCGCCCTGTTGCAGCACACGTAACAGCCGAGTTTGCGCTTCCATCGGCATGTCGCCGATCTCGTCGAGAAACAGCGTGCCGCCTTCGGCCTGCTCGAAGCGGCCGGAGCTGCGGGTATTGGCGCCGGTGAAGGCGCCTTTCTCGTGGCCGAATAGCTCCAACTCGATCAGGTCGCGCGGTATGGCGGCCATATTGATCGCCACGAATGGTCCGTTGCGGCGCTTGCCGTAGTCGTGCAGCGCTCGCGCCACGAGTTCCTTGCCGGTGCCCGATTCCCCCGAAATCATGACCGTCAGGTCGGTCTGCATCAGGCGCGCCAGGACGCGATAGATTTCCTGCATCGCCGGCGAGCGGCCGACCAGCGGGATGGATTCGAAATCCTCGATCTTGGCCGGCGGCCGCGCTTTTTCCTTTGGCTCCGACAGAGCACGACCGACAATCGCGGTGAGTTCCTTGAGGTCGAATGGTTTCGGCAGGTATTCATAAGCGCCGCGCTCCGACGCGCGAATGGCGGTCATGAATGTATTCTGTGCGCTCATGACGATGATCGGCAGATCCGGCCGCGTCTTTTTGATCCGCGGCAACAGATCGAACGCGCTTTCGTCGGGCAACAACACGTCGGTGATGACGAGATCGCCGTCCCCCTGACTGATCCACCGCCACAATGTGGCGGCATTTCCGGTCGAGCGGACCTCGTAACCGGCGCGCGAGAGCGCCTGATTGAGCACCGTCCAAATCGCCGCATCATCGTCGGCGACGAGAATGCTTCCCGCGGGCATCAATGATTCCCTTGTGCTTGAACGACTCCGTCCGGCTCGGCCCCCTCACCGCTTTGCGTGGCGGCGTATTTCGGCATGAGTATGCGAAAGATGGTGCGGCGCGGCTGCAACTCGCATTCGATAATCCCGCCGTGGTCGCCGATGATCTTGGCGACCAGAGCCAAGCCGAGGCCCGATCCCGACGTCTTGGTGGTGACGAACGGATCGAACAAATGCGGCATCAGTTCTTCCGGCACTCCGGGACCGTTGTCGCGCACGCAGAATTCGAGCGGCAATGCAACGCGCGCGTTGGCGCCGGGCAGCGACAATCGCACCCCGGGACGAAACGCCGTGGTCAGGGCAATTTCGCCGCCGGTGGTGTTTTCGCCGATCGCTTCGGCTGCGTTTTTGATCAGGTTCAAAAACACCTGAATGAGCTGATCGCGGTTCCCCAGCACCGAAGGCAGCGACGGGTCGTAATCCTCGATGAATTTGATGTGCCGGGCAAAGCCGGATTGCGCCAGCCGTTTCACATGTTCAAGAACGACATGAATATTGATCGGTTCGCGTTCAATCGGACGCTCGTCGGTGAACACTTCCATGCGGTCGACCAGTTTGACGATGCGGTCGGCTTCATCGCAAATGAGCCGGGTCAGCGAGCGGTCGTCGTCGTTTACCGATTGCTCCAATAGCTGCGCCGCGCCGCGTATCCCGGACAGCGGATTCTTGATTTCATGGGCCAGCATGGCGGCGAGCGCGATGACCGAACGAGCGGCGCCGCGATGGGTGAGCTGGCGGTCCATCTTGTCGGCGATGCTGCGCTCCTGGAGCATCACCACGACATAGTCGGCTTGCTCCGGCAGCGGCGCGACGTGCAAATCGACCAGGCGATCGCCCGGATTGCGCGGCGTGCCGAGATCGACCTTGTATTCGTTGACTGCGGCGCCGCGCTTGCGCACCTGCTCGATCAGCGTCAGCAAAGGACTGCCGAACGGTACCAGATCGCGCAGCAAATGGCGCCGCAACAGCAGCGCCGAAACCTCGAAAAAGGATTCCGCGGCCACGTTGGCGTCGACTACTTTGCCGTCGGCGGCGACCACGATGACGGGATGAGGCAGCGCATTGAGCACCGCATCGGCGGTCCACGTCGGCGACAATGGCTCGACCGCGCTCATGCCGCGTCGCTCCACGCCGCCGCGGAATTGTCCAAGCAACTACCAAAAGTGTCGAACGCCTCGCCAAGAGCCTGCCGGACGATGACCGGATCGGTGCCGGTCAGGACGCGGCCGCGGTGCGCTTTGAGAAGGTGCGTCGGCGCGTTGACGGTCGCGGCCGCGGTCGTCAGCGCCCAACCCAGATGCTTGCGGGCGTGGCGCAGCCCGACGTCGACGCCATAATGGGCGAGTATGTCCTCATACAACGCGCCGATGAGGGCGTGCTGAACGACGAGCGGCGGCGTATCGGCGCGCTCTCCTGTCGCCAGATAGCGTGCGAGCTGGCCGGGAAACCACGGTCGGCCTTGAGCGCCGCGACCGACCATCACGGCATCGGCTCCGGACGCTGCAAGTGCGCACTCGGCATCCGCGAAACTGTCGATGTCGCCATTAACGACGACTGGGATTGAAACGCTGTCCTTAACCGCGCGCACCGCGGTCCAGTCGGCGCGTCCGGTGTAGAACTGGCAGCGCGTGCGGCCGTGCACGGTGACCAGCGTCACCCCGGCCAGTTCGGCGCGGCGCGCCAGTTCGGGCGCATTGCGGCTGCAGTCGTCCCAGCCTAGCCGCATTTTCAGAGTGACGGGAATTTTGATTGCCTTCACCGCGGCTTCGATCAAGGTGAGAGCGTGATCGAGATCGCGCATCAGAGCCGATCCGGATTGGCCGTTGGTGACGTGCTTCGCCGGGCAACCCATGTTGATGTCGACGATTGCGGCGCCGGCGTCCTCGGCGATCCGCGCACCCTCCGCCATCCATTGCGCCTCGCAACCGGCGATCTGAACGACATGAAGGCCTCGGCCTTGCGGCCGGATGCGCCTTGCTGCATTGCGTTTGCCTGTTGCGAGCGCTGCACAGGCGGTCATCTCGGAGATGACCAAACCGGCACCAAGCGACTGAACCTGACGTTCGGAACGGTGCGTCGGTAACCCCTGACATTGGTGCTAAAATAACCGGATTTGGAAGCTTTAGGCTGCCAACGGAGCATTCCCGGGCCAATCGTGATGGTTGAGTGACAGTGTTCATGTGCCCACTAAATAGGCGTAAATAAACGCCTGCATATAGTTTAGCCAAAATATGGGGCGGCGCAAGTGCTGCACTGCAATATGCTGTGTGTGTCAACCGATTTGGCTAATGCTGGCAGTCAAGCCCGCACAGCCGTGTTATGTGCCCGCGCTCCGGTGCGAATTCGCCGATCGCCCGCACCTGCGCTAAAGCCTACCGCCAAACGGGAACAATCGATCTATGACCGGTAAAGTGGCCGCCATTGTCGTTGCAGCCGGCCGAGGCGAGCGCGCCGGCGGCGGAGTGGCGAAGCAATATCGGCCTATTGCCGGCGAGCCGATGATTCGCCCGACGTTGCGCGCCTTCTTGAACCACGCCGGCGATCGAAACGGTGCAGCCGGTCATCGCCGGGGCGGACGAAGACCTCTACCGCGCGGCCACCGCGGGCTTGGAAAATTTGCAGGCGCCTGTTGCCGGCGGCGCGACGCGACAGGCCTCGGTCCGTGCCGGCCTCGAAGCGCTCGCGCCCATCGCACCGGGCCTCGTTCTCATTCACGACGCCGCGCGGCCGTTCTTGACCGGCGCCCTCATCGACCGCGCCATCGCTGCCGGAACCGCGACCGGCGCTGCGGTACCGGGCGTCATGATTGCCGACACCGTCAAGACGATCGATGCCGCGGCGACTGTTGCCGAAACGCTGGACCGCAGCCGCTTGCGCATCGTACAGACGCCGCAAGCTTTCGCCTTCGATTTGATCGTCGATGCCCACCGCCGCGCTGCGGCTGTAGGGCTCGAAAGCTTCACCGACGATGCCGCGCTTGCCGAATGGGCCGGTCATCGCGTCAGCATTTTCGACGGCGAAGCAGGCAATGTGAAAGTGACCACCAACGAGGATTTTGCGCGCGCCGAAGTTCTGCATCTGGCAAACCTGTCCGATGTGCGCACCGGCAACGGCTTTGATGTCCACGCCTTCGCCGACGGCGATCATGTCATGCTCGGCGGGGTGCGCATTCCGCATGCGCGCGGCGTGACCGGACATTCGGACGCCGACGTGGCGCTGCATGCGCTGGTCGACGCCATTCTCGGCGCGCTCGCCGACGGCGATATCGGTTCGCATTTTCCGCCCAGCGATCCGCAATGGAAAGGCGTTTCCTCGGACCGTTTTCTGGCATTCGCCTGCGAGCGGGTCCGTGCGCGTCGCGGCATGATCGCGCATCTCGACGTGACCGTTGTCTGCGAAGCGCCGCGCATCTCGCCGCATCGCGACGCCATGCGCGAGCGCATCGCGGCGATCGCCGGCATTGCGGTTGACCGGGTCGGCGTCAAGGCCACCACCAGCGAGAAGATGGGCTTTACCGGCCGGGGCGAAGGCATCGTCGCCATGGCGACGGCGACGCTACGGTTGCCATGGAGTGCCGCATGAGCGACGAGCCGTCGCGGCGGATCGCTCGACGCGTCCTCGACCTCTGCCGGGCGCGCGGCTCCATATCGCCACTGCGGAATCCTGCACCGGCGGTCTCGTCGCGGCAGCCTTGACCGATATTGCAGGATCCTCCGATGTGGTCGATTGCGGCCTTGTCACTTATTCCAACGAGGCCAAGCAAAAGCTGCTTGGCGTGCCGGCGGCGACGCTGGCGCGCCATGGCGCGGTGAGCCGCGAGACCGCCGCCGCCATGGCCAAAGGCGCGCTGAAGAACTCGCAGGCCGATATTGCGGTGGCGATTACGGGTATCGCCGGACCCGGCGGCGGCTCGAAACGCAAGCCGGTCGGGCTCGTTTATTTTGCCGCGGCCAACCGCGACGGAAGCCGGCTCGCGCGGCGGCGGCGCTTCGGCAAGATCGGTCGGGCCAAGGTGCGCTCGCGTTCGGTCGCCGAAGCGCTGGAGCTGTTGGAAGCGCTCGCGGAAAAAGCGTCCGAGTAGATCGTTAAGCCGGCCGCACCCCGTAGATTCGATCGGCGCGCTGTTCGAAGGCCGCGGAGAAACGGCGAAACGCCGTCTCGAACATGGCGCCCATGAGCAGCCCGAGGGTACGGCTGCGAAATTCGTAAGCGATGAAAAACTCGACGTTACAGGCGTGCTCGCCGGTGGCCGAAAAATGCCAGCGGTTGTTCATTTTGCGGAATGGACCTTCGAGATACTCGACCAGGATCTCCAGCTTCGCGCGGTCGAGCGTCACCCGGCTGGTGAAGGTCTCGTGAATGAGCTTATAGGCGACGGTCATATTAGCGACGATGACGTCGCGGCCTTCGCCGTCATTTGCGCGCTGGCGAACCTGCAGCGACCGGCATAGTGGCACGAATGCGGGATAGTGCTCGACATCGGCAACGAGGTCGAACATGTCGGTCGCGGAATGCTGGACCCGCCGCTTGGTCGAAAATTGCGGCATCAAATCATCGCCGCGCGCGGGCGGCCTTGAGCCGGGCGAAATCCTCGCCGGCATGGTGCGACGAGCGGGTCAAGGGACTGGCCGAAACCATCGCAAAGCCTTTGGCATAAGCGATCGTCTCCAGCGTTCTGAATTCCTCGGGCGGCAGGTAGCGGATGACCGGATGATGCTTGCGCGACGGCTGCAGATATTGCCCGATGGTCAAGAAGTCGACGCCGGCTGAGCGCAGATCATCCATGACTTGCAAAATCTCGTTCCGCTCCTCGCCAAGACCGACCATGATGCCGGACTTGGTGAACATCCCGGCGTCGAGTTCCTTCACGCGCTGCAACAGCCGGATCGAAGCGAAATAGCGCGCGCCCGGCCGCACCGTGAGATAGTTCGACGGCACGGTTTCGAGATTGTGGTTGAAAATATCCGGCCGCGCCGCGACCACCGTTTCCGCGGCGCCGTCCTTGCGCAAAAAATCCGGCGTCAGCACTTCGATCGTGGTGTCGGGACAGCGGGCGCGAATCGCGGCGATCACGGCGGCAAAGTGCCCTGCCCCGCCGTCGGCAAGATCGTCGCGGTCGACCGAGGTAATGACGATGTGGGAAAGTCCGAGCTTGGCGGTCGCCTCGGCAACATGCTCGGGCTCGGCAACGTCGAGAGCGCTGGGCAGCCCGGTCTTGACGTTGCAGAAAGCGCAGGCCCGGGTACAGGTATCGCCCATGATCATGAAGGTGGCGTGCTTTTGCTCCCAGCACTCGCCGATATTCGGACAGCCTGCTTCCTCGCAAACGGTATGCAGGCCGTTCGCGCGCACGATCCGCTGAGTGTCGAGATAACCCGGCGAAACCGGCGCTTTGACGCGAATCCAATCCGGCTTGCGCAATACCGGCTGGTCCGGCCGATGCGCCTTCTCCGGGTGACGGGGGCGGCTGGCCGCGTCGGTGAGATTGTCGATGAGGACGGCCATTGCGCGTTGTCTGGAGATTGCCTGGCGGGAATTGACCCGCAACAGATACTTACGGCTGCGTTCGGCGCGCCGCAAGGCTTCGGGTTCCATACGGCAAACCGCCCATCCGCGCGGCGCCGTATGAACACTTCGTAAGCCTTGTACGGCGCTTTGGCCCCGCGGAACCGTAACTTTTGCCACAATAAAACGCTTAATCGAAAACCGTCGCGACGATCGTCCTTGGGAGGACGTGATGGCTGCAAGCGATCAAGCGTCCGTTGGACCAAAAGCGGCAGCGCTGGCGCTGCATCGATTCGGCTTTGGGCCGTCGGCCGGACAGATCGACGCTATCGCCTCCGATCCGCGCGGTGCGTTGTTGGCCGAGCTTGATCGGTCAACGGCGGCAAAGCTCACTGTCGATCTGCCGTCGAGCGCACAAGCGGCGCGGGCGGTGTTTGATTTTCAGGCCGAGCGGCGCGCCCAGCAAAAATTGGCGCTGCGCGCTCAAAAAGTCGCCGAGAATTCCGGCGAGATGCAAGCTAATGCCAATCAAGGGATGTCGGACTTAGCCAAAATGGCTGAGCCGAATAACGAGGCCCGGACCGAAACAGCCTCCGCTGCCGCAGCAGTTCGTTGCTCAACGAGGCCAAGGCGCGCTTCGATGCCGCGACCAATGCCGACATCGGCTTCGTCGAGCGCCTTGTCTGGTTCTGGTCAAGTCATTTCTGCATCTCCGCCGACAAGATCGTGGCCATGGCCGGCGCTTACGAGCGGGAGGCGATCCGTCCGCATGTGCTCGGCCGCTTCGCCGATTTGTTGACGGCGGTGGATAGCCACCCGGCTATGCTGTTCTATCTCGACAATGTCGAGTCGATGGGACCGAACTCGGTCGCCGGCATCGATCGCGACAAGGGCTTGAACGAAAACTTGGCGCGCGAAACGCTCGAATTGCATACGCTCGGCGTTCGTTCCGGCTATACCCAGGCCGACGTCACCAGTTTCGCCAAGGTGCTCACGGGCTGGACCTGGATTCCGCCGAGCGAGCCCGAATACGGCGGCGAATTCATCTTCAACACGTTGCTCCATGAGCCGGGCGCGCAAACCGTGCTCGGCAGGAGCTACCCCGACACCGGCATCGAGCAGGGCCGCGCCGTGCTCGCTGCCCTGGCGCGGCACCCCGCCACCGCGCAACATATGGCACAACAGCTCGCCAGCCATTTCGTCGCCGACGCGCCGCCGCAGACGCTGGTCGATAAGCTGACGCGTAGTTTCAACGACACCGACGGCAATCTGAAAGAGGTTGCCAGGACGCTGATCAAGGCCGACGAGTCCTGGACCGCGCAGCGCCAGAAGCTGAAGACGCCGGCGGTGTGGATTGCAAGCGTGCTGCGCGTGACCGGCGCGCAGCCGTTCATTCCCATCGGGCAAATCATGAACGCGCAAGCCACCCTCGGCGAGCCGCTGTGGCGACCGCCGGCGCCGAACGGTTTTTCCGACAGCGAGGCGGCCTGGATCGATGGCGTGCCGCGCCGGCTCGACATTGCCAATGCCTTTGCCGGCCGCATCGCCGTGGCCGAGCCGCTTGCGCTTCTCCAATCGAGTCTCGGTCCGCTGGCCTCGGCGCAAACGCGCGACACCGTCGCGCATGCCGAGACGCGCCGGCAAGCGCTGGCGCTCCTGGTCATGACGCCTGAGTTTCTACGCAGCTGACGACGTTTCGGAGAACGACCATGACTCTGCATCTTCCCTCGCGCCGTGAAGTGCTGCTGGGCTCCGGCACGCTGTTCGCCTGGGCCTATCTGCCCAAGCTTGCTTTTGCCGAAGGCCGCGATCCGCGCTTTCTCGCAATCGTCTTACGCGGCGCGCTGGACGGACTTGCCACCGTCGCGCCGGTCGGCGATCCGGACTGGATCGCGTTACGCGGCGACGAGGCGCTGACAACCGGCGGCAAGACGCCGGCGCTGCCGCTCAACGAATTTTTTGCGGTCAATCCGGCGATGCCCAATCTGCATCGCATGTTTCACGCCGGAGAAGCGATCGTCGTGCATGCGTGCGCTACGCCGTATCGCGAGCGCTCGCATTTCGACGGACAGGATCTGTTGGAAAGCGGATTGCCGAAAGCGGGTCCGAGCGAATCGGGCTGGCTCAATCGCGCTCTCGCCGGTCTCGCGCCCGCCGGCCGCGTCGATCCGAAAGGCAGCCGCGTGTTCGCCGTCGGACCGGTGACGCCGCTGATCGCCCGCGGACCGGCACCGGTTCTGTCCTGGTCGCCGCAACGGATCATGCCGGCGAGCGAAGACACCGCCGCGCGCTTGCTCGATCTTTACCGCCAGTCGGACTTAAAACTTGCAAGCGTGCTCGAAGACAGCGCCAAGCTCGCGGCGATCGAGCAGTCCGGCGCCATGGGGATGGCGCAAAAACCCGGCGGTCCGGGGCCGGCTCAAGTGCGCGCTTATTTTTCCGACGCCGCCGGCAATGCCGCGAAATTTCTGGCGCAGCCTGATGGACCGCGTGTCGGTGCGCTGGCGCTCGACGGCTGGGATACGCATGTCAATGAAGGCATCGCGCAAGGCCGGCTATCGCAGCTTCTCGGCGCGCTCGACGATGCGCTGGCCGCCGTCAAGACCAATATGGGACCGGCTTGGTCGCAGACCGTCGTGGCGCTTGCCACCGAATTCGGACGCACGGCGCGTATCAACGGCACCGACGGGACCGATCACGGCACCGCGACGGTGGCGCTCCTCGTCGGCGGCGCGCTCAAGGGCGGCCGCGTTATTGCCGATTGGCCGGGTCTCAAGCCCGCCGCTCTCTATGAAAACCGCGACCTTAAACCGACGACCGATCTGCGCGCCGTGCTCAAGGGCGTGCTGAAAGACCATTTGCGCGTCGACGAGCGCGCGCTGGCGCAAAATGTCTTTCCAGGCAGCGATGGCGTAAAGCCGATGCCGGCGCTCGTGAAAACGGCGTAAGCGCTCAAGCGGCCCGCCAGCGCAATCGCTTCATATTGAAGCGATTGACGCAGTCGTATTTTAGCGAAGCATGATCTTTTCGGAAAATCGGTTTCCACTTTTCCGGATCATGCTTTGGCCGCCAAACGGTGGTTCGGCGTCGAAGTGGAGATTTTGAGCTCGTCGTCGTTCATGTCGGCGCCGATATCGCCGAATAGCGGCGTCGAGAGATAGCGTTCGCCGGTGTCGGGCAGCATGCACAACACCGTCGCGCCGGGCGTCTCATTGCATACTTGCAAGGCGCCGGCGAAGGTCGCCCCCGCGGTGATGCCGACAAATATGCCTTCCTGCTGTGCCAGCGCCTTGGAGTACTTCATGGCGTCGGGGCCGGGAATCGTCAGGAGACGATCGACCGCCTTCATATCGATAGCCTCGCCGGTAATGAGCGGAATGAAATCGGGGCTCCAGCCTTGCATCGGATGCGGCTTGAACGCCGGGTGCGGCTTCGCCGGCGAGCCGTCGGGATTGCGCTCCTGCTTTTGGCCCGAGGTGAGCATCGGCGCGTCCGAAGGCTCGCAGACGATGATCTTCGTCTCGGGACGTTCTTTGCGCAGCACGCGCGACACGCCGGTCAACGTGCCGCCCGTGCCGAAGCCGGTGACCCAATAATCCAGCCGCTCGCCGGCGAAATCGGCGATGATCTCGCGCGCCGTGGTGCGCTCATGGATGTCGGGATTAGCCGGGTTCTCGAACTGGCGCGTCATGAACCAGCCATGGGCCTTGGCTAATTCTACCGCCTTGCTCACCATGCCGAAGGCACGCTCCGCGCCGGGCGTCAGCACGACCTTGGCGCCGAGGAAACGCATCAGCTTGCGCCGCTCGACCGAAAAGCTTTCCGCCATGGTGACGACGAGCGGATAGCCCTTGGCCGCGCAAACCATGGCGAGCCCGATGCCGGTGTTGCCGGAGGTCGCTTCGATCACGGTCTGGCCCGGCTTCAGCTCGCCGGATTTCTCGGCCGCTTCGATGACGCCGAGCGCGAGGCGGTCTTTCACCGAACCGAGCGGATTAAAGGCTTCGATCTTGACGAAGAGATTGACGCCTTTCGGGGCGAGCTTGTTGATCCTGACCACCGGCGTGCGGCCGATGGTGCCGAGAATACTGTCGAACTTGGCCATGGGGTTGCTCCGGCGAGGGACGAGATTGGCGGCCGCTACGCTAACGCCTTTGTGGTCCCTCGCCTAGCATGCCGACGCGCAGTCGCTTCCCCGCATGCGACGCACCGGAATTAGATATTCAGCACCCGCCCGTAAGCATCGAGCACCGCTTCCTTCATCATTTCCGATAGGGTCGGATGCGGGAATACCGTGTGCATGAGCTCTTCCTCGGTGGTCTCGAGATTCATGGCCACCACATAGCCCTGAATGAGCTCGGTCACTTCCGCGCCGACCATGTGGGCGCCGAGGAGCTGCCCGGTCTTTTTGTCGAAGATGACTTTGACCAGTCCCTGATCTTCACCCATGGCAATCGCCTTGCCATTGCCGACAAAGGGAAAGCGGCCGACCCGGATATCGAGTTTCTTCTCTTTGCAGGCCTGTTCGGTCAAACCGACCGAAGCAATTTGCGGCGTGCAATAAGTGCAGCCGGGGATCATCAGTTTGTTCATCGGATGCGGATGCAGTCCTTTGATCGCCTCGACGCAGATCACGCCTTCATGTTCGGCCTTGTGCGCCAACAGCGGCGGCCCGGCGACGTCGCCGATGGCATAGATGCCCGTCACGTTAGTCTTGCAGGCGCCGTCGATGACGATCATGCCGCGCTCGGTCTTAACGCCGAGCTTTTCCAGGCCGAGATTTTCGATATTGCCGACGACACCGACCGCGGCAATCACCCGATCGACGGTGAGCCTTTGCGTGCCGCCTTTGCCGTCATCGATGGTCGCGGTCACGCTGTCGGCTTGCTTGTCGAGCTTCGTCACCTTGGCGCCGGTGAAGATCTTGATGCCTTGTTTCTCGAAGCTCTTGCGCGCGAAGGCCGCGATCTCGGCGTCCTCGGCCGGCAAAATCTGCGGCAGCACTTCGACCACGGTCACGTCGGCGCCGAGGGTGCGATAGAAGGATGCGAATTCGATGCCGATCGCGCCCGAGCCGATGACCAGAAGCGATTTCGGCATACGGTCAGGCACCATGGCCTCGAAATAGGTCCAGACCAGCTTCTTGTCCGGCTCGATGCCGGGCAGAACGCGCGGCCGCGCGCCGGTGGCGACGATGATATGCTTGGCCTGATAGGAGCCGGCGCCCAAGGCGCCTTTCGGCGCCTCGCTTTTCGCGTTCTTCACCGTGATTTTGCCGGGCGCATCGATCGCGGCCTCGCCCCAGATCACGGCGACCTTGTTCTTGCGCATCAAAAAGCCGACGCCGTCATTGAGCCGCTTCGACACCGCGCGCGAGCGTTTCACCACGGCCGCCGGATCGTAGGTCACTTCGCCGGCGGACAGCCCATAGTCCTTGGCGTGCTGCAGGTAATGGAAAATTTCCGCCGAGCGCAGCAGCGCCTTGGTCGGGATGCAGCCCCAGTTGAGGCAGATGCCGCCGAGATAATCGCGCTCGACAATGGCGGTCTTGAAGCCGAGTTGCGCGGCGCGGATGGCGCAGACATAGCCGCCGGGGCCGGAGCCGATGATGATGATGTCGAAATTGGTATCAGCCATTCAAATTCCTCGCGCACGCTTCGCTTCTTCCTATATGGGAGCGGCCGGCGACCTTATAGCAATCTTTTCAGTCCGGGATCGCGTGAAATTTTCCATCGGCGCCAAGCCGTTCGAGAACGCCTGAGCGGATGCCGAAGAAGCAGCCGTGCAGCTGCAGCCGGCCCGCTTCGACCGCGGACTTGATCCACGGGAAAGTCATCAAATTCTGCAGCGACAGGCGCACCAATTCATGCTCGCAGAAATCGTGGCGCCGGTCCGGCGGCACCGCCAAGGCCCTTTGCCGGGCCGGCTCGGCGATGCGCACCCACTGGCCGACGAAATCGGAGACTTCGGCGGGCGCGCCGTCGAGCAAGGCCTTGATGCCGCCGCACATGGCATGGCCCATCACGACAATATCCGGCACGCGCAAACTTCGCACCGCGAACTCGATCGCCGAGCTGACGCCGTGCGGATTGTCGTCGGGGCCATAGGGCGGCACCAGGTTGGCGACGTTACGCACGACAAAGAGCTCGCCCGGCGCGGCATTGAAAATCATCTGCGGATCGGAGCGGCTGTCCGAGCAAGCGATGACCAACGCGCGCGGCTCCTGGCCGAGCCGGCTCAACTCCTCGAACCGGGCGCGTTCGTCGCGCCACGTCCCGGCGCGAAAGCGGCGATAGCCTGCGATGAGTTCGTCCATTGCTCAGCCGATTATACTATTCGCGTGCGCGTCATTGGCACGCGCGATAGAGTGAAGCAAGAAGGATGCCCGCAGACGGGGATGGGAAATGGCTGAACTGAGCGTCTATAGCAGCATCGGCGTGCGCAGCGCGGCGGAGCAATTGTTCCAGCGTTTCGAGGCGACCAGCGGCCACAAGCTCACCGTCACCTGGGGCACCGCGCCGATGCTGGTCAAGCGCATCGAAGGCGGCGAAGGCGCCGACGTGCTGATCCTCAGTCGTGCCGGCATCGACCAGTTGAAGGCGCAAGGCAAGATCGCGTCTGGGTCCGACGTGACGCTGGCCGGCTCAGGCGTCGCCATCGCGGTCAAGGCCGGCGCGCCGAAGCCGGATATTTCGACGCCGGAGGCGCTCAAGCGCACTCTGCTTGCCTGCAAGGCGATCGCCTATAGCGAGCCGTCCGCCGGCGGCGCCAGCGGCGTCTATTTCGCCAAGCTTTTGGAGCGCATGGGCATCGCGGAAGCGATGAAGCCGAAGACGAAATACCCGCCAGCCGGTGGGTTCTCCGCCGAGCTTCTGTTGACCGGCGAGGCCGAGCTTGCCGTGCAGCAAAAGCCGGAACTGCTGCACGTGAAGGGCACCGAGATCGTCGGCTTCCTGCCCGGCGATCTGAACATGGTGACGCCCTTCGCCGCCGGCGTCATGACAGGGAGCAGGAATGCCGACGCGGCGAAAGCCGTGATTGATTTTCTTCGCACGCCGGACGCAATGGCCGTATTCAAGGCGAAGGGGCTGGAGCCAGCGTGACCGTCATTGCCGAGGAGCGGGAGCGACGAAGCAATCCAGCCTGGGTTGGTTCGCTTCGCTCGCAATGACAAGCCATCATACCAGCATCATCACCGGATTCTCGATCAGCGCCTTGAATGCGCTGATCATCACCGCCCCGAGCGCGCCGTCGATGGCGCGGTGATCGCAGGCGAGCGTCACACTCATGATATGGGCGGCGATGATCTTGCCGTCGCGCACCACCGCGCGCTCCTCGCCGGTGCCGACCGCGAGGATGGTCGATTGCGGCGGATTGATCACCGCGGTGAAATCCTTAATCCCGTACATGCCAAGATTGGACACCGACGTGGCGCCGCCCTGGTATTCGTGGGGTTTCAGCTTGCGGTCGCGGGCGCGCGTTGCGAGATCGCGCATCTCGTTGGAGATTGCCGACAGGGATTTGGTTTCGGCGCTGCGAATGATCGGCGTGATCAGCCCGTTCGGCATCGCCACCGCAACGCCGACGTCGGAGTGCTTGTGCTTGAGCATGCCGCCTTCGGTCCAGCTCACATTGCAGTCGGGCACCTTCTGCAAGGCGATCGCCAGCGCCTTGATGACGAAGTCGTTGACCGAGAGCTTGAAGCCGGGCTTGCCGTCCTTGCCCTGCGGGGCGGCGGCATTGATCTCTTCGCGGGCGGCCAGAAGCTTGCCGATGTCACAATCGACGGTGAGATAGAACACCGGCATGCTCTGCGCGGCCGCGGTCAATCTTTGCGCGATGGTGCGGCGCATGCCGTCGTGCGGCACCACCTCGTAGCTGCCCTCGTCATAGAGCGCGCGGATCTGCTGATCCGACATCGACGGTGCGATCGCCGGCGCGCCGGGAGCCGGCGGTGCGGCAGACGGCGCGCGCAAGCCGCCGCCGGTCTTCGCCTTCTCTACGTCGCGGGCGATGACGCGGCCGTGCGGACCCGAACCCTCGATGCGGCCGATATCGATGCCGGCGTCCTTGGCGAGGCGGCGCGCCAGCGGCGACGAGAAGATGCGGTTGGCGCCGGCC
The DNA here is from genome assembly GCA_963807125.1 of uncultured Alphaproteobacteria bacterium. Taxonomy (GTDB): domain Bacteria; phylum Pseudomonadota; class Alphaproteobacteria; order Rhizobiales; family Xanthobacteraceae; genus BOG-931. The sequence goes on from CAWEAH010000006.1 coordinate 572,545, forward strand.
GCATGCCCGTTGGTCCGAACCCCCTCACCGCCACCCTCTCCCCGCTGGGGAGAGGGTGCGCGCGGAGCTTGCGGCGGAGGTGGAGCTTTCGCCTCTTTCGAAACAGGTGCGGATGCGGTCGCGGGTGCTGGGGCTTGCTGGGCATCCCCTTCTCCCCGAGGGGGAGAAGGTGGGGATGAGGGCGCTCCCGCGCTGGGGGCTTTTGCCCCGGCTGCCGCGGCTTTGACGTCCTCGCCTTCCTGCGCCATCACCGCGATGAGCTGATTGACCGGCACATCCTGCGTGCCTTCCGCCACCACGATCTTGGCCAGCGTGCCATCCTCGATGGCCTCATATTCCATGGTCGCCTTGTCGGTCTCGATCTCGGCGATGACATCGCCGGTCTTGACCGCGTCGCCCTCTTTCTTGAGCCACTTGGCAAGGTTGCCCTTCTCCATCGTGGGCGACAGTGCCGGCATGAGGATGTTGATGGGCATTGATTGCTTCCTGGCGGGTCGCTCTTGAGGCGTCAGCGGTAGCAGACGGCTTTGGCCGCCTCGACGACTTCGGCGACCGACGGCAGCGCAAGTTTTTCCAAGTTCGCCGCGTATGGCATCGGCACGTCCTTGCCGCAGACGCGCGCGACCGGCGCATCGAGATAGTCGAACGCCTCTTCCATCATTCGCGCGGCGATCTCGGCGCCGACGCCGGATTGCTTCCAGCCCTCCTCGACAGTGACGAGGCGGCCGGTCTTCTTCACCAACTCGACAATGGTGTCAGCAGTCCATCGGCTTGAGCGTGCGCAGGTCGATGACCTCGGCGTCGATATTGTCCTTGGCCAGTTCCTCGGCGGCTTTGAGCGCATAAGACATCCCCATCGACCAGGCGACGATGGTCACGTCGTTGCCCGGGCGCACGATGCGGGCGCGGCCGATCGGCAGCACGTAATCGTCGAGCTTCGGCACCGGCGAGGAATGGCCGTAGAGAATTTCGTTTTCCAGAAACATCACCGGATTGGGATCGCGGATCGCCGCCTTGAGCAGGCCCTTGGCGTCGGCCGCGGTCGACGGCGCGATCACTTTCAGCCCCGGAATGTGCGAGTACCAGGACGAATAATCCTGGCTGTGCTGCGCGGCGACGCGCGATGCGGCGCCGTTCGGCCCGCGGAACACGATCGAGAGCTTGACCTGGCCGCCGGACATATACTGCGTCTTGGCGGCCGAATTGATGAGCTGATCCATCGCCTGCATGGCGAAATTGAAGGTCATGAATTCGACGATCGGCTTTAGCCCGGCAAGCGCCGCGCCGATGCCCAGCCCGGCAAAGCCGTGCTCGGTGATCGGGGTGTCGACCACGCGCTGGGCGCCGAATTCATCGAGCAGGCCCTGGGTGACTTTGTAGGCGCCTTGATATTCGGCGACTTCCTCGCCCATGACGAAGACGTCTTTGTCGCGGCGCATTTCCTCGGCCATGGCGTCGCGCAATGCCTCGCGCATGGTCATGGTGACAAGTTCGGTGCCTTCGGGGACGTCCGGCTCCGGCATGATCTCGGCCGACGGCGGCTTGGCGGTGCCGGTCTTGGCCGGCGCCGGCGCCTCGGCCGTGCTCGCCGCCTCTTTCTTCTGTGCGGGCGGCGCCGACTCCGCGGCTTTCTCCTGGCGCGCCGGCTGCTCTGCTTTGGCCGCCGGCTTTGGCGGGGCGCCGCCGTTGCCTTTGAGGCTTGCGGCATCCTCGCCTTCGGCCAGGATCATGGCGATGGGCGTATTGACCGCGACGTCGTTGGTGCCTTCCGGCACCAAGATCTTGCCGAGCGTTCCCTCGTCGACCGCCTCGACCTCCATGGTCGCCTTATCGGTCTCGATCTCCGCGATCACGTCGCCGGATTTGACGCTGTCGCCTTCCTTTTTCAGCCATTTGGCGAGGTTGCCCTTCTCCATCGTCGGCGAGAGGGCGGGCATCAAGACCTCAGTCGGCATGGTGATCCACTTTGAGCTCGGTGCAATCTCTTTGGGGCGCTTGCCCGGCGCCGCGATTTGGCGCCGCAGCGAAGCCGCGCTTCAGCGGTAGACGTCGGTATAAAGTTCGGACGGGTCTGGCTCGGGATCGTGGGTGGCGAATTCCGACGCCTCATTGACGACGGCGCGAACCGAGGCGTCGATCTTTTTCAACTCATCCTCGCTCGACCATTTCTTGTCGAGAAGCCGCTTGCGCACCTGCTCGATCGGATCGTGCTCGGTGCGCACTTTGTCGACTTCCTCCTTGGTCCGGTATTTGGCCGGATCGGACATCGAATGCCCGCGATAACGATAGGTCAGCATTTCCAGGATGGTCGGGCCTTTTCCGGAGCGGCACCAGGCGAACGCCTCTTCGGCCGCGGCTTTGACCGCGCGCACGTCCATGCCGTCGACCTGGGAGCCCGGAATGTTGAACGAGACGCCCCGTTTGGAGAAATCGGTTTGCGCAGAGGAGCGGGTCACAGAGGTCCCCATGGCATAGCGATTGTTCTCGATGACATAGACGATAGGCAGCTTCCACAGCTCCGCCATGTTGAAGCTTTCGTAGACTTGGCCCTGGTTCGCCGCGCCGTCGCCGAAATAGGTGACGCAGACCGCGTCGTTGCCGCGGTATTTATTGGCAAAGGCCAAGCCGGTGCCGAGCGGCACCTGCGCGCCGACGATGCCATGGCCGCCGTAAAACTGCTTCTCCAGCGAAAACATATGCATGGAGCCGCCCTTGCCCTTGGAATAGCCGCCACGACGCCCGGTGAGTTCCGCCATGACTCCCTTCGGATCCATGCCGCAGGCCAGCATGTGGCCGTGGTCGCGATAACCGGTGATCATCTGATCGCCGTCGCGCATGGCGAGCTTCATGCCGACCACGACGGCCTCCTGGCCGATGTAGAGGTGGCAGAAGCCTCCGATCAGGCCCATGCCGTACATCTGCCCGGCCTTTTCCTCGAACCGCCGGATCAAGAGCATCTGGCGGAGCGCCTGCAGTTCCCGCTCCTTGTCGAACTCGGCGGCCGCTCCGGAACTGTCATTGGCCGCGAGGTCAGCGACTGGAAGCAATCCTTGGGTGTCTAGTGCCGTAGGCTTGGTTTGGGCGACGGCCATTCTTATCCTCGAAACACCATTGTCGTTGAGACGCTCCGGCGGGCGTCAACCCTTAGCCGAAAACGGAACCTTGCGAAAGTCGGGAGAGCTCCCGCTTGGATAAAGCGTCACGGGCCAACATATTGTCGGAAAACTAATTTCGGGGCCGGCCACGCCGAGTTCAAGGCCCTCGGCGTCAGGGGGACGGTGAAACGGCGCGGGACGTGCCGCTATCGTACATTAATGTCACGTCATTCGGATCGACATAGTCGAGGAGCGCTCGGGCGCGTTCGTCGAGCATGTCGGGATCGATGGCGTCGGATTTTAACAGCGCGATACGGCGCTCCCATTGCCGGTGTTCGATTTTGAGCCGGTCGAGTTCGGCCGATAGCGTCGCCGACTGCCGGTCGATCACCTCTTTGGCCTTGAGCCCGCGGTTGCCGCTATAGGCGTTAACGCCGAAATAGCCGATCAAGAGCGCCGCCAAGGCGTACAGCGCCAGCGCATTGAGAATCGTGCGCAACCGTTTGCGGGTGACCATGCTGCAGCATGCGAGGAACCGGTTTAAAACGGGATTAATGCGCGGCAATTCTCCGTCATTGCGAGCGGAGCGAAGCAATCCAAGGCGCGAGGCCGGGATTGCTTGGTCGCGGAGCCTGTCATCGGGCCGCGCGCTTCGCGCGGACCCGTTGGCTCCTCGCAAAGACGGATCTACGGTAGCCGGTTGCGCACTTCGCTGAGCACAAAATTACCGAATCGCTTGCCGCGGTTGCGGAAGAAGCGCAGCGCGCCGGCATCGACGAAATAAGTGAGCAGAATGCTGTCGCGGGTCTTGACCTCGGGGCCGACCGCGTCCGCCGAGTGCCAGGTATCGGTGCCGACGGCAAAGGCATAGCCGGTATTCGGCGCAAACGTCATCTGCTTGGCCTTCGCACCGCAGCTGCCGTCGGCGTTATGATCGTGGAAAATCGTGCCGATATGGGAGGTCGAACGATCGCGCGGCAGATAGAGCTGCACGGTGATGCCCTTCCAGCGCGTGTCGGTGTGCGGCGTGATCAGATAGCCGGGAATGTCGCGCGTGAGGATCGGGATCGGATACATGCCGACCTTGCGCTTGCCGAAGCGGCGCTGCAGCGGCGCCGCGAGACGCCGCTTGAACGCCTGCTTTACCGGCTCCGAGCACAGCGCGCGGCCGACGACGTCCCATACGGCGCGCTTTTGCGGCGGCAGATGGCGGATATATTCGGGGAACAGATCGATTTTCACCCGCGTATGGGTGCCGTCGGTAAGATCGTGGCCCTTGCTGCGGCCGTGCATGGGCCGGTAGTCGGTCGCCTCCGGCATATTGGCGAGCATCTGCGCGTAGACATCGTCGGAAAACACGCGGTCCAAAACCAGATGCGTAAACGGCGCATCGGACGAGGCGGCGCCGTCGATCGAGCCGGCGACGAAATCGCTCAACCGCTCGACCGCGCGCGCCCGATTGCCCGGCTTCATTTCAAGGGTTTGATCCATAACCGACCCACTCCCATTGGCCGAGGATATTGCCCCGAATACCGATACCCGACAAGCGAAGCGGATTTACAACCTATCCAAGAGTCTTGAACGCCGCCCGCCCGGCATAGGCCGCCTGCTCGCCGAGCTCTTCCTCGATGCGTAACAGCTGATTGTACTTCGCGGTGCGGTCGGCGCGCGCCAGCGAGCCGGTCTTGATCTGCCCGCAATTGGTGGCCACCGCGAGATCGGCGATGGTCGAAATCCTCGGTCTCGCCCGAGCGGTGCGACATCACCGCGGTATAGCCCGCCTTGTGCGCCATCTCGACCGCGGCCAGCGTCTCGGTCAGCGTGCCGATCTGATTGACCTTGATGAGGATCGAGTTGGCGTAGCCTTTGGCGATGCCGTCGGCGAGCCGTTTCACATTGGTGACGAAAACATCGTCGCCGACGAGCTGGCATTTATCGCCGAGCGCCTGCGTCAGGAGCTTCCAGCCCTCGATGTCGTCCTCGGCCATGCCGTCCTCGATCGAGACGATCGGATAACGGCCGACCAGTTCGGCGAGATATTGGACCTGCTGCTGGCGCGAGCGCTTCTTGTTGCCCTCGCCTGCGTAGACGTAAGCACCATCCTTGAAAAATTCGGTCGAGGCCGGATCGAGTGCCAGCGCCACGTCGTCACCGGGTTTGTAGCCGGCCTTCTCGATCGACTTCATGACGAAATCGAGTGCCTCCTCGGCCGACGACAGGTTCGGCGCAAAACCGCCCTCGTCGCCGACATTGGTATTGTGGCCCGCGGCCTTGAGCGCCGCGCGCAGCGTGTGGAAGATTTCCGAGCCGGCGCGCAGCGCCTCGGCGAAAGTCGGCAAGCCGAGCGGCACGATCATGAATTCCTGAAAATCGATCGGGTTGTCGGCATGCACGCCGCCGTTGACGATGTTCATCATCGGAACCGGCAACAGCCGCGCCGACGTGCCGCCGACATAACGGTACAGCGGCAGCCTATTCGCCACCGCTGCGGCCTTCGCCACCGCAAGCGATACGCCAAGAATGGCATTGGCGCCGAGCCGGCTTTTATTCGGTGTGCCGTCGAGACCGATCATGGCCTCGTCGATCTTGACCTGTGCTTCGGCATCCATGCCGCTCAATGCATCGAAGATCTCGCCGTTGACGGCGTCGACCGCGGTCTTCACCCCCTTGCCGAGATAGCGCGTCTTGTCGTTGTCGCGCAGTTCCACGGCCTCGTGCGCCCCGGTCGAGGCGCCGGACGGCACGGCGGCGCGGCCGCGCGAGCCGTCTTCCAGCATCACGTCCACTTCGACGGTGGGATTGCCGCGGCTGTCGAGAATTTGGCGGCCGATGATGTCGACGATGGCGGTCATGAAGGCTCCCGGTTTTGCGGGGAGCTTCTACAGGAGCGAATGGCGGACCGCTACCGCGAATAAAAGCGTTACCCGTGCCCAGAGGGCGGGGCTATCGCATGGGCTCAGCAGGGCGCCGCACGACTTCGCCGCTCCCGTTTGCCGAAGCGGGTGGCAAGCGCGAGCCGGGAGAGGGCTACTCTACAAAAAGCCCCTCTCCCGCCTCACTTCGCTCGAGCCTCTCCTCCCACTCAGCGAGGAGAGGGCAACGTGGCGATTGTCTTTTCTTATTTGCGATCGTGCTGTCCCTCCTTGGGGGGTGAAATGAATCACCACGAATATTTCAGCGTTCCTGTACCGGCGTAGGTTTGGGCGCTGGAGGCGAATTGGCCGTCGAATTTGGCTTCGAACGACCAGTTGGCGGTGAGGTAGAGTTGTGCTGCGGCGGTGGTGAGCGCCGAGTTTTTCGGCACTACGGCGCCGTTGACGGTGAAGGCGGTGCCCGGCAGGGCCTGGAATGCGGCGGATACCGCGGGATTGGTCAGCCAGTCGTGCGCCCAGGCGAGCCGGGCGCGCAACACCAGCGGCATGCTGTTGAACGTGGTGAGATCGTCGGCGCGTGCGCCGAGCTCGCTCCTGGTGTCATTGGCGGTTTGCGCGCCGTAGGACAATGCAAAGCCGCCGCCGCTGAGATCGGTCTCGCTGTAGCCCGGCAGCCGCAGCCACTGGGTCTGAACCGCGGCATAGGGAGTGACGCCCGCCGTCGGCAGCACGGCATAGCGATAGCCGGCCTCGCCGCGCAGCGCATAGGTCTGGCCGTCGAACTTGGCTTGGAGCTGATCGCCCAACGCGGCGGTGCGGTTGGTGGTGAACCAGGAATTGCCGATGCCGGCGATGCCGGTCAGATAGAGCGGCCCGAAATGCTCGATAGCGTAGCCGGCGGCCTGGAACGAGTCGCTGCGCCCCGAGCCGAGGTTTTGGGCGAGCGACCAGTTGGCGCCGGCGCCGGCCAGCGCGAAGCCGAGCTTGAGATCCGCCGAGGCATGATAGTCCATGCCGCCGGCAAAGCCGTAATCCGAGGCGCTCAGCGTATTGGAGCCGACCGAGGCATTGCCGTCGTAAGTGGCGGCGCCGCCGAAGCCCGAGCCCCAGGCGGTCCAGCGCTGGTCGAAGTTCTGTTGCGGCTGCGGCTTGTTGAGGGCGCGCGCGTAAGCCAGCGCCACCTCGGGCGGCAGGCTGGAATTGTTCTCCGCGGCGAAGCCCGGCGCATTACCGCCGCCGCCGCCGCCGCCGCCGCCGGTGCCGAGCGCGATGTCGGACAGCAGATTGAAGAAGTCGTTGACGATCTGGAACGTGCCGGTCGACGCACCGGTCGAATCTTCGCCGTCGACCTGGGTCAACTGCGCCGGCGTGAGACTGAAGAACTGCGCCGGAATGCCGCCGTGACTGTTAAAGTAATTGGTCAGCGTATTGGCGACGGATTGCTGGTTGCCGCTGAGGCCGCCACCGCTGTAGTTCGACGTCAGATTTAAAAAGACGTCGTCGCCGGAATAGCTGAGCGAGTCGCTGGCGCCGATTGGCAGGTTGGTGTTGCTGATGGTGGGATTGAAGGCACCGACCAGTCCGCCGCTGGTGAGGATCGTGTACTGCTTGGACACATAGCCACCGGGTGAGAACACCGCGTTGACGGTGGCGTTGTCGAGAGTGGCAATCCCGGAAATGGCGGCGAGCGAAGCGGTCGTCGGATTGAGATAAATCCGATAGGTCGCAGTTGGATTGAACGCAACGCTGCCGGTGACATGCATGGCGGTCCCCGGCGTGCCGATGGTGCCGGGGGCGAGGACGCCGCCGTTCATGATGGTCATGGCCGTTGAGATGGTGCCGGTGCCGGCGAGCGTGCCGCCGTTGCTGACGGTGAGGGTTGTGGCGCTGTTGGCCGCGCCGTTGAGCACCACGATGCCGGAAGTGACGTTGACCGCACTGACGGCGGAGAAATTGGAATTATAGGTGAAGGTGCCGGACGGCGCGAAATTGATGGTGTCGGCGCCGCCGCCGACGATATTGCCGGTGACCACGCCGCCGGTGATCGTGATCGTGGTCGGGCCGCCCTCGCCGGCGAGGTTGATCGCATCGGTGCTGCCGTTGATGGTGCCACTATTGGTGATGCCGCCGCCGACCGTGCTGCCGCCATCGACCGCGATGCCGGTCTTGGCCGTGATGGTGCCTTGGTTGTTGATGCCGCCGCTCAATGTCGATCCGCCGGCAGCGGTAACGGTGTAGGTTACCCCTGGACCGGCGCCGTAACCGGGATAGGTAATTTTGCCGGTATTGCCGATGAGGATGCCGACGCCGCCTGCGGCGCTGATGATGCCGCCGGCGGAATTGGTGATGCCGTTTGCGACATTGGCGCCGACCAGCATGATGCCGGCGTAGCCGGCGCCGCCGTTCGCCGTGATCGTTCCGCTATTGGTGATGCCGCCCGCCACGCTCGGCGGTCCGGCGGTGCCGAGATTGGTCGGCGTCCCACCGGGCCCCGTTGCGGTGGTGAGGTTGAGCACCTGGATGCCATTGAGGCCCGCTGAAATGGTACCGCTATTGTTGATAGCACCAGTCAGCGTGACGCTGCCGAGCTCGATGCCGGTGCGGCCGACGGTGATCGTACCGGCATTGGTGATGCCACCGCTGCCACCGCTGCCGATGGTGACAAGATGGGTTGCAGAAGTAGCAAAGACCTGAATGCCGAAGCCGCCGGTGATGGTGCCGCCGGTGGTGTTGATGATCGAACCGCCAAGGCTTATGGGGCCTTGCGCGGAATAGATATAGACGCCCGCCCCGAGGTTCACGCCTTGGGTGTTGGAGTAAGTATTGGTCAGCGTACCGCTATTGATGATGTTGCCGGTGATCGTCCCCAGATTGACGAATTGGATGACGCCGGTTGCAGGCGCGGTCATAGTGCCGTTATTGACGACGTCGCCGTTCACCGTGGCGTTGGATGTGATCTCAAAACCGACGTCGGGATAAGCGCTTTCGGTAATCGTGCCGTTGTTGGTGATCGAACCGACCGTTCCACTGTTTACGCTAATGCCGGAACCGCCGCCGGTCGATCCGTTGGTGCCCGTGATCGTGCCCCCGCTGGCATTGATGAGCGCGCCGCTGACCGAAGCACCCCCTACAAAGATGCCATTTCCACTGGTAGGAGTGATACTGCCGCTGTTGGTGATGCTGCCGATGATTGTCGCGCCGCCGCCGACGCTGATGCCGGTTCTGCTGGTACTAAGGGGAGCGCCGCTCGCGGTGACCGTACCCGTATTGGTCACGCTGCCGGTCCGGTTGACCGCGTTGAACGTCACGCAGGTATTGCCGGATTGGCTATAGGGCGTCGCCGGGTTTGTTACGACGACGCACGTCGCGGCTTCGGCCGTTTTGCCGATCGCTACCGTCAACGCCAGCGTCGAGGTTGCCGCCAGCAATACCCGCCTGAGACGGTTTTGACGCATCGTACGACCCACGGATACGTTGTTCCCCGTAGGTCACTCTTCCATCAAAGATGTCCTTGATTGATCCGTAATTTTACGCGATGCCCGAAATTACGAGAATTAATAGCCGCATGACGTCGAAATGAAATCGTGACTCTGATGCAACCTTTACGGTTACGCCCGATGAGAGGTTAAATTGGGGGTTGCCTCCGTATTTTTACGAACTGATATTTTTACGGGGTAGACGAAAATGCTATGCCGGGCGCGACACGGCACAGCGAACGGGTGCAGGGCTGCACAGATGTGCCGAGCCGCTCCTGATATGTCGTTTCATCGTCAAATGATCGATGGCGACGATAGAGCGAGTTTGTAATTGTAATTAGGGTCCGTCGGGATACCGGCGGCCGTCCCCGACCGCGCGGTCGCATCAATCCGTCAATCTGATGTTACGCGAATTTGGCAAAGCGGGCATGCAAGCGGCGAAGCCTTCCGCAAGGTGAGCTTTTGGCCTTACTTGAGAAACAACTGAGCACGATCAAGGCATGCCGTACGCTTGCCGAACTGCGCCGGCAGTTGCATAGATACGTCGAGGATTGCGGCTTTTCCGGTTTCGCGCTGGGTGACCTTACAGATCAAAACAACGAGTTCTTCCCCGTTTTTGACATCGTACGATCCGAAATGGTGGAATATTTATTTTGCCGAAAAATTTTTTAATCTGGATCCTACGCTAGCCCTGGGGAAGCAAACAAATTTTCCGTTCACCTGGGGAGGCATGACGCTGCCAAAACCAATCGGAAAATCGAAACCAGGCCCAGTCCGCGTGATGGAAGCGGTCCGAGAATTCGGAGTCAGGGAAGGCTTGGCGGTGAGAATTCCCATAGGACACTTCAACGTCGTCGTTGCCGTTGAAATTGGTCACAGTTGCCGTACCGCTGAGCTTGACCGATCCGCCATAGATCGCGGTCGGATTGAACGCGCCGGTCAATCCGTTCGACTCGAGGATGGTGAAGGTCCGTGCGGCATAGGAAGTGCCGAGACTTGTGGCCGGCACCAGCACGACGGTGCCGCCGCTGATCGTGACCGTGCCGTTGACGGTGCCGAGCGAGTTCTGCGTGGGATTTATCGCAATTTGGTAATAGCTGCCGGTCGCGAATGCGACGGTGCCGTTAATGGTAAGCGTGCCGCCGGCAACGCCCGGCGTGCCCGGCGCGAGCGTGCCGCTGATGGACACGACTCCGGTCGCAGCGATGCTGCCGGTGCCGGCGAGCGTGCCGCCGACATTGACGTTGGTCGCGCTATTGCCGGTGCTGTTGAGCACCAGCGTCGTGCCGGAATTGACGTTGGCCGTATTGATAAGCGTGAATGTGTTGGTGTCGGTATAGGTCCCGCCGGTCTGGAAGTTGACCGTATCGCTTGAGCCCGAGCCGACGATGTTGCCGACGATGGTGCCGCCATTGATGTTGAGCACGTCGGCGTTCGGCGAAAGCAGGACGTTGCCGCTCATCGTGCCGGCGTTCTGATCGATGATAACCGGACTGGTGGCAATGCTGGCATTGATGGCATTGAGACTGGCGCTGATGGTGCCGCTGTTGACGATGGCCCCGCCGTGAAACGTCGCGCAGTCGCAGATAAAAATACCGGTGCGGCCGCCGGTAATTGTGCCGCTGTTCGAGACGTTGCCGTAGAACGAGGTGGCCCCCACCACGATGCCGGCGCCGCTGGCGCCGGCCGAGATCGTGCCGGAGTTGGTGATGCCGCCCATGAAAGTGACCACGTTGAGGACGTAAATGCCAACGTTGGTGTTGCCGGCAATGATCGTGCCGGAATTGCTGATGCCGCCGGAGAAGGTCGAGATTGCCAGCGGGCCGCCGCCGCTGCCGCCGACGAAGATGCCGTTCCTTCCCGCCGAGATCGTGCCGGCATTGCTGATGCCGCCGGAAAACGTGGAAATCGTCAGAGCCCCGCCGCAAGCGGCGATGCCGCCGACCCAGATGCCGTTCTGTCCTGCCGTGATCGTGCCGGAATTGACGATGCCGCCGCCGAAGGTCGAGATCGTGATTGTCCCTCCGCTGGCGACGCCGCCGACGACGATGCCGTGGCCTCCCGCCGAGATCGTGCCGGAATTGCTGATGCCGCCGGAGAAGGCCGAGATCGTAATCTGTGCGGCGGAGCGGGCAGTGCCGCCGACGACGATGCCGTGGCCTCCCGCCGAGATCGTGCCGGAATTGCTGATGCCGCCGGCGAAGGTCGAGATCGTAACCTGCCCGCTGGAGCGGGCGACGCCGCCGAGGAAGATGGCGTTCGTGCTCGCTACTGCGATCGCGCCGGAATTGCTGATGCCGCCGGAAAAGTTAGCGATCGCTAGGGTGGAGCCCGCTCCAACGGCTGTACCGCCGACGAAGATGCCATTGCCATTGGCCGAGATCGTGCCGGAATTGCTGATACCCCCGGCGAAGGTCGAGATCGTAACAGCGTTGCCGGACCGCGTCATCCCGCCGAAGAAGATGCCGTTCTGGAGGCCCGAGATCGTGCCGGAATTGCCGATGCCGCCGGAAAAGTTCGAGACGGCGCTGACGAAGATGCCATTGCCATTGGCCGAAATCGTTCCCGAGTTGCTGATGCCGCCGGCGAAGGTCGATCCATTAATAACGAAGATGCCGGCGGTGCCCGAGATCGTCCCGCTGTTGGTAATGCCGCCTTGGAAGGTTGAAATCCCGCCGACCCGCACCGCGGTGCTGCCGGCCGAAAGCGTGCCGCGGTTATCGATGCCGCCGGCGAACACCGAGCCGAACTCGACGTCGATGGCGCGAACGCCGCTCAGGGTGCCGGTTCCGGCATTGCCGATGCCGCCGTAGAAGCTCGTGACATTCGATAGACTGATGGCGGCGCCGCTAGCGGTGACGGTGCCTGAGTTGCTGATGCCGCCGCCGGCGCTGGCGCTGCCGAATTGCGCGACATTGCTGACCGCGATGCCGCTACTGCCGGTCGAGGAGATCGTGCCGCTGTTGGTGATGCCACCCGTAAAGGTCAAGAGATTGATGAGCTGTATGCCTATGTGGCTCGCCGACACCATCCCGCTGTTGCTGACGCTGCCTGAGAAGGTCGAGACCTCATCGAGGAGGATGCCGTTGCCCTTGCCCCACGTGACCGTGCCGCTGTTGGTGATGCCGCCGGAGAAGTTCGTGACGCCGACGACGACAATGGCGTTGTTGCCCGTTCCCGAGATCGTGCCGGAATTGCTGATGCCGCCGGAAACGGTCGCGCTGGTACCGCTGACAATGATTCCATTTCCGGTTGCCGGCGGGATTTTTCCGGGATTGACCGTGATCTGGCCGGCATTGACGATAGTGCCGCCGATCGTGCTGTTGTTGATGGTGATGCCGGTGCTGGTCGGCGGGGCGGGGCGGGGCCGGCCGTGATGGTACCGCTGCCGGTGTTGGTGACATTGCCGTTGACGGTCGAGCTTTGAATATTGATGCAGTTGATCGCGGTCGAGTTGGTGATCGGGCCCGTGCCGTTCGAGTTGGCAACGTCATTGATGGCGCACTGCTGCGCCCAAGCCGCCGGGGCGCCGGCGCCGATCAAGAGCGCGGCGACCGAACTCGTGGCGAGCAGACGGCGACCGCGCGACAGGCCCGCGCCTGCATTTCCAGACATTGCAACGTCCCACCAGAGCCGGCTCGCGTACCCCGCAGCCGAGTCCACCTTTCATTTCAACGTCAGGCTATTCCTGACAAAAGCATTGAACAACGCGAGGCGACCAATATGGCCCTGACTTCAGGGACATAAAGCGCGATTTTTACGGTGTGTGGCGGAAATAACACCATCCGTCCGGTGTGGCATTGATCCGCGCCGTCGAGGAGCGGTGCATCCGGCTCCTGTGGCCGGTGAGTTCGGTTCCTTCTTGAAAGGCCGATGCGGCTTGCATCCGCCAGCGGCCTATTGCCCGGCGCGGCGGGAAATCTCGGCCATGACCATGGCTTTGACTTCGGTGCGGTCGAGTTTGCCCGCCGCGGTCTTCGGCAGCGCGCCGGCATAAAACACCCGATCCGGCCAACGCTCCGGCGGCAGCGCTTTTTGGCAATGCTGCGCCAGCGCCTCGTGCTGCGAGGGCCCGCGTGGCACCACCAGCGCCACCACCTCATCCCCAGGCAAGGGGCGCGGCACGCCGACCACGGCCACTTCCGCGACGCTTGCGTGGCGCGCGATCACAGCTTCGATTTCAACGACGGGTATTTCGACGCCGTTGCGCGCGATGACTTCAGCCGAACGGCCGCGGATGTGGATGTAGCCGTCGGCGTCGAGGTGCGCATAGTCGCCGGGATAATGCCAGCCGTCGCGCAGACTTTGCACGCCCCCATAATCGGCATTGTCGGCCATGCCCTCGACCTCGCATGGACGATAGCGCAGCCGCAGCCGGCCGGCATGTCCCGCCGGCAGCGGGCACCCCTCGCCATCGACGACCTGCGCTTCGATGAGGGCCGGCGGCCGGCCGATGCTGGCGGCGTGTTCGGGAATCTCCGTCGGCGACAGCGCCGCCGCCATACCGAACCCGGACGCGCCGTAGGCGTCATAGAAGTTCGGCGAAACCCGCGCCAGCATGGCACGTTTCTCTTCCGGATAGATGAAGCCGCCGCCGGCGATAAGGGCCCGCAGCCGCGGATAGAGCAAACCCTCTTGCGGCGCGCAATCAAGCAGCACCCGACACATCGCGGAGGGAAGCATGCAGACCGCGTCGTCCCAGGCGTCGATCGCTTTGACCAGATCGGTCGTGTGTAAAAATTCGGGCAGGATGGTTATAGGGCCCCCGATACTCAGCCGGTTGATCACGGCCCAGAACAACATGCCGGACGCAATGCCGCCGACCAGCAAAAAATTTGCCGGCCGCTCGCTCGAAATCGCGACGCCGTCGGCAAACAGCGCCGCCGCCGCGCGCGTGCGCTGGAATTGCTGTCGGTGCGAGATGAGGCCGCCCGTCGGCTGGCCGGTAGTGCCGGACGACAGACTCGACTCTGAAAATGCCGTTGCCGTCGTCGCTGCTGCGGCGGTCGCCGTGCGACCGGGCGACGCTATCGCGCCAGCTTGCATCGACCTTGATCGCCGAGACGCGTTCGACCGTCGCTCCCATCGGCTCGACGAAGACGGCGCGCACGGCGAATTGCGCGAGCAAGGCGGCAGGGGGCGGCCGCTGCACGTTGTACGGAATTTCCATGGTGGTGGCGCCGAGCCGCAACAGCCCGAGCGTCAGGAGCAGGTGATCGATCGAATTGGTGAGATTGATCGCCACGCAGTCGCCTTGGCGAATGCCGATGCCGTGAAGATGGACCGCGGCTTTGCCGACCAGCAGAGCAAGTTCGCGATAATTCAGTGTCTCAGGGCCCTGGCGCAGGGCTATGGCCGCCGGCCGCTCTGCCGCCCAATGAAAAAGCGGATCGGTGAGATTCTGCCGGTCTGTATTCATGGAAGTATCGTCACGGCCTGGTACCGAAGGCCCCACATCTACAAGGGCACGCGCCAGGGCGACGCATCGCTCTATTCTACGTCCTCGACCTCACCGGCCCGGTGCCGAGCGCCTTTTGCGCCGGCACTGGCGCGTGGTCAATGAACTTGTGTCTCGCGACCGCCCTCCCACGGCCGCGAGACGGGTGTCGCGGCCCGTCTTCCGGCGCTACACTTAGCCTATGGCAAAACAAAAACTTCAACTTGGCCGCCCGACGGCCATTCCCGTTTCCCCGGGCGAAGCCGCGCTCGATCGCGTGCGCAATCCGCACCCGGAGACGAATTACGTCGCGCGGTTCACCTTTCCCGAATTCACCGTGATGTGTCCGGTCACCGGGCAACCGGATTTTGCCATCCTCGTCATCGACTATGTGCCGAAGGATTGGCTGGTGGAGTCGAAATCGCTGAAGCTTTATCTCAACAGCTTTCGCAACCACGGCGCCTTCCACGAAGACTGCACCGTCACCATCGGTAAAAAGCTGGTCGCATTGCTCAAGCCGAAATGGCTGCGCATCGGCGGCTATTTCCATCCGCGCGGCGGCATGCCGATCGATGTTTTCTGGCAGGCGGGAAAGCTGCCGGCGGGCGTCTGGGCGCCGGATCAAGGCGTGCCGACCTATCGCGCGCGCGGATAACCTTGCAGGGTCGCAAGCAGCGCGCTGACCTCCTGCCCCGGCTCGGCCGCGCGCATCACGCCGCCCATCACCGCGACGCCGGCGCAGCCTGCCGCCATCACTTCGCCGACCCGCGCCGTATTGATGCCGCCGATGGCGAGCACCGGCACGCGCGCCGCGCGCGCGATATCGGCCAGACCCTTGCGGCCGATCTCCGGCCCGTAGCCTGGCTTGCTCGGTGTCTCGAAGGCCGGGCCGGCCAGCGCATAGTCCGCGGCCTGCGGCTCGATCGCTCCGGCCTCGGTGACGGTGTGGATCGACACGCCGATCAGTTTTTGCGGACCGAGCAGCGCGCGCGCCACCGCGGCGTCGCTTCCTGACGGCAGATGCACACCGTCGAGGCCGGCGAGCTGCGCCAGGCGAGCCTCGCCATGCAGGACGAGCCGCGCGCCGTGGCGGCGGGCCGCCGGCAAAAGCATGCGGGCGAGAACAATCTGCTCGTCTTCCGGCAGGTCCTTTTCGCGCAGGCTGATCCAGCGGCAGCCGTTGGTCAGCGCCGCGGTGACGATCTCAGTCAGCGATCGGCGCGCCTGGGCGCGGTCGGTCACCAGTAGCAGCGGCGGATCTGGCAGCCGCATCGGGCGCTCCTTGTCGGCTCTCGGCCAGTATGGGAAATTTCTTGGTCGGAATGAACCGGGAGCCCGTTGCCGTGGTCACGAGATCAATTTTAGCCGTCGCATTTGCCGCGGTATTCGGCGTGGCGTCGTTATCGCCCGCGCTTGCAGCCAAGCATAGCAGCAGGCACGCCAAGAGGACGGGCGCCTGCGCGCAGTCGTCGGGCCGCTGCATCGCCGCTTGCGATCAATTGCATTGGTGCCAGGTTTACACTTGCGTCGGCGGCAAATCGACGCCGGTGCCGTTTTGGCGGTGCTTCGAGCCGAGCGGCCTGTGCCTCGCCTCGCACTGCTGACGTCGTCGGCTAAAGCATGATCCGGAAAAGTGGAAACCGGTTTTCCGAAAAGATCATGCTTCGCCAAAATGTTAGAGCGCCAATCGATTCCATTTGAAGCGATTGCGCTCTAACGGCCGGCCGGCGCGTAGCTTGCCACGGTATTCGGCATTGCCATCGGCACGAGGTGGCGCGGCACGATAATGCGCTGGCCTTCCGTGAGCGGCTCACTATCCGCGACCGAATTGATTTCTGCCAGCGCCCACAGCGGCACGCGATAAGTGGCAGCCAGGGTTTTAAGCGTGTCGCCGGCATGGGCTTGAACCGGCAAGCCTGAATCCCACAATTCGATGGCGGCGTCGGCCGGCACTTCGAGGCGGATCGGCACCGCCTCGCCTTCGGCGTCGGCCGGCGTCTGCGTGAGCTGCAGGACCTTTTCCGCCAATTGCTCCTGGATGCGATTTTCCTTCTCGATATTGATGTGAACGATCTCGGTATGATCTTTCAGATTGTAGCTCGCATAATGTCCGTGAAAACGCGATCCTTGCACGACATTGCCGCCGCCCATGATGTTCGACGACTGATAGATGTTGATGTAGCGCGCGACATTGGGCGGCACGTCGTCGGCGATGCGGCTGGGATCGTAGGTCACGAGCAGGCTCACCGGGATATGCGCGGCATTGAGATATTCGGCGAAGTCCAAGGCCGCATCGCCGCCCATCGAGTGCCCGATGAGCGTGATCGGTTGCGGGTCGCGGCGATAATCGCGGACCGCTTGGTCGGCGGTCGGCCGCCACAACAGATAGGTGTCGACGCTGGCGGGGATGCCGTCCCGCCGGATGCGCGCCGCGAGCTTGTCGATGCCGCGCGAATAGATCAGCCCGGCGACGCCGCGAAACAGATAGGCGCGGCCGCGGGGCGCGGCAATCTTGTCGGCGGCTTGAGGCGGCGGCGGAACGGCCGTGGCTGCCGCATCGGCAACAATGACCGGGTTGTCGCGCGGCTTATGGGGGCCGGCGGTAAGGGTCCCGGCGGCCGGCGCGGAAAACGTCGTATCGGAGGCGTCCGTAAACAAGGAATTGAGTGGAGGTTCGCCGCTTGTCGTGGCGACCGTTCCGGCGGCGGCCAATCCGGAGCTTGGCTCGCCGAGCCGTGTTCGCCGTTCCCCGCCGTTTGCTTGCTGGTGGAGGTGAACGCCGCGCTCGGGTCGAGCATGGCATAGCCGCCGCAGCCGCCGAGCCAGGCGGCCAGCAACAAAACGACGATATGCCTCCACTGCACCATGCGCTGCGGCTCGAACTTCAAACGTCAGAACAAAATTAAATTTGCACGCGGCAGATCAGCCGGCGCTGCGCTGCATCGATGTTCGCCGAGACCTGAAGAGCGCTCGCATTCCAAGAATCAGCCCCCTAACTGCCGGCGGCCGAGCAGGCGCCGAAATCCTTAATTTCCCCCGAATAGCCGGCCGCGTTCGGCTAAATCACACGGCTGACCGGCTTTTTCGTGGCGGAGGGGCTTGCCAAGCCCTATCTCCAGGGAACTTGGCTGCCCGCCAAGCCTCCACATCATGGTATGAAACGCCGCAGATGAACCGCGCTCCCCGCATTTCCTTCGTTTCGCTCGGCTGCCCGAAGGCGCTCGTCGATTCCGAGCGCATCATCACGCGGCTGCGCGCCGAGGGCTATGAGCTGCAGCGCGAGCATGCCGGCGCCGATCTCGCCATCGTCAATACCTGCGGCTTTCTCGACAGCGCGCAGGCGGAATCCCTTGCCGCGGTCGGTGCCGCCATGGCCGAAAACGGCAAGGTCATCGTCACCGGCTGCATGGGCGCGGAGCCGGAAAAGATCACCGCGGCCCATCCCGGCGTCTTCGCCGTCACCGGGCCGCAGCAGTACGAAAGCGTGCTCGAGGCCGTGCATCGCGCCGCGCCGCCGGCCCATGATCCGCATACCGATCTGATTCCGCCGCAGGGCATCAAATTGACGCCGCGGCACTACGCTTATCTCAAGATTTCAGAGGGTTGTAACAATCGCTGCACCTTTTGCATTATTCCCCGCTTGCGCGGCGATCTGGTGTCGCGGCCGGCAGCCGACGTGCTGCGCGAGGCCGAGCGGCTGGTCGCCGCCGGGGTCAAGGAATTGCTGGTCATTTCGCAGGACACTTCCGCCTATGGCGTCGACGTGAAATTCGCGCAGAGCCGCTGGAAAGACCGCGACGTGCGCGCAAAATTTCTCGATCTTGCGCGCGAACTCGGCGAATTCGGCGCCTGGGTGCGGCTGCATTACGTCTATCCCTACCCGCATGTCGACGAGGTCATCGCCCTGATGGCCGACGGCAAAATACTTCCGTATTTGGACGTCCCGTTCCAGCATGCGAGCCCGGATGTGCTCAAACGGATGCGGCGGCCGGCGGCGCAGGAAAAGACGCTCGATCGCATTCGCGCCTGGCGCGACATCTGCCCGAGCCTGACCATCCGCTCGTCCTTCATTGTCGGATTTCCCGGCGAGACCGACGAGGATTTTGCCGCGCTCCTCGACTGGCTGTCCGAGGCGCAGCTCGATCGCGTCGGCTGCTTTCGCTACGAGGCGGTCGACGGCGCCGTGGCGAATGATCTTGCCGCCGCGGTGCCCGCCGCGGTCAAAGAGCAGCGCTGGCACCGCCTGATGGCGCACCAGCAGGCGATTTCGCAAAAGCGGCTCAAGCGCAGGGTCGGCGGCCGCGAGCGTGTCATCATCGACGAAATTGATGCCACGTCCGGCCTCGCCAAGGGCCGCAGCAAAGGCGATGCACCGCAGATCGACGGCGCCGTCCATGTCGCAAGCCGCCGGCCGCTGCGGGTCGGCGAAATCGCCACCGTGAAGATCGAGCGCGCCGACGCCTACGATCTGCATGGCACCGTGGTCGGCTACTAACGACCGTTTCGCTTGCATCGCAGCAACTGTGATGGGATGTTCGCCGCGCAAAATCACAGGACATCCCTATGCCGCTCTCCGACACCATCAAAACGCTGATCCGCAACGCCTGGGACGACGGCTGTCCGTGTCTCGTCGGCACCACCGGGCCGGCGGGACCGAATATTTCAGTCAAGGGCAGCATGATCGTGTTCGACGACACGCACTTGGCCTATTGGGAGCGCTCCAAGCGCACCGCGCTGGAGAACCTGTCGCACGATAAGCGCGTCTGCGTGATGTATTCGAACTTCAAGGCGCAGCGCGACGGCGTGCTGGAAAGCGGTTTCCTACGCTTCTTCGGCACCGTCGAATTGCACGAGAACGGGCCCATTCACGACGCGATTTTTGCAAAGCTATTGCCGCGCGAGCAGACCCATGTCGGCGCCGACACCGGCATCGGCGCACTCCTCAAGATCGAGAAAGCCATCGACATCCGCGGCAAGCCGATCATGTGAGGTTTTGAGCTCCGATGAGGTGGCATCCGGATGAGCGGGGAGATCGTCTTTCGTAAAGCCTGCAGCGCAGATCTGCCGGCGATCGTCGCACTACTTGCCGACGACCCCATCAACGGTCACCGCGAGCGACCCGGCGAACCGCTGGCGCGGGGTTACGTCGATGCATTCGAGGCAATTATTGCGGACGAGGCTAATATACTGGTGGTCGGCGAATACGAGGGCGGAATCGTCGCGACCGCTCAGATTACGTTCATTTCCTATCTCACTCAGCAGGGCGGCAAGTGCGCGATCATCGAAGCTGTGCGTGTGGCCTCCCGGCTGCGCTCCCACGGCATAGGCGGGAAACTGATGACGTACTTGGTCGCGCTGGCCGAGGGGCGCGGTTGCGTCAGCATTCAGCTTGTCACCAGCAAGCCCCGGATCGATGCGCAACGATTTTATTCACGGCTTGGCTTCAAGGACAGTCATGTCGGCTTTAAGCGTGAGCTTCGCTGAGTTTGGCTATTCGCCCAGCACGCGGCGGATCGCGCCCGTCAAGGTCGCGAGTTCGTCCTCGGCGATGGTGAAGGCCGGCGTCAGATAAACGATGTTGCCGAAAGGACGAATGAAGACGCCTTCGGCGATGAACCGCTGCCGCAACGCTTCGAGATTATCGATGCGATCGAGCTCGACCACGCCGATGGCGCCGGTGACGCGGACATCCTTCACGCCGGGGCTATCGCGGCAGGGAGCGAGACCGGCTTCGAGCGCGCCCGCGATCTTTGCGACCTGATCGAGCCGCGGCTCGCGCTCGAACAGATCGAGCGAGGCGTTGGCGGCAGCGCAAGCGAGCGCATTGGCCATGAAGGTCGGGCCGTGCATCAGGGCTTGCGCCGGATCGTCCGACCAGAACGCAGCGAAGACCTTTTGGCTGGCGATGGTGGCGGCGAGCGGCAGGGTGCCGCCGGTCAAGGCCTTCGACAGCGTCAGGATATCCGGCACGACGCCGGCTTTGCGGAACGCAAATAGGTCGCCGGTGCGGCCGAAGCCGGTGAAGATCTCATCGAAGATCAGCAACAGCTCATAACGGTCTGCCAGCCTGCGCAAATTTCGCAGCGTGCCGGCCTCGTGAAAGCGCATGCCCCCGGCGCCTTGCACCAAGGGTTCGACGATGATGGCGGCAAGCTCGCCGGCCCTGTCGGCGAGGAGTGTTTCGAGCGCCGCGGCTTTCTCGGTATCGGTCGGAAGATCGGTGACGATCTGCTCGGGCAACAGCCCGCGGAATGCGGCGTGAAAGCCATCGTCCGGGTCCGAGACCGCCATGGCGCCGGTGGTGTCGCCATGATAGCCGCCCTTGAACGAAACGATGCGGCTGCGGCCGCGAATGCCGCGATTGCGCCAATACTGCACCGCCATTTTGAGGGCGACCTCGACGGCGACCGAGCCGGACTCCGAGAAGAAGACGCGGTCGAGGTCGGCCGGCGCCAAGAGCGCCGTCAGCCGTTGGGCAAGCCTGAGCGCCGGCTCGTGCACCAGGCCGCCGAACATGACATGCGGCATGGTGCCGAGTTGCGCTTCGACGGCGCTGCGGATGTGCGGATGGTTATAGCCGTGGCAGGCGGTCCACCACGAGGCGATGCCGTCGATGAGCTCGCGCCCATCGGCCAGTCACGATGCGGCAGCCATGCGTGCGAACGACCGCAAGCGGCGGGTTTGCGGTCTTCATCTGCGCATAAGGCAGCCAAATATGGGCGAGACCGTCGGCGTACCAATCCGGTTGCGCGTTCTGCCTCATCCCCTTGTTTTCGCTGGCATTGCCCGACATTCGGCGCTTTCATGCAGATGACATGGCGCCATTGTGCCTGCCCATGGCAGGTCACGCCAGTTCATGCGTAGGAACGGCATGCGATCGCTTGACGAATTTGCCGGGCAAAAGCTCGCCGCGCTGGACAAAGCGCGGTTGCGGCGGGTACCGGCCGTGACCGGACGTTCCGGAATTTGGGCCGAGCGGGACGGCCGGCGTTTGCTGTCGTTCTCCTGCAACGATTACCTCAATCTCAGCCAGCATCCGCAAGTGATCGCGGCGGCGATCGAGGCGATCAGGCGCTATGGCGTCGGCGCCGGGGCCTCGCGCCTTGTTACCGGCAATCACCCGCTCTATGCGGCGCTGGAGGGCCGGCTGGCGCGGCTTAAAGGCACCGACGCAGCGCTCGTGTTCGGCTCCGGATATCTCGCCAATGCCGGCATCATCCCGGCGCTGGTCGGGCCGGACGATCTGATCCTGATCGACGAGTTATCGCATGCCTGCATTTATGCCGGCGCGAAGCTTTCGGGCGCCGCCGTCGAGCCGTACCGCCACGCTGAGGTGGCCCACGCCGAAACACTGTTGAAGGCCCATCGCGCCGGGAAAAAGCGTGCCCTGATCGCGACCGACGGCGTCTTCTCCATGGACGGCGATCTTGCGCCGCTCTCCGCACTGTCGGCGCTGGCGCAGCGGTTCGATGCCTGGCTCCTGGCCGACGATGCGCATGGCCTTGGCATCGTCGGCGGCGGCCGCGGGTCGAGCTTTGCCGACGGTCATGCCGACGTGCCGCTGCAAATGGGCACCCTTTCCAAGGCGATCGGCGCCTATGGCGGTTACCTATGCGCTTCGCGCGCCGTGATCGATCTGATGCAAACCCGGGCCCGCACCTTCATCTACTCGACCGGACTGCCGCCGCCGGTGGTGGCCGCCGCTACGGCCGCGCTCGATATCATCGAACGCGACCCGGCCTATGCCGCCGAGCCGTTACGCAAGGCCAAGGAATTCGCCCGCGCGCTCAATTTGCCGGAGGCGCAGAGCGCCATCGTGCCGGTCATTATCGGCGAGGCCGATGCGGCGCTTGCGGCGTCGGCGCTGTTGCGCGACGAAGGATTTCTGGTGGTCGCCATCAGGCCGCCGACCGTGCCGGTGGGTACCGCCCGCTTGCGCTTTGCGTTCACCGCCCAGCACCCCGATGCGGAGATTGCGCGCCTTGCCGCGCTGGTGCGAAGCCGCGTGATGAGGCGTTAATTCGTGTCGGCGATCTTCATCACCGCAACGGGAACCGACGTCGGCAAGACTTATGTCGCCGCCTCGCTGATCCGTCATCTGCGCCGGATGGGCCGGATGGTCGAGGCCATCAAGCCGGTCGTGTCCGGCTTCGATCCGGCAAAATTTGGCGCAAGCGATCCGGCCGTGCTGCTGCAGGCGCTCGGCCTGCCGGTGACCGAACAGGAGATCGACCGCATCGCGCCGTGGCGCTTTCAAGCGGCGCTGTCCCCCGACCTCGCAGCCGCGCGCGAGGGGCGTACCATCGATGTCGATGCCGTCGTCGGTTTTTGCCAGACCGCGATCGAACGGCGGCGCGATATTCTGTTGGTCGAGGGCGTCGGCGGCATCATGGTGCCGCTCGACGGCGAGCGCACCGTTCTCGATGTGATGATGGCGCTGCAGCTGCCGCTCATTGTGGTCGCCGGCAGCTATCTCGGCACCATCAGCCATACCCTGACCGCGCTCGACGCGCTGTTCCGGCGGGGTCTTCACGTGCTGGCGATCGTGGTCAGCGAAACGCCGGGCTCGTCCGTGCCGCTCGACGATACGGTTGCCGCTATCGCGCGTTTCGCCGAACCGGTGATCGGATTGCCGCGCCAGCCGACCTCGCCCGGTCAATCCGGTCCCATGACCGACGCGTTAAGCCGTATTTTAGGCCAATGAAAAGTGCCGAACGGTAAGGCTCATTTGCCGAAATAATGCACCTGCATAACCGTTTCGAATGTGCCTTCGAGGTTGAACAGGGCGTGCAGAAAAAACGTCAGCAGGATCGAGCCGCTGCGCCAGCGCATCCAACCGAGAAACAGGCCGACGACAAAAATCTGCAGCATGCCGGTCCAGTCGTATTGGACGTGCAGGGCCGCCCAAAGGAACGAGATGGCAACGATCGCTGGCCAGGCCGAACGCTCCGAACGCGCCCAGCCGCGGAATAGAAAGCCGCGGAACATGAACTCTTCGCCGGCCGGCGCGATGACAATGGCGCCGAGCAGCATCGCGGGCAGCCAGCCCTCCGCGACGGCGGATGTGTAGGACTGCAGTTGGAACGTTGTCACCAGATCGCGGCCGCTGAGATAGAGCAGCGCGTCGCTTAGCGCGATCAGGCCGATAAGGCAGATAATGCCGATCACGACGTCGTTTTGCCGCGGCCAGTGCAGAGCGAAATAGTCGATTTGCGAAGCCTGCCGCAGCCACACCGCCAATGCCAGCACGCCGACCGTGACGGGATTGGAGATAACGATGAACAAGGTGACGAGAATGCCGTCGAACGGCGTTTGCAGAATCGTGTCCCAGGCTCCCGGATGCAGCCAGAGCACAACAGCGAAGCCGACAAACTGCCCCACCAGGAAGGCGAGCGCGGCCCACGCGAGCGTCGCCCAATAGCCCCAAATTTTCATCGCGACCTCGTCATTCCGAGGCACGGGTGAAGGCCCGCGCCCGGAACTCCATAAACACGATTAGTGAAGATAAGCACTCGGCGCAAAATCGGCGCGCACTGTGGTTATGGATCCCGGGCTCGCCGCCTTTCGGCGGCGCCCCGGCATGACGTCGCGTTACGGCACCAAGATCGACGAGCCGGTCGTATTGCGGCCCTCCAGGTCCTTGTGCGCCTTCGCGGCATCTTTGAGCGCATATTTCTGATTGATCGGGATTTTCACCGCACCCTTGCCGACGACGTCGAACAGGTCGTTGGCGATGGCCAGCAAATCCTCGCGCTTGGCGGCATAGGTATTGAGCGTCGGCCGGGTGGCGAACAGCGAGCCCTTGGTTTGCAGGATATTGATGTTGAAAGCCTCGACCTGGCCCGAAGCGCTGCCGTAGCTGACGAAATAACCGAGCGGCGCGAGGCAATCGAGCGAGGCCGGGAATGTAGTCTTGCCGATGCCGTCATAGATGACGCTGCAGAGTTTTCCCCCGGTGATTTCCTTGGTCCGCGCGGCGAAATCCTCGTCGCGATAGAGGATGGTGTGATGGCAGCCGTTCTTCTTGGCGAGCTCGGCCTTGTCCTTGGAGCCGACGGTGCCGATGACGTTGGCGCCGAGATGGTTGGCCCACTGGCACAGGATCAAGCCGACGCCGCCGGCGGCAGCATGGACGAAAACGTTCATCCCCTTCTCGACCTTGAAGGTGCGCCGCAGCAGATATTCCGCCGTCATGCCTTTAAGCATCATCGCCGCGGCCTGCTCGTAGCTGATATTCGCCGGCAGCTTCACCGCGCGGTCGGCGGGAACGTTGCGTTCGGACGCGTAGCAGCCGAGCGCAACCACATAGGCGACGCGATCGCCGACCTTGAATTCGCTGACGCCGGGACCGACGGCGGTGACTTCGCCGGCGGCCTCATTGCCGGAGACGAACGGCAGGCCGACCGGCGATGGATACATGCCCATGCGGAAATAGGTGTCGATGAAATTGACGCCGCAGGCGTGCTGCTTGACCCGGACCTGGCCCTGCCCCGGCGCCGGAAGTTCGATCTCTTCATAGGTCAAGACTTCGGGCCCGCCGACTTTATGGACGCGCACTGCAGCAACCATTTTCCTCTCCTCCAAAACATTCAATTTGCGGGTAAAAACGCGACCGGACTTATAGGGGGCCGATTGTCGAACACAAGGCGGCTTGCGCGTCCCCGTTCAACGCGCACCCGACACGTTGAGCACGGCGCCGCTGATATAGGACGCGGCGTCCGAGAGCAGAAACAGCACGGCTTCAGCGATCTCGTCCGGCTCGCCCGGCCGGCCCATCGGCAGAAGCGGCGTGATCCGTTCCAGCCGTCCGGGTTCGTGGATTTCGGTCCGGGTCGGACCCGGCCGGATCGCGTTGACGCGAATGCCCTCTTTCGCCACTTCGCGGGCCAGACCGTTGGTTAGCGCATCGACGCCGCCTTTGGCGGCGGCATAGAACACGTATTCGCCGGCGCCGCCGGTGACCGAGGCGATCGACGACAGAAACACGATCGCACCGCCTTGGCCGCCCTGCGCCGTCGACATGCGTCGCACCGCTTCGCGCGCGCAGATCAGGCAACCGAATAGATTGACGTCGATCACCTCGCGGATGGTATCGGCGCTGGCGACGTCGAGCCGCGAATTCTTGCCGCCGACGCCGGAACTGAAGACGAAATGCGTGATCGGCCCGAGCGTGCGCGTCGTCTCGCCGAACACGCCCACGATGTCGGCCTCCTTCGCCATATCGCCTTGCAAGGTGACGGCCTTGCCGCCGGATTTTTTGACCGCTTCGGCGACGTCAGCCGCGGCCTTGGCATTGCGCAAATAATTGATGGCGACGTCGTAACCGCGCTGCGCGGCGAGCCGCGCCGTCGAGGCGCCGATGCCCCGGCTGCCGCCGGCGATGAGGAGAACGGGTCGAGCCACGGGGTTCCTCCTTTAGTTACGGATGATGGCGGCGCAAGAAGCCGACGCCGACGAAGTAAATCGCCAACAGGCATAGGCCCAGAACGATCCAAAAGCCCGGTTCGAGATTGGTCGCCACGGCAAAAATCGCAAGTCCGGTCCATAGCAGCAGCGCCGTCGTCGTCAGCGCGCGTAAATGCGCGATCCGCACCGGATGCAGAACGTGAAACGGCATGAAGGTGAGCGCCGCGAGCCCCACGATCGCCAGTGCCCCGAGCCACGGCGCCGGGCGGAGCAGGAAAAGATAAAACGCCGCCACGTTCCACAGCGCGGGGAAGCCGCGAAAATAATGGTCGGACGTCTTCATCAGCCGGTCGGCAA
Source organism: uncultured Alphaproteobacteria bacterium (assembly GCA_963807125.1). Lineage (GTDB taxonomy): Bacteria > Pseudomonadota > Alphaproteobacteria > Rhizobiales > Xanthobacteraceae > BOG-931. The sequence continues at coordinate 599,189 of CAWEAH010000006.1, forward strand.
AATACAAGGACCCGCTGACGACAATGACGATGCCGAGCGGGATCGCTGCGGCGCGCGGCAACAGCGTGCTTGCCACGAGGGCATAGGCCGGCACGAAGACGTAATTGAGGATATCGACCACGAGGTCGAGAACCTCGCCCGACCAGCGCGGCAGCACATGGGCAACGCGCAGCCGCCGCGCGAAGCTGCCGTCGACGCCGTCGATGAACAGCGCCACGCCCAGCCAGACAAACATTTGTGGCCAGTCGGTGCGTACGGCTGCGACCAGAGCCAGCAGCGCGCAGGCCGCCCCGCAGGCGGTAAAGACATGGACCGCGAAGGCTGCCGTCCGCAGCGGCAAGCCGGGCTTTTCGGGGGATTCACTTGAGGTCATTATCTTAAGCTTACACGTTAAATCGAAGAAGATGCGCAAGGGCGCTGTCATTGCTAAGTTTCCCATCATAGATGAGAAGCCAGTTAACTGGCGGTGCGATGACCGATTTACACAGAGAAACAGGCGCCTTCACTGCCGAGGTTGCCGTGGTGGGCGGCGGCCCGGCCGGTCTTGTGTGCGCAATCGCGCTGGCTGCGGCGGGCGTGGAAACGCTTCTGGTCGCGCCGGCGGCGAAACCGGATCACCGCACCACCGCGCTGCTCGCCAGCTCTGTCGCCGCCTTGGCAACACTGGGCGTGTGGCAGAGCTGCCTGCCGCAGGCGGCGCCGCTGAGGAAACTTCGCCTCATCGACGACACGCGACGGCTGTTTCGGGCGCCGGAGGTCTTGTTCGAGGCGGCCGAAATCGGGCTCGACGCCTTTGGCCACAATATCGAGAACCGGCATCTCCTGGCGGCGCTTGAAGCGCGTGCCGCGGAGCTGCACATACCGCGCATAGCCGCGCCGGCGCTGACAGTAGAGCCGAGACTCGCGCGGCGTCGCCATCGGTTATGGCGGCGGCAACGCCCGCGTGCGTCTCGTCATCGGGGCCGACGGCGCTCGCTCGCTCTGCCGCGCCGCGGCGGGTATTTCGACCCGGCGGCGGAGCTATCCGCAGACCGCGCTGACGCTCAATCTCGCTCACGCGCGGCCGCACGACGACACCTCCACCGAATTCCACACCGAAAGCGGTCCGTTCACGCTGGTGCCGTTGACCGGGCAGCGTTCGAGCCTTGTTTGCGTTGTTCGACCGCAAACCGCCGGCGAACTTGCCGCGCTGGACGATGCTGCGCTGTCGGCCGAAATCGAACGCCGCGCGCATTCGCTCCTCGGCATCATGACCGTCGAGCCGGGTCGTGGCGTTTTTCCGCTCGTCATCGAGACTGCGGTCTCGTGCGGGCGCAACCGCATTGCGCTGGTCGGCGAAGCCGCCCATGTGGTGCCGCCGATCGGCGCCCAGGGTCTCAATCTCGGACTGCGCGACGGCGCGACCATCGCTGAAATCGTCGCCGACGCGCGGCGGCAAAATATCGACTTGGGCGCGCCCGACGTTTTGCGGCGCTACGAGACGGCGCGTCGCGCCGATGTGACGAGCAGGACCGCCGCCGTCGATCTGTTGAACCAGAGTTTGCTCACGGAGTTTATCCCGGTCCATGGCGCGCGAGGGCTTGCGCTTTATTTGCTCGACGGCATCGGCCCGCTGCGCCGCGCCATGATGCGCGAAGGCGTCGCGCCCGCCGCCTCGCAGCCGCGGCTGATGCGTGGCGAGAGGGCGTGAGGCGCGCTATTCCTAGGCAGCAATGCTGAGAAAAACGGCTTGGCGAGGTCCCGCCGTTCATCCTACCGTAAGCTGTAAGGATTTCCGGATAGACCCATGAAACTGCCGCGTAACTTTTTCAAACCGCTCGCCATCGGCGCGCCGGCACCGCTGCGCGATTTGCCGCTACGGCTCGAGCGCATGATCCATTTCGTGCCGCCGCATATCGAGAAAGTCCGCGCCAAGGTGCCGGAGCTGGTCGCGCAGGTCGACGTCGTGCTGGGCAATCTCGAAGACGCCATTCCGGCGGACGCCAAGGAAGCTGCCCGCAAGGGTTTCATCGCCATGGCGCAAGCATGCGAGTTCGGCGAGACCGGACTGTGGACGCGCATCAATGCGCTCAACTCGCCCTGGGTGCTCGACGATCTCACCGAGATCGTCGCGACCGTCGGACAAAAGCTCGACGTCGTCATGTTGCCCAAGGTCGAGGGCATCTGGGACATCCATTATCTCGATCAACTTCTGGCGCAGCTCGAGGCCAAGCACGGCGTGAAAAAGCCGATCCTGATCCACGCCATTCTGGAAACCGCCGAGGGCGTCGACAATGTCGCCGCGATCGCAACGGCGTCGCCGCGCATGCACGGCATCAGCCTCGGCCCCGCCGATCTTGCCGCATCGCGCGCGATGAAGACGACGCGCGTCGGCGGCGGCCATCCCGATTACAAGGTGTTGGCCGATGCAGGTTTGCCGGATGCTCCGCGCGCGGGATTTCAGCAGGATCTGTGGCACTACACGATCGCAAAAATGGTCGACGCCTGCGCGGCGGCCGGCATCAAGCCGTTTTACGGTCCGTTCGGCGATTTCGCCGACAGCGCCGCCTGCGAAGCGCAATTCCGCAACGCCTTCCTCATGGGCTGCGTCGGCGCCTGGACGCTGCATCCAAGCCAGGTGCCGATCGCCAAGCGCGTGTTTTCACCGGATCCGGCCGAAGTCGCCTTCGCCAAGAAGATTATCGCCGCCATGCCCGACGGCTCGGGCGCGGTCATGATCGATGGCAAAATGCAAGATGACGCCACCTGGAAACAGGCCAAGGTGCTGGTCGACTTGGCCGGCCTCGTGGCGGAGAAAGATCCCCAAATGGCCCAGCGTTACGGACTTTGACGGGGTTTCCCGGCCGCCGAGAACTACGGCATAATCGTTGCATAGCTGCCCTTGGGGGCTGTAAAGGGGGGCTGTAAACCGGTCCTGCGATGGAAAAGATTCGAAGCGCCAAGTACCAGATCGGCCAGATTGTGCGGCACCGCTTGTACCCTTTCCGCGGTGTCGTCTTCGATATCGATCCGGTCTTTGCCAATACCGAGGAATGGTATCAGGCGATCCCGGCCGAGGTGCGCCCGCGCGAGGACCAGCCGTTTTATCACCTGTTCGCCGAGAACGAGGAAACCGAATACGTTGCCTATGTCTCGGAACAGAATCTGCTGCCTGACGAGAGCGGCGAGCCCGTGCGTCACCCTCAGGTCGCCGAGATTTTTATCAAGGACGATAACGGCGCCTACCGCCCGCGCGCGGCGAGAATGCACTGACCCCGCCCGAGTTGGCGCAGCCGGACCATCTGAAGCCGCATTTTGATTGACGGCATCGACCACAAGGCGGCTCCCACAGGTGGGGAACCGCCACATCGATTTTGCTTACGCCGAGCTTACTACGAGCTGACTACTTGCCCGGGGCGCCGGCCGGCGGCGCGGCAGACGCTCCGGCGCCGCCCTGCTGCTGCTCGAGCTTCTGACGCGCTTCGTCGGCGCGCTTTTGCAGCTCTTCCTGCAGTTTCTTTTGCTGCTCTTCGAAGACCTTGGGATCGGTCGGCGGACCGTCATAGGCCTTGGCGAAATCGGTGAGCGGCAGAACCAGCGAGATCGGCTGCCCGGTTGAGTTGATCGCCTGGACGACGAGGCCCTGCCCCTTTTTCATCTTGGCGATCATGTCGGGCGTCGCCTCGTAGTCCGCCATGCAGCCATTGGTGAAGCAGATGACGTAGGGCGCCGTCATCGGCTGGTTCTGGTCGATGATCACGCGGGTGCCGTGGATGAGCTGCATGCCGAGCGGCAAGGTGACGCGCAATATCTTCTTCGGCTCGCCTTCCGGCTCGATCAGCACCGCGGCAACCACCGGCATGCCGGATTCGATGCGGGCGTCCTTGCCGGTGAAGCAAACCTGCTTGGAATTGGGATCGTTCTGGTTCTTCAGGCAGAACTTGGTCCACGGCGAATAGATCAATTGGACCTGCTGCTGTTCCTGTTGCCCGCCTTGTGCCGGCTCTTGCGGAGCCGCTTGTGCGGGAGCTGCCGGTGCCGCCGCGGGCTTTTTTGCCGCCGGCTTTTGCTGGGCCAGCGCCTCGGATCCGATGCAGAGGTAAAGGCCGGTTGCCAGCACCCCGCCGAAGAGAGCGGCATGTCCGACCGCCTTGACGATGGCAGCGAGCGTGCGGCCCACCGGCCGAACCGGCGCCGACGCGTTCCGATAGGTCATGCGACGTAGTTCCTCTTTGATACTGCCACCCGCAATCCGACACGGTCGAGTTGCCTGGTCAGAGTTGCCCGAATGATCGATATCGCAGCCGGCATTCGTCGCCGCGCCGCCCTGCCCCCGCGGGACGGTCAATCGACGCAGAATACGGCAACACCGTGACCCGATATCGCCCTTTGATTCCTCTTGGACCGGCCCAATAGCGCAATTGCGTGCCCAGATAAAGCCCACGGTCGACGCCGGCGGCGCGTGGTACATTTTTCAGGGTTGACAACCGAGTAGCTTTCACGCGTGTGCGCCGAGGCCATCTTGCGAACGAAGGGGTATCGACTGCGGGGCGCCGTTTGCGGCGCTCGGCTGCTTGTCGTCGTGCTGGCCGGTCTGGCGCTGCCGGCCCGCGCGCAGCCGAGCCAAGCCGCTGCCGGCGGGTCGCTTGCCGGGCCCGCCATTGCGATGCATGGCGCTCCGGCTCTGCCGGATGATTTCACCGCGCTGCCCTACGTCAATCCGGATGCTCCGAAGGGCAGCCGCCTGAGCGAGGGCGTGCTCGGCACCTTCGACAGCCTCAATCCGTTGATCGTCCAAGGGCTCGCCGTGCAACCCATCCGCGGCTACGTCATCGAGAGCTTGATGGCGCGCAGCTATGACGAGCCGTTCACGCTGTACGGCTTGCTGGCGAAGACCGTCGAGACCGACGCCGCGCGCAGCTACGTCACCTTCACGCTCGATCCGGCCGCGCATTTTTCCGACGGCACGCCGGTCACTGCGGAGGACGTCGTGTTCTCCTGGCAGCTATTGCGCGACCACGGCCGGCCCAATCACCGCACCTATTACGCGCGCGTCGCCAAGGCGGAAATCTTAGGTCCCCGCACCGTGCGGTTCGACTTCGTCGATACCAGCGACCGCGAAATGCCGCTGATCCTCGGGCTGATGCCGGTATTGCCCAAACACGCCGTCGACGTCGCCACTTTCGAGAACTCGACCCTGCAAGCACCGATCGGCAGCGGACCTTATACCGTCGCCGCCGTGGATCCGGGCAAGAGCGTGACCTTCAAACGCGACCCCCATTATTGGGGCCGCGACCTTCCGATCAATCGCGGCCTGTGGAATTTCGACGAGCTGCGGTTCGATTTCTATCGCGACGACAATGCTTATTTCGAGGCCTTCAAGGCGGGGCTCTACGACGTGCGCGCGGAAACCGATCCGACGCGCTGGCAGACCGGGTACGATTTTCCGGCCGTGCGCGACGGCCGCGTGGTGAGGGAAGCCTTCCGCAGCGGCTTGCCGAAATTTTCTTCCGAGTTCGTCTTCAACACACGCCGCCCGATCTTTTCGGATATCCGCGTGCGCCAGGCGATTACATTGTTGTTCGATTTCGAGTGGGTCAATCGCAATTTTTTCTACAATCTGTATCGGCGCAGCGCGAGCTTCTTCGACAATTCCGAACTGTCCGCCTACCACCGGCCGGCGGACCAAAAAGAGCGTGCGCTTCTGGCGCCGTTTGCGGATGCGGTCTTGCCCGACATGCTCGACGGCACCTGGTCGCCGCCGGTCAGCGACGGCAGCGGACGGGACCGCACCGAGCTCCGCCAGGCGCTCGCTTTGTTGAAAGCCGCCGGTTACGAGCTGAAAGGCACCACGCTGCGCAACCGCGCCACCGGCGCCCCGTTCACGTTCGAGATCATGGTGGCAAGCCGCGACGACGAGCGGCTGGCGCTCGCCTTCTCCACCATGCTGGCCCGCGCCGGCATCGATGCGCAGGTCCGCCTCGTCGATTCCGTGCAATACGAACAGCGTCGGGTGTCGTTCGATTTCGACATGATCGAATATCAGTGGGACCAGTCGCTCTCGCCGGGCAACGAGCAGAGCTTCTACTTCAGCTCGGCGGCGGCCGGCCAGCAGGGCTCCCGCAACTATATGGGCGTCAAGAGCGCCGCGGTCGACGCCATGATCGAAGCGGTGCTGGGCGCCCGCACCCGGCCCGATCTGGTCGATGCGGTACGGGCGCTCGATCGTGTCCTGATATCAGGCTCGTACGTCGTGCCGCTGTTCTACCTGCCGGAGCAATGGGTGGCGCGCTGGGCCTATATCCGGCACCCGGCGCCGACCTCGCTGTTCGGCTATCTGCCGGAAACTTGGTGGCGCCAAGCCGGCAAGACTCTGCAATGATAGGCCGATGATTCTCGGGGATGAGGCAAAGTCCGCCAACGCGCCCTCGAACGGTCCCGGCCGTATCACGCTCGACGATCTGTTCCGACGGGCGGCGGCACGCCGGCCCGGCGCGATGGCGCTTGCGGACGCGCCGAACCGGCAGAGTTTTGCCGACGGCCGGCCGCTGCGGCTGTCTTATGCCGAGGCCGATCGCATGGTCTCGGCGATTGCCGGGCGCTTGCGAAAAATGGGGCTGCCGAGCGATGCCGTGGTCGGCGTCCAAATGCCGAATGTCGTCGAGCATGTGCTTACTTTGCTCGGCATATTGCGCGCCGGATTGATCGCAGCGCCGCTGCCGCTGCTCTGGCGACGCGCCGATGCCGTAACCGCGCTGTCGCGGGCCGGCGCCCGGGCGCTGATCGCATGCGGTCGTGCGGGCCATTTCGAACTTTGCGCTCTTGCGACGCAGATCGCCGCGGAAGTGTTCTCCATTCGCCATGTCGGCGGCTTCGGCGACAAGTTGCCCGACGGCGTGGTGGCATTCGACGATCTGTTCACGACTGCAAAGCTCGATCCGGTGCCTCCGCTCGACCGCGACGGCCATGCCGGCGCGCATCTCGCGGTCACGACCTTCGAAATCGGCGAGGATGGACCGCTGCCGGTGGCGCGTCGCCATTTCGAGCTTCTTGCCGGCGGATTGTTCGCTTTCCTGGCGGGCCGCGTCGAGCAGGATGCCGTTCTGCTTTCGGCAATTCCGCCGGCATCCTATGCCGGACTTTGCATGACGCTGTTGCCATGGCTTCTGGCCGGCGGCACGCTCGTGCTCCACCACCCCTTCGATGCCGAGGTTTTCGCGCGGCAGCGGCGCGACGATCGCGCCTCGACGTTGATCCTGCCGGCGCCGGTGGCTTTCCGTCTCGCCGAGACCGGCTTGTTTGCCCGCGAGGGCCCGACCACGGTTCTCGCCGCCTGGCATGGGCCGGAGCGCCTCGCGGCCGCTCCCGAATGGCCGGAGCGGGATGCGACGCTGGTCGACGTAGCGATCTTTGGCGAAGCGGGCTTCATCGCAGCCCGCCGCGGCAGCGGCGGGCGGCCGACGCCGCTGCAACTCGGGTCGGTCGTTGCGTCCCGCGATGGCGAGGGCGCGGTGGGGGTGGTGGAACTGGCGACGAGCGAAGCCGCTACGCTGATGCTGCGTGGGCCGATGGTGCCGCGCCACCCGTTCCCGCCCGGCATCGAGCGCTCCGACCGGCCGCATTTCGCAATCGCCCGCGACGGCTTTGTCGACACCGGCTTTCCCTGCCGCCTCGATCCGCTCAGCCGAACCGTCACCGTTACCGGACCGCCGTCCGGGTTCGTCCAGGTCGGCGCCTATCGCTTCCCGCTGTGCACGCTGTCGGCGACGATCGGGCGCATCGACGGCGGTGCGGCCCTTGCCGCGCTGCCGGATGCGCTGTCCGGCCAGCGCCTGGTGGGTACCGCGGCCGATCTCGACGCCATGGTGTCGGCGCTTGCGGCGCTCGGCGTCAATCCACTGGTCACGGCCGCTTTCGGCGAGCGTGGCGCGCAGGTGTTGCAGGACGCCGTCGCCTAAAGCGCGCCGGGCACCACCGCCGTTGACGCAGAATTAATAGCCCTTTGGCATGCTTTACGGGTCGTATCCGTAAAACCGCGTGCCTGCGTATCATGGCGTTGCAAGGTCCGTTCGCCGTCATTGCCGACAGTCCGGCGCCGGATGTCGTCGATGCTTTGCGCGCCGCGGGCGCCTCCCCCGTCATCGAAACGGCATGGAGCGATGCCGCGGCCGCGCTCGCTTCGATCGAGCCCGAAGCCGTTATTCTGGCGGACACCTGCACCGACCCGGTGCAGGTTGCGGCGCTGACCGACCTGTTGGGCGAGCAACGGCGAAAAGGCGGCGGCCTGTTCATGCCGATCCTCGCCCGGATCCGCGAAGACGGCGCGCCCTGCGTGCCGGACGCATTCGCCATTGCCTCGAACGCCACGCCGCAGCGGCTGGTGCGGCGGCTCTCGACTGCGATCCGCATTCGAACCCTGCACGGCACGGTGCTGCGCCGCATGCGCACGCTCGCCTCGCATGGCGAGCAGTTGCCCGAGCTATCGACGACCGATCCGCTCGATGAGGCGACCGTGCTGATCGCCGGCCGCGGCCGCTCCTACCCGGAACTGTCGGTCGCCTGTCGGCGAGCGCGTCGGTGTGGTCGGCGCGCTCTCGGTCGAAAGCGCGGCCCGCGCGCTCAATGTGCGCGACATCGACGGCATGGTGATCGGCGACGGTTTCGGCCCGAAAATCGTCGAGGCGCTGCTGACCGTGCTGGCCGAAGACGTGCGCTTTCGCGACCTTCCGGTCGTCGTGCTGGGCGGCCATCCCGCCGTGGTCGAACCGTTTTCGATCGAGCTCGCCAACCTCGAACGCGTCGCCGAAGGGCCGCAGCGTTTGGTCGAACGCTTCCTGCCCTATGTGCGGGCGCATGCCTTCGGTCAGCGGCTCAAGCGCATGCTCAAATCGCTCGACGCCAAGGGCATGCTCGATCCCGAGACCGGGCTTCTCGGCCACCAAGCATTCTGGCGCGACCTCAACCGCGCCGTCGACGACGCCGAAAAACGCGGCGTCGGCCTGTCGATCGCGCGCTTCTCGTTCGACGGCGGCGACCGGCGCGTCGGTCTCGACGCGGCGCGGCTGTTGGGCCGGCTGATGCGCCAGGTCGACTTCGCCTGCCGGGAGGCCGACAATTCGATCTTCGCGGTGTTTACCGAGACCGATCTGCGCGCCGCTCATGTCGTGGCGCGCCGCATCGCCGGCGTCCTCAAACACACCATGCTGGCGCCGGACCAGAAGAAGCGCGGCATCGACGCCGCGGTCACTCTTGCCACCCTAAAGTCGACCGACAGCGTAGAATTCGCTTCTGGCCCGCGTCGTCGGCGACATTGCCGCGGGCTGACCCGCGGCCTATGTAGGTCTGACGGTCCGATCCAGGCGCCCGGGCATGGGCGCCAGGCCCGACCGGTTTGAACGAAGGTTTGCCGATGGTGGATGTTCCCGATGCAGCCGCGACCGTTCGCATCGAGGTCGTCTCCGACGTCGTCTGCCCGTGGTGCTATATCGGCAAGCGGCGGCTCGAAGGCGCGATCGCGCTCGTTCCCGACGTCAACGTCGAGATCAATTGGCGGCCGTATTTCCTCAACGACTGGATCCCGCGCGACGGCATCGACCGGCAGACTTATCTGGAAACCAAATTCGGTTCGGTCGAACGTTACGGCGTGATCGCCGAACGCATCACCGCTGCCGCGGCGATGGAGGGCCTGGTCTACAATCCCGACAAGATCGGCCGCCAGCCCAACACGCTCGATTGCCACCGCCTCATTCTATGGTCGCGCAGCGCCACCGATCCCGGACGCATGAAGCAGCGGCTGATGGAGCTGTATTTCGCCGAAGGCGCCGATCTCACCGATCCGCGCGTTCTGATCCAGGCCGCGATCGATTGCGGCATGGACGGCGACCTGGTGCGCCGGCTCCTTGCCAGCGATGCCGATGTCGACCGCGTCGAAGGCGAAGCCATGTCGGCGAAAGAAGCCGGCATCGACGGCGTGCCATGCTTCGTGTTCGGCTCGAGCGTCATCGTCACCGGCGCGCAGTCGCCGGAATATCTCGCCAGTGCGATCGAGCGTACCGCCGGACGGCATACCCGCATGCGCGCCTGATGCGCTGCGCTGTTCAGGCGAAGTTGATCGCCGCCGTCGAGATTTCGCTTCGACCGCGGATCATGATGTTAAAAGCGACGACGATGCGGTCCTGCATTTCGTCGGCAGTCCCCTCTTCGACGGCGTGCGGGACGTGACTCGGCCACATCAGCATGCGGCCTTTTTCGGCGGGCATGACGAAAATATCGGCGTTGAACTCGTTCTTCTGCAGGTAAGTGGGCTCGAGATTTTTCGCCAGCTGACGCGGCGAGGCGAACACCGTAGGGCCGCAATTCTTCGGCGTCTTGATATAGACCAGACCGGCGAACAGGCAGTTCGGATGCATATGCATGGAGTGGCGGCGGTTGGGATGCGCGATATTGGCCCACATATTGGTGATGTAATGGCCATCGCGCTTGATGGCGTACATGTCGAGAATTTGCGCGGATTCGCGCAGGATCACCTCGACCAGCTCGCGCATGGCCGGAAGCGTGTGGATGTCGTCGCGCGTCATGTAAACGCGCTGCCGCGCGGCGAGGAGCGTTCATCGGCCTGGTCGGCGCGGTGCAGATCGCGCAATGTCTTCTCGATGCGGTCGCAGATCGTGAGGTCGGGCAGCTTTCCGGTGAACAGCGGCGTCGGAAACAGTCTGAACAACTGCTTGTCGACCAGTTCGGCCGATTTGGTTTCGGGTTTGGCCGCGGCAGGAATATCAAGCATCGGGCTTTCCGCTGTTTTCTCGCCCCAAATCGGAATCGCAATCTGACCCACCGAGCGACCGCGACCAACCCCCGGAAATGGGCACGGCGCCGCGCGAATGACGGCTCTCCCCAGAACTGGGGATGCTGCTGAGCTTGCGGCCGCTTCGGCAACATGCATTGCACAGAAAGGCGCGACACGCGCCTCGATCATGAGCGGACGTAATGTGACTGCACGAAGCTCGCGCGTTTCCTTCGGCCGCTTTTCCCGCGCCGCGATCGTCCTCGTCTGTGCGGGTTTCTCCGCGGTCGTGCTGGCGCTGTGCGTTTTGGCCGGGCTGCATTTTCGCCGCTCGGTCGAGAACGAATTCTACCGCGAGACCGAAAACATCGCCCGCGTTCTGATGGCGGGTTTCGACGACGATGCCGCCACCGCCGACGCCATTTTGTCGCGGCTCGCCGCGCAAATTCCGCAGAGCGAGGTTTCCGCCGACCACGAAGCCGAACTGCACCGCTTGCTCGCCGGTTACGCCTTGCAGCCGTCGATGATCGGCCCGGCCATCCTCGACCGCGACGGCACGCTGATCGCCAGCGCCCGCGCCGACCCGATCCCCAAAATTTCCTTCAAGGACCGCAACACGTTCCAGGTCCACGCCGATAACCCGGGCGAATCGAAGCTTTACATTTCGGCACCGATGCGCGGCGCGCTCACCAACGAATGGGCGATTCAGTTCTCGCGGCCGCTGCGCGATCAATCGGGAGCGCTCTACGGCGTGGTGCTGCTGTCGTACCGGCTCGAACACTTCGTCAGTCTTTACGAGAAACTCAAATTGACCGACCGCGGCCTAGCCGGGCTTACCGGCAAGGACGGCGTCGTGCGCATCCGCACCTTGAACGGCGTGATCGGCTACGGCTCGGCGGTGTCGCGCGTGCCGCTGGTCTATAACCGGGTGCTTGCCGGAGAAAGAAGCGGCACGTTCTACAGCCCGAGGCGGTCCCGACGGCATCGACCCGGATCGGCGCGTTCGTGGTTTCGCCGACCACGCCGTTTTACGTCGCCGTCGCCTACGGCAGCGACTATCTGCGCGCGCAATATATCGGTTTCTTCTACGCGCTCGGCTTGTGCTGGTTCGTGCTGACCGCGGCGATGATTGCGGCCGCGGCTTTCGTCCACCGGCTCGGCAAGCTCAGCCAGCAGGCGCAGCTCGAGATCGTCAATTCGGCGATTGCCGAACGTCAGAAAATCTCCGCCGACATGCATGACAGCATCGGCGCCAGCCTCGCGGCGCTGCTCGCCTCCTTCACCACCGGCACATGTCGACCTCGCCGACATCAAGCGCCGGGTCGCCGAAATTTTGCTGGAGCTGCGTTTTCTGGTCGACAGCTCCGATACTCCCGACGGCGACGTCAATTTGCTGCTCGGCAATGTGCGCCACCGCATGGCGAGCAGCATCGAATTGGCCGGCATTACGCTCGACTGGCAGGTCGCCGCATTGCCGAAGATCGCGGCGCTGACGGCACGCGACGCGTTGGCGATCAAGCTCGCGCTCATGGAGGCGCTGAGCAATGTGCTGCATCATTCGGGCGCCAAGCGCGCCGATGTGACGGCGGCCTATGACCCCGACACGTCGGCCATTACCATAGCGGTGCGCGACAACGGCTGCGGATTCGATCCTGCGGCTACGGGTGCGGGGCGCGGCCTTGCCAATATGCGAAAGCGCATCGCCAGCATCTCGACCGGCGCGGCCATCGTCATCGATCGGCGCCGGGCCGCGGCACGGCGGTGCGCATCGAATTGAAGGTGCCGCGCCGAACTGACCGCCCGCGTTTGCGCTGCATTCCCGCTCATGCGGGAATCCAGTCCAGGCTTCTGTCCATGATAGTGCTGGGTCCCCGCCTTCGCGGGACGAGCGGGGCGTCGGGCGCTCGCTAATGAATAAGGCTGCGGCGGCGCGCTTCGTAGACCGCTTCGGTCTTGGAGTGCACTTCGAGCTTGCGATAGATGCGCTTTAAATGGCTGTGCACCGTCGCGGTCGAAATGGCGCAGATCGTCCGAGGTCTCGGCATAGGAAAATCCCTTGGCGATCATTTCCAGGATCTCGCGCTCGCGCGGCGTCAGTGCGGTGTCGCCGCCCTCGGGAACGGCGGCGGCGCTATGCCGTGCAGCCGGTTCAACAGCTTGCGCGCGATCATCGGCGACAGCGGCGAGCCGCCGTCGCGCAACGCATGAATGTCGCGCTGAACTCCTCGAGCGGCGTGCCCTTCAACAGATAGCCGTCGGCGCCGGCCTCGATGCTGCGGTGACCGTCCGCTCGTCGCCGAAGGTGGTGACCACGAGCGCGCTGCAGCCCGGCGATATCGCTTTCAGCCGCGGATAACGTCGATGCCGGAAATGTCCGGCAGCCCGAGATCGACCAGCACGATGTCGAGCGACAGTCCCCAAGCGCCGCGACCGCCGCTTCCCTTCGCCGAATTCGCCGACCACCGCGTAATCCGGGTCGGCTTGCAGCAGCGCCGCCAGCATTTTGCGTAACGTCGGATCGTCCTCGACGATCGCGGTCCGGATCGGTTTTTCGGCCTCGACGGCAATCACGTATCGTCCTCATCGGCTTTTCGAAGCGCAAGCGTAACACGTTTTGTCCGCCGCATTCTCTGCCGGCAGCGTCGAATAAACCATGGCAAATTACCCCCGCGCGCGAACGGCGCTTTATATTGGCGCGATATTGGCGCGCCGAACGCAATCCCAGCAATACGCTGGTTAAGCGTTAACATAAACATA